>JBCCVZ010000002.1:0-540154 GCA_039194425.1 Acidobacteriota bacterium | reverse complement strand
GTAGGAGACGAACGCGATTCGGCCTTGACGAACGGCGAGCCTGCGACCGAGTGGCGAAGCCCTGACCCGCAGACGCGGGGGCCTGACGCGCTGAGGGGTAGCGTGAGAAAGCGTGGTCAGGGTTCGTTGGGGTGGTTGGCGACGGAATGGTCACAACGGCAGAGCACCTGGACCGGGGAGATCTGCTCGGTTGGAGAGAGCCGAGCAGAAGTCAGAGCCTCCATAGTAGTGAGGAAGCGCCGTAATGGGCGTGGAGCGAAGGGAGGCAGGAAGGTGGATTCGTGACGTTCATAGTCGTGGGAAATGACTCGGTCCCAGTGTCCCGTAGGACTAGACGAGCCGAAGACAGCCGCGCCCCTTGGTCGTGGGTGGAACCCACTGTTTGGACGGAGCGAATGCTGGCGACTCTGGAAGCCGGAGTGAAAGGAGGCCGTTGGTACAGCTTGATCGACAAGGTCACATCCCCCCGTGTGCTCAAGGCTGCGTTCGCGCGGTCGCGACGCAATCGGGGTGCGGCTGGTGTCGATCACGTGACGATTGAACGCTTCGAGTCGAGACTCGATCTTGAGGTGGAGGCGCTGCGCCGTTCTCTCCGAGCTCGGACCTATCGACCGCAGAAGATCCTGCGTCGATGGATTCCGAAACCCGGAGGCGGTCAACGCCCGTTGGGAATCCCAACGGTGCGCGACCGGGTCGTCCAGGGAGCGCTGCGGAGCGTTCTCGAACCGATCTTCGAGCACGGTTTCGCCGCCCACAGCTACGGATTCCGGCCCGGCCGCGGCTGTCGCGACGCGCTGCGTCGCGTGCAGGAGTTGCTCGATCAAGGGCACTGCTGGGTCGTGGACGCGGACATCCGGAGCTTCTTCGACAGGATCGACCACGAGCGTCTCCTCGACGAGGTGTCCAAGAAGGTCTCGGATGGCAGGGTTCTGGCCCTCGTCCGGTCCTTCCTTCGACAAGGCGTGGTGGAGGGTCTCGAGGGTTGGACGCCGGTGCAAGGAGCACCCCAAGGAGCGGTGATCAGCCCGCTACTTGCGAACATCTATCTGAATCCGTTGGACCACCTGCTCGCGGAGCGGGGATTCGAGGTCGTACGGTATGCGGATGATCTGGTGATCTTATGCCGGAGCGAAGCGCAGGCGCGTGCCGCGCATCGGCAGCTTGAGGAGTGGGTCGAGAGTGTCGGCCTAAACCTCCACAGCGAGAAGACACGATGCGTCGACGCGAGGGAGGAGCCCTTCGACTTCTTGGGGTACCGGTTCGATCGGGGCCAGCGCTGGCCTCGTCCGAAGAGTCTGGACCGCCTAAAGACGAAGGTCCGCGAGCTGACCCGGAGCAACAACGGGCATAGCCTGGAGCAAATCATCACGGATCTCAACTCGATGCTTCGAGGCTGGTTTGGGTACTTCAAACACAGCCATCGCTTCATCTTCGAACGCCTGGATCGCTGGATCCGGGTCCGCTTGCGCGGCATCCTGCGGCGTCGGGCGGGTCTTCGGGGATGCAGTCGAGGTCGGGGCAACGACAATGTCCGCTGGCCCAACGCGTTCTTTGCCTCACAGGGACTCTTCTCTCTGCAACGAGCCCATGCCGAGGCCTGTCAGTCCTCTCGGAGGTCAAACCACCGACCGGAGAGCCGTATGCGGGAGAACCGCACGTACGGTTCGGAGGGAGGGGGGACCGGGTAACCGGTCCTCCCTACCCCTATCCAGTACCGTTCGTGCGCTGCGACGGTCGATGCGGGGTCTTCGTCGCTCGAGGGCTGCTGAGGGTCTGGGCGGTCGCGAAGTGCTGGATGCGGAGGCAGCGGCGAGCGCGACCGGGTTCGACATCCTGGTCCCGGAGGAACCGACGAGGTGAACCAGGGGTTTCAACCCCTGGTGGTCGCCGGCGGCGGCGACCCGAGGACGCCCAGGGTTGGAACCCTGGGCCACTCCGCCCGGTCCGCGGGGTCGCGGGTCCGACGCTTACTCCGACTCCTCGGACGAGCCGACACCGCTGCGAGAAACACTGTAGCGAGCGACCGTGGTCAGGATCTTGTACCCGGCGAGGATGGTGCCGCGCAGGGTGCCGGTGATTTTCGACACGCCGATGCGCTTGCGGTAGCTCACTGGCACCTCGGTGACGCGCAGGCCGGCGCGCAGGGCCTTGACCTGCATCTCGGCGGTCCAGCCGAAGTTCGGGTCGCGCATCTGGAGGCGTTCGAGCGACGACCAGCGGATAGCGCGGAAGGGGCCGAGGTCGGTGTAGCGGTGGCCGTAGAGCAGGCGGATGAGGGTGCAGGCGATGAGGTTGCCGGCGCGGGCCTGGGGGAGGAGGGCGCCGCGCTCGCGCCGGCCGAGGACGCGGGAGCCGATGACGAGGTCGGCCGTCTTCTCGAGCAGCGGGGCGACGACGTTGGGGAGCTCGTCGGGGTGGTCGGAGTAGTCGGCGTCGAGGAAGACGACGAGGTCGGGCGGACCGGTGCGGCGCAGGTGGGCGAGGCCGGCGAGGCAGGCGCTGCCGTAGCCCTGGATCGGGGCGTCGACGACTTCGGCGCCGCCGGCGCGGGCGACGTCGGCGGTGGCGTCGGTGGAGCGGTTGTCGGCGACGACGACCCGGCGGAGCATCGGCCAGGGCAGGTCGGCGAGGACGAGCGGTAGGGACGCCTCTTCGTTGAACGCCGGGATCACGACGTCGATCGTCGGGGCGCGGTCTGGCGTCTCGGTGGTTGAGCTCGGTGGGGTGGTGGGGGCAGTCATCGTTGCGGCGACTTTCTCATGCTCGGCGAGGTGTGCTCTGCACCTGGTTTCTGCAGACGTGTGCTTGGGCAGACGTGTGCTTGGGCAGACGTGTGGCGCTGGTATGATCCGGCGCGCGGGGCGTCGCCGTCGTCCTCGTCGACAGACTCCACGCACCCGACCCAACCCCTCCAGCGTCCGGCTCCCGGACCGACCCGGATTCCCGCCATGCCGATTCAGTGTTTTCAAGAGATCGAGCCTGCCCTCGGTGCCCGCGTCTGGCTGGCGCCGGGTGCCTGGGTGGTGGGCGACGTCGTTCTCGGCGACGATGTCTCATTCTGGTTCCAGACCGTCGCTCGCGGCGACGTGCACCGCATTCGCATCGGTGCGCGCACCAACGTGCAGGACGGTGCCGTCCTGCACGTGACCCACGAGCGCCATCCGTTGCACATCGGCGAGGGCGTGGTGATCGGCCACGGGGCGATCGTCCACGGCTGCACGCTCGAGGATGGTTGCCTGATCGGTATCGGTGCACGGGTGCTCGACGGCGCGGTCGTCGAGAGTGGCGCGCAGGTCGCCGCCGGTGCGGTCGTCGCGCCCGGTACCGTCGTGCCGGCGGGGCAGCTGGTGATGGGCGTGCCGGCGAAGCCGGTGCGCGCGCTGCGCGCCGACGAGTCGCGCGCCATCGGAGAGATCGTCGAGCGCTATATGCGCCTCAAAGAGACTTATCGCAGCTCCTTCGGCGACGGCTTCTGAGCCGGCCGACGCGGAGCTTTGTTCCAAGCCGGCGCGATCGCCGGCGGAGATTTCGCCATGACCGAACCGACTCCTTCGTCCACGCCCTCGCGCAGCGGCGCCGGCACTCTGCGCGAGGCGCAGATCGGTGAGCGCGTGCTGCTGCGCGGCTGGATCCATCGACATCGCAACATGGGCGGACTGTTCTTCATCGACCTGCGCGACCGGAGCGGCATCGCCCAGCTGGTGGTGCCGCCCGGCGTCGAGGATGCGCACGGACTGCTCGCCGAGGCGCGCGCCGAGTGGGTGATCGAGGTCACCGGTGAGGTGGTGGCGCGCGAGAGCCCGAATCCCGCTCTGCCGACCGGCCAGATCGAAGTCGTCGTCGACCATGCCGCGGTGCTGGCGCCGTCCGACGTGCCGCCGATCGCCGTCGACGGCAAGATCGACGCCTCCGAGGAGACGCGGCTGCGTCACCGCTACCTCGAGCTGCGCCGGCCCGAGCTGCAGGGCAACTTCCTACTCCGCGACCGGGTCTCCCTGGCGGTGCGCAACTACCTGGCCCAGCAGGGCTTCGTCGACCTCGAGACGCCGATCCTCACGCGCTCGACGCCGGAGGGTGCGCGCGACTACCTGGTGCCGAGCCGCGTCCATCGCGGACGTTTCTACGCCTTGCCGCAGTCGCCGCAGCTGTTCAAGCAGATTCTGATGGTCGCAGGTTTCGAGCGCTACTACCAGATCGCGCGCTGCTTCCGCGACGAGGACCTGCGCGCCGACCGGCAGCCCGAGTTCACCCAGATCGACCTCGAGATGTCGTTCGTCGAGGAAGAAGACGTCATTGCGCTGACCGAGGGCCTGTTTGAGGCGATCATGCCGCTCGCCGACATCCCGTTCGAGGCGCCGGTGCCGCGGATGACCTACGCCGAGGCGATGGCGCGCTACGGCTCCGACCGTCCCGACCTGCGCTACGGCCTCGAGATCGTCGACCTGTCGGAGATCCTCGGCTCGAGCGGATTCCGCGGCTTCAAGGCAGCCGTCGAAGGCGGCGGCGTGGTGCGCGGTTTCGTCGTGCCGGGCGCCGCCGACGCCAGCCGCAAGCAGGTCGACGGCTGGGTCGAGGTCGCCCGACGCTACGGCGCAGCCGGCGCGCTGACCCTGCGGCACCGAGACGGCGAGCTGCAGTTCCAGGTCAAGAAGACGCTCAGCCAGGGAGAGCTCGAGGCGTCGGCGGCGGCGCTCGGCCTCGAGCCAGGTGGCCTTGCGCTGCTGGTCGCCGGCGACGAGCACACCACGGCGACCGCGCTCGGCGCGCTGCGCCAGCAGCTGGCGCGCGACTACGATCTGATTCCCGAGGGGGCGCATTCGTTCCTCTGGGTCACCGAGTTCCCGCTCGTCGAGTGGGACGCCGACGGCGAGCGCTGGCAGGCGCTGCATCATCCGTTCACTAGCCCCGATCCACGCGACCTCGAGCTGCTCGACAGCGACCCGGGCAAGGTGCGTTCGCGCGCCTACGACCTGGTGATGGACGGCTTCGAGCTCGGCGGCGGCTCGATCCGTATCCACCGCAGCGACGTGCAGGAGAAGGTGCTGGCGCTGCTCGGCATCGACGCCGATGAGGCGCGGGCGCGCTTCGGCTTCCTGCTCGACGCGCTGCGCTACGGTGCGCCGCCGCATGGCGGCCTGGCGCTCGGCCTCGATCGCATCGTCATGCTGATGGCCGGCGCGCCGTCGCTGCGCGAGGTGATTCTCTTCCCCAAGACCACCTCGGCGACCTGCCTGCTGACCGAGGCTCCGTCGGTGGTCGATGCCGAGCAGCTCGCCGAGCTCGGCCTGGCGCTGGTCGAGCGCTCGACGAACGAAGACCCGTCGGACGATCCGGCGTGAGCCTACGCTGGGACCTCGACCTACGCGTCGGCGAGCGGACGACCCAGATCGTCGTCGGCTCCGGGGCGCTCGCCGACGCCGCCGAGCGTCTCGGACCGTGGCTCGAGGGGCGCACCGTCTTCGCGCTGTCGTCACCCGCCGTGCTGCGCCATCATGCGAGCCGCCTGGCGCCGCTCGAGCAGCGCGCGGGGCGCTGGCATTGGCTCGAGGCGCCCGACGGTGAAGACGCCAAGACGACGGAGGTGGCCGGCCAGCTGTGGTCGCAGATGGTCGCTGCCGGTGGCAAGCGGGACAGTCGGCTCGTCGCCTTCGGTGGCGGCTCGATCGGTGACCTCGGTGGCTTCGTCGCCGGCTGCTTCCTGCGCGGTATCGAGTTTGTGCAGCTGCCGACCACGCTCCTCGCTCAGGTCGACGCCGCGCTCGGAGGCAAGACCGGCGTCGACTTGCCGGAAGGCAAGAATACGGTCGGACTCTTTCATCATCCCGCGGCTGTGGTCGCCGACACTGAGGTGCTGGCGACACTGGCGGCGAACGAGATTCGCTCGGGCCTGGTCGAGGTGGTGAAGATGGCGGCGCTGCTCGATCCGGAGCTGCTGACACGCGTCGAGGCCGAGCGCGCGTCGCTGCTGGCCGGCGCGGCGGAGACGCTGGCGCCGGTGGTGGCGGCCGCGGCGGCGGCCAAGTGCCGCGTCGTCGAGCAAGATCCGCGCGAATCCGGGCTGCGCAAGGTGCTCAACTTCGGCCACACCCTGGGCCATGCGATCGAGACCGCTGCCGGCTACGGCACGCTGCGCCATGGCGAGGCGGTGGCCTACGGCATTCTCTTCGTGCTGCGCCTCGGTGAACGCCTCGGCGTGGCGCGCGATGGAGACTCGAACGACGCTGTTGGGCCGCGCCTGCGGCGTCTGCTCGGTGCCTTCGGCCTGCCGCCGCTGCCGTTCGCGCCGGCCGACGCCGAGCGGCTGCTGGCGCTCACCCGGCGCGACAAGAAGGCGACTGAGTCCGGCGTCACCTGGGTGCTCGCCGCCGGTGCGGGTGAGCACGTGTTTCGCGGCGGGCTCGACGATGCGCTGGTGCTCGAGGTGCTGCGCGACTTCCTCTCGACGCCGCGTCTGGGCTGCCGATCCACGGATTGAGCGCCGCGCGTCGACTATACTCGGCGTTCCATGTCGACTCCCGTAGCGCAGCCGGTCCAGCGACCGAACGATCCCGGATCGACTCTCGGCCCGAGCGCCCGTGGCGCACCACCGCCGCGGCGAGTGAAGCTGCAGCAGCTGCTTTTTTTGCTGCTTCTGCTGCCCGGCATCCTGCCGATGTTGTTCAGCTCGTATCACCTGATCGAAACCAACCGCGAGACGCTCAAGACGCAGGAAACCGAGCTGCTGACGCAGTCGGCCCAGGGCTTCGTCGCGCAGATCAGCGAGAACCTGTCGACCCGCCGGATCGAGATGCAGCAGCTCGGCCGCGGCATCGTCGAAGCGCCGGGGCCGGAGAGTCTCGAGGAGCGCCTGCGCAGCGAGTGGGTGCTGCGCCTGCTGCGCGGATTCGCCGAGGATCACCCCGACCTCTTGGTCTTCGCCGCCCTCTCGCCGCAGCGCGCGGGGCCGCGCTCGGGCACGACGCAGGCGCCGCAGATCCAGCGCATTCTGAATGAGTCGTTCGATTCGGCGCTGCGCAGCGGTGAGACGTCGTACCGCTTCGCCGCGCTCGATACCGGTCAGGAGCCGGCGGTGGTGATCACGGTGCCGATACCGGCGCCGGCGGGCGAAACCCTGGTGCTGCAGGCGCTGATGCCGCTGGCGTTCGGCGGCGGCGTCGCCGAGCGCGAGACCTTCGAGCCCGACGACTTCTTCTTGATCGACAGCGACGGCCACCTGCTGTGGTCGGCCGGCAGCCAGCCGCAGATCGAGCGCGCGCTGCTCGAGTCGGACCTGGTGCGCGACTTCGTCGGCATGCCCTTCAGCATCACGCGCGAATACGACCTGCGCGTCGGCGACGAGGTCTTCCCGACCCTGGCGCGCGTCGTCGAGGTCGCCGAGACCCAGTGGGGCCTGGTGGCGCACAAGAGCTCCGAGGTCGCCTTCCAGCAGGTGCGCAGAATGGTGTTCGACACCGTCCTGTCGTCGGTGCTGGCGGTGATGCTGGCGCTCTTCTTCGCCATCGCTGCGACCCGCTGGTTCAGCCGCCCGATCCAGCGCCTGGCGGAGACCAGTCACGAAATCGCCGCCGGCAAATTCGATCGGCGGGTGCCGGTCGACGGCCTGATGACCGCCGAGATCGCCGACATGGCGAAAGACTTCAACCGCATGAGCGCCTACGTCGAGCGCTACATCGAGCAGCTGCGCAAGGCGGCCGAGGCGAATCGTGCGCTCTTCGTCAGCTCGATCCGCGCCTTCGCCGCCGCCATCGACGCCAAGGACCCGTACACTCGCGGCCACTCCGAGCGCGTCGCCGCCTACAGCCGCTCGATCGCCAAGTACCTCGGCCTGCCCAAGGACGTGCAGGAGCGAATCTGGCTCGCCGGCGTGCTGCACGACGTCGGCAAGATCGGCGTCCAGGACCGCGTGCTGCAGAAACAGGGCGTGCTGACGCCGGAAGAGTTCGAGCAGATGAAGCTGCATCCGGTGATCGGCGCCGACATCATCGAGCCGATCGCGGCATTGCGCGAGATGATCCCGGGTATTCGCTGGCACCACGAGGCGTGGAACGGCACCGGGTATCCCGACCGCCTCGAAGGCGAGAAGATTCCGCTCATGGCGCGCATCATCGGCGTCGCCGACACCTTCGACGCGATCACCACCAACCGGCCCTACCAGACGGCCTCGTCGCCCGAGTACGCGATCGAGACGATCAAGAAGCTCACCGGAACCAAGTTCGACGCCAAAGTCGTTACCGCTTTCCTGCTCGCGTGGGAGGCGGGGCATCTCCAGCTCGATCGACAGCGCGCCGAGCAGCGCTCGCAGCAGCTCGCCGCGGCGCCGGCGCCGGCGCTCGCGGCTCCGTCCTGAGCCGCGCTCGGCCGCCGACCCTCACCGACCTCTTCCATCAGGTTTCGATCCCGACGCCATGCCTTTTCAGTACACGCTCGCGAATCTTTTGGCCGACAACCGCGGCGCGCTGGCCGTGCTCTTCCTCGACGAGACCGGTGAGACAGTCGATCTCGCCTGCTCCGAGTTCACGCCCTACGAGATGAAGATCGTCGGCGCCTATCTCGGCATCTATCTACGCCAGATCCAGACCATGCTGGAGGCGAACGAGATCGGCATCGCGCAGGTGCTGCACATCGAGAAGGACGAGATCCATCTCTTTGCCACGCCGCTGCCGGACGACTACTATCTGGTCTTGGTGCAGAAGCGCCCCGCGCTGGTGGCGCACTCGCGCCGCACCCTCCTGGCCGCCGCGGCCGAGATCGCGCGCGAGATCTTCTAGCACCGCCGCATCCCGAAGCCAGCCCGCCGACGACTCCGTCCGCCCGCGTCGCCCCCCAACGCGCCGTGCGCGGCTTTCGACACAGGACAGCCATGAGCGATACCGACGCCTCGCGAGACCACGAGGAAGTCGAAGACTTCGAGCTCGCGCCCGAGGCCGATTTCCCGTTCGAGCAGCAGAAGAAAGGGTTCTGGAAGAAGCTGAAGCGCGGCCTCTTCATGACCCACACCGAGATTCTCGACCGGATGGACGCGGCCATGGACGGCCGCGCCGTGCTCGACGACGAGACCCTCGAGTACCTCGAAGAGAGTCTGATCTCGAGTGACCTGGGCGTCGAAACCGCCCTCGAGCTGGTGGAGAAGGTCAAGGAGAGCATCCGCCCGGGCGAGACGCGCGACCTGTTCCGCATTCGCCAGATCCTCGCCGACGAGGTCGCCGTGCTGCTGCTCGACGCGCCGAAGCCGCCGCTGCAGCCCGCGGGCGACGACCCGATGGTGACCCTCGTGGTGGGCGTGAACGGCGTCGGCAAGACGACGTCGATCGCCAAGCTCACGCGCTGGCACCAGCAGCGCGGCAAGAAAGTGCTGCTCGCCGCCGGCGACACCTTCCGGGCTGCCGCCATCGACCAGCTCGTCACCTGGGGCGGGCGGCTCGGCGTCGACGTCGTACGCCAGGCACCGGGCGGCGATCCCGCGGCAGTGGTCTACGATGCGTTGCAGGCCGGACGCGCGCGCGGTGCTGACCATGTGATCGTCGACACCGCGGGTCGCCTGCACAACAAAGACCACCTGATGAAAGAGCTCAGCAAGATCCGCCGGGTGATCGAGCGCGAAGCCGCCGGCTGGCCGCTGATGACGATGCTGGTGCTCGACGCCACCACCGGCCACAACGCGGTGGCGCAGGCGCGCGAGTTCAAGAAGGTGGTCGAGGTCGACGCGGTCTTCCTGACCAAGCTCGACGGGACCGCCAAGGGTGGCATGGCCGTGGCGGTGGCGCGTGATCTGCGGCTGCCGATCGTCTTCCTCGGCGTTGGCGAAACGCCCGACGACGTGATCGAGTTCCTGCCGCGCGAGTTCGCGTCGGCGCTGTTCCAGTGACCAGGTGCTGAGCGACGACGACCTGCGTCACCTGCGCCGCTGTCTCGAGCTGGCGGCGCGGGGGCGCGCGACGACGGCGCCGAATCCGTGCGTCGGCTCGGTGATCGTGCGCGACGGCGAGGTCGTGGGCGAGGGCTGGCATCGGCGCGCCGGCGGCCCGCATGCCGAGATCGACGCGCTGCGCGCCGCCGGGCAGAGGGCTCGCGGCGCGACGGCCTACGTCAGCCTCGAGCCGTGCGCGCACCACGGTCGCACGCCGCCGTGCGCTGACGCCTTGGTCGAGGCCGGAGTCGCGCGCGTCGTCGCCTGCCACCGCGATCCCGATCCGCGGGTCGCCGGAGGCGGTTTTGCGCGCCTCGAGGCGGCCGGCATCGAGGTCGCGTGGGGTGGGTTGGTCGACGAGGCGGTGCGCCTCAACTGGCGCTTCCTCGCGGCCATCGTGCAACGGCGACCGGCGGTGACGCTCAAATGGGCGATGAGCTTGGACGGCAAGATCGCCACCCACACCGGCGACAGTCAGTGGATCTCGAGCCCCGAGGGCCGACAGTGGGCGCTCGAGCTGCGCGAGGAGCACGATGCGATCCTGGTCGGCAGCGGCACCGCGCTGGCCGACGATCCCCGGCTGACTCGGCGTCTTGGCCAGGCGGAAGGCCCGATCGTGCGCATCGTCCTCGATCGTCGCCTTCGTCTTGCACCGACGGCACGCCTGTTCACCGTCGACGGGCCGGTGCTCGTCTATACCGAAGCCGCGGATACCGAAGTCGCCGACACCGAAATCGCCGACACCGAAGGCGCAGACACTGAAACCGCCGAGGCGGCGCGGGCGACGCGACGCGAGGAGCTGACGCGGGCCGGCGCGGAAGTGGTGGTGCTGGAGCGCGTCGAGCCGACGGCGGTGCTTGGCGATCTCGCGCGTCGCGGAGTCCAGAGCCTGCTGGTCGAGGGCGGTGGTAGTGTCGCCGCGGCCTTCGCCGAGGCGGCGGCATTCGACCGGGTCGCGGTATGCTGCGCGCCCCGCCTGCTGGGCGGCGAGACCGCCCCTGGGCCGCTGCGCGGGAGCGGGTTTGCGACCCTCGCCGAGGCTCCGCGCCTCGCTGATCTCCAGGTCACCCGACGAGGCCCGGACCTCGTCTTCACGGCTTTTCGCGAGACATGTTTACAGGACTTGTTCAAGAGCGTGGTCGACTGATCGCCGCCCCCGAGCCCTCCGGGCAGGGAGGACGGCGCCTTACCCTCGCACACTCCGAGGCGCTCTCGGAACGCCTCGAGATCGGCGCCAGCCTGGCGGTGTCGGGCGTCTGCCTGACCCTGATCGAGCATGCGCCCGGCCGCTCGACGGTCGAGCTGTCGCCGGAGACACTGCAGCGCACCACGCTCGGTGCGCTCGAGGCCGGCTCCGAGGTCAATCTCGAGTCGGCGCTGCGCCTTGGCGATCCGCTCGGCGGCCACTGGGTGCAGGGGCATGTCGACGGAGTGCTCGAGATCGTCGAGCGACGCGACCTCGAGGAGCATCGCGAGCTCGCCGTGTCTCTGCCGGCAGAGTTCGCGCCGCTGGTGGTGGAGAAGGGGTCGGTGACGCTCGACGGCGTCAGCCTGACGGTGTCGGCGCTCAAGGGCGACCGCTTCGAAGTGGCGTTGATTCCCCACACCCTCGAGTGGACGACGCTCGACGCGTTGACCCCGGGGGATCGGGTGAACTTCGAGGTCGATGTGTTGGCCAAGTACGTCCAGCGCGCGGTCGCGCCGCACCTGGCCTCCGGCGAGGCCGGATAGCCGCGATGAGCGACGGGCCGATCTCCGCGCGCGCGGTGCCGCAGCTGGCCGAGCCGTCGCGCTTGTGGATCGCGTATGCGCCGCGCACCTGGCGCTACCGCACGCGCCTCTACACCGACCTCGCGGCTGGACGGCTGGGCGCTTCGCGTCGCCGCGCCGCGGCCCCGCCGCCGGTGCGCATCGAGCCCGAGGAGCTCGACGATCTGCTTTACCTGCCGCCCGTCGACGACGGCCTGCAAGCGTCCCTCGACGAGATCGCCGAGCGGCTGGCGGCGCGGCGCACCCCTCTGGTGATGCAGATCGAGCCCGGCGAGCCGGCGCCAGACGCGGCGACCCTGGTCGCCTGCGACCTGCTCGCCGTCCTGCTCTCCGGTGAGCTGGAGCGGCTCACGGAGGTGCCTCCCGAGGCGATCGCGCTATGGCCCCTGGTGCCCGGCATCGGAGACCATCCGGGCACGATCGAGGAGGGCCTGGAGAGTCTTGCCGCGAGCGGTGTCCGCTCGGTGCAGGGGATGCTGCTCGACCTCGACGCGGGCGAGCGGCGTCGCCTCGCCGAGGGGCGTGACGAAGACGTCTTCGACGCGCTCTTTCACGGTGGCCGCCCCTCCGAGCGCCTCTTCGATCGCGCCGTCGCCGCCGCCGGCATGACTCCGTTCCCGCGGCGTCCACCGATCGGCGGGGCACCACGCCAGCGCAGCAATCGGCGCATTGGTGCCGCCCTGGCGCTCGCCGGCGACCTGTGGCTGCGCCTCGATCGTCCGGTCGGCTCGGGACAGAGCCTGTTGCGCGCGGCGCGTGGCGCCGAGGCGACGCAGCACGATCTGGCGGCGCTGGCGGCGGAAGGGAATCTGAAGGTGATGGACTGGCTCGACCCGGCGAGCCGTCGCATCGTCGAAGAGGTGGCCGGCGACGAGCCGTCGGCGCTGCTCGCGGAGCTGCGGCACGAGTACCTCGGACCGGGTCTCTCGGTCGCTGGAGACGCCACGGCGTCTCGAGATCTCGAGGCTGTAGGTGAAGAAAATCGGGCGGACGAAGACGGGGTCGGCGAGGATCTGGACGACGAGGATCTCAGCGATCTCGAGGACGAGACATGAACCACGGCACGATCGACCTGCGCTCCGACACGGTGACCCGGCCGAGCGCGGCGATGCGCCGGGCAATGGCCGAGGCCGAGGTCGGCGACGACGTCTTCGGCGAGGATCCGACCGTGCGCCGGCTCGAAGAGAGGGTCGCCGCCTCGCTCGGCATGGAGGCCGGGCTCTTCGTGCCCTCGGGCACGATGGGAAATCAGATCGCGCTGCATCTCCACGGTGCTCCAGGCGCCGAGGTGGTGTGCGCCGAGAGCAGTCACGTGGTGCTCTACGAGATGGGCGCCATGGCGGCGCTCTCGGGTCTGCAGCCACGCCTGGTCGACGCGCCCGGTGGCCTGCTCGAGGCAGATACCCTGCGGGCGTCGATCCCGCCGCTCGCTCCCTACCGCGCGCGTCCGCGGATTCTGGTGATCGAGAACACGTTCAACATGGCCGGCGGCCGAGTCTACGATCGCGCGCGTCTCGACGCGCTGCTCGAGGTCGCCGCCGAGCGCGAGTTGGCGAGGCATCTTGACGGGGCGCGGTTGCTCAACGCCGCGGTTGCTCTCGAGGTCGACGCCCTGCACTTGGTGCGTGGCTTCGACAGCGTCTCGGTCTGCCTGTCGAAGGGACTTGGCGCGCCGATCGGCTCGGTGCTGTGCGGCCGCGCCGACTGGATCCGCGAGGCCTGGAGGGTGCGCAAGATGTTCGGTGGCGGCATGCGCCAGGTCGGTGTCCTGGCCGCCGCGGGTCTGATCGCGTGGGACGACGGGCCGGCGATGCTGCGCCGCGACCACGAGCATGCGCGTCGACTGGCCGAAGGATTGGCGGCGCTCGATGGCTGGCGCTGCGAGCCGTCGACCGTGGAGACCAACATCGTGCTCGCACGCCTGCAGCCGAGTCTGTGCGGTGGTGAGGCCGCGCGGGCGGTCGCGGCTCTTGCCGAGGCCGGTCTGCTGGCGATTCCGACCGGACTCGATGAGGTCCGCTTCGTCACTCACCAGGATGTCGGGCCGGAGGCGATCTCGC
This sequence comes from Acidobacteriota bacterium, assembly GCA_039194425.1. Taxonomy (GTDB): domain Bacteria; phylum Acidobacteriota; class Thermoanaerobaculia; order Multivoradales; family J023; genus JAUIJL01. The sequence goes on along the minus strand of JBCCVZ010000002.1, from coordinate 526,417 downwards.
GAGCCCTCGAGATCCTGGGGCGGCTGGCGTGATGCGGCCGGCGCGAAGGGCCAGTTCGGTGGTGCGGGCGATCGTCGTTGGGTCGCTGCTCGCCTTGGCGGCCTGTAGTCCGCAGGGCTCGGCGCCACCTGGCGAGGCGGCGGCCGTCGATGGCCCGAATCTGCTGCTGATCTCCCTCGACGCCCTGCGCGCGGACCGCCTCGGTCTCCACGGGCACCGCGTCGAGGGTGTGGACGGCGGCACGTCGCCGTTCCTCGATCAGATGGCGGAGCGCGGCGTCGTTTTTCGCAACGGCTTCGCCAACACCCACGGCACGCCGCCGTCGCACACCACCATGTTCACGTCGCTCTACCAGGAGACGCACGGGGTCTCGATGCCCGGCGCCTGGCAGGGGCGTGGGGCGACCGATCGACAGATCGGTCATCGCGTGCCCGATCGGCTCGTGGTTCTTCCCGAGCTGCTCCAGCAGGCCGGGTACGCGACGGTGGCGGTGACCGGCGCGGGGTTCATGTCGGACGACTTCGGGTTCGACCAGGGCTTCGACGTCTTCATCGACGATCCGGTGAACGTCGAGCGCGGTGTGCGTCGGCTGGTCGACGCCCTACGTGACGTCAGCGACACCGGACGACCAGTTTTTGCGCTCTTCCACACCTACGAGATCCACTCGCCGTACGATCCGCCGCGCGCCTACCGCGAGCGTTTCGGCGCCGAGGGGACTGGGTTCGAACCGACCAGCGAAGCGCTGCTCGAGGTGGTGCGCGGGAAGCGTCCGCCGCTCGACGACGCCGAGTCGGAGCGCACGCGCAGGCTCTACGACGCCGGCATCCGCTACACCGACGATGCCTTGCGGACGCTCTGGGCCGAGCTCGAGACGAGCGGATTCCTCGACGATGCGCTGGTCGTGATCACCTCGGATCACGGCGAGGAGCTGGGAGATCGCGGACGCTGGCTGCATCCGGGAAGCCTCTACGACGAGCTCATCCACGTGCCGCTGCTGCTGATCGGCACCGGCAGCCAGGCCCTCGCGCCGGCCGCGATCGAGACACAGGCGTCGCACATCGATCTGCTGCCGACCTTCTGCGCCGCCGCCGCGCTGCCGGTGCCGGAGACCGCGACCGGGCGCGACCTCGTCGGCATCGTGCAGGACGAGATCGAGCGCGGGCGACCGGCGCGCCGGCCGGTCGTTTCGCAGTACGCCGACCGCATGTACAGCGTGCGCACCCGCGAGTGGAAGCTGATCGAGCGTCATCCGCCGGACAAAGAGGTGTGGCACTCGCTCTACAACCTGGTCCGCGATCCGGGCGAGCGGCGCGACGTCGCCAAGCGTCGTCCGGTGATCGCCGGCCGCTACCTCGAGCTGCTCGAGGCCTGGCGCCGCGCCCACCCACGCGGCGCCGTGCCCGAGGAGGCCGAGCCCGATCCCGAGACGGTCGAGCGCCTGCGCTCGCTGGGCTACCTCTGAGGTCTTCGTCGATGCCTACGACCGATCGACATCGGCCTTCGTCTGAAGGCGCATGGCCGCGGACTGCGCGGGGCGGAGTCTCCGACCGACCAGCCTCGGCTTCGCGAGAGGGTGCTTGGGTCCGAGGAGCACTCGAACGATGAGAGGGCACGATCGGTACTGGGACCGCCGGCATCCTGCCGGCCTGGGGGCTGGCCGGGGCGTTGCCCGCGGTTCTTGCATGCGCCGAGTTGCCGACCGTGAGGGATCGGAACGCGGGGCGTTGCCCCGCGCTGCCGGCAAGATGCCGGCGGTCCCAGTACGGTCCGCGGACTGCTCGAGGCTGAGTCTTCGACCGACTAGCCTTGGACTTCGCGTGTCGTGGCTCGTGGTGCTCCTCTCCTGCATCGCGGCGCTCGGCTGCCGACCGTCGGTCGAGTGGTCGATCGCGGAGCGCGGCATCGACGAGGCACCACCATTCGCCGACCTCGAGACCTTGGTCGGGGAGATCGAGGAGACGCCGGAGCGGATCGCGGCGCTGGTTGGCCAGGCACGCCTGATCAGCCTCGGCGAGGAGTCGCGCAGCGCTCTGCTCACCGTCGCGGGCATGCCGCTCGAGGTCGTTTTGCGGGTGCCCGAGGCACCGGCATGGCTGCGCTTCGCCGTCGGTCGGCCGGTGGTCGCCGACGCCGCGCTGTCGGTGCGAGTCCGCGTCGGCCGGCCGGACGACGCTGCGCGCACCGAGCTGCTCGACGCACGCCTGGTCCCGGGGTCGTCGGGGGATGGGCCTGATGCGTCCCCGTGGTCGTTGCTCGAGATCGACCTCGAGCCGCTGGCGGATCGAATCGGCGAGGAGTTGGTCTTCGAGTTTGTGCTCGGCGAGCCGCCGGAGGAACCGGTCGATCTCGGCGCCGACGACTTGCTCTTCCTGGCGCACCCCGAGATCGTTGCCGCGCGCGCGCCGGCCGAGGATCGGCCGGACATCCTCTTCGTCGTCCTCGACACGCTGCGCGCCGATCGGCTCTCGAGCTACGGGCACAGCGTCGAGACGTCGCCCCACCTCGACGCCTGGGCGGAGCGGTCGGCGACCCTCTTTGAGCACGTCATCGCGCATGCACCGTGGACCCTGCCGTCGCACGCCTCGATGTTCACCGGCCTCGAGGCGATTCACCACGGCGTCAACCACAGCGTCCAGGTGCCGGCCGCGCTCGACCTGCTCGCCGAGCGTTTGCGCGCCGCCGGGTACCACACGGCCGGCGTCAACGGCGGCGGCTACCTGCGCCCGCGCTTCGGCCTGGCGCAGGGGTTCGACGTCTACCGCACCTGGCGCGACCGCACGCGCGAGGGCGAGATCGACCGTCACCTCGAGTGGAGCCTGCGCTGGCTCGACGAGCGGCCCGACGAGCGCGTGTTCCTGTTCTTCCACACCTACGAGATCCACTTCCCGTACAAGCGACGGGAGCCGTACTTCTCCCGTCTCGCCTCCGAGGTGGCGAAGGGGCAGGACGACACGCAGATCAAGATGCGCGGCAATCCGTGGCAGCACGGCCAGCTGACCTGGAACCCGGACTACTTCATCGCGATCACGCCGGAGGGTGAGTCGACGCCGCTCACCGAGGCGCAGAAAGAGCTGACGCGGGCGCTCTACGACAGCGGCATCGCCTATGCCGACGAGCGCGTCGGCCGCCTGATCGAAGCGTTCGAGGCGCGGAACCGACCGACCTTGATCGTCGTCACCTCGGATCACGGCGAGGCCCTGGGCGAGAACGAGCATGCCGGGCACAACTACCTCGAGGACTACAACCTGCGCATCCCGCTCCTGATCTCGTGGCCCGACGGCGCTGCCGCCGGCCGCAGAGTCGAGCGGACGGTCCGCTCGATCGACATCGTGCCGACGATTCTCGACGTGCTCGACCTGCCCGCTGGCGCGTCGTCGGGATCAGGGGTCGGACCGCTCGACGGCGTGCCGCTACGCGCTTTGGCCCTCGGAGACTCGAGCGACACGCCGCCGCTCGAGGCCTGGAGCTACGCCGGCTCGGCCAACTACGGCCTGGCGCTGCAGGTCGGGGAGCGGCTGCGTTATGTGCTGCAGAACTCGGCCTGGGATCCCGTGCGCGGACGCCACGAGCTGCGCGACCTGGCGCCTGAGGGCGAGAGCCCGGCGGGCGTCGACGACCCGCGGTTGCCGCGGCTGCGGCAGCGTGCGCTCGAGCACCTCGATCGTCATCACCGCGGCCTGCGCGTCACCCTGCGCCACGGCGGTGAGTCCGGCCGCTTCGAGGCGCGCTTGTTTGGTCCGTGGTCGCATCCGGCGCGCATCAAGACCCTCGACGTCGGCGGCGTGACCGAGGGCGTGGGCGCTGTCGGCTGGGCGCAGCGGGTCAGCGGCCAGGGCGGCGTGTTGCGGCTCGCGCCGGGAGAGAGTCTGCGGTTGCTGGTCGAGAGCCTGGTCGCCGACAAGCTCGCCTTCGAGCTGCGCTGGGAGCCCGACGAGGGCGAGCCGATCGTGCGACGCTTCCGCCCGGAGGTGGCGACCCTGGCCGAGCGCGATGTGTTCCTTTACGACGGCGAGCGTTGGCGCCGGCGCGGCGACCGCGCGCGCCTCGGCGCGGGCAAGATCGGTCTCGAGCTCAGTGTCTCGGAGCTGGCGCGGAGCACCGAGGACGCGCCCGTGAACGAGGAGACGAGACGTCAGCTCGAAGCTCTCGGCTACCTCTGAGCCGCCGGGTGCGAGCCGTGCGGCGTGCGTCTCTCTGACCCGCCATGGCGTGGCGCCATCGAGTGCTACACTGCCGGCGCTCGCCGGCCGCCGGACGTCCCCCGCGCGGCCCTGCTGTCGATCGATTCAAGCGGAGGTTTCGTGCGTTCACTTCATCTGATCCTCTCCAAAGTTCTTCGCCTCCGAGGCTCCATCGCGTGTCCGACGGCGCTCGCGCTCGCGCTGCTGGGCGCGCTCTCGGCGCCGGCTACGGCGGACACCGAGATCCTCGTTCCGACCGATGTCGCGACGCTCGCGGCCGCGATCACCGCGGTGCCCGACGGCGGCACGATCGTTCTCGAGCCGGGCACCTACACAGCGCCGGCCAACGGTTTCCGCATCGTCGATCCGCGCAAGGACTTCACGATCCGTGCGGAGTCGGCGGGCACTGCGGTGCTCGACGGCGCCAACGCGCAGCCGGTCCTGGTCTACATCGACAATGTCGCGGCGCAGCCGAGTCATGTCACTTTCGAGGGCCTGACGTTCCGCCGTGGTCGCTCGACCAGCAACGGCATCGCCGGTGGCGTCAGCGTGGTCGAAGGCCAGGTGACGTTCGTCGACTGCCTGTTCGAGGACAACGTCTCGGCGGCGCCGACCACCGGCGGCGGCGGGGTGGGGCTGTTCACCGGCGCGCACGGGATCTTTCTCGACTGCGTGTTCGACGGCAATGCGGCCGACAATGAAGGGGGCGGCCTGCGCGTGGGAGCATCCGAGGCTTGGGTCCACCGCTCAGTCTTCACGGCCAATCGCACCAATCTGGCCGGTCATCGGCCGAGCGCGTCCGGCGGCGGCATTCACATGACGGACGGCATCCTGCGCGTCGCCAACAGCCGTTTCGAGAGCAATGAGACCGCCTTCGCCGGCGGCGCCATCTACGCGCTCGGGACCTGGCAGGAGCCGACTTCGGTGCCGCAGGCGATTGTGCACGTGGCGAACTCGACCTTTGTCGACAACGTCGCGGTGCCGTTCCCCGGTATCAATACGCCGAGCCCGACGGAGGGCGGTGCGATCCACATCGAGGACCAGACCGCGCTCGACGTCACCTTCTCGCGCTTCGACACCAACCGCGCCGAGTTCGGCGGCGCCGTGTCGTCGTACCGCGGCAAGTCGACGATCGAAGACTCGGTGTTCCGCGGCAATCGGGTCACCGGCACGCAGCTGCGCGGCGGCACCCTGCACATGTCGTCGAACGACACCGGCGGCGACGGTGGCAACAACCGTCCGTCGGTCGAGCTTACGGTGCGCGACTCCCTGATCATCGGCCGCTTCGGCGGCGTCGGCACGGTCGGCCGCCTCGGTGGCGGCCTGTTCGCCAGCGGCGACACTAACCGTGGCTTCGGGCTCGGTGGCGTGACGCCGCAAGGCACCGATGCCGTCAACCGCGCGCGCATCGTGCTCGATACGGTGGTCTTCGCCGACCTCGACGTCACCGACGATACTGCCGGTCTCGGTGGCGGTGTCGGGGTCACGTTCACCGACCTGACGGTCACCGACTCGATGTTCGTCGGCTGCGACGCGTCGGGTCCGTCGAGCCAGGGCGGTGCGCTGCGCCTGGTCACCAAGTCGGTGGCCAACGTCACCGGCACGACCTTCGCCAGCAACACCTCGGAACAGTTCGGCGGCGCGATCTACTCTCAGGGCTCGGATCTCGACGTGACCAGCTCGAAGTTCTTCGGCAACGAGGTGAGCCCAGGTGTTTCCGAGGGCGTGAACGCGTCGTTCGGCGCCGCGATTTACAGCGCCGGCCAGACCTTCCAGGGGCAGTTGATGAACCAGACCGGCGCCATCGCCAGCTCGCTCTTCGCCGAGCAGATCGGCCTGCCGATCCACGAGGGCGACAGCAACGACGAGCCGATCAACGATCAGCGCTTCAATGGCAACACGATCTACAACGAGACCTTCGGCACCGACATCTACAAGAACACTCTGACCGTGCCGCAGACGGTCGCCGAGCTGAACCCCTTGGTGATCAACCGCAGCAGCGCGCCGAACACCGCCAAGAGCCAGACCAACAACACCGCGCCCGGCAGCCCGCCGGTGGACGGTGTGATTGTGCCGGTGCCGGGCGGTGTCGTGATGGCGGCGGCGGCCGGCGACGCGGCGACCGCGAGCACTGCCTATGTCGCCTATGCCTGGACCGGCGGTGCCGCCACCCTCGACGGTGGCACGGTCACCGGCGGCTGGGGAGTGACCCAGGTCGGCCAGGGAGTCCACACGCTCGAGGTCGGCGCAGAGAGCTTCGACGCGACGGTGGCCAACGAGCCGGAGCCGGCCGCCACGCTCGTGGCGACCCCGGCGAGCATTTCCTCGGGCGAGATGTCACAGCTCACCTGGTCGGTGACGCCCACCGGCGCTCCGTTCGTCGACTCGACGCTCGACCACGGCCTGGCCACCGGTGGCGCGGCCGCCGGCTCACTCTTCGTGATACCTCCCGAGACCGAGGTCTACACGGTGTGCGCGATCACCGCGCAGGGTGGCGCCACGGCGCGCACGACGGTCTTCGTCGACGAGGTCGCGGGCCTGGTCTTCCTCGACGGTTTCGAATCGGGCAACCTCTCCGCTTGGTCGTCGGTCGTCCAGTGAGCCCGATCGTCCGACGGGCGTCGGGGCTCCGAGCGCACGAGGGCTCGGGTTCGCCCCGAGTCGTCTCGACGTTGCCCCGTCGCCCGGGCGCCAGCCCAGCATGATTCATGGTGCACGCAGGTTGGCGCCCTGCGAGGCTCTCGCACCATCGAGCCAGGGTACCCGGCAGTGCTCTGTGCGCTGGCGCCCATGCGACATCAGGAGCGGTCGTCTCGCCATGCTCCTCTGTGTGCTTGCGCTCGTCGGTTGTGCGCGTGAGCGGGTCGAGCTCGGCGTGCCGGCGACCGCCGTCTACGTGCCGTCGGCCGGTGGCGCGGCGGCCGGCGAGGCGTGGCTGGTGGGCAGCGCCGGGGTGGTGCGCGAGGCGGTGTTGAGCCGACCCGGCCGCACCTTGGCGACGCGGGTCGAGGTCGCGGCGGGGGAGGAGCTGCGGCTCTACGTCACCGCGCTCACGCGGCCGATGCCGGCCGGCGACGCGCCGGCGGCGGGGCAGGTGGGCGCCGCCCTCGGCACCATGCCGGAGGTCGAGCTCGCGCTCGAAGTCGAGGACGCGAGCGGCCCGGGGCTGCTCGAGGCCGTGTCGCTCCGGCTCGACGACGAGACACCGTGGCGGCGGGTCGATTTGCCGCCGGCTGACGTCGCAACCACCTTGGAGCTCGACCTGCTCGCTCGCGTTGCGCCTGCCGAGGGCCGAACCGTCGACGTCGAGTGGGTCGCCTGGTCGCTCGAGCGCCGCGCATCTCGGCTAGCGCCTGGGGACGACGCGCGGCCGAATCTGCTCCTGGTGTCGATCGATACCCTGCGGGCCGACCGCCTGTCGCTCTACGGCTACGAGCGGCCGACCACGCCCCGTCTGGATGCCTGGGCAACGCGGCGGGCGGTGGTCTTCGAGCAGACGGTGGCGTCGGCTCCGTGGACGCTGCCGGCGCACTGGACCATGCTCAGTGGCCTCGACGCCCTGCACCACGGGGTGAACCATGATGTCGGCGGCATCGACCGCTCGGGCTCCCCGGCGGCGGCTGGCGCGCTCGAGCTGCTCGCCGAACGTCTGCGTGCGGCCGGTTACGCCACCGGAGCCGCGACCGGCGGTGCCTACCTGCATCCGAAGTACGGCCTGGCGCGCGGCTTCGACGAGTATCGCTACTGGCGCGACCGCGCGCGCGACCACGACGAGCTGCGCCGCGGAGTCGACGCGGCGATGGCCTGGATCGGGGACGCGCGCTCGCGACCCTTCTTCTACTTCCTGCACACGTATGCCGTGCACGACCCGTATCGGCCGTGGGCGGGCGGTGGCGGCGTCGGGACCGAGGGGCTCGGAGTCGAGGTGCCGCCCGAGGCGGCGGGTACCCGGGTGGCGATCGTGTCGGCGAAGAACACGGCGGACGATGCCTTTCGCCAGCGCAATCGCTTCGTGCTGCGGCGCGGCGGCGACCAGCGACCGGCGACGGCCGACGACGCGGCGCTGATCTCGGCGCTCTACGACCGCGGTGTCGGCCACGCCGACCGCGAGATCGGCCGCCTGCTCACCTGGCTCGAAGACCAGGGCTTGGCCGAGAACACGGTGGTGGTGATCACGTCCGACCACGGCGAGGCGCTCGATCCCATCGGGCGTGTCGGCCATGCCGACCTCACCGACGACGTGCTCCTGGTGCCGCTGGTGGTCGCGCTGCCCGAGGCGCGCGGCGCCGGCGCTCGCATCGCGCGTCAGGTGCGCCAGGTCGACCTGACGCCGACAGTTCTCGACGCGCTGGGTCTCGAGGTCCCGGCGGCGCTCGATGGGATCTCCCTGCTGCCGCTGCTCGCGTCGACCGACGGTGTCTCGCCGAATGATCCGGACGGGGAGACTCTGGACAATGCCTGGAGCTACGCCGGCTCGTCGAATCGCGGCCTTGCGCTGCGTCGGGGAGGGCTGAAGTACATCCACGACGACTCGCCCTGGCCGCCGGCACGGGGCGGTGAGCAGCTCTACGACCTGGAGCGCGATCCGGGTGAGCGCAGCAGCCTGCTCGGGGACGGCGCGCAGGCCGCCGACGAGCTCGCGGACGGGCTCGGCGAGCGACTGCAGGCCATGCGCAGCGACGTCTTCGCTCAGGCGGCGAGCGCCACCGGCCTCTTCCTCCATATCGGCAACGAGCCCGCGGGTGGACGCCTGGTGGCACAGATCGAAGGGCCGATGGTGCGCCCGCTCGGCGTCAAGGCGCTCGACATGCCCTGTGACTGCCTCGAATGGCTCGAGATGGGCGTGGCGCGTCTCGAGGTCCCCGCCGGCGTCGGCTTCACGCTGCGCTTCGAGAAGGTCTTCGGCAACGAGCTGCGGTTGCGCGGGGCCTTCGACGACGAGGACGACGGGTCACGTCGCTTCGACACCACGGTGCGCGTCGTCGATCTCGAGTCCGAGCTGCTGCGCTGGCGCCTCGACGAGCCCAGCTGGCGCGGGGTCGAGGTCGGTGCGGACGGATCGCTGCTCGACGCCGCCGCGCGCGGCTTCACGCTCTGGTGGCGCGGCGCCGAGACGGTACGTTCCGCCTCACCTGGCGACGGTGACTCCGAGCTGGCGCGTCAGCTGCGCGCGCTCGGCTACGTCCAGTAGGAGTCGGCGAGCGGCGCTCAGCGCACTCGCGCGACCATGTCGATTTCGACCAGCGCGCCGACCGGCAGGGCGGAGACTTCGACCGTCGACCGTGCCGGGCGATGGTCGCCCATCGCCTCGGCGTAGATCTGGTTGAGGATCGCGAAGTTGCCCATGTCGGTGACGTAGATCGTCGATTTGACGACATCATCGAAGCTGCAGCCGGCGGCGTCGAGCACCGCCTCGAGGTTCTTCATCACCTGGCGCGCCTGGGCGTCGAAGCCGCCTTCGACCAGGGTCTGGCTCGTCGGGTCGAGACCGACCTGGCCGGAGGTGTAGACGAAGCCGGCGATCTCGACCGCCTGCGAGTAGGGACCGACGGCCTGGGGCGCGGCCTCGGTGTGGGTGAAGTTCATCGCTGCGCTGCTCCTTGGTCCGAAGTCGAGTCGAGGGTCACGTTTCGTCAGCCTCGAGAATCCCGACGTACGGCAGGTTGCGGTAGCGCTCCGCGTAGTCGAGGCCATAGCCGACGACGAAATGGTCGTCGATGGTGAACCCGCGGTAGTCGATCGTCACCTCGGTCTCGCGCCGCGCCTCTTTGTCGAGCAGAGCGCACAGCTTGACGCTGCGCGCGCCGCGGAAGCTCATCATGCGCAGCACGGTGCTCAGGGTGTGGCCGGTGTCGACGATGTCTTCCACCAGCAAGACATCGGCGCCGCGCACCGGCAGGTCGACGTCCTTGAGGATGTGGACCTCGCCGGGCTCCGTGCTGTCGCCGTAGCTCGCTGCCTGCAGGAAATCGACCTGCAGCGGCAGGTCGAGCTTCTTCATCAGATCGACGAGAAACACGATCGAGCCCTTGAGCACGCCGATCACGAGCAGGCGCTCGCTGTCCGCGTAGTCGCGCTCGATGGCCGCTGCGAGCTCGGCGGTGCGTCGGTCGATCTCTTCAGCGGAGAGGAGGATACGGGGTTTCTCGATGCTCATCGCGTACAATCGGTCTCCGGCGTCGTGCTCGGCGCCATCCTCGCAGTCCTCCCAGGCCAGAGCAAGAGAGGAACGGATGTCAGTCCAAGAGCTCAATCGCGTTCATCGTCGGTACATCCGCCTGTCCAACCACTTCAAGTCGGCATGGACGTTTCATCAATTCCTGCAGGGCCTGCGCAAGGTCTTCCCGGATCTGGCGTCGCTGTCGCCGCAGCAGCCCGCGGACTTCCAGACCGTCTACGGCGACCTCAAGCAGGTGTCGCAGAATCTTGCCGAGACGACGATCGACACCGTCACCGAGCAGCTCGATGCGGTGGAGCGGCGGCTGGCGCCGCTGGTCGAGTCGCTGCTGGCCATCGACGACGGGGTGTCGCCGGCGCTGCTGCGCCAGTTCTTCCAGCGGGTGAAGAATTACGACGACAACATCCTCTCGCAGCTGGTCAAGCTCTACCTCTACAGCCACGACAGCACGTGGAATCTGCAGCGCCTCGACAAATCGGATTACCTGGTCACCAAGCTGGCGGAAGAGTACCACGAGGGTCAGGACGCCTACATTCTGCGCGACCAGACCACGGTGCGTGAGCTTGGCCAGGGCCTGTGGGCGGCGCTGGCGATCGACGCGCCGCCGGAGACCGAGCTCGAGCCGCGGCGCGAGCAGATCGCGGTGTTGCGCAACGAGATCGACATGGTCGACACGCTCGATCGTCTGCACACCGACCAGATCGTGCCGCGCTACCGCGATCTGAAGCATGCGCTCGGCAGCCTCTACTTCGAGCCGCACATGCTGCGCGAGATTCTGACGACCAACCTGGCGCTGAAGAACCACGTCCACCGGCTCTACCGGCGCGACGAGCAGCGCATCGTCGCCGAGTACCAGCAAATCTTCGAGCTCGAGCGCGACGTGCCGGTCGATGTCCAGCTGGGTGAGGAGCTCGGCGCCTTCCGCGAGGCGGTCGAACGCTTCGAGGAGCAGCTCAAGGGCGACGAGATCAAGCTCGAAGACCTCGCCTTGCTGCGCGGCAAGGTCCGCTCCTTGATGCCCAAGCTGCAGCCCGACACGGGTCCGCACTCGCCGATGGTGAAACCCGCCGAGCTGCGCGAGGAGCACGAAGACGCGGAGGTGTCGTTCCACGGCGGCGCGTCCGAGGAGATCGAGTACGTGGCGCCGCAGGTCGACGAGATCGTCGCGGCGCTCGACAATACGAACCCGACGGTCGATCCGCGCAAGGTGGCGCTGCAGCCGGAGGTCTTCAGCCTCGGCGTCGGCAAACGCGAGATCATCGCGTACCGGCGACTGTTCGGCGACGGCGAGTGCGACCGCGAGCTCGAGAGCTTCGTCCTCCGGGCCTCCGGCCTGCGGGTGCGCATCGAACGCGAGGTCGAGGAGATCAAGGGGTTGCTCGACGAGAGCGCGGTGAACCGCGAAGCCCCCATTTTCCACACCGCGCGTACCACCTGCGCCCACGCCGACCTCGCCTGGCGGCGCTTCGAGCACTGGACTGAGCGCGCTGTGCTGGTGGCCGACGGTGGCGAGGCCCGCGAGCTGCAGCGGCTGAAGATGATCTTCTTGCGCGCCTACTGTGGCCTCTGGTTGATGGTCTACCGCTGAACTGGCGGCTCATGCCGGCTCAGCCGACGACGCGGCGCAGGCGTTGGAGACAGCCGCCGCGATAGCCGCGGCCGAAGAGCACCAGGTGGTTGAGCAGGTGGTGCAGCTCGTAGATCGGTGCGCGCTCGGCGGCGCCGTCGGCGAGCGGCCACTCGGCGGCGTAGGCGGCCTCGAAGCCCGCGTCGAAGCCGCCGAACAGCCGGGTCATGGCGAGCTCGGCCTCGCGGTGTCCGTAGTACGCCGCGGGATCGACGAGCACCGCCTCACCGTGCGCCCCGAGCAGGTAGTTGCCGCCCCACAGGTCGCCGTGAAGCAGCGACGGCGGCTCGTCGATCGCCAAGAGCTCGTCGAGGCGTTCCAGTAAGCGGTCGCCGAGCCGATCGAGCTCGCGATCCGAGACGCCGCGGGCGCGGGCTGCGTCGAGCAGCGGACCGAGCCGTCGCCGCCGCCAGAACGTGGGCCAGTCACCGAGCCAACCGTTCGGCTGCGGCGTCGCGCCGAGGTGGTTGTCGTGGGCGAAGCCGAAGCGGCCCGACGGCTCGACGGCGCCGCGGTGGAGGCGCGCCAGGGCGTGGCCGAAGCGCGCCACGATGTCGCCGCCGAGGGCTGGTCGCGAACCCGCGTCGATCGCCTCGAGAACCAGGAATGGCGGTGCCGTGCTCACGGCGATCACGCGCGGAACCCGCAGATCGGCGTCGAGCCCGGGGACGGCGGCAATGCCGGCGCCGAGCGCTTCGAGCCCCTCGGCCTCGCGCGCGAAGATGTCGAGCGAGAGCTCCGACCCGGGCTCGGCGTGCTTGGCGGAGACGATCTTGGCGAACACGCAGCGGCCGTCGGCGAGCCGCAGCCGGCGCGTTTCGTGGATCGAGCCGCCGGCGACGGGCTCGGCGCGCTCGATGCGCGCGCCGAGACGCTCTTCGAGCGCCGCGCGCACGGTCTGGTGCATCACCGTGACGTGCCTCAGCGCCGCGGTTCGTCGGCCGCGGGATCGATCAGATGCTCGAGCAGCCGCTCGCGCGCCGCCTCGATCATGTCGAGCACGTGCTCGAAGCCGGCGTCGCCGCCGTAGTACGGATCGGGCACGTCGACGCCCCAGGTCGTGCGCTGGTCGGCGTCGAGGAAGTCCGACAGCAGGCGCAGCTGGCCACCGCGCGTCAGGCCGAGAGCGTCGAGGTCGGCGTGATTCTCGCGGTCCATCGCGATCACCAGGTCGAAGCGCTCGAAGTCGTCGGCGCGCACCTGGCGCGCCGCACCCTCGAGGGTGACGCCGCGGGCCTCGGCGGCGCGGCGCATGCGGCGATCAGGGGCGGCTCCGGTGTGGTAGCCGATCGTGCCGGCAGAGTCGACCTCGACCGCGTCGTCGAGGCCGCGCTGTGCGAGGAGGTCGAGGAATAGCCCCTCGCCGGCGGGGGAGCGGCAGATGTTGCCCATGCAGACGAAGAGAACAGACGGTGTGCGGTCGCTCATGGCGCGCCGATCATAGCCGACGCCTGGTATCGTCGGGCTTCACGTCACGACCCAGACCGGCCTGCGAGCCCGTCCCGAGGAGAGAGCGACGATGCGATCGACGAGTGTGAGACTCAGCGGCGGTTTGGCCCTACTTGCCGCCAGCTGGCTGTTGGTGATCCCGGTCGCACTGTGCGCCGACGCGACGCCGCCGGCCGCGACACTGATCCACGCCGGCCGGCTGATCGACGGACGCAGCGACGAGGTCGCGGCCGAACGGACGCTGGTGGTGCGCGACGGCCGGATCGAAGAGATCGTCGCCGGCTATCGCCCTGCGGCCGCCGGCGAGACGGTGATCGACCTGCGCGCGGCGACCGTGCTCCCCGGTCTGATCGACCTGCACACTCACCTCACCAACGAGGGCAGCGAGCACAGCTACGTCGAGCGCTTCCGGCTCGAGGCCGGCCATTACGCGATCCGCTCGGTGGTCTACGCCGAGCGGACGCTGCGCGCAGGCTTCACTACGGTGCGTGACGTCGGTGATCGCTACAACCTCTCGGTGCCGCTGCGCGATGCGATTGCCTCGGGCCTGATCGTCGGGCCGCGGGTCTTCACGTCGACCAAGTCGCTCGCCACGACCGGAGGTCACGCCGACCCGACCAACGGCATGCGCCGCGATCTGATGGGGGACCCGGGGCCGCGCAACGGCGTCGTCAACGGCGTCGAAGATGCGCGCAAGGCGGTGCGCCAGCGCTACAAGGAAGGCGCCGACCTGATCAAGATCACCGCTACCGGCGGCGTGCTGAGCGTCGCCGCCAGCGGCCAGAACCCGCAGTTCACTGACGAGGAACTGGACGCGATCATCACCACGGCGAACGACTACGGCTTCCACGTCGCCGCGCATGCCCACGGCGCCGAGGGCATGAAACGGGCGATCCGGGCGGGGGTGCGCACGGTCGAGCACGGCTCGTACCTCGACGACGAGGGCATGGACCTGATGATCGAGCACGGCACCTACCTGGTGCCGACACTTCTCGCCGGCGATCACGTGGCGTCGAAGGCCGAGATCGAGGGGTACTACCCCGAGGTGGTGCGGCGCAAGGCGGCCGCCATCGGGCCAGTGATGCAGAGCACCTTCGCCAAGGCCTACGCACGCGGTGTGCGCATCGCCTTCGGCACCGATTCCGGGGTGTCGCCGCACGGCGAGAACGGCCGCGAGTTCGCGCTCATGGTCGAGGCCGGGATGCCGGCGATGGAGGCGATCCAGAGCGCGACGCGGGTCGCCGCCGAGGTACTCGACCAGCAAGATGAGCTGGGCACGCTCGAGGCCGGAAAGCTGGCCGATGTGATCGCGGTGGCGGGTGATCCGCTCGCCGACGTCACCGAGCTCGAACGCGTGATCTTCGTGATGAAGGGCGGCTCGGTGCATGTTGCACCGGACGCCTGAGCCGCAGAAGGGGAGACTCCGCGAGGGATGATTCGGCGGCGGGTGCTCGTCGCCGCAGTGCGGCTTGACGGCGGCGTGGTCGATTTCTACGATGCAAAAGACATAACGAGCGTTCGGTAACAAAAGAGAGGCCTCATGACCAAGACAGCAAGGACCGTGTTGATCACCGGCGGCGCCGCCGGCATCGGCGCAGCGACCGCGCGCGCCTTCGCCGACGCTGGCGATCGCGTCGTGGTGTGGGATGTCGCATCGGACGAGGCGCTGGCGCAGGCCGCGTCGGCGCTCGGCGAGGGCGCATCAGCGGAGCGGGTCGACGTCACCGATGGCGCCGCGGTCGATGCCGCGATGGAGCGCCTGATCGAGCGGCACGGTCGTCTCGACGTGCTGATCAACAACGCCGGCATCACGCGCGACGCGCGCTTGATCAAGATGCGCGACGGCGAGGTGGTCGGGCGCATGGAGGAGGCGGACTTCGAGCGTGTCGTCGACGTCAATCTGAAGGGCGTCTTCTTGTGCACCCGCGCCGCCGCGCCGCACATGGTGCGCCAGGGCGGTGGCGTGGTCTTGAACGCCAGCTCGGTGGTCGGGCTCTACGGCAACTTCGGCCAGACCAACTACGCGGCCACCAAGGGCGGCGTAATCACGATGACGCAGACCTGGGCGCGCGAGCTCGGTCGCTCGGGCATCCGCGTGAATGCGGTGGCGCCGGGGTTCATCGCCACCGAGATGGTGCTGTCGATTCCGGAGAAGGTGCGCGAGCGGATGGTCGCGGCGACGCCGCTCGGTCGTCTCGGCACGCCGGACGACATCGCCCAAGCGTATCTCTGGCTGGCGTCGGACGCCGCGTCGTATGTACACGGCACGGTGCTCAGCGTCGACGGCGGCTTGGTGCCCGGCACATGACCGCCACCCCCGACGGTGCCAGGCACCGTCTTCAGCGCGCGCACGGCGCACGCTACGCGACCATTCTGAGCACCGCCGCCGCGCTGCCCAAGCGCCGAGTGACCAACGCCGACCTCGTGGAGCACCTCGCCCGTGCCGGGGCGGGGGAGCGCGACAAGCTCGCCGAGACGATCGGCAAGCTCGAGGCCGCGACCCACATTCGCCAGCGCTGGTGGGCCGGCGACGGCGTCGCCAGCTCCGACCTCGCGCTGGTGGCGGCGCGCCGGGCGATCGCAGCCGCCGGCCTCGAGCCGACCGACATCGACCTGATTCTGCTCGGCACCGACTCGCCCGACTACACGACCCCGTCGACCTCGGTCGTGCTGCAACACAAGCTCGGCGCGACCGGTGCAGGCACCTTCGACGTCGGCTGTGCCTGCGCCTCGTTTCCCACCGCGCTCGCCGCCGCCGCCGGCTTGATCGCGACAAACCCGGCGCTGCGCCACGTGCTGGTCGTCGGTGCCTACATGATGCACAAGCTGGCCGCCGACGACGACCCGACGCTCTTCTTCTACGGCGACGGGGCGGGCGCCGCGGTGCTCGGCGTCTCGGACACGCCGGGCTTCGTCGCCTCGGCGTTTCAGGCCGACGGTTCCTACCACGACCGCTGGGGCATCTACGCCGGCGGTACCGCCGAGCCGGCGAGCGTCGAGGCGGTGCGCGCCGGGCGCACCAACGTCCGCTTCATCGAGCGCTATCCGCCCGAAGTGAATCACGAGGGCTGGCCGCGCCTGGTGCGCAAGCTGGCGGCCGACGGCGGCTTCGCGGTCGACGACATCGATGTCGCGCTCTTCACCCAGGTACGCAAGCCGTCGATCGAGCTCGTCATGGAGGCGCTCGGTCTGCCGCTCGAGCGCACGCACACGATCATGGAGGAGCAGGGCTACACCGGCTCGGCCTGCGTGCCGATGGTGCTGCACGATGCGCGTGAGCAGGGCAAGATCCGCTCCGGCGACCTGGTGGTGCTGGTCGGCTCGGGCGTCGGCTTCAACCAGGCGGCGGCGGCGCTGGTGATGCCGTGAGCTCAGCCGCCGTCGGCGCGGCTGCCGTCGCCGTGGGCGTCGTCGGCGCGGCGCAGCATGCCGCGGCGGAGGACCTCGGCGATCTCGTGCACGACGCGCGCCGAGTCCTGGCCGAAGTGGTTGGGCACGCCGAAGAGGATCTCGACCGCGAAGTACTGCAGAAAGATCCGGCTCGCCAGCATCACGGCGAAGTCGGGAGTGATGCCCGGGCGCAGCTTGCCCGAAGGATCTCCGGTCTGCGGATGCTCGTCGATGAAGTCGCGAAAGCGCTCGGCCATGCCGGCGTAGAACTGGCGAATGTGCTCGCCCTCGAACTCGACGACGTCGACGTAGATGAGCGCGATGTGGCGGCGATGCGTTTCGACGCTCTCGCGCGCGGCGAAGCCGATCGCCTCGAGATTGTCGGGGAACTCGCCGGCCGCGATCTCCCGCGTCACAGGATAGTCGTCGCGCGAAATCGCCGCCCAGTATTGATCCAACAGAACGCGGAAAATCTCTTCTTTGTCGCTGAAGAGATGGTAAACGGTGCCGGTCGAGCGCCCCGCCCGTTCAGCGATCTCGCGCACGGTGGTGGCGCGAAATCCCTGGTGGGAAAAGAGCTCAAGGGCCGCCTCCAGAATGCGGTCCCGACTGCGGCGCGTGCGTTCTTCTTGATTCATGAGACGAGAGAGTCCGCAAGGAGCGGACTCGCCGAGACTACGCGGCGACAGGCCGCTGATCAAGAGGTGAAAAAAGGAGCTCCGCAATGAAGACCTTCGTCCGCCGTTTCCCAGTGTCCCGTGGAGTACTTCTCGGGCTGTCTGTGCTGGTGGCCTGCGCGGCCTCGGCCGCCGCTCTCGACTACCAGGGGTCGTCGTCCCAATTTGGAGGTGGATTCGCGCCGTCGGTGGGCTATGGCGGCTTCGGCGGCGGCTCGTGCAGCGTCGATCGAGTGCCGGTGGTGTTCATCCACGGCAACGGCGACGAGGCGCGCAACTGGGACTTTCCGTCGTCGACCGGCGTGCCGTCGGTCTACGACGCGCTGCGCGCCGACGGGTACGACGACTGCGAGCTCTTCGGTGTCACCTGGCTGTCGTCGTCCGAGAGGGCGCTGCCGCAGCTCAACTACCACCGGCCGTCGAAGACCTCGCTGCTTTCGGATTTCCTGGTCGACGTGATGAGCTGGACGGGTAGCTCGCAGGTCGACCTTGTCGCCCACTCCTTCGGCGTCACGATGGCGCTCGAGACCCTCGATCAGCACGGTCTGTGGAGCCACGCCCGGCGCTTCGTCGCCATCGGTGGCGGCATGCGCGGCTTGTCGAGCTGCTACTGGGTCGGCAATGCGAATCCTGCGGCCACCACCTGCGGCTCCCAGAACATCTACGACTCGCGCATCTTCGGCTTCTATCCGCACTCGTGGTGGACGTGGAATCCGCGCATGAGCAACGGCGGTTTTCGCGATGCGCCGTCGGGGCGCTCGACACTCTTCTACAGCCTGAGCGCCGACATCCACGACCAGGTGCTCTGCGGCACGACTAGCTCGACCGCCGGCTGCGGCGCGAGCGCGCGCTTCGACAACTGGTCGAACGTGCGCGCTCAGCTCGACGTCGGCTATGGCACGCCGGCGACCGGCGTCGACTTCGATTTCTCGGACTGGACGCTCTTCAACCTCGGAGGCGGCGACATCGACGGCGTCGGCCACTTCCGCTCGCGCAACAACACCGGTCGCTTGGTGCGCAACATGCTGCGCACCTCCTGCACCGGCACCGGATGCTGCGCGGGCTATGGCGACGTCTGCGGCTGAGCGTTCGCCGAGCGGCCGACTCAGCCGAGACCGACGGCGCGCCAGGCCGTCTCGAGAGCCTGCAGCTCGCGCGACCCGCTGCCATAGAGCCGGGTTGCACACTCCCGGGTGACATCGGCCCAGCGTTCGAAATCGGCGTTCGAGTCGTCAACCGCGTGCAGCGCGTCGTACCACACCAGGCCGGGAGTCTCCCAGGCGCGTCCGCCGAGCTCGACGGCGAATCGGTAGAAGGCGTGATTGGGGATCCCGGAGTTGGTGTGGACGCCGCCGTTGTCGTCGGACGCAGCCTTGGTGACGTAGTCGTCCATGTGGGAGACCTGCGGATCTTTGCCCAGATGCGGGTCGTCGTAGGCGCTGCCTGGTTCTTGCAGCGAGCGCAGAGCGACGGCGTTGATGTCGTCGCCAAAGATGTCGTGACCGACCAGCCAGGTCGCATCGCCCGCCGCGTGGCCGAGCGAACGCTGCTCACATAAGACGCCGAAGATGTCGGCCCAGCTCTCGTTGAGCGCGCCGCTCTGGTTCTCGTACTCGAGGCCGCCGGAGGTCTGGACGACGCCGTGCGAGAGCTCGTGGCCGATCACGGTGAGCGAGTGCGAGAAGCCGATGAACACGGTGCCGTCGCCGTCGCCGTAGACCATCTGCTCGCCGTTCCAGTAGGCGTTCATGTAGTTGCGGCGGTGGTGCACAGTTTGCACGATCGACATGCCTTCACCGTCGATCGAGTGACGGTCGAAAACCTCGAGGTAGAAGTCGTACACCGTGCCGGCGCCGTCGTAGGCCTCGTCGGCGCGGCGGTTGGTGCCCGCCTCGTCGCCCTCGGAGCGCACCGGATCGCCGGGCAGGTCGTCCTCGTGCAGGCCGTGGTACACGCTCCGCGACACGGCGTGGTCGGCATCCGAATCGGCGACGATCTTTTGCGTCGACCCTTTGGCGGACTCGTGGGGGCGGCAGCCGTCCTCGGCGCGGTGGAGATGCTCGGCGGCTTCCTGGCAGCGTTCACGCAAGGTCTCGTCGGTCGAGTGCTCGTCGATCGCATCGCAGATGTGGGGCGGCAAGATGAAGCAACGGTTGTGCATGGATCCTCCTTGTGGCCATATCGTATGGCATCAACCTTTGCCGGATTCGCGGGTCTGACAGAGTGTGATGGGCTGCACGCTGCCACAGGGTCGATGGCTGCCGGAGGCCGGGGGCCTCGCCGCGATCGCTTTCGTCGCCGGGCTGTGCGTCGGTGGACCCGCCGCGGCGACGGACCCGGTGGCCGCTCGCCTGGTCCGTGTCGACGATGCCGACGCCTACCGGGTAGAGGTCGATGGTCGAGAAGAGTCTGTCCGCGTTCTCGGCGTGCGGGTGCTGCCGTTCGTCGATCGCTCGGGCGCGAGCCCGTGTGGCGGTCCGGCCGCGATCTTGGCGGCACGCGAGGTGCTCGGTCGCGGGCTGCTGCGCCTGGAGGCCGACCGAACGGCGCCCGAACGAGACGCCGACGGAGCGCTGCTGCGCTATGTGCACGCTGCCGCCGACGGTCGTGATCTCGGTGCAACTCTGCTCGAGGCGGGGCTGGCGACCGTCGAGCGCGGCCTCGAGTTCGATCGTCGCGCAGCCTACGAGCGGCTCGAGGAGACCGCGCGCAGACACCGTGATGGGCTCTGGCCGGTCTGCCCGTCCCGCCTCGCAGATGCAGGAAGGCCCGCCATTGTGCGGCCGCTTCCAGCTGCGCCCGGAGCGGATCGTTCGCCTCGGACTGCAACCTCCGGACCGCCACCGCCGGCAGCACCATCCCTGCGGCCGTCACGGACACTGAATCCGCTGGTTCAGGACTTCCCGCCGGCGCAGCTCGCGGAGCCATCCCGCACCTGCTGCCGGATCTGCAGAAAGGGCAAGGCGTGCGGAGACTCTTGCATCCGCCGCGCGTATACGTGCCGCAAGCCGCCCGGCTGCGCCTGTGACGCGTGAGTCGAGGTCGATTGCGGATCCGGACGCCGGCTGTCGCGCCTCATATCGAAGACCGCGTATGAAAGATGCTAGCCTGGCGCCTCCAGGCCTCGCGCCGTTTCCCGCTGAACGATCCAGGAGATCGAGATCGTGTCTCAAAGACTCCGCGTCCGTCCCGCCCTCTGCGCCGTCGCCCTCGCCGCGGCGACGGTCCTCGCCGTGATCGCCGTGCCGCCCGCCGGCGCACAGCCACCGGCCGACCTCCAGCTCAACTCCTTCCTCAGCGGTGTTTCGACACCCCTGGCGCTGCGCCATGCCGGCGACGGCACCGGCCGCGTCTTCATCGTCGAGCGCAGCGGTACGATCTTGATCCACGACCCGGTGTCGGGGCTGCAGGGCACGCCGTTCCTCAACATCACGGCCGAGGTCGACACCTTCTTCGAGGGCGGTCTGCTCGGCCTGGCCTTCCACCCCGACTTTCCGAGCACGCCGTACTTCTACGTCAACTACACGCGCGACGGCAGCGGTGGCGATAGCCTGACGACGGTGATCGAGCGCTACACCGTGCCTGGGGGCACGCCGAACGACGCCGACGAGACCTCCGCCGTCGAGATTCTCACCGTC
Source organism: Acidobacteriota bacterium (assembly GCA_039194425.1). Taxonomy (GTDB): domain Bacteria; phylum Acidobacteriota; class Thermoanaerobaculia; order Multivoradales; family J023; genus JAUIJL01. Next base: position 505,277 of record JBCCVZ010000002.1, on the reverse strand, counting down.
GGCCAGCCGGCGGGCAACCACAACGCCGGTGACCTGCACTTCGGTCCCGACGGCTTCCTCTACATCGGTCTGGGCGACGGCGGCGCGTCGAGCGCGACGTCTCAGAACACGTCGAACCTGCTCGGCAAGATGCTGCGCATCGACCCCTGCGACACGACGACTTGCGCGCAGGGCTACACGATCCCGCCGGACAACCCGTTTCTCGGCTCCAGCGAGCTCGACGAAATCTGGGCGATCGGTTTCCGCAATCCTTACCGTTGGAGCTTCGACCGCCTGACCGGCGACATGTTCATTGCCGATGTCGGTTCCGGCTCGCGCGAAGAGGTTTCGTTCGAGGCGGCGAGCAGCGCCGGTGGCCTGAACTACGGCTGGAATTGTCGCGAGGGCGACATCGGCGGACCGGGCGGCTGCTCTGGGACCTTCGTCGATCCGGTCATGGTCTATTCGCACACCGGCGGCAACTGCTCGATCACCGGTGGCTTCCGCTACCGCGGCTGCATCTCGGGTCTGCGCGGTACCTACGTCTTCAGCGACTTCTGCAGCGCGCGCATCTGGTTCGGCACCGAGGACTCGCCGGGCGTCTGGAGCTTCACCGAGTGGGACAATCTCGGCGGCAGCGTCTTCGGCTTCGGTGAGGACGAGGACGGCGAGCTCTACGTGCTGCAGGGCTCCGACGTGCTGCGCTTCGAGAGCGCCAGTGACTGCGATACCGGCCTGCTCTTCCGCGACGGCTTCGAGTCGGGCAACCTCACTGCCTGGTCGTCGTGACGCACGCCTGATCCGGCCGTGATCGACGCCTGATCGACTCAGGGGTCGATCACAGTCTGGCGTCGTGTGGCACCGTCCTCGGTGACCCACTCGACCCACAGGCGGCCCGGGCCATCCGGGCCGTCGACGCTCAGGGCGGCGAAGTTGCGCTGCGGCAACAGCTGGTACTCGGCGTCGAAATCGAGCAGCCGGCTCTCGATGCCGGCAATCAGCTCGTGCGGTCCCGGATCGCCCGCCAGGCTGATCGCGCTGCGCTCGAGCACGGTCGGCGGCGGGTGGACGATGCCCGACGAAATGATCTGCTCGATGCGGGCCTCTTGGTTGACCGCGCGGCGCTGGTGCTCACGCCGCGTCGAGGTGACACGGCCCCGCCCGGCAAGGTGCACATCGCCCGAGAGCATCGTCACGCGAGCCCGTGAGCGCGCCTGCACGTCGAAAAGAGTCATCAGCAGACGCTCGCGCTCGCCCTGGTGGCGACTGTGCTCCCAGTGGTCGAGGATGTCGTCTTCGAAGCCGAGCTGGCCGAGGACCAGGGAACCGAGAGGATGGGTGGCGCCGCGAAAGCGTAGGTAGACGACCGGGATGCTCGACACGATCACCAGGTGACGCGCGACCTCTTGGACGGAGTCGTCTTCAGCCGTGTCGTCCGGAGACGGCAGGTCCACGGACTGGTCGGCTTGCGCGCAGTCGTCGACGTAGCGTTCGAGCCAGGCCTTGAGCTCGCGCCACTGGGCGGGTGAGAGCACCTTGTCGCGACTGCGCTCCGAGCGAAGGTCGAGGGCGACGAGGTCGAGCCAGCGGTCGTCCGTGCGAAAGGAGAGCGCCTGCAGGAGATGACTCGACGCTGCCTCGGTCTCGGTTCGCGCGCGCACCACATGCCGCGGAGGCGTCACCTCGGTGGGATCAGCGGCCAGCTGCAGTGCCAGGAACGCCTTGCGCGCCGCGGCGTAGGCGCCGAGATAGCCTAGGCTGGTTTGGATGCCGTCGCGATGCGAGCCCCAGCCGTCGAGAATGTCGTGGTCGTCCCAGGTGAAGAGGGCGGGGATGCGAGCCAGCATCGCGCTGACCGGTTCTTCGCTCCAGATTTCGCGATAGAGCCGCAGGTACTGTGGCAGCGCCTTGCGCTCCCAGGCGCTGACCGAGCGCAGGCTCTGGGCCTCGCTGATCGACTTCTTGTCGAGCTCCTGGAGGACGTCGATCTGGTCGGCGTAGATCTGGTCGCCCGAGCCGACCAGGAGATGAAAGCCCGAGGGATCGTCCGGATGGCCGCCTGCGAGCCCGCGCCGGTGGCGTGTGTCCATGCGGCGCCACATCTCGTAGGGCTCGTCGACGTCGCGCCCACGCTTCGAGTCGCTGAAGCCGTTGCACGACACGAGCGCCAAGCGGGGAAGGTGGCCGAGCGCTGGCACCGCGACGCGGTCGACGACGAGCGGCTCGTCGTCGACGCCCTGGATCCGATAGGTGAGCGTCTGCTCGGTCGCGGCGCGCGGCGCCTCGACCGGCCAGGTCCAGACGGTCCAGCCGACGGCGTCGCGGAAGTCGGCGACCCGGTGAGGTGCACCCACGGCCGGCGCCGGGTCGGCGGGTGCCGCAGCCGCGTCGAGCTCGGCCTCGATCGTGATCTGCGTCGCCGGATCGTCGATGTCCGCGAGCGCCAGCAAGAGGGTGAAGCGCCACGTGTCCCGGTCGGAGACCGCGGCGTGCAGGATCGGTCCGAGCTGAATCGACATCAAGGCTCCGTGCGGTTCAGGAGAATCATGCAACGAGCAGTCTCTCGACTCGTCGCAACAACTCTAGTCGACCGCGCCCGACGGCTCTAGCCGCGGGCGGCCCGCCCGCGGAGTTCGCTCGCGCGGCCCGTTGAGCATCCGGCCGAGCCAGGTGTATCGGACACCGAGCTGGTAGACGACGAGTAGCAGGGCCGTGACGCCGCTACAGATCACCACGAACTTGATCGTCGCCGGAAGCTGCCAGTTGCGCACCAGGATCTGCGCTCCCATGATCAGCGGAAGATGGGCGAGGTAGAGCCAGTAGGACGCGTCGGAGAGGTAGCGGATCCCTCGTCGCTCGCGCCGGAGGAGGCGCCGGAACAGGCCGATCAGGCCGAACGACACGACCCAGGGATAGGTCGCCTGAACGAGCACTGAGAGTGTTCGCAGCAGCGGTTCGGACGCCGCGGCGCCGGCGAAGGTGAGACCGATTCCCACCGGGAAGAGCAGAAAGAGTCCGACGGGTAGCGTCAGCAGCCACCAGCGTCCGACGCGTTCCTCGTCATCGCGTGCGTCGAAGTAGATCGCGCCAAAGGCGAAGAACACCGCGTAGTAGGCGAGGACCTGGGGCATCGGCATCAGGCCGGCCGAGGTGTCGGCGCCGAAGACGGGCGTGAGGCGCCCCATGAAGGCCTGCGGGATGGCGGTGATCGGGACGAGCCAGAGAAGACGCAGCCGTGAGAGAGACCATACGCGAGGAGCCGGCCGCCAGCCGAAGCGGTCGGCGAGCCAGGCGTAGACGCCGAAGGCGGCGACCAGCCAGATCAGGAACCAGAGGAACCAGAGATGATGGAAGAACGGCTCGTGCATGAGGCGAAACAAGAGGCCGGTGCCGGACTCGACCCCCTCCGCGATGGCCGCCGCGCCCGGATCGCCCAGCAACTCGGCGATCTCCTGACGTGAAGCCACGACGGTCTCTTCGTCGAGCTCGAGCCCGACGGCACGGGCGAAGAGCTGCGTGGTCGCCCAGTCGACGCTCAGCACCTGCGCCGGCGTCTGACCGTAGCCATTGACCAGGCTCGGATCGGCGCCCGCCGCGAGCAGCTGCTCGACCACGTCGACATGGCCGAAAAAGGCGGCAGTGTGGAGGGGAGTCGAGCCGTCGCGGTTCTGAGCGTCGACGTCGGCGCCGGCTGCGAGCAGTGCCTCGGCGGCGTCCGATTGGCCGAACACAGCGGCGAGCAGCAGCGGCGTCGAGCCGTCGCGGTTGGCGCCGTCGATCGCGGCGCCGGCGTCGATCAGGCGACGGATCGTCGCCGCATCGCCCGCGACGGTGGCGCGGGAGAGGGGAGTCAGGCCAGTCGCCGGGTCGAGGCTCTCGGTGTCGAGGGGCGTCACGTCGTCGCTGTCGCTGGTGCCAGGCACCGTCTTCACAGTCTTCACAGGGTCCGCGTCCGCGGCCGGCGGAGGCTCGCCGGGACCGAGTTCGAGGCCGCGCTGCGCCAGCCAGTCGATTGCCGGAACCAGCGTGACCACACCGAGCAGGAGCGGCAGCGCGATGCGCCGGGCACGGTGCGCGAGGAGCGCCCGCAGGCCTCGCCGGCGCCAGAGCATGGCGGTGAAGAAGCCGCTCAGGAGGAAGAAGACGGGCATGCGAAAGCCATGGACGGCGGCGATCACGAGGCCGAAGAGCTGATTCTGATGGCCGTCCTGGATCGGCCACAGAAACGGCACGAAGGACAAGGCGCCGTGCAGACCGATGCCGAGGAGCATGGCGAAAGCACGCAGCGCGTCGAGGTCGTGGAGTCGGCGAGTCGGGTTTGCGGACATCGTTCATCTCCCATGCGAAGTTTCGCATCGGTCGTTGTCGATCGGAAAGCGAGGGCCGCCCGCGAGCGGCGGCGTCAACTGGGGCTCAGAGCAACGGGACGCGCGAAGCGCTCAGCGCCGCACCACCCACGTGCCGGCGACGCGGTCGTGCAGACCGCGATGAGGATCGAGCGCTGCCCATACCGCCGCGGCGAGCCAGAGAGCGAGCCAGAGGCGGGTGAACGGCGTCGACAGATTGCCGGAGAGCGCCGCGGACAGCGCGAGAAGAGCGATCAGCGGCAGCCAGGCCGCGGCCCAGCGGGCGAGCAGTCGCCACCGGCTGGCGAGCCGCCCGGCCGCGTCGACGACGGCCAGCCGGAACAGGGCATGACCGTTGGTTGTGCGCAGCGGCACCATGACCAGCTGGACCAGCGCCGCGCAGGCGAGGATCACGAGCGTGAGGAAGACCGGAGTCGAGCCGAAGAGCGCCGCCAGCGTCGGCTTCAGCGGATCGATGTCGTCTCGAGAGCCGACCAGCGTCATGACCCAGCAGTAGGTCGGGAGCAGGAAGAGAGCACCGGCGCGCAGGCCGCGGCTCAGCGCTGCCGGTCGATCGAGAAGGCCACGCAAGGTGCCGGCGAGAAAGCTGAGCTTCTCAAAGCGCCCGCGGCCGAGATTCGTCACCACCGGCCGCGCGTGAAGCGGCAGGCTCGTCGGTTCTGCGCAAGCGGCGACGGTGTGCAGGAACCGCTGCTGGCCGGCAAGATCCTCGACCGCCACGACCTCGTTGGCCGAGTCGGCGTGAGCCGGACCGGACGGCCAGGCCTGATCGAGAATCAAGGCCCTCCCGCCCGCCGTCAGCCAGACATGATGGAGACCGAGGGCCGGCGGCAGCGTGTGGTCGGCGGCGCCCGCCCGCAGCTCGAGCGCCAGGTCGTACAGCCAGTGTCGCAGATCGGCCCACGGCAGCCGCCGACTGCTCGCCACCAGCGAGGCAAGCGGTCGTCCCGGGCTCGCTTCGAAGGCGTCCCAGACTCTGTCCGGCGTGTCGATCTTCTGCAGCCAGCGCGGTCGGCCAGGCCTCGCCGCGCGCTGGCGCTCCTCGGACGGCCCGAGATCTCGGCGTGCCAGCAGCCAGACCGGGCGCCGCAGCACCGGGTCGACGCCGGCGACCCAGCGGCCGGCGACGAGCGAGCGCTCGACGCGGAACGGGCCGACCATGCGGGGTGCCGAGGCGCTGCTCGAGGCCTCGACCGTGGCCTCGAAGGTGGCCTCGACAGTGGCCTCGAAGGTGGCCGCGTCGAGGGGCTCGACTCGCGGACGGTGGAGACCCTTCGGCCGGAAGACGACACGGGTGCCGCTGAGCAGGTCCCACGGCGCGGCAAAGCCGTTGGCCGGTCGCGCGAACAGACCGAGCACGACGGCGACGCCCCACGGCGCGAAGGTGGTGACCAGCGTGTAGATCAAGCCCTCGCGGCCGGTTAGCTGGTCGAGACTGCGGGCGTCGATCGTGGCGAGCAGGATCGGGATGCGCACGCCCTCGACCAGCGCCAGCGGTACGACGATGCGCACCAGGGCGCGCAGCAGACCAGGCTTGCGGCCGTCGGCACGCACGACTTGGAGGCCGGCCCTGCGCTTGCCGAAGCCGCCGCCCCAAAGGCCTTCGGCGAGCGTGAAGTAGAGGATGCCGACGGCGAAGCAGGTCAGGAAGGGGAGCGCTGCCGTGATCGTGCGCTCCGTCAGCCAGCCGAAATGGAACGACAGGCTGCCGACCGCGAGCATGGTCACGACATAGGGCGGCAGGAGCGCGATCAAGAAGTCGATCCAGCCGGCGGCGGCTCGAGCCTTGATCGATGCGGCTTCGCGTTGTTTGGAGCTGAAAGGCAGCAGAGCGTAGCGCAACCCGCCGTAGCCGGCGAAGCGCCCGTCCGGTTCCTTGGCCAGGCAGCGAGTGACGATGCGCTCGAGCTCCGGCGGCACCTCCGGCCGCGAGTCCCGCAGCCTCGGCGCCTCGAGTTTGACCGCGTTGGCGACCACTTGCACCGCATTCTTGCCGTCGAATGGCGGATGTCCGGTGAGCAACGAGTACAGGGTCGCGCCGACGGAGTAGATGTCGGCGCGAACGTCGAGATCGTCGCCGCGCAACTGCTCGGGCGACGCGTAGGCCGGCGTCCCGAGAACCATGCCGGCGACAGTGGCGACCGAGTCGTCGCGCGCCAGGGCCGAGATCGACAGGCCGTAGTCACCCACTTTCACGGTGCCGTCGGGCATGCGGAAGCAGTTCGACGGTTTGACGTCGCGGTGCTGCACGCCGGCCACTTGCGCGGCCTCGAGCCCGGCGATCACGTCGAGGACCGCGTCGACCGCCGCGTCGACGGAGAAGGGGCCGCGCTGCGCGAGCTCGTCCTGCAGCGTGCCGCCCCCGGCGATCTCCATTGTGATCACCGGCGTTCCCTCGATGTCCTCGGAGCCGAAAACATAGAGACTGTTCGGGTGGCTCACGCTCGCCGCCAGGCGCCCCTCGCGAAGGAAGCGCCGGCGCATCTCCGGCGAATCGAGGCGGTGTCCGAGGCGCTTGAGCGCCACGCACCGGCCGGTGGTGCTGTGCTCGGCCTCGTAAACGCGTCCCATGCCGCCGCGGCCGAGGCGGCGCAGCAAGCGGTAGTCGCCGAGTTGTTCCAACCGCGGGGACGGGTCGGGCTCCGGCGGCGGATCGGTGCTCCAGGCCAGCGTTTCGTCGTCGGGCTCGCCGAGAGCTCGCGACAACAGGCACGCGGGGCACAAGGTCCCGATGCCTCCGGCGCCTTCGGGGGTCGGGCGCGGGAGCGGCGCCCGGCACTGGGGGCAGCGCTGGCGGGTCTCGGTGTCGGTCCGGGGGTTGGTCATCGTCGTCTTCCTCGCGAACAGGTGAGTCACGGTTCACCCTGTCCTGAAGGAACTAGGACGTGAGGTTACAGGCCTCCCCGTTCAGGGCTGGCGCAACACGTCGATCAGGTAGCGCATCTCCGCGTCGATCGTGTCCGGATCGGCGACGGTTTCGGCGATCTGCTCCCGGATCAGCGAACGGAACCGCTTGCGGAGGCGATGGATGGCGACCTTCACGGCTCCTGGCCTCAGCCCCAGGCGTGCGGCGACCTCGTCGCGATTGAGCGGCTCCCCGGTGAGGCTGCCGCGCAGGGCGCCGAAGAGCGCGCCGCGTCCGCTCTCCGCGTAGTCGTCGCGCAGCTGCTCGAGCGCACGGTCGAGGGTCGTCACCGCCCACTCTCGATCGAAGCGTCGCTCGGGATCGTCGCCGGCGGTGGGCGCCAGCGCATAGCGCGCTTCGGGCTCGAGCGCGTCGAGGTCGATGAACTGCACCGCTCCGCCACGCTTGTGGGTGCGCGTCCGGTGCCACTCATTGGCCAGGAAGTGCTTCAGGGCGCCGAGAAGGTACGAACGAAACCGCCCACGCGCCGGGTCGACCCCGGCGAGACCGTCGGTCTCGAGCAGACGGGCGAAGAACGCCTGGGTCAGGTCCTGCGCCTCATCGGGACCGTGGCCTCGCAGGCGCACGAAGGCATAGAGCGGATACCAATAGGTCCTGCAGAGCGTGGCGAGGGCATGGCGTGCGATCGTTACGCTGTGCTCGTCCCCCGGGCGAATCGCCAGCACTAGGCTCCACTGGGTTGTCAAAAACTGCCGCGGTCCGCCGCCGGGCACCTCTCGAGGCTCGCTGTCGGTCATCGGTTCATCGTAGCGCCCGGCGTCAAGCGGCACCAGGTAGACTCCGACGATGAGGAGAACGCCGGTGGTGGGGCTGGCGCTCGGCAGCGGCTCGGCGCGCGGCTGGGCGCATCTCGGGGTGCTGCGAGCGCTCGACGATCTGGGAATCCGCCCGGGTGTGATCGTCGGCTGCTCGGTCGGTGCGATGGTCGGAGCGGCCTGGGCGGTGCGCATGCTCGGGCCGTTCGAGCACTGGGCGCGGAACTTGACGCGGCGCGATCTGATCGGCTTCCTCGACGTCGGCTTCGGCGGCAGCCTGGTCAAGGGAGAACGCCTGACTCGTCTGTTCGATCGCTGGGCCGCGGTACGCATCGAGAGCTTGTCGCGACGCTTCGCCGCGGTCGCCACCGACCTCGCCAGCGGTGAGCGGCTGTGCTTCGAAAGCGGCCCGCTGGTCGACGCCGTGCGCGCGTCGATGTCGATGCCCGGGCTGCTGCCGCCCATGCGACTCGACGGACGTTGGCTGGTCGACGGTGCCCTGGTCGATCCGATTCCGATCGAGCTCTGTCGCCGTCTCGGCGCCGATCGCGTGATCGCTGTGAATTTGAACCACGGAATCGTCACCGCCAAGGCGTCGCGCCGGCTGGCGCGCCGGCCCGCGGAGGAGCTCGACGACCCGGGCCTCGAGGTTGATGCGGCCGAGCCGGCGGCCCCGGAGCGCGGGCCGTCGACGAGGCTCCCCGACCGGCTCGCCGACGGCCTCGAAGAGCTGAAGGCGCGCCTGGCGGCATGGGTCGACGACTCGGACGATCCGCCGGAGCCGCTCGGCTTCTACGATGTGCTCGTCGGCTCGATGCACATTCTGCAAGACCGCGTCGCCTGCATGAGCCTCGAGCGTCATCCGCCCGATCTCGAGCTACGGCCCCGCCTGGGCGAGATCGGTTTGCTCGAGGTCTATCGCGCCGACGAAGTGATCGAGGAGGGGCGCCGCGTCGTCTTCGAGGCCGCCGACGCCCTGCGCGAGCTCGCGGAGTCGTGACCAGGAACGTTCGTTCCCGAGCCAGAAAATGGTCTAAGATCGGACCTGAACTCAGCTCGATTACGACACCGAGGTCGTCATGAAACCACCACGCCTTTCCAGAGATGTCGTTCCTCTGGCCCGTTTCAAGAGTCGCGCGTCCCAGTACTTTCGCCAGATGCATGAAGACCAGCGCCCCCTCGTCGTGACGCAGAACGGGCAACCTGCGGCCGTTCTCGTCACTCCAGCAGAATACGACCGACTGCGCGAAGAGATGGTGTTCCTAAAGGCAGTGCACGAAGGCCTCGACGACTCGGACCAGGGCAGGCTGGTGAGCGATGAGGACCTGGCGCTCGAGCTAGACGCAACGTTCCCGGCGTGAGGCTTCTGTGGACCGATCGCGCGCGGGAAGACCTTCTCGCGATCGGTCACTACATTGCGAGAGATAAGCCCGGTGCGGCGCGAGCATGGGTCGATCGGCTCAAGAAGCGTGCGCGCCAGGCCGCGAGCATGCCGCGCGCCGGCCGCAAGCTACCCGAGCTTCCACGCGATGATCTGCGAGAAGTGATCGAGCACGGCTACCGGATCGTCTACCGAATCCTGGAAGCAGAGAACCAAATCCACGTCTTGACCGTGTTCGAGAGTCACCGGCTTCTTCGACGGCTCGAGCTCGACGACCCCTGAGTCGGTGCTCAGGGGTCGTCGCTCGGCTCACTCGGCGAGCAGGTAGCTCATGTCGACGATGGTGGCGCCGGCAGGACCACGTCCCATCGGGTCGAGCACGTGCCACATGGTCTGGGTGGCGTACGGGACGGTCCCAGTGCGGTAGACGCCGGGGGCGAAGATTTCCCCGGCGGTGGTCACCGTCGGCCACATGTGCACCTCGGACTCGAAGGTGCGCCACATCTGGGCGGTGAACTTGAACGGCTGCGAGTACCCGGTCGGAATGCACGAACCGCTCGGGAACTTGGCCAGCATCTTGGAGCTGACGAATTCCGTCACCTTGTTGAAGATGCAGTAGACGTCGTCCGCCTGCTCTTCTGTGTAGCCCGGATGGTGGTTGAACGCGACGCCGCAGGACGACTGGATCTGGCTCTTCAGCGGGCCGCGCTGAGCCTGCTCGTAGCCGTTGGCGTACACGTCGTGCGCGATCGCCTCGAGCATCAGCCGCTTCGCGTTCACCGGACTGTTAGCGTACTTCAGGATCTTCGCCTGCGCCAGGCCGAAGCCGATGTTGTTGCCGCCGGTGCCCCAACCGGTCCAGGTGAGGTAGTCGCAGGCGGTCGGCACTCCGACGGTGTCGAGCGCGCCGTTGTTGATGCGCGCGTCGATGACCACCGACTTGGCGCGGCGCGACGCCGACAGACCGTTGACCGTCGCCATGAAGCTCTGGTCGGCGGCGGTGTTCATCGCCTCGTCGCCGGCCTGGCGCGAGAGGATGTAGATCTCGAGATCGGCGCCGGTCGGCGAGCCGACTCGATTCAGGCCCACCTCGGCGAGCTTGGCGGTGACGATCTGCTCGACCGTGCGGCCACCGTCGTAGCGCGGCTTGGCGGTCGGATCCTGGATCACGACATAGGCGTCGTAGGTAACGCCGAGCGCGTCGGCGAAGGCGACCTGGGCGAGCTCGTCGCCGCCGAACGAGAGCGGACGCTTGAGCGCGCCGTAGCCGGCCGCGTCGAGAATGCGATCGAAGCGCACCTGCGCCACCGCCGCGATGCGGTCCATCTCGGCGTTGGCGTCAAGCTCGGTCTGCGTCGCGCCCGGCAGCTTCACCGTGTCGCCGATCGAGTAGAAGATCTCCGACACCGGCACGTTCAGGCTGTCGAGCAGCGCCAGAGTCGTGCGTAGCTTGAAGAACTCGCGCTCCTGGCGCAGCAGGACGGCCTGGTTCTTGGCGTCGCCCACCACCTTGATGCCACCCGGACCCATGAAGGTGCCGAGAACTACCGCCTGGCTCTTCTTCTGGATGTAGGGGATGTATGCCTCGGGATCCTGCGCGACCTTGTCGGCCCACAGGAACGCAGTGCTCTGGCGGACCGAGGCCGGCAGCAGGAGATAGGCCGTGCGCACCAGCGTGTCGGTCTGGCGCCGGCCTGAGAGGACGAAGGGCGGCAGCGGGTCCTCGGAGCGCAGGTAGTTGCCGCCGTTGCCGTTGCCGTCGTTGGCGCCGTTCGGCGAGTAGAGACCGGCCGACACCAGGTCGTTGTTCTCGAGCGGCACACCGAAGATCTCGCCGTTCGACTCGAAGAGGTCGACCACCTGACTCGAGGAGAGAGCGGGCGACGCGGTGAGGTCAGCCGTGTCGGTGACTTGTTGCACGATCGACGTCGGCCACTTGTCACTGTTGCAGGTGGTCGATCCGGCGTAGGCGAGACAGCGGTCGCGGTAGCGCTGCGGGAACGGACCGAGGGCGAGCGTCTGGCCGCTCACCGACTCGACGCAGTACTTCAGCAACGGATCGAAGCTCGAGCCGTTCGGGCACAGGCCGGTCCCGCGCAGGCCCTCGGCGTAGCTTTTGCTCCAGGTCGAGTTGAGGCAGGCCCCGGTGCCGCCACAGGCGTTGATCATCGACTGCGTGAACGGACCGTGAGCCTGGGTCGAGCTGGCGCACCAGCGTCCGCCGACCGATCCGATCGGCTCGAGCGGATGCGTTCCCGGGCACTCCATGGCTTCCTGGTAGCGACGGTCCGTGTAGTGGATGTAGGTGCCCGACGAGCCGTTCCAATCGAAGAACCAGGTGCGGCCGGGCTTGATCGTCACCGTCCGTGTCGCGTTGTCCCAGGCCACCTCGGCGCCGATTGCGCTGGCGACGAACGACACCGGCAGGACCGTCCGATTGGTCGACACTCCGTAGCGGTCGGCGATGAACGGCGTCGTATCCATGGTGATCGAGCCGGCGTTCTTGCCGTAGAGCTCTTTGGCGACATCGAGGCAGCCTAGGTGCATCACCAGCTCGAGGTCGTCGCTGAGCGCAGTGATGCGGTAGAGCGGTGCGCCCTGCCACACGAGGTCGAGGCCGAGCGCTTCGAAGATCGACGACAGCTCGCCCATCATGCGGCCGTTCTTGATGAAGAGCGGCACGCTGTTCGGGGTCACGCTGGTCATTGCGCCGGTCTCGGGATCCATGATCTGGAGGAAGATCGGATCTTGGCCGTCGATGAGAGCACCGACTTCTTCGGTGATCAGACCGTCCTGGCCGGCACAGGCGAAGGCGGCCGGAACCACGAAGAGAGCGGAGGCGACAAGAGTGAGGCACGCGGCGAGCGCGCCGAAGAGGGGGGAAACTCGAGGCATTGGGGAGACTTCCTTGGATGAAGACGACCGTCGTTCTGGGCTCGCGCTCGGCTGAATACAGCTCCGCCCTGCGCTGCATGGCGATCTGCATGCAGACACGAGCCCGAGCCGTCGTCGAACGGTCGAGTGGGTTGAATTGTCCGGGGAAATGATGGGGAGGGTAGGGGAGGCACCGGCGGCGCCGGCAGAGCGATGCTACGGTGGAATCGCTCAAGGGTCAAGTCAAATAATTCAAGAACTGTTGGTCGGTCGGCGCCGCGGGTGATGCAGCAGAGCCCAAAGGGAGGGGACCAGCGTCAAGGTGGCGATTAGGCAGGCGAGGACGGCGAGGCACAGGAGCAGGCCGAGCCGCGCGTTGGCGGGGACGTCGGACAGGACCAGGACAGAGAACCCCGTGCCGACGGTCAGTGCGTCGATCGAGAGCGCGGGACCGACCGTTCGGAGAGCGTCTCCGAGGCCCCGCCGCGGCACCGTCTGAAGCTGCTCGAGCAGGTGGATGGCGAAGTCGACGCCGACGCCCAGACCCATGGCGGCGAACATCGATGTGGCGACACCCAGAGGCAGCCCGGAGACACCCATTAGCGCGAACACCATTGACACGGACCAGGCGGGCGCCGCGACGCAGGCGACGCCCCAGCGCCACGAGCCGCCGAGCCACGATGCGGCGATCAAGATGCCGAGCAGCGAGATGCCGAGCGAGCGGAGCTGTGAGTCGACCACCCCGTCGATCAAGACCTGGCTGAGGGCGACATCGCCGGCCAGGCCGAGTCGAGGTCTGTGGCCGCCGCCCTCGAGGGTTGTCGCGCTGTCCTCGACCGCGGCGATCACGCGTGCGGTGTCGCGGTAGTTCGAGCGCTCGAGGAACACAGTCACGAGGGCGCGCTCGAAGCGCTCCGTCCCGATCGTCTGCGCCAGTCGTTCGGCGCCGCGGACGCGGCCGAAATGCGACCACAGGGTCCGGGCCTGGTCGGCTCGCTCCGGCAGCCGCCTCGATCCCGGCCGCTCGGGGTGCAGCATGAACGCGGTGGTCTCGAGGTACGTGGCCGGTCCGAGCACACCGCCGACACCGGTCTGGCGCCGCAGCTGATCTTCGAATGTCTTTAGCCGGTTCAGCACCCCGGGAGAGTGGAGCGGCCGCACGTCGAGGCGCAGTGCGAGGCGATCGTCGTCGCGGGTGCGCAGCCAAAACCGAGGCGAGCCGGTGCGTCGGGGTAGCGTGAGGACGAGATCGTCGCCGTCGCGGTGCACCGACTCGATCCACGACGACCAGCGGCGTTCCATGCGCGGCGACTTCAGCTCGACCCATGCATCCTGGAGGATCGCAGCGTCGGCAAGGGCCTCCTTGCCAAGGGCCTTCTCGAGAGCCGGCGACTCGGTCAGGAGCAGCCGCAGCGCGGAGTCGCCAACGGCGCGGCCGCGGATCTCGAGGTCGATCGAGGGTGCGTCGTAGGTGACGCTGACCAGCAGCTGGTGCGCGCCGAGAAAATCGTCGTCAAAGCGGTGCATGGCGCGCGCGAAGTCGCTCGAGGGCGGGAACGCATCGATCCAGCTGTCTTGCACCTCGACCTGGTGCGCCGCGAGGCCGGCGGCGGCGACGAGACCGAGCATGGCCGCGAGCAGCGGCCGTCGTCGGCGATCGATGGTCTCGCCGAGCGCCTGCCACCACTGGCGGGGAGGTCGGTGGGCGGCACCCGCCGGGACCCACGTGTCGATCGATCGCAGGACGAGGCAGGCGGGCACGAAGACCAGCGACAGGCCGAGGCAGAGGAGAATCCCGAGCGCGGCGAAGAGCCCGAAGACGCGCACCGGTGGCAGGGGCGACAGGCCGAAGGACAGGAACGCGAGCCCGGTCGTGAGCGAGGTCTTCACCACCGGCGGGGTCATCTCGGCGAGGGTGGTGCGCACGAGAGCCACCGAGTCGAGGCTATTCGGGGCGTCGGAGCCGCCGAGGCTGAGTCGACGCAGTCGACGCAGACAGTGCAAGACATGCACCTCGTCGGCCACGCCGACGGCCGTGAGGATCACCGGCAAGACCGTGCTGGTGAGATAGACCGGGACGCCGAGCCAGCCCATGAGGCCGAAGACCATCGCCAGGCACAGGCCGACCGTGGCGAGGGGCAGCAGGGCAGTGGCGAGACGGCCGAAGGCGAGGCGCAGAATGACCAGCATCACGACCAGCGCCAGCGGCACCATGCCGACGCCCAAGCTGGGCTCACCGAGCTCGTTGGCGCCGCGCCAAGGCGTCAGCCCGAGGTCGTGGAGGACCTGGCGCCCGAGGCGCGCCTCGGCCGCTGGAGCGCCGACGATCGACACGTCGAGCGCGGAGCGGGCCGGCTCTTCGGCGCGGGCCTGGACTGCCTCGACGACTGTGCGCACCCGCCGCAGGAGCCGCCAGCGATCGACGGCTCCTCGGTCCAGTGCCGGCACGCCGACGACTACCGCGGCGCTGCGCCGGTCGAAGGAGACGAGGACGCCGTCGTAGAGTCGAATGGCTTCGAGGTCGCGACGCAGAGCGCTCGCCGCGTCGTTGGTGGTCGGCAGGGGATCGAGCAGCGTGCGAAAGCGGAACGTCCCGGGCAATGGCTCGAGCCCGGCCTCGGTGGCCAGGCTCTGCGCATGCTCCGGGCCGATCTCCGGGAGCGCGACGAGCTCGGTCGTGAGCTCGTCGACGACGGCCAGGATGGACGGCTCGAAGACATCCGCCGGAGAGACGCCGTCGGGCAGGCGTAGCACGACGACGAGTGGATCCCGCACATCGAAGAGGCCACGGATCGAGTGATCGTGCGCGACCTCCGGTGCGCTCGCCGGGACCAAAGCCCGCCCGTCGGTCGCCAGCTCGAGCCGCGCCAGCCCCGGCACGGCCGCCGCCGTCAGCAGGGCGACCAAAGCCAGCGCTCGCCGGGGTCGGCTCGTCGCCCAGGCGACGAGCCGCGGCGTCGATCTCACGATGGAGCTCCCTCGCCGCAGGGAGGCCGGTCGCGTGGATTCGAAGCGACCGAATCACACGGCGGGGACTTGGATTCGGCCAGCTGGCTCAACCCAGTCTACGGATTGTCGGCGATGGCCTGGACAGTCGTGTTGAAGTCGAACGATCCATCGACGCCATCGAACCGACCGCCCGGCGTACCGACGATGCGGATCGAGAATCCGAGGTTGAAGTGACTGTTGACGATCACGCCGGTGTCGCTGTGCTGCTCGAACTGTGTGAAGCCATCGCCCTTGTACCCGTAGGCGGTTCCGGCGGTGATTTCGAGCACCTCGAACGTCTCGTCGCCCTCCGCAATCGCGCCCAACAGGCGGACCATCTCAGTTTCAAACTCGGCCTGCGTCGGTTGAGCCTGTGCGGTGTGGACCTCGAAGTCGGTCGGGACCGTGATGGTTTTCGACCAGCCAGAATCGTCGGAGAAGCGAAGGTGCACGCTGGAGTGAGCGAAGTCGACCTGGCCCCCGAGGTTGCCACCCTCGAAGACGCACGTCAGACCTGGAGGGCACTCGAAACGGCCGTGCTCGGCGTCGATAAAGACGACCGGGCCGGCACCCGGGGCGTTGAGCTCTGCGTGGAGCTCGTGACTCGTCTTGTACGTGCACCCGACGGGAGGCAGCGGCGAGCCCGGTGGAACGACACACGGGTCGATGGCGGCCGCGGCCAAGACGACTGAAGTGCCGTTCCAGAACGCGCCGAGTGAGATCGCGACGATCAGGACGGCATGGAGACTTTTTTTGGAATGCGGTCGTAGGGAAAACAAAGCTCGAGAGAACATGGCAAGACCTCAATCTGCGCGTCGACGACCGTCGACGCGCGATGTTGAATGGTGGAGTTGCGAATGCCAGAGTCGGATGAACCGAGTCCGCCATTCAGTCTGACCTTCGAGTTCAAAGTCTGGCGTCGAGCGGCCCAACGCTCAGACGGTCGCCGAGCCGAGGGCACAGGTCGGCACGGCTAAGGGCGTCTCGCTCAGTTGCAATCGTCCTGAGCGGCGACGACGGTGTCGAAATCGAACGTGGCGCTCACGCCTTGCAGACGTCCGCCTGGCGTGCCGACGAAGTGCATCGTGCCGCCGAGGTTGAACTCGCTCGACAGCTCGGCCTTGCCGTTGCCGAGGTGGTTGATGAAGGTGTACCCGTCGCCGGGGAAGCCGGCGGCGGATCCTGCCGAGATCGAGATCTCGGCGAAGTCCGGGTCGTTGGCGAAGGAGATCGATCCCGAGAGGCGGACCATTCGGGTCGGGAAGTTGCTCTGGGTGGCGTACTGCTGTCCCGTGTGGACCTCGAAGTCTGCGGGGACGACCGCGGTGCGTGTCCAGCCATTGTTGTCGTCGAAGGTGAGAGTCACGGTCGACGAAGACGTCTCGATTGTGCCTCCGAGGCTGCCGCCACCGAGGGTGCAACCTTGCTCGAGCCGGCTCTCGCACAGGAAGCTGCCATGCGACGCGCCAACGTGGATCACCGTTCCATCGGGCAGGCCGTCGAGAAGCGCATGGATCTGAGTCGGCGTCTGGTACGCGCATCCCTCGGGCGGAAGCGTCACAGAACCGTCGGGATTGATCGGGATCACGCACGGAGCGCCCTGGGCCCAGGCACTGCCCGGACCGAAGACGCAGGCCGCGAGAAGGATGCCTAAGCATCCATAGAAAAGCTTTCTGTTCGTCGTCATGACAAGCCTCCAGTGTTCACTCGCCGAGGAGTGTTCCGTGATCGGGGACCATGGAAGAATCATGGGAGCAGACGAGACGGATTTCGCCTACTTACACTTTGATTCTCAACATATTGACCGTCCATGCGTGAAATGTCAAGCAAATTGTTCATATTCAGTTCAAATTGACCATGCTCTATGGATTGACTCACACTCTCGACCAGGTGGGTGCCGATCTTCCACGGGTCTTGTGGCCGCAAAGCGCGCGCGATCGCGTCGAAGCCCTGGTCCGGCGGTTTCCCGACGTGACGGCGCAGCGCCTGGACAGGGTCGATCTGTCGCCTCCGGCTGGCCGAGATCGGGGCGCTTGCGCTGGGCACGGCGCTGGAGCAAGATCGGGCCGTCGACGGCCGATCCACGGCGGTCGACGCGTCGTAGAGACCTACGACGCCCTCGCGCGCGATCCCCGCACGCATTCATTCCTCGACGAGAGACTGTGATGACCCGAACCGACCTTCTGCCCGATGCGCCGACGAGCCCCCACGACATCGAGCATCCGACCCACGAGGCTGTGCGCGACTACTACGGCCGCGTGTTGGCGACGAGCGCCGACCTCAAGACGAGCGCCTGCTGTCCCGAAGAGTCCGTTCCCGCGCATCATAAGCCGGTCTTGGCGCTGCTGCCGGACGAGATCTTGACGCGTTCGTACGGCTGCGGCTCGCCCTTGCCGGCGGCGCTCGACGGATGCCGCGTGGTCGACCTCGGCTGCGGCACGGGGCGCGATGTGTTCGTCGCTTCGGCTCTGGTGGGCGAGGAGGGGACCGTCATCGGTGTCGACATGACCGACGAGCAGCTGGCGGTGGCGCGCGGTCACGAGGACGAGCATGCCCGCCGCCTCGGCTACGCGCGGCCGAACACGCGATTCGAACGAGGCCTGATCGAGGATCTCGGCGCGCTCGGCATCGCCGATGAGTCGGTCGACGTGGTGATCTCGAACTGCGTCCTGAACCTGGCGCCCGAGAAGGAGCGCGTGTTTCGCGAGATCTATCGCGTCCTGAAGCCGGGTGGCGAGCTCTACTTTTCGGATGTGTTCTGCGATCGTCGACTGCCGCGCGCTGTGCGGGAGGACGCCGAGCTGGTGGGGGAGTGTTTGGGTGGCGCGCTCTATGACGAGGACTTCCGGCGCCTGATGGCGGGCTGTGGCTGGCTCGACGTCCGGACTGTGGCGTCGAGCAGGATCGAGGTCGAAGACGTGTCGATCCGGCGGCGGCTGGGCACGGCTCAGTTCACCTCGAAGACGATTCGGGCGTTCAAGCTCACGAGCCTCGAGGACCGCTGCGAGGACTATGGGCAGGTGGCCTACTATCGGGGTGGAGTTGAGGGTATGGAGGACGCGTTCGTGCTCGACGACCACCACGTGTTCGAGCGAGATCGTCCGCTCTTGGTGTGCGGAAACTCGGCGGCGATGGTCGACGAGACGCGGTTCGGTCGCTTCTTCGACGTGGTGGGGGATCGAAGCCGGCATTTCGGTCTCTTCGACTGCGCGCCGTCCGAGAGCGACGAGGCGACGGCAAGCTGCTGCTGACGCCGATCGGCTCCATCGGATCGAGGCCTGACGAAGGCCGTCGCGATGTGACGAGCCGTGGGAACCCGTGAGTCTGGAGTCGGCTGGAATGCGGTCGCCGGGTGTTGCGGAGAGGTCGAGGCCAGGGAGTGAGGGGGTCGCGGCGGAATTCTCGCCGACTTCTTTGTCCTTCGACCCCCGCAGACCTAGTGCGCTCCGGCGCATCGACCCGAGGAGCTCGACCCATGCAGCCCACCGTCCCTCGCCGCAGAACCGCCCGCCGTGGACTCACCGTCCTCGCCGCTCTCTTCGTCATGACCTTGCCGCTCGCCCTCGCCGAGGCCGGCGTCACGCCGCCCGGAGGCAACGGCGTCGCCAAAGACATTGGCTTCACCATCACCCCGCCGTGGCAGCGCGGGAAGAGCTTCCGCAACGGCTGCGGCTACGGCTGCTACAAGCACGACAACATCGGCACCCAGGACTACTTCGCCATCGACTGGATGCTGCCGCGCCACGAGCCGGTGCACCCGATCGCGCCCGGCCGAGTGATCCTCTCGGCCGACCTGGCGGGCGGCTGGGAGCCCTACGGCAACAGCGTGATGATCGAGCATTTCAACGGCTACCAGAGCTTCTACGCCCACCTCGAGACCCTCGATGTCGCGGTCGGCGACGAGGTCGATCCGGACACGAAGCTCGGTACCGCGGGAATGAGCGGATCCGGCGCCACCGGCGTCCATCTCCACTTCGTGCTCTACAAGGGCGCGACCGTCGGATACAACGGAGGCGCCTTCGGTCCGAGCGGCGGCTCCGCGGTGGTGCCGGAGCCGTGGTCGGGTTGCACCCACAGCGCCGGCGGCGACTGCGTCGATCTCGACTACAACGAATGGTTTCGCCGTGACGATTTCGCCCCCGACGCGATCGCTCATGCCGACGGCTCGCTCGAGCTGCTGACCTGTGCCCGCGGTACCCGACGGCTGGTCCACCGTCGGCGCGACGCGTCGGGCACCTGGACGCCGTGGGTGATTCTGGGCGGCACCTGTGCCGGCTCGCCGACGATCGCTCGCGACGGCTCAGGACGCGTCTACGCGTTCGTCCGAGGTCTCGACGGTACGCTCTACTACAAGCGGCGCGACACCAGCGGCGGCGGCTGGAGCGGTTGGAGCTGGTTCGCCGACAAGATGATCGGCAGTGCCGGGGTCGCGCTCGACACGGCCGCTAACCGCCTGCGAGTCTTCGCTCGCCTGGCGAGCGACGATGCGCTTAACGTCGCATCGCAGACCAGTACTGGCTCTTTCGGCGGCTGGTCACGGCTGGGTGGCAAGGTGCTCGGCTCCCCGGCAGCCGTCACGCGCAGCACCGACGGTCGTGTCGACGCCTATGTCGCCGGAACCGACTACAACCTCTACCGCATGCCCGCCTCGGGCTCTGGCAGCTACACGCCTGAGAACTGGGACCCGCAGGGAACGTCCCTGGAGGGAGCGCCAGCGCTGGTCAAGGAAGGGGCGACCGAGTGGGCCGTGCGCAGCACCCTGGACCAGCTGATCCAGAACGGTGCGTATGTCACCGGCTCGACCACCCATCCGCCCGCCGCCGCGCGCAAGCCCAATGGGTACCTGCACCTCTTCGTCCGAGATTCGACAACCAGCGCGGCCGACTATTTGTACGAGCAGTCGTGGGGCTGGGGCAACGACAGCTTCGGCGGCCTCGTGACGAGTGATCTCGAGGCGATCCGTGCCACCGGCTCCCGCCTGATCATGTTCACCTGGGGCACGGGCGGTCTCTACTTCCGCGAGCAGTCGTCGCTGAACGGCACGACCGTTTGGGGTCCGTGGACCGACCTCACGGTGCCGAACTGAGGCCCGGGCGCATGCCCGAGAGGGGACGGCGCGGGGGGAGGCGGCGCCCGGCGACCGCCACTCGATCCCGGCTTCGGCGCGTCTGACGCCACCAAGGCCGCGAGTCGCGGCCTTGGTGCCGGTCGTCGGGCGTGAAGTGGTACGCTCCGAGCGCGCTTCCGCCCCCTTCCTGTGATCGACCGCGAGTGACCCCGTTCATGGCCAAGAACTCGTCTGCGCCGTCCAAGTCCGGATTTCTCGAACGTGCCCTCGCTGGCATCGAGACCGTGGGCAACAAATTGCCCGATCCGGCGATGCTCTTCCTGTTCTCTCTCTTCATCGTCTGGGTTCTGTCCGCGCTCCTGGCGCCGGTGTCCTTTCAAGAGCTGGACCCGCGCACCGGTGAGGCGATCGTCATCAACAATCTGCTCACCGGCGCGGCGCTCACGGCCTTCTTGTCCAACATGGTGACCATCTTCACCGGCTTCGCCCCCCTCGGGGTCGTCCTGGTGGCGATGCTCGGCGTCGGCGTCGCGGACGAGGCCGGCTTCTTCAACACCAGCATCAAGTGGATGCTGTCGTGGACCGCGCGCTGGCTGCTGACGCCGATGGTGATCCTGGTCGGGCTGCTCAGCCACAGCGCCATCGACGCCGGGTACGTGCTGGTGATTCCACTCGGCGGCATCATCTTCCACGCCGCGGGGCGCCATCCGGTCGCCGGCATCGCCGCGGCCTTCGCCGGGGTTTCCGGCGGATTCAGCGCCAATCCGATGCCTTCGGCTCTCGATCCGTTGCTGCAGGGCTTCACTCAGCCAGCGGCGCAGATCCTCGACCCCGACAAGCTGGTGAACCCGCTGTGTAACTATTTCTTCACCGCGATCTCGAGCGTGTTGATCATCGCGCTGGGCTGGTTCGTCACCGACCGCATCGTCGAGCCGCGGCTCGAGAAGACTTCGCCGGTCGACGACGACGCCGAAGAGGTACCCGACATGGGGTCGATCGAGCCGCGCGAGAAGAAGGCGTTCGTGTGGTCGTCGCTGGCGATGATCGGCGGCCTGGTCGTGCTGGTGCTCATGTTGATCCCCGCCGACTCGCCGTTCCGCGACGCCAACGGCTCGCTGAACTCGTTCCAGGCGCCGATCATGCAGTCGATCGTGCCGCTCATCTTTCTGCTCTTCCTGATTCCTGGCGTCGTCTACGGCACCGTCGCCGGCGTGTTCAAGAAGTCGAAAGACATGATCGACGCGATGACCAAGGCGATGAACGGCATGTCGTACTACATCGTCATGGCCTTCTTCTGCGCGCTCTTCGTGCATGCCTTTGGTGCGTCGAACATCGGCGCGCTGCTCGCGCTCAAGGGTGCGTCGGTGCTGCGCGAGCTGGCGCTTCCCGGCTCGGTGACGATCTTCGGCATCATCTTCCTCACCGCGTTCGTCAACCTCTTCGTCGGCTCGGCGTCGGCCAAGTGGGCACTGCTGGCGCCGATCTTCGTGCCGATGCTGATGCAGGTTGGCATCTCGCCCGAGCTGACGCAGGCGGCGTACCGCGTCGGCGACTCGTCGTCGAACATCATCACGCCGCTGATGCCGTATTTCCCGCTGGTCGTCGTGTACTGCCAGCGCTACTACAAGAAGACCGGCATCGGAACTCTGACCTCGATCATGCTGCCGTACAGCATCGTCTTCCTGGTCAGTTGGACCCTCTTCCTGATCCTGTACTGGAGCCTCGGGATCCCGCTCGGCTTCGGCGCGTCGTACGTCTATCCGGCGCCCTGACACTCGAACGACGGCTCAAGCCGGCCCGCCGTCGCGGGCCGGCTTGAGGTCTCGGGTGAGTTTGCCCTCGGGCGGACCGTCTTCGGGCCTCGCGTCGTCGGTCCAAGGACCGATCCGGGTCTCGACCTCGAGCGCCTTGTCGAGCTCGTCGAGAAAGATGTCGCGGCGCCACTCGCGGGCGCCGAGGCGCGCCATGTGCTCGGTGTAGACCTGGCAGTCGATGAAGCGGAAGCGCCATCCGGAAACGCGGTCGACGAGGGCGGCGAGCGCCACCTTGGATGCGTTGGGCTCGCGGAAGAACATCGATTCGCCGGTGAACATGGCGCCGAGTGAGATGCCGTAGAGGCCACCGACCAGCTCGCCGTCGCGCCAGGTCTCGACCGAGTGAGCGACCCCCAGGCGATGCAGCTCGCGAAAGCCTTGAATCAGCTCGTCGACGATCCAGGTGCCCGGCATACCGCTGCGCGGTACGGTCGAGCAGGCGTCGATCACCGCGTCGAAGGCGAGATCGAAGGTGATGGAGAAGCCGCCGCGTCGGATCACTTTGCGCAGGGTTCGGCCAGGGCGGAAGCGAGCCGGTTCGAGGACCATGCGGGGATCGGGCGAGAACCAAGCGTGGTGGATCTCGCGCGATGGCCACGGAAAGATGCCTCGGGCATAGGCGGCGACCAGGAGCTGTGGCCTGAAGTCGCCTCCGAGGGCGACCAGCCCGTGCTCGTCGGCCAGGCGAGGGTCGGGGAACGGGATATCCATCGTGTGGGCTCGCTGCGCCGCATGCGGCATCGGCGAGAGTATCAGTCGAAGTCGCCGGGGCAACGAGCGGAGTGAGCCCGGCCGAAGGCGGCCGCGACTCGACGATCCGTCGCTTGGTTGCGCGCGATTCGAGTGATACGCTCCCGGCTCCCCGGCCGAGGTGCGCCCGCACCATCCCCTGCTCGCTCCCGACCCTTCCGAGACGCGCAGTCTCCGTTCGGGACGCGGCGCGGCTCGCTGCGGCCTCTCAGACATCTCTCCCACCCCTCATCGAGGAGGCAGTCTTGAAGATCCACGAATACCAGGCGAAGGAGATCCTGCGCCGGTACGACGTGCCGACTCCGACCGGCAAAGTGACGGCCGACGCGGCGGAGGCACGCGCGATCTGCGAAGAGTTCGGCGGCCGATGCGTCGTCAAGGCGCAGATCCATGCCGGTGGTCGCGGCAAGGGCGGTGGCGTCAAGCTCGCCGGCTCGCCCGACGAGGCGCAGGCCCATGCCGAGGCGATTCTCGGCATGCAGCTGGTGACGCCGCAGACCGGGCCGGAGGGCCAGGAAGTCCGCAAGGTGCTGGTCGAGCAGGCGGTCGACATCGCTCACGAGCTCTACCTGGCGGTGACGCTCGATCGGCAAGAGCGCCGACCGATGCTCATGGCGTCGCGCGCCGGCGGCATGGACATCGAAGAGGTCGCGGCCGAAGACCCCGATGCCATCGTCCGCGAGCACTTCGATCCGTTTCTCGGACTCCAGCCCTACCAGGCGCGCCGCGTCGCGGGCGCGCTCGGCCTCGAGGGCAAGACGGCACGCAAGGCCGCGGCTCTGTTCCAGGGCCTGGCCCGCGCGTTCTTCGATACGGACGCATCGCTCGCCGAGATCAACCCGCTGTTGATCACCGGCGACGGCGACGTCCTGGCGCTCGACGCCAAGATGAGCTTCGACTCGAACGCTTTGTTCCGGCACCGCGACATCGTTGCGATGCGCGACCTGGCGGAGGAGAATCCGCTCGAGGTTCGCGCGTCCGAGTTCGGCCTCAACTACATCAAGCTCGACGGCGACATCGCCTGCATGGTCAACGGCGCCGGGCTGGCGATGGCGACCATGGACATCATCAAGCTCTACGGCGGTGAGCCGGCGAACTTCCTCGATGTCGGCGGCTCGGCCAGCCAAGAGGCCGTCAAGGCGGCCTTCCAGATCCTGGTCGACGATCCCGCGGTGAACGCGGTGCTGATCAACATCTTCGGCGGCATCGCGCGCACCGACCGTATCGCTCGCGGCGTCGTCGGCGCGCTCGAGGAGCTCGGTGGCGTCGAGCTGCCGGTGGTCGTTCGCCTCGAAGGCACGAACGTCGAGCAGGGACGCCAGATCCTCGCCGACGCCGACTTCGATTTCGTCGTCGCGACCGACATGGACGACGCGGCCGAGAAATTGGTCGCCGCGGCGGGAGGACAAGGCTGATGTCGATCTGGGTTTCAAATGACACGCGCCTGCTCGTGCAGGGCATCACCGGCACGGAGGGCACCTTCCACGCCCTCGGCTGCCGCGACTACGGAACGCAGGTCGTCGCCGGTGTGACTCCGGGCAAGGGCGGGCAGGAGGTCGAGGGCATTCCGGTCTTCGACAGCGTCGCCGAGGCGCGCGCCCGCACCGAGTGCAACGCGACGATGATCTTTGTCCCACCGCCGTTCGCCGCAGACGCGATCCTCGAAGCAGCCGACGCCGGCATCGAGCTGATCGTCTGCATCACCGAGGGCATTCCGGTGAACGACATGCTCAAGGTCGACGCCTTCCTCGCCGATCGACCGAGCCGCCTGGTGGGTCCCAACTGCCCCGGGGTCATCACCCCCGGGCAGGCCAAGATCGGCATCATGCCGGGCCACATCCACACCCCCGGCCGCGTCGGCGTCGTGTCGCGCTCCGGCACCTTGACCTACGAGGCGGTGTGGCAGCTGTCGAATGTCGGCCTCGGTCAGTCGACCTGCGTCGGCATCGGCGGTGACCCCGTGAACGGCACCAGCTTCATCAACGTTATGTCGGCCTTCGCCGAGGATCCGGACACCGACGGGGTGATCTTGATCGGCGAGATCGGCGGCACGGCCGAAGAAGAGGCCGCCGCCTGGATCGCCGACAACTATGACCGTCCGGTCGTCGGCTTCGTCGCCGGTCGCACCGCGCCGCCGGGACGCCGCATGGGACACGCCGGAGCGATCGTCTCGGGCGGTGAAGGCGGCGCCGAGGACAAGATGGAGGCGATGCGCGAGCACGGCCTGCATGTTGTCGAGTCGCCGGGCGAGATGGGTTCGACCATGGCCAAGGCACTCGGCGCCTGACGGAGAGGGCGGCGAGACGATGGACAGGCTGCGTGGACCCGGCGACGGTTGGCTGGCGCTTCTCGGTGGTGGCGAGTTCAGCTTTGGCGACACCGAGAGTGCCGACCAGGCGTGGCTGGCACGCTGCGGCGACGGAGCCATCGGATTCCTGCCCGCCGCCAGCGGCTCGACCGAGTACGGCAAACACTTCGGCGACTATTTGCGTGCGACCTTCGAGCGCGACGTCGAGCTGCTGCCGATCTACCGCCCTCGGGACGCGCGGCGAGGCCGCAACCTCGAGCGCATCGCGCAGGTCGCTGCCGTCTATCTCGGCGGCGGTGTCGCCGATCAGCTGCTCGACGCCCTGCGCGACAGCCCGGCCCTCGAGGCGCTGCACGTTCAGCTGGCCCGGCCCGGCGGTCTGGTCGTGGCGATCGCCGCGGCCGCCCAGGCGGCGGGACGGCGGACCCGCGACCTGCGCGGTGGCTCGATCCTCGACGGGTTCGGCTGGCTGCCGACCGCGGTCGTCGAGGCGAACTTCGATGTCGACCACGATCGACGCCTGAGGCGCCTGCTCGCAGAGCCCGGCGTCACCTGGGGACTCGGCCTGGCCGCCGGCTCGGCCGTCTTGCTCGGGCCGGACGGTGCCCTCGAGGTGGTCGGCGACGTCTGGCGCCTCGACACACCCGACGGCGAGCTCGTTCCCCTCGCATCGAGGCATTCCCACGAGCCATCGCCAGCGGACTGACCCGCCGATCGAGCAATCGACTGACCGAGACACCTCGGCCGAGAGCCCTGGCTGAGACTCGACCGCGAGACTTGATGATCCACCGCCGCCTCCGGGCGGCGATCGACCGAAAACACTACGATCCGGGAGACCGATCGATGCAGAGAACTCTGACCATCATCAAGCCCGACGCCGTCGCGGCGGGCAATGCCGGCAAGATCCTCGCCCACCTCGAGAGCGAGGGCTTCACCGTGCGCTGCGTCAAGATGCTGCGCCTCACCGAGACCCAGGCGAAGGCGTTTTACGAAGTGCACGCCGAGCGCCCCTTCTACGGTGACCTGGTCGCTTTCATGACCAGCGGTCCGGTGCTCGCGGCGTCGCTCGAGCGCGACGACGCGGTCCCGCACCTGCGCGCCGTGATGGGTGCCACCAACTCCAACGAGGCCGAGGAGGGTACGATCCGCAACCTCTACGGTACCGATATCGAGAAGAACGCCATCCACGGCAGCGACTCGGACGAGAACGCCGCGCTCGAGACCGCGTTCTTCTTCTCTCGCGCCGAGCTTCTCGCGGCGCACTGACGCACCGTCTCGGCGACCTGACTCGCCGCCGAGCGACGAGCCCGAAAATCCTCGGGCCGGACGTTGCCTCGATTGACAGCCCGCAGGCCGGCACGGTGTGCGGGCTGTCGTGTGTCTGAGAGACGCTCAGCGGTCGATCAGCTCGATGCGGTCGATGTCGTGGGCCGAGATCGTGACATTCATCCGCCCGGCGCCTGAGTACATCACGACCTCGATCGAGCCGTCGTCGACGCGGTCGAGGCGCCCTTCGAATCGGTTACCGCTCACCTTGACGACGCGAACCTTCTCGCCCAGGAGCTTCGTCGCGTCGTCGAAGTCGACGCTCGACGGCAACGGAGCGCGGCGCCGGTCGTCGAGGCGATTGCTCGGCTGCGGCGGCGTCCACTCCTCGCGCGGCTTGAGCTGCTCGATTCCGTTCGCGTCGTCCTCGGATTCCCAGGCGTAGACCTCGTCGGTCTCGTCTTCGTAGTAGGCCCAGTCGTCGTCGGGCTCACCCAGTCCGAAGGGCACCTGATCGGGTGCCGAGACCCCGATCAGCAGAATCCCGAGGAACGCCACGATGCCGCCCCCGAGCTGGAGCAGGAAGGGTTTCTTGGCCTCCTGCCAGTGGCTGACGATGAAGAAGAGCGAGACGAACGGGACGAAGAGGTAGCCGAGTCCCCACAAGATTCCAGCGCCGAAGGCGAGGCCGAGCAGCCAGAGTCCACCGATGATCGACGCGATGCCGCCGACGCCAAAGAAGAGCCAGCCAAATATGGTCAGAATCACATCCATGGTATCTCCCGAGCGCTCCTCCGAATCGACGCTCGCAACGTGGAGGCGTGCCAGATCGTGTGAGTGGGCCCTGATGCCGACTGCGAGCAGAAAATGATGATGTCAGTTTCTACAACACGCGGGGCGGGCGCAAGGGGGAGTCTGTGAGATTTTCTCTGTATAGGCCGAAGTGCGCCGCGTGCGGGGCTGCCCGAGAGGCTGCCGGGGCGAGACGAACCTCGAGATCTCGGCCGTCGCGATCTCGAGGGATCAGGCGGGGCGCCGCGGAGGCTGCAGGACCGCGGCCTGTCGGACCAGGCGATCGACCTGGCCGCGGAGCCGCGTGGCGACCGCCTCGACCGAGAGCTCGTCGGCGATCGTGCGCCGCGCTCGCTCGCCGAGCCGACGACGCAGCCCGTCGTCGTCGGCCGCGCGACGCAGGAGCTCGGCGGCATGGGCGACGTCGGGCTCCGCCCACCGGCTGCCGGCGGGGTAGGGGCCAACCGCTTCGGTGAGCTCGACCAGGTCGTAGCGGACCGGCAAGCCGTTGTTGAGATCGAAGAAGTCGACCACACCAGACCACGGAGTGGCGACGACGGTCTTACCGCGCGCCATCGCTTCGGCGACGGTGAGGCCGTAGCCCTCGGATCGGTGGAGCGAGAGGTAAACGTCGCAGCGGTCGAGCAGCGCGTCGATCGCCGCACGCTCGAGGTAGTCGTCGAGGGTGACGATGTTGGCGGCACCGGCGATCGCCTCGAGCAAGAGTCGATGCTCGTCGGGCGCGAAGTCGTGCTGAGAGGTCTTCAGCACGAGGCGCTTCGACGGGTCGTCTCCAAAGGCGTCGCGGAACGCATCCACGGCGGCGAGCGGATTCTTGCGCTCGAAGACGCTGAGGTAGTTGAACATGTAGAAGACGACAAAGGTGTCGTCGTCGAGCGAGAGCTGGTCGAGCATGCTCCGGTCGCCGGGCTCGAGGACGGCGCCAGTCTCGAGGACGGAGCCTGGCACCGTCGACGGGGTTGGCACGTCGACCGGGAGCGGCATGCGCCGGACTGCAACCGGCGAGACGGCGGCGAGCGCGTCGACGCAGAAGCTGCTCGGCGTCCAGATTTCGTCGAACGGCGCGAACGCGGGATGCAGCGCGGCGGGGAAGTCGGGCAACTCCCACAGCCACAGGCCGATGTTGATCCGGCCCGCGAAGACCTCGGCACCGAGATGGTCGTGGACCGTGGCGACCTGGTCGGCGTTGACGACGAAGAGATTGATGTCGTGGCGGAGCTCGTCGTCGAAACATCCGATCGATCGATCGTCCTGGCGCGCCACGACACCGAGCTCGAGCGCGTGGCGGCCGAGCGGCAGCCCCGCGACCTCGACGGCACGCGCGATGCTCCGTCCGGCTTCCCCCATGCCGGTCTCGGCGCGCAAGTAGCCGACGACATTGACCCCGAGCTGCTCGAGCCGCAGCTCCGGATCGGCCGGCTGACCGCTCGCGGGTCTCGGACGCCGACGGTCGACGAGGCGGCGCAGAGCGCGTGTCCGCTCGCCGCCGAGACGGCGTTTCGTGGCCTCCCGCAGGCGCAGGCCCGTTGGCGAATGCCAGATTCGCCGCAGGCGATTTTTCGCCCGCAGTGAAAGCGGTTCTCTCGCTGGACGATCGAGTGCGGCGAGCAGCGCGTCGTCGAGCTTGAGCACGACCCGGCCGACGTCGAGGAGCCAGGAGCGATAGGCGTCGTGGTCGGCTCCGTGCGGGTCGGGAAACGCGCTCTGGAGGTCGGGGCGCACGGCGTGCAGATGGTCGAGCAGGCGGCTGAGCGAGCTCTTGCCCGACGGTGCCAGCATCCAGCGGTAGTAGCTCGCGTCGCCCGCGGCGTCGAATGGGTCGCCCCAGCGGCCACGCTGTGCCCGGCTCGCCTGGTGGAAGAGCGAGCGTGCCGCGTCGGGGATCGCGGCCTGGTTCGAGAAGCGGCCGAAGGCGTAGGGCCACGGGCGACAGTCGTGGTACCCGGCAGCGACCAGCGCGTCCGCATAGTGTCGATACAGCGTCGCGGCGCCGTCGAGATCGTCGAGCGTGAAGCGATCCTGGTGCTTCGAGACGCCGTGCAGGCTCTCGGGCTGGATCCCGCTGAAGTGGAAGAAGACGAGCTCGTGCTCGCCGCTGCGCGCCTCGACCGTCGCGCGCAGACCGACGCCTTCGGTGAGGTCGGCCGAGGCCTCGGCCGTGTCGGGCTCGTCGTCGAGGTGAACGCGCCGTCCGTGGAGATTCCAGTAGGCGATGTTGTAGCCCGGGTCGTCGAGCACCAGGACGTCGCCGAACAGCCCGGGCGCGAGGTCCATCCACTTCTGGTCGACGAACAGTCCGTCGGCGATGCGCACCAGGCACTTCTCGTCGAGGCGCTGCTGCCACCAGCGCAGCAGGCGGCGCGCCACCTGGTCGTTGCGAAGAGCGATGAAGCCGAGATTGTAAGAGCCCGACTGCAGGATCGCTTGCTCGCCGGGATAGGCGTCATCGTCGATCGGATCGGTGAGATGCGGTGTCAGAACGACCGAGTGACTCGCGACGTGTCGGGCGAGGGCATCCAACGAGCCGAGGATCCAGATGTCGGGATCGAAGTAGACGATGTTCTGGAGGTCTAATGCGTCCAGCAGGTGCTCGAGGAAGAACGGCTTGACCGCCGTGTTGGCCTCGAGCAGCGTGTACTTGAAGAGGAAGTGCCGCGGCGCGGGAAGATTCGGGAGCGCCTCGACCTCGAGCAGTTCGAACGGCTCGGCGGCTGGGTCGAAGGCGTCGTCGACGCGGTCGACCAGCAGGACGACGAAGCGCCCGTCGGGCATGGCGCGGCGGAACGATCGGGCCAGCACCCGCGCGAACGGCAGGTAGTTCTTCGAGACAATCGTGCAGGCGTGCAGGGGAGCGGGCATGCGTCAGATCGCGGCAGGTTCTGCGGGCGGGAAGCGTCGAAAGGACCGCCGGGCGACGGCCCGAGAAAGGGCTGAGAAACGACGGCAGCCCCACCGGGCCGCCGCGCGCAGAGTACCATGGGGCCGCCGGGCATGCCCCGGGTGGCCGTCCGACTGCTGGGCTCAGGGCGGCGGCGGGTCGGGTCTCGGGCCGATGCCGGCGAGCGCCGCGCCGAGGCCGACCAGGGTGAGGATGCAGGCGGCGGTGAGTGCCGCGGCGACGAGCAGGCCGAGGCGCGCATTGGCCGGCACTTGGGAGACGACGAGCAGGCCGAAGCCGAGCGCGACTGCCGCCGTGTCGGCGACGATGGCCGGGCCGGCCTCGCCGAGGGCGCGGGCAATCGGCGCGGTGATTCCGGCGGCGTGCGCGCGCTCGATGCGGTCGGTGAAGTGGATGCCGTAGTCGATGCCAATGCCGAGCGTGATGGCGCAGAACATCGACGTCGCGACGCCGAGCGGGATGCCCAGCCAGCCCATCAGGCCGAAGACCCAGAGCACGGCGACGATCGCCGGCGCGACCGCCGCCAGACCGTAGAGCAGCGAGCGCTTGAGCCAGCAGACCGCGAGCAGGGCGCTGGCGAGGGCGAGGAGCAGCGACTGGACCTGGGTCTCGACGATCGCCGGGATCATCGCCTGTGACACCGCGACGTCGCCGGCGAAGCCGATTTCGACACCGTGCGGCGCCAGGTGCTCGCGCGCCGCCGCGCGGACCGCGCCGATCACCCGCGCCGCCTGCTGGTAGTTGGCGTCGCGCAAGAACAGGGTGACGACGGCTCGCTCGAGCGAGTCGTCGACGACTCGACGGCGTAGGTGCTCGCCCCGCGCGTTGTCGAAATGGTCAATCACCATCTGAATGTCGAAGGCGTGACTCGGCAGCGACCTGTCGCCGTCGCGCCGCGCCAGCC
Source organism: Acidobacteriota bacterium (assembly GCA_039194425.1). Classification (GTDB taxonomy): domain Bacteria; phylum Acidobacteriota; class Thermoanaerobaculia; order Multivoradales; family J023; genus JAUIJL01. The sequence goes on along the minus strand of JBCCVZ010000002.1, from coordinate 474,185 downwards.
ACAGGTACTTCACGGTCCGCAGGTGGCTGGCCGGTCCGAGCACTCCGCCGACGTCGGCTCGCTGGCGCAGAGTCTTCTCGAAGTCGTCGACGGCTCGCAGCAGCGACGGCGAGAGCATGGGACCCATGCGCCCGACGCGCGGCATGTCGATGTCGGCGGGCAGCTCGTCCGGAGCCAATCCTGCGGCCAAGTCGAGGTGGACGAGGAGCTGGTGCGTGCCGAAGTACTGGGCATCGACGCGCTCGGTGGCGAGCCGGAAGGCGCTGCCGGCGGCAAAGCCGTCGAGCCAGCTGTCTTGCACGACGAGGCGTGGTGTACCGGCGCCGAGTCCGAGCGTGACCAGCGCGAGAGCGGTCAGGACCGGCGCGCGGTGCCGACGGAGCCACGCGGCGAACTCTCTCTGGCGAGGCGCGAGGATCGCCCTCTGCGGGCGACGCAGTCGCTCGGCCGGGAGAAGCGCCAGGGCGGCGGGGACGACGGTGAACGACCACAGCAGGCAGAAGGCGATGCCGACCGCGGCGAAGACGCCGAAGACCCGGACCGGCTCGATCGGTGACGTGGTGAAGGAGAGGAATCCGAGCGAGGTGGTGATCGACGTCAGGGTGATCGGCCGCGCCATTTCGCGCAGCGTGCGGCGCACGACCGCCCGACTCTCTGTCAACGAGTTCGTCGACCGCGCCGTGCCGAGCAGATGCTGGTAGTGCCAGACGATGTGGATCTCGTCGGCCAGGCCGAGCGTGGTCAGGATCACCGGCAGCACGGCCGTCGTGAGGTAGACCGGAATCCCGAGCCAGCCCATCACGCCGAAGACGAAGAGCAGGCAGGCGCCGACTTCGGACAGCCCGAGCATGACCCCCCAGGCACGGCGACAGCCGGCGAAGAGGACCAGCGCGATCACGGTCAGGGCGAGCGGCAGCAGGAGAGCCAGATCCTCGAGCACGTGCAGCCCGAGCAGGAACTCGGCCACCGGCGCGCCGACCACTGAGATCTCGGCCGGCGGTGCGGCCGAGTCGCTGCGCGCAGCACTGGTCGCGCGAAACGGCTTGACCACCTCGAGGATCTCGCGGTAGAGGTCGATCCGCTCGGCGCTGTGCGCGGCGCGCTCGGGTGAGAGATTGGGCACTCCGACGACGAGCAGCGCCGAGCGCCGATCGAGTCCGACCAGCGTGCCGTCGAGCAAGCGGATCGCGTCGAGGTCGCCGCGCAGGCGCTCGAGGTCCGCGGGCGTCGCCGGCAGCGGATCGAGCAAGGCGCGAAAGTCGAGCGTGCCCGGGAAGACGCGGTCGCTCGCCTCGGTCGCCAGGCTCGTGAGGTGCTCCGGACCGACGCCCTCGATCGCGGCCAGGGCGTCGCTGAGCTCGACGAGCTGATCCAGCGTCGACGGGTCGAAGAGCTCGCCGCCCTGTGGCTGGTAGTGGACCGCCACCGGATCGCGCAGGTCGAAGTGGTCGCGCACCGCGGCATCGAAGCGAATCGCTTCGTCACGTGGCGGAATCATCGCGTGGCCGTCGGTGCGTAGCTCGAGCCGCAGCAGCCCGGGCAGCGCGAGGCCGACGAGCGCCAGAACGAGGACGATCGTTCTCCGCGGACGGTCGATCGCTGCATCGAGCAGTCGGTTGGTGCGAGAGCTCATGGGTGGGGTGATTCTAGAAGCTCAGAGGTGGAGGTCAAGACGCAGTGAAGCGAATGCGCTACGGAGAATGATTTCTCGAAAATTGCTCAATTGGGGATCGCACATGGACAAGTGGGTCAGAGTTAGTGACAATAAAACCATTGGATCGGACTATCTTGTTTGGCATCACACTTCGACTCCATGCTCGACATTTTGGAGACTCCCCCATGCTTCAGCGAATTCTCGTGGTTCTCGGCGTCCTCGCGCTCTGTATCGGCACTCCCGGCTTTGGTCAGCCGATCATCGAGGCTGGTACCGATGTCTGGGAGACTGGCGACGGAACCTTCTACGACTTCGCGGCCGACCCGCTGCCCGCGAACTTCTTCTGCCAGGGCTCGCAGGTGTTCAAAGAGCTGATCAAGTTCTCGGGCGTGCCCGTGATCACCAATCCGCCGGGCGTTGCCGGCAACGGTGACACCATCGTCGAACGCTTCCACGACGTCGATCTTTCCGGCGGTGCCGGCGTCACCGACGTTGCGGTGCGCGCCATGAGCCTGCGCGGTCAGAACCTCGTCACCGTCTTCTGCGACTCCGGCCCGCAACAGTTCGAAGTGCGTGCCTGCACCTGCGGCGAGCAGCCGATCACGCAGATTCGCATCGAAGACGACGGCCAGGGCTGCGGCTGCGGTACCTTCAGCGGCAGCCTGGCGCTGAACGTCTGCATCTCGTTCACCAACGTCAACACGGGTGCGGTCGTCGGCCCGGTGCAGCGTCCGGTCATTCTCAACGTCGACAAGAACAACTGGTGCGATCGCGGCCCCGGCTCGAACGAGATCGCGAACGCCTACCACGTCGGCGTCGACTGCCCGTCCTGGATCGACTGCTCGGATCGTTCGATGATCGCCGTGTCGCCGACCTCGAACTTCCACCCGGGCTGGAGCTGCGACACGGTGTCGTCCGGTCTCAGCTGCCTCGATCTCTTCGGTGACCTGACCACCTGCCATTCGTCGTTCGGCCAGGCGCCGCACGAGCACTGCGTCAACCCGGTGTGCTGCGGCCGGAAGGGACAGCCCTGCCCGCAGTGATCCGTCGATGATCCGGCCGATCGTCTGATCGGCCACGCTCGGTAACGTCCGAGCGGACGGCCCGCCGCATGCCGCGGCGGGCTGTCGTGCGTTTGGCCCTTTCGACAGCACGACGTGCCCTGGTACCGTGAGGGTGCCGAACACCCTGAGCGTGCCCGAGCCGATGCCGTCGATCGCCGCCGTCGTGGCTCGCACGGTCCCCGTGCGACGAATGCGCGCCGGCGTGTCGACGTAGGGTGGGGAGCGTCGACCAGTCAACACCACGGACAGGAGTCGTGATGCGAGTACGAGATCGAGAGAAGGTCGGGAGGACCCGATGACCAAGAAACGACCGTTCGAAGTGCTGCAGCAGCAGACGAGCTCCGCCGGCCCGTTGCGCGTCGTCGTCGTCCTGCTGACGGCGGTCCTGATCGCCATGGGCCTGCTCACCGCGTTCTACACCGTGCCCGCCGAGTCCGAGGGCGTCGTCCTGCGCTTCGGACGCTTCACGACCACCGTCTCGCCCGGACTCCACTTCAAACTCCCCTTTGGCATCGATACGGTCGCCGTGGTGCCCGTGAAGCGCCAGCTGAAGCAGGAGTTCGGCTTCGGCACGCAGGGAGCGACCAATCGCTGGCAGTCGAGTAGCCCGAGTGAGTGGCCGGAAGAGCAGGCCATGGTGACCGGCGATCTCAACGCGGCGATGGTCGAGTGGGTCGTGCAGTACCGCATCGAGCGTCCTGACCACTATCTGTTCAACGTGCGCAACGCCGACGAGACACTGCGCGACGCGTCGGAGAGCGTGATGCGCGAGGTCGTGGGGGACCGCACCGTCGACGAAGTGATCACGATCGGTCGTCAGCAGATCGAGAGCGAGGCTCTGCTCAAGCTCCAGGAGCTGATCCTGAGCTACCGCATGGGGATCAAGATCGACCAGGTTCAGTTGAAGAATGTCAACCCGCCGCAGAAAGTCCAGGCGTCGTTCAACGAGGTGAACCAGGCGCAGCAGGAGAAGGAGAGCGCGATCAACGTGGCGCGCGGTGAGTACAACAAAGCGATTCCGCGCGAGCGCGGCGAGGCCGCGCAGCGAATCACGGCCGCCGAGGGCTACGCGCAGAAGCGCGTCAACGAAGCCCAGGGCGACGCCGCGGCGTTCAACGCCCTGTTCGAGGAGTACCTCGAGGCGCCCGAGGTGACCCGCCAGAGGCTCTATCTCGAGACGATGGCGGAGATTCTGCCAGACGTCCAGCGGAAGGTGATCGTCGACGATGGAACAACAGGGGTGCTGCCGCTGCTGAATCTCGGCGGCACGGCGCCCGGAGGGAGCCGCTGATGCGCTTCAAGATTCTCCTTGCACTTCTGCTGGCGGCGATCTTGATCGGCCTGATGGTCGCGTCGGGTGCGCTCTACACTGTCGACGAGACGGAGCAGGTGATCATCACCCAGTTCGGCAAGCCGGTCGGCGAGCCGATCACCACCGCCGGATTGCATTTCAAGCTGCCCTTCATCCAGGACGTGAATCGCATCGAGAAGCGGATTCTGGAGTGGGACGGCCAGCGCACCGAGATGCCGACGCGCGACAAGCTCTACATCTCGGTCGACACCTTCGGCCGCTGGCGCATCGTCGAGCCGCTGGAGTACTTTCGCCGGCTGCGCGACGAGCGCAGCGCCCTGTCGCGCCTCGACGACATTCTCGGCAGTGAGACCCGCAACGCCATCGCCAAGCACAATCTGATCGAGGTGATTCGTACGACCAAGGATCGCGAGCCGCTGCTCGACGAAAGCTTCGAGGAGATCGCCGAGACCGCGGGGAACATCGGTGTTCTGGAGCCGATCAACAAAGGCCGCAAAGAGATCGAGGAGGAGATTCAAGCTGCGGCCAAGGAGAAGCTCGCGGAGTTCGGCATCGAGCTCCTCGACATCCGCTTCAAGCGCATCAACTACAACCAGAGCGTGGTCGAGAAGATTTACGAGCGCATGATCTCGGAGCGCCAGCAGATCGCCTCGCGCTTCCGCTCGGAGGGTGAAGGCGAGGCGGCCAAGATCCTCGGCGACAAGGAGCGCGACCTGAGCGTGATTCGCTCCGAGTCGTACCGTCGAGTGCAGGAAATCCGCGGCGGCGCCGACGCCGAGGCGACGCGGATCTACGCTGAGGCCTACGACCAGTCGCGAGACTCGCGCGAGTTCTACGAGTTCGTGAAGACGATGGAGACCTATCGCCGGGTGCTCGATCGGGACTCGACTCTCGTGCTCTCGACCGAGGGCGACCTCTTCCGCTTCCTGCAGGGCTCGGACGGCGGCTGAGGCGGCTGCGGGACCGGCCGTCGGACGACGCGAGCAGGTCGTCCCGGCGGCCGGGCGTGTCCGGACGCGCTTGGCCCGGCTGCGTGACGATCGCCCTAGCCGGTCGTCGCGTGCAGCGCCGCGACCACCTCGTCGACTTCGTCGTCCGTGATGTAGGCGAAGAGCGGAGGGTTGAGCACCCCGCGACACAGGCGGTCGGCGACCTCGCCGCCGACCCGGTCGACCAGGTGCTCTGCGGCGGCCGGCTGTTTCGACATCGCGCCGGGGTAGACGACGCCGAAGCCGATGCCGCGGGCGCGGAGTGCGTCTTCGACCCGCGGCCGTGCCTCGGGATCATGCAGCGTGACGGCGAGGTAGCCGTTCTCGTCGTAGCCCGCGGGCGGTGCGACGAGGCGGATGGTCGAGTCTGCGAGGGCTTCTCGGTAGCGCGCGACGGCGCGGCGCCGTGACGCGATGCGCCGGTCGAGGTACTCGAGGGAGAGCCGTAGAAAGGAAGCGTCGAAGCCGCCGAGACGGCTGTTCCAGCCCACCAGGCCGTGCTCGTAGTGGCCGGTGCGGCCGTGATTGCCGAGCTGACGCACCGTGGTGGCGAGCTCCGGAGACGAACAGTAGACGGCGCCGGCGTCGCCGCACGAGCCGAGCACCTTGGCCGGGTAGAAGGAGACCGTGGCGATGTGAGCGTCACGAAAAATCGACGCGCCCTGCCAGGTGACGTCGATCGCCTGCGCGCCGTCCTCGATCAGCGGCACCTCGTGCTCTCGGCAGTAGGCGCGAAACTCGTCGAGCCGTGCCGAGCCCCAGCCGTAGAGGTGCACCAGGATCGCAGCCTTGGGCCGATGGCGCTCGACAGCCTCACGGAAGAGGTCGAAGCTCATCTGCAGGTCGTCGGGATCGACGTCGACGGTGACCACTCGCGCGCCGACATTCACCGGCGCCTCGAAGGTGGCCCAGAACGTCGCATCTGGAATCACCACGGTGTCGCCCGGGCCGACGCCGACCGCGCGCAGAGCGAGCTGGAGCGCGTCGGTGCCGTTGGCGCAGCCAACCACCTCGGCGACATCGGCACGCTCGGCGAGCTCGGCCTCGAGTGCCACGGCGTCGGGACCACCGACGAAGCGCGTGTTGGCCGCGATCTCGGCGGCTCGCTCGGCCCAGCGCTCCAGGAATCCGTCTTCGAATCGCTGCAGGTCGATGAAGGGAACGGCCATCGCCGGGAGTATAGTCTCTCGACCTCGCGGCGACAACGCGGTACGCTAAGCGCATCGGGAGACACGAGTGCTGAGCTGTTGACCTGGAATCGAGAGTCTTCACGGCCCGGCGACGGCGGATGCCGCGCCTCGACCAGTGTGCGTTTGTGAGTCAGCGGGGACCTGTCGTGAACGGACCGAGGAAGTCGGCCACCAAGTCACAGATCATCAACTTCAAGCTGCTCGACATGCTCCCGACGATGACGCCGGACGAGCAGCTGGAAGTCTTCGAGAAAGTGATTCAGAGCTCGAACCCGGCGGTGCGCCCTCGCGCCCTTGGGCTCGGGGCGGCGATCTTGTCGAACAGCCGTCTCCTCGAGTATCTGCGCCAGGAGGACGATGTGCGGCGCAACGCCGCCGTCGAGATCCTGAAGCTTCGGCGCCAGCGCTCGCTGAATCTCGCCTGCTATCTGCTCGAGGACAAGGATCCCGATGTCGTCCTGCAGGCGGTGCTGATTCTCAGCCACCTGCATGACCGTCAGTCGGTCGAAGCGCTGGTCAAGGTGCTCGAACACGAGGATCCGAATGTCGTCCAGGAGGCGCTCGTCGCGCTCGGGAAGATCGGCGACGTGCGGGCTCTGCCGGCGGTGAAGCGCTTCCTTCGAGGCGAGCCTTGGGTACAAGTGGCGGCGATCGAGACCATTGGCCGCATTGGCTCGCCGGCCGTGATTCCGGAGCTGGTCGAGCTGCTCGACGAGCCACTGCTGGCGCAGCTGGTCACCGACGCGCTCGCGCGGATTGGCGGCGCGCAGGCGGTGGAAGCGCTGTCGCTGCACTGGCTGTCGAAGCCGGATGAGCTGCGCTCCGAGGTCAACCTGCGGCGCATGGCCGAGATGCTCGAGTCGTTGACCTCAGCGCCGCCCGACATCGCTGGGCTCGAGGAAGCGCTCGAGGAGCAGGTGCGCTGCGGGGACAAAGAGCTGCGAATCCAGGCGGTGCGCTGCCTGGTGGCGCTGCGCGGCTCGAATCGCGGCCTGTGGATGTTCTGACGGGCTGACCGCGGCCGGCTCAGACGCCTCGATCGTCTTGCTCAAGCCTGGAGCGCGTCGAGAATCTCGAGAATCCGGGTGTCGGCATCCATCACCGGCAGCGCGCACGAGCCGGCGCCGCGATGGCCGCCGCCGCCGTGATCGGACATCAGCTCGCCGATCGAGACGTCGCAGGTGCGGTTGAAGATCGAGTGCCCGGCAGTCACCCAAACTCGATCCTTGTCGCGCGAGAACTGCGCGCGGACGGAGACGTTGGCCTCCGGAAAGAGCGTGTAGACGAGGAATCGATTGCCCACCGGCGGGTTCTCGACGCCTCGAAAGTCGCTGAACACGACATTGCCGGCGAGGCGCGAGCGCTGCATGAGCGTCCAGGCGAAGTCCTCGTTCTGCTCGAACATGCGCCGGATGAGCTCCTGCACGTCGGCCTCGAGCAGCACCTCCTGCAGTGTGCGCGTGCGCAGCCGGTCATAGACGCTGCGGAAATACGCGTCGTGGTCGTCGTGGCCGGTTCGCGGGTCGACGGTGAATCCCAGCAGGATCCAGCCTTCCGGGCGCAGGACGTCGTCCTCGCCGAGCTGCGCCGCGTCGAAACGGTTGGTCTCGCGCACCATCTCGGCCCAGTGGGCCGGTTCGCCGCAGTACTCCCACACCAGCTGCGCGGCGCTCGGCGCCACCCGGTGCAGGCCGTCGAAGTCGTCGGGCGGCGTCTCGTTCGACGCGGTCAGCAGATGGTGGTCGAACCAGCGCCCGCAGAGTGGGTGGTACGGGACGTTCGCGAGCGTGTCGTCGGGCAGAATCTCGACCGTCTTGTCGGTGATCTCTTGTGGATGCACCAGGACGATCTCGTCGAAGTCTTCCCTTTCGGTCAATATCAGCGCACAAGCCAGGCCGTCGAGATCCGCGCGGGTCACCAGTCGCATCGAAGTCTGCCTCCTCGTGGCGCATTATTGCTTGCGGCCACGCTGTGCGCAAAGGCGCGTGCCGACAGGGCCTCGCCGCCTGGCGGCGTCATCGGCGGACACGGTAGGATCGACACGTTCCCGTGGCCAGGAGTTCGAGACCGGAAAGCGCGCCACACTCTCGAATACCGGTGCGTCTCGGGGCGTAGCTCCTCCTGTCTGACAACCCCGCCGCCACCGAAGCTTGCCGCGCCGCCGCCTTGGAGATCAGCCTCTCAGTGTCCGTCTCGCGCCGACTCTTCCACATCATGCGCAGTGGTCTGCGCGGTGTCGCCGACACTCTGCCGTCGTCGCTCGGTCATCTCGGCGAGCGTGCGGCGGAGACCTGGCGCGAGACACGCCGCGCGTACCGCGCCGGCCGAGCGGCCGGCGATCCGACGTGGCGGCCCGCAGGCGGGGCCGACGAAGCCGATGCCGGCAGTGCGTCCGGCGGTGCGTCCGGCGCACGGCGGACGCGGGCGGGGAAGCGGCAGGACCCCGAGATGGCCGGCTGGTACGCCAACCTGGAAGTGCCGTACGGCTCCGACCTCGACACCGTGACGCGCGCCTGGAAACGCCTGGCGCGCCTCTATCATCCCGATCGCCACGACTCCGATCCGGAGCGCCGCGCGCACGCCAGCGATCTGTTCAAGGGCATCACCCATGCCTACGAGCAGTTGCGGCGTCGCCTCGACTCTCCCTCGGGTCGGTCGTGAGCAGGAGAACATCATGTCCGACGATTTCGATCGCGTGAAGAGCATTTTGGTCGACCTCGACCTCTCGATCGTGCAGGAAGACGCCGCCGAAGAGCTCGTCGTGGTCCAGGACGAGGAGGCTGGCATCGTGAATCTGCTGATCGATTGCGAGGACCCGTTGCTGGTTCTCGAGCAGCACATCTTCCGCGTGCCCGAGGCGGCGTCGCCAAAGCTCTACGAGCGCCTGCTGCAAATCAACCGCACGACGGTGCACGGGGCCTTCGTCCTCGACGAGGAAGGCGAGAACGTGTTCTTCCGCGACACGCTGCAGCTTCCGACTCTCGATCCCGCCGAGCTCGAGAGCTCGATCGCGGCCCTGTCGCTGGCGCTGGCCGAGAACGCCGGAGAGCTACTCGAGCTCGCCGGCCATTGATGGGTCGTTCACAGACCTGTCGTCTACAGACCTGCCGGCCACTGACTTCCACGACATTCTCGAATCCGATCGAAAGGACGCAGACTCCATGAGCATTTTCGCCAGACTTTTCAAGGTGTTCCAGTCGGAGGCGCACTCGGCCGTCGACCAGCTCGAAAACCCGATCAAGATGACTGAGCAGGGGATTCGCGATCTGAAGCAAAGCTTGCAGGAGGCGCTCTCGGGCCTGGCGCAGGTGAAATCGACCGCGATCCGGCTGAAGAAAGACGCCGAGCACCAGCGGCGCTTGGCCTCAGAGTACGAGCGCAAGGCCATGCTGCTCTTGCAGCGCGCGCAGAGCGGTGAGATCGACGCCACCGAGGCGGACTCACTGGCGACACAGGCGCTGACCAAGAAGGAAGAGGCCGGGCGCCGAGCCGGAGTGCTCGAGGGCGACCACCAGGGCCAGCAGAACGCCGCCGATGCGCTGCAGACGAAGGTGGAGAAGCTGAAGCGCGACATCTCGCGCTACGAGGCCGAGCTGGTGACCCTGCGCGCCCGCGCGCGCACCGCCGATTCGATGAAGAAGGTCAACAAGCAGCTCGCGGGCATCGATTCGTCGAGCACCATCGCGATGCTCGAGAAGATGAAGCACCGGGTCGAAGAGCAGGAAGCGCTGGCCCAGGCCTACGGCGAGATCACCGACGGTCATACCTCCGTCGACCAGCAGATCGACGCCGCGCTCGAGGGCGCCGAGACCGAGGCCGCGGCGCGCGACTCGCTGGCCGCGCTCAAAGCGAAGATGGGCATCGAGGCCGGCGGCGGCGCGGCCTGACGCGACGCGTAGTGCGCACCTGAGCCCTCTCGCCGTACGACTTATCGCGAGAGGGCTCGCGGCCGATGGCTCGGCTCTGGGCGATCGAGTGTCGCTCAGCCGGTGCGCAGGAAGTGGCGCGCGTCGGTGAGCACCGTGCGAAACTCTTCGCGGTCGTCTTCTTGCACCGCGTCGATCAGCTCGTCGAGCGCGGCGCGACAGCTCTTGTAGACCTCGGCGCGGTGCGGATTGAGGCTCTGGATGTCGAAGTAGAGATCCGGATCCTCGGAAAGCACCGAGGATGCCGTTGACACCTGGCGGTCGTACGTGGTCGAGGCGCAGGCCTCGAGCTCGGCGGCGCCCAGGCCGGAGCGCGTCAAGGCGCAGCCGAAGAGCATGCCCGAGAGGTGGGCGAGGCCGAGCAGCCAGCCCATCAGGCGGTCGTGATGGTCGAACGGCACGGGCACCATGTGGGTGTAGGGGTGCCGCAGCCAGGCCTCGATCTGCTGCTTCTCGTGGCCCGGATCGCGCCGGCACGCGAGCACGAAGGTGAGGGTCTCGTAGGCCGACTTGCCCGGGCCGAACATCGGGTGCAGGGACGCGATCTCGACGCCGGCCTCGCTGCCGCGCTCCAGGCTGTCGCGCAGATGATCTTTGATCGACGCGATCTCGATCACCAGCCCCTGCGGCTGCCGATCGACGATGCGGTCGATCACCTCGGGCATGCGGCCGAGCGGGACCGAGACCAGAATCGCCTGGTAGGCGTCGAGGTCGTCGATCTCGTCGATCGAGCCGAAGCGCCCGCTGGCGCCGGGAAGGGGAGCCATCGCCGGGTCGACGACGTCGATCGCATGGCCGAGGCGGCGGCCGAACTGCTCGAACCAGCCGCCCATGTTGCCGGCGCCGCCGAGAATCAGCATCCGGCTGCTCTCGGCCGGCCGGAAGGTGATGCTGAGCTGGTGCTGGCGTTCGACCGAGCCGCGCATCACGGCGGTGAAGATCGACTCCATCACTTCTTCGGACACGCCACACTGCTCGGCGTGCTGCCGCGCGCGGCGTAGGACTCGATCGTGGACTTCGGGCACGACGATCGGCCGGCCCGCTTCGATCTTCACCCGGCCGACCTCTTCGGCCAGCTCCATGCGGCGATGGATCAGCTCGAGCAACGAGCGGTCGACCTCGGCGATCGCTTCGCGCAGGCCGGCGAGGCGGTCCGAGGTCGCGGTGCGCGAGGTGGCGTCGGGAGGCGTCATCGCGCGGCTCGCCGGCCGGAGGCTCCGGCCGTCGGCGTCGTCACCCGAGCTTGTCCCAGTCCGAGTTCTGCGCGTCGAGGGCGATCCCGAGCCCGCCGTCGGCGCCGCCGAACACGGGGTCCTTGGCATTGCGGATCTTGCCGCCACCGAGCGGCGCCAGACCGTCTTGCAGCTTGGCCCGCAGGCCGGCGAGCTGCGACGTGCCGCCCGAGAGGATGATGTTGTTGCGGACCTCTTCCTGGAACTCGGGGTCGATGCGCGGCAGCAAGTCGAGCATCGCCTCGATGATCGGCTCGAGGATCGATTCACAGGCCGTGCGCATGGCGTCGGTGATGTCGAACTTGGTCGGCCGGCCGTTGACCGGGGCGGTCACCTCGACCTTGCCCTGCGGCGTGCCGACGAAGCCGTGCTTCTCCTTCCATTGGCGCACCATGTAGATGGTGATCTGCGCTTCCGGATGGAGGTCGTTGAGAATCTTGAGCAGCTGCTCGTCGATCTGGTCGCCGGCGGCGGTGAGCGTGCGCTGGTCGTCTTCGGTGGGCAGGCGGCCGCGCATGACGCAGAAGTCGGTAGTGCCGGCGCCGATGTCGATGATCATGCTGTTGAGCAGCGCGTCCATACCGTAGGCGACGGCGAAGGGCTCGGAAACGATCATCAGGCTGTCGAGATTGCCTTCGAGCACTTTCCGCAGCTGCTGCTTGTTGACGCGCATGGCCTCGGCCGGCACGCCGACGACGGCGTGCACCTTCGCCTTGCCGCCTTTCTTGCCGCCCTGGGGTGTAGACGCCAGCTGGATCAGGTGCTTGAGGATCTCGCGCACCGCCGCCAGGTCTTTCTCGGAGCCTTCCTTGATCAGGCCGCGCTCGAGCGGACGATGGAGCTGCAGCATCGTGCGATTCTTCACCGCCTCGGTGCCGATCAGCGTGTCTTTCTTCAGCACCTTGCGGGCCACCATGTCGAGCGGCCAGCCGACATAGCTCTCGATCACGTGGCGCTGTCCGTTGGACCCGGACACCGCGCTGCGCGAGGTGCCGAGGTCGATTCCCAGCTTGAGGACGTTGGCTTCGCTCATCTGCGTCAGATTCCCTTCTGCTCGGTTGCTTGAACCTCGTCGGCGTAGCGTCGAATCCCACGCGCCAGGGCCTTCGCGATGTGGTCGCGATAGAGCGGGCGCGCGAGGAGCTCGGCCTCGTCGCGGTTCGACAGGCACGACACCTCCGCCAGGATCGCCGGCATCTCGGTGCCTACTAATACCACGAATGGTGCGGTCTTGACCCCTCGATCGACGAGCTCGGGATTCTCGTGCAAGAGAGAGGTGTACAGCGAGCGCTGGACTCGGCTCGCCAATTGCTGGCTCTCCTTCTGCCGCATCTTGGTGAAGATGCCGTCGAGGAGGCCGCGCATGTCGGTCATCGTGTAGCCCGAGTTCAGGTTCTCACGGCGGACGATGGCCGACAGCTCGGGGTCGCTGGTACTGCCGAGAAAATAGGTCTCGACGCCGCGGGTGACGCGCTCGGCGATCCAGTTCACGTGGATCGACACGAAGAGATCGGCGCGTGCCGCGTTCGCCCGTTCGGAGCGCTCGCGCAGCGACAGAAAGGTGTCGTCCTCGCGCGTCATCTCGACTGTGAAGCCATCCGCGACCAGCAGGTCACGAAGGCGCAGTGCGACGTCGAGGGTGATTTCCTTCTCGGTCAGGTCGTGGCCGACCGTGCCGGGGTCTGCGCCGCCGTGTCCTGGGTCGAGGATGATGTGCTCGATGCCGAGCGACAGGATGTCGGAGTCGATGATGGCCGGGGCGTCGAAACGCGGCTCGTGGGCGAGGAAGGCGCGGTCGATGGCCGCGGTGGCGTCGGCTGCGGCCTGCACCCTCTCCAGGTCGGCCGACACGAGCTCGGGCGACTCAGGGCCGCGCGACACGGTCTCGGGAGTCGCGCTCGAGGTCGCCAGCGGCAGGTCGTGGGCCGACCAGGCGGCGAACGCACCGAGAACCGCTCCGGCCACCGCCAGGGGCACGAGCCAGCGGACTCCGCGGCGCGCGGGCGGACCGCTCGCGGCAGCGCGGGGAGCACGGCTCGGCGACGGTCGGCGCCCGTCCTTGACCGCGAGGTTCTCCTCGACGGCCTGACGCAGCAGCTGCTTTTTGATCTGCGTCTGAGACGGCTTCGGCATGACGACACGAAAACGTGAGCGGGAAAGGGTCGACGAGACCGAAGTTTAGCAGACTGTAGGCGGTAGCGAGGGAGCCGCCGTCCAGGCCTTTAGGCGGTTTCGGCTCGTGCCCGCCGCGCGAGCAGCCGCGTGGCGACCCAGAAGAGCAGCAACAGCAGCAGCGCGACCGCGGCGAACGGCACGACGACCGCGAGGATCGTCATCACCAGCGCGGCACCGGCCTCGGCGGTCGAGAGCAGCGGGTTGGCGAATCCGGCGGTGGCGAGAGACGAGATCTGTCGCATGATCGCGGTCGCTCCCTGGACCACGCCGGCGGCTCCACCGCCGCCGATCACGGAGACACTCCACGCCATCAACGGATCGAGCTCGCCGACCTGGCTGCCGGTCGCGATCATGCCGGCGACCACTGCGCTCGGCGTCGCGGCCGCGTCGAGCAGGTTGTCGACGAAGGGGATGTAGTACGCGAGGATCTCGAGCAGGGTGGCGACGCCGAAGATGGTGAGCGCGATGTTCGAGCCCATCCATTCGAAGCCGTCGGCGAAGGTCATGTGGCCGGTCCGCTCGGCCAGGCCCATGACGAGAAGAGGCACGAATATCCGAAAGCCGCAGGCTGCGGCCAGACCGAGGCCGATGCAGATGCTGAGAAGGATGTCGAGCTCTGACGTCATGGCGGACTCCTGGGTTCGTGACCGTCGCTGAGGAGCAGCTTCGAGGCGGTGTCGTCGGATGGTTCTTCGTCGGGCGGTGTCGTCCTCGGAAGTACGGCCATTTCGAGGCACCTATTCGCCCGAGCATATCGTGAACGCATGAGCCGGTCGTGCTAGCCTGCGCCTCGACCCGGAGACCTCAGATCGATGCGACCTCTCGTGCGCGCCGCGCATGCGGTCGATCGTTTGACCGTCGCCGTCGGGCAGCTCACCGCCTGGCTGACGCTGGTGATGGTGCTCGTCGGTGCGTTCAACGCCATCGTCCGCTATCTCGACAAATACCGCCTCTTCGACCACTCGCTGGCTTCGAACACGTACATCGAGCTGCAGTGGTACCTCTTCAGCCTGGTCTTCTTGCTGGGCGCGGCCTACACCCTGCAGCGAGATCGCCACGTCCGGGTCGATGTCGTCTACGGGCGCCTCGGTCGGCGCGCCAAGGCCTGGATCGACGTCGTCGGCACGCTGGTCCTGATGCTGCCGTTTTGCGTGTTCACGCTCTGGGTGTCGTGGCCGTCGGTGCGCAACTCGTGGCAGATTCGCGAGATGTCGCCGGACCCCGGTGGCCTGCCGCGCTATCCGATCAAGGCAGTCATCCTCGTCGCCTTCGTGCTGCTGCTGCTGCAGGGTCTGTCGATGTTGATTCGATCGCTCGCGGTGGCGCTGGGTGACGCCGACGACCAAACGGACGTCGCGAGCGATGACGCCGCGGCGGGTGTCGATCGGCCGCGGGAGGGCTGGGGATGACGGTGGAGCTCGGGCCGCTGATGTTCTTCTGCGTCTTCGCGCTGATCTTCTCGGGCTATCCGGTCGCCTTCTCGCTCGGCGGCACGGCGCTGATCTTCGCCGCCCTCGGGGTCGCCCAAGGGGTCTTCGAGTGGTCGTTCCTCTTCGCCATGCCCGAGCGCATCTTCGGCATCATGTCGAACTATGTGCTCCTCGCCGTGCCGTTCTTCATCTTCATGGGCACCATGCTGGAGAAGGCGCGCCTTGCCGAAGACCTCCTGACCACGATCGGCAAGCTCTTCGGCCCGCTGCGCGGTGGCCTGGCGCTGGCCGTGGTCTTCGTCGGCGCGCTGCTGGCGGCGGCGACCGGTGTTGTCGGTGCCTCGGTCGTCGCGATGGGCATGATCTCGCTGCCGGTGATGCAGCGCTACGGCTACTCGATGCAGCTCTCGACCGGCGTGATCACGGCCTCGGGCACCCTCGGCCAGATCATCCCACCGAGTGTCGTGCTCGTCGTGCTCGCCGATCAGCTCGCCATCTCGGTCGGTGACCTCTTTCTCGGCTCACTACTGCCCGGGCTGATGCTCGCCTCTCTCTACGCGCTCTACGTCGTGTCTGTCGCCGTCGTGCGCCCGCAGGCGGCGCCGGCGCTGCCGGCCTCGGTGCGCGACGTGCCGGCGGCGACTCTGGCGCGACAGGTCGCGCTGGTGATGGTGCCGCCACTGCTCTTGATTTTGCTCGTCTTGGGCTCGATTTTCGCCGGCGTCGCGACGCCGACCGAGGCCGGCGCGCTCGGTGCGCTCGGCGCCATGCTCTTGGCGCTCGTCCATCGGCGCCTCGACCGCCCGGCGCTCCGCGGCACGCTCGACGAAACCACCAAACTGACCTCGATGGTGGTCTTCCTGCTCATCGGCTCGACCGCCTTCGCGCTGGTCTTCCGCGGTCTCGACGGCGATCTGTGGATCGAGGACCTGCTCACCGGGCTGCCTCAGGGCACACTAGGGTTCCTGATCGTCGCCAATCTGATGATCTTCATCCTCGGCTTCTTCATCGACTTTTTCGAGATCGCTTTCATCGTCATCCCGCTGCTGGCGCCGGCGGCTCAGGTGCTGGGCATCGACATGGTTTGGTTCGGCGTCATGATCGGCCTGAACCTGCAGACATCGTTCCTCACCCCGCCGTTCGGCTTCGCCCTCTTCTACCTGCGCGGCGTCTGTCCCGAGTCGGTGCCGACGAGCACGATCTATCGTGGGATCGTGCCCTTCATCGGAATCCAGCTCCTTGCCCTGGTGGCGATCTTCGTCTTCCCGGAGCTGGTCACCGCGCTCGTCGAGCCGTGATCTCCTGGGTCACTACTCAGAGTGCCTGAATCCAGACTTCGGGGTGACGACTCGCGAGAGTCTCGAGATCGTCGGGGTCACCGGTCAAGACTTGGCCGCCTCGGCTGATCGCCTGAGCCACGACCAGGGCGTCGATCGTCGCCGAAGAGCCCGCGCGCCCCAACAGCTCGCCGGCCAGTCGTCCAATCTCGAAGGTTGTCGGCGGGCTTTCACCGACTGAGCGAAGGACCCGGTGGACCGGAGCATCTCGGGCCGTGCCACGCAGTGTCTCGGCAACGACCGCGACCGGAATCTCGACGGGAACTCCCAGCTCGACCGCTCTCGCGAGATAGGCGCGCGCTCTCTGATCACGCCGCGAGAGGGCGATGACGGCACCCGAGTCGAGGATCAACCGTCGCGGCGGTGAGCCGGATCGTCGGCGGCTGGCCATTCGTCTCGCACTTGGTTCATTACCTCGGGCCTGATTGGCCCCGCCTCGTCGTTCATTGCGGAGAGTAGCTCAGCGAGCCGGTCTCGCTGCAACTCGTGACGTAGGGCCCGTGCCACGTACCGAGCGAGATCGTCTCCTGCCCGTTCACGCGCCTCGTCGACGAGCTGGCTCTCAAGATCGAGAGATACGGTGGCAACAGCGGTGCCAGACATCTCTCAAGAATAGCGGATGCGCGCCGAGGATGCGAGCACTTTACGCGTCGTTGAAGGCGAAACGGCCGTAGGCGAGCTCGCTGGCGGCGAACCAATGATAGAGCTGCCGACGGGCAGCCGACCAGGCGTCGTAGACCTTGCGGTAGGCCTGGTCGGCCGCGGCCTGCTCCTCGAACATCTCGAAGGCCGCGGTGCGTGCGGCGCGGAGCAGCTCGTCGGAGAACGAGCGCAGCTCGACGCCGTCCTCCACCAATCGCGCCAGCGCGGACGGATTGAGGTGGTCGTAGCGGGCCTGCATCACGGTCGCCGACTCGGCGGCAGCGACCTCGAAGATCTGCTGGTCTTGCTTCGACAGCTTGTTCCAGGCATCGAGGTTCACCTGGTAGGAGAGCGAGGGGCCGGGCTCCCACCAGCCCGGCGAGTAGTAGTAGCGGGCGACCTTGTGAAATCCGAGCTTCTCGTCGTCGTAGGGACCGACCCACTCGGTGGCGTCGATGGCGCCGCGCTCGAGAGCGGGGTAGATATCGCTGCCGGCGAGCACCTGGACCGTGGCACCGAGGCGGCTCATCACTTCACCTCCGAGGCCCGGAATGCGCATCTTCAGGCCCTGGAGATCGGCTGTGCCGGCGATCTCGCGCTTGAACCAGCCGCCCATCTGCGCGCCGGTGTTGCCCGCAGGAAAGACGGTGATGTTGAAGTCGGCGAAGAGCTCGCGCATCAGCTCGAGGCCACCGCCCTGGGTGAGCCAGGCGGATTGCTGGCGTGAGGTGAGGCCGAACGGAACGCAGGCGTCGAAGGCGAGGGCCGGATTCTTGCCGGTGAAGTAGTAGCTCGCCGTGTGGCCGATGTCGACGGTGCCCTGCTGCACGGCGTCCATCACCTGGAGACCCGGGACGATCTCGCCCGCGGGGTAGCAGCGGATGCGGAAGCGCCCACCGGTCATCGCCTCGACGCGCTCTGCGAGCACCTCGGCCGAGCCATAGATCGTGTCGAGCGCGCGCGGGAAGCTCGAGGCCAGGCGCCAGGTGACCGACTTGCGCGTCTGGACCGCGGGGCCGCCACCCTCGCCCGAGTCTTCGGACGGTGCGGCGCAGGCGCCGAGTGCGGCCGCGGCACCCGTGCCCACGGCGGTGCGCAGAAAGTGACGACGGTCGGCCTGTCGGCGTGCGGGATCCGTGGCGTCGGCTGGGCTGTCCGCGTGGAGTAACTCGGAAGCGGTCGGCAGGTCATCGGTTCGGCGAGGGCGCGACATCGTGGTGCCTCGAAGCTCGTGAGCGATTTTGAGAGCGAGAACGGCGGGGAGTCTAGCACTTGCCGAGAGACTCGAAGGGTCTGCTGACGTTGGGGAAGTGAAGTCCGTCCCCCTAGTCGAAGAAAGCCAGGAGGCAGCATGTTCACGATCGCACTGCATCAGATCCACTGCGTCGAAGACACGGACGAGTTCGACAGCGATGAGCCGTATGTCTTGGTCTACGTGTCCGACGCCTCGCCGCCGACCCTCGATGGCGGCGTGCCCGACCTGTCGTCGGCACTCCCCAGCGGATCGACAACTCTCTATGGGCCTTGGGGAGATGTCGACCCGGGGGAGAAGGGGGTGACGTCGCCGATCCACACCGGCTTCATGGTCCCGCGGAAGCCTTTCTGGGGCGTCGACGAACCGGAGCCTGTCGACTCGCCGGACGATCTCTTCGTGATTGTGGCGCTGATGGAGAACGACGAAGCGGATCCGGGATCGATTCGCACAGCGATCAACGGTCAGATCAGTGCGACCTTACTCGGCTTGGTCTCTGAGTACTGGGACGGGACCCTGTCGCGACAGACGGTCGGTCAGCGCCTCGAGACCGCGATGCGCGACGCCCTGAGCCATGATCTCGCGACGCTCGCGCCACAGTTTCTGCCGATGCCGGGCGGCGGGTTTGGGATCTTCCCGCAGAACGACGACCTGATCGGCGTCCGGTCGTACCGCATTCGACAGAGCCACCTCGACGAAGCCCGCAACTCGGGCGAGGCGACGCTGACGCGGACGCTGCGAGGCGACGGCGGAGAGTACCGCGTGACGATCGGCATCACCTTCCACGCCGACGCGGCGGCGCAGCAAGCACTCACCGTCGACGGCGGGTCCGGCGAATGGGCTTCACGACCTGCAGTGGCTCTGCGCGACGGCTCCGTGCTGGACGTCGTCGTCCGGCGACCCGATCGCAGCTTCAGCTGGAGCGCGCGAGCTGGCGCCGCACCGTCACCGTGGACGACGATGGGGCCGGGGACCTTCCTTTCGGCGCCGTCGCTGGCGGTGGTGGCGCGGCGGGGCGCGCCCGACGACTTGATCGCTGTCGGCCGCGGCGAGGATCGGCGCCTCTACGAGGCGCGGTCCGCGGAAGACTGGCAGGCCTGGAGGCCGATTCACGACGGCACGTTTCGCAGCGCACCGACCCTGGCCGGCCGCGCGCGCCTGCACCTCGCCGCAGTGGGCGACGACCGCCGGATCTACAACGCCAGCTCGGACCGAGGCGGGCCCTGGACTAACTACGCACCGATCGGCGACGGCACGTTCCTCAGCCCGCCCGCAGCCGTAGTCTGGCGCGGTGGCCGGGTTGACATCTTCGCCATTGGCGACGATCGTGGCGTGTACCAGAGCTGGTGGGACAACGGCTGGCAGCCGTGGCGTCGGCTCGGCAATGGAACCTTCCAAACCGCGCCCGCCGCGGCCGCGTCGAGCAACGATCGTCTCCACGTCCTCTGCGTCGGAGACGATCGACGGCTGTACGAGCTGGTGTGGACGCCGAGTGGCTGGAGCGACCCGTGGAGCTTGGTGAACCCTGCGGCGACATTCCGCTCAGCGCCGGCCGTGGTGTGGACCGGCGTCGGCCGTCTCGAAGCCTTCGCTGTTGGCGACGATCACACACTGTTCCACGCGCGTTGGGGCCGCGGCCGCTGGTCGGGCTGGAGCCGATTCCCTGTGCCAGGCACCGTCGCCCCGGCTGCGTAGAGCTGGCTTGAGGATAGGACTTGAGGACGGTGCCTGGCACCGCTCCCGGGGGTGTCTGTCGATTCCGTGGAGGCGGGCATGAAGACCGCTGAGGACAGTGCCTGGCACCGGATCGCCGCGAGCACGATAGGCTCACCGCAATGCTCTACCGCCTCGCTGCCGACTCCGTCGTCGCCTTCCACTTCGCCTTCGTGCTCTTCGTCGTCCTCGGCGGCTTGTTGACCTGGCGCTGGCCTCGTGCAGCCTGGCTGCACCTACCGGCCGCCGCCTGGGGCTTCCTCGTCGAGGCGACGGGGTGGTTCTGCCCGCTCACCGATATCGAGAATCACCTGCGCGCCCGCGCCGGACAGGCCGGCTACGACGGCGGCTTCATCGAGCACTACATCCTGCCCGTGCTCTACCCGGTCGGCCTCACCCGCGCTGACCAGCACCTGCTCGCGGCCATCGTCCTCGTCGTCAATGCGGCGGTCTATGGCCGTCTCTGGTGGCGACGTCGCACCGAACGATCGGGACCGTCAGACTGACGAGGGGCGACCGAGAGCCGTTGCCTTCTCGTGCCTGAGGCTGCGTTCCATTTGCTCGGTCGCGATGTCGATCCCGCGGTCTAGCACCTCCTGCAGCATCTCGTCGGATTGTGGTGCGAGGGCTCGGAACGATTCGGCCCATTCTGTCCAATAGTCGACCTCCGTACCCCAACGAAACCCGCCGCCACCAAATGCCGAGGCGACAACTGCAGCAGGCGCCACGCTAGACTCGACTGCAAGTCGCGCGAGCTCGAGCCATGCTGTATCCGGCCTGCCGCTGAGTGCGCAGGCGATCGGCTGCGCCAGCGAGTCTGCCCTCGATGTTTTGGGAAAGCGTTCGAGCAACCGGCTGAACAGTTGAGGGTCGCGCTGGACGACTTCATTCGCCACCCGAGAGAGGATGCCCCTCCGCTCCATTGACTCGACCAGTCGTGCTCGCTGGTCGATCCCAAGCTCGTGACAAGTCGTGCTAGCAAGGTCTTCTCGTCGATGCGACCACTTCGAATCGCCCGCTGCCTGTTCGGCAAGCAGCCAGCGAACACCGAGACTAGGGCACTTGGAAAGGATCTCTCCAACAGTGGAGTGCTGACCGCTCGATGCAAGGGTCGCGCTCAGTAGCGCGTCTTCCCAAAGGTCGACAAGACTCTTGGCGATGTCGGAGCCTTTGGATCTCCAGAGCCCGACTGCGGCCTCGAGTCGAAGCTCCGGACTATCGGAGGAGAGGAAGATCGGCAGCAAGTCTTCGGCGATCTGGCCACGACGAATCATCAACCCGACGATCGAGGCGTGGCCTGCAGTGAGCTCGAGAATCTCGTGAGGCGGCTTGGTCAGCTGGAGGCCGCGTTGAAGCGCAAGCCGATGAAACTCCTCATCCTCGAGCCAAGACTCATACCGCTGGAGGAACTCAGCATCGCTGGTGTTCATCGCGAACGGCCAGGTCAAGAAAGGCGATTGGGCGTGCCTTAGGGCGTCGAGCCATCGCACGCTCTGGTCGGTGAGGTCCGCAAGTCGTTGAGCGATCTCTTGAACTCGGTAGCTCGTCGAAGTTTGAATCCGTCGAAGTGCCCGGTCGACTTCGACAAGCCGTCGGCTGCCTTCGACAGGACCGAGAGCGAGCCACCGACTCGCCAGTGCGTCGAGTTGCTGGAGACTCTCCTCGTAGGTGGTGGGCTCGCTCAGTAGGTCGGCGATCTCTCGATCGACAGGGAACTCCTCGGCGATGTCCACCGAGGAAGCGAGCTGATGCAAGCCGAGCTGAAGGTCTTCGTCGTCGTGGAAGGCCGAGCGGAGATCGCGAACGAAGGTGCGTGCTCCGGCTTCGAGTGCCATCCGAGACTCTGTTGGGATCTCTGCGGCGGCGATCAGCTCGGGGGTCGCCCACTTCTCCAGTCGTCCGGAAAGAGAAGGCCAGTCGAGGACGGTTGTCTCCTGGATTTGTGCGAGGACAGCGGGCCATAAGTCGACAATTTGGTCCAGCTCGTCAGCTAGGCGTGCTCCAAAGTAGATCCTGACCTTCGAATCGAGGGCGTCGCTTCCGGCCTCTTCGACTGATGGGTCCAACACAAGGCAAAGTGCTTCAAACGCCACGCGATCGGCACGGTCGCGTCGGCGGATCGCACGCAAAACACTCTTGCGGCGTTCGATGGCCTGGTCTCGCGACCGCAACCAGTCCTCTAGAATCCGCAGCGGATGACGAGGCTGAGAATGCAACGGCCCTTCTGCAGACTCGGCGAGTTGAAGAAGCCGTTCGAGTCCGGCGCTGGGAGCAAGGGCCAAGGCGGGGTGGAGTGCCTCCGCGGGTGGTCCCGGATAGTGCTCGAGAACCCATCGTGCCTCTGCGGAGCCCAGAGTTGCATAGATCAGCCATGGATCCCCTTCCGGACTCCGCATCCGATCGAGCTCCGTGACCTCCAAACGAGTCAGCCACGACTGAAGAAAGGTTCGGTCGACCTTCGGACATCGAGACGCCATCTCAGCCAGTTGTCGAAGAGCCTCTCGGGGAGTGATCGCCAAGGGAATGAAGTCCTCGATGTCGAAAACTCGAGGGGGTTCGAAAAAGACGTGCTCGATAAAGGAACTGCGCAGGGCTCCCGGGTGGACGCCAACCGCATTCTCAGAGGACTCGAACACAATGCCGGTCGAGTCTAAAGACGACAGAGCATTCTGAAGCTCCAGCTTCGAGAGACCAAGCGATTGGCCGACGTCGAGTAAAGGCATCCCGCGCTCGCCTCCGACGGAGAGGGCGGCGAGCAAAGGAAGAGACAGAGCTCTCGTTGCCAGGCGCTCGAGGGTGGCGACGGTCAGCCCGCGGAGCGCTTGACCGCTGAGGACGTCCTCCCAGTTACCCTGCAGGCAGAGTTCCGCGAGCGTCATCGCAAGGCCCGGTAGATTGCTCGCCTGGTCGACGAGGTCGCGAAGAACCCATGGCGGTACACCTTGCTCCTCCGACAGCCCACGGAGTCGGTAGATCTCGAGTATGCACGATGCGGGAAGAGGCTCGAGCCTCCGAGCTTGGCGTGTCCCGACTTGAAGCTCGGCGCGGACTTGCTCTTCGGCTCCGGGCCAGGTGGTCGCTCCGATCGCCGTCTTGGGGCTCACATCCCGGAGAATCGCACGGATCCGCGAAATGCGACTTGGGTCGGTATGCGCATCGTCGACGAACACCCAACGGGGCCGGTGCTCGATCAGAGCATTCGATAGCCGGGTCTCGTCATCTGTCGCGACGAAGAGCCCTTGTTGACGGCAACCACCAGATCGACGTCGCGGGTGGTTCGGGGTTCGATGAGCGCCGAGAAGGCGAGTCCTCCGACCAGAGCCCAGCCGATGTCTAGCGATTCGAGTGCGTCTCGAATCCGCGTCAGCGCTTCGAAGAGCCTGTTGTCCATTCGAACGTTCGTCGGGTCGGCGCAAAGTCGGGACCCGAGGCGTCGCCGGCAGGGGCATGGGGCCGGCTCCGCAGCCATTGCACGAGTCGATGCTCGATGATGCCCTCGGGAGCCTTGGGATCCTCACGTCGCAGGCGACTTCGCATCATCTCCTCAGCTGCGGCGAAGAGATCGAAGGCCGTCCGCATTCGATCCTGGACTGCTGGGTCGCGAATCGGTTCTGCGAGCTCGTGGTGGAGCGGGCGCTTCATTGCCCTACTCTAGCATCGCCCGGACTTGACGGCCGGGCGCTAGACCGGGTTCGGGATGTCGACGAACTCGACCTCGAGACCGAAGCGGTCGGCGAGGTGCTCGCCTAGGGTTCGGATACCGCAGACTTCGGTGGCGTAGTGGCCGGCGGAGATGTAGTGGAGGCCGGCTTCTTGGGCGCCGTTGCGACACCACTCGCTGACCTCGCCGGTGAGAAAGGCGTCGAGGCCGAGATCGATCGCTTCAACCATGCTTTTCTGGGCGCCGCCGGAGACGATGCCGAGGCTGCGCACCGGGTCGGGGCCGAACCGGTGGACGAAGGGCTCGCGGTCGTAGAACGAGGCTACGCGGTGGAGAAGCTCGTCGGCCGTGATCGGCTCGGGGAACCGGCCGCGGATGCCGATGTCGACGCCGCCGTGGGGCGCGAAGCCCTCGAGGTCGACGAGGCCGAGGCCTTGAGCGCCCAGGGCGTTGTTGCCGATCTCGGGATGGCCGTCGAGCGGCAGGTGGTACTGCAGCAAGTTGATGCCGGAGGTCATCAGCAGACGAACGCGTTCGCCGTGCGGGCCGACGAGACGCGACGGCTGCCAGTCCCACAGAACGCCGTGGTGGACCAGGATCGCATCCGCGTCCCGCGCGATCGCGGCTTCGAAGAGCTCGATGCCGGCGGAGACGGCGGTGACGATGCGGCGGACCTCGTCACGCCCTTCGACCTGCAGTCCGTTCGGGCCGAAGTCCTTGTAGATCTCGATCTGTAGGAGCTCGGCGAGATAGGTCAACAGCTCGTCTCGGTGCATAGCGGGCTCCACAGCCGGGTCGTTCTCGATCAGCTGGCTCTCGAGTCGCCGAGCACCA
Organism: Acidobacteriota bacterium; assembly: GCA_039194425.1. Lineage (GTDB taxonomy): Bacteria > Acidobacteriota > Thermoanaerobaculia > Multivoradales > J023 > JAUIJL01. Next base: position 449,774 of record JBCCVZ010000002.1, on the reverse strand, counting down.
CCTGCTCACTGAAGGGCATCTCGCCATCGACCTGCTCGTCGTCGAGCTGACTCTGCACCTCGGCGAAGCGCTCGCGCCGAGCGAGAAAGAGATCGACGAGCTCCGGGTCGAAGTGGCGGCCACGATCGACCTCGATGCGGCGAACCGCTTCGGAATGCGGCACTGCGTCCTTGTACGGCCGGCGACTGGTGATGGCGTCGTAGGCGTCGGCGATGGCGACGACGCGCGCGGCGAGCGGGATACTGGTTCCCGCGAGCCCGTATGGGTAGCCCTTGCCGTCCCAACGCTCGTGGTGGTGGTATGCGATCTCCATCGCCATGGTCAGAAACGTCGGGCCGCGAAACTCTTCGAGCACGGCTCGCAGCGTGTCGCCGCCGATCGTCGTGTGGGTGCGCATGATCGACTGCTCGTCGGCCGTCAGAGGCCCCGGTTTGCGCAGAATCGCATCGGGGATCCCGACCTTGCCGATGTCGTGCAGGGGGCTCGACTTGAAGACCCACTCGACAAAGTCGTCGTCGATCTGCTCGCCGTAGGGTCCCTGGTGGATCGCCTCGGCGAGGATACGGCTGTACTCTTGCATGCGCTCGAGGTGCCGGCCGGTCTCACTGTCGCGGCTCTCGGCCAGCTTGGCGAGGGTAGTGAGCGCGATGTCGCGCGTGCGCCGGATCTCCTCGGTCTGCTCGTCGACCATGCGCTCGAGATCGAGCTGGTACTCGCGGTTCTCGCGCAAGAGCTGCCGCCGTTCGAGCGCTCGCTTGGCGATGTTCGCCAGGTCGTCCAGCTCGAAAGGCTTGGCGAGGTAATCGTACGCGCCGGCGCGAAGGCAGCGGCGAACGGTTTCGAAGTCCTGCAGTCCGGAGACCATGACGACCTGGATCTGGTCTTCGATCTCCTTCATTCGTCGCAGGACGTCGACGCCGGAGATTCCGGGCATCTCGATGTCGAGCATGACCAGGGCCGGAGGTCTGTCGCTCGCGACATGCCGCAGAGCGGTCTCGTGGTCCTGAGTCGCGCGCGCTGAGAAGCCGAGAAACTCGAGCTGCTGGACGAGGAGCGCGCAGACGGTCGGTTCGTCGTCGACGACCAGGATGTGCTCGTCCATTGGGAGGTGCCTTGTGGACCTCGGCGACCGGTGTGGATCTCGGTGGGCCGATGAGTCGATGAATCGATGCCGCGGGCGGCGTGGAATCTCCAGTGTATCCGAGCCGGCCGCGCTCGTGAGACGAAGAACCCGGCGGTGCCGCTGCGCCGCCGGGCTTGGAACGTCGGGGTCAGCCGCGACCGCGTCCGCGACCGCGGCCACCGCCTCGGCCACCGCGGTCGCCGCCTCGGCCGCCACCGCGACCTCCGCGGTCGCCGCCGCGACCTCCGCGACCACCACGGCCGCCGCGATCTCCGCGATCCCCGCCGCGATCGTCACCGCCGCCGCTGGTGTCGGCGAGGTGCTTCAGCGGGTCGTTCTCGGGATCGTAGTCGGGATCGTCGAGCAGTGCGGCCTTGCGCGACAGCCGGATGCGCCCCTTGTCGGTGTCGATGTCGAGCACCTTGACGCGCACCTGGTCGCCCTCGCGCACGATGTCGGCGACCTCGCGCACGCGGAACGGCGCCAGCTCGCTGATGTGCAGCAGGCCTTCGGTACCCGGCAGGATCTCGACGAAGGCGCCGAACGACTCGACGCGAGTGACCACGCCGTCGTAGGTCTTGTCGATCTCCGGCACCTCGGTGAGCTGCTCGATGATCTCGATCGCACGCCGCGCGGCCACACCGTCGGGCGCGGCGATCAGCACGCGACCATCGTCGCCGTTGATCTCGATCTCGCAGCCGGTCTCTTCTTGGATCGAGCGGATCGTGCGGCCTCCCGGGCCGATGATCTCGCGCACCTTGTCGCGCGGCACCTCGAGGGTGTGGAGACGCGGCGCCCGGGTCGAGATCTCCTCGCGCGGAGCCGGCAGGTGCTGCTCCATGATGTCGAGGATGTGGTGACGACCACCTCTGGCCTGCTCGAGAGCCGCGCCCATGATCTCGCGCGTGACCCCCTTGATCTTGATGTCCATCTGCAGCGCGGTGATGCCGTCGCGCGTCCCGGCGACTTTGAAGTCCATGTCGCCATGGTGGTCTTCCTGGCCGGCGATGTCGCTGAGCACGGCGAAGTCGTCGTCGCGCTTGATCAGGCCCATGGCGACGCCGGCGACCGGCGCCAGCACCGGCACGCCGACATCGAAGAGCGCCAGCGAGCCGCCGCAGACGGTGGCCATCGACGACGAGCCGTTCGACTCGAGGATGTCGGACACCAAGCGGATGGTGTAGGGGAAGTCGTCTTCGTGCGGCAGCACCGGCGTCAGCGCCCGGCGCGCGAGCACGCCGTGGCCGATCTCGCGCCGGCTCGGTCCGCGCAGGAACTTCACCTCGCCCACGGAGTAGGGCGGGAAGTTGTAGTGCAAGAGGAACTTCTGCAGCGTATCGCCGCCGTACTCCTCGATCACCTGTGCGTCACGCCGAGTACCCAGCGTCGCGGTGACCAAGGCCTGCGTCTCGCCGCGGGTGAAGAACGCGGAGGCGTGGGTTCGCGGCAGCACGTCGGTGTCGACCCAGATGTCGCGAATCTCGTCGAGCGCACGGCCGTCGAAACGGCGCCGGGCTCGCAGCACGGCTTCGGCGAGCAGATCTTCCTCGAGATCGTTGATGATCTTCCGGACCTGCGGGATCTTCTCTTCGCGATCGTCTTCGGGAATGCGCTCGATCAGGGCGTCGACCACCGCGTTCACCGCGTTCTTGCGCTCGAACTTCTTCGGCGTGTGCAGGGCGCGGTTGAGGTCGTCGCGGATCAGCCCCTCGACCTGGTGACGCAGCTCGGCAGAGTAGCGCTCGGGCACCTGCCACTCGGGCTTCGCCTTGCCGATCTCGGAGGCGAGGTCCTTCTGCATCGCGATCACCTTCTGCAGCTCTTGGTGGCCGGCGAAGATGGCGTTGAGGACGACGTCCTCGGACAGCTGGTTGGCCCCCGCCTCGACCATCGTCACGGCATGCTCGGTGCCGACCACGATCAGGTCGAGGTCCGAGATGTCGCGCTCGCTGTTCGACGGATTGAACACCAACTCATCGTCGATCAGGCCGACGCGCACGGCGCCGACCGGCGTGTAGAAGGGGATGTCGGAGATGATCAGCGCGGTCGACGCGCCGTTGATCGCGAGCACGTCGGGATCGTTCTCTTCATCTGCCGACCAGATGCTGCAGATGACCTGCGTCTCGGCGAAGTAGCCTTCGGGGAAGAGCGGGCGGAGCGGCCGGTCGATCAGGCGAGCGGAGATGATCTCCTTCTCGCCCGGACGGCCTTCACGCTTGAAGAAGCCGCCGGGAATTCGGCCGGCGGCGGCGCTCTGCTCGCGGTACTCGATGGTCAGCGGCAGGAACGGACGCGGCGCGGTCGGGTCGCCGGACATACAGGCGGTGACCAGCACCACGGTCTCGCCGCTCTGGACGACGACGGAGCCGTTCGCCTGGCGCGCGAGCTGGCCTGTGGCGAACGAAAGCTCACCATGGCCGATCTGAACAGTTCTTTCGACTTTACTCATTTCTTTCCTTGTGTTGCGGGCGCAAACGCGGACGGTTCAGCAGTCTGCGCCGGAGGAGCGGACCCGATCGCGGGCCTGCTCACTTACGGATGCCGAGGCTCTCGATTGTGGCGCGGTAGCTGTCGAGGTCGCGACGCTTCAGGTAGTCGAGCAGGCGACGACGACGGCCGACGAGCTTGAGCAGGCCACGGCGTCCATGGTGATCCTGCTTGTGGATCTTGAAATGCTCGGTGAGCTCGTTGATGCGGTCGGTGAGGAGGGCGATCTGCACTTCCGGCGAACCGGTGTCGGTCTCGTGCTTGCCGAAATCGCCGATGATCTTGTTCTTGGTTTCGGTAGTTTGAGCCAAGGTCGGCTTCTCCTTCGTTGCGGCGCGACCCGGTGTCGCGCCCAGTCTCATGGGTTCTCTTCGTTCAACTCTTCTCGTGTCGGGCCCTGGTGTCGTGGGCCGGGCCCGACGTAGCGGCGGTGGCGAAGTCTGAAAATCGACGGACCGCTCTGTGACGGACCGCTCTGTGACGGACCGTTCGTCGGAGGACTGTTCACTGGAAGACCACCTTCGGCTGCACCACACCGACGTTGCCGGTGCCGATGCGCTCGATGACCGAGCCGACGGCGATCAGCTCGTGGCGCCGATTGATGATCTTCATCCAGTCCCCCTCGCGACCGTCGAGGTCGCGGAACAGGACGCTCTGTCCGTGGGCGATGCGGCGCTCTTGCTGGGCGTCGGCGGCGACGACGCCGAAGGGGAGCGGGATTTCGTCGAAGGGAATCCAGCCCGCGCCGATCTCTTCGTCGCCGTCGATCCGGCGACGTAGCTCGTCGACGGTGATTGCGTCGTCGAGTGAAAGCTTGCCGATGTGAGTCCGGCGCAGCGATTCGAGCGCGCCGCCGCAGCCGAGCTCCTGGCCGATCTCGTGGACGACACTGCGGGCGTAGGTGCCCGAAGTGCACGAGAGGACGAACGGCAGGCCGTCGTGCGGATCCCAGCTGTCGACCGTGGGCGCCAGCTCGTAGATGGTGACCGGCTTCTTGTCGTCGGGCACCGGCTCGCCCGCGCGGGCTCGCTCGTAGTGCTTCTTGCCGCCCACCTTTTTGGCCGAGTAGCGCGGCGGCATCTGCATGCCGTCGCCGTGCATGCTCTCCATCACACGGCGAACTTGGTCCAGGTCGAGACCATCGACCGGCTTTTCTTCTTCGACCACGCCGGTGGTGTCCCAGGTGTCGGTGACGACACCGAAGCGGGCGACGCCCGCGTAAACCTTGCCGGCGCGAATCAGGAAGCGGGTCAGGCGAGTCGCCTTGCCGACCGTGAGGAGGAGCAATCCGGTGGCCGCCGGGTCGAGCGTGCCGCAGTGGCCGATCTTCTTCTGCCGCAGAATCTTGCGGCATGCGGCGACGACGTCGTGCGAGGTCGGCCCGTCGCTTTTGTCGATCAACAGCAGACCGTCTCTCATCGGGCCGCCTCCAGCGCCGCGTCGAGAGCCGCGACGGTGCGCGCCTCGAGGCCGTCCCGGGCCTCTGCGGCAACCGTGAAGCCGGCCGCGTTGTGATGCCCGCCGCCGCCGAAGGAGCGCGCGATCGACTCGACGTCGGCGACGCCGCGGCTGCGCAGGGACGCTTTGACGCCGCCGTCCTCGAGCTCACGGAAGAGCGCAACGGCCTCGACGCCGGCGATCGACCGCGGGTAGTCGACGAGGCCCTCGGAGTCGCCCGGGCCGGCACCGGCACGCTCCATCATGTGTCGGGTCAGCCAGACGGTCGCGATGTGGCCGTCGGCATGCAGCGTCAGGCCGCGCAGCATCTCGCCGACCAGGCGGAGGTTCGCCTCGGTCTGGCTCTCGTAGACCCAGTGCGAGACCCGCTCGGGGCGAGCGCCGGCGCGCACCATGGCCGAGGCGGCGTCGAAGGCGCGCGGCGTGGCGTTGGAGAACCGGAAGCCACCCGTGTCGGTCGAGAGCGCCAGGTACAGACAGTCGGCGGTGTCGGCGTCGAGCGTCAAGCCGAGCGCGCCGGCGAGCGTCAGCAGCATCTCGCCGACCGCCGGGGCCTCGGGGTCGATCCAGCGTACGACGCCGTACTCGGTGTTTCCGAGGTGATGGTCGATGTTGATCATGGGCAAAGCCGACATGGCGTCGGGCACGCCACAGCGCTCGAGGCTCGGGCATTCGAGCACGACCGCGGTGTCGAAGTCGTCGGGGAAGCCGGGGGGCGGCTCGGTGCCGACGTGAATGGCCTCGGCCCCGGGAAGGGCACGGTAAGGACGCGGCATCTCGTCCCGATTCCAGATCGCCGACCGGCAGCCCATCTGCTCGAGCAGGCGAGCCAGCGCGAGCTCGGAGCCGATGGCGTCGCCGTCGGGGTTGATGTGGCTCGTGAGCACAACGCTGCGTGCGGCGCGCAGGCGCTCGAGCAGCGGCTCAGGAGGTCGCGTCGTCTCGGTCATGAAGCTGGTCCAGGAGATCACTGATGTGCTGACTGTGCTCGGCGCCGCGATCGAGGTGGAATACGAGCTCGGGGACCACCCGGAGCCGGACACGCTTGCCGACCTGCGACCGGATGAAGCCCTTGGCGCGCTCGATCGCTTCGAGGGCGTCGTTGCGCGCCTGCTCGTCGTCGCCGAGCACGCTGATGTAGACCTGGGCATGGGACAGGTCGCGGGTCAGCTCGAGGCGCGACACGCTGGCCAGCGCGACGCGCGGATCTTTCATCTCGAAGCGCAGGATCTGGGACAGCTCGGCGCGGAGCTGCTCTGCGACGCGCTCGGAACGATGACTCATCGGGGCGGGTTCTTTCGTCGATCTCGGTCGGTGGGGAAGGGGAGGTGTTCTCGCGGAGTTCGAGCTAGCGGAACTCGAGCAGCTCGGGCTCCCAGCGGGAGACGACGGCTTCGAGCTCGTCGTCGAACAGGGCGCGGATCGCATCGAGCATGCGCTGCGCTTCAGTGTCGTTCTGAGCGACCGTGGCGATCGCGATCTCCGAGCGCTGGTGCTTGTCGTGGTGAGCGACCTCGGCGACCGACACGCGCAGCCGCGCGTGGATCCGGTCGACGAGGCCGCGGACGACCTTGCGCTTCTGCTTCAGGCTTCGCGCATGGGGCAGATGCAGATCGGCGATCGCAACTCCGACGATCATCGCTCAGCTCACAGCTCGGGCTGGACTTCCTCGCGCTCGTACGCCTCGATGAGGTCGCCCGGCTTGAGGTCCTGGAAGTTCTCGAGGCCGATGCCGCAGTCGAAGCCGGTGCGGACCTCGCCGACATCGTCCTTGAATCGACGCAGCGAGGCGATCTTGCCCTCGTAGACGACGACGTTGTCGCGCAGCAGGCGTACGCCGGCGCTGCGTGGAATCACGCCCTCCGTCACGTGGCTGCCGGCGATGACGCCGATCTTCGGTACCTTGAAGGTCTCGCGCACCTCGGCGACACCGCGCTGCACTTCCCGGAAGGTGGGCTCGAGCAGGCCGGTCATGGCCGCCTTCACCTCGTCGATCAGCTCGTAGATCACCGTGTGGAGGCGAATGTCGACGTCCTCGGACTCGGCGAGCTGCGTCGCATTGCGCTCGGGGCGCACGTTGAACCCGACGATGATCGCGTTCGACGCCGAAGCGAGAAGCACGTCGTTGGTGGAGATCGCGCCGACCGCTGCATGAATCACCTTGAGCTCCACCTTCTCGGTGGAGAGCTTCTCGAGGGTCTCACGCAGCACTTCGATCGAGCCGTGCACGTCGGCCTTGACCACCACCGGCAGCTCTTTGACCTCTTCCTTGCCCATCTGGTCGAAGAGGTTCTCGAGCGACATGCGGCCGGCGCGCGGCGCCAGCTCGCGCTGTCGCTCTTCCTCGGCACGGAAATCCGCGAGCTCCCGCACGCGCCCTTCGTCCGAGTGCACCTGCAGCAGGTCGCCTGCGCTCGGCAGGTCGTCGAAGCCGGTGACCTCGACGGCGGTCGCGGGACCGGCCGCCTTGAGCCGGTCGCCGCGATCGTCGGTCATCGTCCGGACGCGGCCCCAGGTCGCGCCGGCAACGAACACGTCGCCCTTGTCGAGCGTGCCGTCCTGCAGCACCACCGTGGCGACGATGCCGCGGCCGACCTCCTTACGCGCTTCGATGATCACGCCGCGCGCGGGCAGCGAGGGCGCCGCCTTGAGCTCGAGCAAGTCGGCGGTGAGCAGCACCATTTCGAGCAGGTCATCGATGCCCTGACGCTTGAGCGCCGAGACCTCGACCGACACCGTGTCGCCGCCCCAGTCTTCGAGCAGCAGGTGGTTGTCGGCGAGCTCCTTGCGCACGCGGTCGAGGTTGGCGTTGGGCTTGTCGACCTTGTTGATGGCGACGATGATCGGCACCTCGGCAGCCTTGGCGTGATCGATCGCCTCGATGGTCTGCGGCATGACGCCGTCGTCGGCGGCGACCACCAGGATCACGATGTCGGTGACCTTGGCGCCGCGGGCGCGCATCATGGTGAACGCCTCGTGGCCCGGGGTGTCGAGGAAGACGATGCGGCGGCTGTCCAGGTCGACGTGGTATGCGCCGATGTGCTGGGTGATGCCGCCGGCCTCGCCGGCCGCCACGTCGGTTTCGCGGATCGAGTCGAGGAGGGTCGTCTTGCCGTGGTCGACGTGACCCATCACGGTGACCACCGGCGCACGCGGTAGCTTCTCGACCGAATCGTCGTCGAGGACGCTCTCGTGCTGCAGCTGTACTTCTTCCTCGAACGAGACCTCCATCACCTCGACCCCATGGTCCTCGGCCAGCTTCTTGGCCGTCTCGAGGTCGAGGGTGTGGTTGATGGTGGCCATCACGCCGTACGAGAAGAGGGTCTTGATCAGGTCCTTCGACTTGACCCCCATTTTCTCGGCGAACTCGCGCACCGTCATTCCCTCGGCGAGGGTGATGGTCTCCGGCTTGCCGTCCTTGAACTTGAGCCCTTCCTGCTGGAAGGTGCCGGCGGCCTGAGCCTGCTGACGACGCTGGGCGCGGCGCTGGCCGCGCGCCGAAGCGGGCTCGCGGCGCACCGGCTGCTCGACCGGGCGATTGCGCGCGCTCGCCGCCTTGCGGCGACGCCGCGTCATCTCGGCGAGGTCGGGCACGCGGCCAGTCCCCTTCGAAACCAGGCGGGCACGGAACTCCTGGCGCGACTTGCGCTCGGGCTTCTTCGGCGCGTCGGCAGGTTTCTTCGGCGTCTTGGCGTCGGCTGCCTTGGCCGGTTTCTTGGCCTCGGGCTTGGCCGGCTTCTTCTTGGCGTCTGCCGCCGCCTTCGCCGCGGCGGGCTTCTTCGCCTCGGCGGCCTTCTTGGCCGGCGCCTTCGCGGCCTTCTCCTCGGTCGCTCGAGCCGCGGGCTGGTCGGCCTTGGCCTTGGCCTCGGCTTTGGCGGGCGGGGGGCTCTCGGGCGCCTCGGTGACGGCTGGCTGCGGCGCGGCTGTCGCGGCCGGTGCGGCGGGCTCGGCGGCCGGTTCGGAAGCGGTCTCCGCGGCCTCCACGATCGCCGGCTCGACGGCCTCGGCGACGGCCTCGGCCGTCGCTTCGAGCATCGCCTCGTCGTCGCGGAGCTCGCCGTCGGCGCCGCGCTTGCGGGTCGGCTCGAGCTCGCGAATCTTGGGCTCGACGCGCTGGATCATGCTGCGACGCTGCGGACGGAGCGAGGTCGACGGCTTACCGCCGCGGCCGATACCGCCTTCCCCCTGCGAGTCATCGCGCAGGATCACTTCCCGCGGTTGCGGCAAACGCTTGCCCTGCAAAATCGCTTGAATGATTTCGCTGTCGATCGCCGGGTCGTCGCCCTCGAGGCGGACGCCGATCGATCGCAGCTTGAACATCAGGTCCTGCTCCGGGACTTTCATCGTCCGAGCGAGGTCCTTGAGGCGGATCTTTCCCATGTCTCTCCGTTCGTCCTGGTCTTGAAAAGCTCGTTGCCGCGTCGCGGCCGGGCCTTGTCGTGATCGCCCGGCGCGTCAGCCCCTGTCGTCGGGGTCGGTGGAGTCGTCGGCGTCCGCGGCGGAGCGTTCTTCTTCGCTCTCGCGCAGGGCCTTCGACAGGGCGGCCATGAATTCATCGCCGGAGAAGTCGTCACCCTCTCCGTCGTCGTCGGTTGCGATCGAGTCGTCGTCGTCGACGGTCTCGGCCATCTCGAGGCCGAGGCGGTCCTGCACCCAGCCGAGCAGCGCGTCGATGGTCTTCGGTCCGAGGCCCTCGATCTCGAGCAGCTCTTCGGCGCTGGCGTCGAGCAGGTCGCCGTAGGTCTCGATGCCGGCGGCGCGGAAGAGCTCTGCGGTCTTCGGGCCCATGCCCGGCGCCGAGTCCCAATCGATCGGATCGTCCTCGCCGGCGACTTCGCCGGTCGCGAGGCCGCTCTCGGCGAAGGCGTCCTCGAGCATCTTCGCCAGTGCGTCGGCGACCTCGTCCTTGACGTCGCTCTCGCTCTTGATGTCGATGCGCGCGCCGATCAGCTCGGAGGCGAGGCGCACGTTCTGACCCCGCTTGCCGATCGCCAGCGACAGCTGCTCGTCCTCGACGATCACGTCGAGATGCGGCACTTCGCCGTGGTGGGTCACCGACACGCGGGTGATCTTGGCCGGTGCCAGCCCGCTCTGGGCGAAGGTCACCAGGTCGTCCGACCACTCGATGATGTCGATCTTCTCGCCGCGCAGCTCGCGGATGATCGCTTGCACTCGCGAGCCCTTCATGCCGACGCAGGCGCCGACCGGATCGACGTCGCGCTCGCGGCTGGCGACCGCGACCTTGGCGCGCTCACCCGGGGCTCGCACGGCATTCTTGATCGCCACTGTGCCGTCGTAGATCTCGGGCACTTCCATCTCGAAGAGCTTGACCAGCAGCCGTGGGTCGGTGCGCGAGAGCACGATCTGCGGCCCCTTGGGCTGCGTGTGAACGTCGACGATCACGGCGCGGATGCGCTCGCCCTGGCCGTAGCGCTCATGGCGAGACTGCTCGCTCTTCGGAACCACCGCCTCGGTGCGCCCGAGGTCGACGATGATGTCGCCCCGCTCGAAGCGCTTGACCGTGCCGTTGAGGATCTCGCCGACGCGCCCGATGTACTCGTTGTAGATCTTCTCGCGCTCGGCCTCGCGAATGCGCTGGTAGAGCACTTGCTTCGCCGACTGGGCGGCGATGCGGCCGAGTCCCTCGGTCGACAGCGGCAGGTGGACTTCCTCGCCGACGGCGGCGACATGACCTTCCTCGGCTGCTTCGTCGACGGTCCACTCGGCGAGGGGATCTTCCACCTCGTCGACGACCGTCTTGACGATGTAGGCCTTGAAGCCACGCGATTCGGGATCGAACTGCGCGCGCACTGGCTCCTTGATGCGATGCTGCTTCTTGGCGGCGGAGGCCATTGCGTCCTCGAGCGCGGAGATCCATCGCTCCATGTCGATGCTCTTCTCGCGCGAGACCTGCTGCAGGACCTGCATGATGTCGATGTCGGGGCTCTTCACTTGCGGCATGGCTCGAATCCTTGGGGTCGTCTCGGCGACGTGACGGAGACGGTCAAAGCTCGACCTCGAGGCGTGCTTTGTGAACGTCGCGAAGGGGAATGCTGTAGGTTTGCGCGCGCCCGGAGCCGCCCGACGGTTCGTCGGTGAGCTCGACGTGCGCGTCTTTGCTCTCGCGGGCGGCGACATAGCGGGTCAAACGCCCGGTGACGGTCACCTTGGCATCCTCGGCGGTCCGGTAGGTGACCCGCGCCAGCCGACCGACGAAGCGCTCGTAGTCGCGCTCGCTGTAGAGCTCGCGATCGAGACCTGGAGACGTGACTTCGAGGGTGTAGCGACCGCGGCCGAAGTCGTGGACGTCGAGGAGCGCCGAAAGCTGGCGCGACACCGAGGTGCAGTGATCGATCGTGACGTCTTCGTTCGGCCGATCGAGAATGACGCGGAGGGTTCCGTGGGTGAAAGAGACGTGCAGCAGCTCACAGTCGACAGTCTCGGCGACCGAGGCGATCTCCGCGCGGAGATCCGAATCGATGGTGGGGCTGCTCATACTCGTAACGGAATCCTCGGGTCGTGACTGTACTGAGCGGTGGCGGTGATCAAGTGGTCGACCGGAAAAGCGACCGGCCACATGGAGCGGCCGGAGCCGACGGTCCGAGGCGTCCGCGCGAACCCTCGGGCGGAAGCCGGAGGTGCCTCGATCGAAAAGCGGAACGGCGACGGCTCGGCGGGCCGGCTCCCTCGGAGAGAACCGGGCTCTCGTCGAGCTCGAAGAGCATGGCATCGCGCGTCGTGTCGAGGGCGCGTGATGTCGAGAACGCAGTGGAAGAGAACGCGGGATGAGATCGCAGAAGGAAAGTGCTCGGTGTGGCGGGCCAAAGTCCCACCCTGCCAGACGCGGATCTGGTGACGGGATGATAGACGAAGGCCGCTTTCGGCGCAACTCGTCCATCCGGGGCGCAGCATGCGGCGCAGAGGCTTGCGCACGTCGCTCCTACGGCGACCAAGTGCCGATTTGGCACGATCTGCTGGTGCCGGTCCATCGATCACGCCGGTGTAAGATCGGCGGCGCACCGCATCGGGGCGCCGCACGTGCTGCGCCGAGGCCCTTTTCGGGACGAGGGTTTCCGTCGCTGGCAGATTTCTTGCTAGCTCTTCGAGGCTGTGCGCGGCTCACCTCGAGCCGACGTCACCAGCATTCCATTGAGGTCACGCGTCGGGTTGCTCGGCCCGCCGCACCCAACCCCTCGTTTCGAAACCAGTTGCGCAAGCACGTCCGCCCTCGAAGGAGAGCCCATGAACGCAAGCAGAGGTCGCCGATCCCTCACACTCGCCCTGGTCGTTGGAGCCGTCGTCTTCGGCATGGTTCTCGCCGGAGGCATCGACCTGGTGCCGTCGAGCCTCGCCGACAGCGGCGGTGAGCCGGTCCGCGTCACGCCGGCCGAGGGCGGCCTGCCGAACTTCGCCGGGCTGGCCGAGGCGGTGTCGCCGGCCGTCGTTTCGATCGAGGCGACCAAGATCGAAGAGCGCGGTGCCGCGCCGTCCGATCCGTTCGAGTTCTTCTTCGGCCCCCGTCGCCGTGGCCCGAACCAACAGCAGCCCGAGGCCGAGCCCGAGCAGCGCCGCTCCGACTCGAGTGGCTCAGGCTTCGTGATTTCGGCCGACGGCTACATCGTCACCAATCACCACGTGATCGAGGACGCCACCGAGCTCACCGTGCTGCTCGGCGACCGTGAGTACGTCGCCGAGGTCAAGGGCGACGATCCGGCGACCGACCTGGCGCTGCTCAAGGTCGAGCCGGCCGAGCCGCTCGTCTATCTCGAGCTCGCCGACAGCGACGCGGTGCGCGTCGGCGACTGGTTGATGGCGATCGGCAGCCCGCTGCGCCTCCAGAACTCGGTGTCGGTGGGTGTCGTCAGCGCCAAGGGCCGCAGCATCAACATCACGCAGGACGCATCGCTCGAGAACTTCATCCAGACCGACGCGGCGATCAACTTCGGCAACTCGGGCGGCCCGCTGGTCGATCTGCAGGGTCGGGTGATCGGGATCGCCACTGCGATCAACTTCGGCGCCGAGAACATCGGCTTCGCCGTTCCGGTCAACACGCTGAAGACGATTCTGCCGCAGCTGCGCTCGACCGGCGTTGTGCGCCGTGGCTACCTGGGCGTGAACATCGACGATCTCGACTTCGACATGGCGCAGGCCTTTGGCCGCGACACGACGGACGGTGCCTTGGTCACCCAGGTGCTCGCCGAGAGCCCCGCCGAGGATGCCGGTCTCAAGCACGGCGACATCATCGTCCAGGTTGACGACAAGGCGGTGCGTACCAACCGCGACCTGATCGACTACGTCGCCGCGCAGCCGCCGGGTGCGAGCGTCGAGGTGCGGGTCTACCGCAACGGGGACATGGTGACTCGCACCGTCACGCTCGGCGAGCGTCCGGGCGGCGAGGCGCCGGAGATCGAGGCCGATCCCGAGGTGGAAAGCGAGATCGAGTGGCTGGGGATCCAGTTCCAGCAGCTCGACGACCGCGTCCGCTCGACGCACGAGATCCCGGAGAGCGTGGACGGTGTGTGGGTGACTCTGGTGGAGCCGACCAGCCCGCTCTACGACCAGGGCGTGCGTCCGGGCGACATCATCTCTGAGGTCAACGGCCAATCCGTCGGCAGCTCAGAAGATCTCGAGACTCTGCTGTCCGAGGTGGAAAGCGGCGGCTTCTTGCGCTTCTACATCAGCCGCTTCAATCCGCGCACCGGAACCGGGCAGTCATACTTCGCGATCATCCGCAAGCCCTGACGCGGACGCTGCGATGGCCAAGGACGAGCATCCGGGGACCATCCTCGTCGTCGACGACGAGGCCTCGATCCGCAACAGTCTGCGCATGATCCTCGAGTTCGAGGGCTACCGCGTGGATGAGGCGGCAACCGGCTCGGAGGCGCTCACCCGCGTCGCCGAGGGGGCACCGGATGCCGTCGTCCTCGACGTCAAAATGCCCGGCATGGACGGTCTCGAGGTGCTCTCGGCCTTCCGCGAGCGCGGGTACGACATGCCGGTGCTGGTGGTCAGCGGCCACGGCGACGTCGAGACCGCGGTCGAGGCGACGCGGCGCGGAGCCTTCGACTTCTTCGAGAAGCCGCTCGAGCGCGACCGAGTCTTGCTCGGTCTGCGCAACTCGATCGGCGGGTATCGCCTCAAGACTGAGAACCGCGTCCTGCGCAACGAGCCCGACGAGCTGATCGGTACGGCGCCGATTCTCGAGCAGCTGCGCGCCACCATCACCAAGGCGGCGCCGACTCCGGCCACGGTGTTGATCACCGGTGAGAGCGGCACCGGCAAGGAGCTTGTGGCGCGCGCGCTGCATCGTCAGTCACCGCGTCGTGATCGCTCGTTCGTGCAGGTGAACTGCGCGGCGATTCCTGAAGAGCTCATCGAGTCGGAGCTCTTCGGCCACGAGAAGGGCAGCTTCACCGGCGCGTCACGCAAGCAGGTGGGCAAGTTCGTCGCCGCGCACGGCGGCACGCTCTTCCTCGACGAGATCGGCGACATGTCGGCGCGCACGCAGGCGAAGGTGCTGCGTGCGCTGCAGTACGGAGAGGTCGAGCCGGTCGGTGCCGCGCGCTCGGTCAAGGTCGACGTGCGCGTCGTCGCCGCCACCCACCGCGATCTTCCGCAAGAGATCGACGAGGGAAATTTCCGGGAGGACCTCTACTACCGGCTCGCGGTCGTTCCGGTGCGCACTCCGGCGCTGCGCGAGCACCTCGAGGACCTGCCGCGGCTGGTCGATTACTTCGTCCGGCGCTACGTCGAGATGGGCGCCTATCGGGCCCGCGCCTTCAGCGACGCGGCGCTCGAGCATCTCAAGACCCTGCCGTGGAACGGGAATGTGCGCGAGCTCAAGAACCTGGTCGAGCGTCTGCTGATCCTGGCGCCGGGCGACGAGATCACCAAAGACGACGTGCTCGGTCTCACCGGCGGCGCGCGCGCCGAGATCTCTGAGAGCTTGCTGGCCTTGAAGACGCTGCGCGAGTTTCGCGAGCAGGCGGAAAAGCTCTTCCTCCTGCACCAGCTCGAGCGCCACGGCTGGAACGTCACCCAGACCGCACAGTCGGTCGAGACCCCGCGCTCCAATCTCTACAAGAAGATGGAGCAGTACGATATTCAACGCCAAAGTTGAGGGCGTCCGCATCACGTGCAGCACGTGAACGGCGCGGCGGCGCGCCCGGCGGCGCGCCGCGGTCGATCGCGGATCAGCAGCAACCGGTGGTCGGATAGCCGCCGTTCTGGTTGCACCAGTAGGACACCGAGCCGCTGCACGAGCCCGAGAACGGATCGTCGCCGGGGTGGCCGTAGGCGTTGACCTCGAAATGGAGATGGGGGCCGGACGAATTGCCCGAGCTTCCCGAGATCCCCAGGCGATTGCCGCACGAGTGGTACGACGCGACCACCGAGCCGTTCCGCAGGTGGGCGTAGATCGTGTACCAGTTGCGGCTCTGCGCCCAGCCATGGCTGAGCTTGACGTAGTTGCCGAAGCCGCCGCCACAACCGCTTCCGATGTAGCCAGTCGTCGGGCAGCCGTCGTTCGATGCCCATAAGCTGCCGTTGGCGCCGGCGTAGATCCACCAGCCGTTGACGCCGACATCGGTGCCGCGATGGTTGTTGTAGGTGAAGGTGCCGCAGCGCCAATCGAGCTGCCCGGAGCCGCCGTTGTTGTCGTAGTAGGCAGTGTAGGGGTGCCCGGCGCTACTGTGGATCGGCCAGCGATAGCGGTCGACCGCCTTGAACGGAACCGGGGGAGCGGCCTTGAGGCGCACGGGCTGGGACGCTGTGATCGCGTCCGCCGACAGGCCGGCGACGTCGATGGTCGCCGATGCGAGGTACGAATCTACCGGAAACTCTTCGAAGCGAACGGCCGCTGCGCCGCGCAGCGGGTCGTGGCGCGGCACGAGCACGGTGGTCGAGTCCGCCCAGGACGGCGCCGTGCCGGTGGTCAGCTGATAGGCGCGCACGACGTCGTAGCCGTCGTCGAACTCGAGCACCATGATTTCTCCGGCCTCGGCATACGATGCTCCGTACGTCAAACGGCGGCCGTCGGGCGACCAGCGGACATCGGTGTTGCGCGACGGATTCTTGACGAAGAACGGGCTCTTGGCGGTCCAGAGACCGCGGTTGGTGATCTGAACCGCCGGGCCGCCTGCGGCGTCGACCCGCCACCACGACGTGAGACCTTCGGAGCTCGCCTGGAACAGCAGGGTCGAACCGTCGGGCGACCAAACGAGATCGTGCGCGTCGGTGCCGGAGAGCACCGAGCGCTCCTCGCCGGTGCTCAGGTCGCGAATGCGAATCTCCATGCTGTGCACGTGGGCGTCGAACGCCCAGCCTCTCGGCGTCTGCACGTAGGCGAGCTCGAGCCCGTCGGGAGAGAGCGCGGGAGTAATCGCACGAGCGGCGACGAGCTCGTGGCTCGTGCCGTCGATCGCGACGCGATGAACCTCGCGTGCGGCAGTCCAATAGAACACGTCGTCGAGCGCTTCGCTCCAGACGGCGCCGAGCACCAACTCGCCGTCCGTCAGGCGTCGCGGGTCGTCGGCGTCGGCGAGCCACAGGTCGATCACCGCGTCGAGCACGTCGGCCTGCACCGTCGGTTCCTTGTGCTCGACGGTGACCAGAGGCTTCCCGGCCGCATGGCCGAAGGCCCGGTGCGTCTCGAACGGAAGATGAATAGGTGACAAGGAACGATCGTCGTCGGCGACGAGAAGCTCACCGTCGGCGACGAGTGCCGGAGTCTCCGTGGTTGCGGCGCCCACCGGCGCCGTGAGCAATAGCAGAGTGAGCAAGAAAACGAAGAACAGGGGGTCGCGAAAACGCATGGCTAGTCTCCAGGGAGCGGGGGCTCCGGGTGCGTCGGTCCGGGATTAGACACGACAGACAGAGTTCGCGATATCTCTGTCTTTAGCAGAGTATCTGCCAGGCTGTGCGAGGTCAAGGTACCCTGCAGAGCTCGCCGGGCAACGCGGCGCTCTTCGATCGAACCCGGAGTCTTCTGCGGGGCTCTCGCGTGTCCAGCGAGCCGCCGTCAGCCGGTGAGGACGCGGGAGACGGCGCGCTTCCAGCCTGCGTACAAGTTTTCGCGCCGCTCGGCGTCCATCGACGGCGTGAAGCGGCGATCGCTGTGGCGGACGGCGGCGACAGCGTCGTGGTCGGGCCAGAATCCGACGGTGAGGCCGGCGAGGAAGGCGGCGCCGAGGGCGGTCGATTCGACCAGCATGGGGCGGTCGACCGGCACCTGGGCGAGGTCGGCCTGGAACTGCATCAAGAAGTTGTTGGCCGACGCGCCCCCGTCGACGCGCAGCTCGTTGACCGGAACGCCCGCGTCGCGGCGCATCACCTGCAACACGTCGCAGGTCTGGTAGGCGATCGACTCGAGCGCGGCCCGCACCAGCTCGGCGCGCCCTGTGCCGCGGGTCAGGCCGACGATCGCCCCGCGAGCGTCCATGTCCCAGTAGGGCGAGCCGAGGCCGGAGAAGGCGGGAACCAGGTAAACGCCGCCGGTGTCGTCGATCGAGCGGGCCAGGGTCTCGGACTCCTCGGCGCGGTGCAGCATGCGCAGCTCGTCGCGCAGCCACTGCACCGCCGAGCCGGCGGAGAAGACCGAGCCCTCGAGACAGTAGACGGGGCGACCGCTCGCCTCGCAGGCGAGACTGGTGAGCAAGCCATCGACGCTGGTGACGGCCCGCTCGCCGGTGTTCATCACAAGAAAGCAGCCGGTGCCGTAGGTGTTCTTCGCCTGGCCGGCGCTCCAGCAGCCCTGGCCGAAGAGCGCCGCCTGCTGATCGCCCGCGATTCCGGCGATCGGCAGTCCGTCGACCAGGCCGTCGACGCCCGAGGTCTCGGCGAAGGTGCGCGCGCTCGACGGCGCGACCTCAGGCAGCATCTCGCGCGGAAGGTGGAGCGCCTCGAGGAGCTCGTCGTCCCAGGCGCGACGGTGGATGTCGAAGAGCATCGTGCGGCTGGCGTTGGTCGGCTCGGTGACGTGCACCTGGCCTCCGCTCAGGCGCCACACGAGCCAGCTGTCGACGGTGCCGAAGAGAAGCTCGCCGCGTTCGGCGCGTCGCTGCAGGTCGGGCTCGCGATCGAGAATCCAGCGCGCCTTGGTAGCCGAGAAGTATGCGTCGATCACCAGGCCGGTGCGCTCGCGCACCAGCTCGCTCAGGCCCGCGCGCTCCAAGTCTCGACAGATCTCTGCGGTTTGGCGGCTCTGCCAGACGATCGCGCGATGCACAGGGCGGCCTGTCGCCTTGTCCCAGATCAGCGTCGTCTCGCGCTGATTGGTGAGGCCGAGCGCGACCACCTCGCGGCTGCGCATGCCGGCCTCACGCAGAGCCTCGCGTGCCGACGTCATCGTCGTCGCCCAGATCTCCTCGCCGTCGTGCTCGACCCAGCCCGGGCGCGGATAGTGCTGCGGCAGCTCGGTGTAGCCGCGGCCGAGGATCTCGCCGTCGCGGGCGATCACCAGGGCGGTGGTGCCGGTCGTGCCCTGGTCGAGGGCGAGAACGGCGTCACTCATCCGGAGGCTCCAGAAACGTTGAGCGGGCAGGCGAGAGATCGAGGCCGAGGCCAGGCGAGAGGTGCCTAGTCTACCAGCAGACTTCGCTTCACTGCTCGCGCAGGACCTCCGTCGGATCGACGCGTGCAGCGCGCAGTGCTGGAAGCAAGCAAGCGACGGCGGCGACCGCCCCGAGACTCGCGATCACCCCGGCGAGCAGCCCAAGAGGCATGCCGTCGACGCCTTGGAAGACGCCAGAGAGCAGCGCGCCGGCGGCGTACGCGCCGAGAGCTCCCGGCACCAGGCCGATCGCGACGATCCGGGTTCCGCGCGCCAACACCCAGCGCGCGATGCGCTGCGTTTCGGCGCCGAGGGCCACTCGCAGGCCGATCTCGGAGCGTCGATCGCGCACCCAGACACTGAAGACGCCATAGATCCCAATCGCCGCGAGAAGCAAGGCGACTCCCGCGAAGAGCGCGAAGAGGCCGGCGGCGAAGCGCTCCAGGTCGAGCACGGCAGCCAGCTCCCGCTCGAGAGAGCTCAGGCTGTTGGGAGGCTGCAAGGGATCGATCGAGAGAGCAGCCCGTTCGATCGCGCGCGCCACGCCGGCCTCACCGAGGTCGCTGCGCGCGACCACCGCCATGCCGAGAAATGGGATCTGGCGATGCGAGAAGAAGATCGCGGGAGCGCCGGTGCTGTCGAGTCCGGCGAACCGAGTGTCGCCGGCGATTCCGACGATCTCGGTGTCGATGGTTTCGCCGAATACGACTTGAATTCTGGCGCCGAGCGGCTCGAGTCCGTCTCGCTCGAGCTGACGGGCGAATGCCTGGCTGATCACAGCGGATGCATGCTGGTCGGGTCCCGATCTGATCGGTTCTCGGGGGCTGAGATCGCGTCCGGCGACCAGCGGCACACCGATGGTGTCGAAGTACCCCGTCGTGATCACGCGGAACGCCGCGCGCGAGGTCTCGGCGGCGTCGAACGACGGCCCGTCGAGGGAGCGCCAGGGCACGTCGATCTGGATGCCCAAACCGGGCACCGGGGTCGCCGTAGAGAGTGCGGCCGCCTCGATACCTGGGACTGTTCGCACCGCGTCCTCGAGGCGTCGGTAGTACTCGCGGCGTGCATCGAGGTCTCCGTACCTCGCCACGTCGAGCAGGATATGGGCGCTGAAGACGCCGCGTGGATCGAAGCCCGGATCATGGGATCCGAGACGGTGGACCGTGGACGCGAGGAGCCCGGCCGCGGCGACCAGGGCCGTCGCGAGAGCGACCTCGGCAGCGACCAGCGCCAGCCGCGGTCGCTCTCGGCCGCGTGTCCCACCAGCGCGCGCTCCGCTCCGCAGCGGATCGGATCGGTTCGGCCCGCGTCGTTCGCCGAGCAGAGGCCAGAGCGAGACCAGGATGCCGGTGAGCAAGGTGACGCTGCCGGCGAAGAAGAACACCGGCCACGAAAGGTGAATCGCCTCGCGTCGCGGAATCACTCCCGGATCGAGCGTCAGCAGGAGATCCTGAAGCCAGACGGCCGCCAGCAATCCGACACCGCCGCCGATCGCCGCGAGAAGCAGACTCTCGACGAGCGAACGGCGCACGAGGTCACCGCGCGAGGCCCCCAGCGCTCGATAGACTGCTGTCTCGTGGTCCCTGCCGACCGCACGTACCAGCAGCAGGTTGGCGACATTGGCGCAGGCGATCACCAAGACCAGGCCAACGGCCCCGAGAGTGAGCAGGAGCGGCTGGCGTGCACGCGACACGAAGAGGTCGCGCAGGGGACGGACTTCGACGCTCCAGCCTCGATTGGTTGTCGGATACTGCTCGGCGAGCCGCGCGGATATCGGTCGCAGCTTGGCTTCGAGGCCTCCGGGCGTGGCCTCGTCGGCAAGGCGGGCGATCGCCTGCAGGTCCCGCTCTTCGCGACTGAACCGGCCCCCGGGCTCGGCGACGCAGGCGACCGGCATCCACAGGTCGGCGCTGGCGGCTGGAAACTCGGCGCCTGGCGGCAGGACGCCGATGACTGTCACCAGACGGCCGTCGATGCGGATCGGGCGCCCGACCACGTCCGGGTCGGCGCCCCAGACGCGTCGCCAGAATGGATCGCTGATCAACGCCACGGTGCTCGGGCCTGCGTTCGTATCCGTAGCCGCGAAGCCGCGTCCGAGCGTCGGTTCGAAACCGAGAAGACGGAAGAGATTGTTCGACACGTAGAGCCCGCGGATCTGCCGCGCCGGTGCCGGTGACTCGAGTGTCGTCGACTGCCAGGCCCACCATGCGACCTCGGCGCTCGGTGGCCCCTCGGCGGCGGCCTCGGTGAATGCACAAACATCGCGCAGGCTGTGTCCACTTGCAGAGTGGGCGTCGTCGAGACTGTGTGCGCGCAGGCTGACGAGACGACTCTCGTCGTGGTAGCCCAGGGGCTCGACCAGTACACCCCAAACGACACTGAAGATTCCCGTGGTGGCGCCGATGCCGAGTGCGAGCGTGAGCACGGCGACGAGGGTGAAGCTGGGCCGTGCGTTGAGACTGCGCGCAGCATGACGGAGATCGCGTAGCCAATGTTCCATACCTGTAGACTCAGCAAGTTCAATGCCAGCGGTGGAAAGCCGGCATGTGTCGAGTCCTCGGTGGGTCGGTGTCCGAATCCGGGACAGACCGCCGTCGATCTTGGGACGGTCGGAGCGCGCTGCGGCGACTCGGCATACAATTCGCTCATGGCCCTGCACCTGGACCCACACCATCTCGGGAGACGTTGATGCGGATCGACTCGACGGTTTGCGCTACCCTGGCCGCCCTGCTCTTGTTGTCGCTCGGCGGCTGCCGTTCGAGTGCCATGAATCCGCCAGACTCAGCTTCGGCGGTGACCGGCTCCCAGCAGGTCTCCTGGCTGGCCGTGGGCGGCTTGCTGCGCGACGCCGATGCGGCTCTCGAAGTGCACAGCTGGGAGCGTGCCGAGAGCCTCTACCTTCAGGTCGCCGACGGGCGTCCGAGATCCGACTCGCGCCGTGCCAAGGCTCTCTGGGGCGCGGCGATCGCTGAGATCGCCCAGCCCGCCGCGGAACGGGAACTTGGTCTTGCGCGTGCGCGCCTCGACGCTCTCCTCACCGCGTACCCCGAGCGCGACGAGGCGGTGGCGGCGCGCGCCCTGCGCGATCTGCTCGATCTCCGCACGGCGGAAACCGAGCCGGCGGTGCCACCTCCGGTACCGCCGCCGGTGTCCGAAGACGTGACGGTGGAGTCCGATGCCGAGCGGGCACTACGCCTCCAGGTGGCGCGCCTGGAGCGGGAGCTCGCTGAGGCCGAGGCAGCGTTGGCGGAGAAGGAAGCGGCGCTCGAAACCCTGAAGCAGGCGATCGTCGGCGACGGCTGAGGTTGCGACGCGGTCGACTCGTCGATCACCCGGCCACCGGCAGCGCCGCCGTCGCGGTGGTCGCCTCAGGCGCGCGATCGACGATCGTCGGAAGGTCGACGACGAAGCGGCTGCCCTCGCCCTCGGCGCTGGTGGCGGTGAGGGAGCCGGCCATCAGGCGGCAGTGCTCGCGCGCAATGGCGAGGCCGAGACCGGTGCCGCCGTAGCGGCGGGTGGTCGAGGCGTCGGCCTGGGTGAACGGGTCGAAAATGCGCTCGAGCTGCTCGTCGCTCATGCCGATGCCGGTGTCGGCGACCTCGAGCCGAATACGCTCGCCGGTGCCGCTCGCTTCGCGCTGGCGCCGCGCACGAAGGGTCACGGTGCCGCGATCTGTGAACTTGGCCGCATTGGACAGCAGGTTGAGCAAGATCTGGCGCAGCTTGGTGGCGTCGACCCGCACGATGCCCAGGTCCTCGGGCGCGTCGATCATCAGCTCGTTGGAATGCTCGGCGATCAGCGGCTCGGTGGTCGCCAGCACCTCGTCGAGCACCTGATGGAGGTCGATCTCTTCGAGGAAGAGAGTGGTCTTGCCGGCTTCGATCTTCGACAAGTCGAGCACGTCGTCGATCAGAGCCCGCAAGTGGCGGCCGGCGCCGAGGATCTTCTCGAGCTCGCGCGCGGCCCCGCCGCGGCTCTCGTGCGCATCCTCGAGAAGCATCTCGGTGTAGCCGAGAATGGCGTTCATCGGCGTGCGCAGCTCGTGGCTCATGTTGGCCAGAAAAGCGCTCTTCGCCTGGCTGGCGTCGACCGCGGCGGCACGCGCCTCGTCGAGCTTTTCGTGCGCGTCGCGCAGTTTGTCGGCCATGTCGTTGAGCTCGTGCGCCAGTTCGTCGAGCTCGTCGCCACCTTCCGCCGCGCGCACCGGAATACGATGGTCGAGCTCGCCATCTCCGATGCGTTGGGCGCCACGCCGCAGCCGACGAAGGCCGCTGTTGAGCTGGGTCGAGACCGCGATCGCGACCAGCACGGCGAAGAGCAGCGAAACGAAAAAGGTACCGGCGGTGATGCGCTCGGTGAGCGACCGCGTGCGATGGAATGCGCGCGTCGCTGCGGTGACCCGCGTGCGCTGGACGGCGGCCAGGCGCTCGAGCGCCTCGTGCACCGAGACGCGCAGCTCGCTCTGACGTGCCTCGTCGGCGCGCGGTGCCGATGCGCCGACGGGTGTGGGCTCGGCCCCCGCGGGCTCGGCCCCCGCGGGCTCGTCGCCCGCAGACTGGTTCTCCGCAGACTGGATCTGCGCAGACTGGTCTTCCGCAGAGCTGACCGACGCGGTCTCGCTCGGCGGAGCGCCGGCACCTTCTGCGTCGGCGGGCGGAGCGGAGGAGGCGTCGCCGAGCCCGTCGTCCAGGCGCCCAGCGTAGACCGGCGCCCAGGCGGCTTCGAGACGGCTCCAGCCGAGCACCATCGTCGCGGCGTCGGCCTCCGACTCCTGCAGGCTCTCGTCCGCGTCGGGCGCCGCGGCCGCCGCGCGCACGAGCTCCTGCAGGCGCCGCGTCTTGTCTCCGGTGGCGCGCAGGCGCGCCGCCATGTCCTCGATCTGCTCGCGCGACGCACCCTGGCCGACGGCGTCGAAGGTTTCGACTCCGAGCACCTCGAGGCGCCGGGCCTCGACTTCGCTCACCAGCTCTTCGACCAGGAGCTGTGCCTCGAGCGCCGACTCGAGGGCGCCGAAATGTGTCGTCCGCTGGCCATCACTCCAGCGGGAGACGCCGAGATTGAGCGCGAACAGGCCGAGAATGACCGCGAAAGCGAGCGCCAGTCGCCGGCGTAGACTCATGAGTCGCCGCCGACGAGGCGCCGGAAGGCCGCGGCCAGGCGTCGGCCGAGCGGCTTGGCGCGGGTGTCGAGGTGGGTCGTCGGCGCATACTCGTCGACCCCCGCCCGCGTCGTCGTCACCCGCGGCGTGGCCGGAGCTGTCGAGGTCGAGCGCTCGGCGGCGATCGCCATGCTCCGCACCAACTCCTGCAGGCTGGGGCGCCCACCTGGCTTCTTGGCGAGGCACGAGAGCACCAGGCGATCGACCTCCGCGGGGACCGACGGCTCGATCTGGCGCAGTGACGGCGGCGATTGCTTGAGGTGCTTGATCAACAGCGCCATCGGATCGTCTTTGTCGGGCTCGAAGGGCAGGCGCCCAGTGAGCAGCTGGAAGAGTGCGATCCCCAGACTGTAGACGTCTGAGCGGCCGTCGTAGGCCTCGTCGCGCAGGCGTTCCGGCGCCATGTAGGCCGGTGTGCCGAGCACGAAGCCGTCGGTGGTCAAGCTGCGGGTCGCGACCTCGGCGCCGACCAGCTTGGCGATGCCGAAGTCGAGCACCTTGATGACCTCGCCTTGGCGTCCGCGGTGCACGAAAATGTTGTCCGGCTTGATGTCGCGATGCACGATCCCACCCGAGTGCGCCTCGGCGAGGGCGGCCGCGACCGGACGCAACACTTCGTCGACGCGTGCGAGAGTCAGTCGTCCGTGCAGGCGCAGCTCGTGCGATAGGGCGTGGCCTTCGAGTAGCTCCATGACCAGGAAGGCGATGCCGTCCGGCAGGGTCGCGAAGTCGTAGACGGTGACCGCGTTGGGATGGCGCACCATACAGGCCGAGCGGCCCTCCGCCCGGAAGCGCTCGACGGCGTCGGGCGTTTCGGCCATGCGCGTCTGCAGAATCTTGATCGCCACCGGCGTGTCCAGCTCGAGGTGGTGGCCGCGGTAGACCGAGCCGAAGTTGCCCGAGCCGATCTTGCGCTCGAGGCGGTAGCGCCCAGCGAGCACCGCACCCGGCCGGACCGTGGTGGTCGCCGCGTCGTCGCGCTGCTTGCGAGCGTCGTCGCGCGTGCGCAGCTCTTTCTGCACGCGCGCCAGCACGACCGGAAAGTCGATCGGCTTGGTGACGTAGTCGTTGGCCCCGACCTCGAGCGCCTCGACCATGCTGTCACTGTCGGTGCGCGCGGTCTGCATGATCACCGGAAGCTCCGACGGTCCGCGCTCGGCGCGCAGGTGGCGGAGCACCTCGACGCCGTCCATGCCCGGCATCATGATGTCGAGCAGCACCAGGTCGACTGTCGACTCGGCGGCCAGGCGCAGTGCAGTCTCGCCGTCGCCGGCCTCGAGCACTCGGTAGCCCTTGCGCTCGAGACGGCGCGCGAGCATGTCGCGGCTCGATTCGGTGTCGTCGACCACGAGGAGCGTCGCACTTCGCTCGCGGGTGTCCGCCGTGGTGTCGTCGGCCGGAGTGGCATCGCTCGCGGTGTCGTCTTTCGGAGTGTCGTCGGCCGGAGTGTCGTCGCTCGCCGGGTCGTCGCTCGCAGGTTGTGTGGGGTTCATCGGCCTGATCGTACCAGCGCTTCGTGGACGGGCCGCGACACAGGCGATATGGGATTGCAGCATGGGCTGGATGCGCTATGATCCGCGCTGCGGCCCGCCGCCGCCGAAATCCACCATGAGCTTGTCTACCCCCCGTGCTGCCCTCGTCCGATGCCGCCTGGTCGGACTGCTGCTTCTCTGTGTCGTCTCGAGCCTCCTGCTGCCGGCTTCGTCGGGGGCTCAGAGCCCGATCTTCCACGCGTTCGGCGACAGTTTGACCTACGGCTTCGGCGACGACGGCGTCGATTGCGAGCTCGGCCCGCGCGGCGGTTGGCCGGTGCCGTTGCGCCAGCGGCTGAACAGCGGCGGCCTGTCGACCGCTGTGGTCAACCGCGGACTGTGTGGCGAGACCACCGCCGAAGGGCTGAGCCGGCTCGACGAGCTGCTCGAGACCACCGCAGGGCAGGCGGTGATTCTGCAAGAGGGGACGAACGATCTCTCGAGCACCCAGATCTCGGTCGAGTCGATCCGCTTCAATCTGCTCAACATGGTGCAAGCGGTGCGGGATGCCGACCGTGTGCCGCTGCTGTCGTCGCCCCCTCCGCGCATGTCCGACGACAGTGCGTCGAATCGCACCGGGTTCCTGGCGTCGCTGCTGACTCAAGACGCGCAAGAGTTCGACGTCGCCTACACGAATCAATACGACCTGCTGCTCGGCGTCAACGGACTGTTCGACCTCTATATCGATCCTCTCCATCCCAACCGCGCCGGCTACGGCCTGATGGCCGACAACTTCGTGCCGGCGGCGCTCGATGTCGTCGAGCGCGTGCGCAACGGCAGCGACGGCGGGGGAGGGATGGAAGGCTGCGACATTGAGCCGACGCCGTGTGTCGTCGACGACCAGACGCTGTGCCTCAACGACGGTCGCTTCGGCGTCACGGTCAGCTGGCGCGACTTCGAGGGCAACACCGGCGTCGGCACCGCGGTGTCGCTGTCGGCCGACACTGGCTACTTCTGGTTCTTCGATGACGCCAACATCGAGCTGGTGCTCAAGGTGCTCGACGGGCGGCCTGTGAACGACGCCTTCTGGGTCTTCTACGGCGCGCTGTCGAACGTCGAGTACACGGTACAAGTGGTCGACGCTCAGACCGGCACATGCCGCGAGTACGAGAATCCGCTTGGCGACTTTGCCAGTGTCGGCGACACGGGGGCGTTTCCGCAGGAGGATGTCGTCGGGGGAGCATCGGTCGCGCGCCCGGCAACGCACGCCCGCTCGGACCCGAAAGAACTGCCGCGGGGCGACGCGGCGACCACCGCGACGAAAGCGACCTGTATCGAAGACACTCTCCACGTGTGCCTCAACGAGGGTCGATTCCGCGTGTCGGCGCGCTGGCGTGACTTCGAGGGCAACACCGGCGACGCGATGGCGGTCCCGCGCACCGCAGACACCGGCACCTTCTGGTTCTTCGACGAGGCCAACATCGAGCTGGTGATCAAGGTGCTCGACGGTGTCGGCGTCAACCAGCATTACTGGGTGTTCTACGGCGCTCTGTCGAACGTCGAATACGAAATCAGGGTCGAGGACACCGACACCAACGCTGTGCGGACCTACTTCAATCCGCTCGGCGACTTCGCCAGCCAGGCCGACGTCGAGGCCTTCCCCGAGCCGTGACCCGATTCCTGCTGCGCGCCGGCATCCCGGCGACAGTCCGGCGTCTGGAGCATGCGCTGTCACGTCCGCCGGTGCTGGCGCTGACGCTGCTCTCGATCGTCCTGCTGGCCCTGCCGGTGGCGACGCACAAGCCGGGCCTGCCACCGACGTTGAAGGCCGACGAGCCGGCGTACTACCTCGCCGCGCTCAGTCTCGCGTTCGATTTCGACCTGCGCGTCGATCGACACGATCTGGACCGTGCCTTCGTCGAGTTCCCCTACCTCTCGGTGCAGAACCTGATCGTGATGAGCGACGACGGGTTCAATACTCTGTACTACGGCAAGCCTTATCTGTTCTCGCTCGTCGCCGCGCCGCTGGCCGCGCTGTTCGGTGCCGATGGCATGGTGCTGTGCAACATGGCGCTGCTGGTGGCGATGCTGTGGCTCGGCTTTCTGCACTTGCGGCGCCATGCGAGCGAAGCGGCGGCGGCTCTGTTCAGTTCAGGGTTCTTCGTCCTCGGCTACGGCTTCGTGTACGTCTTCTGGCTACATCCCGAAGTCTTCAACATGGCGGCGGTGGCGTTCTGCCTCTACTTCGGCCTGCCGCCCGGCGACCGTGGGGAGACCGGCGCGCCAGCGACACCGTCGCCGCACCTCGGCAGCTACGCCTTCTCGGCGGCGGCGCTCGCTGCCGGCACCTACAACAAACCGATGCTCGCCGCCTTCGCGTTGCCGGTGCTGGTGGCGGCGCTGCGCCGGCATCGCTGGCGCGAGCTCGCTACCTGGGTGGCCAGTGCGGTGGCCGCGATGGCGCTGTACGCCGGCCTGTCGATGCTGTGGACGGGCGAGCCGACGGCATATCTGGTCGACCACCGCGCCGGCTTCAACCTCATCGACCCGAGCGAGCCGCTGGTCGAGCCGATGGACCTCCCGGCGGCCGTCCCTCAGGCCGCCGACGACGCGGATGAGGGCGAGAGCGACACCGACGCCGCGGGAGATCCGCTCGCTGAGCGCGGCAGCGCCGGCTGGTGGTGGCTGCTGCGGGTACCCGACACGACCGTCGGCGAGTTGGTGGAAGCCGGGACCTCGTTCTTCGTCGGACGCCATACGGGCCTCTTCGTCTACCTGCCGTTCGCCCTCCTGGCGCTGATCTACTTCGTCCTCCACGGTCGGCGCGATCTGCTCGCCTGGGCGATCCTGGTCGCGACCTTCGCCGTCGGCTTGTTCTTTCTCGTCTTCATCCCATTCAACTGGCACGGTGGGGGCGGCTTCGTCGGCAATCGCTACTTCGTCATGGCGACCCCGGGCCTGCTCTTCCTGGTGACGCGCCTGCGGCCGATGTGGCCGATGCTGCCCGCCTTCGCCGTCGCCGGCCTGCTCGTCGGGCCGCTCGTCGCCTCGCCCTATGGCGTCGTCGTGCCGGCTCCGACGCTCCAGGTGCACGCGCGCAACCCGCCGTTCGGCCTGCTGCCGCTCGAGCTCGCGCTGCGCGAGATTCCGGGCTACGAGGGGGCCGTTCAGAACGGCCTCTGGCTGTGGGGCCGCCGCGACATGGTGCGCGCCGAGAACGAACAGATGTGGTTGCGTGGTGGACGCCCGGCGGTGGTCTGGCTGATGACCGATCGGCCGCTCGAACGGCCGCGCTTCTGGATCCGCAGCTCGGCGAGCCCGAATCGCGCGCGCTTCTGCGTCGAGGGCCTGTGCCGATCACTCGAGCTCGGTATCGAGCCGGTCGAGCTCGAGCTCGCACCGCCGCGTCCGACGCGGATCCGCCGTGCGCGAGCGCCCGACGAGTGGGAGCGTTTCTACGATCTCTACGTCTACCGACTCGAGGTCGACATCGTGCGCGCCGAGATTCCGCGCTGGCATGGCGGCGCCGGCCCGACCTTCCCGGTCGGCGTCGAGATTCGCCATCTCGGGGAGGCGGCCGAGCTCGAGGCGACACCAGGTCGCGACGCGGACGCGGGCGTGTCACAATGAGCCGCTCCGCGCCGGTGGGGCGATTCACCTGACGGTCCCTGCATCCGATCGACCCCGCGGCCGATCCTCGGAGCCATCATCCATGTCTGATTCCGTGTCCGATCCCGAACACCCAGCCAGCGCCGTCGCCGACAGCAACATCGCCTTCGTCGAAGAGCTCTACGCCAGCTACCTCGAAGATCCACATAGTGTCGACGTCGCCTGGCGTGACTACTTCGCCGAGATCGCGCGCGACGATGGCGACAACTGGGCGGCGCAGCGTGCCGTCCACGGGCCGAGCTTCCGCCGCGCGTCGATTTTCTCGCCGCCGACCGCGAACGCCGCGCCGGTCCCGATCCTCACCGAGACGACCTTGCCGAGGTTCTCGGGAGAGGCGCTCGCCGGTCGGCTGCGCTATCTGCGCCGGATCAAGATGTTCCGCCAGCTTCCGGCCGAGGAGCTCGCGCTGGTGGCGCGCCTCGGTGTGGAAGAGCGCTTCGACGACGGCGACGTGCTGTTCCGTGAAGGTGACCCGGGTGACGCGCTGTACCTGCTGACCGACGGGCACTTGTTGATCCGTCGCCGCGGGCGACTGATCGCGACGTTGAATCCCGGCGAGGTCGTGGGGGAGTTGGCGGTGCTCGACGAGCTGCCGCGCTCGGCCGACGTGGTGGCGCACGGACCGGCACGGGTGGTGCGCGTCGATCGAGCCGATTTTCTCGCCCTGCTCGACACTCGGCCGGCGCTGGCGCGGGCGATCACTCAGATGCTGGCGATGCGCCTCCGTCGGCGGTCCTCACGCCAGGACCGCGTGAATCAGCTGATCCACGCCTATCGCGTGCGCGGACACCTGCTCGCCGATCTCGATCCGCTCGGGTCGCCGAGCGAGTCAATTCCCGAGCTCGAGCTCGAGCGCTACGGCCTCAGCGAGGGTGACCTCGATTCGCTGTTCTCGACCACCGCGCTCGGCAGCGGCACCCAGGTGCTGACCCTGCAGCAGATTCTCGAGCTGCTGCGCGCCACCTACTGCGGCGCCATCGGCGTGCAGTTCATGCACATCGACGACCTGCGCGCCAAGAGCTGGCTGATCGAGCACCTCGAAGACAAAGAGCACCACCGCGAGCTCAGCCGCGACGAGCAGCTGCGCATTCTCACCAAGCTCACCGACGCCGAGATCTTCGAACAGTTCATCCACAAGAAGTTCCTCGGCGCCAAGCGTTTCTCGCTCGAGGGTGCGGAGACCCTGATTCCGCTGCTCGACCTGGCGCTCGAGACCGCGCACGCCCACGGCATTGAAGAGACGGTGATCGGCATGGCCCATCGGGGCCGGCTCAACGTGCTGGTCAACATCATGGGCAAGAGCGCCGCCGAGGTCTTCCGCGAGTTCGCCGACGAGGATCCGGAGCGCTTCCAGGGCGCCGGCGACGTCAAGTACCACCTCGGGTACAGCAGCAACCGCAGCTGGGACGACGCGTCCGCGGAAATGCATCTCTCGCTCTGCTTCAACCCGAGCCACCTCGAATTCGTCAACCCGGTGCTGATGGGCCGGGTGCGCGCCAAGCAGGACCGCTACCGGGACTTCGATCATCAGCGCTGCCTGGGCATCGCGATCCACGGCGACGCCGCGTTCAGCGGCCAGGGTGTGACGCAAGAGATGCTCAACATGGCCGAGTTGCACGGCTATCGCACCGGCGGCACCCTGCACATCATCGTCAACAACCAGATCGGCTTCACCACGGCGCCCGACGACGGCCGCTCGACGCACTACGCCACCGATGTGGCGCGCATGCTGCAGACCCCCGTGTTCCACGTCAACGGGGAGGATCCCGACGCGGTCGCACACGTGGTCCGCCTGGCGATGGAGTACCGGCGCGAGTTCGGCACGGACGTCATCATCGACATGTACTGCTACCGCCGCCACGGCCACAACGAGGGCGACGAGCCGTCGTACACTCAGCCGTTGCTCTACGAGCGCATTCGCAAGCATCCGTCCGTGCGTGAGGCCTATCTCGAGCGTCTGCTCGGTCTACGCGGCGTCACCCGCGCCGACGCCAAGGAGATTCAAAAGCGGCGCCAGAAAGACCTGCAGGGAGAGCTCGAGCAGAGCCAGAAGCCGGGCTACAAGCTCCGGGGCCCGTCGAGTGGAGAAGGTCTCTGGCAGCCCTATCGCGGCGGCCGCGATGCCGACGTGCGCCGTATCGCGACCGCGGTGCCGGAGGAGAAGCTGAAGGCTCTGCTGCGGCGGCTGTGTCACGTGCCTGACGAGTTCGCGCTACACAAGAAGCTGCGCCGCTTCCTCGACGAGCGCCTGAAGATGGCCGGCGGCGAGAAGGCACTCGACTGGGGCACCGCCGAGGCGCTCGCCTTCGCCTCGCTGGTGGTCGAGGGGCACCGGGTACGCATGTCCGGACAGGATTCGGGTCGCGGCACATTCAGCCACCGCCACGCCGTGTTCTACGACGAGACCTCGGGCGAACAGTACGTGCCGCTGCAGCATCTCACCGACGACCAGGCGCGATTTCAGATCTATGACAGCCCGCTGTCGGAGATCGGTGTGCTCGGCTTCGAGTACGGCTACAGCCTCGACACTCCGGACGGCCTGACGCTGTGGGAGGCGCAGTTCGGCGACTTCTGCAATGTCGCGCAGGTGATCATCGATCAGTTCATCACCTCGGGTGAAGACAAGTGGGGCCGGCTCTCGGGCCTGGTGATGCTCTTGCCGCACGGCTTCGAAGGACAGGGACCGGAGCATTCGAGCGCTCGTCTCGAACGCTTCCTGAACCTGTGTGCCGAGGACAACATCCAGGTGGTGAACTTGACCACCCCGGCGCAGGTCTTCCACGTCCTGCGGCGCCAGGTCTTGCGCCCGCTGCGCAAGCCGTTGATCGTCATGTCGCCCAAGAGCCTGCTGCGCCTGCCGGCGGCGACCTCCACGCTCGACGAGCTGACCCACGGCAGCTTCCGCCGCATCATCGAGGATCCGCGCGAGCAAGATCCAGCGTCGGTCCAGCGGATCCTGTTGACCAGCGGCAAGATCTACTACGAGTTGGTCGACGCGCGGGCCGAGGCCGAGCGCGAGGACGTCGCGATTCTGCGCCTCGAGCAGTACTATCCGCTCGATGTCGATCTGCTGCGCACCGTTCTCGATCGCTATGCTGACGGCACGCCGGTGCTCTGGGTGCAAGAAGAGCCGCGCAACATGGGCGCCTGGAGCTTCCTGAAGCTGCGCCTGTCGAGCGACGGCATGCTCTTCGGGCGCTGGCCGGTCTCGTGCGTCAGCCGCCCCGAGTCGGCCAGCCCGGCGACCGGCTCCGCCACCGCCCACAAACAAGAACAGAAGGCTCTGCTCCTCGACGCTCTCGGTTGAGTGTCGCGGATCTCAGGATTTCAGACGCCGGTCCGTCGCGGGCCGCAGGGGAAGAGAATGGCTACCGAGCTCAAGATTCCGGCCGTCGGTGAATCGATCACCGAAGTGATGGTCGGCGAATGGTTGGTCAAGGTCGGCGAGACGGTCGAGGACGGCGACCCGCTGGTCGTGATCGAGACCGACAAAGTGAACGTCGAAGTGCCGGCGCCAGCCGACGGACGGGTCGTCGAGATCCTCAAGGAAGAGGGCGAGGATGCCGAGGTCGGAGACGTGCTCGGCATGTTCGAGGCTGGCGAGGGAAGCGGCGAGTCGTCGGACGCTTCCGCCGAGGATGCGTCGAACACGGCGGCCGAGTCCTCGGACAAAACCGGGGACGACGAGAGCGCGACCGAGGTGGCTGGAGCCGAAGATGGAGCCGACGACAGCTCCGGCGCGGGCTCGGTCACCGTGATGCCGGCCGCGCGCCGTCTGCTCGACGAGCACGGTCTGCAGGCCGACGCGGTCGAGGCCACCGGACCGGGCGGGCGCCTGCTCAAGGAAGACGTGCAGCGACACCTCGACGCATCCAGCGCGTCGGCGCCCGCGAGCGCCGAGCCGAGTCGCGCGACGCCCGCGAGCGCCGACGAGGCGCCGAGCGCCCCACCGGCCCCGGCATCGCCGCCGGCCTCGTCGGGCGGTGCGCGCGAAGAGGAAGCGGTGCGCATGACCCCGCTGCGCCGACGCGTCGCGGCGCGCCTGGTCGAGGCGCAGCAGGCTGCGGCGCTGCTCACCACCTTCAACGAGATCGACATGTCGGCCGTCATGCGCCTGCGCAAGCAGTACCAAGACGAGTTCGTCAAGAAGTACGACATCAAGCTCGGCTTCATGTCGTTCTTCGTCAAGGCCGTGGTCGAGGCGCTGAAGGACGTGCCGCAGGTAAACGCCGAGATCCGCGGCGACGAGATCGTCTACCGCAACTACCAGGACATCGGCGTCGCCGTCGGCGGCGGTAAGGGCCTCGTGGTGCCAGTGGTGCGCAACGCCGAGCGGCTGTCGTTCGCCGAGGTCGAGCAGACCATCGCCGACCTCGCGCGCCGTGCGCAGCAGAGCAAGCTGACGCTCGAAGAGCTGCAAGGTGGCACCTTCACCATTTCGAACGGCGGCATCTACGGCTCGCTGCTGTCGACGCCGATCGTCAACCCGCCGCAGAGCGGAATCCTCGGCATGCACAAGATCGAGGAACGCCCGGTGGTGGTCGGCGGCGAGATCGTCGCCCGACCGATGATGTACGTCGCGCTGACCTATGACCATCGCATCATCGACGGCCGCGAGGCGGTCACCTTCCTGGTCAAGGTGAAGGAGCGGATCGAGGATCCGACGCGCATTCTGCTCGAAGTCTGACGGGATCCGGCGTCGGTCATCCCGGCGCCGGTCGACCTGGCGCGGACCAGCGCGGCAGATAGCGGGGCGTACGCTCCGAGTAGCGTCGGTACTCGTCGCCGAAGCGCTCGAGAAGCGCTGCCTCTTCGCGCGCCGTCCGCCGATCGATGGCGACGAAGGCGAGCGCGACGCAAAGCAGAATCCACCAGCTCGCCATCGCCACGCCGAGCCCCAGCCACCACGCCGCCCCGACGGTGTAGAGAGGGTGGCGGACGAAGCGATAGGGGCCCGACGTCACCAGCCGATGGTCGGCACGTGTCGCCGCGGTCGGTGACACGTTGGTGCCCAGGTGGTGGAGCAGCCAGCCGATCAGCGGGATGCACACCGCTGCGCCCAGCACGCCGAGCCAGCGTAGCGCTGTGGGAAGCGGCATGCGAACTGGTGCAGTCCAATCGGGCTCGACGGCGTAGAGGACGATGCACCCCGGCAGCGAGAGCAGGAACGCGGCCTGGAGTGCGGCGAAGGTTCGACCGTCGTGGCTCCGAGGAATCCTGCCGCCCGCTCGGTCCGCTCGATGGCGAAAGATGGCAGAGACCCCGATCCCCGTGAGGGTCAAGAGCGGAATCAAGAGGCGGAACGGGGTCTCGTCGATCATGAGGGCTCCAGATCGTAATTTCCTAAAGCAGAATCATAAATTTTGGCAAATCAAATTTCAAGTCTCCTCGACTACTGCCACGACGCGAGACGTCGTTCTCTTGTTGGTCTCCGCTCAGAGGAGTACCATCGGCGCGTCGATCTCCTCCCCGCCCTCGGGGGCTCGCGGTGTCGCGATGCCTACGACCGAAAGTCCGCCGTCGCCTTGTGATCATCAGCAACTCGAGATCAGAATGAACAAAGAGCAGGGTGTGCGTGTCGAGAAGGATCTGCTGGGCGAGAAGACCATCCCGGCCTCCGCGTACTACGGCGTGCAGACTGCCCGGGCGCTGGAGAACTTCCACATCACCGGCGTACCGATTCGCCAGTACAGCGACTTGATCCGCGCCTTCGCCATGGTGAAGATGGCGGCGGCACGCGCCAACCACGAGTGTGGCGTCCTCTCGGACCATGTGCTGCACGCGATCGAAGGTGCCTGCCAGGAGCTGATCGATGGCAAGCTCCATGGCGAGTTCCGCATCGATGTGCTGCAGGGAGGCGCCGGCACCTCGACCAACATGAACGCCAACGAGGTGATCGCGAACCGGGCACTGGAGCTGATGGGGCACGCGAAGGGGGAGTATGCCCATTGCGATCCGCACGACCATGTCAACAGCTCGCAGTCGACCAACGACTCGTATCCGACGGCCCTTCACGTCGCGGTGCTCCTCGGCAACGCCAAGCTGGTCGATGAGCTGAGCTGCCTGACTTCGGCACTGCGCGCGAAGGGTGAAGACTTCGGCGATGTGCTCAAGATGGGCCGGACACAGCTGCAGGACGCGGTGCCCATGACGTTGGGTCAGGAATTCGTCGCCTGGGCGACAAGCCTCGATGGCGAGGTCGTCGCCCTGCGGCAGGTCGAGACCGCGTTGCTCGAGGTCAACATGGGGGGCACCGCGATCGGCACCGGCCTCAACGCTCCGCCCGGCTATGCCGAGGCCTGTGTCCGACACCTCGCCGAGGTCGCGAATCTGCCGGTCTATCTGGCTGGCGACCTAGTCGAGGCGACGCAGGATACCCAGGGATTCGTTCTCTACTCGTCGGTGCTCAAGAGCCTGGCG
Source organism: Acidobacteriota bacterium (assembly GCA_039194425.1). Taxonomy (GTDB): domain Bacteria; phylum Acidobacteriota; class Thermoanaerobaculia; order Multivoradales; family J023; genus JAUIJL01. The sequence continues at coordinate 414,438 of JBCCVZ010000002.1, read as the reverse complement.
ATCAAGCTGTCGAAGATCTGCAACGATCTTCGGTTGCTCTCGTCGGGTCCCCGCGCTGGATTCAACGAGATCAATCTTCCGGTGATGCAGCCGGGATCGTCGATCATGCCGGGGAAGGTGAACCCGGTCATTCCCGAAGTGGTGAATCAGGTCTGTTTCCGCGCCATCGGCAACGATCTGGCCGTCACGCTCGCCGCCGAGGCCGGTCAACTGCAGCTGAATGTCATGGAGCCGCTGATCATTCACTCGATTCTCGAGTCGCAGACCATGTTCATGAACGCGGCCCGCACCTTGCGGGAGAACTGTGTCGTCGGCATCGAGGCGAACCGAGACGTTTGCCGCCACTTCGTCGAGCGCAGTATCGGCATCGTCACCGCATTGAATCCTGTTCTCGGGTACGACAAGGCCACCGAGCTGGCCGCGGAAGCATTGCGGACAGACCGCGGCATCCTCGAGCTGGTGCGCGAGAAGAAGTTGCTCGACGAAGAGACCCTCGCGCGTGTGCTCGATCCGGCCACGATGGTCGGGGAGAGATGATCGCCCGCTGACGAAGATGTCAGTTCGAAAGGTGTGCCCAGCTCAGATGGACGCCAATGTCCGGCGTGTTGTCGTAGGCGAAGAGGTTCTCGGTGATTCCGACGCCGAAGACTCCGAGCTTGGTTGCGCGTTTCAGTCCGAGGGTGACCTGAACCTCGAGCTCGGCGAGTTCTGAATCGACGAGGTCGCTGAAGGCGTGCTCGGCCGTGAGAACTTGGACCAGAAACCGGTAGTTCCGATCGTCTCCGAAGGCGCGCATCCAGCTCACGTTGAGAGACGGTAGGAGCGGTGGGTCGACGCCCTGGCTTTCGAACTCGCCGGGTTCGACGACCGACAGGTTCATGACGAGCGCATGACGTCGCCACGACGCCTGGGCGGTGACGAGCATCCCGTAGTCGAGCTCGCCGGAGGACAGGAACTCCTCGTCCGCAATGGGGATCTTGACGCCGCCGGCGAGATTGAAGCTCCAGCGACCGCTCTGGCCCAGGAAGTAGCGAACGAAGAGGCTCGGATCGCTGAAGCCGCCCGAGGGCGGTCCATCGAGGAGAGTCAGGCCCTGGCCGTCTTGGCCGAGCACGATCTGGAACTGGTCGTCGACGACGAAGTTTCGCCCTTGTTGGCCATAGCCGAAGGTCTCGTGGAAGTCGAAGATTGTGCCGTCGAACAGGCCACCGCTGAAGTCGATGTATGAGATCGCCAGGCCGACGTCGAGCCGATCGGTGACGCCGTAGTGGGTGACGAAGTCGAGGAACTGAAACTCTCCGTCGATATAGAAGCCTTCGCCCTGGGGCAGCCCGAGAATGAAGTCTGCGTCGGCCTGGTCGAGCGATCGTCTTTGGCCGCCCCGCTCGGCCTCGAGGTACGCCTCGACCGTTCGACTGACCTGGAAGTTGTTGATCTGGGCGTAGTTGGCCTCGACGGCCCATTCGCCTCGGGTCAGGGGCGTGGCGGGCTGGGGGGCGAAGGACAAGAGCAGGTAGGTCGGAAAGGTGTAGTCGCGGACTCGGATCGGTGCCCCGAAAGGATCTGCTGCCAAGGCATGGGCGTCGGCGACTTCAAGAGACGTGTTCCCATGGACCGCGTCGTCGGCCACGGCAGGCCCGGTCGCCAGGCACAAGGTCAGCAGGCCGAGGCCGTGCCAGGCCAGTGAGCGGCCGGCCGCGCGGCAGAGCTTGCGAGATGTGCTCCAGCGTGAATCGAGTGGGTGCGAGATGGCAGGCATCGAGTTGGATTCTCCGCTGAGGGTCAACGCCAAGAATGGCACGAAACGCCGACGTCGGCGGACCTTTTGGTCTGTCGTCGGCGATCTTCTATCACGCTCATGCGAGACGCTCGATCTGCCCTCGCGGCGACATCCTTTCGCCCCGTCGGCGCCGCGCCGGCGGGGCACGCTGCGGCATGGACTCGTCGACTCCGAGGCCCGTCGAGCCGGTTCTGCTCCTCGCGGCTCTGGTGATCCTCACGCATTGGTACGCTGCGCGCGTCGCCTGGCATACCGAGGGCGAGATCGTCAGCGGCTTGCACTACCTGCTGTTGTGGAGTCAGGTCGTCTTGGCGGTGCTCGCGCTGTGGCGTCGGCGGCTGGTCTGGCTCCTGCTCGTTCCTTGGCTCCTCGTCGTTCCCCGCCAGGCACTGAAGGCAGACGAGCTGCGACGTGCCGAGCGCGAGGCGACCCGGATCGTGTCTTGGGCCTATGAACGTCGGCATCTCAGCGGCGACTTTCCGCCGACGCTCGATGGCTACGTCTTCACCGACGAGACCATCCGAGGCGGAATCTTCGACTATGGCGTCACCGAGGACGGCTGCAGCTTCGGCGTCACCTATGGCGCCTTCGGTACGGAAAACTCCGCGCATTGGTTCGACAGTGTCACCGGCTGGGGCTACTATCCGGACTGACCTCTCGACGCTGCCGGACCGATCGGACACGATCAGGACTTGATGGTCACACGCCGGTAACATCGCCTTCCTATCGTCTCCTTGTTCCGAGTTCGACCCCGAATTCAACGACAAGGAGTCCACTGATGACCCTCGAACGCTTCACCATACGAACCCTGGCCGTCCGGTCCCTGACGGCTGCCTGCCTGACTGTCGCCTGCCTGACTGTCGCCTGCCTGACTGTCGCCTGCCTGACTGTGGCGATGAGTCTGTTCGCCGCCTCGCCGGCCGCGGCGACCAGTGCCGATCTGCTCGAGCAGGCGATCTACGCCGAAGAGACCGTCGGAGATCTCGAGGCCGCCGTTTCGCTCTACGAGCAGATTGTCGCCGACACCGACGGGCGTCGGCCGGTCGTGGCGCAGGCTCTGTATCGACTCGGCCTCTGCCGGGCCAGAGCCGGCGAGTCGGACGCTGCTCGCGCCGCGTTCGAGCGGCTGCTCGACGAGTACTCCGACGCGGCTGAGCTGGTCGCGCGGGCGCGCACGCAGCTCGCCGCCCTCGAGTCCGCGCTCGACCTGGCCCCGGTGCCATGGCACGACGGCGAGTTCTTGCGCTATCGCATGCGCCTGCCGACCGGTCGTGTGATCGGCACCGTCGATCTGCACGCGGTGTCGACGGTGGTCGACGGTCGTGACGCGTGGCGGCTCGAGCTCCGACGCTTCGTGACAGTCCACTCCGACAACTACGGCGTGAGCCGCACGTGGGTCGACGCCGCAACCCAGCGACCGATCCGCAGCTCGATTCGTCATGGCCTCTTGGGCTCGGCCGACGCGGTCTACGGCCCGGACGGCGTGCGCATCACCGGCGGCGGAACGGCCGACGATGGCGAAGAGGGCAGCGAGGTCGTGATCGACGCACAAGGTGCTCTCTACGACAACGATCAGTCGATGCACCTGATACGGCTTCTGCCGCTGGTTCCCGGCTACGAGGCGATGTTGCGGCTGTTGCCGATCTGGACCGGTGAGGTGCTGGACATCGGGCTCGAGGTGAAGAAGAGCGCGACCTGCCGTGTGCCGGCCGGCGAGTACGAGTGTCTCAAGGTCGAGCTCGGCAACGGCGAGACGCACTGGTACTCCACCGATCCCGAGCAGCGACCTCTCAAGGTGAGCACGGCCGGCGTCGAGATCGAGCTGGTGCGCGCCGGGACCCTCGACCCGTCGGCCACCGTGCCGTTCAAGGTCGAGGGCTTCGAGATCGCCGGCTCTCTGCCTCCCGGCTGGTTGCCCTACCAAATCACGCCGTCGGGCCGCGATGGCAGCGCTCTCGTCCGAATGCTCGATCCGTCGGCGGCTGCGATCAGCGGACTCGAAGCCGATCGCTGTCCGCGCCGCGGCTGCCCGCCGCTCGACGACATGGTCGAGCGCGAGCGCAAAGGCGCAGAGCGGCGCTTCGACGGCTACGCCCTGCGCACGGAGAGCTGGCAGGATCGCACCATCGATGGCCGGCGCATCGTGAGCTTCGCGGCCGACTACCTGCGCAACGACCAGCCGTGGGTTCAGTACCGCAACTACCTCGTCGTCGACGAGGTGCGCCTGGAATTGATCTTCCGCGTTCCGGCAGAGCGCTTCGACGCGCTGCGCGGCGAGCTCGATGCGATCGTCGAGAGCCTGCACGGCGAATGATCTCGGCCCTGCGACGCACGAAGCGAGACGGCCACGAATCTTCGTGGCCGCTCGTTTCTTTGCTTCTCCTCGTCGTTCTGGTGCCGACGGTCGGCGTGCTCTTCTTCATGCTCCAGGCGATGAGCAACGAGCGCCTGGCGGTGCGGCAGAAGCTGAGCGACGTGTACCGGGCCGAGCTGCAGGCGCTGCAGTCCGAGCACGGGGAGGCGTGGCGCGCTCGTCTCGAGGCGCTCGACGCGCTGCCCGCGGGCGTCGAAGCCGGCGCGGGCCAGGCCTTCGCGGCGACTCTCGATCCGCCGCTCGGCGCCGATGCCGCGGTCCTGTACGACGCGGACCGCCGGGCCGCCTATCCAGGGCCGCCTCGGCTCGGCCCGGCGCAGGGCGCCGCCGTCGGCCCTCTCTGGCGGAGCGCGCAAGAGCTCGAGGCCGCCGGCCGGCTCGACGCGGCCGAGGCGGCCTATCGCGAGCTCGCACAGAACGCCGCGACGATCGACGCCGAGGCGCAGGCCCTGCTCGCGCGCGCCCGCTGCCTGGCGCGCCTGGGACGTGTGGACGAGGCCATGGCGCTCTGGGTCGACGAGCTCGGCCAGCCCCGCTTCGCCGGAGCGGTCGATCGACAGGGGCGGTGGATCGTGCCGAGTGCGAGGCTGCGCGCGCTGGAGCTGATGGATGGGGGCGACGATTCGGAGCTGGCGGCAGACCTGGTTTCGGCGCTGGCCGGCGCTCTGCGCTCGTACGCACCGGCGCCAGGTGACGCTCCGGTCGAGGGCGCCACGGCCCTGCCGGCCGCGCAGCGGCGGTTCTTGATGACGCGGCTCACGGCGCTGGTCGCCGAAGAGCCGCGTTGGGTGGCCGAACCCGTGATCTTCGACACGCTGCCCGCCGAAGAGTTGGCGGCGGAGTACCTCGATGCGGAGGTGGCGCCACCGGTGCCGTCGGTGCTCCATCCGGCGAGCCTGGGCTCGGCCGAAGCCGGCGTCTGGCACCTGGCGTCGGCGGATGGGCGGGTGGTCGTGCTCTACCGTGCCGAGACGCTGCAGAAACTCTTTCGCCGCCAGGTCGCGGGCGGCCGTGAGCCGGCGGGAGCGACGGTCGAGTTGGTGCCTCCGGGGAGCGAACGCGACGATCCTTTCACCGTCGAGCTGCCGGCGGCGCCGCCGTTCGACGGCTGGCGCCTGGTGCTTCGGCCGCGCGACCAGGAGCTCTTCGCCACCGCGGCGAGCCAACGGATCGACGCCTACCGCGTCACCGGCGTGCTGGTGGTGGTGACGATTCTCGCCGCGGTGCTGTGGGCGGCACGGATCGTGCGCCGGCAGCAGCGGCTGACGCGCCTCAAGAACGACCTGGTGGCGACCGTGTCGCACGAGCTCAAGACTCCCCTGGCGTCGATGCGGCTGCTGGTCGATTCGCTGCTCGACGGGGATGCCGACGACCCGACGCGGACCCGCGAGTACCTCGAGCTGATCGCGCAGGAGAATGTGCGTCTCTCACGCTTGGTCGAGAGCTTTCTGACCTTCGCGACGCTGCAGCAAGGAGAGCCCGGGCTGTCGATGACCCGCCTCGACCCGGGGCGTGTCGTCGAGGCGGCCCGGGTCGCCGCCGTCGAACGCTTCCGCGACGACGACTGCACGCTCGAAGTCGAGGTCGCCGACGACCTGCCGGAGATCCTCGGCCAGCACGATGCTCTGGTGACCGTGCTGCTCAATCTGCTCGACAACGCCTGCAAGTACGGCGAGGCGTCCGAGGGAGGCGACGACCAGGCGCCGATCCGGCTGCGCGCCTTTCGATGGGACGACGAGGTCTGCTTCGAGGTCGAGGACGAGGGGATCGGCCTCGCATCGCACCAGGTCGCGCGCATCTTCGACCGCTTCTACCAGGTCGACCAGCGTCTGTCGCGCCGCGGCGGCGGCGTCGGCCTCGGTCTGAGCATCGTGCAGCGGATCGTCAAGGCGCATGGCGGATCGATCGATATCGAGAGCGCGCCGAACGAAGGAAGTGTGTTCCGAGTTCGCATCCCGACGGCTGGAGACGAGCATGACGACTGAGTCGATCTTGATCATCGAAGACGATCCGGTGCTGCGCCGCGGCCTGGTCGACAACTTCCGGCGCCGCGGCTACGCCGTGCACGCGGAGGCCGACGGGGACTCCGGGCTTGCGGCGGCGCTCGAGCGCGCGCCCGATCTCATCCTCCTCGACATCATGCTGCCGGGCGTCCACGGCTTCGAAATCTGTCGCCAGGTGCGCGCGGCGGGTTTCGACATGCCGATCGTGATGCTCACCGCCAAAGGACAGGAAGACGACATCGTGCGTGGCCTGAACCTCGGCGCGGACGACTACGTGACCAAGCCGTTCAGCATCCGCGAGCTACTGGCGCGCTGCGCCGCCTTCCTGCGCCGGCGCCGCGCGGCAGAGCCGGAGGTCTACGAGTTCGCCGACTGCAGCCTCGACCTCGGCTCGCACCGCCTGCTGCGCGGCGGCGAGGAGGTGGTGCTGTCGCCCAAGGAGTTTCGCCTGCTCACTTTATTCGTGCAGAAGGCCGGCCGGGCGCTGACGCGCGACGAGATTCTGCGCGTGGTGTGGGGGCGCGACATTCTCGTGACGACCCGCAGCGTCGACCGCTGTGTCACCACCCTGCGCGCCAAGATCGAAGCCGACCCGCGGCGTCCGGCCCTGATCCAGACGATCCGCGACGTCGGCTATCGCTTCCAGCCGCCCGATGCTGCGGATTGAAGCCGGGCTCGGGTCGACGAGAGTCGATCCGGCCGAGCCTCAGAACAGTCGTCCGAGAAAGAGATAGAGCGAGTCTCGCCCGCTGTCGCCGACGCCGTAGCCGACGTAGAGCGGACCCGCCAGCGTGTTGCGACCGACGAAGAGGAGAATCGACTCTTCCAGATCGTCGATCGACGCGGCGTCAGCGTCGACCCAGGCGTTGCCGAGCTCCAGCGCGCCGCCGACATAGAGCTTGCCGATTCGGCGGTAGTAGCCGAGGCTCGCGAAGCCGAGGGCGTCGCCACGCAGCTCGCTGGAGCCGAAGGCGGAGAGGTTCGAGAAGCCGCCGAGCTCGAAATCGTCGTAGATCGGCAGCTCGGAGCCGAGCGAGCTGCCGATGCGGAGCCGCCCGAGGAACGTGTGAGGACCGAAGCTCCGAGCGCCCAGCAGCTCGAGGGCGAGGCGGTCGTAGCTCTCGTCGGCACCCAGCTCCTCGACCGACCAGAAGAAGTCGAGACTCGCCAGCAGGCCGGCTCGCGGAAAGTAGACGTCGTCGATCTGGTCGACGGTCGCCATCGCGCGGAGGCCGACGCGGTCGCCGTCGAAGTCGGTGCCCTGGTCGGTCGAGATATCGAGCCGCTCGGCCTCGATACCGAGGGACAGCTCGGCGTAGTTCTCGAGGTGGAGGCCGATGTCGACGCCGAGGGTCGTTGCCAGCACCTCGACGGTGCCGAAGGTCCGGGTTGCGTCGACGAACTGATCTTGGAACACCTGACCCCAGGGCCTGACGAACCAGGAGCCTCCGAAGTCGAGTGGCTGGAACCACTCGCTGTAGATCGAATTCGTGTCGCCGGCGAAGAGGAGCGTCTGCCATTCGGCGCCGCGCGGACTCAGCTGCGTCTGGCGATAGTTGACCACGGCGAGGAAGTCCGACTCGCCCGCGAAGTCAGCGCTGAAGGTCAAGCCGACGCGCAGGTAGCTCGGTCCCCACGGTTTGTCGGTCGTGTCGATGATCAGTGCGTCACCGTCCGGCCGCCGAGCGATCTCGAAATCGACGGACTCGAACTCGCCGATCTGGTAGATCCGGTCGAGGTCCAGCCGCAGAGTCGGGAGGTCGAGCTGCTCACCGGCCCGCGTCTCGATCCGCCGCGTGATCTGCCGGTCGTCGACGCGCTCGGAGCCTTCGACCTCAACGGTGGCGATCATCAGATCAGTCGCCGTTTCGGGATCGCCGATGCGATGACGCCTGAGATAGTTCCGATACTCCGCCTCCGACACCGCGAGCTCGGCCAGGTCGGCGACCCGCGCCCGCGCGGCCGCCTCCCCGCGATCGATCGCGTCGCCGACGCGGTCGAACTCGGTCGAGCGCACGTCGCCCAGGTCGGGCTCGAGGAGCAGGTCGTCGTCGTCGAGCAGGCGCTTCGAGGCATCGACATTGCGCTGGTGGACGACGCTGAACGCCTGGTAGAGCACGCCGAAGGCCGTCTCGTCGCCCTGCAGCTCGCGGGGACGACCGCTGATGTCGACTGCGATCACTCGCTCCGCCCCCAGCTCCTGGAGAGCCACCTCCACCGGCAGATTGGCGGTAATTCCGCCGTCGACCAGAACCCGATCGCCGAACGTCACGGGCGTGAAGGCGCCGGGAACCGCCATGCTCGCGCGCATCGCCTCGACCAGGCTGCCGTCCTCCAGGACCACCAGCGACCCATCCGCCAAATCAGCCGCGACCGCGCGAAACGGCAGGCGCAGGTCGTCGAAATGGTCGACGGTCAGGGTGTGGAGTGACAGCTGCCGGAGGATGAAGCGCAGCTTGCGGTCCGACACCAGCCCGGCCGACGCGCGGAGGCGGCCGCGGCCGATGCCCAGCTCGAACGGGAAGAGCGGCAGCAGGTCGTCTTGCTTGCGACGAAAGTGCATGCGCCGCCGGCTCGGAGCGTCGTCGAAGGTGTCGCTCCAGTCGATCGACCGCAGCGCGTCGTCCATCAAGTCGGGTGATAGCCCCGACGCGGAGAGGCCGCCCACAATCGAGCCCATGCTCGTTCCGACGATACAGTCGAACGGAATCCGCAGCTCCTCGAGCACCTTGAGGACGCCGACATGCGCCGCGCCGCGCGCGCCGCCGCCGCTCAGCACCAGGCAGGTCCGAGGTCTTTCGGCCGCTGTCAGTTGGGCTTCTGCCGTCGAGGGTTGGGCCGCGCGCGCCGTTCCGGGCACCAGAGCCGCGAGGATTGCGAGGACCGCAATGCCGCCGAAGCCTCGAAAGGCCCTAGAGGCTGAGAGCGAACTGGATGACGAACGCATTGAAGATGTCGACGAAGAAGGCTGCGACGAGCGGCAGGATCAGGAGCGCCGTCGGTGCCGGGCCGTGGCTCTTCGTCACAGCGGTCATATTGGCGACGGCTGTCGGCGTGGCGCCGAGGGCAAAGCCGCCGAAGCCGGCACTCAGCACTGCCGCCTGGTAGTCGCGCCCCATGAGCGGGAAGAGGATGAAGAGGATGAACACCACCGCCGCCGTCGTCTGGAGGGCGAGGATGATCAAGAGGGGCCCCGCGAGGCCAGCGAGCGTCCACAGCTGCATGCTCATCAGCGACATCGAGAGGAAGAGCCCGAGAGAGAAGTCCGAGACGAGGGCGAGCGCCCGCGTGCGCGCGGGCCAGTGCATCTTGGGCAACACGTGGGGCACGGTGTTCGACAGCGCAATCGCCACCAGCAGGCACGAAACGAAGAGCGGCAGCTTGAGGCCGAGGCCGGCGATCGCCTCGTTCACCAAGTAGCCGAGGATGATCGCCACGTGGAGGGTGAGCAGGACCGCCATGATGCTCAGATGGTTGATCTGCTCCTCTTTCGCGTCCGCGTAGGCGATACCGACGACGCGCTCCTCCTCGGCGTCGCCCGTCAGCTGGTGGCGCTGGATGAGGAACTTCGCGATCGGTCCGCCGATGAGGCTGGCCAGGATCAACCCCAGTGTTGCGCTGGCGACGCCGATCTCGAGCGCGTTGGGCACTCCAAGCTCCACAATCTCGGGCGCCCAGGCGATCGCGGTGCCGTGACCGCCGATGAGCGACGCGGAACCGGCCAGGACGCCGATCGGTGACGGCAGCCCGAGCACCGCCACCGCGGCCAGTCCCACCGCGTCCTGGACGACGATGAAGGCGAGCGTCAGCCCGAGCAGGACGAGAAGCGGCCGGCCGCCCTTCACCAGGTCCGACAGGCGCGCGTTGAGGCCGATGGCTGTGAAGAAGTAGACCAGGAGCCGATCGCGCGTCTCGAGCTCGAAGCCGATCTCGACGCCGGTTGCGAGATAGGCGAGGAAGATCGCCAGCGCGGTGAGAAGCCCACCGGTCACCGGCTCGGGAATGTTGTACCGGCGCAGCCACTCGATCCGCCGCGTGAGCTGAATGCCCACGAAGAGGACGAGAATTCCGAGGGTGTAGGTCAGGAAGCTGTCTGCGATGTAGGGCTGCAAGCGCACAGTCTCCAGCTACGGGTCGACCGAGTCTGTCTAGCGCATCAGGCCGGACTTCGAAATCGCTTTGTCGATCTCCGAGGCCAGCTCACGCACGAAGTCGTCGGCCTCGCCGGGGTTGGTCGTTTCACTGAGCCCCGCCCAGATCAGCTTGCGGGAGTCCATGGCGTAGATCAAGGTCTCGACCTGAACCACGGTGTCAGTCCGGGTGATGCCGGGCTCGTAGACGCTGTCCCAGACCGGGAACCAGAAGCTGCCCCAGCGACGGTAGCTGTGCACCTCGTGCCAGGTTCCCGGCGTCGTGCTGGTGACCTGGCTTTCGCTGACGACGCGCATCGTGAGTACCGCGTCGACGCCGGCGTCGTCGAGAACCGTGGCGGCGTTCTGTTCGTCACGCGCCTGCGCGTCCGTGAGCACCGTGTATCCGGCGACTCCGCGGCCACCGCGCGTCGTCAGCTCGCGGGCAAGCGCCGATTCAACGGCGCGTCGCGTCGGTCGATTGTCACTGATCAAGAACGCGGCGATCTTCTCTCCGTCGAGTGCACCGAAGACCGCATCGGGGTCCTTTCAGGTCGACTGGAATCGGGTCGAGGAGCAGGCGGCGAGGAGCATCGCCGCCCCGAGGACAATGCCGAAGGCCAGGCGCCGCGTCATGAGCCCTGCCCCTCGCGCATGATCTCGAGCGCAATCGCATCGGGTTCGTCGGCGTGCTCGAGGTCGAAGACCTTGGCTGCAGCGATGCTCGCGAGAGCAACGGCCGCCGGCCTCAGGCACGCAACGGCTCTGCCGATCGAGGACTGGTCGAATCTCATCAGTCGTCTCCAGGCTGTGGTCGATGTCTTTCGTGGATACCTCACGCGCTCCCCGGTGTGACGCCCTGGATCGGTTCGATCGGAAGGTCGTCGATGCTCGGTGGCGCCGGTGCGCGCAGGCGTAGGGCCATTGCTTGCGCCCGGCGGCTGTAGTCGATCGACTCGCCAAGGATTCGCGTCGACTCCTGGTCGGCATGGAAGCCGCGCGAATTCTCGCTGCTGATGTAGTCGAGGCGCCACATCGCCTTGCGTTGCAGGGCGTAAATCGGCGCCAGCTGCTCGTCGCTCGCACCCGCCGCCTTGGCTTCGAGGATGGCGTCGAGCATGTCGGTCATCGCCTCTGCCGAGCGCTCCATCAGCTCGATCGTCCGCGCCTGAATCGTCTCGACCCGCGCCGCTAGCTCGTCCTCGCGCACGTTGTGGCACTGCTGGCAGGCGGAGTTGATGTTGTGCAGGGGACTCTCGACGTCGTGGCTGCTCACCTTCATGCCCCCCTCGCGGACGTAGGGCATGTGGCAATCGGAGCAGCTCACGCCGCTCCGCGCATGGATACCCTGGCTCCACAGCTCGAACTCCGGATGCTGGACCTTGAAGATCGGCGCATCGGTCTCGCCGTGTGTGTAGTCGTAGAACGACGAGCCGTCTGGGAAGACCTTCGCGTCCCAGTGCGCCTCGAGCTGCTCCATCTTCAGACCCTTGGACCACGGGAACTCGAGCGTATCTTTCGTCGCGCAGTAGTACTCGACGTGGCACTGCCCGCACACGAAGGAGCGCATCTCCTGGCGCGACGCGTCGCGGTTGGGGTCGTAGCGTGTCGCCCGGTCGCCGCGGCGCCACGTGGCGAGGCTCGGCAGATGGGGCGTCGGCTCGTCGCTCTCGGCGAGGGCCGCGATGCCGAGGACGAAGCCCGGCCGCGTGACGCGGATCGCCATCGTTTCCGGGTCGTGGCAGTCGATGCACGAGACCGGATGCGCCTCGCCGACGCCGAGGGCCGGATGGTCGGCGGCCACGGCCTCGCCGGCGAACTCGCCGGTGAAGCCGCCGACCGGTGCCTGCGGCACGACCGGAACATTCTCGCCCGGCGTCCCGTCGGGCGCGGCGACGACCATGGCGAGGACTTCGTCGTACGGCAGACGGCTCACTTCCTCGAAGCCGCGCATCACGGCCTCCATGTCGAAGTCGGCCGCCAGTGCGGCCTCGTCGGCCGGCCGACCCATCGCTTCGAGCCCGGCCTTGCGATACATCACCGTCGTCGACGCGTGGCAGTGGAGACACGCGCCCGCCTGCGGCTTCTTCGTCACCCGCTCGGTGACGCCCTGATCGTAGAGCATGTAGGCGTGGCCGCGCGCCTCGCGATAGTCGATGCTGAAAGCATAGCCGGCGTAGAGTCGCCGCAGCCAGGGCTGCTTCTCGAGCTTGCTCTCGGGCATGGCGCTCGCGCCGCCGTAGAACTTGTCGCCTGCGGTCGCCTTCCAGCCGTCGAATTGGTGCGGCCAGTTGCGGCCCCAGGGCTCGGGATCGGTGCTGATCTCGTCGACCTCGGCGACGCGTACGAACGGCTGGCGCGCCTCCTGCTTGTGGCCGAAAATGGTGACCAGGACCCAGGTCACGAGGAGGGTCGCGACGACCGCCGCGCCGAACACCAGGAGCAGGAGCCCGGCGGTCTTACGCTCGCGGCGGCTGTGTGGTGTCGTCTGGTGCGTATCGCTCATGTCGTCGCCTTCCTCGTCGTGTGGGGAGCCGGGTCAATCTCGTCGGTCGTATCCCGCCTCGCGCCCCGCGTGCCCGACATCGCCGTGACAGTGGACGCAGACGAGCATCTCGCCGCCCGTCTCGACCGGCAGCATCGAGTGCACGGAGTCGGCGTGGCAGTGGAGGCAGGCTCGCTGGGTCACGCGACGATTTCGATCCTTGATCTGGATCGGCTCGTGAAAGTCGCCGGTGGTGAAGGCGAGCGAGTGAAAGAATCCGTTGTCGGCCTTGGTGAGCCACTTTCCGAGGGCGTCGTGCGACAGATGACAATCGTTGCAGGTCGCGACGGCCTGATGGCTCGACTTGATCCACGAGTCGAGCTGCGGCTGCATCACGTGGCAGTTGGCGCACGACACCGGGTCGTCGCGCAGGTAGGCGGCGCCTTCGCCGTAGCCGAAGGTGAACGAACCGAGGCCGCACAGTACCCCAAAGGCCGCCGCGACGACGACCGCCAGAGCCGTCGTCGTCGCTCCGGTCCTCTCAGCCATGGTGCTCTGTCGGCATCATTCGATCAGCTATGCCCAGCGGAGGTGGCGCCTCGTCGTCGGCCTGGGCTTCGAGCTCTGGATCGTCGGCAGCCTCTTGATCATCGGTCGTCTCCTGTCAGAAGGTGCGCTCACGGCGCTTCGTGCTCCCGCCACATCCTCTCGAAGACCGCGAACGACAGCGCGGTGCTCCAGCCGATCAGCAGCACGCCGTTGAGCGATTCGATGCCGGTGAGCAGGCGTAGACTACCGTGGATCACCACGTCGCCGTAGCCGAGGGTGGTGAAGGTGGTGAAAGAGAAGTAGACGGCTTCTAGGTCAGCACCTCGGCGACGTGGAGGGTGATGAGAACCAGAGCGGTCTCGACTAGCACGACCAGCCCGGAGCGCCGCGAGTCGGAGCGTCGCAAGTCGGAGGATTGGGCCGCGAGGGCTCGCAGACGGAGATGCCGGATCCAGCGGGTTGTGCCCGCCGCGTGAATCAGGACGGTCACGGCGACGGTCGCGATGCCGATTAGTTTCACGACAAGCATCCGCAGCCCCCGGAGGATGCGATCGACCGCGCTCGCGAGCCGGCGACGGTCAGTCGACCGGCTCCCACGATCCACCAAGGGCCAGGTGCAGGTCGACGCGCTGCGCGAGCAGCAGCCTTCGCACTGTGACCAGGTTGCTCTCGGCCGCAAGTACGCGGCGCTGGATGTTCAGCGTGTCGAGCAGATCGGACTCGCCTTCGCGGTAGCGCAGATCGGCGATCCGGTAGGCCTCGCGGGCCTGCTCGGCCGCCGTCTCGAGCTCGGTCTCGCGCCTCTCCAGGACGCCGCCCGCGTCGAGCGCCGACTCGACCTCGCGGAACGCGTCGAGGGCGGCCTGCCCGTAGAGCGCCAGCGCCTGTTCCTGGTCGGCGGTGGCGATCTCGACCTGCTGCCGGCGCTGGCCGCCGTCGAAGATCGGGGCGAGCAGGTTGGTTCCGATGCGCCAGGCGACGTTCGCCGGGTCGAGCAGGCTGCTGAGAGCGCTCGAGGAGCCGCCGATCGAGCCGGTGAGGCCGACGCTCGGAAGCCGCGCCGCGCGCGCCTGGTCGACCGCGTCGAACGCGGCGGCGACCCGACGCTCGGCGGCAACCAGGTCCGGACGGCGCTCGAGGATCTCCGACGGCAGGCCGGCCGGGGGGTCGGGCGGCGGCTCCGGCAGCTCGGCGCCGACATCGACCTCGGCGGCGGGGTAGCGCCCGAGCAGGACTTCGAGGGCGCGCAGCGCGTCGCGCGTCGAGCCCTCGATCGTCGCGAGCTGCTCGCTTGCGGACGCCAAATCGGACCGCGCCAATGCCACGTCCTGCGCTGACACGGCGCCGTTCTCGTACTTCAGGTTCACGATCTCGAGCGTCCGCTCGAGGATCTCGATCGTGTTCTGGATCACCGCTTCCTGCCGCGTCGCCTCGATGGCGAGGAAGTACCCTCGGGCGACGCTCGCGGCCAGCGAGTGCTGCGAGTAGCGGAAGTCGGCCTCGGCCGCCTCGGCGCTGGCGACAGCGCCGCGTCGATTGGCGCGTAGCCGTCCCCAGAGATCGGCCTCCCACGAGACGTCGACTCCGAGGCTCAGCTCCGATGTTTGATTCCCGCTCGACGCGATGCCGGCGCGCGAGGCGCCGGACGAGAGGTTGACCGACGGCTTGAGAGCCGCCGCGGCCTGGTTGGCGAGGGCGCGCGCCCGGTCGACGCTGGCGGCGGCAGCCTGGAGGTTCTTGTTGAACGACTGCGCCTCGCGCACCAGCGTCGTCAGCCGCGGATCCTCGAACGAGTCGATCCAGCCGACCTCGACATCGCTGGGATCGGCGCCGGCTCCCGTCCAGGCCTCGGGCGTCTCCGGGACCTGATCGCGTGCCGCCGTCGTCGCGGCCTCCGGCGGACGATTCACCGCGCAGGCCGACAGGAGCACGATCGAGACGAGGAGTGCTGCCGAGGTGAAGCGAAGCTCAGGCGGTCGCGGCATCGGAGGTCCCCCGGTCGGGCTCGTCGATCTTGAAGAGCTCGATCTTGAAGAAGATCGCGTAGAGCACCGGCACGATGACCAGCGTCAGCAACGTGGCGAAGGTGAGGCCGAAGACGAGCACGACCGACATCGACTGGAAGAACGCGTCGAAGAAGAGGGGCATCACGCCCAACACGGTAGTCAGCGTGCCGAGCATCACGGGACGAACGCGGCTCGCCGCGGCGTCGACCAACGCCTCGAAGCGTGAGGTCCCGGTCGTTGCGGTCATCCCTGCTTCAGTCGTCTTGGCTTCGGCGGCGACGGCTTTGGTGGAGCTGTCCATCTGTTCGACCAGCACGATCGCGTTCTTGATCAGCAGGCCCGAGAGCGAGAGCAGCCCGAGGATCGCCATGAACTCCATCGGCGTTCCGGTAAGCAAGAGTCCCGCGACGACGCCCACGATCGCCAGCGGCACGACGAGCCAGATCACGAGCGGCTGGCGCAGACGGCCGAAGAGGATCACGACGGTGAGAACCATGGCGAGGAAGCCCATCGGCAGCGTCGACGCGAGATTCTCGTTCGACTCCTTCGAGTCGCCGTACTCGCCGTCCCACTCGAGGCTGTAGCCCGGCGGCAGCTCGATCGCCTCGATCTGCGGTCGCACCCGCGCGAGCAGGTCCGACGCCAGCGCACCCGGCACCGGATCGCTCTGTGCCTTGATCGTGAGCACGCGGTCCTCACGGCGCAGGCGAGCGTCCCGCCAGACGGTGCGGAAGCCGTCCGATACCTGTTCGATCGGCACCGAGGCCCCGGTCGTCGAGCTGACGACCTGGACGCTGCCGATCTCGGAGACGCTGCGGCGCTCGTCGGCGGGGGCGCGCGCGATGATCGGCAGCAGTACGTCGCCCTCGACGTAGACGCCGACCGTCTGCCCGGTGAAGTGGGTTTCGAGCGCGCGCGCGAAGTCTTCGCGCGAAATGCCCGCGCGCCGCGCGCGACTCTCCGAGTACTCGGCCTCGATCGTGCCGACGCGCTGGCGCCAGTCGTCCTTGATGAAGAACGAGCCGCCGTCGGCCGTCATGATCGCCTTGGCCTCGTCGGCCAGGCCCCGCAGCACCGTGGGGTCGGGGCCCTTGAACGTCGCTTCGACCTTCGAGCCGCCGCCCGGCCCAAGGACGAACCGCCATACCTTCGCATGCGCGTCAGGGAAGCGTTCGCCGACGAACTCCGCGACTGTCGGCATCAGGTCGTCGATCAGGCGGTAGTCCGCGGTCCGCACCAGGAGCTGACCGTAGCTGCCGTTCGGCGACTCGGGGCTGTAGACGAGCATGTAGCGCAGGCCGCCGGCCCCGACGAGTGTCTGCACACCCTCGACACCGTCGAGGCCCCGCACGAACGACTCGAGCTCGGCCAGATCACGCGCCGTTCGCTCGATGTCGCCACTCTCCGGCCGCCAGAAGTCCACCACCATCTGCGGCGTCGTCGAGGCGGGGAAGAACCCCGGCTTGACCTGGCCGAAGCCCGCGAGCGCGAGGGCGAAGAGGGCCACGGCGGCGGCCACGACCAGCCAGCGCGCGCGCAGCATGCGGCGCAGGAACGCCTTGTAGGCGCGGAAGAACCGGCCTTCCTTTGTGACGGTCGTCGCGCCTGCGTCGGCCTCCGGAAAGAGCCAGTGGCAGAGGAGGGGCGTCAAGGTCAGCGCGAAGACCCAACTGAACATCAGCGAGATCAAGATCACCCAGAAGAGGTGCCCGGTGTACTCGGCGGTGGAGCCCGGCGCGAAGCCGATCGGCGCGAAGGCGATGATGCCGACCAGGGTGCCGCCGAGGAGCGGCCACTTCGTCTTGTCGACGATCTCTTTCGCGATGTCGAGCTTCTTGAGGCCCTGTCGGGTGCCGACGAGGATGCCGTCGGTGACCACGATCGCGTTGTCGACCATCATGCCGAGCGCGATGATCAGCGCGCCGAGCGAGATGCGGTGCATCGGGATGTCGACCAGGTACATCGTCAGCAGCGTCGCGGCGATGATCAGGAGCAGTACCGCGCCGATCACCAGGCCCGATCGCAGCCCCATGAAGAGCAGCAGCGTGACGACGATCGCGACTGCGGCGACCACATTCCACACGAAGCTCTCGACCGACGCTTTCACCACTTTGCCCTGGTGGTAGAACTCATGGAGCTCCATGCCGAGCGGCCGCAGGCTCTCGGTCTCCGCGATGCGCGCATCGGCCGCCTCGCCGATGGCGACGATGTTCGACCCCGCGACGCCCGAGATGCCGAGCGCGACCGCGGGCTCTCGGTTCCAGCGCAAGAGCTTGTCGGGCGGCGTCTGCACCTCACGGCGGACCGTCGCCACGTCTTGCACGTAGATCAGGCCGCCAGAGGAAGAGGTCGAGACCAGCAGGTTCTCGATCGCGGCGCCCTCTTCCAGGCGCAGGGCACGCGCGTACTCGGCCTCGGCGTTGTCAAACTCGCCTGTGCGGCCGTCAGCGCGCTCTCGAGATCCCGTGCGCCCCGCGCTCGACTTGCTGCGCCTCGTTCACCGGCACCAGCTGCACGATGCCGGACGCCTGGAAGGTGAGTGTCGACGAGGTCGCTGCCTTCACCGTTGCAGGGTAGCGCCGAATCTGCTCCGACCCGGCCGCCTCGACGGTGATCAGCTTGACAGGCCAAGGTGTCGACTCGCTGCTGTCTTCGGCTCGGCCGTCTCCGCATGCCAAGAGCGAAAGCGCCACGAGGGATAAGCCAAGGGGCAGAAGAACTTGAGAGTGGATGCGTCGCGAGTCGATGTGCCTGGCCATCAGGGCCTCTCCTTGGACTCTTCTCTCATCGGCCAATGTCGGACTAGGCGACTGCCCGCAGTCCTGGTCGATGTTGAACTAGACGATGTTGAACTAGAAAGTAACGGCTGCCGAGAGTACAGCAAGAGGGTCGATGCTCCAAGGCTCGTCCAACGTTCGTGTGGGAGACTTGCGTCGTGTTCCTGGGCACGGCTAGCTCCAGGCCGAGAGGTCGCCGGACTCGAAGCCGTCGCAGAAGACTGTGTTGCCGATCTCGAAGGTTAGCGGCAAAGTCTCGGCGTCGACCGTGACGTCGATCGTCTCCAGGCCGGGCACGCCGCCGGCGGTGTAGCCGGTCGTCGCCCAACCGGCGTCGAAACTCGTCGCGAGCGGCGCGACAGTGCCCAGCACGCCCTGGGTGAAGGTGGCGGGGATGCCGGCGGGCACGCGGCCGTCGAACGCGGTCGACGCGCCGGTCGAATCGCGCGTCAGGTCTGCGACCAGGCGAGTGACCTCGCCGAAGCACAGTGGCTCGCCGAGCGCCTGCGCTGTGAGCACCAGCCACGGCTCGGCGTCGACCGTGCCGTCGCCGTCGATCGCATCGCAGCCCGGTGCGCCCGGGCCGCCGTTGCAGCCCCACCAGTTCCGCTCACCGTCGAGCGCGACGGTCGACTCGTTGCGCAGGCCGCTGACGACATTGCCGACGAGGCGATTGAACGCCGCCTCCACGGTCGCTGTGTCGCTGTCGCCGAAGCCGACGGCGAGGCCGATCGCGTTGTCGGTGAGGTCGTTCTCGTGCACCAGCGCGGTGGTGCCGGCGCCCGAGAAGGTGGTGACGAGCAGGCCGGCGGCCTGCGACGAGTCCAAGGGCACCAGGCCGCGACAGTCGGTCGCCGTGTTGTTCCACCAGGCGACCACCGCACCCCCGTTGGCCTCGAGCGCGTAGTCGAGGAACGGTCCGTCACCCTTGCCGACATAGCGGTTGCCGGCGGCGAGCGAGCCGGCGACGCCGGTGCCGAAGTAGAGCACGCCGACGCGGCCGATGTCGCTGAACGAGCTGTCGAGCACGTCGACCGGGCCGTCGCCGAAGGCGACCACGGCAAAGCCGGCGAAGCTCGGGCCCGCCGGCTCGAACTCGATGGCGCGGAACTCGACCCGCGCGAAGCTGCCGGAGCCGCGCTGGCGAAATGCCTGGTAGATCAGACGCCCCGAGCCGTCGAACACCAAGTCGCGGACATGCACTTCGACGCCGGGCGCGACCAGGAACCAGGCTCGATCGTCACCGCTCGTGCCCGTATCCTCGGCAGCGCGCAGCACCTCGGATCCGGTCGCGCCCTCGAGCACCAAGTCCTTGTCGAGCACGATCTGGCTCTGGTCGAGCATGTCGGCATGGATGCGCAGAGTGTCTCCGGCGCTCGCGGCAGCAACGGCGGCATCGAGGGTCTCGAACCCCTCGCCGGTTTGCAGGTTGCGCACCGGTGCCTGCGGCGGCGCGCCAAGAGTCGGCACGGCGGAGGTGGGGAGCGGACGCGCCCAGTCGGGCAGAGCCTGGCCGTGTGCCTGATACGCGGCGAGGCGCGCGCGGGTGAGGTCGAGCCGCTCTTCGACCGGGTGCGGGTCGGCCACCTCGACCGCGGCACTGGGGACAGCGGAACCGGCGACGGCGGCACCGAGCACCGCCGGGCCGTCCGGCGTCGAGGGAGCGGCATGGTCTCGGACGGGCGGCGAGGAGGCTGCCGACGGGGCGGCGAGCAGGGTGGCGGAGGAGACGAAGATGCAGACTGCCGCGTCGAGCGCGAGGGCTCGGCGCCGGCGGGCGAAAGGCTTCATGTGCGGCTCCCAGAGAAGGCGATTCGAGGGTGTGCGCGTAGCCTATCGTGTCGGTGGTCTCGGGCTCGGTCTGGGGCCGTCGGCGCCGCGTGCACCAATCGGTTCGTCGCTCACCTTGCGGACCGCGCGCCAGACAGCGGCGGGATCGAGAGCCTGTACCTCGATCCCGTGTCGATAGGCGAGGGCATAGGGTGTCGTCTTGCCGTCCCTCGGCGACGTGCCGTCGGCTGCCAGCTGATCGATGAAAAGCTCGAGCGGATCGGCCTGCGGGCACGGGCTGCGGCACAGGATGGCGAGATGCAGCGGCAACCCGCGATGCACGATGCGGCCGACAACGAGGCGGGTAAAACGGTCAGACCGCGTGGTCACCGTCGGCCACGCGGCGACGACGTCCTCGAGCGGCCGCGAGCCGTCGGCGCGCTGCCGGTTCAGCTCGTCCAGCAGCGCCTCCACGCCGGGTAGCCGTGGTGGCTGTGTGCCCCACCAGCCGTCGACGCGGGCGAGGTGAAGGCGCGCCCCGCGCGCGCCGACGGCGAGCCAGCGATAGCCCGAAAAGGTTTCCAGCGCCGGCGTGAAGCCGAGACCACGGCCCAGGGTTCGGGTCTCCAGGCACGCGAGCGCGCCGCGCAGGGCCGTTCGCTGCAGGCCGCTGGCGGCGGAGAGTTTGCGCGCCACGGAGCGCGTGGGCTGTGGTGCGGCGCGAAGGGTCGGCGACGACAGGCCGGGCGCAACAGTGCGCAGGAAGCGATCCCACTCGAGGCTGGGTGCGCTGGCGAGGCGTCCGCTTGGGCGTTCAGCGTAGATCCACACGTCGACTCCGCCGGCGCCTTCGTGCACCGTGATGGCGACGTGGTCGCCGACGGCGTGGATCCAGCCGTCCCAGCTCTCGGGCAGGCTCGACGAGAAGCCGCCCGGCAGCGCGACCGGGCGCCGTGTCACGGTTTCGATGCCCGCGCCTGGATCGACCGTGGCGCGACGCGGCGCGTCGGTGAACAGGCCCGTCGGGTCGTAGACGGGGAGCAGATCGCTCGCCGGAGGGTCGACACAGCCCGCGAGGGTCAGCGCCAGCAACGCACAGCCGAACGCTCTCATTCCGGCTCCTTCGGCGTACGGTCCCTGGTCTCTCGCGGCGGACCGGCGACGCCGTCCTCCGGCCGGAGATGCGCGTCGAGCCAGATCAACGCCTGGCGTCGCAGGGAGTCCACTCGCCCCGGATCGTTGGTTAGCGGTTCTGCCGGCCAGTGGTCGTACCGCGTCAGCAGTCGCTGCGGGTCGACGATTCGCTCGAGCACGGTGCGCGCCAGGCGCAGCAGGGCTTCGAGGCCGTCGCGCTCGAGCGCGCGCGCACAGCCGTTGCCGTACTCCTGCAGGTCGAGCAGGACTAGCTGGTCGCAGCCGCCGTCGGGACCGTCCAGGCCGACGGCGACGTCGTCGTCGCCGCCGCGCAGCAGCACCGGCAGCACGAGACGGACAGCGGCGGCGAGCAGACGGGCGGCATCGCGTGAGTTGTCCGGCGATGCGGTATTTCCGTCGTCGTCGCCCGCCAGCCCGGTGAGCGAGAGGATCAGCGCCTCCGTCACGAAGGGCGGGGAGACCGACGGCGCCGGCAGGTCGACTCTCTGGCGGAGGGTCCCGTCGCGGGCATCCAGCCGGACGCTGCCATGGTGCTCGACGAGCACCCGGACCATGCTCCGCCGGATCTGGAGCGGCCGCTCGCCGAGCTGGAGCGACATCGCCGGCGCGTCCGGTCGCTCGACCAGGCGCAGGTGGCGGCGAGGGCTCGAGACAGCGGCGCTGAGAGTCGGCTCGAGAGACACGACGGAGTCCGAGGATCGGTCGGCGGCAACGTCGCTCGTCGAGGCGACGACGAACCGGCCCTGGCGCCGCTCGACCAGCCGGCCCGGGTACATGACTAGCAGCGCCGTCGCGGCCTCGACCCGGCCGAGCGAGGCACCGGTGTCGCGATCGACCAGCTCCACACGACGCCCCGCGGTGAGCTCGACCTGTGCCGGTGGCGGCGGCAGGTGCGCGTCGTCTCGCCGATCTCGCGATGCACCGATGGCGCGGCCCAGCACTCGGACGAAGAGCTGCTGAGACGCTCGCCCGTCGCCGGTCGAAATCTGCTCGCGGCTCTGGGTCGACAGCAGCTGCGATGTCGCGAGCGTGCGTAGGGTGGTCGCCGCCCCCTCGCCGTAGCGAGCGAGCAAGTCGCCGACCTCGGTGAAGCCCTGCGACAGGTCGCATCCGAGATGGGCGTCGACGCTGCGTCCGGCTCCCGGACTGCGGAGGACGGGGCGCGGCGTGTCGCGCAGCAGTCTGGCCAGCGGCGCCGGCTCGTCGAGACCGTCGAACGCCTGGGTCTGGTCGCGGTCGACGAGGGAGATCAACGCCATCCGCGGCGCGTCGGCCTCGCCGTCGCTTGGGTTTGCCGCGGCGTACCGTATGAGGTGGCGGCAGCCGGCGTGGCGCAGTCGCTCGATCTCACGGCGCACGGCCGACCATGAGCCCTCGACGAGTACGACCGCGGCGTCCTCGGCGTCGACGTGATGCCGGGGCTCCCGCGTCTCGAGGCGGCCACGCAGGCCCAGGTGGCGGCGGCCGTCGCCCGCGGCGCGTGCATGCCAGGCGACGCCGCGGCGCTCGCAGGCGGCGATCAGCTCGTCGACTCCGAGCGCGGCGCCGTCGCGGTGCTGGAAGCTGTCGAGCCGATAGTGGAGCTGGAGGCCACCCCGGGCGTGCTCGTCGTCGATCGGCGTGGGCGGGTCGTACGACGCCGTCCCGGCTTCGATGCCGACCAGCTCGCGCAGCCAGGCCTCGGTGCGGAGCATCGAGTCGGTGGCGAGCAGCACGAAGAGCGGGTCGTCGTCTTCGCCCAGATGGTCGATCTCTTGGAGTCGGCGCAGCTGGCCGCGCAGGCGGCGAAAGGCGAGCCGGGCGTGGATCTCGACGGGACCACGGTACGACTCCGCGTCGTCGAGCACGACGAGGCCGATGCGGCGTAGCAGCGGCGCCGCGGCGCGCAGGTCGCCCAGCAGGTGGGTGACCAGGCTGTGGAGGTCGACGATCAGAATGTCCGGCGTGATGCCCCTGGCGATATCTCCAAAGAGACTGTCTTGCCCGAGATTGCCTCCGTCAAGACCGTTTCCGTGGAGACCGTCGGCTGCAGAGTCTGCAACCGAGGCCGTCAGACTGCGAATGCGCACGCTCCAGCGCGCAGTCGAGGAACCGACGCGCCTGCGGAGACGCGCGTGGAGCTCTCGCGCGCGGGCCGCGTCGCGCGCGACGAGCAGGCTGGCACGAGCGGTGAGCAGGGTCGTCTGGCAGGCGGCGAGCAGGGCGAAGAGGGTCTTGCCGGCGCCTTCCGGGGCGAGCACGATGCGCTGACGCCTGCGGTCCTGTGCCCGCGGATCGCTGGCGGTGTCGATCGGAGGCAGCCGCAGAGTCTCGTCGGCCGTGGAGTCGGCCGCCGTGGAGTCGGCCGCCGTGGACTCGGCCGCCGTGGACTCGGCTCGCATGGACTCTGTGGCCGCGCTCTGCTGAATCGTCGCCAATCGCCGCAGCTCGACGGCTTGGAGCTCGGTCAAGGCTTCGAGATCTTGAGTCAGCTCGGCGAGGAGAGGAGACGACACCGCGAGCGGGTGGGCAGGCGACGGCGGCAGGGGACGCGGAGTCTCTAGGGGCGTCGGCTCGGTGCAGCCGTGCCGTGCGGCGAGCTCGGCGAGCACGTCGGGCCAGCCCGGCTCGGCCGGCGCTGGAGGCTCTGATGGCGCCGGTTCCTCGACCTCACGCTGCCCGCCCGTGAGCAGGCGGTGGACGGTCCATCCGAGCCACAAGACGCTCGTCGCTGCGAGCGCCGAAGGACGCGGACCGAATGCCGAGTCGTCGAGGCCGAGCCAACCGAAAGCGAGCAGCGCTCCGCTCGCCGCCAACAGCGCGGTCGTCCATGCCGCGTCAGCGGGCGCCAGTGCCACCAGGTCGCGCACGCCGTAGGCGCGACGCCAGGACGGCAGTAGCGACTTGTCGTCGCGCCGTCGCCACTGGTCGACGGCGAGCCGGTCGGCCCACGCGATGCGAACCAAGCGTCCGATCAGACCCCAGGCGGCGGTGTAGACGACGAAGCAGAGCAGCGCGGCCTGCGCGGGGCGCTCGTCGAGCGGCAGGTGCCAGGCGAGCTCGGGACGGTGGCCGAGCAGCGTCACCTGCCAAGCGCGGAGACGCGGCGGCGCGTCGAGCCCGAGCGCGAGGAACGGTTCGACGAGTCGGCCGAGCCAGTAGAGGCCGACGACGACTGCCCCGGAGACGAGGTAGGTCGGACCGAGGGAGACGGCGAGGTAGGCCGGGGCCGGCGAGTCGAGGGCTTCATCGGTGCCAGTCTCCGACTCGAGTGCGGTTTCTTCGTTGGTCGCGCCGCTGGTTTCCTCGATGGCGCCCTGGTCGGTGTCAGGCTCCCCTTGGAGAGTCGCCTCGTGGGTCGCCGCGCGCCGACGCTGCAGGGCGCGCAGGGCGCGGGCCAGCAGCACCACTGGCCACAGCGGGAGCACGGGCAGGCTGCGTGCCAAGTCGGCGCGCACCAGGCGGACGCGGGCCGTCGGGTCGGCGGCGAGGGTCGTGCGCTGGTGGACCTGCAGCCACCGCGCACAGCCGATCAGCACCACGCCAAGCAGGATCGCGAGCCCCAGCGATTGACCGGCGCCGAGTGCTCGCGTTGCATCGAGCAACAAGGCGACCAGGCCCCAGACGAGGTTCGTCCACGAGGAGTCGATCGCCGGGCCGCTCATCCGGCCTCCTCGCCGGCGTCGCCGGGGAAGGCGGCGTGCAGCGCCGCCGCGACGTCGCGGTAGACCGAGAGTGCGTTGAGGCTGCCGCGGTCGGCCTCGTGCGACAGCGGGAAGGTTCGGTCGTCGGGCACGTGGAGGCGGTCGTGGAACGACTCGAAGCGCTGCAGGTTGCCGATCGCATGAGGCCGGATGCCCTGGGCCAGAGACAGTAGGTAGGCGGCGTTCGGGCGCACCCCGGCGACCTGGATCTCGAGTGTGCGGGTGCCGTCGGCGGCGCGCGACCACTGGCGCTCGAACGGTGCCTCGAGCTCGGGATGCAGGACCAGGGCGGCATCGGCGACGAGGTCGAGTCCGTCGGGGTCGAGGCCCTCGGAGCCTCGGAACTTGGCGCCGAAGCCCTGGTTCGGATACGTCCGAAGAACGAAGCGCAGGAGGCGGCGCACCGCCTCGTCGCCGAGGTGGTGGTGCTCGGCGACCGGAGCAGTGACGAGATCGGCGAAGCGTCCCCGGGTAAAGGAGAGCAGGGCGTCGAGGTCGGTGAACGGTGCCTGCTCGCGCCAGCTCGGGACGTCGCGTGTCGCCGGGCCGTCGTTCGTCGGCATGACCGCGGTTCCGGTGAAGGCACCGAGGCGCTGCAGCAACGCGCCGAGCTGGGTGACGAGCTCGTCGTCGTCGCCGAGACGGCGAGCGTAGTACCCGTCGAGACTCTGTGGACGGACGAGGCTCTCGCGGGATCCGAAGAGCTGAGTCAGGTCCTCGTCGCTGCGCCGCGTGAGGGCGCCTGAGGCATTCCGGCCGGCGGCGAGGCGCGGCCGAACGCCGAGCTCCTCGGCGCGGCGCCACAGGCGACGGTGGGCCGCATGGGCGGCGCGGTCGATCCGGTGCGCAGCCCGTCGATCGGCCTCGAGCCGGCGGACGATCTGGTCGGCGAAGACGCGGCAGGCGAGCGCGCCGCCGAGCGCGGCACGCGCCTCGAGGAAGGAACGCACCGACGGCCGATCGGTCGCCTCGACGGTGGCTCTGGCCTCGGCGGCCAGGGTCTCGGCGCGCCTTCGTGCCGTCGCCTCGCGGCGCCGTGCGTGACGAAGGAGCAGGGTCTGCGCGACGAGCCACAGCAGCAGCCCACCGAATGCAGGCGCCAGCGGTCCGGCGAGCCAAGCCAGGCCCTGGTCGAGGAATGCGAGCCATGCGGGTGGCGACTGGGCGGTCGGCGCCGGGGTTAGCGCGTCGTGCAGCGCCTCGAGCACTCGACGGACCGGCAACGAGCCTGCGACGACCGCCAGAGGCACGAGGAGTTGCAGACCGCGGTGAACGGCGTCCGGATCCGGCATCGCGTCGACAGCCTCGGCGACCCGGCGGCGTGCCGCGCGGAGCGGACCGAGATCGGGTGCGGCATGCGCGGCGCAGCGTTCCTCCAGGCGCCGCCGCTGCTCATCGGCCGCGTCGAGCTGGCGCCGACCGCACGACGCCGCGTCGTCGAAGCCTGCCAGCACCGACGGCAATCCGCGACGGTCTGCGAGCTCCTCGATGCGTGCGTCGGCAGCGCGCCGCAGGCCGCTCTCGGCGCGCTCGAGGCGTCGCGAGGCTTCGGCCCGCAGCGCGTCGACGGACGCGTCCAGGCTGCCCCGCTCGACGACACGGCGGCGCCAGCCGGCCTCGAGGTCTGTGCGCAGGCGTTCTTCGAGTCGGTGGTCGAAAGCCTGGCGCCATTGCCGGATTCGCTGGCGCGGGGAGGCGTTGGCGGCAGGCAGCCGATCGAGGACCCGCCCGCTCAAACGCTCTCCGAGGCTGCGCGCGCCGCCCGCAACATCCCGACTCGCCGCGCTCGTCAGCCGGTCGAGCGTCGGGGGCGCGGAGAGGCCGGGGTCGAGCGGAGGCAGCGGCGACTCGCCGGGACGGGCGCGTCGCAGCAGCTCGAGGAGGTGACGCGCCAGGCGATTGGCCAGCGCTTCACGGGCCGTCTCGGCGGGAAACTCGATCTCACGGCAGGCGTAGGCGGCGAAGATGTCGTCGCCCTGGGGCGCGACGGCAGTGCGCCGCAGCCACGGATCGTGGCGCTGTGCCGTGCGAATCTGAAAGGTGACGAAGTCGCGGGTCTGCTGCACCGCGTCGTCCGGCGAGAGCACGGCGGTATCGGTGACGCGCCCGCCGACGAAGATCTGGCTCACGCGCCGGCGGCCGGCCGGGATCACCGACTCGACCCAGCGCCGCACGCCCTGCACGGCGTCGAGGATTGCCGCCTCTTCGACCGCTCGCTCGGCAGGTCGGCGCCGAGTCTGTGCGTCGCCGAACGGGTCGGCCGGATGGGGTGCCCAGAGCACCGGCACGATCGACAGCGCTCGATCGTAGCCGGTGCGGAAGTGGCTGAAGATCGGCCCGAAGGCGCGCAGCAGCTCAGCGTGCGCCTCGCGCAGAATTCCTCGGTAGACGGCGCGCACGAAGGGCTCGCCGACGTCGCCGACGAGGAACACCGCGAGGCGCGGCGGTCGGCGCACCGGGTGGTTGCGCCAGCGCGACAGGTGACCGAGCGCGAAGAGCTCGCGCACCTGGAGGTTGACCGCCCGCCGCAGGGCTTCGAGACCGGGCGACGGGTCCGCGGCCGAGCTCGGACACGGGGAAGGGTGCGCCGAGCTCTCGGCGTCGCACGGCCGCAGCGTGACGTGGCGCGCCAGCGGGGCGCTGTCGTCTGCCGCTTCGGCTTCGAGGCCGAGGGAGATCAGGCGCCGTTCGAGCTGGCGGGCCGGATGGTCCCGAATTGGACGGTGCACCGCGAGACTCCGCAGTCGGGCTGAGGCGTGATCGGTCTCGGTCTCGGGATGGGCCCTGTGCGCCGTCCTGTCGTCGTCGTCCTCAGTCTCCGTGGACTGCAGATCCTGGCTCAGCGGCCCGATGATCAGCTCGCCGACGATCTCGAGCGACTGGCGAAGTGCGGCGTCCGCGGCCGTCCGCTGGCGTGGATCGAGCGCCTGGACGTCGTTCTCGACGCGCTGACGCTGGAGATCGATCCACAGACGCACCAGGCCCTGGCGAGCCAGCTCGCCGAGGCTGCGTAAGCGTCCGACGAGCAGGAGGTCGCCGCCGCGGTCGCTGCGCGGGGTGCCGTCGTGGTCGAAGAGGCCGAGGCGGAAGGGAGTGGCGTCGGCCGAGAGGGCGAAGTCGACTCCGGGCTCGGCGCTGGTCGCCCAGCCCGAGGACTGCCAGTCGACCCGCAGGAGCTCGTCAGGGCGCAGTGGCGCCGCGGCGTCGTCGCGGTGGGGCACGAACGGTTCCGGCAGGCGGATCTCGAGCGGCGGCGACGAGCCGTCTGCGACACCCTCGAGGAAAGCGCGCCAGGCACGGCGGGAGATCGGTGGCGGCGCATGCTCCTCGAGCGGCGGCGGGGTCCAGTCGGTGCCGCCGGCGTAGAGCGCGGCGGCGTCGCCGAGCAGCAGGGCCCGGGTCGCCTCGTCGTCGGCACGCAGTCGCCAGGCGCCGTGCGGAGCGTCGGCCTCTTCAGCGACGTCCGAGTCGTTCGCGGCGTCGTGCAAACGACGACACCAACGCCACGGCGATGGATCGCGGCCTCCGGCGAGCGCATGGCAGCGTTGGACGGCGGCGAGCAGGGCCGACGGGCTGTGGCCTTGTCGCATTCGCTGGAGCAACGGCTTGATGAACAGATCGAGCTCGGCATCGCCCTCGGCCAGTCGGTAGAGACGTTCGACGGCGAGCACCGGATCGGGCCCAAGGCTGCGCCAGTCGAACCACCGCCGCCGCGCGAGGCGCGGTCGGTCGGTCGCCGAGCCGGCGTCGCTCTCTACACAACCGCTCTCGACGACGCCGCCGTCGCGCGGCAGGGCGACCTGGTAGACGCCGTCACGAAAGCGCACCAGGCCGAGGCCGCGCAGCACGACGAAGTCGAGCGCCAGAGACGGCAGATCCGAGTCGCCGGCGCGGTGCGCCAGGCGCCGGGACGCGCGATCGAACGATCGCCAGCCGTCGGTCGTCGCCGGAGCCACGTGCAGCAGTCGTAGGTTGCCGAGGGTCGGATCGGAGCCGCAGCGCGACAGGCCGAGCCAGTCCTCACCCAGGCGTTCGAGCACCTGCAGGCCGAAGCGGCCGACGCCGACGACCAGCGCGGGCTCGGGATAGACGGCCGGTCCGGGGGGTTCGTGCGGCGCGGCATGGGACGGGGTGGACATGGCGGTCGTCGGTCCGTGGGTGTCGTGCGGTGCTCAGCGCGGATCCGGCGCCAGGGCGCTGCGCAAGCTCTCCAGGCCGCGGCTCAGCTGGTCCTCGTCGAGCGGCTCGAAGAGGCCGACGAACTGGCGCGGCATGCCGCCTCCCTCGTCCGGATGCTCGAGCCGGTGCCAGGTCTCGCCGCAGGCGCGCAGAATCTCGATCGATTGGCGCAGCGCACGGCGTGCCTGTGCCGGATCGCCGTCCCCGGCGACGTCTTCGCCCAGGGTGCGCTGCTCGATCTCGCGGTTGCGCAAGCGCTCGAGCAGCGAGGCCAGGGCCTCGTGGAGGCGCCGGAAGGCGTTCTCGGAGTCGTCGAGCTTGAGCCGCTGCTCGGGCGACGGGCTCGAGCCGTACTGCGTGCGCAGCTCGTCGCGGTTGCGGCGCCAGCGGAAGGGCAGCTCGGCGACGCGGCGCAGCACCTCGGGCGCCAGACCGCGCCGCACGCCGCGCAGCATCTGCTGGTACGGCAGGTACTTGACCGGCTCGGACTCGAGCACCGACGGCAGGGCCTCGATCGCCTCCGACAAGGACACGCCGAGCGGTGCCCAAGCCTCGGTCGGGTCGGCGACGTCGCGCGCGGCCTCGTCGACGTCGGCGTGCGGGCCGGGGGGCGTGAGGAAGTAGCGACCGCTGCGGCGCACGATCAGCGGGCTGTCGTCGGCGTCGGCGCCGTAGAGGTCGCGCCGGCGCAGGCTGGCGAGGGCGGCGAAACTCACGATCTGGTCGCGCACCAGGCGTTGGCGGAAGACTTCTTGCGCCGTCACCGGGTCGAGGTCGGGCAGGGTGTGTTCCCACTCCTTGTCGATGTGCAGCACCTTCGAGCGCTTCGCGAGCCCGCGGAAGCGGTGGTAGTGGTGCTTCATCTCGTCGAGCCGACCAAAGACATAGAGCGGCACGTTGAGCACGGCGCGGTAGAAGATGATCTCTTTCTCGTTGTGCCAGCCGGTCGACACCCACTCGAGGTTGGGCAGGTCGACGCCGCGAAGGGTCTCGGCGATGGTGGTGTTCTTGAAGTCCTCGTCGATGGCGGCGAGGAAGATGTGGTCGGGCCGCACGCCTCCGTGCTGGTCGCGCGAGTCTTCGTAGACGCAGAGCAGCGACGCCTTTTCCTTCACCACTCGCTTCACCTTGTCGCGCAGGTAGTCCTGGTGGATCGGCGCGCCGAGGTCTTCTTTGCGCTCGGCGGGGAGAGCGGAGTAGGCGGCGACGATCTCGGCGATGGCGCGCTGGCCCTCGCGCTCGATGCGGCGGGCGTCGCTGAGGTGGAGCGCGCGGTAGACGACCTCGAGCTGCAGCGCGTCGGACAAAGTCAGACCCTCGCGGCGTTCGCGCTCGGTCGCCTTCGGGTCGCCGGCGATGCGCGGGCGCACGATCGCCTCGGCCTGCCGGCGCAGGCTGTCGAACAGCCGCTCGAGGGTGGCCGAGGTGCTGGCGACACCGGAGACCGAGAGATCGGTCACGGTATCGGCGAGAACGCGCTGGATGTCTTCGTTCTGCAGACTCAGCTCGGGCAGGCCGGCGATGCGGTCGGCGACGTAGAAATCCCACAAGCGCCGGCCGTCTTCGCTGCGCAGCGCCTCAGCGTCGAGGATGTACCGCTGTCGTCGGCCCTCGCCTTCGATGCGCAGGCGCTCGATCTGTCGCTCTTGCTCGCGCTCGAGCTCGGCGTAGCCCTGTTCGAGGGTCCGCTGCACGCTGGCGAAGCCGTCGAGAGCGGTTTTCAGCTCGCCGAGTCGCTCGATGAAATGACGTTCGACGTCGACCATCGCCTGATCGAGCGCCTGGTCCACGAGGCGACGAACGAGGGCGGGAGCGTCTTTCGACGACACTTTCTTGTCGAGCGCTTCGCCGCCGGCGTCGAGCTCGCCCGCGGGTTCGGGTGCTCGCTGGTCCCATTCGACGTGATCGCGGATGCGCAGAATGGCGTAGCGCTTGGCGGCCAGGTCGACTTCCGCGGCTTCGCCGCGCAGGAAGTCGAGGTCGACGAGGGAGTCGAGGCCGGGGTAGGCGAGGGTGCCTCGCCGGTAGCCGTCGGCGAGCAGGCGGCGGCCCGCCCTGGTCATGTCGTCGCGCAGGCCGGCGACGCGGCTAAAGAGGTCGCCGGCGGTGGTGTCGCGGCTCGGGGTCGGTGCGTCGTCGTCAGACAGGCGCTCCATCACGCGCCGCGCTTCGACCAGCAGGCCCGGTCGCTGGCCGCGTTCGTCGCCCGTGAGGGCGGCGAGGACGAGGGCGCCGATCGAGAAGCGCATTCGCCCTTCGGCGAGCTGCCGGCGGTCGGTCTCCAGGCGGGCCTGCTGCACGTCGACGCTGCCGTCGGCGCGCGGGACCTCGCCCGGGCTGTGGCCGTGGCGGAAGAGGCTGAGAAAGCGGCCGGCCTTGCCCTCCTGGATCTCGGCGGCGGCGAGCAGGCGCACACGCTTGGCGAACAGGCGATCGCGCAGCCGGTCGCGCTCCATCGGCTCGCGTCGACCGAACTCGCTGCGATGGATCGGTCGTTCGTCGGTCGTGTCGCCGGCGTCGCCGAGGGTCACTTCGTCGAAGGCGTCGCGACGCTCCCGCACCGAGGCGTAGGTCTTGTCGGACGGGAGGTCGCGCACGAAGTTGGCGCGCATCAGGGCCAGGGCCGCACTGCGCGCGCTGTAGTCGATCAGGCCGTCAACCGGGACGCGCAGCACGGCGGCGCCGAAGGAGCCATAGAAGGAGGTGAAGCCTTGAATGCCTTTGGCTTCGAAGTCGTGCGGGACGAGGAAGCGCTGGTGCTGGGTGTAGTTGTCGTAGTCGGAAGCCTGGCGGCCGAAGAGGGGAGAGAAGAACTGCAGGTAGAGGCCGTCGGCGGCTGCAGCGACCGGGTCGGCGACGCTGAAGGACTCGGGTTTGTCGATGACGTAGACGAACTCGAAGGGTTTCTGGCGGACGCGGGTGCGGCTCTCGTCGCTCGGGTTGTAGTGGAACTCGAGGCCCTCAGCCGGAAAGAAGGCGCTCTCAGGCGCGCCGAGGCGCATGAGGTGCTCGGTCTCCTTGAGCGCGGCGTAGCCGTTGGCGAAGGAGCCGTCTTTGTTGACGCCGATCTTGTCTTCGAACACGGCGGGCAGCACAGCGACGCCGATGAGCCACGGCTTGCCGAGGTCGGAGGCGAGATCGCGCAGCATGTAGGCGACGGGGAGGTGGGAGCCGGAGCCCGTGCCGCCGGCGACGGAGTAGCACAGGATGATGCGGATCTCGGAGCTGTCGAGACGGCGGTGGCCGTGCTCGTGGCTCTTCAGCTCCTCGAGCAGCTGGCGAAAGCGAGGCACCATGTCGCGGTGCTTCATCTGGTAATAGGCGCCGAGGCGCGACTCGATGCGAATCTGACCGGCGCCGGCTGTATCGCCGGCGCGGAAACGGTAGTCGCGCGGCACCCACTGGGTGAAGAAGGGGTCCTCTTCGAGAAAGAGCTTGCCGGCGGCGAGGTCGGCGTACGCTTCTTTCTCAAAGTCGCTCACCAGGAAGGTCTCGTCGGCGATGTCGCGGTGGGACTCCAGGTCGTTGATGTTGGTGTCGACGAGGGCGAACTTCACCAGGGGTCGATAGCGGTCGTCGTCGCCGCGTTGGTGCAGATGGCGGGCGACGCGCGAGACGACTTGCATGCCGCAGCCGCCGAGGCCGACGAAGAGGGTCGGGGATACGGCGCTCGGCTTGGTCAGCAGCTCGTCGACCACCAGGTTGCGATGTTTCGGCATCTACGTCTCCTCGGAAGCTGTCAGTCAGTGATGAATGAAGAGTCTCGACGGAGACCTGGGGCCTGCGCGCGGTGCTCGAAACTCGCGGGATCGCTCGGGTGCCGATTCAACGGCATGGGTGAGACCGCCTGCTCGTCCGATGGCGCGGTCCGAGGGGCTCGGACAGTCTGCGCTCCGTGCTCGTGCCCCAGGTCTCCTGGGCACCGGATCGTCCAAGGTGGGGAGACCTGGGGCGTGCGCTCCGTGCTCGTACCTCAGGTCTCCTGGGCGCCGGGTCATGCATCGAGTTGCCATCCGGCGGCGCGGCCTTCGTCGCGCTCGCGGGGGTCGAGGTCGAAGAGGAGGCGGGCGCGGCGGCGAAAGCGACGGACACGGGGGCGTTCGTCGTCGTCGTAGACGTCGAGTGGCGAGAGACGATCGATGCGCCCGTGCCGGAGGACACCGTAGAGCTCGGGCGGTCCGCCGGCGACGATGCTGCCGCCTTGGGCGCTGGCATAGAGGCTGCCCGCGCCGAGCGCGGGGTCGGCGTCGAGGATCGAGGGCCAGTCGGCCGAATCGACCAGGCGCAGACTCGTCCGCTGAGGCGACGTCTCGGGCTCGAGACGCAGGTGCACCGTCTCGCGGTAGCTGCGGCCGGGCAGGCCGAAGACGAAGGGATTAGCCTTCAGCCAGGTAACCAATCGACGATGCCAGGGCATCGCGCGGCGGACGAAGTCGCGCATCGCGTCGCCCTGCCGCCTGTCGGCCTCGGCTTCACCCCAGCGGTCCCAGCGCAGCGGCACCAGCGCGTCGGCGAGCGCGGCACGCGACAGCAGCTGAGTGTTGCGCACCATCGACCACGCGTAGAGGACCACCAGGAGGCCGAGCAGCAGCAACGTTCCACGCAGGACTAGGGGGCCGCGGCAGGCCCAGGTGCCGGCGGGCTCGACATGGACGATCAGCGGGATCTCGAGCGGCGGCGGCGGCGGTCCACCGTAGACGTCGCCGCCGTTGCGACCGCTGTCGGTGGCTCCGAGGACGAGGATGCGTCGGTGCATGCCGCCGGGGCAGCAGGCACCGGAGTCGAGCTGGAGGTGCGCGACGACCGAAGGACGGCCCGCCGCCGCGTCGTTGGACTCGGGATCGAGCGCCAGGCCGATGCTGTCGACGACCTCGGCGCGTCCGTTGAAGTCGTTGGGTGACGGGCCGGGGGACGGCTGAAGCGACGCCGTCAGCGCGGCCGGCCAGTCGGGCCGCGCCCGCCGGTCGTCGGGGAGCCACAACGCCAGATCGACGATGCCGTCGGTCGCGACGCGGAGAGGAACGTCGAGGTCGGCCGACTCGCCAGCGCGAAGACTCGCCTCGAGGCTCGAGGGCGCCTCGAGGCGCAGGTCGAGATCCAGCGTGACGGGCAGGCTCACCGCGCCGAGCTCGATGCCCGCCGTGCCGGCGAAGACCAGCCGCAGCGTCGGCGTCAGCTCGAGGCGGCGCGTCGCGGCGCCGCACCATCCGGCGACCCGGACCTCGAGGCTTTTCTGGCCGCCGGCGTGCACCGGGAACGACTCGCCCTCGGGCACAGCGTCGACCGCGAAGGTGACGCACGAGGACAGGCCATGGCGGTCGACCTCGAGCCGGGCGTGAGTCTGTGGAAAGTTCCCGGCGATGTGCACGGTACGGCCGGGCGGGCGCGCACCGGGGCGCAGCACGCCGAAGTCGAGACGAGCGGGCTCGATTCGCGCCTCGTAGGATGACACGTCGAGGCTGAGTGGTGGCGGCTTGAGGAGCAAACCGCTGCTGGAGCCACTGCCCCGGGCGCCGAGCGCGGCGCGGGCCTCGATCGTCCACCGTCCCTTCGCCAAGCGCGCCGTCTCGGCGACGAAGCGAAGCGTGTCGCCCGGCACCCTGCTCATCGGAGTCCACGCGTCGGTGCCGGGATCGCCCCCGTGGCGGAACCTGATCTCGGCGCTCGTCGACTCGGCCAGGGATCGGCTCGACTGCGGCGCGTCGAGCAGCGGACGACCGTCGTCGTCGACCACCATCAGATCGGCACACACGGTCGACCCGGTCTCGACCGAGCGTGTCGACGTGACTCCGACATCGTCGGTGGTCGCGGGAGCACCGCTCTCGGAACAATGTCCACGCCGCAGAGTCAGATGCGCTCCGAGGCGATACTCCGGCACCGCGACCGCGCGCCACTGGCGCTCGTCGTCGACGTGCAGCGTGATTCCAGAGGCCGTGGGCGCGACATCGACTGCGACGTAGCGATAGGTTGCGCCGCGCTCGTACCGATGCATTCCGGTGCGCGGCGGACTGGTAGGTCTCACCGCGGCGCCGCGCGCGTCGGCCAGCGTCGGTGTGAGCGGCGGTCCGTCCCCCTCCGCGACCACCAGCAGCCGCACTCGCTCGGCGCCGGGATGCGCCGCCAATGTCGGGCGTGCCGGCGTCAACAGCTCGGCCTCGAAGCCCTGTGCCCGGGTCAGCGCGTCGGCGAACGGCTCGACGATCCCTGTCGGCTCGTCGCCGCGGATGTCGATCGTCTGACCACCGCTCGCCGCCGCCAGGGCTCCCAGGCTCGGCGTCACCGCGCGGCCGGCGAAGCGCAGCAGGTAGAGCTGTGGCGGCTCGGCGTCGGACGGCGTCAGCCGTTCCAGCATCGCCTCTGCGTCGGGCGCCTGGTCACCGGGGTTGCAGCGCCCGTCGGTGAGCAGCACGACGATCTGCGCCGCGCCCGGTCGCCAGCCCTCGGCGAGTAGATCGGCCGTTCGGTCGAGTCCGTCACGGCACGGTGTGAGCTCGCCGTCGTAGCGCGCTAGCGCGCCGCTCAGCGAGAGGATCTCCTCGAGCCGGCGCCGCGTCTGCCCGAGCGGCCGCAGCGCCGGCGCCTCGTCGGGCGCGTTGAGCCGCACGACAGTTGCCTCGTCGACGTCGTCGAGCATGCTGATCAGCGAACGCACTGCGAACACCGCCAGCCGATCCGGATCGGCCGCCGGCTGTCCCTGCACCGTCGCCGACATCGACGCGGAGTCGTCGATCACGAACACCGCCTGCACGATCCGTGTCGATCCACTCGCCGAGCCTTGCGCCAAGGCTGGCGCCGATGCGAGTGCCGCGACACCGACCCACGCGAGTGCGGCGAGTGCGGCCGAACAGCTCGACGAGGTGTGATTCATCCCAAGGCGCCGGGCTGTTGCGAGTCGGACATGGTGAGTCAGACACGCACTTGGCGCGAGGGTTGAGAGCGGCGACGAAAAACCACCCGGACGTGCTGGACCGCTGCCTGAGCACCGCCCGTCGCGCTAAGATTTGGCCGACGGCGGGTCCTCCGCCTTCATTCGCACTTCACGCGACAACAACGACCGGGCGCGCCGCGCTCGGGATTCGAGGGTACGATGGCGAAAGCGTCCGGCGGTGAGACCGCGCAGCATGATTTGGTGGTGATCGGGTCGGGACCTGGTGGGTACATCGCGGCGATTCGCGCCGCACAGCTCGGTCTCGATGTGGCCTGCATCGAGAAGGAGCCGGCGCTCGGCGGGACGTGTCTACGGGTCGGCTGCATTCCGTCGAAGGCGCTGCTCGAGGCGAGCGAGCGCTACGTCGAGGCGAAGAAGGGGCTGAAGCGATTCGGCGTCAAGGTCGGCGACGTCGAGCTCGACCTGGGCACGATGCAGAAGCACCGGATCCGCACCGTGAAGGCGCTCACGCAGGGCGTCGCCGGGCTGTTCAAGAAGAACGAGGTCACCCGCTACCAGGGCGTCGGCCGCATCGACGGTCCGGGCAAGGTCGTCGTCGACGGCAAGGACACGGTGAGGATCGAGGCCAAGAACATCCTGATCGCCACCGGCAGCGACGTCGCCACGATTCCTGGCGTCGAGCTCGACGGCGAGCGCATCGTCGGCTCCACCGAGGCGCTGGAGTTCAGCGAAGTGCCCGAGCACCTGGTGGTGATCGGCGCCGGCTACATCGGCCTCGAGCTCGGCTCCGTGTGGGCCCGGCTCGGCTCGCAGGTCACCGTACTCGAGTACCTCGACCGCATCCTGCCGGGCATGGACGCCGAGACGGCGAAGATCGCACAGCGCCTGTTCAAGAAGCAGGGGCTCGACTTCCACCTCGGCACCAAGGTCACCGGCGCCACGGTGCGCGACGACGGATGGTGCGTCGTCGAGTCTGAAGGCAACGAGCCGATCGAATGCGACCGCGTGCTCGTCGCGGTCGGCCGCAAGCCATACACCGAGGGACTCGGCCTCGAGTCGATCGGCATCGAGTTCGACGAGCGTGGACGCATTCCGGTCGACGCGGCCTGGAAGACTTCGGCTGACGGCGTCTACGCCATCGGCGACGTGATCGCCGGGCCGATGCTGGCGCACAAGGCCGAACACGAGGGCGTCGCATGTGTCGAGGGCATCGCGGGCGGCCACGGCCACGTCAACTACGACGCGGTGCCGGGGATCGTCTACACCCATCCCGAGATCGCCTCAGTGGGCAAGACCGAGGAACAGCTCCAGGAGGACGGGGTCGAGTATCGCAGCGGCGTCTTCCCGTTCGGCGCCAACGGCCGCGCCAAGGCCCTCGCCGACACCGACGGCCAGGTGAAAATCCTTGCCGACGCCTCGACCGACCGCATTCTCGGCGCCCACATCATCGGCCCGCGCGCCGGCGATCTGATCGCCGAGGTCGCGGTCGCGGTCGAGTTCGGCGCTTCGGCCGAGGATCTGGCGCGCTCGTTCCACGCCCATCCGACCCTCGCCGAGGCGGTGAAAGAGGCGGCCCTCGCGGTCGACGGCCGCACGCTCAACTTCTGACGAGTGCGCTGGCGGTCAGCGCCGCGGCGACTGCTCGGCCGGCGTCGCGGTGCTCGCCCGCTCACCGTGCAAGATCGGGCGGTCCTTCGTGCGCCCTGTGTTGGGCGTCCAGGGCGTCGGCGGCGCGGGATAGGGCGTGTTGAGAATGCCGATCTGGTTGCCCATGCGGGTCTGCACCGCCGGGCTCACCATCTGCGCGTCGAAGGTCTTGCCGTCGGGGCCGAGTCCCTGGACCGGCGAGAAAAGCAGGATATTGAGGGAGCCGCCGAAGTAGAAGTTGCCGAACTCGGTGATGCCCTTACGCACCGGCATGCGGTTCTTCGCTCCCTCCAGGATGCCATCGGCGAAGACCACCGAGCCGACGGTGTCGAGACCCACCGGGATCGACGCGACGAGCCCCGTGAGCATCGCGGGCTTCAGTCCGGGCAGGTTCTTGTACTGGACCTCGACGATCAGCACGCCGCGCTGAAAGCCCTCGAACTGACTGAAGTCCGTCCCGGGGCGTCCGACGTTGCCGTCGAGCGGCACCCAGTTCGGCCAGTCGCTGTAGCCAAAC
Organism: Acidobacteriota bacterium; assembly: GCA_039194425.1. GTDB lineage: Bacteria > Acidobacteriota > Thermoanaerobaculia > Multivoradales > J023 > JAUIJL01. Next base: position 376,494 of record JBCCVZ010000002.1, on the reverse strand, counting down.
GTGCCGAAGGCGTAGGGATTGGTGGCGGCCTCGACGATCTCGGCGTAGAGGAGGGTGCCATCCACCGGACTGTGAAAGTGGTGGTAGGTGTTGGGCATTAACACGCAGGCGAGTCCGCTGCCACCGTCGAATTGCTTCTTGAGCTCCTCGGGAGCATTCGCCAGCATGGCGTCGATCGACATCGGAATGCCCTTGACGTCGAGCACCGTGTCGCGCTGCAGCGGGTTCTCGATCAGCGCGCGTTTCACCTCGCCGGTCTTCGTCACGATCGGCTGTACCAGCGGATTCATGATGCAGTCGGTGGGGGAGACGATCACGTAGTCGCGGTTCGGCATGGTGACGGGTCGTGAGGGATAGACGCCGTCGATCTGCTTGAGCTCGCGGGCAAAGAAGGCGTTCCAGCTCGCGTAGTCGGACGGCCTCTCCAATACATAGTCCTGGATCTCGATGCGCGGGTCGGCGATCCACTCGGCGACCTTGCCGGTCGAGCTCGGGCTGTTCATGAAGGCCTTGTACTGGCGGTTGAACTCGATCAGGAAGGTCTGCATCGAGTTGAGCCGCTGCGTCGGATCGTTCGGGTCGATCCCTTCGACGAAATCTCGACCGGCGTCGTTGCGAAAGTAGAACCAGGCGAAGTACTGGATTGAGTCGAGCGCGTTGTCGTTGGTGCCGATGATCTGGGGCAGCAGCGTGCAGACTTCGGCGTAGAACGCGATGACGGCGTCTTTCAGACCTTCTCCGTCGCCGGCCGAAGCCCATGGATTGGCGCTCGACCCGTGGTACCAATAGCCAGGCGGTAAGGGCTGGAGCCCTTCGTACACCGCTTGAAACGCCGCCTGTGTCGCCGGGTCGAGTTCGTATCGTGTGGCGAGCCGGTCGAGCGGGCCCTGGCAGGGCGACGCGGCCTCTTGCGCCTCGGCGGTTCCGGTGAGGACTAAGGACAGGGCTGCACAGAGTAGAGCCGCGCAGAACGGAACAGCGCAGAACAGGGCCGCGACGGTCGAAGTCGCGGAGAGCGGGCGGGACGGGCGGCGACGAGTCATCGAGTCTCCTCAGCATCCAAGGGGGGCGTCCGCGCGCAGCACGAAACAACGCTCGGCGAGAACCTCGGCGAACAGGGCGCGCAGGCAGGTAGCGAAGGTCGTGGGCAGCTTAGCATCGCCGGCCCGCCGGAGTTCTGGCGTCGAGCAAGGCGAGCAGCTGGCGGCGGCGGTCCGCGTCGTCGACGCGCTCGAACTTGCGCCGCAGCTTCCAGCGCAGCAGGCGCTGCTCCCAACGCGGCCGATGCACCGCGTAGTAGCGCAGCTGGCTGCGCCGATACTCGAGCTCGCCGGCCGGGCTGAGCGGCGCGCCGTCACCGTTCGGCCGCTGCGAGCCGCCCTTGAGGTGAACGGCGCGTGCGCTCGGGACGTCGAGCAGGCGCCAGCCGGCGGCGCGTAGGCGCAGGCAGAGGTCGACATCTTCGAAATACAGGAAGAAGCCCTCGTCGAAGCCCTCGATCTGCTCGAAGGCCGCTCGGCGGGCCATCAGGCAAGCGGCGGTGAACCAGCCGCGGCCGCCGATCGGACGATGGACCCACCCAAGATGCTCGACGCGGTTGCGCAGCAGCTGCAGCGCTTCGCCGACGACGCTCGTCGTCGGTGCCCAGTGGAACTGCGGGCTGCCGTCAGCGTAGTCGAGCCGCGGGCAAGCGACCGCGGCGCCTGCGTCTGCCCGCAAGGCCGACACGAGTTGTCCGATCGTGCCGGGGTGCGGTCGGGCATCGCTGTTGAGCAGCAGCAGGAGATCCCCGCGGGCGATCGCGGCGGCGCGGTTGTTGGCGGCGCCGAAGCCGAGGTTCTCGCCCAGCTCGAGCACTCGAATCCACGAAAAGTCTTGCTGCACCATGGCGACTGTGTCGTCGGGCGACCCGTTGTCGGCAACGATCACCTCGAGCAGGTCGTCGCGCTCCGCCTCGAGACCGCGCAGCGTCGCCGCCAGCACCTCGCGCCCGCCGTGGGCGACGATCAGTACCGAGACGCCGCGACTCATCGCGCCGCCGCGTCCGCCAGCGCGCGCTCGAGCTCGCGGCGCAGGCGCAGCGCACAGCGTGCCCAGCTGAGGCGACGCACCGCGGCCCGCGCATCGTCGACGATGCGTGCTCGTTTCGGGTCGTCGAGCGCGCGGCGCAGCGTGTCGGTCACGGCGTCGACCTCGAGCCGCTCGACGCGGAAGGCGTAGTCGACCACGAGGTCGTCGAGCGCCAGGCCGGGTGCCACCACCGCCGGCGTGCCGGCCGCCAGGCTCTCCAGCGGAGGCAGGCCGTAGCCTTCGTAGGTCGAGAGGTAGATCGACGCCTCGGCGCGCGCGTAAAGCGCGGGGAGCAACTCTTCGGGCGCGTAGTCGAGGCGCACGACGCGGTTTTGGAGCTCCTGCTCTGCGATCAGGGCGTCGACCGAGCTGTCGGGCAGTCGATCGTTGCCGGCGAGCACGAAGCGAATCGAAGGTCGGCCGACGGCGCCCTGGTCAACGAGCCGGCGAAAGGCAGCGAGCGCCAGATCGAGCCGCCGGCGGGGGAGGACGCTGCCGATGAAGAGCACGTAGGGGCGTTCGACGCCGAGCGCCTCGAGACCGGCGTCGAGGTCGTCGGCAGAGCCCTCCGGAGGGTCGAGCGGGGAGAAGAAGCGTCGGTCGACCGCGAGCGGCACGATGCCGACCTTCTCGCGCGGCAGGTCGTAGGTGCGCACGAGATCGTCGGCGATCGTCTCGGTGTCGGCGAGCACCCGCGCCGCGCGTCGGGAGCCGAGGCGCGCCAGGTGACGCCGTCGCCAGCGTTCCTTCCAGCCGAACTCGGTCGGCAGGTGCTCGAACGACAGGTCGTGCAGGGTCAGCACCGCCGGCACGTCGACCAGCGGTGGCAGCGAGTAGCCGGGAGAGAAGACGAGGTCGAGCGCGTCGCCGCGCATGCGAAAGGGTAGTCGGGTCTGCTCCCAGGCGATCGGCCGTGCGCTCGGCCGGTGATCGAAGACCGGCTCGATCGTCGGCACACCCTCGCGCTCCGGATTCCACAGCGGATGATCGAACGGCGAGCCCTTGAAGTAGAGCCGCCAGGTCGAGTCGTCGCCGACGTCGACCAGGCCCTGGAGCAGGCCCTCGAGGTAGCGGCCGACGCCCGAGCGCTGGCCCTCCATTTCATACGCGACGACGCCGACGCGCATCGCTTGTCGGCTCAGCCGGCGCCGCCCGAGCGTGCCTCGACTTCTTCGGCGGTGAGACCGTAGAGCGGCGGCGTCGGCACGTCGAGGAGGGCGAGGTAGAGGTAGATCTGGCCCCGGTGGTGGACATGGTGCTCGACCATCGCTCGCAGCCATTTCCACACCGCCAGCTCGGCACCGCCCGGCGTCCGGCAACGGCCTTGGAGCGCCGCGTCGTCGAGCGCGCCGAGGCGCGTGGCGGTTTCGTCACCGAGACGGTCGAAGAGCGCCAGCACCTCGTCCTTGGTCGCGCCGTGCTCGGGTCCGCAGCCGGCGTAGAGGCTCGGCCGTCCGTGGACGTTCTCGGCGAACATCCAGCGCTCGAGCAGCGCCAGGTGCCGCACCAGGTCGCCGAGCGTCCAGCGTCCCTCGGCGTACGACCAGTCGATGCGCTCGGGCGGGATGGCGTCGAGCACGCGGCGCGTGCGGGCGCGGATCGTGCCCCAGTAGCGCAAGAAGCCATCGACAGACGTGATCTCCATGCACCCAGGCTAGCAGGTCGATGGTCCTCGCGGCGAGTTCCCCGCCCGCTTGTCCTGATCGGCGTCGCACCGCGCGTCCACACCTCGAACGTGCGAGGCTCTCAGGGCTCGGACGCGGAGAGCCCGAGGCGCTCGAGAACCTCTCGAGGAAACTCCCAAGCGGCGGGATCGGGAGCGCGAACGATGCTCTTCTCCTGGTCGAAATCGAAGACGAGGGCGACGGTCTCCCCTTGGTCCGGGTCCATGAACGTCACCGCAACCAGGTTTCCCGTATCGTCCGCGACCAGACGGTAGGCGCTCGGAGAGAACCCGTGGTCCCAATCTCCGCAGGAGAATCCGAGACCCGTCCCGGTCATCGGAGCGACGACCCGGCGACCGTCCCGGACCCGGTACTGGATGAACGTGTACACGTCGCAAAGAGAGTCGACATACAGGTCGATGGACCGTCCGCGACCACAGTCGAACGAGACGATCCGGCATTCGTCCCACAGCAGCGGGCACCGGCATCCCGCGGTCGCCAGTGCCATCACGCAACACGCCAGCGCCAGGAGGGCCCTCGACCTGCCCGCTCTCGTCGGCGGTCGACGGTGACGCCGACCGCTCTCGACGTACGGCTTCGCGGTGGGGCTCGTTGCTTCCATGGTGTCTTAGATCCTAACTCCGACTGGTACGTTCTGGAGTCGGGAACAGGGCACCGCGCCATCGTGTGCCCAGGTCGCGCGATGTCCCGGGATCGAGTTCATCGAATCCCTGCCATATGAACCACGCCATCCGGGAGGTCCCGCGACGGCTACACGGATTCTTCGAAGTTGTGCCTGTCACGCTCTGGGATTTCGGTAAGCTCGTCCTCCGGTTTCCTTTCTTCGCCAGGCTCGAGCGGGTTCCCGACCCACGCACCGATCGACCGTCGACCGAGGAGAGCCATGCCCGCACGGGTCTCCGAGCCCATCCGCGATCCTTCGCACGCGCCGGCATCCGATCGGCGTTTCGAGGGACCAGTGCACGCGCCGCGCCGAGGTCGACCACGATGACGTCGATCGTCGTCGCAGTGGCCACCGTCGTGCTGCTCCTGCTCCTCATCCTGTGGGCGCGCCTTCCGGCGTTCCTGGCCCTGCTCGCCTGCTGTCTTTTCGCCGGCTTGGCCGGTGGGCTCGATCCGGCGTCGATTCCCGGCGTGCTGCAGGAGGCATTGGGCGGCGTCTTGGGCTACATCGCGCTGGTGGTCGGGCTCGGCGCGATGCTCGGCGAGCTGCTCCGGGCGTCGGGCGCGGTCGGGCGCATCGCCGATGGGCTGCTCGCGGCCGTCGGACCGACGCGCGCCGGCCTGGCGCTCGGTCTCACCGGCCTGGTGGTCGCCGTGCCGGTCTTCTTCGACGTCGCCTTCATTCTCTTTGTGCCGCTGGTCTACGCTCTGGCGCGCGCCGGCACCAGTCGTAGCCACCTCGCCTTCGCCTTGCCGCTGCTCGCCGGTCTGGCGGTGGGGCACGCCTTCGTGCCGCCGACCCCGGGGCCGGTGGCGGTGGCTGGGATCGTCGGCGCCGACCTCGGTTGGGTCATCGTCTTCGGCCTGGTGTCGGGGCTGCCGGCGCTGCTGGTCGGAACCGTGGTGGGCGGCAGGATCGCGCGACGCCTCGACCTACGCGCGGTTCGTTCGGGCGTGGAGTCGTGCGGATCGCTGCGCGCGGTATCGGGCGACGCGGGTGATCACGAGACGGCCGACGCTGTCTCGACGGACGGTGTCTCGACGGACGGTGGCTCAACGGACGACGAGGAACCACCGTCTCTCGCGCTCTCGCTCGCGCTCGTCGCGCTGCCTCTCCTCGCGATCGTGGCCGCGACGGCTTCGCGGGTCTGGCTGCCCGACGACTCGGGAGCTCGCTCAGTGCTGCAGCTGATCGGCCATCCGTTCACCGCGCTTCTCGGCGCTGCGCTGCTCGCCCACCTCCTGCTGGGAGTTCGTCGCGGCGTCGGCGCTCGGGCTCTTCGGGCCCTCGGTGAGCGGGCGCTCGAGCCGATCGGCATGATTCTGCTGGTCACCGGGGCCGGCGGTGCGCTGGGAAAAGTGTTCGTCGCCATCGGTGTCGGCGACGCTGTGGCGTCGCTGGTCGCGTCGACCGGGCTGCCGCTAGTGGTTTTCGCGTTCGCGTTGGCGGCGGCGGTGCGAGTGGCGCAGGGTTCGGCGACCGTGTCGATGGTGACCGCCGCCGGCCTGGTCGCGCCGGTGGTCGAGGCGGGAGGCGTCCAGGGCCCCGCCCTGGCGGCACTGGTGATTGCGATCGCGGCCGGAGCGACGGTGCTGTCGCACGTCAACGACTCGGGGTTCTGGCTGGTGTCGCGCTATCTCGGATTGAGTGAACGCGACACGCTGCGCTCGTGGACCGTGTTGACGACGGTGATTGGCGGCTCCGGATTCCTGGTCGTCTGGCTGTTGTCGGCGCTCGTCGGCTGAGCGTGGGTCAGCGCCGCAGGTCGCGAAGGATCTCCTCGACCAGCTGCCGCGGCGACGCCGAGATCTCGAGAACGAGAGCGTTCCGCGGCGGTTTGAGCGCTTCGAGCTGGCTGGTGAGCAGGCTCGCCGGCATGAAGTGGCCGCGTCGTGCGGCGAGACGCGCGGCGAGCAGATCGTGCGAGCCGTGCAAATGCACTGCTCGGATGCCCGGCCGCTCGGGACCGAGGCGGCGGCGGTAGGCTCGTTTCAGCGCCGAGCAGGTGACGACGAGTCCGGCGGGCCCAGCTGCGGCCAGAGCGTCGTCGAGGTGCCGGCGGATCGCCTCGAGCCAGGGCGCGCGGTCGGTGTCATCGAGCGGCCGGCCGGACTGCATCTTGACGACGTTGGCGGCGGGGTGGAGGTCGTCTCCCTCGAGCCAGGGCCAGCCCAGCGTCTCCGCGAGGAGGTTTGCGACGGTCGACTTTCCGCAGCCGCTGACGCCCATGAGCACGACGACGCGCGTCTCGGGGCAGGGATCAATCGAAGGCGAGGCCACGGGTCCGGGTGCGCACCCGCACCAGCAAGTCGTCGGCGGTGAGATAGAGCGTCGAGCCGTCGGCGCCGCCGAACGTGACGTTGGCGACGGGTCGATCGAGCCGGATCGTTCCGAGGTGGTCGCCGTCCGGGGAGAGGACGAGCACTCCGCCCGGTCCGGTGGCGAAGAGGTTGCCGGCGTGGTCGACGACCATGCCGTCGGGCAGACCAGGCCCGTGGCCAACGCGCTCGGTGGCGTCGAAGAACACTCTCGACGCGCCGGCGGTTCCTGAGTCGTCGAGCTCCCAGGCCGTCCACGTGGCGGCGGCTGGGTCCGAGTTGGCGACGTAGAGCGTGTGGCCGCAGGGTGACAGGGCGATGCCGTTGGGCCGGCTCAGCGCGTCGCTGACCAGGCGCACGGTGCCCTCGTGCCCTCCGCCGCCGTGCGCGGCGTCGGGCGGAAGGTGGAAGACGCCGTGGAAGGGCAGCTCGCGCGCCGGGTCGTCCGGGCCGTGCTCGAGGCCGTAGGGCGGATCGGTGAAGTAGATCGAACCGTCCGTGCCGACGACCAGGTCGTTCGGGCTGTTGAAGCGCCGTCCGGCGAAGCGATCGGCGACAGTTTCGAAGCGTGCATCGAAGCCGCTCGGCGAGCTCGGGTCACGCCGAAGACGGACGACCCGTCGGTCGCCGTGCTGGCAGAGGAGCAGATCGCCGCCTTCCTCGCCGCCGCGTCGATCGAGCCAGAGACCGTTCGAGCCCATCTCGCCGCCGCGCGATGCTTCGCCGGTGTAGCCCGACGGCCCAAGCCAACGCTCAAGTCCGTCGGCCTCCGACCAGGCCCAGATTGTGTTCTCCGGCACGTCCGAAACGAGCAGCGTCCGGCTCTCGGGCAGCCACACCGGCCCCTCCGACCAGGTGAAACCGGTTGCAACGGCCACCGGCTGCACCGCGCGCGGCAAGAGCGCGTCGAGCCGCGGGTCGAGCCGCTCGATCGATCCGACCGGGCGCGGTGCCGGCAACGCTCCAGGCTCCGCATCGCCCGCGACCAGCTCGAAGCGACCCTCGAGCCCGGAGCGGGCGTCTGGTGCGATCCAGACCGCGAACTCGCCGGGCGCGGCGGTGAAGGCTTCGCCGTCGAACCAAGCCAGGGAGTCGACGTCGACTTTGAAGACGACCCGGCGAGTTTCGCCCGGGGCAAGGGCGACGCGCTCGAAGCCGGCGAGCTCGCGCACCGGACGGGTCGGGCTGGCGACCAGGTCGCGCAGGTAGAGCTGCACCGTTTCGACCACCTTGTGCGAACCGACGTTGGCGACGTCGGCCGCCACCTGGACCGTTTCGCCTGGGCCGATTCGTTGCGGCTCGACGGTGAGGCGGCGGTAGTCGACGCGCGAGTAGCCGAGGCCGTGGCCGAAGGGGTAGGCGGGCTCGGTGCCGAGATCGAGATAGTGGGACGTGTTGCTGAGCGAGCTTTGCCAGGCGCCGATCGGGATCTCGTTGAAAGGAAGCAGCCGGCTCGGGTCGGCCGGGCGCCCGGTGCGCTTGTGGTTGTAGTGCATCGGAATCTGTCCGACGGCGCGGGGCCAGGTCACCGGCAGGCGGCCCGACGGGCTCACGTCGCCGAAGAGCAGCGCGGCGAGCGCCGGACCCGCCATCGTCCCCGGATGCCAGGCGGCGAGAATCGCGTCGGCGTCGACGTCCTCGAACGTCGAGGGCCGGCCGGCGAGAAGCACCAGCACCATAGGCTTTCCGGTCGCGCGCAGCTCCCGCAGCAGTGCGACCTGGGCACCGGGTAGAGCCAGGTCGGCGCGGCTGTGCGCCTCGCCCGAGAGGATCGCCTCCTCACCGCCGAAGAAGAGCACGACGTCGGAGCGCCGTGCGGCGTCGAGCGCCGCCGCGAAGCCGTCGTGGGAGGTGTCGCGCGAGTGGCTGAGGCCGGGCGCGAAGGCGACGCGCTCGCCGAGCCGTTCGCGCAGCGCGGTGACCGGTGTCCGCGAGTCCGCGGCTCGTCCATCAAAGCTCCAGGTTCCGAGCTGCTCGTGCGGCGCGTCGGCGAGCGGCCCGACCACCGCGACGCGCAGCTCGTCGGTTTCGGTGAGCGGCAGCACGCCGTCGTTCTCAAGCAGCACCACGCTCTCGAGCGCCAGGCGATACGCGACCTCGAGCGAGGAGTCGTCGAGCGCCGTCGGATCTTTGGACGACTGGCGCTCGGGCCGCTCGAAGAGGCCGAGCGCACGCTTGACTCGCAGGATGCGCAGCACCGCATCATCGATCGTCGACTCGGAAATCTCACCGGCCTCGACCAGATCGGCGAGGTGATCCTCGAACGCAGTGCTCATCATCTCCTGGTCGAGGCCGGCGGTGAGCGCCTGCCGCGCCGCCTCGCGCGCATCGGCGGAGTAGCCGTGCTCGATCATCTCGGTGAGCGAGTTCCAGTCGCTCACGACGAAGCCGCGGAAGCCCCACTCGTCGCGCAGAATCTGGCTCAAGAGCATGGAATGGGCCGTCGCCGGCACGCCGTTCAGCTCGTTGAATCCGGTCATCAGGGTCAGCGCACCGGCCTCGATTCCGGCGCGGAACGGCGGCAGGTAGACGTTGCGCAGGTCGAGCTGCGACATCGAGGTGGTGTTGTAGTCGCGGCCACCCTCGGCCGCGCCGTAGGCGGCGAAATGCTTGAGGCACGCGGCGACGCGATCGGGCGCGCTCGGATCGTCGCCCTGAAGGCCGCGAACCGAGGCCTCGGCCATACGCGCGGCGAGGTACGGGTCTTCGCCCGGCGACTCGGCGATGCGCCCCCAGCGCGGATCGCGCGTCACGTCGACCATCGGCGCGAAAGTCCAACGAATGCCGTAGCGCACCGCGTCGCGCGCCATCGCGCGGGCTCCTTCTTCGACCAGCGACGGATTCCAGGTCGCGGCCTGGGCGAGCGGGATCGGCGCCACAGCGTGCAGGCCGTGGATGACGTCGCGGCCGAAGAGCAGCGGGATGCCCCGCGGGCTTTCCTCGACAGCGATGCGCTGCAGGCGGTCGACCTCGGCCGGCACCATGAGATTGATCACCGAGCCGACGCGTCCGGCGCGCACCGCCTCGATCAGCTCGTCGGGCAGGGGCTCGGTGGAGCGGCTGCTACCGCGCCCGCGCAGCGCCAGCTGGCCGATCTTCTCCTCGAGCGTCATCGCGGCGACCAGCGTGTGCAGATCGGGAGGGTCGGTGCGCTGCGCCTCGTCCGCCGGAGCGAAGAATGGAAGCGCGAGCAGGGCGAGGCTCGCCGTGAGTCGGGGGTTGATGGTCATCGATCGTCTCCGGTCGGTTTCACTCGGAGTTTACTCAATCGTTTAACTCATGGGCAGACTCCCAGTCGACCACGGACAGAGATCGAGACACAGCGAAACCTCGAAGCCGTCCGGCCGGCGGTCGAGCGGGCCAGACGGCGCAGGCTCACGACCCCGGCGGTCAGCTGCAGTTGACGTCGGTCAGGGTCGGCGGCCGCGTGACCGTGCCGTCGGCTGCGATCGCCATGTCGACCTTCCACGAGCACTGGCAGGTTCCCAGCGGACCGGTCACCATGACGAAGAACTCCCCGGTGAGCGAAGCGCTCTTACCCGCCGGCACGTCCCAGATGCCGGGTCCGTCGACCCAACGGATCGTCGGCGGGTCGGCGTCGGGCTCGGCCTTGTGGAAGTCCTCCTTGGGTCCGTCCTCGCCATAGGCATCGCCTCCGATCGGGTACTCCTCGCCATCGTGTTCCTTGGGGTTCTCGGTTCCGTCGACGGTAATCGTACCCTTGACCCACTGCTTGTACTCAAATTTGTCAGGTGTCTAGAGGCTAGGGCCTCGTTCACTCAGGGGCTGAGGCGATCGGGACCATCGCAACTCGGCTTGGCAGGGACCTCTAACCGGCTGTTGGGTCGGTTGCCAAGCTAGGCGGTCGCGGGCTCTTGTTCCGCGAGCGTATTCAGTAGCTCGGATGCGGTGAGAGAGCGTGCGGCCATGCTGTTGAGCACCGCCTGGTGGCCGAGATTCTTGGCGATCAATGTCTTGCCGACGCCACGCCATTGGGCGGGTCTTGGAGGGACGCATCTGTCCATCTCGTGAAAGCTGAAGGCCGATATCAGGCAGAGCCAGGTTGCGCTAGCTTGTCTTGTTTTTCCCTCACTGTGCACCGCGGCGAGCTGAACCTTGTCACTTTCTCATGATCGTTAAGGACAAGGCGCCTTCCTTGGGGTCGTGGGAGGTGCGCAATAACGCGCAACAGAGCGCGGTGGCGCGCATCGTTTCTGCAGGGAGGACTCGAAGCGCCGCGGATCTTGGCGGAACTGGGTTGGCATATGGCTTGCTGACAGGAGGAGAGTAGATCTCAAGCTCATGCGGGTCGCTCGAGACACCGACCTCGGCCCGTCCATTCCAGACAAGGAGACTTCATGTCCGTCAAGCGTCCATCTACGACTCTTCGAAATCAACTCACGGTCTTGCTTCTCCTGGCGATTGGTCTTGGCGTGAAGCCCTCCGCATTCGGAGCCGAGCCGCTGGTGTGCGAGGCGACGGTCGCCTCGGTCCAAGTCACCCGCCAGGGCGTCGTGCTGGCGGAGCTCGATGGCGACTGGGGACGCGAGGTATTCAATCTCTGCAGGCTCGACCAGACCGACGGCCCGGTGCTTCCAGCAGCATGTAGGGCTTTTAAGGATCAGCTTTTTGTCGCCCTGGTGGCCGACAAACCGGTGTCTATCATCAGCAAAGACAAGATCGAAGAGGTCGACGTGCCGCCCGATGAGGGCCCCGCCTCGTGCGATCAGTGGCTGGAATATGGCGATGTCAATTGGCCGGAACTCTACAAGTACGTGAGGACCTTCATTGTCAAGGCCGAATAACCGCAGTCCAAATCTCGGTCCCGAGACGGGCCGGCTTCCTGCTTCCCATCGAATGTCACCATCGCTCTCAGCCTAATCGGAAAAGAGTCGCCCTATGCTCCCCCTGCGCTGCTTGTCCTCGAACTACGTATTCCTACTGCTTCTGTGGCTCGCCCTAGGTCCTTCGGCTTCGGCGCACCAGCCGAGCGTTCTGCCTCTGGACGACGAAATGGTCGCCATCGTGGTAGCCGACCAGCATGCAGCGCTTTCGTCTTTGGACAGTCAGCCGTCGTTCGACTTCAGCACGTCCCCGATTCTCGTCGACTTCGGCGAAGTGTCGCAGGGCGATGAGTTGACCGGTCGCCTTAGAGTGGAAAATGCGTCGGCGGAGACGCAGGCCGTTTCGGTCACGTTGGGCACGGAGGCCACTGACGTGACCTTGGGCGCGGGAGACACGAGCTTCGAGATCGCGGTGGGTGAGTCCCGAATGGTCGAGATCACGTGGGGGCCGTCGTCCTTGGAGGATCTGGCCGCTTCGATGACTCTCTCGGCGACAGATCCGTTGGGCTACTCGGAGGTTCACGAATTCGACCTCAAGGGCACGGCCCTTCCGCCGGCCGAGCTGATCCTGGAGGAGTTCATCGTGCCCCTGGTCGTGACGTCCGTGGACCACGGTGAAATCGTGGTGGGCGAGACGTCTCGGCTTCGCTACGTACTGCGCAACCTGGGCCAAGGACCGACTGTCAACGGCTCAGTGTCTTTGCCGGGCCAGGCGGCGTCCAACTGCTCGCCGGCCAGCGATCTGTGTATCGAAGAGAAAGTGAATGGCCAGTGGGTCCCGCTGAATGACATCAACCTGGGGCCTGTCGACTCGACCACCGACGCCATCGAGGTAGGGTTCCGATGGACTCCAAGTAGCGTGGGGCAGCTATCGCCTCCGGCCAGCACGGTGGAGTTCTCCGGTGGTCTGGACGTCCTGTCGATCGACCAGACGGGAACGGCGTCCGATGGCTCTGAGCCGGTGATTCAGCTCTTGGAGGCCGATGGCAGCGCGGTTCTGACCCAACTCCTTCTCGATGAAGCGGTCCGGGTGGGAACCGCAGATCTCCACCGTGAGTTCACGCTGAAGAATCTCGGCGGGGCTCAGTCCATCGGTCGTGCCTTGAACCTTGACCCGGCGACCTCCTGTTTGCAGGACGGTCTCCACAACAAGTGTTTCTATCTCGAAGGACAGCCGGCGTCTCAGTATGTTCTGGAGCCCGGGGAAGAGAAGACCGTGACCGTGGTCTGGTCCTGGTCGCCCTACGAGACCGAAGACTTCGAGGATGTCCTCGAGTTCACCAACGAGTTGGAGAATCCGACGCAGTCCGCTTTCCTCGGAGTCTTCTCCAAGGCGGAAGGGGAAGCGCCCGGCGACAGCTCGACCGGACCTCAAGGTGAGATAGCTTTTCCTGATGAGTTCGGGGGTGCGCGGGGTCTGATCAACGAGAACGCATTCTTCTCGGACCTGAACATCGATACCGTCAACAAGATGAACGGGAACCTCGTCGCCAGCATACCCCTGGGCACGTCCTGGCAAGTGGGTCCGAACTTCTCTTATCGCCTCGCAGCGACGTACAACTCTTCGACCTGGCTCGCGCGGAGAGGCGGCGACTTCGGTGAGAGCAACGGCCTGGTGACGACCGGCATGACCACGATCCCTGTGGTCAACAACGCCGGCCTGGGATGGAATATCAGCTTGGGCGGCGAACTCTATATCGCCAAGGAGAAATTCGGCTCGAATCTGGCGCAACTACCGGTGGGCTGGCCGGTGAATCGGGACAGTCTATCGATCGACGATTGGGTATACGTCGATTCGACCGGCGGTCAACACGCCTTCCGGGGCTCCGGGGCGACCATGTACTCGAGAGACGGCAGCTATCTGCGTCTTCGGGAGGTCACGCCATCTCGGGTCGAAGTGGATCTGCCGAATGGTCTCACCCAGCGGTTCGAGCACTTCGTAGGGGGGCATTGCCCGGTTCCGGGGCCGGCCCCCAAGGGCTGCTGGAGATTGAAGAGAATCGCCGACCCGTTCGGCAACTTCGTGAGCTTTGACCACTCGGACGAAACGAAGACGGTGATCACCGACTCCTATAGCGGTGCCGAAGAAGATCGCAAGATCACGATCGAATACACGACACTGCACACAGGGGGCGAGCGCTTTCAAACCTGGGCGACCCGCCATATCAAGTCGATTAAGTTTCCTTCGACGTCCGGTGCCCAGACTTGGAATCTGGATCTTCAGCCCAGGACGATCAGGCGTGCCTGTCCGATGGACGAGGACCACTACCAGCCAGAAGACCAAGACATCACCGTCCATTTCCTCGACAAGATCTCGCTTCCCGATGGCGCAAGTGACAACGGAACCTGGGACTTCGACTACTTCGAAGATGCTGCATCTTCGGGTTGCATGCCGAAGAACGGGCTCCTGAGGCAGGTGACGAGCCCCTTGCGAGGATCGATTCACTACGAGTACAACAACGTTTTCATGCCGGTCCCCTGCGGGTCTGGAGAACTCACCTCGCCAGACTCGAGCAAACAGCAGGGTGTCGTGGAGCGGATCGTTCGAACCGCGGACGCGAAGCTCGTTTCTCACCAGGGCTTCTGGTACTACGGCGTCGATCGAGATCGAGATGGGCAGCAATGTAGTCGTGACAACACGATGCAAACCCATATCGTGGAGCGTGTACCCTTTGGCGGCGACGCTCAAGCGAATCAGCACTATCGCCACGAAGTCCATTTCCACAACGTGACCAAGGCCACGGGTGGGGACGTAGACCTCCCCGACCTCCCTGACGGTGCGGCCTGGGCCCATCGAGACTTCGGATTGCCGATCGCTCGATCCAACGCCATCGCCAGCCACTTCAGCTCGCAGCCCGACCTGTATCTCTCGTCCGTGGTGCTCGATTGCGAAGGGAAAGGTCTGTTCCTCTACGAGCCGGCGAATCCTGTCGTACCCGGCAGCTGCGCCATCCACCGCGAAACATACCTCCGCCATACGTTCTCGACCTCGGCCGAAGCCTGCACCGACGATGCGGCTGAGGAAGGTTTGTGTGTCTTTCGCTCGCGGCCACTGAGTGGAAGGCTGCAGAGGTTCTTCCGGGCAGGAGAAGTCCACGAGTTCCGCGAGGAACTCTTCGAAGAGTTCGATGGCTTCGGCAACTTCCGTCGGCGGACGACGAAGTCGGACCTCGGGACGAACCTGGAGACCGTGGAGTACTCACACACCTATGCAATGGATCCGTCCGGCGAGCCGCTGCAGCAGATCGCAACGAACGGGGACGATGATCCAACGACCTTCGACAGCCTGCCCTCGCAGGCTGATGTCGGACCGTGGCTGTTCGGATTGATGGAGAATCGACAGTCAATGCCCGACGGCAAGGTGCGCAGGGTGGATTACTCGTATGATGACCGAGGATTCCTCGAATGCGAGAAAACGTATTCGGCGCTGATGAGCGGGCTCAATGTTGCTCCAACTCTGGGTGATGCGGATGTCTCCACTGCCTATACGGAGGTTGCGGGCGGGAAAGGGTGGGTCAAGCTGGAGAAGGTCGCCCGAGGTAGTGGCGCCGGCTGCAGCCTGGCGCCTGAGTATCGGATCAAGCATGAGTACTCATTCGGACAACGGAGATGGAGCGCCTACGTCAACGGCTCAGAAGACAGGGTCGCGCCACAGTTCTTGCATCTCCAGATCCACCCTGCGACCGGTTGGCCCACGCAGACGTGTGATCACTCAATGAGAGATCCTCTGTGCACAACCACCAACTACGACGAGCTCGGCCGACCCGTCGCGCAGACGACCGGTGGCCGGGGTGTCGATCGGACCTATCTCTATTCCCTCGACAGCGCGAACCCGGACAGAGGTGGAGACGTGACGATCACCGCCAGGGACGCAACGGACCCCAACAACGCGACGAATCTCGTCGATGAAATCACGGTGGTCTTCGACTCGATGGGACGCGAGCAACAGATCCTGCGCGAGGTCTCGGAGATGCGTTCGGATCGCATCGTTCAGACGAAGGGCTACCAGCGTGGCCGGCTCGACTACGTGACCGATGTCTTCGACGAGAGCCAATGGAATCTCATGGCCACGCCAGCGAGAGAGGCAGCGAGGTACCAGTACGAAGAGTACGACATCCACGGCAGAGTCCTTGGAATGAGCAATCCCAGGGGAGAGAGGGTCGACTACCTCTACCTCCAGGGCGCCATAAGCCAGCGCGTCGCGATCGCTCCGTACGGGACGCCGGATCCCGACGTCGCGGACAAGACTCGGAGCGACGTGATCAGCGATCACCTGGGTCGGCCTGTCCGGATCGATGAGGGGATGTTGCAGTTTCCCAACGAGGACCGATGGGATCTCAGCACGCGGAAGCGACGGACGACGTTTTCCTACGCAGGTGGACTCGAGACCGCGAGTCGTTCGGGTCAAGATCGCAAGAGGCAGCTGGATGGTCGAGGCCTGGTCGTCTGGGAGCTGATTCCGGAAAAGATCGATCGGAATCCGGTCAGCGGTGAGCCCGAAGACCCGGAGGAGGCCAAGGTCTTCTACACCTACGACTCGCTCGGAAATGTCCTGACCTCGCGGGACAATGGAGTGGCCCTGGCCTATTCGTACGACTCGGCCGGGCGACTTGAGAGGATTCGCGAGACCAGTCGATCCAACCGGATTCTGGAGGAACGCTTCTATGATCCCCTCGGCGAGGGAGGACGCCTGGATCGCTCGATTCGGTACAACTACTACACCACCGAGGAAACAGGTGGCTACTCCGACGTTCTGATCGCGGCTGTCGAGCAAGCCGACATTCTTTCCCTCGAGGTTCACGACAGCTACGGGTACGACAACGAAGGCAATGTCGAGTCCAAGACGACCCGCGTCAATCGCTTGTACCTGGACCTGGCCTATCAGGTGGTAGATGACGGGGGTACGCTGGTCGATGCTGCGGCGTACTGGACTTACGACGGGGCCAATCGGCCCGTGACGGCGGTCTATCCGGAGTCCCCGGCCTTCGGGGAGTTCAAGGATCTCCGATTGAAGTTCGAGTACCAGATGGGAGACCTGATCCGTGTGCTCATGAGCGATGTGGACTCGGACTCCGAACCCGTCTATCGTCCCCTCCTGGGTTACGCCTACCATCCCTCGGGCTCGATCCACTTTCGGCATCGATACGACCTGGCCGGAGAGATCGGCGGCTGGGACAGGATTCATGAGTATGTCTACTACGAGGGCACCGAAGTTCCGGCGGATCCCCAACTGACACTCCCGCGCGTTGGTAGGATCGAGACCTATTTACACATCCCTGATGACCAAACCCCGATCACCCAGCTCCTGAACACGATGGGTCCGTACGACTACGATGGGCGCGGCCAGATCGATTCGATCGGAGATCTTGGAGTGACCTATCGCTACGATGAACTCCGACGCCTTCTTCAGGTCGACGACGACCCCGTCTATACCTACGACGCCTTTGACAACCTGACGGGTGGCGGAACGGCCAACCCCAACAGGAACCCGCTCCTTGCGTTCACGGTGGACGATCTCAATAACCGCCTCGATTCGGTTTCGGTGCATTCTCTCGGAGTCTCGTACGATTCGCGAGGCAATCAGACGGGAGGAGGCTGCAACGACGAAGGCTCCTGCGCCATGAATTCCTGGTATGACGCCTACGGCCGACAGTCGGCTTTCTGGTGGAACCTCAACTCCCGGACGGACGACGATGGTGATGGGGACGGGGAAGGAACGACTCCGCGCGTCGACGTCACCGACTGGGATCAGCAAGCTGTGTACGCCTACTCGGCGGCGGGAGAACGGGTCTTCACTTTCGCCAGGTTGCCTCAAGACTACGGACTCTACAGCTCACCGGTCGGTGTCATAGACCCGGCCCCCTGCGATCCGGAGGAGGATCCCCAGACGGATCCGGACCTCTGCTTGGCAGGAGACTTCTCAGAATCGATCTTCACCTTCTTCGGCGGTACGGGAGCCCTGCGCGAGTTCCGCTTGACCGATGAAGTGATGTCGACGACGAGCCGCAACAACGCGAAGGGCGTCCGTTCGTACGTAGGGAAAGAGGCAGTGCTCAGAGAAGGGTCGAACGGAGCCGGAGAGATTCCATACACCCTCAAGCACCTGACCGCCGACCACCTGGGAAGTATCCGGGTTTCAAGGCGCGCCGTGGATCCCGACGGCGGATTCACCGGAGGTTTCGAGTCCGACGAGTACTCGACGTGGGGACACCTCGAAGACAGCAACATTGGCGAGACATTCGGCTACACGGGACACATGATGGACCGCAACGGAACGAATGGAGATCCCGAAGGTGCTCCCGGTGCGATCTATCCGGTGCCAAGGGACGGTGAGTGGTATACCGTCAACATGAACGCCCGTACCTACCTCTCGGAATTGGGGCGGTTTGTGTCGCCGGATCCGGCGGGAGATCCGAGCGCTTGGAGCCTGTACACCTATGCCGCCAACAACCCCATCCGGTATCGGGACCCTACGGGCCTCGCGATCCAGGTAGCAGATGAGGAGGCCCTCGCCTTGATCAAAGAGACCCTTCCAGAGAAACTCCGAGGGGCCGTGTCGGTCGACGACAAAGGTTTTATACAGCTTGGTTCGGTGGAGACCGACAATGCAAACTTCGGAGCTCTTCAGGAGCTTGTCGGTTCGGAGGAAGTCTTCGAAGCGAAAACCGCCAAGGGTTTCAGTCATTCCGGTGGCGCTGAGACCTTTGAGTATACGACCGCCGAACAGGAGATTCAGCGATTAGCCGCCCGCATTGGCGAAGAACAAGCGGAGGCGCTCCGGAGCGAAATGACGGGAACGAGCCTCCTTGGAGTCTTCCAGAACCCTGCGGACTCGCCATCAGGCCGGGCGGGGGTGATCGTCTCCGATGGCACTGGAAGTGCCGCCGGCGCATCTCGTGGTGATAGAGTCATCACTATGGCACACGAACTCTACGGCCACGCCTTGCTCTACAGTCGTTCGCAACCGTACGGTCATGACTGGGGCTCCGTCGACGCCTTCATCTTAGGGGTCGAGGACAGGACCCGAGCTGTGTTGCCATGAATGTGAAGATTGGCGTGTGTTTTTCGTTTCTCTTCGTTGTCCTGATACCGACGGCTGGTGGCGCGGGCTCTAATGAGAACTCTGAGACGGCGGTGACTGAGATCCACTTCTGCCACTTCAGGGTTCCGCGACATGTCAAGGCGATGAATGCAAGCTTCTCCATTGTGTACGCGTTCCAAGTCAATGAAGGTGGCAGCCTGGCCGAGCCCAAGAAGCTTCTTGACCGCTTTCTGGATTTGGAGGCCATCACAGAGTGCGTTGAGAAGTGGCGACTTCCAGACCTAAGAGAGGGTTCCGTCGTAAAGGTTGTGGCAGTTTGGAAACACGGCATTGGATGGACGCAAATGTCGATCTTGAGTGATGTCTTTAATCAGAGGATCATTCGGAGCGGAGATCTGAATCCATATGGATCTGGCGAAGAGTCAGACTTTCCCGCAACATCGACGCCGCCCGTCGCTGAGCCCGAGCCCTGAGCCATCTGAGTTGGCGTATTGATTTGGCAGAATCATATTGCAGCACCGGCCCCGCTCTTGCGTATGATCTTAATGCGAAAACAGACTCCAGAAAGTTGTCCATTCCCGCGCTCAACGAGCGACGGAAGCATGCTGTCAAGCTGCGCTTGAAGGGTACGAAACTCGACTAGTGTTGGGTCCCACCCCATCTCGTGACCGCCGGCAGATAGATCCGTGACTCGATAGATTCGCCGACGGCGCAGTCCGGATGATCGGGGTGAGTAAACCGGGAGCCGACGCGTCCGGCGCGCACCGCCTTGATCAGCTCGTCGGGCAGGGGCTCGGTGGAGCGGCTGCTACCGCGCCCGCGCAGCGCCAGCTGGCCGATCTTCTCCTCGAGCGTCATCGTGGCGACCAGCGCGTGCAGATCGGGAGAGTCGGAGCGCCGAGCCTCGTCCGCGACGGTGAAGAAGGGCGCAACGAACAGGGCGAGGCTCGCCGTGAGCCGGGTGGTCGGGGCCATCGGGTGTCTCCAGTCGGTTGCACCCAGAGTTGACTGAATCGTTTGACTTGAGTGAGTTCTTGGGTCGACGGAGCACCGGCTCGCGGAGGTCTCGGATCTCGACGCCGCCCGGGCCGCGGTCGGTCGGACCGGACGGCGTCAGATCGCGGCGACGAAGGTCAGCTGCAGTTGACGTCGGTCAGCGTCGGCGGCCGCGTCACCGTTCCGTCGGCGGCGATCGCCATGTCGACCTTCCACGAGCACTGGCAGGTGCCTTCCGGTCCGGTGACCATGGCGAAGAACTCGCCCGTCAGCGACGCGCTTTTGCCCGTCGGCACGGTCCAGAGGCCGGGCCCGTCGACCCAGCGGATCGTCGGCGGGTCGGCGTTGGGCTCTGCCTTGTGGAAGCCCTCCTTGGGACCGTCCTCACCGTAGGAGTCTCCTCCAATCGGATACTCCTCGCCATCGTGCTCCTTGGGGTACTCGGTGCCGTCGACGGTGATTGTGCCTTTGACCCACTGCTTGAAGTCGCACTCGCCGGGGTCGCTGCCCGGCTTGAGCTTGGCGAGCACTTCGAACTTGTAGTTCAGGGTGTTGCTGCCGCCTCCAGGAACCTGTGGGCCGTTGTCATTGCCGCCGCCGACGTACTCCGGGTGCTCGATCGCCGACGTGGTGCCGTCGCCACGAATCTCCATCGACTCGCAGCCGCAGCTGCGGGCCAAGCAGGCGAACACGCCGGCCTGCGTGTCGGCGAGACAGTAGGCGGTCGTCTCGAGGCCGGAATCGTCGACGACTGTGACATTGACCGGATACGAACCGGGCTCACGATAGGTATGGCGCACCGTGGGGCCGGTCGCGAGTCGGCCGTCACCGAGCTTCCACTGCCAATCGACAATGGTGCCGTCGGGGTCGAAGGAGTCGCGCGCGTCGAAGACGAAGGTGGTCTCTCGGATCCGGGTGGCGGTGGGAACCGCTTCAGGCCGCTTGAGCACCGTGATGACTTCTTCGGCCTGGCCGACCTGTCCGGCCTCGCCGGTCATGGTGACGCGAACCCGATAGTCCCCAGCTGGCAGAGAGGTGGTGTCCCACAGCGCCGTGGCGATGCCGAAATCGGCTCCCGCGGGCCGGTCGGTCTCGTCGGCGATCAGTTCCCAGCCGCTCGGTCCGTAGACCTCGAAGGTCGCTTGGGGCACCGGCGTGAACACACCGGCTTCGTTCCAGGCGAAGAGCAGCGTCGCGTCGACGGCGCCACCGCTCTTGGCGTTACTGAAAGTCAAGACCGGAACCACCTCTTCGGTTGGGACGGGATCCTTGGGGTCGCCGTCGCCGGGAACGGGCTCGTTGTCTCCAGGCGGAAGATCGCCCTGCGCGACGATGGTGAAGCTCGCGTCACCCACGACCTCGCCGGTCTCGGCGCCGATGCCAACGACCTTGAGCACAGCGTCCTCGCCTTCCGGGCCGACGATCACGTACTCGACCGCAGCAGGGAAGCTTGCAGCAGCGACATGAGTCGTCGACAAGGCCATGCTCCAGCCGGCGGGCGCCTCGACCGCCAGGACGACGTCTTCTGTCACGAAGCCGCTGCCTCCGACCTCGAACACGCCGTAGCCGTTGCCTCCGATCATCGCGACTTCGATGTTGTTGAGCCAGTCGTAGAAGCGGTCGTAGGGCTTCTGACGATCGAAGTTCTTGATCTTGAAGAAGAAGCAGAACGTCCCGGAGTCGTCCGGCTTGTCCGAGCAGACCTCGATCGTCGCGTTGGGCGCGATCGCCTTGGTGCCGCTGGCGGTGCCGGCGTTGGACGAACCCTGGATGCCGAAGTTGTGGGTGGTGACCGACCACGAGATGGGCACGATCTGGTTGCACGTGTTCTCGACCTTGATGCAGACCTGATCGCCCTTCTCGTAGGGCTCGCCGACTTGCTGAAGACAGTTGCTGGCGTACAGCGACGACGCAGACGCCAAGACCAGAGCGGCGAGTAGAAGGACGCGGCAAAGCTTGCGCATGGGGAGACCTCCGTGTGGTTTGTGGAAGGAGGTCGGATCCACGAGAGACGAGAGTTCAGAATGACGAGACGACAGCGACTATATCAAGAGCCCGGGTTCATTGCTCCTTGCGTCCATTGGACTCTGATCGTGCGCCGCTCTGACCGTCCTCTCGCCATCCGATTGCGGCTAGACTTCGCATCGTCATGCTTCGATCCGACGAGTGCCCCTGCGGTAGCCGACTCGCCTTCGCGTCCTGCTGTCAGCCTCGACTCCTCGATCTGCGTCCGCCGGAGACTGCGGAGGCGCTCATGCGCTCACGGTACGTTGCCTTCGCGCGGGGTGAGGTCGCCTATCTCTTGAAGACGCTTCACCCATCGCAGAGAGGTCTGGAAACCGGTGCGGACCTTCGGAGGACAGTCGAATCGACCCGCTGGACCGGCCTGCGGGTTCTCGACACCGAGGCGGGGACCGAAGGCGACGACGAAGGGCAGGTCGAGTTCGTGGCATTCTTCGAGCAGGGGGGCGGCAAGGGACAGCTCTACGAACGCTCCGTCTTTCGCCGCGAAGCCGGACGATGGTTCTACGTCGACGCGATGATGTCGCGTCGCCGAGATCCCCCGGCTCGCGGCGACTCGTGCTGGTGCGGCAGCGGCGAGCGCTTCAAACGATGCCACGGCCGTTGACCGTCGTCGACGAACGCTGCGCGCTCACAGCCTGCGTCGGTCGGCCCTGCGCCAAGCCGCCTAGCCTGGCAGCCGAGGCGCCATGCCAGGTCGATCAAGGTTCGATGATCTTCATCCAGGCACCGCCGGACACGAACGTCAGGAACTGACCGGTGCTCGTATCCGTCAATCCGAAGAGCTGCAGGAAGATCTGGCCGCTCGCCGTCGTTTGCCCCGCGCACGCGAGCTCGAGTCGGCCTGCCGTCTGGGATCGGATGTTGTGCGCGAGGAAGTTACAGAACGGCGTGATGCACGCTGCGAGCGGCAACGTCGCGGTGGTGTTCAGCGCGCCCCAGGTATCGAAGGCCAAGACTTCGGTACTGTTGAGACGCACGTCGAACTGAAGGGAGATGTTGGTTCCGGGGACGCAGTTGGGAGCCGCTCCGCTGATGTCGATGTTGATGAAGTTGGTTGTTGGATCGATCGTCCCCTGGGCACAGGTGGTGTTGTTGGCTCCCTCGATTCCGGCGGCGGCCGGCAGCTGAATCAGGTCCGGGGCCCTCGTGATCGGCTGCCCGGAGTTGTACCAGCTGAAGAAGGGGCCATCTGGAACGAATCCGGCCGGAACATTGGTCGGCGCTGCATCGGTGCCGATTCCTTGGGCCAGGGTCACGCGCCCCGACGTCATGCCCGCGGGAATGACTCCTACAGTTCCAACCACCTCCGAAGCGCTCACACTGGTCACGCGGACGAACGCGAGGCGACCTTCGTCGTCGCCCAGTGTGACGCAGAGGTCGCCCGGTACCGCACCGAGATCTGCTCCGGCAATCGTCACCTCGAGTGAGCCGCCGGTGTCGGCGATCTGGGTGTCGCCGATCACGGGGTTGCCCGCGCACACGGGGCCTTGGACCGCTCGAGGGCGTCGTGCCAGGCTTGCTCTCGGCAAGGCTCCGAGGCCGGCCAACGATGCGCCGGACAGAAGGCTGAGCCTGAGCAAAGACCGCCGATCGATTCCGCGAGCGATGGCCTTGGTGGGGCGATGGATCTTCGAGCTCATGATGTCTTCCTTTCATCCAATGCGGGGTTCGGGATTCGAATCTGGCCTGCATGGTGGGGCGTCAAGTGCTCGAGCTCCACCGACTGACATCTCCTGTCTCGAATCCATCGGCGAAGACATCGGGGCGCCGGTTGACATCCGTCGCGAGGTTGTTGGAGTTGTTGGGGTCGTTCGTGCCATCTGGAGCCACGCTGGTCGCGACGTCGAGGGTCTGGCCGACCGTGCCAGCGACTGTGCCGCTGAGTCTCAGGCTGACTACACCGCCGGCGCTGAGGCAGAATCCGTTCCAGAGACCGGTCATCGCATCGTAGACGCCTGCTTGGCTCTCGATGACCGGGTTTTCCAGAGTCGGAGGAAGAGTTGGCGTGACGAAGAACGACGTCACATCCGCGGGACCGAGATTCGTCACCTCGACCAGGTAGGTGATCGGTGAACCGGGCACGAAGATGCTGCGACCATCGACGATGCGGATGTCTAGATCCGTGTCCTGGGCCGAAGCCGATGCCACGAAGCTGAGCAACATGACGAGGAGTACCGTCGAGCGACCGAGTGTGCTCTTCGGTAGCGCCCGCCACCCGTCAGAGCGCCGGAGATAGGTCGTTGATTGCTTTTCAGGAAACCCCATCGAATCCTCCTCTCGAGATGCAACGTCCCCTTCGGGTGGGAGGATCCGGCCACGATCGCGTTGGGGTCTGCTTGGGATGTACGCGACTGACGAAAGCAGCCGAACTCGACTCGGAACTTGAAGACTCCGGGAGTTGAGTCGATCCACCTCGAAATAGACGATGCGGAGTGTGAATAGCTCTGAATCTACCGAGATTCGGAGAAAAATGCAAGCGATATGATATATATCATGTTGGCAATATCATTCTGCCGGGCGATTCGAGCTGCGGCGCACTCGTGATCACCGGCGATGGAGCATCGAAGAATCCGACGGATTCGCCCGAGTCTTAGTCTCGGTTCCAGATCCTTTCGATCACCGCGAACGAGAGCGCTGTGCTCCAACCGATCAAGAGAACGCCGTTCAACGACTCGATTCCGGTCAGGAGTCTCCACGCGCCTTCGATGACGACGTCGCCGTAGCCGAGGGTCGTGAACGTGGTGAAGGAGAAATACATCGCCTCGCCGAATGACGAGAATCCCTTGGGCACCATGGAATAGAAGGTCAATGCCCAGACGAGGGCTTCCATCACGTGGAGGAGGATCAGAACCAGAGCGGTTTGGATCAGAACGAAGAGGCCGGCGGTGTCCTCCGCGGCCATCGACTGGGATCGGTCGCGCAGCCGGCTCAGCCACCAGCTGGTTCCCGCGGCGTGGATCGAGACGGTGACAGAGACCACCGCGACGCCGGTGAGG
Organism: Acidobacteriota bacterium; assembly: GCA_039194425.1. GTDB lineage: Bacteria > Acidobacteriota > Thermoanaerobaculia > Multivoradales > J023 > JAUIJL01. Next base: position 351,854 of record JBCCVZ010000002.1, on the reverse strand, counting down.
ATGACGAGAATCATGAGGTGAAGTCGGCGGATCCTGAGTTCATGGGCACCGAGAGTCTACCGTCTCGGCCGTCAGCGCGCGATCTTGGAAGCTGTGGCACAATCGAGCTCGGCTGGACGGCGATCGACGATGGCGACGATGCGTTCTACGTCGTCCTGGGTCGGCCTCTCGGCTGAGCCGAATCACCACGAAGGATGCTGTGCGGGCGGGCGAGCTCGACTAGTAGACGACGGACCGTGGCCAGGTCGGCGCCCGGAAAGCGCTCGCGCAGCAGGGCGACCAGAGCCGTGAGGTGAGGCGCTGCGAGGCTCGAGCCGAACACCACCGCTTCAGTCTTTCGGCCGGTCGCCTCGCGCCACGGGACGCGGAAGCTGCCGCTGCAGGTGAACTCGGCGCGGACTCCCCAAGGTGCGGTCTCAGCGTCGTCGTGATGGGTGAAGTCCCAGGCGTTGGCGACCCGGCCGGCGGTGACGCCGAGCGCGTCGGCGAGCACCGCGGGCACCGTCGGCGGTGCGCCCCACGGCATCGCCGACACCACGACGAGGCCGGCGGCGCGGGCGCGCGCGCAGGCGTCTCGAAACGGCTCGACAGCGGCCTCGGAAGTCGAGCCGAGCGAGAGATTCACCAGGTCGATCTGATGATCGATCGCCCAGTCGAGCGCCGCGACGACGACGCGGGGCGAGGTTTCGAGGCGCCGACCGAAGACGCGGAGCGGCACGATCTCGGCCCCCGGCACCAGGGTCGCCAACACGTGGCAGCAAGCGGTGCCATGGCCGATGCGGTCGTCGCTGTCGTCCGACCAGACGAGCGACAGGCCGTCGTCGATTGCGTCGTCCACCAGGCCGTGACCGTTGGCGAGTCGCACCGTCGTCGCCAACGCCTTCCGCGTCACCCCGCTGTCGACCACCGCGATCCGCACTCCGCGGCCGGTGACGTCGCCGAGCCGCTCGTTCAGCCAGAGTGGCCGCTCGAGAGCCGGGACCGGCTCGTCAGGCGCCGTGCGCATCGCTCATTGGTCTCTCGACCCGGTCCGACGGTGTGATCTCGAGCTCATAGCTGTCCGCGACCCACAGGGCGAGGACCGCCAGGAGGACGAGCACGAGCGCGACGAGCGGCAGCAGGCCGCGTCGCAGCCAGGTGCCGATGCGCCACGCGCCGACATGGGGAAGGCGGTGGTTGGTCATGGCGGGGCGTCTCCGTCGGCGGCGAGCAGGCGGCGGTAGGCGGCGCACGAGGTGAGCAGCTGATCGTGGCGACCGAAGCCGGTGAGGCGGCCGGTGTCGAGCAGGGCGATGCGCTCGGCGAGGCGCGCCGTGGCGAGGCGGTGAGTGACGAACACGACAGTGGTGTCGCGCAGGCCCAGGCCGACGGCACGATCCCGGGTTGAGCTAGCCGAGCCCGCACCGCCCCGATCGAGCAAGCTGCGCAGGATGCGCATTTCGGTCTCGACATCGATGTTCGCCGTCGCCTCGTCGAGCACCAGGAGCGGTGCGCGGCGGAGCAGTGCGCGGGCGAGCGCGACGCGCTGGCGTTGGCCGGCCGAGAGCGTCGAGCCCCACTCGGCGATCGGCGTCTCGAGCCCGTCGGGCAGCTGCTCGAGCAGCTCGCCGAGTCCGCACAGGCGAAGCGCCTCGATCGCTTCGTCGCGCGTCGGCGGAGAGCTGCGGGACACACAGTCCTCGCCCGCGCCCAGCGTCACGTTCTGCCACAGCGTGCCGCGCACCAGCGCCACCTCCTGCCAGACGACGGCCAGCTGCCGCCGTAGATCGCGCAGCGGAATCTCGGCCAACGGTCGGCCGTCGAGCTCGATCGTGCCGCCGGTCGGCCGTTCGAGCGCGGTGAGCAGGCGCAGCAGCGACGTCTTGCCCGAGCCGCTGGCGCCGACGATCGCGGTCGTCGAGCCCGCCGGCAGGTCGAGGTCGAGGCCGCGCAGCACCGGCGCCGCGTCGGAGTAGTCGAAGTCGACGCCGCGGAGACGGAAGGCGCCACGAATCGCGACCTGAGGTGCGGCGTCTGGCGCTCCGGCGTAGACCATCGACGGCTCTTGTTCGGGCGCGGTGTCGAGGTACTCGAACATGCGATGCAGGTGCACCGCAGACTGCTGGAAGTCCGAGAACAGCTGGATCAGCTGGCGGATCGGGTTGTAGAGGAAGCCGACGTAGGCCGAGAACGCGAGGAACTCGCCGAGCGTCATCGAGCCGTCGAGAATCAGCGTCCAGCCGAACCAGGTGAAGAGCGCGGTGTTGAGCGCCCGCAGAACGCCGTTGACGCCGTTGAACACCTGCGCCAGACCGCCCGCGCGCAGCTGCTCGTCCATCGCGCGATGCACCATCTGGTCGGCGCGCGCGTAGACGTGGCGCTCGAGTCCCATCGTCTTGAAAGTGCGGACGTGGGTCAGGCTCTCGATTTGGAACGCGTTCAGATCGGCGAAAGCGCGCGACGAGCGCTGCCAGCGGTCGCGCAGCATCGGGCCCGACCAGGCAGTGACGCCGAAGCTCAGCGGCAGCGTGAGAATGGCGATCAGGGCGAGCCGCCAATCGAGCACGAAGAGCACCGGCGGCACCAGGAGCAGGTAGACGCCCTGGACGAAAACGGTTTGCACCACGCGGCCGATCGACTGCAGTGACTGGCCGAGATCCTGGAAGCGACTGTTGATTTCGCCCACCTGGTGCTGGTCGAAGAAGCGTGCCGGCAGGTGCTGCAGATGATTGAAGAAGAGCAGCCGAGTGGCGTTGTTGAGCCGAGTGTTGACGTAGAGCGAGAAGAAGCTGCTCAGCGAGCCGAGCAGGGTCGAAGCCAGGCCGAGGGCGAGCAGCCCGAGCACCAACACCTGCATCAGCGAGATGTCGCGCGTGGGGTAGACGCGATCGACCAGCAGCTTGGTGATGTAGGGACTCACCATACCGACCAGGCCAAGCAGCAACGAAACGACGACCGTCTGGCTGAGGTCGCCCCAATACGGACGAATCAGCCGCACCAGGCGAAGGAAGTAGCGCGCCGCCTGGCGTAGATCGGGAGGGGACGCCTCAGTCATGCCCGCGGCCGTCGTCCGCGTCGGTCGGGGGGACCCGGTCGACGAACTCGGCTCGGTAGAGCTGCTCGAGCTGGCCGACGACCACCGACTCCACCCGCTCGCGTAATGCGGCGCTGAAAAACTTGCCGACGCTGTCGATCAGCACGTCGATCGAAGCTCCCGTGTCGGCCAGTTTCTGCACCATCGCCGCGGCCAGTGAGGTCAGCCGATGCGGTCGAAGCCGCTGCTGCCGTCGCACGAGCAACCAGGCGGTCGGTGCCGACGAGGGAGGAGTCGAAGCATTCGACGGCTCGGTCGGCGTCGCCAGCCATTCCGGCCAGTCGTGCTCGGTCCACACCAGCTCGGCCTCGGGCGGCGGAGCGAAGCGCGCGGCACCGTCGAGAGCAGTACCGTCGAGAACGGCCTCGTCCCAGGTCGGACGCACCAGAGCGCGCAGGCGCTCGGCGGTGTAGTCGTCGAGCGCCGTGGTCGCGTCGCACGCCGCACGCTCGACGCGGGCGGCGTCGGCGAGCAGACCCCGGGTCGCTTCGTCGGCCGTCGCCGTGAGGCGTGCCTCGAGCGCATGCGCAACCGACCGTGTCGGGGCCTCGTCGAGCGGCTCATCCTTCGGATCGAAGGCCGCCTCGACCGACGCGTCGAAGTGCCGGTCTTCGCCGAGGCGTCGCCACGCGCGCAGGGTGACGCCGAAGTAGCCTTCAGCGCTGCGCCGTGCTGCATCCTGAAACGAGGCGCGGAAGGACTCGCCGAGCACGTCACGGTCGACCTCGGACGAGTCCGCATCCGCCGACTCGGGGGACGGGCCACGCGGCGAAAGCAGCAGCGGCGTCGGCGTCGTGGCGTCGGCGAGGCGCAGATAGAAGAGGCCGATGCCGGCATCGCCGAGCAACAGGCTGGGATCCGGGACGGCGCCGAGCGTACCGCTGGGCCACGCGCTGGCCGTCGTGCTCGACGCGGCCTCGTAGCGAGCGCGTCCGTGCTCGGCGACGTCTTCACACAGGGCCAGAAGGCGCGGTCGATCGAGTCGATCGTCGACTTCCGGACCCCGTGCCGAGGGCATCGGCGGCAAGCGTGCGACGTGGAGCAAGAGCTCCGCGTTGCCGGCGATGCCATGGCATAGGCTGTAGTTGCCCTCGACGGGGCCTCGGTGACCCGAGTCTCGCAGGGCGGGCAGCGTTCCGGCGACAGCGCGGGTGAGCTCGTCGTGGTAGCGCGCCTGGCCGGTGAGGCGCCAGGCGCGCAGACGCGACAGACCGATGCCGGGTGCTCCGTGGCACCACGCCGCCATGTACGTCGCGCCGACGTCCGGCACGGCACCTCGCAGCACCAGATCCCGCACCCGGTCGACCGCGCCGTGGCGGTAGAGCTCGCTGAGCGCCATGTTGCGCCAGTCGCGCCAGTTCGAGCGCCGGGCGTCGAACGCTCGGCGCTCGGCGAGGAAGGCCATCTCGGCGCCGAAGGCGAAGGCCCCCGCGTCGTCGTCACCGCGGCGCGAGAGCTCGAGGAGCGCAAGGCCGATGCCGGCAGTGCCGTGGGCGAAGCCGGCGAGGTTGCGGACGGCGGCATGCGGTAGCGTCGGCCAGGTCCAGCCGTCGGGCTCCTGGTGCGCGGTGGTGAGCAGATGGCGGCCGAGGTGTCGGGCACTCGACGCCAGGTCGAACGGCAGCTCGACGCCCAGTGCGCGGCAGCGGTCCGCGAGGTCGAGCAGCGCGGGAATCGCCCCGGCCGCGCCGCCGATCACGTCGAGCGAGGTGTCGCGCTGCTCGTTGCCCGCCAGCGAGTGGAGGAGCTCGAGGCCGCGTGTCTCCAGATCGGGTTGCCCGAGGACCGACGCCGCGACACAGGCGGTCCAGGCGATGCCGACGCGCCCAGTGTGGAATCCCCACGCGGCTTCGGGCAGCGTCGCGCCCTCGGCGAGCGCATGCTCGAACGCGCCGAGCGCGGTGCGTCGGCTGTCCGCGTCGGCCACGACCCGGTGGTGCTGAGCGAGAAAGAAGGCGATGCCGGCGCTGCCCTGGTAGAGCGCAGCTCCGGCGGCACGGCGACCGGCGCCGCTGCTTGGGGCCGTCGTCGGCCGATCGTCACCGATCTCCCAGGTGCACGCCGACCCGTGCCATTGCGCGGTCGCGACGAGACGGCGGGCGATGCGGTCTGCGGTGTCGAGCCAGGGGGTCACGGCGTCAGTGTGTCAGAAGCGTGGTTTGTCCGAACGGGGGAGTGCGGGCGCTGGGTCAGGGACTCGCTCGAAGCGCGGGAGCGCTCAGCAACCGAAGTCGGTGCAGATGAAGCATGCGAAGTCGGTGTTGCAGCCCGGCTCGCAGGTAGGGCCGCCGCCGCAGTGGCAGGTGCTACCGCAGGTCGACCCACAGGTGCTGCCGCACGTGGAGGCACAGGTGTTGCCACATGTGGAGCCACAGGTGCTGTTACAGGTGGAGTCGCAGGTGTTGCCGCAGGTCGAGTCGGTGCAGACGTCGCAGATCGTCAGGTCCTGCGTGATGTAGCCGTGGACGGTGCCGTCGGCGCCGGCCTCGGCCTCCGGCGTGGTGGTGAAGGATTCGACTTTCAGGTCGTCGAGGTCGAGGGTGATCTTTTTCATGGCGTTCTCCGATCGGATGGCGCGGTGCGCGAGCGCGCCGCGCGGTGTTGGGTGGGGGCTCTCGTTCGATCCGCCGCGCCCGCACTCCCCGCGAGCTCCGGTATCTCTGAGAGGGTCGAGGCGACGACGACGGCGAGGTAACACTCCTCGCGGAGGTCGACGCCGAGACGGTTGTTCATCATGTGGAGATACGAAGGCAGCAGGGCTCGCACCGCCACCGGCCAGGTCTCGAGGCCATCGAGGTCTCCACGATCCGACGCCTGCCGGAGCGCGTCGCGAGCGACCACCAGGCGCGCGCGCAACGAGTCGAGCTCTGCAGTCGTCGGGGCGCCGGCCTCGAGCGCCGACCACGCGGCCTCGACGTAGGGCACCAGCTGGTTCGACTGGCGGTCGAAGCCCGCTCGATGCTCATCCGTCCAGCGCGCGACTCGCTCTGCGTCCCCGGCGCGGCGCCGGGTCGAGGCTTCGGCGCAGCGCAGCGCAAGAGCGGCGGCACGCTCGCGGTGCGGGTCGAAGACGTGGAGGAAGACCAGCTGCGCGAGCAAGGCCTTGCCGAGGCGCGCGGCTCGATCGTCGGGCGCGATCTTGTGCAGCAGACTGAGCGCTGAACGACTCGAGGCGTCGAAGACGTCTTCGGCGAGGCGCGCGCCCGTCGCGCCGCCGTAGCGCTCGAGCTCGGGCTCGAAGGGCACCCAGGCGAGCGCGTCGACGGCGTCTTCGTCGGCGAGAGTCGAGAGCTCGGCGCGCAGGGTCTGAGCCGCCTCGTCGCTGGTCGGCCGCAGACGCAGCCGCAGGTGGTGGCCGTGCTCGGCGCTCTCGTAGCGGACGAAGAAGGACGCGTCGACGAGCCCTCCGCCGTCGCCGCTCTGCCAGCGAGCGAGCCTAGGTTCGACGACCTCGAGCAGCAGGCGATCGCAGACGGTACCGTAGATTCCCGCGCTCGAGTCGGCGAAGCCGAGGTATGCACTGAGCCATACATCACGCATCGTCGGCCCCGTCTGCCTGCAACCCGTGATCGACCTGCAGGATCAGCTCGGTCGCCCAGCGCTCGCCGTCGGGGTCAGTGAGCAGCTCGAGCGGCCCGGGCAGGCACTCCTCGAACGACGCGCGGAACGAGTCGACGCTCTCGCCCAGGCGCCCCAGCAGGTCGACGAGCAGGGGGCTGGCGAAGTCGATGTACTGCGGCTTGTAGAGGTGCTGGCGGTCGACGCCGCCACGCGCCTCGATGCGCAGGAAGACCTCCTGCGGCAGACCGACCGCGTGGCGCCAGCTCTGCATGCGCAGGAAGTGCGCGCCGGCGTCGTCACCCGGCGCCAGCGCAGGGATCTGCGCGCCGTCGACAGTCCATTGCCGGCGCGCAAGCACCAGCCGATGGCTGTAGGTGATGCGCGGACGGACGGCCACCGCGGGGCGCGCGTCGTCGCTGCCGGGCGCGGCCGGGATCGATCCGTCTCGGATCGCCCCGTCGGGGATCGAGACATTGAAGCTCATCACCGGCGTGAAGCGCGACAGCAGCTGGAAGAGCGGCGGGCGCATGCGCGGGTTGAGGAAGCCGAGGTCGACCGGCACGACGACGCGGCCGCTCAGGGCATGCACGAGACGCAGGCGGTGCGCGTCGTCGGGATCGGGCTCCACCACCAGGTCGGCGACGCGCAGCTGGTCGTCGCGGGCGCCGCTCTCGCCGGTGGGATAGCTGATCTCGTGTGGCAACAGCGGTGGATGGAGGTTGGCGTTGAACTTCGCGTCGCCGCAGATCTCGGCTAGCGCAACGTCGTCGTCGAGCGGTCGATTGGTCGCCTGGAGGTGTCGCAGGATGTCGTCCGGCAGGAGGTAGAGAAAGCGCGAGAAGTACTTGCCGAAGCCGGCCAGGCAGCTGCGCGCGACCAGGCGCGAAGGCTGACCGTCGTCCTCGTCCGCATCGTCTGCGCCGCTGGATGCTTGAGTCGTCGCGAGGTACTGCACGAAGTACGACACCGAGCGGCACGGCGCCCTGAGCGGCGGTAGCGCCGCGACCAGCTCCTCGAGCGCTTCGCGCCCGAGGTCGATCTCCTCTGCCGCGGGGGACTCGGCCCAGAGGCCGCGCAGATGCTCGGTGAGTTGACGCTGCGCGACGTCGAGCGCGTCGACGAGCCCGAGGCCGAAGGGGTTGACGATCTCGCGGCTGCCGCGCGTCGCCGGGTCGGCGCGCCGCTGGCGTTCGAGGTGGTCTTTGAAGTGCTCGCGGTAGTATCGCTCGTAGAAGGTGAGCAGCGGAACGCGATGTGCGCCGAACGCTTGATCGAAGAAGTGCCGCATCGCTGCCTGCTCGCGGCGCGGATAGGCGAGGCGCGCACCGAGATCGGTGTAGTCGGCGAGGATCTCGTCGAGGCCGTCGAGGTCGACGCGCGCGGTGGCGTCGCCGCCGGCATCTTCGTAGAACGGCGGCACGTCGCGAACCGCATCCTCGGCATCGACCGTCGCAAAGAGTCGTCGCGTCGCCGCGGTCGCCTGGTCGAGCAGGCGTGCTCGCTCCCGCCGTGGCGCCACGGCGTAGGCGTCGGTGAGCTGCCGCAGGGCACGCAGCCGTTCGGCGACGGTCGCGGCGATGCGCTCATTATCGTCGTCGATCGCGTCGAGGATCTCCGCCAGGGGCTCGTCCCAACGCACTTCTTGCTCGGCGATGCCGAGGCGAAAGCGCAGAAAGCCGATCTCGAGCAGGCGGTCGACGTAGGCACCGGCCCGGTCTGCGTCGGCGTCGACATGCGGGTCGTCGACCAGCAGCTGCACCAAGTCATGCCAGGGCAAGTGGCGGTCCGGCGACGCTTCGAGCCGCGCGCGCAGCAGGTCGAGCGCCGGATTCTGCGCCAGGCGCTGAAATGTCTCGTGGCCGCCCTGGCCGCTCGAGCCGGTGAGGAAGAGGAGGTTCGAGTCGTCGCGGCGCAGCGTCGGATTGGTCTCGACGTGCAGGTGGCGCCGGATCGTCGGCCGTTCAAGCAGGCGTGGCAGCAAGCGGGCGTAGAGGGTCTTGTCGAGGCGGAGGTGGCTAGTCTTGGGACGCGGCGAGCCGTCGAAGCCGGCGTGCGCTCCAGGCTCGCCCAGGCGGCCCGGTAGGAGGGTACAGAACAGGCTGAACGGCGTCGCCTTGCGCGCCATGCGCGTCAGGTAGCGCAACAGACCGCGCTCGATCTGCCGCGCCTTGGCGCCGGCGCGCGCCGGGTCGGCACGGCGGTAGCGCTCGAGGCTGTCGGCGAGCGTGCGGCTCGAGAGCAGCAGCGCCCGTGCGAAGTCGTCGTCGTCCACCGTCCGCTGCATGTGCCGCCGCGTCGCCACGAGCTCGCGCCCGTAGCTCGCCAGCGCCTCGGCCTCGAGCGCGCCGCGTCGCTCGAGCTGCTCGGCCTGTCGACGCAGAGTCTGTGCGTCGGCGTCGTCGAGCGCCGGTGTTGCCGTCTCGAGATCCCGCGTCCGCAGCCGGCGCCCGTTGTGCACATCGCGCTTTAGCCGCAGCAACGCCCGCCGCCGCGCGCGATCGTCCTCACCGTCGACAGCGCGGTAGAGCGCCTCGACCAGCGGCTCCGCCGCCGCCGCCAGCTCACCGTCGAGCGCCTCGAGCTGTTGATGTAACTCCAGGGTCTCTGGTGCACGCAACCCTTCGAGCACCGACACCGGCAGCCCGGCAGTGCGGCAGACGAAGCGCGAGTTGACCCAAGACGTCGATGGAAATCGGCGTCGGAGTGACGGTTGAGGCGGCACAAGAGGTCCTCGAGGGCCGGGACGCAGGGGATTGAACGGCGAAAGCGTACCATGCGGATGGTCTATTCGACTGGCACGCGGTCCCGCGTCGGCGACCGGCTGTCCCGCGGTAGCGCAGACGTCGGACGCGTCGGTAGTGTCGTCCGCGGACGGTCGGAACGCCTCCAGCATGCCTGGGACGAGGAGGGCCGGTTGCACTTGGACGAGGATCCGGAGCACGTCGCTTCGCACGCCCTCGTTGCGGGTGGCCCGCTCGGGGAGGAGCTCAGTGGTGCGGGGATGGTCGGGCTGCGCCTGGGCCAGAGCCTGGGGCGGTGCGGCGCACGACCACGGGGTCGTCGCAGGTGGCCCACTCGGCGGCTTTCTTCAGTAGCTCACCAGCGCTTGTCCCGAAGGCCGCGGCGAAGAGCGACAGCGTGACCGGTTCGAAGGCATAGATCTATCTCTCCGCAATGAACAGAAACAGCAGGCGGCAGAACACCGACTCGACGGAATCGTACCACTGGACGAACCATCGACCTGTCGAACCCATGCCGCACACGCCCCAGCACCTCACCGTCTCCCGCCGGCGATTCCTCGGTCAGTCCGCCGCTGCTCTGATCGGCCTGCACGCCGCTGTCGGCCGCGCCGAAGGAGAGACGACCAGTGCCTGCGAGGAAGGGCTGCGTCTGCTTTCTCTCGAGCTCGCCTGCGCAGCGCCACTCGACGCGATGGCTACCTTCTATGGCCGCGACCTCGGCCTCGAGGTTCTGCGCGCTGAACCGGATCGGTTGACGATCGCCGGCGGGCGCACGAGGATCACCTTCGTCGCCGACCGGTGGACCGAGCCGCCCTTCTACCACTTCGCGTTCAACATCCCCGAGCACAAGATCCTCGCCGCGCGGAACTGGCAGCGTCGCCGGACGCCGCTGATTCCGGGCTATGAGACTCTGCGCGACCCGGAACTGCCGGACGACATTGTCGACTATCGGAACTGGAACGCGCACTCGATCTTCTTCTGGGATCCCGCCGGCAACTGTGTAGAGTACATCGCGCGCCACGATCTGCCGGCAGATGAGTCGTGGGGGCCGGCCGACGCCTTCGGCCCCGACGACATTCTCTACGCGAGCGAGATCGCATTCATCGTCGACGATGTCGCGTCCTTCGCCGGTCGCGTCGAGTCGACCTTCGGGCTGATGCAGTACCGACGCGCTAGCGACGTCTTTCACGCCAGCGGCGACGAACGCGGGCTCGTGCTGACCATGCGCCGCGGCCGCAACCTGGGCTTCGCCGAGGGCAAGCCCGCAGACGTCTACGCCACGGCGGCGACGCTCCGTGCCCCGTCACCCGCGACGCTCCGCGCCGAGGCGTTTCCGTACCACCTCGCGGCGTCTTGATCCGAGACGCAAGCTACTTCTCGTGTGCGGCACGACGCCTCGCGCCGCCTCCATCGCGCGCGCCTCACTCTGATCATTCGGCTGCGATGACCGTCTCTGCATCCATCCGAGGCGGCCCGACGCGAGTGGTCCGCGACCCGCAGGTCGCATCGAGGTCGTGTAGCAAGCGAGGAGTCTGCTCGAGAAGGCGATGGAGGAACAGGCCGATCCCGGCGCCTCCCGTTCCATAGTCGTGACTCAATCGAAGGAGCCGTCGACCGGGGAAGGCGTAGCCCTCCGGCCTGGTGACTCGATGACGCAGAATGCTGTCCGCAATGTCGTGTGCCTGGTCGAGGTAGGAGGCTTCGCCCGTCTGGATGGCCATGTCGAGCATCAGCTCTCCGATGCCCGCAAGGCCGCTGAACTGCTCGAGATTCACGGTGAAGCGAGTGAACGCCTCTCGAGCAGCTGCTCTCGCGAGAGCAAGACTCTCCTCGTCCCCGAGCGCCTGATGGACGCGAAGAGCGGCGGTCCCGACGCCAGCTGCTCCGTGCTCCCAGTACGGCATGGCGGTGGAATCCTCGGAGTGCCGGCCCCAAGAGAGCCCACCGCTCGGACGGTCGATGCCGTTCGATCGCTCAAAGCGCAGACACTGCAGTGCCGCCGTGGCGAAGCGCCCATCATTCGATGCGTGGGCCAGCTGAGCGAGGAACATCGCGACACCGGACGCGCCGTAGGCGAGTCCAAAGTTGATCTTGCCGTCAGACTGGGGCCACCACCGAAGGCCGTCATCGACTGTCGAGCTCTGGAGAAGTAAGTCTCCAATCCGCACGGCTCGTTCGAGCTCTCTTTCGGAGCCGTATCGACGGTGGAAGTAGAGCTGCACCCACCCCCATCCAGCATCTCCTTGGACGAGGCTCGCGTCTCGTCCAAACAGCGGTGACCGGAGCGACTGTTCGAGAACTTCTCGAGCTTCGGGCGTGAACCCGAGCTGATCGAAGGTATAGGCGATCCCTGCAAGGCCGAGGTAGAGCCCATGAGGCTGCACATTGGGATCCACTCGATGCTGAAGGAGCCACTGGACTGCGTCCTCTGGCAGCTCCCCGTGCATGGTCTGGAGAAAAAGAGCGACTCCACAGGCTCCGTACGCGACGCAAAGGCCACCTTGACGGAACTGCAAAGGGTCGCCAGGCCACAGGCGATCGCGTCGTTTGGGTGAAGTCGTCGAGAGGATGTGCTGGCCGAGTCTCTCGATGGTCTCCTCGAGCTCTCGAGAGGTCCGGCGCCATCGTGGCTCGGGCCGATCATCGGCGAGACTCTGTGCGATCGAGCTCTCGACGTCCCAAGCCTCCAGAATCTCCAACGCTCCAGGACTGTCCCCTTCTTGAAGAGCGGCGAGGAGCAAAGGAATGGCGTCTGGCATCCGCGTCGCGCGGTGGATCTTCTCGAAGCAGCGTTGCTCGGCGGCAGGTTCGAGATCGAGCATTGGGGTGCTCGTTGCGAAGAGGTTGAGCAGGACTCGAGAGAGCGCGAAGAGGTCACCGGCAAACCCTACTCGGCGTTCTGACTGCTCCGATGTCGCGCGGAATCCGGGGGTCGACCACAACGCCGAGAGTCGCTCGACTGCCTCTTCACTCTCGGAGTGAACTGCACTCTCCAGGTCGATGAAGCAGACCTCGAGAGTCTCGGGAACGATGAGGATGTTCGCTGGCGAGATGTCTCCGAGCACGACGCCTTTCGCATGGATCGCGTCGATCGCTGCCAACAGGTTGAGCGCAATGCGACGAAACTTTGTACAGAAGCGTCGGAGGCGTTCAGCGTCGAAAGTACATGGAAAGAGGTGAAAGTCTTCGCGAGCTCGGTAGTTCAGAAGCGAGATTCCCGCGACGCGCTCTTCAACCAAGAAGAGGTGTTTCCATTCCTGAAAGAGCTCGATGGGCGTGACGACTGCATCGAGATCCTGCAAAGTGCGCAGCGCGTCGTACTCGTTGCGCAGGAGATCCGTTGCGTCGAGGAGAGAGTCGTCCCCTCGTCGAAAGATGTTGGTGAGTGGACGCGCCTCCTTGATCACCACGTCGTCACCTGTTTCGAGGTCTTTCGCCAAGTAGACGCCACCAGAGTTCGAGAAACTCAAGGACTCGAAGACTTCATAGCGACCGTTGAGAGGACCGTCCTCGTCGTCTTCATTGGGTGGGGGAGGAAATGGGTCGCGGACCCAGGGTGGGAGGGTGAAGTATGGAGTCCGTTCATCGTCCCAGCGGTCGCCGTTGGGCGCCGAGAGCTGCGGTACGCGCTCACCGTTCGGTCTGATTCGGCTCGATGGCACGAAGCCACCGTAGCGATAGAAGAGCACCTCGCTGGAGTCGTAGGACCGATCGGAGAGGATGTAAGGGCCTTTCAAGCCCTGGGTCTCTTGATGGAGAACCTCGAGAAGGTGCTTGAATTGCTCGGTGTCTTGCGGATAGATCACGAAGAATTTTCCCGAAGACGCCCGGCCATAGCTCTTGGACGACGTGACGGCCAGCAGCTCTGGGTCGCCAACGAACTTGAACGAGACCTTCTCACGCACGCAGAGTGGGACCGCGATCCGGACGATCTGCTCGGCGGTCGTAGGGAGCGCTGAGATGTGGATCTTGAAGCCCTGCTTCGGAACACGGACTTCTTCAGGCGGCAAGGCCTTGACCCAAACATGGTCTCGGCCGAGGGCCCAAGAGTCTGGCATGAGATCTCGCGCCAACCCGACGAAGTCGGGCTTCAGCTCATAGCGATCGAGTGTGTCGTAGAATTGACGATCGACAAGGAGATAGTGGCCCAAGGCGCGCGACATGGAGAGCTCCCCAGAATGAGACGACGCCCTCAGCGGCGAGCCGAGGGCGCGGCGATCGACTGATTCGATTCGATCAGTAGCTGTCGTCGAAGCAGCGATACGAGATACAGCTGCAGCACCAGCTCCAATCGGAGCCTCCGTCGGAATCAACGGCAGACGGGGTCGAGGTCTTGGTTGCCTGGAGCTTGAGGATCTTCTGCATGAGGATCTCCTTCCGAGGAACGACTTGAGAGAGTTTCTCTCGGTTCGTGGTCTGCGACGAGGAGGCACAGGTTGCCAGGACGAACGCCAGCCTTGCATCGATCTGGCGCTCCGAGGTCTACACCGGAACGCCAGGCGATACGCACCTGAACCCGTCGCATTTTCGATTCGTCTGATGAAACTAGTGGTTGCGACGGCTGATGTCAAGAGAATGCCTAGAGAAATAGGAGGATGAGCCTTTCGCGGACGCAAGAGTGGCCTTCATCGAGCGGGCGCGAGGTGCGCCGCCGCGCATGGTCCCAGGAGGCAGGGGATAGTCAAGGTAAAACGGTAAGAATCCGACCTGCCGGTCGACGAGTCGTCGGGGCCGGCCGACGCCCTCGGCCCTAGCGACATCCTTGGCGTCAGCGAGATCGCCTCATCGTCGACGATGTCGCGGCCTTCGTCGGTCGCGTCGAGTCGACGACCCGGCTGCCGCGGTACCGGCGTGCCAGCGAGAGGCCTTCCACCCCAGCGGCGACGAGTGCGGGCTGGTGCTGACGATGCACCCGGCCGCAACCTGGTCTTCGCCGAGGGCAAGCCCGCGAACGTCTACGCCAACTTGGCAATGCCTTCGCGCTCCGTCGCCTGCGACGTTTCGAGCCGAGGCGATTCCTTACTACCTCGCGTCGTACTGAGGTGAGGGGCTGACCCGAGGTGCCTGCCGAGCCGAGGTGCTCGCTGAGCCGAGCCGACGTCCCGAGCTGCTCTCGGACGGCGGTCCAACGCAAGTCTTCCCGAGAGGCCGACCGAGGTCGGCGTTGTCGTGAGAACCGCGGCAGGTCGATCATGTCTGAGCCGCCGATTCAGGGGATTCGCAACACCAATTTCAACTTCAACAGGTACTGCGACGATCGATCCACCGACCCTCCGGCAAACGCCTCCAGGCCCTGCGCGAATGACTCGGCTTGCGCTCGATTGGTGAGCTTGCACTTCTCGACGCCGTCGAACGCCGCGCTGCGCCGCAGAAACGATACCTCCGACGTCTGCCGGTGTCGCTCGGTGCCGGCCGTGGCACCCGCTATCTGCGCGTTGAGGACCTCTTCTGGATCCAGGCGGAGAGGCAGTACATGCGCTTGCATCTACGGCGCGAGAGTTTTCTGGCACGAGGCTCCAACTTGACGATCAAGAGCCTGAGCGCGGCCTCGATCCCGACTTGTTCCTGCGCGTTCACCGCTCGCATCTCGTCAACCTCGAGCGCGTAGACGACTTGCGCTGCGAGGGGCAGTCGCGATGGCTGGTTCTGGCCAACAGCCAGACTCTCGCGGTCATCCAACCTCACTGGGAGCAGCTCAAGACCGCGTTGCTCGGGTGCGAGTGGGCGGGCTTCGGGTGACGGCCGGCCGACACTCGCTCCCTGTGCGGTCGCGAGACCGGCGAGGTGCCGGGTGTCTTCGTGGCGCACCCGACACACGGTGTCGACCGATTCACCAGGACTAGTCAGGACTAGACAACATCGGGATGCCCGGTTCCGACCACCCACCTGGGGTCGTGGCAGAGTGTCCTCTCCTCTTCTTTGTAGGTGAAGACGACCGTGAGCTTTTTCTGATAGGTCCCATTTTGCTGAAGCCGAGGCTCGAGAAACTCTTCGTTGTCTTCCTCGGTGAAGTTGCCTCTCAAGAACCAGGCTTGGGTCGGATCCTGCCCCCGCCTCCAATCTGACTTCACTGCGCCCGGGGTGCCTGGTCTCAAGTGAAACCTCGTCTGCGTGCCGCCAGGTAGGTACGGGTTTCTGTCTCCATCAGCGTTCGTGAAGCAGACGTCTGCCCTCAAGTCTTTGACTTCGGGCCCAGTGTTCATGAGGTAGAGAGCGACAGAATCGTCAAGGCAAAAGCAGTATTCCCCATTGCAGTTGGTCGGCGCCACCACCCAGACATGGTGCGAAGTCTGGGCAGACAATGCATAGCGTAGAAAGGCCACCTCGAGCTTGTCACTCTCGGGTTCGAAGGCCGCGGAGAAGACATACCGCTCCCTTCTGCTCGTGGGCTCAGGGTCTTGAATCTCGTGCGATGAATTTGTGCTCCTAGCAATCTTCGACATCGTCCTCTCCTCAAGTCATCGTTCGAGTCGACATTCGCCGAGATGGGCGGTATGAAGACCTCAACTTCTGATCGAATTCGTATCAAGGAGTATGCCAGCGCGCGCAGGGCTTACGCGAGGAGACTCGACGGTAGAAGGCCGACGCTGGATCTGGGTCTTGGTCAGAGGCCCGACCCGCTTCGGGCCCCTACCGACGCGAAGAGATCCTGGGACGTATCCGTGGGTGCGCCGGCGAAACGCTGAGGCCCCACGGCGGGTCGGGCTCGTGTCGAGTGTCCGGGGGGGCGTGTCGGGTGTCCGCGCGGGGCACCCGACGCACGTTCAGGTCTTCATCACTCCTTGACAGGATGCCCGGTGCCGACGACCCACCGAGGATCGTGAATGTACGGGGGCTTCTCGACGCCTTGGTATGTGACGGTGAACTCGAGCGTCTTTCCGTACGATCCGTTTTGCTCAAGAAGGGCCTCGAAATCGGTCCTCTGTTCGTTGAATCTCCCGGTCAAAAACCAGGCCTGGTTCGGGCTGAGCCCCCGCGTCCAATCCGACTGGAGTGCGTCCTCGGTGGAAGGATCCAAGGAGAACTCGGCTTGAGTGCCGCCCGATCGATATGGATTCCTATTCCCACGCTGGTTGGTGAAGCGGACACTGGCGCTCACAAGTTGGACCTCGGGCCCTGTGTTCATGAGAAACAGACCGACGGAATCTTGCAGGCCGAAGACATACTCGTTCTGCCCGTTGGGTGGCGCCTCCACCCAACTGCACGTCTCGGGGGAGGGGTCGGATTCTGCGGCGCACGAGACGAAGCGCAAACGCACCACATCGACTTCGCGACTCTCGGGAGTGAAGGCCGCCGAGAACGCATAGCGGACTGAAGTAGGCGTGGGGGATTCTTCTCGAACCCTGTTCGACGGTGCGATCTTGGCTGCGGATTCCGACATCTACCTCTCCTCACAATCAACGTCTCGAGATTAAGGTCCGCCGACGTCGGCGGCCTTCGTATCCATTCGAAGAGAACCAAGAACTGTGCCAGCTTGAGAGGATGTCCCCGCAGGGGACTTAGGGAGCGGGGTAGAATACTATCGCCGATCAGGATCATGGCTAGGGCCAGCTCACCGTCTCGAACTCGATGGGAAGCGATCTCCAAACCCTCGATGCCGCGCCCTCCAGCCTGGGACCCTACCGACTCGAAGAGGTTCTGGGACGGGGAGGCATGGGCGAGGTCTATCGGGCCTACGACCAGAGGCTGGATCGCCGGGTCGCGATCAAGCGGATTCGCCGCGACAAGGCGGCGCAAAGCGAGGCGCGGCGGCGGCTCCGGCGCGAGGCGCGGGCCGCGGCGGCGCTCGCGCATCCTTCGATCGTCCAAGTCTTCGACATCTTGGAGACTCCCGACGGCGACTGGATCGTCATGGAGCTCATTCCCGGCCGAACGCTGGCCGATCGACTCGGCGCGGGGCCGCTCGAGGTCTCGGTGGCGGTCGGCATCGCCCGCGATCTGGCCCTCGGCTTGGCGTATGCCCACGCGCGCGGGTTCATCCACCGCGATCTCAAGACCGAGAACGTCATGCTCGCGCAGTCCGGAGGCGCCAAGATCCTCGATTTCGGCCTGGCGAAGAATCTCGAACCGGACGAAAGCACCCTGACCGAAGACGGGCGCATCGTCGGCACGGTCCGGGCCATGTCGCCCGAGCAGGCGATGGGTCTGCCGCTCGACGGACGCAGCGATTTGTTCTCTCTCGGCGTGCTGGTCTATGAGTGTCTGACCGCGCGGCCGCTCTTTCAAGGCGAGTCCACCGCCGCGACCTTGACGCGAATCTGCCAGTACGAGCCGGAGCCCTTGCATCGAGTGAACCCCGAGGTGCCCAAGGCTTTGTCGCGGCTGGTCGATCGGCTGCTCGCCAAACTGCCAGAGAATCGCCCGGCGAGCGACGAAGTCTTGCAGCGCCTGGAGTCTCTCGGCTCAGACCCGGCCAGATCACTTGGCATCTCGGGTGAGCCGACCCTGGACGACGACGCGTCGCAGGGCGCCCTTCGTCGGGTCCGAGGGCATCGGGCGGTGTCGGGCGTCGCCTTGCTGCTGCTGACGGCGTTCGGCGGATGGACGCTGTGGGAGATCGCTCCAGCGGCTGGCCCGCACGAGATGCCGCGCCTCCCGGACGACTCGCCCGGCGATTCTCATGCCTCGTTCGTCGAAGGCATGCGGCTGATCGAAGGCTTCGAGCGTCCCGGAGATCTCGACCGCGCCGTCAATCTCTTCACAGAGCTGGTCGAGCACGAACCGACCTCGGCGTCAGCCCATGCCGGGTTGGCCAAGGCGCAATGGCGCAAGTATCGCGTGACGGACGATCCGCGGTGGCTCGACAATGCGCTCCTGGCGGCGCGGAAGGCTGTCGAGCTCGGGGAGTTCGTCGCCTTCGCCCATGCCGTGCTGGGCGGAGTGCTGCTCGAGACGCAAGATCTCGACGCGGCCCGAGCATCGTTCGAAACGGCCCTGCGGCTCGACCCGACAAGCATCGATGCCCACCTCGGCGTCGCCATGCTCCACGAGATGAGCGGTGAGATCCAGAGCGCCGAGGCGGCCTATCGGCGAGCGCTCGAGGTCAATCCGGACCATCGATTCGTGCTGGACGCGCTCGGAACGCTGCTCTTCAAGGAGTCTCGGCTCGACGAAGCGGAGGTCTTCTTCGAGCGGAGCATCGAGGTCGCTCCCGAGAACGTGTTCGGCTACGCGAATCTCGCCGGCGTTCATTTCATGCGCGACGACCTCGACCGGGCGGCCTCCATTCTCCAGAAAGGACTCGAGGTCCGCTCTCATTCGTATCTGTACTCCAACCTGGGAAACATTTTCTTTTATCAGGGCCGCTACGAAGAGTCGATCGATCCGTTCAAGAAGGCCGTGGAACTCGACCACGGGTCGCTCAACCCCGTGATGTGGGCCAATCTCGGCGATGCCTACCGCTGGACACCCGGGCATGGCGACGCCATGCGGGCGGCCTACCAGCGCTGCATCGAGCTGCTCCGCGGGCGCCTGGAGAAGAGCCCGGAGAATCCGGATCTACAAGCCCAGCTGGCTCTTTACCTGGCGCGGAAGGGGGACTGGCAGGACGCGCTCGAGATCGCCGAGCGACTCGAGACCTCCGAGGAGCTCGGCGCTTCGATCCTCCACAACCTCGCCGAGACCTACGAACAAAGCGATCAGCGAGGCCGAGCGCTCGCCATGCTGGACCGAGCCCTCGAGCGCGGATACCCGTTGTCGTCGGTACTGCGTGAGCCCGAGCTCGACCGACTGCGTGCCGATCCGGGATTCGAGGCTCTGGCTCGCCGGTACGGCGACGAGCCGGCGAGCTGACTGCCGATACACTCCGCTCGTGGCCTCCACCAAGCCCTCGATCGATCCCGACCTGATGTACGGAAGCACGGCGTCGCACAGCCGCGTCCGCGAACAGTCCGGGGTGCGTCCGCTCGTCGCCTTGACGATTCTCGCCCATCCCCAGGTGGGACGGGTCGGCGAGCGCACGACTCTGCCCGCCTTGACCTCTGGCAAGAGCGTCGAGCTCTCTCGTCTGAATCCGTGGTTCGCGCCGCCCACCGGGGGACGGGCGCAACCTCTGGCGGACCGGTACTTGAGCCGTCGGCCTGTGGTTTTGGCAGCGGACGGTGAGAACGGATTCGTCCTATCGCGCGGCGCGATGTCGAAGAGTCTGGAACTCGACGGCCTGAGCGTGGAGCACTCGCGAAGAGTCTCGGAGCAAGACCTTGAGCGTGGGCTTACGCTCGTTCTGGCCGACCGCGTGGCTCTCTTCGTGCATCGACTCGAGATCCCGGCTGCGGCCGAGGTCCCGCCGTTCGGGCTCGTGGGCGAGAGCCCCGCCATGCGCCGCCTGCGCCACGAGATCCACAAGGTCGCTCACCATCCGGTCTCCGTGTTGATTCGTGGCGAGACCGGCACCGGCAAGGAGTTGGTGGCGCGGGCCATCCATCGCGCCAGCCCGCGTGCTTCGAGCCCTCTGGTGGCGGTGAACCTCGGCGCGCTCCCTCCGAGTCTGGCGGCGGCAGAGCTCTTCGGGTCCGTGCGCGGCGGCTTCACCGGTGCCGAGAAGCGCGTAGGCCTCTTCCAGCGTGCCGACGGAGGCACACTCTTCCTGGACGAGATCGGCGAGGCGCCGACCGACGTCCAGGTTCTTCTGCTGCGGGCGCTCGAGAGCTGCGAGATCCAGCCGGTGGGAGCCGCAAAGCCCTCGAAGGTCGACGTCCGGGTGCTCGCCGCCACCGACGCGTCCCTCGAAGCCGCGATCGCCGACGGCCGCTTCAAGGCTCCGCTGTTCCACCGTCTGAGCGGCTACTGTCTCGACTTGCCGACCGTGCGTCGGCGGCGCGATGACATCGGCCGATTGCTCTTCCATTTCGTGCGCCTGGAGCTCGAGCGCATCGGCCAGGCCCATCGCCTGGAGGACGAGCGCAAACCTTGGCTCTCCGCACGGCTGGTCGCGCGCTGGGCGCGCCATGCGTGGCCGGGCAATGTCCGCGAGCTGCGCAACGCAGCACGACGGCTGGTGATCGGTGGCCTCGACGAGACGCAGGACGAGCTCGAGCGCTCGGCCGAGGAGATTCTCGGCTCGTCCGGCCGGGAGCCCGGCGGTCCGCCGTCTGTCGACGGCTCGGAGCGTCAGCCATCGGCGCCGGCACCGCTGGTGCCCGCGGAGCGGCGGGGGCCTCCGCGGCCCTACCGCTCACCCCACGAAGTCAGCGAGGACGAGCTGATCGCGGCTCTGCGCGCCCATCGCTTCAGGCTCAAGCCGGCGGCGGAGCAGCTCGGAGTCTCGCGCGCGTCGCTGTACGTGCTCATCGACCGCAGCGAGCGCGTGCGACGCGGGTCGGACATCGAGGCCTCCGAGCTCGAGGCGAGCTACGCCCGGCACGATGGTGACCTGGACTCCATGGCCGACGAGCTCGAGATCTCCCGCTACGCGATCCAGCAGCGCCTGCGGGAGATCCATCGGCAGCGCTGAGCGACGCGTGCTGTCGGCCGGAGGACGCTTCTTGGCGTGTCACGTCCGGCACGCTGACAGGCTGACACCTCGGTTCTGACATCGCGCGGGACGCTCTCGATCGTCGATACGATTCGGTGATGCGCGGTCCGATGGCGCGGAAGTGTCTTGAAACCAGGCACTTGCGATTTGGAGAGGGCGACGGTCGAAGGCTGGCACGGACCTCGCTCTAGGGAGAGGCACGCGAAAACGGATCTCCGGGCCCGGACGTCCGAAAGAAACCTTTCGGATTGACAGGAGGTATCCCGTGTCGAAATCTACAACCTTCCGTGCGTTCCTTCTTCTCGCTCTGGTGACGAGCGGCCTGCAGGCCATTCCGCTCGCTGCCGAGGATTGTTTCGGAGTGTCCAGGGTCGAGCTCGATCATCTCGCACCCAAGATCTCGGTCGCTCTCGGTCCACAGCAATCGATTCGATTCGACCTGCCGCAGCCCGGCGTGCTGATCCTGGCTGCCGAGGCGGTGGCGAGCGAACCTCGAAGCGAAGCTCTCGACGTCGCGGCGAGCCCGTGCAACCCGTCGACCGGCGTCTCGACGCTCGGGCACCGGCCGGGTCGGCGCCTGCTGGCCATGGTTGAGGCAGGCAGCGTGAGGGTCCACGTGGCCTCCCGAGACGGGGTGCGAGGGTCAAGCGGGACCGCGATCTTCCGGCTCCACGCTCGGTTCCTTCCCGCCCGTGCGCACCACGAGAGCCAGGACCTTGACCTCGCCGCGAGCGGCCTGTGGGCCGAAGGTCGAGTCCGCCTGACGCGCACGACCTTGATTCTGAGTAATGACCCTCGCAAGGCCGAGCTGGAGGAGTTCGATCCCAATCCCGGTGGGCTCACGGCGCCGCCGCGGGGACAGGTCGACGTCGTGACCCTGGAGGCGCCCGGTGGTCCGCTCGCAGAGCCCGGGCTGCAGGCTCGTCTGCTCGTCCGTATGGCCTGGATTCGGTCCCGCGAAGGCTTCGGCAAGGCCGAGCTGGAGGAGTTCGATCCCAATCCCGGCGGCCTGACCGCTTCGCCGGCAACGGCGCGGTCGGTCGCGTTGAGCCTGCTCGCTCGGGTGAGCGAGACCGCCGAGTCGACGTCTGTCGATGTCGACCTGTGGTCGACGGACCTCTGAGCTCCGTCGATCGTCAGTCTCGAGTGCCTGCACGCTCGAGACGGCCGAGGGCGCGGCGCGTGTAGATGTCGCGCTCGCCCTTGGCCTCGAGTAGAGCGGCGTGGCCGGCCTCGAGGGCGGCCACGCCGTCCGCGGTTCGGCCGATCTCGACTCGATAGCGCCCCCAGATGCTCTCGACGTGCCCCAAGGTCCAGGAACCCGGGGTTTTCTCGCGCAGCAAGACCTCGCGCGCCGGCTCGAGGAGTCGGCCGGCGGCGTCGAGGTCGCCGAGATCGAGGTGAACCTCCGCCAGGTTCGCTCGGGTGATGGCGACGGTCGGATGGTTCTCGCCGAGCAGCTGTCGGCGCTCGGCGAGGGCGATTTCGAGCTCGGCTCGCGCGGCCCGAATCTGCCCTAAGGCGTGCAGCACCAGGCCGAGATTGGCGCGGACCGAGGCGACGCGTGTGGGGTTCGGGCTCTCGAACACGAGGTAGAGCTCGATGGCTTCACGCAGGCGCGACTCGGCCGCGTCGAGCTCTCCTCGGCTGTAGCGTAGGACCCCGAGAGCGAAGAGACTGTAGGCGATTCCGGCGCGGTCGTTCTGGGCTCGACGCCATGCGAGAACTTCCTGATGCAAGGCCAGGGCCTCGTCCCAGGCGCCGCGGTGAGTCAGGAGAGCCGCGAGATTGAGCTGCGTGGTGGCGGCCGCGTCGGCATCGCCGAGGCGTCGCCACATACCGAGGGCTCGGCGCAGCAGCGGCTCGCCCGCGTCCGAGTCACCGCGCTGGAAGTGGAGGCGCGCGAGATTGTTGAGGTCGATGGCGAGGTCCGGCCGGTCCGCCGGATCGGCCTCGAGACGCAGGCGCAATGCCTCGTCCTTGAGCTCCGCCGCGGTGTCGAAGAGGCCGAGGTTCTGGTAGACCGAGCCGAGGGTTCCGGCGAGGTCGGCGCGAGTCTCCGGCGTCTCCTCGAGGGACGTCTCGAGCTGTTGCCGGCCACGATCCAGAATCTCGCGCACCGTGACGTCGGCGCCGCGGGTGCGATCAGGATCGGCGGCGCCGAACAGGTCTTCGAGGAACGAGCTGATCTGCTCGGCCCGCCCCTGCGCTTGCTGGGCGCGGGCCCTCGCGGTCTCGGCTCGCTCGGCTTCGACCTCGGCCGCGCCGCGAGCCCGCTCGGCCTGGCGCCAGAGAATCGTCGAGCTGGCCGCGGACACGACGATCAGTAGCAGCACGGCGAGCGCCAGCTTGTGGCGTCGCGCCAGCTTGCCGGCGGTGTAGAGCCAGTGTCCGGGGTGGGCCGCCACGGGCCGACCGTCGAGGTGGCTCCGCAGATCGTCCGCGAGCTGAGCGGCCGAAGCGTAGCGACGCTCCGGATCCTTGTGCATGGCCTTGGCCACCACCGCGTCGAGGTCACCGGCCAGGCGACGAGCCAGGGGCTGATCGCCGGCAGTGCCCGCCGCAACGCTCGGCGGTAGTGGATCCTCGAGGCAAACGGACCTCACCAACCGTGCCCGATCGGTGGGCGCGAAGTCGTAGGGTAGGCGGCCTGCGAGCAGCTGGTAGAGCAAGACGCCGAGGGCGTAGACGTCACTCGCCGTCGTCACGGTCTGGCCGAGAAGCTGTTCGGGGCTGGCGTAGGCCGGAGTCATCGGGCGCCGATCGTCGATCGTCTGCAAGTACCAGCTGTCGCTCCGACCGTCGTCCGGGCGGAGGATCTTGGCGATGCCGAAGTCCAGGAGCTTGGGCTCAACGTCGCGCGTCACCAGAATGTTGCCCGGCTTGAGATCGCGATGGACGATCAGGTTGCGGTGCGCGAAATGGACCGCGCCGCACACCTTGAGGAACAGCTCGAGGCGCTCTTCGACCGAGGCGCCGCGCCGGTCGCAGTCTTCGTCGATCGGCACGCCGTCGACGAACTCCATCGCCAGGTAGGGTGAGCCGTCGTCGACCATGCCGCCGCCGAGCAGGCGAGCGACATGGGGATGCTCGAGGTCGGCGAGGATCTGCCGTTCACGATAGAAGCGCCGGAGGATCTCTGCTCGCCGGTGGCCCGGTTCGACCACTTTGAGCGCCACCTGCTGCGCGTAGTCGTCCTGGCGGGTCGCCTTGTAGACGATGCCCATACCGCCGCGGCCGAGCAATCGATCGATGCGGTAGGGCCCGATCCGGTCGCCCAATGTGAGTCGGCGGACCGCTGGCTCGTCGTCGACGGGGGCATCGACACCGCCTTCGTCGGTGAGCACGGTCGCGAGGTCGCGGAGCAGCGTCGAGTCCTGCGTCGCCGCTTCGCGGAGTGTCTGCCCACCGCGAGGGTCGAGCGGGCTGTCGAGAACATCCTCGAGACGCCTGCGTCGCTCGCTGTCCATCGTATCTCCCTGGGGGATTTCGGCCGATTGTAAGCCACGTCGAGAGGTTTCCCGGCGACCGGTTCCGCGGTCGGATATCATCTGCGCAATCTGTCGATCTCCGGGAGGCTATTCTGGGAGCATTGGATTCGCCCTCGACCTCGGGCGGCGACGCGTCGGCCCACGCCGAAACGCAGATCACCGACGCCGCCGGTGCGCGGCAGGACGAGCTTCGCCTCGTTCCGGGGCTGACTCTTCTCGGTCACCCGCAGGCGGATCGGGTCGGAGATCGCTTGCCGCTGCCGGCGCTGGCAGCCGGCGGCGATGTCGCGTTGTCGCGACTGGAGCCACTCTTCATGGCGGTGCGCGGCGGCCGGCGCCGTCCTCTCGGTCTCCCGCACGTCAGCCGACGGCCGGTGCGGCTGCGCGGTACAGCAGAAGGTGCGGTCGAGGTCGACGTCCGCTCGACCCGCACGCCGATCGTTGTCGACGGGCAGCCGGTCGTGGACAGCCGACGCGTCGATGCTGCTGAGATCGAGCGCGGCGTCGTGCTCGAGGTGGGGAACCGGGCGGTTCTCCTCTTGCACCTCGTGCCTGCGGAGCCGCCGCCGGCCGGAGAGGACCTCGGCTTGATCGGCGAGAGCGCCGCGCTCGCCCGCACGCGGCGAGAGATCCTGCGCGTCGCCGGTCTCGAGGTACCCGTGCTCGTCCGCGGCGAGACCGGCACCGGCAAGGAGCTCGCTGCGAGGGCCCTGCACCGGGAGAGCGCTCGCCGCACCGGGCCCTTCGTCGCCGTCAGCCTCGCCTCCTTGACGCCGTCGCTGGCCGCCGCCGAGCTCTTCGGCGCCGCCCGTGGTGCGTTCACCGGCGCCGATCGACGGCGTCAAGGCTACTTCCAGGAGGCCGATGGCGGGTCGCTCTTCCTCGACGAGATCGGCGAGGCGCCGATCGAGGTCCAGGCCATGCTCTTGCGCGCGCTCGAGACCGGCTCGGTGACCCCTGTCGGCAGCACGGAATCTGTCGAGCTCGACGTACGGGTGATCGCCGCGACCGACGCCGACCTCGAGGCGGCGATGGACGCGCGCCGCTTTCGCGCGCCGCTTTTCCATCGCTTGGCCGGCTACTCGCTGGACCTGCCGCCGCTGCGCGCTCGGCGCGACGATATCGGCCGCTTGCTCTACCATTTCCTCGAGGCCGATGCGCTGGAGCACGCCGGCAGGAGCCCGGGCGTCGGGTCGGATGGCCGACCTTGGCCGTCGGCCGCGCAGGTGGCCCGCCTGGCGCGAGCAGACTGGCCCGGCAACGTCCGGCAGCTCCGCAATGTCGCGCGCTGGCTGCAGGTACAAGGCGGCGACGAGTCGTCGATGGAAGCGCTCGAGCAGCGGCTCGGGGCGCCTTCCGACGCCAGCACGCAGGACGAGGACCGAGTCCGCGAGGCGTCGGACGAGCCGAACGACTTCGCGCGACCGGTGTCGCCACGCTCCCGCACGCTCTATCGCGCTCCGAGCGAGGTTTCAGATGAAGAGCTCCTGGACGCCCTGCGCAGCCACGGTTGGCGTCTCAAACCGGCGGCTGCGCAGCTGCGGGTCTCGCGCACTTCGCTCTACGCGCTGATCGACCGCTGCCCGCAGATCCGTCGGGCCACCGATCTCGAGCGCGACGAGCTGGCGGTCAGCTTCGAGCGCCACGACGGTGACCTCGCCGCCATGGCGGACGAGCTCCGGGTTTCGCCCCAAGGCCTGCGGCAGCGGCTGCAAGCCCTCGGCTTCGCGTAGGCGCCGGCCCGACTCGGCTTGATCCGGCCGACGGGGCTGAGCGAGCTCGCCTCCGCCCGTACGGCGGGGGCTCTGCTGTCCAGCGGAAAGCGCAAAAACGTCGACGCGTTTTCTACGCTGCTCTTCATGAAGGGGCTTCCGAACATAGGAGCCTCGAGACCTTGTCTCGAACACTCAACCAGGCTGGAGTCACATCATGACGACCGATCGACGTTTCGCCACTGCCCTGCAGACCGCGATCGAACGCTCTGTGAACGACGAGACTTCTGAACTCACCCTCGAGCAGAGGGAAGCGATGGGGAAGGGGCTGCTCGAATTCTACGCGGAGAACCCGGAGCCAATGGAGCGCGCGGCGCAAGCGCTGGCGACTCTGGTGAAAGAGAAACGAAGCGAGGCTTTCGCTGAGCAGGTCGACGGCGCTCTGCGCACGAACCGCGGCATCGACGCATCGCGAGTGCGTTCCGCACTGCATGGGGGCGATCTCCAGCCGGTGGCGGAATCGGTTGCGGCCGAGGGCATCACGGCGCTCAGCATCGGCTTGGCACTGCCCCAACTGGATCTCGTCGTTCCAGGAGGAACGGTCGGAATCGACGCTCTGTGGGTGCCGTCCACCAACCAGGTCTTCGGCCGCGGCTACGCGCAGGCCTCTGTGGGACTCGACGCCTCGATCGGGATCGGCCTGAGCCTGGGCCTCTGGAAGGAAGTGCCGACGCTCGACCGTGTGAGCTACACCGGTGGCTGGTTCATCGACGTCGACCTGATCTTCTACGGCGTGCCCTACGTGTTTCTCCGGGTCACCGCGCTCGGGGTCGGGGACAAGTTCTTGACCAAGCCCGGGGATCTCACCTTCGTCGGTGCCATGCTGACGATCAATGGCGGTTTCGGCCTCGGATTCGAGCTCTATCGCGGCATCGAGGTTTTGATCGGGCTTCCGTCGCTGCGCTCGAGCCTCACCGTGACGAACTGCACCGACGGCACGGATCCCTGCTCGCCCGGGACGTCGTCGATCGCGCAGGACGTCGAGTCGACGATGGTGTGCAAGCTCGAGAACACATCGGGCAAGACGATCGAGATCGCGCCGGGCGACGAGATGAACCTGTGGGTGCCACGGTACTTCACGGACGACGACGCCGCGGGAATCACGGTGGACCCACCGAGCTCCGATTGGGAGGTCGGAGAGTGGGATCAGCGCAAGATGGTCATGACCTACAACGGGTCGGACACCCTGGACTGGACCGGGACGCTGAAGACGACCCTGTCGACCGCGACCGCGTCCCAGGACAGCCCGACCAAGGGCTACTTCAAGACCACGATCCCGAACGCCGTGGTCGACGGTGGGACGCTCGAGAAGACCGGCGTCGCCGCGACGGCGAAAGTCGAGTTGGTGCCGTCGATTCTTTACGCCACGATCAGCACTTGGAACATCGAGGTGCCGGACTTCACCGTGCCGGAGAACGAGCCGACGTCGGGGTCGGACGTGTCGATCAACACCCAGTCGAGCAGCTCGACCGTCGTCGAGTTGACGGAAGTCCAGGACAGCGACGACAACACCTGGATCTTGGGCTATCAGTTCTACATCGACGACACGACGGGAAATCCGTACTTCCGCGCCTGCTGGTCGAAGCAAGGGGCAATTCAGATCTACGGCAAGACGCTCTATGGCCCGAACTGGTCGGATCTGAGCCAGGGAGAAGCGACCTCGGTGGCGACGTACGGGAATGTGACCAACGGCTCGGACTACATCACGATCACCGTGTCGCTGGACGACTCGGCGGACGACTGAGCCCGAACGAGAGCCAGACCAAGGGCTAGAGCCCAATCTCAGAGCCCTAGCCTAGCCTCCGCGCCCTTCGCGCCTTCGGGATCACCCGCTGCGTGCGAGGGGCGCGGGCGCGTCGTGCCACCGCGGGGAGCGGGCGAGGGCGCGCACTTGCGACGGCGTCAGCCGGAGGTGCCGGCGGACGGTGGCGGTGAAATGGCTGTGGCTCGAGAAGCCGAGGTCGTGCGCGACCGCCGAAATGTCGGCGGCGCCGTCGAGCAGCCGCTCGATGCCTTGATGCAGCCGCAGCCGCAGGCGGTATTGGTGCAGCGTCGTGCCGGTGACGGCGCGGAAGGCGCGCGCGAGGTGGTAGGGAGACGCATCGACCGTGCGAGCGATGGCGTCGAGGCTCAGGGAGTCTTCCGGCCGGTGGGCGAGGAGCTCCCGGCTCGCCTCGACGCGGGCACGGTAGGACGGACTGGGAGCTGCCGACCCCACGCGGCGCGATTCGAAGGAGCCGAGCGCCGCGTCGAGCACCACCATCGCGGTCTCGTCGATGCGCAGGGCGTCGTCCGCGCTGGGTGTTCCGCAACCTGCAAGCTTGTCGATGAGTCGACGCATCGCGAGGTACGCGCGGGGCACGGACGGTGCCTGGTGCAGCGAGAACGGGCGCTCGAAAGATCGCGTTGGCCGCAGTCGGACGAGGAGCGCGTCGAGCAACGGGGGCCGGAGCTCGAGCCACAGGCTGCGATCGCCGGCCGGCTCGAGATCCGTGCGCTCGACCGAGTCGCCGTCGTTGTAGTAGTTGATCACCGCGGGATCCGACCAGTGAGAGGAACCGTCCGACCAGCGGAGATGGAGCCGCGTGCGCGGGAACACAACGTTGCAGCCGCTGATCGGGCTCGAGTCGTAGTCGGCCGAGTCGCCCGGCGGGAGCGAGAACTCGCCGAGGCAGAGGCTCTCCGACCGCCAGAGGCGGACGATGCCGAGAGCGGGGGAGATGGTCGAACGACCCGGGGATCGAGTCGATGCGACACGCGCGGGACTCATCCGCTCACTCTATGGCGCGTCGAGATCGTCGCGCGGCGGCCGGGGTGAGTAGCTCGCTCTGCGGGGCTCCCTGCCGCCCACGAGGGCCGTCCCTCGACGCAGGAATTCGATAGCGGCAGCCGAGCGGAGCCCGCAAGCTCGTCGGAGTGATGGACGTCGTGTCCGTCGCCGTCACTCCGACCACTCGTGCTCAAGGAGCTACCAATGCATCGACTGACCAAGATCGCGAGAGCGGGATCGAGACGACTCGGCTCGATTGTCCTCCGCATTCTGCCGCTCGCGCTGCTGCTCTGCGTCCAGGGCGCCGCCGCCGACGACATGGTGCGTTTCAGCGTCGACGATTCGCTCGACGGCCTGCGCGGTGCCGGATCCCTCCCGGTCTACCACGGCTGGGCCACGCCGCGCTCGCGCTTCAACTTTCAAACCAACACTGTGTTCGAAGACTCCGACCTGCCGGGCAAGGTCATCATGATCGCCAAAAACGGCGACAATCAGATCGACCCCGCGACCGACCAAGACCAAGAGAACTCGGACACCCACGAAGTGCTGGTCGGCATCTCGAACGACGGAGGCGACACCTTCGCGTTCCACCGCGTGCTCAAGTTCTTCGACGGGCGCCGGCTGGTGCGCGTCGCCATGGTGCCCGATCCCGGGCGTCTGTCCGTCTGGGCCGGGATCGCGCAGCTGTGGACCGACGAGCCCGACAGCGTCAGCGAGAACTACGTCGGCACCGTGCGGCTCGAGATCAACTGGAACAACCGCGTCGTGCGATTCCGCAATGCCAATGACAACGGCTGGCTCAACTACCCCTTCGGCTTCGAGGACCCGGACATCCCGACTCTGATCGACATGGATTCCACGGTGTTCTTCACTCACTTGGCGGAGGTCGACGTCGGCGGCCAGACCCGCTACGAGGCGTGGGCGACGATCCCGGTCGCTCCCGATGAGGATCACATTCCGGAGGAGTGCGGTCCCAACGATCCGGTTTTCGCCTCGAATGCCTGGGTCGACCAGGACGACAAGGGACCTGGAAGCAAGGGACGACGCATCGTCTACTACCGGTTTTACATCGGCAGCGGCATCGACAAGAACTCCGAGAAGGTGATCACGTCGGATACCAGAGATCTACCGACTGCCTGGCAGCGCAGCGATCAGCAGGTGACGCGTGGCCAGATCGACGACGGCGGTGTGTTGGCCGACTATTTGCTCGTCGGCACGCAGGACCAGATCGCCTGCGAGGAGACGATCAACCAGAACTCCGAGGGGGCGAGCGTACGCTTCATCAAGCTGCGTTACGACGCCGCGACCGACAACTACGCCGAGACCGAGCTCGACTATCTGATCGACATCGCCAATCCGACGAGCCCGGGCTGGACCTGCAGTGACTCCCGGGTCGACTGCGTGGGCACGGCGCACCGCCACTACGCGTTCGTCAACGCGGTGCCGTTCATCGATTCGGCGCGCAGCCGGGTGCAGCTCTACGTCGGCGCCTGGGGCACGACGGCACCGACCCTGCCCGCGATCGGCGAGGCTGGGCATGTCTCCGTCGGCGAGACGCCGGCCGTCGTGCCGCTCAGCGGCAGCTACCAAGACCCGGTGGTGTTCGCGCAAACCATGTCGTGGAAAGACGACCAACCGGCGCTGGTGCGCGTCAGCCACGTCACGCCGACGAGCTTCCGGCTGCAGCTGGTGCAAGACAGCCAGGTACCCGTAACGCCGGCCCATGCCCGCGAGCGGGTGTCGTACGTGGTGCTCGAGGAAGGAACCTATCGACTGCTCGACAAGCGGGTCCTGGAGGTCGCGAAGCTCCCGGTGTCCAAGGTGGTTCCCGAGGCTGTGACCTGGACCTCGACGCTCGACCTGGTGGACTCGCACGACATGTCCACCGGCGCCATCGCCTTCACCCAGCTGCAGACGGCGAACCACGTCTCGTATGCGAAGACCCGGCATCTCGGGGCGCCGACGCTGGCGACCAACATCCCGTTCACCGACGAGTGCAACAGCGGGATCTGCGTGTTCCCTCACCTGGCGAAGGTCTCGTTCGGCGTCGAGCTCGAAGAGGCTGACCTTGGGCCGGGTGTTTCGCTGCCGGGCAATGAAACGGTCGGCGTGCTGATGATCGGGGAGTCGTGGATCGGCCGCAAGAGCTCGGTCTTCGGTCTCGGACCCTGGGGCGCTCGCGGTTTCGACATCGGCAGGGTCGGAGGAGTCGGCGGGATCTCGAACTGGAGCTGGTCGTCGATCGTCTTCGAGCCGCCCCGCGGGACCCATGGGTTGAACAACCCGGTCCTGCTGGCCGCGGTCGAGAGCCGACTCGGCGACGACCCGACGAGCGTCCGCTACTTCGACGACGGCAGCGTCAGCTCGCTGACGCCGTCGGGAGTCGATCTCGGGCTCGACGAAGACACTTCGGCCGATAGCGAGCGTCATCACAATCGCGAGACGATCGTCTACTGGGTGCTCGGCAAGGGCAGCGGCGTAATCCGAGCGCAGCCCATCGATCGCCCGATCGACATCTTCTATTGAGAAGCTGCTCGGCGACTCGACGAACTCGGACCGTGGAGGAGCGGGTGTCTGGTGTAACCTGCGAGGGCCTGCGGCCAACAGACCCTCGAGTAGAGCTTGAACGCGCCAACTCGCCGCTGGCTGAAGGAGTCGCCAATGCAAACGCTCGTACGCATCCTCTCCGTCGTCCTCTTCGTCTCCGCCTCGTCGGCCGCGAGCGCGGCCACGCCGACGGCGCAGTATCGTGTCGTCTTCCAGGCGACCTGGAGCGCGTCGACCCATCCCGACCAGTTTCCCGGACAGCGAGCCCATTTCTCCCAGCTGATCGGCGCGGTGCACAACGGCGACGTGACGTTCTGGGGCCCGGGCCAGATCGCATCGGACGGCATCGAGGCGATGGCCGAAGTGGGGGCGACCTCGCCCCTCGATCTCGAGGTCGCCGCGGCGATCGGCGCCGGAGACGCGCTGGCCGTCGTGCGCGGTGGTGGCGTCGCCGTCTCGCCCGGCAGCGCTTCGGCGAGCTTCACCGCCGGTCTCGACCATTCGCTGCTCACCCTGGTGACGATGATCGCGCCGAGCCCGGATTGGTTCCTCGGCGTCCACGACTTCGACCTGCTGGAGGACGGCGATTGGATTCGGCAAAAAGTCGTGCCGCTGTTCGCCTATGACGCCGGCACCGACAGCGGCTCGACCTTTCTGAGCTCGGATCTGAACACCAATCCACCGGCTCCGATCTCACCGATCCAGGGCGGCTCTTTGGGCAACGGAGTCCCGCTCGGCACCTTCACGATCACGCGCACAGACACACCACCGGGACCGGCGCTCTCGCTGCGCGATGGCCGCTTCCAGGTGACGGCTTCCTGGCGCGACTTCGACCTCAATTTGGGGGACGGGCAACCCGGGCAGCTGACCGATGAGACGGGATACTTCTGGTTCTTCTCGCCGGAGAACCTGGAGGTGGTGATCAAGATCATCGACGCCTGCAGCTTCAACGATCACTTCTGGGTGTTCGCCAGCGGCCTCACCAACGTCGAGGTCGATCTCCGCGTCGAAGACACCGTGACCGGCCAGGTGAATCTCTACTCGAACGCTCTCGGCGACGCCTTCCAGCCGATCCAGGAGACTGAGGCCTTCGCCACCTGCCCATGAGCGGCGCGCCGCGGCGCGCAGCTCGGGGAGCTGTTACTGCAGGCAGGCCTGGCAGCCGCCGCTGTCGACGAGCGTGCAGTTGATCTGGAGGGTCTCGACGCGCCCGTCGCTCATCGTGCACCTGTCGCACTCGCAGCTATAGGTGCAGAAGCCGCCCGCCGGGCAGCCCAGACCCGGTGCGGTCATGCCGCAGGTCCACGGCGACGGCGGGCCGCTGCAGTGGGGACCGAAGAAGCCCATCGGAATCGGCTCGGCCCACGACGGCGTCAGCAGGTCGTCGAGGACGCCTTCAGCATGCTCCAGGGCGGCGACCGAAACGGTCTGGTCGGAGCACGGCGGCGCCGCCTCGTCGCTCGAAACGCCCTCGGCAAATGCGGTCGGCGACAGGACGAGAGCGGCGGCGAGGAAGAAAAGGATCGAGAGTCTCGGCATGGGGTACCTCGGTCTTGGGGGGTTGTGGTGACCGCGCGGAGGTGCGCGGAGCGAACACTCGAAGGGACGGAGCTACTGTGCGGAGTCGGTCGAGGAGGGAGTGAGTGCGGCGAGCAATGCCTGCTCAGGTTTCGTCCAGGCCTTGGGATCGACCCGGCCGAGCTCGGCGCCGGTCGCGGCGTCGTGGAAATGGGCGCCGGGCAGAATGTCGACTCCGGCGTCGACGAACTCCGGGGGTGGTCCGCCGCGCAGGTCGGCGCCGTGGTACACGATCTCGAACTGGCCCTCGTCGAGGCGGTTGCCGAGCGCGCTCTCGATGGCCAGTAGCTTCGGAACCACGGTTCCGCACCGCGAGCACGACGACGAGAAGTAGACGTCGAGGCGCACGGAGCCGCGCGCACGCAGCGCGCTCGCGAGGCTCGCCAGCGACTCGTCGGTCGGCTCATGGCGAGTCGAGCGCTGGGCGTAGAGCGGGAGCTCGTCGAGCAACGCCGCGTGGTCGAAGGTACCGGTCAGGGCCGGCGCCAGACCGACTACGGCGCGACGGCCTTTGATCTCGAAGCTCGGTGCCCGCGACTCGGTGGGCTTGAGCTCGCTCGCTTCGGTCCACTCCAGCGCCGGCGAAAGGGTCAGCCGCGCGTCGTCCGTCTCGGCGGGGAGGACACCGTCCCGAAGCGTCCACACTGTGCCCGCACGGAACTTCATCCACACCGGGTGCGGCAACTCTGCGGTGAGGATCAGGAGGCCGGCCTCCTGGCCGGAGGCCTGGTAGAAGCGCGCGTCGTCGGCCATCGTGCCGTCGACCTGCAGCACGTAGTTGCCGATGCGTTCGAAGGAGACCCCTGTCTCTTCGGAGGCGACAGTCTCTTCGGAGGCGACTGTCTCTTCGGGGGCAACAGTGTCCGCCGGACCGGCCGGCAGGGGAGAGGTCGCACCGAGACCGAGAAGAATCCAGGTGCAGGCCAGTCGGGACATGAGGTCGGGACTTCGCATGAGCGCTCCTCGCGGATCGGTCGTTGGCGTGACGCAGGTGCTGTTCTATCACGCGCTGAACGATCTACCTGATGTGTCGGCGAGGAGTGAGCCGCACCGGAGTCGACAGAACGCCATTGCACCGTACTGGACTGATCGACACCTGGCGTCTGAGTCCTGAATGAACATATCTGTTGACATGCATTCAAACGATTTAGTACTCTCGTCTGAACACTGGGTACCCGTGTCTCTCCCGAAAGAACTCGCACCTCGACGGGTCGCGAGAATCTTGCTCGACATCGTCCCCCCTCGTCGAGTCGAGCTCCCCATCACGCGGTGGTTTGGCACCGCTGCGCCCCAACGAAGGAGACCGACCGTGGATCGCCCGACTCTCACCCCGCTCCTCCTTTCGCTCTTCGTCCCGCTTCTCGCCGTGCCGCTGTTCGGCCATGGCTTGATGGAGTCCCCGGCGTCACGCAACTGGTTCTGTGGCGCCATCACCAAGCCCGACCAGGTGGCGAACGGCACCGCCGCCTACCCGGTGTGTGGCGAGGCGTTTGCCGCTGACTTCAACGGCGGCTACAGCTTCATGAGCGTGCTGACGCACGATGTCGGCCGGTCTGGCGTCTCGCCGCTACCACCGCACGTCTGCGGCTTCGGCTCCGAGACGTGGAACGGCGGCGCGACGCCGTGGGACACGCCGATCGACTGGCCGACCAACAGCCTCACGTCGGGGCGCAACGAGATCGTATGGAACATCTCGTGGGGCCCCCATTTCGACGACACCGAGGAGTTTCGCTACTGGATCACCACGAGCAGCTTTCAGTACCAGGTGGGCGTGCCGCTGACCTGGAGCGACTTCGAGGCGCAGCCGTTCTGCGTCTTGACCTACGATGATGCCAGCCCGGGTGCGAACCCGGACGTCGTGGCTGACAAGCCAGCGACCCGCTTTCACACCTTCTGCGACGTGCCGCCCCGCTCCGGCCGCCACGTGATCTACGGCGAGTGGGGACGCAACGAGTTCACCTTCGAGCGCTTCCACGGCTGCATCGACGCGGTCTTCGGCGGCGGTGGGGGAGGCGTCGACGCGGCCGTCGCCGTCACGCCGGACGTCTCGTCGATCGTCGGCGCCGGCAGCCTGCAGCTCGATGGCAGCGGCTCCGTCGGCAGCGGTCTGTCCTACCTGTGGTCGGTCGCCGCAGCTGATCCGGGGCTCTACAGCCTGTCGAACCCCTCCGGCGTGAGCACTCAGCTGAGCTACGCCGAGCCGGTGGTGGCCGGCGATCTCACGGTGACGCTGACGGTCTCCGACGGTCAGAGCTCTGACAACGCGTCGCGTCAGCTCACGCACACCCCGTCGACGAACGCCACATTCGAGCTGCTCGGCCCGCTCACCGCCGAGCCGCTGACCCTCACGGTCGAGGATCGGGTCACCCTGCGCGCGGTGCTCGACGACGGCAGCGATGTCTACTACCCGTCCTCGCCTCTGGTGATCACGAGTGGGAACGGCGCTGCCGACGCATGGCCTGTCGCCTTGGCGAACGCGATCAACGCGCCCGGCTCGGCGCTCATGATCGGTGTTCTCGGCGCCGACGGCGTCGTGTCGCCGGTCGCCGACGCGACGGCGAACCAGGTCTACGCGCGGCTGCCCAGCACCGTGGCGAGCACTTTCCTCGAAGTCTCCAGCGGCTCGGCGACCTGCGAGCTCATCGTCAACGACGAGTGGAACACTGGATTCACCGCCACTGTTCGCATCACCAACGGCGGCACGGCCACGATCGAAGGCTGGCAGGTCGGCTGGGAGTTCACCGACGGAAGCCGCGTCGATCAACACTGGAACGCTGTCCTCACCGGCTCGAATCCGTACAGCGCGGCCGACGTCGGCTGGAACGGCACGATCGCGCCGGGCGCCTCGGCGGAATTCGGTTTCGTCGGAGTCAAGGGCGGCGCCGGTGTCGCGATTCCGCGGATCAACGGCTCGGTTTGCAACTGAGGCGGAGGACGATCCATGACTCGCACAGACACCCGCATGGCGAGCTTGTGCTCGCTCCTCGCCGCGGCTCTCGTCGTGGCGATGCCCTCGTCCGGCCAGGTGAACTATGGCGAAGCGCTGCAGAAGTCGATCTACTTCTACGAAGCGCAGCAGTCCGGACCCTTGCCGGCCTGGAACCGCGTCGAGTGGCGCGGAGACTCGGCGCTCAGCGACGGCGCTGACCAGGGAATCGATCTCACCGGCGGCTGGTACGACGCCGGCGACCACGTGAAGTTCGGCTTTCCGATGGCGGCGACTGCGACCCTGCTCGCCTGGGGCGTCGTCGACTACCGAGACGCCTATGCCCAGAGCGGCCAGTTGCAGCACATCGAGAACAACCTTCGCTTCGTCGCCGACTACTTCGTCAAGGCGCACAAGGCGCCCGAGGTGCTCTGGGGGCAAGTAGGCCAGGGTGGGCCCGATCACGCCTGGTGGGGCCCGGCCGAGGTACTGCCGATGGCTCGGCCGTCGTACGCCGTCACCGCGTCGTGTCCGGGGAGCGACCTGGCGGGAGAGACCGCTGCTGCACTGGCGGCGATCTCGATGGTCTTCGAGGCCAGCGACCCGCCCTACGCCGCCGAGCTGTTGAGCCACGCCGAAGAGCTTTACGCCTTCGCCTACGCTGACGGCGACGACAGCCGGCGCGGTCGCTACACCGATTGCATCACCGACGCGTCGAGCTTCTACAACTCGTGGAGCGGCTACGTCGACGAACTGGTGTGGTCGGCCCTGTGGCTGCACCGGGCGACCGGCGACCCGCTGTACCTCGACCGCGCCGAAGCCGGCTACGCCGACCTGTCGACCGAGCCGCAGCAGCCGATCAAGTCGTATCGCTGGACCCACGCCTGGGACGACAAGTCCTACGGCTCGTACGTCCTGCTCGCGAGCCTGGCCGGCGACGCCACCTACCGCGCCGACGCAGAGCGCTGGCTCGACTTCTGGACCACCGGCTGGGAGGGCAACCGGGTGACCTACACTCCCGGCGGCCTGGCCTGGCTCGACCAGTGGGGCGCGAACCGCTACGCCGCCAACACGGCGTTCCTCGCGCTGGTCTACTCCGACCACCTGGCGGCCACCGACCCGGGCAATCCGCGTCGGCAGACCTACTACGACTTCGCCGTGGACCAGATCGAGTACTTGCTCGGCGCGAATCCTCTCGGCATCAGCTACCAAATCGGCTATGGCGCCAGTCATCCGCTGAACCCTCACCATCGGACGGCGCACGGTTCGTGGGCCGACAGCCTGCAGACTCCGACGCAGTCGCGGCACCTGCTGATCGGTGCGCTCGTCGGCGGGCCGAATCAGAGTGACCAGTACACCGACGACCGAGGGGACTACATCCAGAACGAGGTCGCGACCGACTACAACGCCGGATTCACCTCGGCGCTCGCTCGTCTCTACCTCGACTTCGGCGGCGCGCCGATCCCGGACAGCCAGTTCCCGCCCGCCGAGACGCGGGATCTCGAGTTCTTCGTCGAGGCCAAGGTGAACTCCTCCGGCCCGCGGTACGTCGAGATCAGTGCCAAGGTGCACAACCGCTCGGCGTGGCCGGCGCGCTCGAGCGATCGACTGCGGTTGCGCTACTGGATCGATCTGACGGCCGAGATCGCCGCCGGCTACACGCCGGCCGATGTCACGGTGTCGACCGCCTACAGCCAGGCGTCTGGCATCTCGGGTTTGCTGCCGTGGGGCGATCCGGCCGACGACCTCTACTTCGCGGAGGTCGACTTCAGCGGCGTCGAGATCTACCCGGGCGGCCAGTCGGCGTCGCGCAAGGAGGTGCAGTTCCGCTTTTCGCTGCCGACGTCGAGCAGCGATCCGGAGTGGCGCAACGAGGGCGATCCCTCGTGGGACGGCTATTCGGGAAGCGACACCTTGGCGCCCAAGATCGCACTCTACGACGGCGCCGAGCGAGTGTGGGGCGAGGAACCGACGCCGCCGTGCGGCGCCGGCACCGGCGTCAACTGCGTCCCGAGCGCTGATGACCAGAGCGTGGCGACGCAGTTCGAGACTTCGGTCGCGATCACGCTGACAGGCAGCGACTCCGACGGCGTGGTGGTCTCGTACGATCTCGTCGACCCACCGACCCACGGTGGCTTGAGCGGCAGCGGCGCGAGCCGCACTTACATGCCCGACGCCGGGTTCTCCGGTGTCGACTCGTTCACCTTTGCCGTGACCGACGACGCGGGCGCCACGTCCCCCGCGGCGACGGTGACGGTCGAGGTCGCGCCGCCGGTCGTGCCGTCGGTCGTGATCACCGCGCCGCCGAGCGGCAGCGTGTTCGCCCCGGCAGCCGCGATCGAAGTGGCTTACAGCCTCGCATTCGCGTCCGGCGTGCGTGCCTATCTGGACGACGTTGCCCAGGACGAAACCCAGGGCGCGGGGCCTCTGACGGTCATCGCACCAGGCGCCGAGGGGTCGTACGTGCTGCGTCTCGAGGCGATCGACCCGGGCGGCGTCGAGCTCGGCGCCAGTGATGTGGTCGGCATCGAGGTGGCGCTCGCGCCGCCATTGGTGACCATCTCCGCACCGAGCCCCGGCTTCGTGGTGCAGCCCGGCGCCGCGTTCGATCTGGTCTACACCGTGGCCAACGCCGACGGTGCCCGAGTTCTCTTCGCGGGCGCTGTCGTCGACCGGATGGGAAGCGGCTCGCAAATGCTCTCACTGACCGCTCCGGGGTCCGACGGTGCGTACACCATCGAGGTGATCGCGCTCGACGCGTCGGGCAACGAGCTCGGCGCGTCGGACACGGTCGGCCTCGAGGTGCGCACCCCGCCGACGGGCGGCGTCGACTGCACGCTCGGCACCACCGACGTCTGGACCACCGGGTATGTGCTCAACAACATCACCGTCACCAACGTCGGTTCCGCCCCGGTCAGCAGCTGGACGGTGAGGCTCGCGTTCCCCGAGCCGACGACTGTGGTCAATGGCTGGAATGCGCAACTCACGAGCGCGGTCGGCGGGCTTGAAGTGACGGCGATGAACCTGTCGTACAACGGCAGCCTGGCGCCGGGGCAGAGCGTGACCTTCGGCTTCCAGGGCACGCACGACGGCAGCTTCGAGCCGCCGACGTGCAGCGGTGACTAGCGTCGATCCCCGCCAGTTGCTCGAGCGAGCACCCGACCCCGCGTCAGGGGTCGGGTGCTTCTCACCCGAAGTTCTGCTCGGCTCTGGGCGCGGGACCAAGTCCCACGGGCACGCGCTCCTCAGGCCGTCTCAAGCTCCCGACCTTGGAGTAGGGCAGAGATCGCCCACTGGGCGACCGAGCCCAGGCCGAGCGCGGCGACCAGGAAGGCGACGATCGTGCCGAGGTAAGGCAGGCCTGTCACCAAAGCGTAGAGCAGCAAACCCAAGAGCAGAGTCGCCCAGCGACTCGAGGCCTGTCCAGGGCGGGCTCGTTGCAAGGCAGCGCGGCCCGCCGCGGCGCTCACCAACACTTGGGCGGTGAATCCGGCCGCGACGGCGAAGCCGACGACCAGGACTACCAACATGGCCAGCCCGACGAGCAGGACGAGAGAGACCAGCCCGCCGAGGGACAGAGCGCCGGCCAGCGCCGCCAGGGCAATGGTCAAAAGTAGAATGGTGAAGGCGGCCACGGGAGCGCCCAGGAGACAGACGGCACCCCAACCGAGACTCTCGAGCGGTTCGGCCTCGAGTTGCTCGGCGCGTCCGCGCACCCAGCCGGGAGCCCACCAGAAGAGCAGGAGACCGAAGATCAGTAGGGTGGCGACGCGGCGTAGATGTTCGGCGAGACGGGAGAGTCGCTCGGCGCCCGATGTCGCCTCGGCGGCTTCGGGCTCGGCGTCCGTGGGTGAAGGCTGCCAGTGAACGTTGTCCGCGGCGACCTCAGGTACCTCGAACTCCTCCGGCGCAACGTACGACAGCATTCCTCGAATGCGGGCCGAATCGTCGACCGTCAATCCGTCGACCACGCTCGGAGAGGGTACCGGCCCGCCCCAGAGCGCCTCGAACCAGGACGCTGTCTCCAAGGTGCCGCCGGAAAGCTCCACCTCGGCGTCGCCCGCGACTTCGCCCCCGATCTCTACCGCAGTGCCGGCGAGGCGAAGGTCTGATTCGACGACGCCGGCCACCAGGGCCTTGGCGCCGGCGAAGAAAAGCTCACCCTCGACTCGGGTGTCCGATTCAGCTTCGAAGCTGTAGCCCGCGGCGATGAGGTGGTCGCCGATCGTCGCCTCTCCAGCCAGCTGGAGCACGCGCCCGGCGAGCCTGGCGTCGTCGCCGACGACGCCTTGGACGACGATGGTCTGACCGGCCGTGATGAGGTCTCCTTCGACGCGCCCGTTCAGGAGGATCTCGCGCCCGAACGCGACGAGGTCTCCGAGCACGACTCCATCGACAATCACGGTAGTGCCACTGGCGTACAGGTCCCCCGAGATCACTTCGTCTTGGCCCACCACGACCTGACCATCGACACTACCCCGGAACTCGGCGGCGGTCGTGACGACGGGTAGAAGTAGGAAGGCCAGAGCAACGGCGCCCACTTGTTTCATCGCATCACCTCGAACGCGATGCTACACGCACAGGAAGGGACCGAACACACCCTCGTGGGTGGGCAAGAGTATGCAGCAGAACACAGCAACTCCGCCGTCTCCGTGTGATGGCACCCTCGAGTAGACGATTGACCTGGGCTCATGGTACATTTCTCCGAACTGTTTCAGAAGCAGCACGTCGGGAAGGCCGAGGATCGATCCGGTCCCGCCTCTTGAATCGTCCCGCCCGGTTCGGACAGGCAGCGTCCTCCCGACCCTCTCGAACGGTGGGGTGAAGGAGTGTTCCGCCATGAAGCGACTGCTGATTCTGTCGAGCCTGATCTTCCTGGTCGTCAGCCCGACCTGGGCTGCCGATCCCGCTGCCGCCGTCCTGACCGCGACGGGTGCCGCGCTGCCGAGTGCTCCGGATTGGGCCCTCGATCAGGGCGGCTGCCAGCTGCCCGATCTCGAAGGCCTGTCCGAGGAGGAGGCACGAGCGCGAGTGGAGGCCGCGGGTATGGAGATCACCGACGCCGCCGCGCCGGCCTGTCCCGTCTCCTTCAGCTGCAACAGCCTCACCAACTGTGCGGCCGGCAGCCTGTGCTCGATCACCGACATCGGTCGGTGCTGCACGACAGGGGGCGGGCTCGGCCTCTGTTGCGCCATGGGGACGATCAAAGTGAAGCGATGCCCGTGCCGCTGCACCGGACCGGCCTGCCTGCTCAGTTGCGTCCAGAGCGCGGACGTCAAGTGGGGCTGCCGGTAAGTCTCACCGGCTGCTCCGCCCGTGCAAGGGCCCTCTCGCTCGCAGGGAGGGCCTCCATGCAGAGAGTCGATTCGTCGCTTCGTCGGCTGCTGACAACCTCGGACGCCGGGATCCGTAGGTTCCGGCATGAAGCACCACGCCGAGACGGAGACAGCGAGGATCGCCAGGCCCAGAGTCGCCGCCGTCTCTTGGTCCCTGATCCTCTGTTTGACGCTCGCGATCTGTAACTGCGCCGAAGGGCTCGACGACGGTGAGGCCTCTGCGATCGTCGAGCTTCTCGCCCTCGGCCCCGGACAGTCCGTGGCCGACGTCGGCGCCGGCGACGGGGAATGGACCGAGGTCCTCGCTCACCGAGTCGGACGCGAAGGCGTGGTCTGGGCGACGGAGGTGGACGACGAGTTGGTCGAGGAGATGCTGATGCGGTTCGAGGCCTCGGCAGAGGAAGAAGCGC
Organism: Acidobacteriota bacterium; assembly: GCA_039194425.1. Classification (GTDB taxonomy): domain Bacteria; phylum Acidobacteriota; class Thermoanaerobaculia; order Multivoradales; family J023; genus JAUIJL01. The sequence continues at coordinate 310,176 of JBCCVZ010000002.1, read as the reverse complement.
GTGCATCGATTCACGTCGTACTCGGTGACCAGGCCGGACTCGGCCTGCCCTCGGAGTGCTGCGACGCGATCCTCCTGCGCCTCGTCTACCACCACTTCGAGGCCCCGGAGCCGATGCAGCGCGACCTGCTCGCCGCTCTCCGGCCCGGCGGACGCCTGCTGGTGATCGAGATCGAGCCCCAAGAGGACTGGGCAGAGCTCGACGGAGTGCCCGACCGAGGCGGCCACGGCATTCCGCTCGACGCCTTGGTCGCCGAGCTGACCGCCGCCGGATTCTCCGAGGTCACCCGTCGCACCGGGTGGGACGGAGACGAAGAACGGTACGCAGTGCTCTTCGAGGTGCCCTGAACGACGCCGAGTCGCTGGACCAGCGGGACGGCGCTCTGTCAGTGGAGCGGCCAGAACACCGGCAGCACGAAGAGCACGACCAGGAAGACCAGCAAGGTCAACGGCAATCCGACTTTGGCGTAGTCGGTGAAGCGGTAGCCGCCGACGCCCATCACCAGCATGTTCACCGGATGGCCGATGGGACTCATGAAGGCACAGGAGCTCGCCACTGCGACGACCATCAGCAGTGCGTAGGGCGAGAGCCCCAACTCCGTGGCGCTGGCCAAGGCGATCGGAGAGACGAGCACTGCCACTGCGGCGGTGGGCATGATCTGCGCGGCCAGGACCGTGATGACGAACAGACCGGCCACCAGGGCGGTCGTGCCGTAGGCGGCCGCCGAGCCCAGGACGGTGCGGGCGATCAGCTCCGCGGCGCCGGATTCTTGCATCGCGAGTCCCAGGCTCAGCATTCCGGCGATCAGCAGCAACGCTTTCCACTCGATGAATCGATAGGCATCTTCCATGGACAGGCAGCCGGACAGCACCATTCCTGCGGCTCCGAGCGGCGCCGCGACGTAGATCGGCAGCAGGCCCGAAGCCACCACCGCCAACACCGAGGCCATGATCGCCGCGCTGAAGGGTGCCTTGTGCTCCTTGAGCGCCTCGCGAATGTCGCCGCTCAGCACGACGAACTCCGGATCCCTGGCCAGCAACGCGAGTTTCTTGCGGTCGCCGTAGATCAGGAAGGCGTCTCCGGGTTGGAGCTGCTGGGACGCCAGGCGCGAGCGGATGGACCGGCCTCGGCGCCAGATGGCCAACAACGACACGCCGTACCGCTCCCGAAACCGGAGGTCGCGGAGGGTGCGGCCGCTGAGCGTGTTGCGCGGCGACAAGGTGACTTCGGAGACTCCCACGCGGTCCGAGTGGAGTTGCCGCAGATCTGCGGGGGAGTGCTCATCGATGGTGAGCTCTTGGAGCGCCCCCAGGATCTCCAGGTCGGCGCGGCGGCCGCGGATCAGCAGCCGGTCGCCGCCTTCGAGCACTCGATCGTGGTCCGGCAGGACCAGGGTTTCGTCTCCCCGCTGGATGCCCACCACCGTCAGGCCGAAGGCGCTGCCGAGGCGGTTCGTGGCCAGGGTCTCGCCGGCCAGCAGAGAGGACTCGGGCACCTTGATGCTCATCAGTCGGCGCTCGATGTGGTAGCGACTCTCGAGCTCGTCTGCGGCGAGTTGACGATATGCGGCGAGGTCTACTTCCGCCTGCAGCCGGTCGTGGGCCTCGCGTGGACCGGAGATGAGGAGGACGTCGCCTGTGCGAAGCTCTACGTCTTTGAGGCGGGTCAGGTGGATTTCGCCGGCCCGCGTGTGGGCCAGGACGTGGAGACCGAAGCGATTCCGGAAGTCGAGGTCCCGCAAGGTGCGGCCGATGAGCCCCGAGTCCTCGACGAGCTCGGCCTCGGCGAGCACCAGGTGGATCCGGATCGCCTCTTCTGCGGTCCTGCGATGGTCTTCCAGGACACCGTCCGCGACGTCGAGATGCTGCCAACCACGCAGTCGCTTCAGTCGTTTACCGTCTCCTTCCACCACCAGGACATCGCCTTCGGCGAGGGGCGTGTCCGGTCCGGGAGCCAGGATCCGCTGGCTGTCGCGCAGGATCGCCAACACGTTGAGCCCCAGGGCCTGTCCCAGACGGCTCTCGGCGAGCGAGTGACCGGCCAGCGCCGAGCGCGGTGGCAGGGTCAGAGTGAAGAGCACCTTCTCGAGCTCGTAGGCGCTGTCCAAATCTCGTTCCGAGGGACCTGAAGACTCGAGTCCCGGATCCCGGTCCGGCAGCAGGAGTCGGCCCCACAGCACCATGTAGACGATGCCGACAGCCAGAGCGATCAAGCCGACCGGTGCGAAGTCGAACATGCCGAAGGGAGTCAAGCCCTGGTCCTGGAGGACACCGGAGATGAGGATGTTCGGGCTGGTGCCGATGAGGGTCGTCATTCCACCCAGCAGCGAACCGAAGGCCAGCGGCATCAGAAGCTTCGACGGGGGACGCTTGAGGCGTCGTGCAATGTCGAGCACCGCCGGCAGGAGCAGGGCAGTGACTCCGATGTCGTTCATGATTCCCGACAGCAGACCGACGGTCGTCATCATCACGGCGAGGAGCCGACGCTCGCCGGTGCCTGCGAGACGAAGCACGTGGCGCCCCACGAGGTTGGCCACCCCGGTGCGCTGCAGGCCGCCGCTGAGCACCAGCACCGAGGCGATCGTGACCACTGCGTGGTTGCTGAGGCCCAGAAAGGCGACCTCGTGGCCCACCACGCCAGTGACTGCGAGGGTGAGCAGCACCAGCAGCGCCACCAGGTCGGCGCGCAGTGTCTCGCTCACGAAGAGCACCACCGCAGCGGTCAGAACGACGAGCACAAGGACGATATCGAAGGTCATGTCGATGACCGCCGATTGTGTCAGACGCCGGCAGGTCGGTGCAGAGAGTCCCGCACGGGCATCGGCCTGAACGGGCACCGGACCGTCCAGGGTCGATCGGATGATCGGTGCAGCAACTAGCGGGGAACCAAGAGAAACCTGCCGATGGCCTCGTCATAGGAGAACCTGGGAGACCTCAGACTCCGCGGCAGGCCTTCCGGCTCGGTTCCGACTGCCGCGAAGCCATACTCCCACTCCCCAAAGAATGCGCTCGGCTTCCGCGTAGCGCAGCCGGCAAGGACCTGGACGAAGCCTTCGAGGTCTTCCTCAAGAAATGACTTGGCCTCCTTCACCACGCGCGGATCGGACTCCGGCAGACCGGCAAGCTCGGAAAGGAACTGTGCGCAGCTGTCGACCGTTCGCTTCGACAGGAGATCGTGAAGCGCCGCGAGCGATTCACAAAGCTCCGGGAGCTTGCCTCCGTGCCGCTGCGGTACCGGACCGAGTCGCACCGGATCGCCAGAGAATCAGGAGCCCGATCGCGGCCACGATCAGCTCGATTGCGGTCGAACCGACTAATCCGGCCGCCGGAAGCCCGTCCAGGGCGAGACCCACGAGGCGGGCAAGACCGAACGAACCGTAGACAAGGACGGTGAGAGCTATCGCCACTGATCTCAGGAATCGCCTAAACGTCCCGAGCAGGATGAGGATCGAACTCGCCGTCAGGAATCCGCCGGGAGCGCGGATTTCTGACAGCAGACTGGGATCGTCGCCGAGCACGATTCCGTTGCTGGCGTAGATGGAATGGGGAGCCAGCAGGATGGCGAGTCCGATGCCCAGCAGCAGGAGGCCGGAAAGAAACAAGTAGAGGAGGGTGAGTCGGTTGTTCATCCGACGATCCTCCAAGACTGCGACCCTGCTCCCCATCTTGCTGATGGCGCCGAGGGCCAGGGTGGGCTCCGAGCGCGCAGTCTGACCGTTCTTGCTCTGCATGGTTCTCTCCTTTGGTCGGTGGTCGAGCACGTCGACAGTGTGCCCGAGCGCTCCAAAGGACGTCTTGACGGCCGACGCCATCGTTTTGACCCGATGCGCCATTCCTTTCTCCGCGGTAGAGCTAGCCGGAGTCGGCGCCCTCTCGGTCTCTGGGCGCCGTCCCACCGTTTCGGCTCAGCCCTCGATGAGGATGATGTCACCGTTCGGCGCGGTGGCCCGGGCATACGCCAGCCATCGGTGGTCTTGGGTCACTGAGAAGTCGAGCTTCACAGCGGGCAGCGGGACCACCAGGAACGGTTCCCCCACAACCGCATCCCGGAAGTAGATTCCGGGCTCGGCCAGCCTCGACTCGAAGCTGTAGATTCCGCGATCGGTCGACGTCCACGCGGACCAGTTCACGCTGTCGAGAATCCGCGTCGGTCGGCCTTCGCCTTCGAGCTCGACCTGCCAGAGCCCGGGAGTGTGCTGCCGCGTCACGTAGAGCGACCGACCATCGGGCGACTCCAGCGCTGCCTTGACTCCGCAGCGCGTGATCTGTCGGCGCTCGCCGTCGTCCAGCCTGAGCTTCCAGACCTCGGGCGAGCCGTCGGTCACGTCGAGGAGATAGAGGGAGGAGCCGTCGGCCGACCAGTCGAGAAGCTGGCCACGGAATGGTGACTCGGTCACGATCTCCGAGTCGCCCGTGGTCGCATCGACAATCAAAAGCCGCGCCTGATGGTCGGAGACCGCGATTCGATCCCCCGCGGGAGACCACAAGAAGGCATGGATGTGGTTGGGTGGGTCGACTCCGAACAGACGATCGAGCTCGTGCTCGGGCCGGCTGACCCAGAGCTCGGAACGCCCCGAACGCCCGGAGATGAAGGCCAGCTGGTCGCCATTCGGTCCGAAGCGCGGCATGAACTCCTGCCGCGTCGACGAGGCGACGACCTCGGGTTCGGCAGCGAACCCGGCAAGGGGGTTCTGCCGCCGCAAGATGTTCGACCGCAGGCGCTGATCCACCACCGCCACGCGATCGCCCACTGGGCTGACGGACGGCTGGCGCAGGTCTCGCGTGCTGGAGATCAGTCTCTGCGTCCCGCTGCCGTCCAGGCCGAAGCGGTAGAGGCCGGTCCCGTCGGCGAAGACGAGCGACCGTGTGTCTCGAGACCAGGAAACCCGCCAGGTCGTGTCGGGGAAGTGGTCGATCACTTCTTGGGCTCCCGATGCCCAGTCGAGAATGAGCAGCTTCGAGCGCTCACCGATCAGGTGACGGATCACAGCAACTTGCTGGCGATTCGGGGACAGTGCCAAGAAGACGTCGCCGTATCCAGGATCGACGGGAAGAGTCAGCTGGGTGCTCTCTCGCGTCGCGAGATCGTAGCGATGCACCCGCCAAGGAGCGCCAAAGCGCGCGGGGCGGCGGCTGAAAACCAGCGTTTCGTCGTCGGGCTGGAGGACGGTGTCCACTCGCTCTCCCTCGCTACAAGCGTACAGGCTCTGGACCGTCGACGGATCGCGGACCGTGACGGAAAGGATCTCGCAGTCGTCGCCACGGGCCACCACCAGCACACGATCGCCGTCCGGGGACCAGGCGGGCCCCGACAGGCGGGGACGCTGCAGAATCTGCCGGGCCTCGACCTCTAGAATGTCCATCACCAGCAAGGCGCTCTCGCCGTCGTCCTTGTGAATGAAGGCAACTGTGCTGCCGTCCGCCGAGAACACCGGCTCCGACTCATGGCCTGGGAGGCTGGTCAGGGGCCGCAGGGCGAGCTGTGAGTTGGGTGGGGCGCCCTCACGCTGGGTTGCGTCAGCACCTCCTCGCAGGACCAGCCAGCCCGCTGAGAGGATCAAGCCGAGGAGCAGCGCGATGCCTCCCCACAGCCGAGACTCTCTTCGCGCGACGAAATGCGTCGGGCCCGGATGCGACACCGGAGCCACCAATCGATAGCCACGACGGGTGATGGTCTCGATGTACTCCGGCTCCTTCGGATCGTCCTCGAACACCCGCCGGAGCAAGGTCACCACCCTGCGCAAGGCGTCGTCCTGGACCGTGGTCTCAGGCCATACGCGCCGGAGAATCTCGTCTCGGCCAAAGACCTGTCCCGGCGATTCGGCAAGCAGCATCAGCAGATCCATCACCTTGGGCTCGACCGTGTGCATCTCGGTTCCTCGCGAGAGCCGGTTGAGCGAAGGCTCGACGTCGAACTCGCCGATCCGCAGGGTGTTCAGCGTCTGCATGGTCCGATTATGTCCCAGGCTCCGGCGGTGACAAGGGCCGATCGAGTCTTTCCGGCGGACTCTCGATTCGTCGACGATCTGTCGATTGGGCGCCATCCCTCGGGCAGATCACGACAAGATCACGGCGATCACGAGTTCATTCCTGGCCGGCTGTGTGGGCATGGCGAAGACTCTCTCGAAGAGCCAGGGCTCGGGCTCTGGAACCTGAGGATCAATCGTTGAGGAGTCCGCCTTGCACCAGAGAAGACTTGTTTTGATCTGCCTCATTCTGCTTGCCCTGGCCAGTGTCGCAGTCGCCGAGTCCGACTCCGGGCTCCAAACCGAGCGCTCGGTCAGCCCTCCGCTCGAAGACGGAGACTGGCCGGTGTGGAGCGGTCCGGACGGCGACCTCACGTCGCTGGGCAACGGCTTATTCGACGGCGGCGCTTTCGGTCTCGAGCGGCTGTGGTCGCGGCCCCTGGGCTCTGCCTACTCGGGGATCCTGGTAGTCGACGGGCGGCTCGTGACTACCTTCTCGGACGGCACGTCCGACTACCTGGTGGCGCTCGATGCGTCGACCGGCACCGACTTGTGGCGCTACCGGATCTCGGATACCTACAAAGGGGATCCGGATGCCGACGACGGGCCCCTGTCGACGCCGACGATCGACGGTGGTGTGGTCTACGGTTTGGGTGCGTTGGGCGATCTCTTCGCCGTTTCCCTGCAAGACGGCAAGGAGCGATGGCGACTGGATCTGCCGGCCGACTTCGGTGCTGTGATGCCGTCGGCCGGATTCACCACCGCGCCGACCGTGATCGACGATCTCTTGGTGGTCGAGACCGGCGGGGAAGACGGGCATTCGATTTCGGCTTTCGAGCGCGATACTGGCGCGTTGCGCTGGTCGACCGGGGACGATTCGGTCACCTACCAGTCGCCACTCGTATTCGACCTCGCGGGCGAGATCTCGTTGGTCGCGGTCACCGACCGAAACCTGCTCGGCTTGTCTCCCGAGACCGGGGATGTGCTATGGCAGCACCGTCACACCGATGGTGACCGTCGGGGCTTCGGCACGGCTCAACCGGTGCCGGTGGGCGAGGGCGGGATCCTCTTGATCGACGGACGCGAGTCGGCCCTCTTTCAGGTCGGCAGAACCCCCGATGGGTATACAGTGAAGGAGGCCTGGCGTTCCCGCGCGCTGCGCAGCCAGGGCAATTTCGCCGTCCCTGTGCCCTATGAAGGCTACCTCTACGGCTTCGCCGGCGGCTTCTTGACCTGCGTTGACGCTGCTACCGGCGAGAAGGTCTGGAGGTCACGGCCGCCGGGTATTGGCAACCTGATGCTGATCGATGGTCACTTGGTGATCTTGATTCGCTCCGGCGAGATCGTGGTCGCGGAAGCCACGCCGGAAGGTTACATGGAGGTTTCGCGGGTCAGAGCCCTAGAGCGCGGCTACCTCACTAGGCCGAGCTTTGCCGCGGGCAAGATCTATGTGCGAAACCTGGCCGATGTGTCGGCGATCGGTGTCACGAAAGCAGATTCGGCACCGTCAGCCGGTGCCGAGCGAGCGGGCGCCGACTGGGACCTGCGCGGAGACTTCGGCGCCTTCGTCAGGAAGCTCGTGGCGGCCGAGGACAAGCGCGAGATAGTCGAGCGCTTCTTGGCCAAGCATGAAACCCTGCCGATTCTCGAGGGCAAGCTGGTGCACTTCGTTTACCACGGCGAGGTCGAAGACCTGGCGATCACCGGCAACTTCATCCCCGGGGGCACCGAGCACACCATGAATCGGGTCCCAGGCACGGACCTCTACTTCCGAAGTTACGAGCTGCCCGAGAAAGCCGTCTTCTCGTATCAGTTCACGGTCTTTGACGAGCGAATGACCGACCCGGGCAATCCGCAGACGACTGGCATCGACAACCGCGAGCGATCGCTGCTCGCAACTACCGGCTGGCAGCCTCCGTCTCACCTGCGCGAACCCGAGGGCACGCGCGGCAGCATCGACACGTTGCCGTGGAAGAGCGAGCTTTTGGACAACGAGCGCGAGCTTCAGATCTACCTTCCGCCGGGCTACGCCGAGGGCGCCGACCTCTACCCACTTCTGGTGGTCAACGACGCGGGCCAGGCCATCTCGAACGGGAAAATGGACAGGAGCCTCGACAATCTGATCGGCGATACGGTCGCACCGATGATCGTAGCCTTCGTCCCGGCCAACCGGAGCGAACTCGGCGGCCTGAAGACTGCCGACTACACCCGGGCGCAAGTCGAGGAGCTCATCCCGCTCCTCGACAAATCATTCCGCACCGACGCTCGCCGCGAGTCCCGCGCTGTCCTAGGGCAGGGCTCCTACGGCAGCGGCGCCGGCTTCGCGGCCATGTACCTTGCTCTGCGCCACCCGGGTACCGTTTCCCGGGCCGCCGCCCAGTCCTACGAGCACGGCGCGCTCGAAAAGGACCTCATGGCCGCGGTCTCGGGCGAGAAGCATGACTTGGAGTTGGTGTTCCACTGGAGCTCGCACGATCGTTCTTACCCGTTCTGGGACTTCGACGCTCGTAGAGATGCGAAGAGCATGGTGGCGGCGCTCGAAAGGAACGGCTATCGCCCGACAATCATCGAAAGCGACGACGGCTTCGGCTGGGGCATGTGGCAGGGCCGGATGGCTGAGGTCCTCGAGGCGCTGTTTCCGCACCAGTAGCCCTGCGCGGAGTGTCTGCACGGCATCAGTGCGAGACGCCGGGGTCGCGCTCTCGGCCAGGGAAGACGAGGCTCTCGGAGGAGCATAGCTCAGGTCGACTCGGGCCAGATAGCGCAGTCTCTCTCCTGTGCCTCGCTTTCATCGCTCACCGGGATCGAGCGGTAGCGATCGTCGAAGTGGGAGCCCTCCCAGTCGTGGAGACGCCCGACTTCCTCGCCAAACTGGTCTTGAGGTGGCACATGACCCGGCCATCTGCTCGACCGTGCCGAAGGATGCGAGCTGATGGGCTGCGGTGGACCGGAAGTCCTTCGTCATGGCTCCACCCGCCGGTCGAGCGAGCGGTACTGGATCGCTTCGGCGAGGTGACCAGCCTCGATCATGTCGCCACCCGCTAGGTCGGCGATGGTGCGCGCGACTTTGAGGATGCGGGTGACGGCGCGCGCCGAGAGCTTGAGGCGCTCGAAGGCGGTGTCGAGGAGGTGGCGAGCCGCGTTGTCGAGCCGGCAGTGACGATGTAGCGCCTCGGTGTCCATGGCGGCGTTGATCGGCGTCGCGCAGCCCTCGCCGAAGCGCTTGCGCTGCTGCTGCCGGGCGTGGAGCACCCGTTCGGCGACGGCGACACTCGGCTCGCCGGGGGGAGCATTCAGCTCCTGCAGCGACAGTGCCGGGACCTCGACGTGAAGGTCGATGCGGTCGAGAAGCGGCCCCGAAACGCGCCCACGATAGCGTAGGACGAGCGGTGGCGGGCACCGACACTGGTGGCGCGGATCGCCCAAATGCCCACAAGGACAGGGGTTCATTGACGCGAGCAAGGCGAATCGGGCGGGAAAATCGAGGCGCGCGCGGGTGCGGACGATGGTGACGTGCCCTTCTTCCATCGGCTGGCGCAAGGACTCGAGCGCGTCGCGTTTGAACTCGGGCAGCTCATCGAGGAAGAGCACGCCGCCGTGGGCCAGGCTCGCCTCGCCCGGGCGAGGGATCGAGCCGCCGCCGATCATGCCGGCGGCCGACACGCCGGGGTGGGGGCTGCGAAAGGGTCGCAGGGAAAGGAGCTTCGAGGGCGGCTCCTCGGCGACCAGGGAGTGGATTTTGGTCACCTCGATCGACTCGGCGAGGTTGAGACGCGGCAAGATCGCCGGCAGGCGCCGGGCGAGCATTGTTTTACCCGAGCCGGGGGGGCCGATGAAGAGCAAGTTGTGGCCGCCGGCGGCGGCGACTTCGAGCGCGCGCTTGGCTGCGGTCTGGCCGCGCACTTCCGACAAGTCGGGTTCGTCGCCGACGTCGTCGGAGACGGTCGGCGGCGCTCCGGCGACAGGCGCGATGGTCGCGCCCTCGAGGTGGTCGACGGCTTCGGCGAGGCTGCGTACCGGGATCACCGGCAGTGCGCCCAGCGCCGCCGCTTCCCCGGCATTGGCCGCGGGCAGGATCAGCTCGCGCAGGCCCTCGCGCGCCGCCAGGTCGGCGAGCGCCAGGCCGCCTCGCACCGGACGTACCGAGCCGTCGAGTCCGAGCTCGCCGCAGAAGAGACGGCCATCGAGCGCCGACTGGGGGAGCTGGTCGCGCGCCGCAAGCTGGGCGAGAGCGATCGCCAGATCGAGGTGGTTCCCCTCCTTTCTGAGGTCGGCGGGCGCAAGGTTGATGATCACCACTTTGGGCGGTGCCTCGAAGCCGCTGTTGACGATGGCCGAGCGCACACGCTCTCGGCTTTCTCGGACCGACGCGTCGGGCAAGCCGACGATGTGTGTCTGTGGCAGGCCGTTGTGGACATCGGCCTCCACCTGGACCCGGCGCGCATCGACGCCCCAGGGAGTCGCGGATAGAGTTCTGGCCAACATGTTAGAGATAGACGGGCGAGCGGCGTTCGATTCCGCGCAAACTCCGAAGAAACTGCGAAATCGCGCGATGGGAGCGAGCCGATGACCGAAGCGGACACGACAGGACTCGAGACGACGGGCACCGGCCAGGCACCCATGTCGAGCAGCGAATCCGGGAAGGGCTGTGGCCGCTGGTTCGTCGCCCTCGCTCTACTCGCGGGCGGCTATTTCTTGGCGCTCCGGGGCCTGGCCGACGGCGGCCTGTTGGTGGCGCTGGTCGTCGGCGGCGCCGTGGCGGCGGCCATCGCGTTCGCTCTTCTCGTCGGCGCGCGCAACACCCCCGGACGCCTCCTCGGCGTCGCCTTTCTCGTCGTCGCCCTCCTGCCGCTCGTGCCGTGCGCACCGCGAGCCTGGCTCGAGCACCTACCATTCGGCGACGGAGCGCTCGATCTGCGGGTCGCGCAGCTGGAGGCGGCGATCGAAGCCGTGGAGATCGACCGCGTGCAGCGCTTGACGCGGCTCGGTGTCGACGCACCGAGGCTCCGGACCACGTTTGGCACGCCGCTCCTCGACGAGATCGAGGACCCGGAGATTCTGCGGCTCGTTCTCGACGCCGGATTCGATCCGGAGATTCGCGACGAGCGCGGACGGACACCGTTGATGAACGGACGCGACCCGGAACGAGTCCGCCTGCTGCTCGCGGCGGGAGCCGACCCGAACGCGCGCGACGACCTCGACCGCACACCCCTGGTCTTCGCGAATTCGAGCGATCCGGCGATCGTCGAGGCGCTGCTCGCGGCCGGGGCCGACCCGCGAGCACGGGATCGCCTCGGACGGTTCGTTGCCGATTATTACCCGCCACCGGATCTGGCGCGGCCTCTTCTCGATGCGGCAGCAGGGGGCGCCGCGCCGACCAGTCCGCGCGGCCTCGACTCGCCGGGTGGCTTGACCGACTGGCTGCTCGAAGAAGATCTACCCGCGGATTCCGAACGGCTGGTGACGCAGGCCCGGTTCGTGTCGGCGCAGCAGCCGGCGCTCGGCGACATTGTGGGCATCGAGGCGATCATCGCCAATCCCTCGGAGCAGGCCGTCGATTGGGAGGTCGAGGCGTCACTGAACACGGCGGCCTTCTTCGTCGCGGCCTCGCACGGCGGCCGCGTGGCGCTGCCCGACCTCGCTCCCGTGACGAGGACGGTCCGCTGGCCCCAGATGCATCTGCCGCCTCGCTCGCTCGGTCGGTTGGAGATCGAAGTCCTGGCGCGCCGACCCGAGAAGGGAGATCTCGACGTCACGGTGCGAGCATTCGGCTACGGGCTGATCGACGACGACATGAGGGAACAGGCGGCGGTCGCCTATGCGACACCCCTCGAGCTCGACGGCCCGCTGTACGGAGGCTGGAGCCTCGTGTCGTGGCTCCTGCTCCTGGGTCCCCCGTGCCTCCTCGTCGCCTGGTTGATCGCGCGCAAGGTCGGTTTCACGCACCAGACTCTCCTCGGTCGTGTCGCGGCCGGGGCTTTCGCTGCTCTCCTTGCTCTCTTCGTCGTCTCGATGATCCGCGACGCCTGGCGGACGACACGAACGCTGGAAGAGACCACGTGCACCGTGCTCGATCGCCGGGTCGAGGTCGAAACCACAAGCCGGTCCTCGAGCACCTCCGGAGCGACCACGACGACGACGTGGTACGAGCCGCACCTCGCTCTTCGCTACCAGGCACAGGGACGCACACTCGTGTCGTCGGGCTTCGCCACCGAGTCCGCCGGAGCGAGTGCTGACGATCTCGAGCGATTCCCGATCGGTGCCGACGTTTCGTGTTTCTTCGACCCCGAGCGGCCGGAGGACGTCGTCGTCCTCCGCGGACTCGGCGCCGGGTCGGTCGTGGTCGCCGCTGTGCTCTCGCTCGTCGCCCTGGGTCTCGGGTGGTTGAGCGCCGGCGCGCGGCTGGAGCGTGTGTTCCCGAGCCTGGTCGACCGTGGGTCCGAGGGTCTTAGACAGTCGATCCGGTCCTGGTCGCGGCGAGCTGCTGTCCGCGACCGACCGGAGATTGATGCCGCGCTCGAACGTGAAGCCGACGGCGAGCCGTTCGAGGGTCTCAAGGGACCTCGACGCAGGCGCCCCCGCCGCTGAACGGCGAGGACGGGTCGCGACGTCTGCCGACCTCAGAGGCGTGAGCTCGGCGGCGCATCGACTCGTCCGTCGACCTTGCCGTAGAAGCGTTGCCAGCCATCGCTTCCGCCGTAGTCGTCGCGGTTCACGCGCCTGGCCCGGATGGCGATGGCCGTGTCGTCCGGCAGATCGACGCGGCAGAAGTCGGCTCGCTGGTCGCCGTCGACATCGACCATAAAGCGGGGGAACGTGCGGACGCCGAGATCGAGATGGCTGGCGACGACGTCGTAGTTCCCAAAGGTGCCGACGTCGGTGGCCAGCGCGGTGTCCGGACAGCCTCGCGCCTGTCCGGACACTCGTCAGAGCAAGTAGAAGGCGAGCTCTTCGAGGAAGATCAGCAGATCGACCGTCTTGACGCGCACGTCGTTGACTTCTTGAATCTGCACCGGGGCGAAGTTCAAGACGGCGCGAATTCCAGTCGCGGCAAGCTGCTCGTAGTTGTCCTGCGCGGCCTCGGCCGGCACGGCCAGGACGCCGATCTCGGCTCCGGTGGACGCGACGATGGCATCGAGCGCGGACGCGTCCTGGACCCGCAGGCGCCCGTCGGCGACCGGCTCACCGATGCGAGCGGGATCGATGTCGACGACGGCGACGACGCGAAAGTTGCGCGACTCGAGGTCTGGAAAGCGGGCGAGCGCGGTGCCGATGCGACCGGCGCCGACGATCACCAGCGGATGGGTGTCGGCGAGCCCGAGCACTCGCTCGAGCGTCTTCCGCAGGCTCGGCACGTCGTAGCCGACACCGCGGATCCCGAACTCACCGAATCGCGCGAGATCTTTGCGCATCTGCGCCGCCGAGAGCCCAAAGCGCTCCGCGACTTGACGCGACGAGATGCGCTCGACGCCCATTCGTTCAAGGCTCCGCAAGACGCGCAGGTAGACTGACAGGCGATTGACGGTGAGGGGAGAGATGTCGGTGCGAGGCATTCGGGGAGAGGCAGTGGACAATGATCGCCGGCAGGGCGGAAGGCTCTGATTGTGACACACGCGCACAAGCTCGGTAAGGGAGCGCTGTGCTACGATCCGCGCCGCTATGGACACCTCGCATCGCCAAGAGCTCGAAGCGCGCATCAAGCACATGATCGTCGACCGGCTGAAGCTCGAGATCGAGCCCGATTCGATCGACAGCGCCGAGCCTCTCTTCGGCGACGAAGGCTTGGGGCTCGACTCGATCGACGCACTCGAGCTGGTGCTGGGCATCGAGCGTGAGCTCGGGGTGGCGATCGACGACGAGGAAATGGGCAGCGAGGCGATGGCGTCGGTCCAGGCGCTGGCCGATTTCGTCGAAGAGCGACGCGGCGACGGCTGACGATCGGTCCCGCCAGCCGGGATGTGCGGGCAGGCCTTGACGGCGACGGTCGGCTCGCCTAGAATCTCGCCTCCGCGGCGGCGGCCCTCTGGGCGACGTCGCCCGACCCTGCCGCGAGGCAGCCTGCGAAAGTGGCGGAATTGGTAGACGCGCAAGATTCAGGATCTTGTGTCCGCAAGGACGTGGGGGTTCGAGTCCCCCCTTTCGCACCATCTCTCCCTCCCGTCTCGCGACGCTCGACCCGGTCCCGGCGACCGGGTTTTCGCGTCTCAAGGCCCTTAGTGAGCGGAACCGACCGGCGGTTCGTCGGGTCTAGGCTGGTATGCTGAAGACGATGAGTTCCCACCGACCGCACGCACCGCAGCCGAACGCCCCGCAGCCCGAAATGCCAACGCCAAGACTCCAGCGATTCGCCGGATTCGTGGCGAGATTGGGCCTTGTCGCGGTGCTTCTCACCACGGTGGCCTGCGGCAAAGCGCCGGGCCAGCCGGACCTCGACGCCGACGACCTGCGACCGTTCTTCGACGAGTATCTGCCGGCACTCGGACAGGCCTACGCCGAGCGCGACCCGAGCCTGCTCGAGCCCTACGTGGTGCCGAAAGAGGTCTCGCGCATCGAGGTTCTGGTCGACGGCCTGGCCGATCGGGGTCAAATCTACGTCCCGACCCTGGTCGACGTGAAATTCGACAAGGTGACGGCGTGGAACTATGCCAATGCCTACGCCACGACGCGCGAGACCTGGGACGTGCGCTCGTACACCCTCGACCGCGAGCGCTTGGTCAACGAGAGCCTGGGGCAGGAGAATCTCGTGACGTACCAGCTCAAGCGCAAGGACGACGGCTGGGTCGTCCTCTACCGTGAAGTGCTCGAGACGGTCGACTCCTGAGCCGCCAGTCGAGCCGACCGACCCCGAACCGCGCGCCATGCAGCCTCTTCCCGTCGTCGCCATCGTCGGCCGACCCAATGTCGGTAAATCGACCCTCTTCAATCGGCTGGTCGGCCGGCGCCAGGCGATCGTTCACGATCAGCCGGGGGTGACCCGCGATCGGCTGGCGAGTCGGCTCGAGATCGACCCGGGCCACTCGATCGAGCTCATCGACACCGGTGGACTGGTGCCCGGCGACGACCCTCTGGGTCTCAGCGAGCAGGTGATGCTGGCGGTGGAGGAAAGCGAGGTTCTGCTTTTCGTGGTCGACGGCGTCGACGGTCCGACGGCGGCCGACGAGAAAGTGTGGTCGACGCTGCGCCGCACCGGCAAACCGACCATCGCCGTGGTCAACAAAGGGGACACCAACGCGGCGCGCGAGCAGCAGCACGAGTTTTACCGCCTCGGGGTCGACCGCCTGGTCCTGGTCTCGGCGGAGCATGGCCTCGGCATTGGTGATCTCTTCGACCTTCTGCGCGAGCTTCTCCCGGCCGAGGCCGAGACCTCACCGGCGGGTGCCTCGTCCGAGGCGGCCTTCGAGGGCGGTGTTGTCGAAGACGGCGAATTCGAGGACGGTGACCTCGCAGACGGTGACCTCGCAGACGGTGACACCGCGACGAACGCCGAGCCGCTCGACGACGGCATCCCCTCGCTCGCGGTCGTCGGTCGACCCAACGTTGGCAAGTCGTCGCTGATCAACAAGCTTCTCGGCATGCCGCGTGTGCTGGTGTCGCCGGTCGCCGGCACGACGCGCGATCCGATCGACAGCCTGCTCGACGTCGATGGCGTGACCTATCGGCTGATCGACACCGCCGGGATCCGGCGCCGCAGTCAGGTCTCCGGCGTCGCCGAAGAGATCGCGGTGCTCTTCGCCCGGCGACAGATCGAGCGCGCCCAGGTGGTCGTCCTGGTAGTCGATGCCGCGGCCGGAGTCACCACGGGTGATCGCACGATCGCGGGCCTCGCCTGGGATCTCGGTCGGCCGGTTGTGGTGGCGGTGAACAAGTGGGATCTGCTCGACGACGACGCGCGCACGGAGCTCGAGGAGTCTTGGCTGCGGCTCGATCAGCTGCTCGCCTCGCCTTCGCGCGTCAATCTTTCGGCGCTCACCGGTCGGCGGGTCGATCGTCTTCTGCCGGCGGTCGCGAGCGCCCTCGAGCGCTCGCGTCTTCAGCTCTCGACCAGCGAAGTCAATCGACTCTTCGAGCGGGCCGTCGCGATGCACCAGCCGCCACAGGTCGGCGGCCGACCGTGGCGGGTCTACTATGCGACCCAGGTCAAGACCGCGCCGCCGACGTTCATGCTCTTCGCCAACCGGACCCTCGAGCGCACCGACACCTATCGGCGATATCTCGAGAATCGCTTGCGGGATGAGCTCGATCTCTCCGGCGTTCCGATCCGTCTGGTGATTCGGCGCCGCGCTTGAGAGCAATCGCCCTTGTCGCTCCCAGGCGGCGTCGCCTATACTCGAAACACGTTGCCGGACCTACCCTCACCGTCATCTAGCCCTCTGCCGGAGTGCGGAGCTCACTCGGCGATGCTCACTCCGCAGACCGAGACGTGAGTCCGCACATCCGCACAGATCGCGAAGTCAGGCCGTGGAGTCAGCGTGAGCCGTAAACTGCCCAAACTCTCAGGGACGACGAAGGCCGATTTGATCGACGCCGTGTACAAGCGCCACGGCGGTCTCACCAAGGCTGAAGCGGCCGAGGCGGTCGAAGCCGTCTTCACCAGCGTGAAATCGAGCCTCCAAGGCGGGCGTCCGGTGCGGATCCGAAACTTTGGCGCCTTCGAGATTACCGAGCGCGAAGGACGAACCGGAGTCAATCCGGCGAGCGGCGAGCGTATGTTCATTCCTCCCCGCACCGGGCTCACGTTCAAGCCTTCGAGGCGCCTGAAGACCGTCGTCGTCGACGACGACGAGAGCTGACGCTCGGGCTGAATTCGAGTGGCCAAGAAGCTCTACTACAAGATCGGCGAAGCCTGCCGGCTTCTCGACGTGCAGCCGTACGTGCTGCGCTACTGGGAAACCGAGTTTCCGTTTCTCAGCCCGTCGAAGAGCCGCTCGGGTCAGCGTACCTACAGTGAGCGCGAGATCGAGATCATTCGACGTGTGAAAGAGCTCCTCTACGACGAGGGCTACACGATCGCCGGCGCCAAGAAGAAGCTGGAGGCCGAGCTCGCCGCGTCACCCGACGGGCGTCCCCAGGCCGGCGCCGACGTCGCGCCTGTCGAGGCCGCGCCGAGGGTTGACAACGCGTCGCGGGAGCGGCTACAAACTCTGCGCGACGGGGTCGAAGTCGCGCTGCGCCAGGCGCGTGCGATCCTCGACCGGCTCGATGCACCCGCACCGAGCTGACCTCGTCGCTCGGCCCATTCCGCACGCTCTTCGCGACCCAACTCGCGAACCCCAGAGGGTGACTCGGGGTCGGCCGCTCTGCTAAGATCTCAGCCGCGTCGGGACGTGGCGCAGTCTGGTAGCGTACCTGAATGGGGTTCAGGTGGTCGCGAGTTCGAATCTCGCCGTCCCGACCAATTCTCCCCCGAGGTCTTCCTCGAATTCCCCCCAAGCTTCACCCAACGTCGCTCGACCAGTCCTGGTTCCGCCGACCAGCTTCGGCGCCTGAACCAGCCTCGAGGGGCAGCGGCCGATCCCGCCTGTCATGCGCTCACCAGACATCATCGAAGGCATGCTCGACGCGAGCGATCGACGCTTCGGCGTCGTCGCCGCCCGCTTCAACAGCCGCATCGTCGACCTGCTGCTCGAAGGTGCGCTCGACTGCTTGCTCCGGCACGGCGCCGCCGAGTCCGGGATCGACGTCGTTCGCGTGCCGGGCGCCTGGGAGCTGCCTCTGGCGCTCGACGAGCTGGCCCAAGCCGGCGGCTATGACGCGTTGATCGCTCTCGGCGTGGTGATCCGCGGCGAAACACCGCATTTCGACTACGTGTGCGGCCAGTGCGCGAGCGGAGTCGCCGCCGTCGGGTCCGCCCATCGGCTGCCCGTCGGCTTCGGCGTCCTGACCTGCGACACGTCGGCGCAGGCGGTAGAACGCGCCGGCGGCAAGGCCGGCAACAAGGGATGGGAGGCCGCGCACGCGGCCCTCGAGATGGTTTCCGTGGTCTCTCGGATTCGATTCAAGGACAAACCAAGATCGTGAGAAGATCGTGAGCCGACAGCGACGCAGGGAGAGGGCGGTGGGGAAGCGGCGTCGGGCCCGCGAAATGGCGCTACAAATGCTTTACCAGCACGAGATCGGTGGGCGGCCGCCGCTAGAAATCTTCGGCGCATTCGACATCGACGACTTCTTGTCGGGCTCGAATCCTGCGTCGGGAGGCCGTGACCGCATCGAGGAAAGCTTCGAGTACGCCAAGACGTTGGTGCAGGGCACTCTCGACAGCGCCGACGAGGTCGATGCGCTGATCCGCGAGCACGCCGAGAACTGGCGCCTTGAGAGAATGCCTTCGATCGATCGCAACATCTTGCGCCTCGCGCTCTATGAGATGCTGCACGAGAGCAATGTGCCGAAGGTGGTGATCGTCGACGAGGCGATCGAGCTGGCGAAGAAGTACGGCTCGGAGAACTCGGGCCGCTTCGTCAACGGATTGCTCGACGGTGTCCTGAAGTCGAAGGCGCTGAAGGACCGGCAGTGACTCGACCGGAACGCCGCGGAGAGTTGTGCGGAGTCGACTCGCTCGGAGCTCTCACCGCGTTCCTGCTCATGGTCGCCGCGTCTCTCGGCTTCGGCGCGCATTCTGTGGCGGCCAGCGGTCTCGCCGTCGAGGGCGTTGATCGTGCTCGAATCTTGCCGCCCCCGGGTGCAGAGATTTCTCCCTACTCGAACGTCGGCTATCGCCTCGTCGAGGCGACGAACGGCGAGATCGCGATCGAGATCGACGCCTCGCCTTTGCGCAGCCTGACTCCGTTCGAGCCACCGCCTCTTCCGGACGACGACGCTGCGGACGACGAGCACGCGGCCGGTGATCTGCCGCTGCGCCGTCTGGTACGTGCAGTGACGCTTGGTGCGGGCACTGAGCTGGAAGCGTCGGCGCGGCTGCTCGGCTGGATCGCGCGCAACATCGCGTACGACCTCGACCGCGAGGCGCCGCAAGACGCCGCCTCGGTGCTCGCGCGGCGCAGCGGATACTGCACCGGACTGGCACGCCTGGCGGTCGCGCTGTCGACCGCGGCCGGGTTGGAGGCACGCGAGGTCGCCGGCTACGTCGTCGGCGAGGCGACCGGCGGACCGCACGGATTTCATCGCTGGATCGAGACTCGTTTCGCCGACCTGGGCTGGGTCGACAGTGATCCGCTGCACAGTCATCACTACGTCCCGGCGACCTATGTGCGTCTGGCGAGCGAGGAGCTCGACCTGGCGGAGGGGCTCGACGGCCTGCTTCTCGAGCGCCGCGACGGCATCGAGACGGTCGACGCGTATCCTTACGCCGGGCCAGGGATTCGCGCACGACGCCTGTCCGAGCGGCGCATCGCCGCGGCGCTCCAGGTGCGGGTCGAAGACCGCGCGAGCGGCCTGGCGCTGCTCGAAGGCCACTCGACTCGCTGGACCCATTCGTTGATCGACGGCAAGACGACCTTTGTCGGTCTCGAGCCGGGCGAGTATCATCTGCGTCTCGTGCTCGCCGGTACCGAAACCGTCGAGCGCCGCATCCGGCTCGCGCCTCGCCAACGCGCGGCGATCTCGTTCGCGCCACACCGCGCCGAGATCGAGCCCCACGACGTCCTGTACCGCCATTCCGTCCGCCCCGACGGCTCCATTCCCGGGAGGGTCGGCCACCCGACCCGTTGACCGGTTCCGTCGACCGACTTGCGAATCCGACCGTTCGAGGAATGATCGTGCGAGTTTTCGTTCCACAGGCAGTTCCGCAGACAGTTCCGCAGACGGCGTCTCCGCAGGCGGCGTCTCCGCAGACGGAGGCTCCGCAGTCTCCAGGCCGGCTGCTCGGCAGCGTTCTCGGCTTTGCCCTCCTCGGCCTCGCCCTGCTCGTCTTGGGAGGCTGCGGATACGCTCTCGTCGGCCAGGCGAGCAACCTTCCTGAAGACGTTCGCGACATTTACGTCGAGCCACTCGAGAACAAGACTCCGCGCTCACAGGTCGAACAGATCCTGACCGAGGCGGTGATCGACGAGCTCGTAACGCGGCGCCGTTTCAGCGTGGTCAACGAGCGCTCGGAGGCCGATGCGATTCTCCGTGGGTCGATCGTCGACTTCCGCCTCCGGCCACTGACGTTCGACGCCACCGGCCTGGCGAGCGATTTCGAGATCACGATCACCGCCGACATGCGGCTCGAGCGCCAGCCAGAGCCGGGAGACGAAGCGGGCGAGGTTCTGTGGGAGAACTCGCGGTACGTCTTCCGCGAAGACTACCCGGTGAGCGACACCGGGCTGACCTTCTTCGATCGCGAGAACCTGGCGATCGAGGAGACCGCGGAACCCTTCGCCGAGACGCTGGTGACGGACCTGCTCGAGGGCTTCTGAACCCCCGGCCTTCGCCAGGGTTTGTCACGAGAAAACGCCCCGCGCGGCACCAGGCCGGCGGGGCGTTTCTTCGTCCGGAAAAACGCGAGCTCAGCTCAGAGCGTCGACCTGGCGCTGGAGGCGCGACTTGGTGCGCGCCGCGGCGTTGTCGTGGATCACGCCGCGCTGCGCCGTGTGGTCGACCAGCGAGAGCGTGCCGGGCAGCAGCTCACGCGCGGTCGCTGCGTCGCCCTCGGCGATCGCCGTACGCAGCTCTTTCACCGCCGAGCGCATCCGCGAGCGGTGGGCCCGGTTGCGGTCGCGGCGCACAATGGACTGACGGTTTCTCTTCTCTGCAGACTTGGAATTGGCCATGTGTCGAATTCGATCCTTCGGTCGAGGCGCCGTCACCGACACGGTGGCTCGGAGCGCTCGATCGCAAACTGGATGGTATCCCTGGAGACGGGATGGGATTCTGCGGCGCCGCGAGGGTAGGGGAGGCCCGGCGGCCGGGAAAGGGCAGCCGCGGAATCATAGCCAAGCGGCGTCGGGGAGTCAACGCCGGTCGAGCTCAGCAATCCGGCGACAGGCCGAGCTCTGCGAGGCGGTTGGTGGCGAGCAGCGCCTCGTCCGTACCGCCGAAGTCGCAGATCACGCGCTGCAACTGCACGACACCTTGGGCTCGTTGGCCGAGCTCGAGATAGGCGTAGCCCTTCTTGAGCACGGAGCTTGCGCTGCGATCGCTGCCCGTGAACCGCGTCAAGACCTGATCGAACTGCGCGATCGCGTCTTCGAATCGGCCCTGGCGATAGTACGACTCTCCGAGCCAGTACGTCGCGTTGTCGGCGAGCTCACCGTCGGGAAAACGTTCCAGGAGCTGACGGAAGCCGAGAACCGCCAGGTCGAGATTCCCGGCGACGTAGTCGTCGTACGCGTCGTCGTAGAGCACCCGAGGATCTTCGGGGGCGGACGGATCGGCACTGACGGTGCGCCCGCTCGGCCGCGGACTGCTGCGCCGGTTGCTGCGCACGGCTTCCGCGAGGTCGCGCAGCGTCTGCAGCTCTTGCGTGGCGGCCGCCAGCTGTTGATTCAGCTGGGCCAGCCGGAAGCCGGTGTCGTCGAGCTTGCTCTCGAGCGCCTCGACGCGCGATCCGACCTGCTGCACCGCACGCTGCAGCTCAGCCTGCTGGCCCCGCAGGGACGCCAGCTCGTCGACGACCGCCTGCCGAGCCCCGGCGACGTCGTCTCGTGTCGCGCCGTCTTTCTGGACCTGCAGGACCTGGAGCTCGACGGCGTCGAGCTTGGTCTCGAGGCGCGCCAGGTCACTGGAGGAGGTGCAGCCGACGCCGACGATCGCGACGATCGTGACGCCGAGCTTCCATGCCCGAGCCGCGGCCTGGACGGGCCGCCGGCTCGGGCGCCGCTGAGACGAAGCCCCCGCACCTCCTCCGCGCATGGGATCAGCGACGGCCGGTGACGACGAAGCGCGCGCGGCGGTTCTTCTGCCAGCAGCCTTCGGTCGACTCGGTGCAGAACGGACGCTCCTCACCGTAGCTGATCGTCTTCAGACGGCCACGGTCGACGCCGAGCGAGACGATGTAGTCGACGGCCGAGTCGGATCGGTTCTGGCCGAGCGCGATGTTGTACTCGTTGGTGCCGCGCTCGTCGCAGTGGCCTTCGATGGTGAAGACCAAGTCGCGCCCCTCGGCCGACTGCATGAACTCGGCGTTGCGCGCCAACCGCTCCCGGGCATCGGGACGGAGCTCGAACTGGTCGAACGCGAAGAAGACGTCGCCGACCAGGCCGTCGCGCTGCAGCTGCTCGTTGAGCTCCTGGATGGTCGGCGGGGGCTGCATCTCGGTTTCGTCGGCGGCAGGCGCCGGCGTCGGGGTCGCCGGGACGTCTTCGACGGGCTTCTCGTAAGTCACGTTGTCCGGCGGCGTCGTGGTGGGCTTGTCATTTTTGCAGCCGGTGACGATCAGCATCGCCACCATGCAGACTGCGAGGGCGATCCAGCGGCTCTTCGCGTTCATGCTCAGCGGTCTCCTGTAAGGAAGGGGTTGGGCGAGTCCGGCGAGAACTTAACAAAACTACCCTCAGTTCTCAACAGCACAGAGTGGGTGAAAGCCCGGTTGGACTTGGATTTACGTCCTCTTCACGGCATTCTCGGGCGGGCGGAGCAGGTTGCGCCGACGCATGGATCAGCGCTGAGGATGGGGCGACCAGTCGGGCGCCGAGCTGTTGCCTTCGTGGGTCAGCTGGCGCACGTCGCTGCCGTCGGCGTTCATCACGAAGACCTGGCTTTCCTGGCCGCGGCGCACCGTGTACGCCAGCTTGCTGCCGTCCGGCGAGAAGCTCGGCTCCTCGTAGCTCTCGGGCCCCTGGGCGACGATCCGCGTTTCGAGGTCGACCAGGTTGGTGATGGCGATTCGGAAGCGATTGTTCTTGCGGCTGGCGTAGGCGATCTCGGTTCCGTCCGGGCGCCACGACGCGCCGTCGTTGTAGTCGCCCTCGAACGAGATGCGGCGCACGTTGGAGCCATCGGCGTCCATCACGTAGAGATTGGGTCGGCCCGAACGGCTCGAGGTGAAGGCGATCTTGTCCCCGCGCGGGCTCCACGACGGGTTGGTGTCGATCGCGCCAGTGGTCGTGATGCGACGCGGCTGGGTGCACGCGCGCTCACACAAGAAGATGTCGGTGTTGGCGCCGACGTTCGATGCGAACGCGACCCGACGCCCGTCGGGCGAGAAGGTCGGCGACAAGTTGAGAACACCGTCGCGATAGATCGGGATCTTCTGTCCGGACTCGAGGTCGACGTAGTAGATGCCCGGCGTCCCGGAGAAGTACGACATGTAGGCGACGGCGTCGCCGGTCGGGCTCCAGTCCGGGTAGCCGGTGGTCGACTTGTGCGCGCTGATCGCCCGCTGGTTGTATCCGTCGTAGTCCATCAGGTAGAGCTCGCGATGGCCGCCGCGTTCGCTCTGGAAGGCGATGGTGGTCAAGGCCAGGCTCGGACGGCCCGAGAACTGGAAATGCAGCGCGTCGGTGAGGTAGTGGGCGAGCAGGCGCGCCTGGTCGAGCGTGCCGCGATAGCGCTTGCCGAGAATCGACTGTCGGCTCGGCAGGTCGTAGACCCAGGCGTCGAGCACGAGCTTGTCGCCGTCTCGCTGGATCTCGGTGTAGAGCACGACTTCGTTGCCGAGGGATCGATACTGGTCGAAGTCTTGTGCCCGGTCGCCGGTGAGCACGAGCACCGAGAGCTCGGTCGGCCCCATGGTGTTGAACAAGCGAGTCTGATCGAGGTCGTCGCGCAGGGTCTGCTCGATCTCGCGCGCGGCCTGCAGAGTGTCGCCGCTGAGCGATCCGTCGATCTCGGACGCCGGGTAGGCGAGGCGGACCTGGGTACGTCCCTGCCGTTCGAGGACGATGGTCGGATCGCCGGCGTCTTCGGCCGGCTGCTGGGCCAGCGACGCGGGAGCCATGATCAGCAGCAAGGCCAGGGCGACGAGCAGAGGGACGGCGGTGAGCGCGGGGCCGCGGCGAGCGGGAGAGGGGGAGGACGCGAGGGAGATCATCGGGGCTCCTGGTCTAGGTGCGGCTCGGCTCAGCGCACGATCAGGTTGATGCCGAGCGAGTCTTTGTCGTAGCTCTTGGGCAGCGGCGGCAGCGGCGCCGACGATTCGACGGCGCGCAGGGCCGCGGCGTCGAAGCTCTCGTCGCCCGAGCTGCGCTTGACGCGCAGCTGCGAGACGGTGCCGTCGTCGTGAATGCGGAAGTAGAGGAGCGCGTCGTCGACCCCGCCGACCACCGGCCGCACCCAGTTCTGGCTGATCACCGCGAGCACCCGGTCGAGGTAGTAGCCGTAGGTGAAGTTCGGATCCTCGACGCCCTGGAGCGTGGCCGAGCTCGAGGTGCCGACCGGATTGCCGAAGGGTGAGCCGCGACGACGCGCCAGCGGGCTGGCGCTCGGTGGCGGTGGCGCGGCGCGCTCGGCCGCCGGTGGCGGTGGTGCCGGCGGTGGCGGTGCCGACGGTGGCGGAGGATCGGGGCGCCGTGGCTCTTCGGGCTCCGGCTCGGGCGCCTCAGTCTGTTCGACCAGCACCGGCACGTCCGATGGTGGCGGCACCTCCTCGACAGGCGGCGCTGGTGGCGGCGGAGCGGGTGGCGGTGGCGCCTCGTCGACGCGTGGGCTTGGCGGCGTCGGGTCGGTGGAGCCGAGCGCCTGCGGCGGAATCACCATCATCTCGACCACCGGCAGCGGCTCCGGCTGCTCGTGGAAGAAGCCGGGCAGCAGCAGAACCAGCGCCGAGCCGACGGTGTGGCAGGCCAGCGAGACGAGAACGTAGTTGAAGCGCTGGTGGCGCGACACGCGGCCGAGGCGATCGTCGAGGATGCGATCGACAGCCAGACTCATCGCCGTCCCACGTCCTCCGGCGTGATCGGCTCGGCGACCAGGCCGACGTGGTGGATGCCGCCGTGGTTGAGCAAACCGATGACCTCGATGAACTGTGCGTACGAGATGTTGCGGTCGCCCTTGACGAAGACCTGGTCGTCGTCGCGCGTCGCCAGGATCGGCTCGAGGCGTTCGACGAGAAGAGTCGGATGCACCGGCTCGTCGCGAATCCAGACATTGCCGTCGGTGCGGATCGATAGCACCAGGGGATCGTCGACGCGCATCGGAATCTGGTCGGCGGCGACAGTCTCCGGCAGGTCGACCTCGACGCCCTGATGGAGCATCGGGGCGGTGATCATGAAGATGATCAGCAGGACCAGCATCACGTCGACCAGCGGCGTGACGTTGATGTCCGCCATCGAATGATCGTCGGATTGGCCGTCGTCGAGTTGAAATGCCATGGTCGTCGTCTTGCCGGGAGCTGCTCACCGAGAGAATCAGTCTCGCGGAGAGAGGCCCTGCCGGATCACGTGAAGTTGCGCTCGGTGAGGTTCATGAACTCGAGCACGAAGTCTTGCATCGCCGCGCGGGTCTGGCGCAGGCGCGAGCCGAAGTAGTTGTAGCCCATCAGCGCCGGGATCGCGGCGGCCAGCCCGGCGGCTGTGTTGACCAGCGCCTCGGCGATGCCCGGGGCGACGGCGGTGATCGAGGTCGACCCTGTCACGCCGATGTTGTTGAACGCCACCATGATGCCCCAGACCGTGCCGAAGAGCCCGATGAACGGAGCGGCGGCGGCGGTCGTCGCGAGGAAGGCGGTCCCCCGGCTGAGCACGGCGGATTCGACGCCGATGGCGCGCCGCAGCGATCGCTCGACGCCGTTGAGACTCTTGACGCGGAAGCCACCGTCGGCAGCGTCGCCGCCGCGCTGGGCGCGCTCGCGGGCCGCCTTCACCTGCGCGTCGATCTCGGCGTAGCCGGCCTGGAAGAGCCCGACCAGCGGGCTGCCCGATAGGCGCCCAGCGGCGGCATTGACCTCGCTGAACCGCTTCGAGCGGCGAAAGACGTCGAGAAACTCCGCGCCGTCGCGCTCCGCCTTGCGGTACTGCATCAGCTTCGAGACCATGATCGCCCACGACCCGACCGACATCGCCGCGAGCACCAGGAAGACCAGCTTGGCCATCAGGCCGGCGCTCAGGAAGAGAGTGACGATGCTCTGCTCGTGTCCTTGAGCCTGGGCGAGAGGAAGAGCGGCGAAGCTCGCGAGGTCGAGAGAGGTCATCGGTGGCTGAATCCTTCGCTGGCTGAATGCTGCAGTGGCGAGTTTGCGCCGCGCGGCGGCATGCACACCGCGGCGCCGGCAATCTAGCATGCACACTGACCACAGTAAACCGCCGCGGGCGATCAGGATCGCGGCGCGAAGGCTCTCAACCATCGAGACTTACCGCGACTCGACGGGTCCGGGAGGAGAGGGTCGGGCCATGAAGGGCCGGCCAGGCGCGTGATACGCTCAAGAGCCACCCGGACCGCCCGGAGTCTCGACTCCGGGCCTCGCCGACGGAATCTCTCGCCTTCGCCTCCAACCACTGCCTCGATCGACTCGTCTCGATAGACACTGTCTCGATGGACACAGTCTCGATGGACACGGCCTCGAGAAGCACAGTCTCGACCGAAACAACCTCGATCGACAGTCTGGATCGACCGATTGGATCGACCGCGACCCGTCGCCCCGCCCACCGGCGGCGGCCCGGCGCGGCTTAGCTTCGAGGAGAGCCCCATGCGCATCGCCGTGTGCATCAAACAAGTCCCCGACACCGAGGCGCGCCTGCGCGTCGCCAAGGATGGTCGGTGGATCGAAGAAGACGACCTGCGCTTCGTGATCAACGAGAGCGACGAGTACGCGCTCGAAGAAGCGCTGCGTATCACCGAGGCGCACGGCGGCGACGTCGTCGCGGTTTGCCTCGGGCCCGATCGCGCCAAAGAGGCGCTGCGCAAGGCGCTCGCGCTCGGCTGCGCCGAGGCCGTGCACCTGGTCGACGACGCGTACCAGGGCGGAGACGCCGCGGCCACCGCGACCGCGCTCGCCGCGGCGGTGCGTACGCTCGAGGCCGACCTGGTGTTGAGCGGCTCGCAGTCCGACGACGTCGGCTATGGATCGACCGCGTCGCTGCTCGCCGGCCACCTCGGCTGGCCTCATGCCTGGCTGGTGATGGGCGTCGAGATCGAGGACGGCGCCAGTAGCACCAAGGTGACGCGCGAGATGGAGAGCGGCACCAACGAGATCTTTCGCATGCAGTTGCCCGCGGTGATCGAGGTGCAGGCGGGCATCAACCACCCGCGGTACGCCTCGCTCAAAGGCATCATGAAGGCCAAGCGTAAGCCGCTGGCGACGCCGTCGCCGGCCGACCTCGGGCTCGAGTCCGCCGCGATCGGCGCCGCCGGCTCGCGGATCGAGATCGTCGACGTGTCGTTCCCGTCGAGCGGCGACGAGGCCGAGATCATCGAAGGAGACGCCGAGGCCGCGGCGCGGAGTCTGGTCGAGAAACTGCAGAAAGAGGCGAGGGTGCTCTGATGGCGGACGCGAAAACGATCTGGATCGTTCTACAGCTGCGCGAAGGCGGCCTGCACCGCATGTCCCGCGAGGCGATCGCCGCTGGCCAGGCGCTCGCCGCCCGGCTCGGCGCACGAGCCGAGGCGGTGGTGCTCGGCGCCGAGGTCGGCGACGCGGCCGCGGAGGTCGCGGGCTTCGACCTCGACGCCGTGCACGTCGCCGAGCATGCGGCCCTCGGCGCCTATACGCCGGGAGCCTACGTCGGCGCGCTGGCGCCCGCGATTCGCTCTGCAGCGCCCGACTTCGTCGTCTTCCCGCACACCTACCAGAGTGTCGACTACGTCGCGCGCCTGGCGTACGAGGCCGGCGCCGCCTATGTGCCGGAAGTGGTCTCGTTCGAGGACGGCGAAGGCGAGCTGTTGTTCCGCCGGCCGGTCCTCGGCGGCAAGCTGCAGGCGCGAGTGCGAGTCGGCGGTGAGGGAGTCGCCTTCCTCTCCGTCCAGAGCGGCGCCTTCTCGGGCGACGATGCGCGTGCCGGCAGTGCCGAGACGCGGCCGCTCGAGCTCGGCGAGATCACCGCGGATCGCGAGATCCTGGGCACCGAGACCGTCGGCGGCGACCAGGTCGACCTGTCGAAGGCCGATGTCGTGGTCGCCGTCGGCCGCGGCATCGGCAAGCCCGAGAACATGCCGATCGTCGAAGAGCTGGCCGCGACGCTGGGAGCCGACATCGGCGCCAGCCGGCCGGTGATCGACAACGGCTGGCTGCCGCGCGACCGTCAGATCGGTTCGAGCGGTCAGACGGTGGCGCCGAAGCTCTACCTGGCGATCGGCATCTCGGGGGCGATCCAGCACCTGGTCGGCATGAAGGGCTCCAGCACCGTGGTGTCGATCAACAAGGACGCCAACGCGCCGATCTTCACCGTGTCGGACTACGGCATCGTCGGCGACCTGCACGAGATCGTGCCGGCGCTGACGGCGGCGATCGCGGACGCGAAAGGCTGAAATCTGTCGGCCACGCTGCGTCCGATGCTAGGCTGCGGACGAATCGGTCAAAGAGCCTTTGCGGACTCCGCGACATACCCGTCCGCGAGGCTGGGTCGAGGACGACGACAGGCTCCACCGAGGAGGATTCCGCAGTGAGCTCTCAGGCATTCGACGCAGCGTCCGCCGACGCGCCCCGAGCCGACCGACCCGGCGTCTTCGCCGGGCCGGTCGCCGTGTGCCTCGCGATCGCCGCGTGTCTTGTCTTCGTCGCGACGCCGATGGCCGTGGCCGAGACGCCCGATCCGGCGACGCCCGACACCGTCTCCGAGGCCGATCCAGGTCCCAAGACGGACTCCATCTCCGAGGCCGACCCAAGCTCTGAAGAAGACATCGCCTCCGAGACCGAGTCAGGTTCCGAAGAGGACACGGTCTCCGAGACCGACGCAGCGGACGATCCCTCGCGGCCGACCGTCGTCCTCGGCAGCATCGACGCCGACATCGGTCTCGCTGAAAGCGCCTACCTGGTGCGCCTGCTGGAAGAGGCGGATACGGTCAGTGCAGACCTCGTGATCCTGCGCCTCAACACCTTCGGCGGTCGGGTCGACGCGGCGGTCGCGATGCGCGACGCGATGCTCGACGCTTCGCAGAAGACGGTGGTCTTCATCGACAAGCGGGCCATCAGCGCCGGTGCGCTCATTTCGCTTGCGGCCGACGTCATCGTGATGACCGCCGGAGGCACGATCGGTGCTGCGACTCCAGTGCAGTCGGCCCCCGGCCAGGAGCTGCCGGAGGCGGTTGAGGAGAAGTACCTTTCGTACTTCCGTGAGGAGATGCGCTCGACCGCCGAGGCGAAAGGGCGCGACCCGGATCTGGCAGAAGCGATGGTCGACGCGTCGGTCGAAGTGGCCGATGTGAGTGAAGAGGGCAAGCTGCTGACGCTCGGCACCCGCCGCGCGCTCGAGCTCGGCCTCATCGACCTCGAGGCCGAGTCGCTCGACGAGATTTACAGCTGGCTCGAGATCGAGCCGACGATCGCCGGCTCGGTCGATCGCTCGTGGTCCGAGGACCTGGTCGCGTTCTTGACCAGCGCGCCGGTGGTCTCGCTGCTGGCGCTCGGCATGTTTCTGCTCGGCTACCTCGAGCTCCAGACGCCGGGCGTCGGGGTGTTCGGAGCCGGCGCCCTGGTCTGCGCGCTGCTGCTCTACTTCAGCCACTCGTTGGTCAATCTCGCGGGTTCCGAGGAGCTGATCTTCTTCGGCATCGGCGTCGTGCTCATGCTGGTCGAGATGTTGGTGCTGCCGGGATTCGGCATCGCCGGATTCCTCGGCCTGGCGTCGATCGGCACCTCGCTGGTGCTCCTGCTGCTCGCCGGCGACTGGAGCGACGTGCGCTTTGACAACCCCTTCACCATGGACGCGGTCGAGCGAGTCGGCTGGGTCTTCCTGCTCAGCCTCGGCCTGATGGCGCTGCTCATCCGCTGGATGCCGCAGCGCAAGATCGCCGGCATCACCCTGGCCAGCCCGCTGTCGACCGAAGAGGGATACGCGAGCCACCGCGATCCGGAGCCCGGGCTTCTCGGCGTCCGCGGCGTCGCGCTCACTGCTCTGCGTCCGACCGGCAAAGCGCGCCTCGACGGGCGCCGGGTCGATGTCGAAGCGGTTGGGGAGTGGATCGACAAGGGAGCGCCGGTCGAGGTCACACGCCAAGTGGAAGGACGCGTCGTCGTCCGGCTGGTCGAACCCGAAGAGGCGCAGGAGGGCTGATGCCCGACGGCTTCTGGACCGTGCTCCTCCTGCTGTGCATTGGCTACACGCTGATGTTGCTCGAGCTCGTGGTGCCCGGAGGGGTCGTCGGCATTGCCGGCGTCGGCGTCGTCGCCTGGGGCATCTGGCGCGCCTTCGTCGAGCTCGGCCTCGGCTGGGGTTTCGCCTCGGTGGTCACCAGTTTGGTGGTCTTCGTCGTCGGCTTTCGCGTCTTCTTCCACAGCAGCGCGCGCCGCGGCCTCATCTTGGACGACGAGTCCGCACGCGATTGGAAGGCGCCGCGCGAAGAGCTTCGCGCGCTCCTCGGGCGTCGTGGCGAGACAGTCTCCGCCCTGCGCCCTGCCGGCCTCGCGCGCTTTGGCGACGCTCCTGGCGAAGACCGGGTCGACGTCGTCTCCGAAAGCGAGTTCCTGCCTCTCGGCGTCGCGGTCGAGGTGGTCGAGGTCGAAGGCAATCGAATCGTGGTCGCCGCGGTCGCTCCCGAGGCGGTCGCAGCCGAGGCGATCTCTTCGGACGGCGACGCTCCGGCGGTGGAGGAGGCCAGCGCGTGAGCCTGCTCGACGCGCTGTTCGCCATCGGCGCCTGGATCGCCGTCTTCACGGGTCTTGCGCTCGTGCTCTTCGAGGTGCGGTGGTGGTGGCGGGCGCGCGCGGCCGGGCTCGACCTGCACGTGGTCGAGCTCGTTGGAGTGCGCCTGCGCGGCGCCAACCCCCGGCAGATCCTCCCGGCCCTGGCGCGCGCCCATGCGGCCGACCTTGGAGTGTCGCTCACCGAAGTCACCGACCATGCGCTGGCCGGAGGCCGAGTCGACGCGGTCGTCGACGCCATGATCGCAGCGCGCGACGAGGGCCGCGAGGTCAGTTTCCGGCAGGCCGCGCGGCGCGACCTCGCCGGCGAGCGCGAGCCGTACGCATCGCCCACCCGTGTCTCTGAATCCATCGAATCCTGATTCCAACCCAGTCCGCAACCCGCTCCGGAACCCACTCCGGAACCCACTGCGAGGAACCCCATGGACCTGCTGATCCCACTGATTCTGCTCGCGCTCGCTCTCCTCTTCGTCTTCTCGTACTTGATTCCGATCCGGCTGTGGATCGCGGCCTGGTCGTCGCAGGCCTATGTCCCGCTCAGTTCGCTGATCGGCATGCGCTTCCGCCGCGTGCAGCCGAAGCAAGTGGTCGAACCGCGGATCAGTGCGGTGAAGGCCGGTCTCGATCTCGGCATCGACGACCTCGAGTCGCACTATCTCGCCGGCGGCAACGTGATGAAGGTGGTGGCCGCGTTGATCAGCGCCGACAAGGCGGGGATCGATCTGTCGTTCCAACGGGCCGCGGCCATCGACCTCGCGGGTCGTGATGTCTTCGAGGCGGTGAAAATGAGCGTCAACCCGAAGGTGATCACGACCCCTGTGGTCGCCGCGGTGGCCAAGGACGGCATCCAGGTCAAGGCGGTCTCGCGTGTCACCGTGCGCGCCAACATCGATCGCCTGGTCGGCGGTGCCGGAGAAGAGACGATTCTGGCCCGTGTCGGTGAGGGCATCGTCACCACCATCGGCTCGGCCGACAATCACAAGCTTGTCCTCGAGAATCCGGACATGATCTCGCGCACCGTGCTCGAGAAGGGCCTCGATTCGGGCACCGCGTTCGAGATCCTGTCGATCGACATCGCCGACGTCGACGTCGGCGACAACATCGGCGCCAGTCTGCAGACGGATCAGGCCGAGGCCGACAAGCGGGTCGCCCAGGCGAAGGCCGAGGGACGGCGTGCGATGGCCGTGGCCGAGGAGCAGGAGATGGTGGCGCGCGCCCAGGAAATGCGCGCCAAGCTGATCGAGGCCGAGTCGCAGGTGCCGCAGGCGATCGCCGACGCCTTCCGCAGCGGCAATCTCGGCGTGATGGACTACTACCGCCTGCGCAACATCGAAGCCGACACCGACATGCGCGAGTCGATCTCCGAGGGCGGCCAGGCACCCAAGTCCGACCCCACGGAGTAAGCGATGGATCTCGAGGCCCTCGTCTGGCTGATCTTCATCGTCATCTGGCTGCTCGGCGGCGTGGTGAAGCAGTTCGCCCGCCTCGCCGCCAACCGTCCCGGGCAGCAGCCGCCTGGCGAGGGAGAGGCCGAGCTCGAGATCGAGGCATGGGAGCCGGAGCCGGAACGCGGTTTCGCCCGGCGCGACGCGGCCGAGCAGCCGATCCAGCCGCCGGCGCCGCCCGCCGACCGGCCGCCGGAGATGCCGCCGCTTCTCGGCGAGTTGATGAAGCAGCTCGGAGTCGAGGTCGAGGCCGTACCCGAGGAGCGTCCACGCGCCGAGCCGAGCGAAGCTCTGGGCGATCGGCGCACCCCGTCGGAGCACCGACGGGGCGCCGGCTGGCGAGAGCGCACGGCGTCGGAGCACGAGCGTGGGCCTGGCTGGCAGCAGCGGACGGCATCCGAGCAGAGGCGCACCGCGAGCGAGCACCGGCGCACCGCGAGCGAGCAGCGACGGACCGCCAGTGAGCACCAGCTGACGGCGAGTGAGCACACCCCGAGCGAGGGCCGCCCGCGGCGTCGAGACATCGCCGCCGTCGGCGCCTGGGGCGTGCGCCGCACCGCGCGCCGCCATCCGGTGGTCGACACCCTGCACGATCGCGACAGCCTGGTTCGCGCCTTCCTCGCCCACGAGATCCTCGGTCCGCCGCGCGCTCTCCGCCGCGAGGATCAGAGCGGAGGATGATATTCTTCCGAGGTGAGAACAATCAGCGTCACCCTCCCCGAAGATTTACTCCAGCAAGTGCGACGGATCGCGGCTGAGCGCAAGCTCTCGATGAGCGCTCTCATTCGGAGTCTCGTTCGCGCCTCGATGGCGACGGGTCGTTCCGAGGACGAGCGACTCAAGGCTCTTCAGGATCAGACGATCGAGTCGATCGAGTCGTTCAAGGCAGCAGGGCGACTCTCGCGCGACGAGCTCTATCGTCGGTGATCTTTCTCGACACCAACATTCTGCTCTACGCGGTGAGCACCGATCCTACGGAGCGAGACAAGGCTGCGGTCGCTCGGGCGCTCTTGGACCGCTCGGATCTCTCGCTCTCGGTCCAAGTGCTGCAAGAGTTCTACGTCCAGGCTACGCGGCCAAGCCGCGACGGTGCCTTGACCCATGACCAGGCGACTGCGCTGGTCGAGTCGTTTCGTCGATTCCCGATCGAGCCCTTGACGGCGGACCTGGTGACGCAGGCGATGACGACCCGCGCCCGATATCAGATCTCATACTGGGATGCTGCGATCATCGAAGCGGCGCGCGCCGCTGGTTGCCGAGCCGTGTTGTCCGAGGATCTCAACGACGGCCAGGTGTACGGTTCGGTCCGTGTCGAGAATCCCTTTCGACCGGGCTGAACAATCTGCGAAGAGAAAGGGATGGTGCCGGCGGAGGGACTCGAACCCTCACGTCCTTGCGGACAACGGATTTTGAGCCCGTCGCGTCTACCGATTCCGCCACACCGGCACGAGAGGAGAGATGCTAGAGCCGAGCGCGCGGGGTGTCAACCACCCGCCTCGAGGCGTTCGAGCAAGTGCAGGTCCTGGAATCCGTCGATTCCGCCCTCGAGCGACCGGCGGAGCGCCCAGCCGTAGGGCTCGAAGAAATCGGCGAGCGCGCGCGGAGTGTGGAAGGCGCCCCGCTGGTTGAACGCCTCGCCACCGCGATCGTAGACGAAGCCACCGTCGTCGAGATCGGCGAGCCGATCGGCGGTTTGCAGCTCGTGGAACGATCCGAACGCGAGCGGGCCCATCGTGGTGATCGCGGCGAAACCGCCGGGGCGAACCACCCGGGCCAGCTCTTGCGCCCAGGCGCGCTGCTCGTCGGCCGCGAAGTGGGTGAAGACCGAGACGGCGTACACCGCGTCGAAGCGAGCCCGCGGAAAGGGTAGGGGCGGGCTCAGCCAGGTGGCGTGGAACTCGACCGAAGGCAGCGCGCCTCGGCACCACTCGATGCTGATGCGGTCGACATCGCAGCCGGTCATTCGCCAGCTGAGCTGCGGATGCTGCGCGATGAAACGCAGAGTCCGTGCCAGGCCACAGCCGAAATCGAGCACTTGCGCGCCCGGCGGTGTTCCGGCCTCGGTGAGCAGTGACGAGATGGCAGCCGCCGAGGCACGTCCGACGCGCAAGTACTCGCCGACCCACGGCGTCATCTGGACGCGCTGCAGCAGCGGGCGAGGGGGCAGCTCGGGGCCGTCGGCACATGCCCGTCGCCACGAGTCGATGGCGCCGCGGCGGAGCCGGCCGATCGGATAGCGCACGGCCTTGGGAACTGCGGCATGGTAGAGGGATTTCAGCGTCACGAAGAGCCCCTATGGTCTTGCAAAAAGGTATCAAATCGTGTATCGTCCTCAGCGTCGGCTCTGGATGGGGACGTGCGCGCTTTCGACTTCCTCGCCCTGACGAGACATCCAAAGCCAGACTCGGGAGCTCCGACCAGAGGAGCTCGATCAAGACGAGGTCGGACACAACATTCCTCAGACCACCACCATGAGCGACGCCCTCCCGGTTCCGTCGCACGTTTCGCACACCGCATTTCACTCTCGCACCGCAGTCGCCGGAGGCGCACCCCGCACCGTTTCGACGCCTCCGGTCTCTCCCGGACTCCTGGCCGCCTCCGGAACCCGGAGTCCCACATCGAGATTCATCTCCGCGCCGGCAGAGGACTCGCGTTCCGCGCTCGACCCGACGACACGGGCTCGATCGCCACGCTGCACCTCACGCCGACGCCGGTGTCCGCGAGCCGACGCCACGCTGCGAGCGTCGGGCGGATCGAGGCACACCACGCAGCAACGAAAGGGGCAGTTCACGTGACATTCGAGGTCGGACAAAAAGTCGTGTACCCCAACCACGGCGTCGCCGTCATCGAGGACGTCTCCGAGGCCGAGTTCGATGGCATGCAGCACAACTTCTACCACCTGCGACTGCTGTCGAACAACTCGAAGGTGATGATTCCGAAAGAGAACCTCGACCTGGTGGGCCTACGCCCGCTGGGCACCGCCGAGGCGATCAACCATCTATTCGGCATCCTCGAGGACGGCAACATCGACACGTACAAGGACTGGAAGGGTCGATACAAGCAGAACCTCGACAAGATGAAGACCGGTCAGCTGACCGAGGTCGCGGAGGTGCTCAAGAACCTCTGCTTGGTGAGCCAGAAGAAGAGCCTGTCGTTCCGTGAGAAGAAGATGTACGAGCGGGCGAAGTACTTCATCGTGAGCGAGATCGCGCATGTGCGCGAGTTGGCGGAGGACGACGCCGAGTCCGCGGTCGAGCAGGCGCTCGAGCGCAGTCTCGAGAAGATGCGGGCCGAGGCCGAGGAGGCCGCAGCGAAGAAGAGCAAGCCGAAGAGCAAGACCGCCGCCAAGCCGAAGGCCGCCGCCGACAAGCCGAAGTCGAGTGCCAAAGCGAGCAGCAGCGGCAAGACAGCGACCACCAAGGCCAAGAAGACCAAGTCGAAGGCGGAAACGGTCGCCGCCGGCTGACCTCGCACTAGAAAAGCACCCGAAAAGAGCTCAAGGTGAATCGCGAGAACCTTCTCTACGCGGTGATCGGGATCCTGTGTGGATTCATCACCGGATACGTCGCGCACGAGGCGATCGAATCCAACCAACCGCCGCCTGCGTGGATGGTGCGTGCGGCGCTGCAAGCCGGCACGGACGGCGCTGTCGGTCCGGGCGCCGAGGGCACCGGTGGCTTGCAGGCCTCGACTGGCACGCCGGCGCCGGCGGAGTCGGCGACGACTCCACCGCAGGCGATGGCCGGCATGCAAGAGGTCCAGCGACTGCGCGCCTACGTGGCCGAGAATCCGCAGGACGCGGACGCCGTGCGCACCCTTGCCAACCTGAACTACGACATTCAGAACTGGCAGCGTGCGGTGGAGCTCTACGAGAGCTACCTCGAGCTGCGGCCGGACGACATCGACGTATTGACCGATCTCGGCGCGGCCTACCGCCAGATGCAGCGCCCCGAGCAGGCTCTCGACGCCTTCCGCCGCGTCCGTGAGCAGGCTCCCGACCACTGGCAGGCGACCTACAACGAGGTCTTGGTTCTCGCCTTTGATCTCGAGCGGGGCGACGAGGCGCGCCGGGCGCTGGCGGATCTGCAAGAGATGCAGCCGGAGAATCCCGAGGTCGCGCGGCTTGCCGAGGCGGTCGAGCAACGACTCTGATTCGGCCGGCGCGGCACGCTTCCTCGAAGTGGCGGTGCCGCTGCCGCTCAGCGGCGCGCTGACCTACGCTCTGCCCGCCGGTCTCGATGCACCGGCGGGCAGCCGCGTGCGTGTCACCGTCGGGCCGCGGCGACTCACCGGTGTCGTGCTGCGGACAGTGGCGACGTCGCCGGACGGCGTGCGCGTCAAGCCGATCGAAGAGGTTCTCGATGCCGAGCCGGTCATTCCCGAAGAGCTCCTCGATCTGGCGCGGTTCGCCGCCGAGTACTACCTGGCGCCGATCGGCGAGACGGTTCGTGCCCTGCTGCCGTCGGACCTGCCACGCTGGGGCGATCGGCGCGTCGCGCTCACCAACGCCGGCGCGCTGGCCCCGCCGCGCGACGAGGCTGAACGCGCGATCATCGAGTCCCTGCTGGAGCATCGACGCCTGCGCGTCGCCGCGCTGCGTCGCCTGCTGCCCGAGGTGCGAGACCTGGGCCGGCGCATCGAGGATCTTCACCGCCTGGGCCGACTGTCGATGGAGGAGCCCGGAGGTCGCGGCACGCGCTACGTGAAAGCGGTCGAGCTGCGTCCCGGCGCGCTCGATGCCCACCTCGAGACGGTCGGGAGGGCACCCAAGGGACGTGCCGTGGTGGAGCTCTTGCACGCCCTCGGTCGGCCGGCGACCCTCGCCGAGCTGCGCGCCGAGGTCGGCTGTGGCCCTGCGGTCGTCCGGCGCCTCGAGCAGAAGGGCCTCTTGCGGACGTTCACTCAGCCCGAGCGGCTGACGCTCGAGCGCCACCGCCTGGGCGGCGACGACGAGTCGACGATCATCTTGCGGCCCGACCAGGCGCAGGCGGTCGCGGCAGTCGAGGAGGCGCTCGACGCGCGCGAGTACGCTCCGTACCTGCTCCACGGCACCACGGGCGCCGGCAAGACAGAGGTCTACCTGCGCGCTGTCCGAGCCTGTCTCGACCGTGGCCGCGCGGCGGTGCTGCTGGTGCCTGAGATCGCGCTCGTCCCGGCGCTCGCCTCGCAGGTGCGCGCGCGCTTCGGCCGTGAGCTGGCGATCCTGCACTCCAATCTGTCGTCGGCCGAGCGTCTTCAGGAGTGGGAGCGGATCCGGCGGGGCGAGGCACGCGTGGTGCTCGGGCCGCGCTCGGCGCTGCTCGCGCCGGTCGACGACCTGGGCCTGATCGTGGTCGACGAAGAACACGACGGCGCGTACAAGCAGGACCAGACCCCGCGGTACAACGGGCGCGATCTGGCGCTGTGGCGGGGACGGCATCATCGCGCCGCGGCGATTCTGGTGTCGGCGACGCCGAGCCTTGAAAGCCGGCACAACGTCGCCGTCGGAAAGCTCGGCAAGCTCACTCTCCGGGGACGTCACGGCGGCGCCCGGATGCCTGAGGGCGTGCTCGTCGACCTGCGCGAGCACGGCAGCGCGATGGCACCCGGCGAGGTCTATTTTTCCGGCGTGCTGCAGGCCGAGATCCGCAGCGCGCTCGATGCCGGCGACCAGATCATCTTGTTGCGCAACCGACGAGGCTATGCGCCGGTGCTGCTGTGCAGGGCCTGCGGCGAAGACTTCCGCTGCGCCGACTGCGGCCTGTCGATGACCTTCCACCTCCGCGGCGCCTACCTCGGCTGTCACTATTGCGGCCAGGAGCAGCCTGCTCCGAGCGTGTGCCCGACCTGCGGTGACGAAGCGCTAGAACCGATGGGCGCCGGCACCGAGCGCGTGGAGGAGAAGATCCGCGACCTCTATCCCGACGTGCCGGTCGACACGCTCGACGCCGACGCGGCGCGGCGTACGGGAGGCGCCGCCGCGGTGCTCGAGCGCTTTCGCCGCGGCACGACGCAGGTGCTGATCGGCACCCAGATGGTGTCGAAGGGGCACCACTTTCCGCGCGTCGCCCTCGCCGCGGTGCTCTTTGCCGACAGCTACCTCGGCTTTCCGGACTTCCGCGCCGTCGAGCGCACCTATGCGCTTCTCGCGCAGCTCGCCGGTCGCGCCGGGAGGGGTGAACGACCTGGAAAGGTGGTGATCCAGACGTTTCACCCGCAGCACTACGCGGTGCGCGCAGCCTTGACGCACGACGACGCGCTCTTCGCCGACGAGGAGATGCGGTTCCGGCGCATCTTCCACTATCCGCCCTTCACCCGCATGGTGCAGGTGCTGGCGCAGCACGAGGATGCGGAGCGCGCAGAGTCGACGTTGCGCATGCTGGCGGCGCGGCTGCGCGCCCAGCGCCCACCGCGTGAGGTCCACCTGCTCGGTCCGGCGCCGGCGCCGTTCGAGCGGCTGCGCGGGCGCTGGCGCTGGCAGCTGCTGCTCCGCGGCCCGTCGAGCGGTCTGCTGCGGCGCCTGCTGCGAGCCGGCCTCGACGACCTACCGGCGGCCCGGCGCGGCGATCTGACTCTCGATGTCGACCCCTACGATCTGCTGTGACCCACGAACTCGTCCGGCCGACTCCGGGCGCTGTCGGCGCGCCGACGGCGACACACTGTCCGCGTGCGACGGCGCCCGGACGCCGCCGAGACATGCCGAGAGCGCCATCGAGACCGTTTGGCGATCTCGGTTTGACCGCCTGCAGCGCCTCTGCTAGCTTCCGCGCCGATGTCTGACGCTGCCGAAAGCCTCTTCGAACAGCCTCTCGACGACCTGCGGGTCAAAATCGAGGAGCTGGAACACAATCCCGAGGGTCGCGAGACCGAGCTCGACCGCCTGCGTCGCCAGCTCGAGAAGAAGACGCGCGAAGTCTTTGCCGACCTCTCAGCCTGGCAGAAGACCCTAGTCGCCCGCCACTTCAAGCGCCCCTTCACGCTCGACTACGTCGAGCGCCTGATGGACGATTGGATCGAGCTCCACGGCGACCGCGGGTATGCCGATGATCCCGCGATCGTCTCCGGCCTCGCCACGTTCCGCGGCCGCTCGGTGGCGATCGTCGGCCACCAGAAGGGGCGCGGAACCAAGGGACGGATTCGCCGCAACTTCGGCCAACCGCGCCCAGAGGGCTACCGCAAGGCACTGCGCATCTTCAAGCTCGCCGACCGCTTCCGCCTGCCGCTGCTCACCTTCATCGACACACCGGGCGCCTATCCCGGCATCGGTGCCGAGGAGCGGGGTCAGGCCGAGGCCATCGCGCGCAACCTGATCGAGATGGCTGACCTCCGGGTGCCGATCATTTGTACGGTCACCGGCGAGGGTGGCTCGGGCGGTGCGCTGGCGCTCGGCGTCGGCAACCGCATTCTGATCCTCGAGTACGGCATCTACTCGGTGATCTCGCCCGAGGGATGTGCGGCGATTCTGTGGAAAGACCAGGATCGCAAGGCCGAGGCAGCGAAGGCTCTACGCCTCACCGCGCCGGATCTCGAGCGCCTCGGTGTGGTCGACGAGGTGGTGCCGGAGCCGCTCGGCGGAGCGCACACCGATCCTGACACCACCTGCGCGCGCGTCGGCGACGCGATCGCCGCGCAGCTCGCGGAGCTCGAGGGTCTCGACGGCGACGAGCTGATCGCCGACCGCACCCGGCGTTTCCGTCGCCTGGGCGCGATCGAAGGTCGCGTCGACCGCTGATGTCGGTCACGGCCGTCTGGTCGCGGGCGCCCGTGCCCGAGGCGGCGGCCGAGCTCGAGGCCGCCGGGCATCCGTCGTGGCTGGCGGCGCTGCTGGCGCGTCGCGGTGTCCACGACGCGGACGAGGCGGAGTCGTTCCTCGCGCCGACGCTCGACGACCTACACGACCCCCGCCGTCTCGCGGGGATCGATGCAGCGGTGGCGCGCCTGGCGCGTGCGCGGGAGGCGGGAGAGACGGTGGCGATCGTCGGCGACTACGATGTCGACGGCGTCAGCGGCACGGCGCTGCTCACCGCGGTCTTCGGCGCCTGCGGACTCGACGTGGTGCCGATCTTGCCCCACCGTTTGCGGGACGGCTACGGATTTCAGCCGGCACACGTCGAGAAGGCACAGGCCGGCGGCGCCACGCTGGTGGTCACGGTCGACTGCGGCACGACCTCGATCGAGGCCGCGCGCGCGGCGCTCGACGCGGGCCTCGAGGTGATCGTCACCGACCACCACCTGCCGGGAACGCCGCTGCCCGAGGGCGTGCTGCTGGTCAACCCGCGGCAGCCCGAGTGCGAGTATCCATTCCCTGATCTCTCGGGCGCGGGCCTGGCGTTCAAGCTCGCCGTCGCCTTCGCCGACGCCTGCGACCGGCCGATCGACCCGCGCGTCTTGCTGCGCATCGCCTGTCTCGGCACGGTTGCCGATCTGGTACCGCTGCGCGGCGAGAACCGGGTGATCGCCGCGCTCGGCCTGCGCGAGCTGCCGCACACCCGCTCGCTCGGCCTGCGCGCGCTGATCGACGTCGCGCGCCTGCAGGCCCCGTACACTGCGGACGACATCGGCTACCGCCTTGGCCCGAGGCTCAACGCGCCGGGACGCGTCGGCTCGGCCGAACCGGCGCTCGAGCTCCTCTTGACCCGCGACCGCGTGCGCGCGGTGCGCCTGGCGCGCGAGCTCGACGCGCGCAACCGCGAGCGGCAGGAGTGGGAGCGGCGCGTCGCCGAGCAGGCACGCGAAACCTTCGTCGCGCAGGATCCGCTGCCGCCGTTCCTCATCGCCTGGAGCAAGAACTGGCACCGTGGTGTCGTCGGCATCGCCGCCGGCCGTATCGCCAAGGAGCTGCAGCGGCCGACTGTGCTGCTCGCGGTTCAGGGCGCCGAGGCGGTCGGCTCCGGCCGCAGCATCGAGGGCGTGCATCTGTTCGATTTTTTGTCGGCCTTTCGCGACCGGCTGCCGCGCTTCGGTGGTCATGCGCAGGCGATCGGCCTGACCGCCGAGACCGCCGGTCTCGAAGAACTCAAGACGAGTCTGCTCGAGGCGGCGCAGGTCTTCGCCGACCGCGTCGGCAAGCGCCGCCACGTCTACGAGCTGGACCTGCAGCCGGCCGATGTCGGCGACGAGACGATGGAGCGCTTGGCGCGTCTTGAGCCCTTCGGACAAGGCAATCGCAAGCCGCTCACCCGCATCGTCGGCCCGCTGCGACTCACGCGCGCACCGCGACTCTTCGGCCGGGGTCATCTCGACGCCGAGGCCGTCGGCCCCGATCGCGCTACAATTCGCCTCCTGGGCTGGGGTTGGGCCCAGCGCGCCGAGCAGCTGAGCGCCGACTTCGAGGCCCTCGGCTACCTCGAGCACGATCGCTATCGCGACCGGCCGGTGCTGCGTCTCGTCGACATTCGGCGCGCCGGCACGCCGGACGCTCCTTCCTGATCGACCCGAGACCTCTTGTGACACCGATTCGTCGTCCGCCTCCGGCGCCGCGCCGCGCGCGCGCGCGCCGACCGTTCCGCTGGCTGCGCCGCCTGCTGCTGGTCCTCGGCCTGGTCTTCGTCGCCGGCCTGGTCGTGCTGCTCGCCGCCTACAACTTCGGCCAGGTCGAGGACGTCGTCGACAGCGACGCGGCGACGCCGGCCGCCGACGACAACACCGTACGCCGCGGTCGGCAGATCGACTTCGAGCAGACCACCGGTGGCGAGACGATCTTCCGCGTCCGCGCCGACGAGTCGATCGAGACCGCCGACGACGTTTCCCACCTGCTCGATGTGGTGGTCGATCTGTTCGGCGAGAACGATCGGATGTACACCATCACCAGCGACAAGGCGCGCATCGACCAGCAGGCGTCGGCGGCCAGCTTCGAGGGCAATGTCGTGGTGTCGGGCTGGAAGTCTCTGCGGCTGCTCACGCGCAATCTCGACCTCGCCGGCGGCGGCGCACAGATGATCAGCCCTGGCACCGTCGAGCTCCATTGGACCTTGCCCGACGGCACAGCGCTGGTCGGACGCGCCAGCCGCATGCGCATCGACCGCGACGAAGACTTCGTGGCTCTCACCGGCGGCGTCCACATTCGCTCCGAGCCGGGGGCCGAGACGCCCATCCGCCTTGACTGCGAGCGACTGACCTATCGCCGCAGCGACAATCTGCTGCGCGCCACAGACGACGTCGACCTGCGCTGGGGCGGCCAGGAGCTGCGAACGCATGCGCTGACGGTCTTCCTACGTGAGGACGGAGAGACGCTGCGCCTGCTGCGCGCGCGCTGGGACGTCCGCGGCATGCTGCGTCAGTTCGACGACGCCGGTGCCGAGACGACGGTCGCCTTCGGGGGGCAGCTGCTCGAGGTCGAGCCCAACGAGGACAATCCCGAGTACCGCAAGACGACGCTCGACGGTGCCGGCGAAGAAGCGGTGTTCCTCGATCTGGTGCAGCCCGACGGCGCGGCGCGGCGCCTCGAAGGGGCCAAGCTCGAAGCACGCTCACTCGCCGAGCGCCTGGTCCAGGTGGAGGGGTTCGGCAATCCGCTGCAGCTGGTGGAGTACCTGGCGATGGACGACCGTCCGTGGATGCTGCGCCGTGCCTGCTCGGACCGCGGCACCGCGTCGTTCCAGCCCGACGGCACGATCGGTCAGCTTTTTCTCGAAGGCCAGGTCGAGCTGCGCGACGAGCAGGTGACCGTGTCGGGCGGCGACCGGGCGTTGATCGACACCATCACCAACCGCCTCGACATCGAGGGGCAGCCGGCGGCGCTCTACGCTGAGCGCGGTGAGCTGATCGCGCCGAAGATCCGCTACGGACGCGGCTCCGGCATCCTGCGTGCCTGGGAGGGCGTCGAGGCGACTCTGCCGGCGCGCTCGGCGGCGGCGCTCGGCGAGGCGCCGTTCGCCGACGGCGACGGCCCGGTGCGCGTCGTCTCGCGCGAGGCGGTGTGGACCCAGACGCCGGAGAGCTTCAGCTTCGACGGCGACGTGCGCGCCTGGCGCGGCACCAACTTGCTGCTGGCGAGTCAGCTGCGCGGCGACACCGGGCAGGACCGGATGGCCGCGTCGGGCGATGTCAAGACGGTGTGGTTGCCGGAAGCGCGCAACGACGTCCGTCCGGTCGAGCGGATCGAGATCACCGCAGGCCTGTTGACTTACGACCGAGGGGGCGGTTTGCTCACGTACGAGAACGACGTCCTCGTCGAGCAGGGCGAGCGGCGCATTCGCTGCGACGAGCTGCGCGTCACGGTGTCGGACGGTGGCTCGGCGCGCCGCATGGCCTGCCTCGGCGACGTCGAGCTCGACGATCCGATCGAAGCCCAGAACGTGCGCGGCGACCAGGCGATCTACGAGGTTGCCGAGCGCCGGATCGAGATCGCGGGCGAAGAGGTCGTGCTGGTCGACGGCGCCGGGAACAAGCTCACCGGGGCCTTCCTCGACTACGACCTCGAGAGCGGGCGCACGCGGATGCGGAGCCGCGTGCCGGACGACGCCCTGGTGCCTCCCGGCGGCCCGGTCGAAGCGCCCGCGCAGGGCTCCGCGGCCCCGCCGGAGACTAGATCGGCGCCGTCTGATCCGGTATCCTGATGGACATGCAATCG
The DNA here is from genome assembly GCA_039194425.1 of Acidobacteriota bacterium. Taxonomy (GTDB): domain Bacteria; phylum Acidobacteriota; class Thermoanaerobaculia; order Multivoradales; family J023; genus JAUIJL01. Next base: position 266,605 of record JBCCVZ010000002.1, on the reverse strand, counting down.
ACCTGGCACGGCGGAGCCTCCGCCGACGGATGAGCGAGGCGGCCTCCCTTTCGGTCCACAATCTCCGCAAGGTGTATCGCGGGCGAGCAGTGGTCAAGGACGTGTCGATCTCGGTCAGCCAGGGCGAGATCGTCGGTCTCCTCGGACCCAACGGCGCCGGCAAGACGACCACGTTCTACATGGTCGTCGGCCTGACGCCGCCAGACGAGGGGCAGGTCGTTCTCGGCGACCTCGACATCACCGAACTGCCGATGTATCTGCGCGCGCAGCGCGGCATCAGCTACCTGCCGCAGGAAGCGTCGGTGTTTCGCAAGATGAGCGTCGAAGGCAACCTCCGCGCGGTGTTCGAGACGCTCGACATGCCGCGCGCCGAGCGCCAGCGGCGCACCAATCTACTGCTTCGGGAGTTCAATCTCGAGAAGGTCCGCAAGAGCCCGGGATACGCCCTGTCCGGCGGTGAGCGTCGACGCATCGAGATCGCGCGCGCGCTCGCCATCGACCCGCTCTTCATCCTGCTCGACGAGCCGTTCGCCGGCATCGATCCGATCGCGGTGCTCGACATTCAGAGCATCATCCGCCACCTCAAGGACATGGGCATCGGCGTGCTGATCACCGACCACAGCGTCCGCGAGACCCTGCGCATCACCGATCGGGCGTACATCATAAACAACGGTGAGATTCTGCGCGACGGATCGCCGCAAGACCTCTCGGCCGACCCCCAAGTGCGCAAGATCTACCTGGGCGAAGAATTCAGCCTTTGACATAGACTCCTCTCATGGCCCTCGAGCAAAAACTCTCCCTCAAGCTTTCCCAGAAGCTGGTGATGACGCCGTCGCTGCAGCAGGCGATCAAGCTGCTGCAGATGACGCGTCTCGAGCTCGAAGGGGTGTTGACGCAAGAGCTGGTCGAGAACCCGGTGCTCGAAGAGCGCGAGCTCAGCGTCGACGAGGAGAAGGACGACGATCGGGAGGAGAGCAGCGAGCTGGAAGAGGCGCTCTCCGACATCGACATCGACGCCTACTTCAACGAGCTGGAAACCTGGGAAGGCACGGGCCAGCCATCGACCTTTGAGGAGCGTCAGGGGCCGCCGCTCGAGAACACTCTGTCGCGCGACGACGACCTCTACGACCATCTGCTCTGGCAGCTGCAGATGCTGGACGTGCCGTCGCTCATCCGCGAGATCGCCGAGCTGATCATCGGCAATCTCGAACCCGACGGCTTCCTCGGCGCGACGGTCGAAGAAATCATGGCGATGGGTGCCGACGACTTCCACGTCAGTCGGACCCCGGAAGAGGTGCGGCAGGCACGGGAAGAGGCCGAGCGTCGTGCCCAACGCGAGACCGCCGACGACGGGCCAGCCCTGGGCGATGCGCCCGCGGAGAGTGAAGCTCCGAGCGTCCAGGCGCCCGAGGCCGGAGCTCTGGCGGATGGAGCGTCGGCCGAGGCGCACGCCGTGGCGAGCCAAGGTCTGGAGGCGAGCCAAGGTCTGGAGACGAGCCAGGGTCTGGAGACCGAGCCTCTCGCGGGACCTGTGACGGCGTCTCTGGCAGATGCGCCTCGAGACGAGGTGCTCTGGTCGGCATCGGACGACGGAGGGGCTCGACCGTCCTCGGACGAAGCCGCCGCGACCGCCGAGGACGGTCTCCTCGCGAAAGGTCTTGTCGCCGACAGTCTGGTTGCGGACGATGGCTTCGCTGCAGAAGGCTTCGCTGGAGACGGTGCCGCTCCAGAGGGCGCGCCTCTGGAGGAGCATGCTCCGGCCGACGAACCGGACCAGGGGCCGGGCTATCCGCGGCGCCCCGTCGAAGAGGCCCTCGAACTGGTGCGCAACTTCGATCCGCCGGGCGTCGCCTGCCGCGACCTGCAGGAGGCGCTGCTCCGTCAGCTCGAGCGCGGGGGCGAACCCGAAGACTCGCTCGCCCGCCGGCTCGTGGAGGAGACGTGGGACCTCTTCCGCAAGCGCAAGTTCGAGCAGATCGCCAAGACCTTCGAGATCCCACTCCAGAGCTTGAAGCCGGCGGTCGAGCTGATCGCCCGGCTCGAAACACGTCCCGGCCGTAAGTACGACCTCGACGAAACACAGTACGTCGAGCCGGACGTTCACATCGTCAAAGTCGGCGACGACTATGTCGTGCAGCTGAACGACAACGGCCTGCCGCGTCTGCGCGTCTCGAAGGCGTACCGCCGGATGCTGGCCGCCCTGCGCCGCGACGGCAAACAGGCCGAGGCGCAGCAGTACATCAAGGAGAAGATGCGCTCGGCGATGTGGCTGATCAAGAGCCTCGACCAGCGCCAGAGGACGATCTACAAAGTGGCGACTTCGATCGTCAAGCAGCAGCGCGGGTTCCTCGACCACGGCGTCGAGCACCTCGTGCCGATGGTCTTGCGCGACGTCGCCGAAGACATCGAAATGCACGAATCGACGGTGAGCCGCGTGGTGTCCAACAAGTACATGCACACACCGCGCGGCCTGCTGCCGATGAAGTTCTTCTTCCACAGCGGCATCGACCGCGAGTACGGCGGCGACATCTCGTCGCTGACCGTGAAACGCAAGCTGCAAAAGCTGATCGACGATGAGGACCCGAAGAAGCCGCTGTCCGACAGCGCTTTGATGAAGATCCTCAATCGCGAAGGCATCCACATCGCACGACGGACGGTCGCAAAATATCGCGACGAGCTGGGAATCCCCTCGTCGACCGACCGCAAGAAGATTTTCTGAGCCCGGAGGACCCGATGAACCTGGAATGGACCGCACGGAACTACACCCTCGGTGACGACGTCAAAGAGCTCTCGCAGAAGAAGCTGGCGAAGGTCGGACGCTACGTCGATGATCCGGCCGAGGCCCACCTGATCTTCGAGACCGAGAAGAATCGGCAGATCGCCGAGCTCATCTTGCGTCATCGTCACGGCCAGTTCCAGGCGCGCGAAGAAGCCGACGACATGCGCGACGCGGTCTACTCGGTGGTCGACAAGGTGGAGAAGCAGGCGCGTCGCGCTCGGCGTCGGTTCCAGGATCGGCGTCGCCGCGCCCAGCGCCAGGCCGAAGCCGAGAACCACTGGCCGGTCACGGTCATCGAGTCGCCGTCCGAGATCGACGATCGGCCGCAGGTGGTGAAAACGACGAAGCTGCCGATCAAGCCGATGAGCGTGCGCGAGGCCGCGCTGATGCTCGAGAGCTCGAAGAACGACTTCTACGTTTTCCTCAACGAGAGCACCAGCAAGGTGAGCGTTCTCTATCGCCGCCGCGACCAGAATTTCGGTCTGATCGCGCCCGAGGTCTGAGCGTTGGATCTCGCCGCACTCGCCGACCCCGAGCGGATGTTCCCGGAGGTCCCGGGCTTCGATGCGCCGACCCTGCTGCGCGCGTTCGCGCAGCGCCTCGTGGCGCAGGGGACGGTGCGCGATCCGGAAGACCTCTACCACCGCCTGTGGGAGCGCGAGCAACTCGGCTCGACCGGCATCGGGCACGGCGTCGCGGTGCCACACTGCAAGCTGGGAAAGATCGACGAGGTGATTCTGGCGCTCGGCAAGAGCGCGGATCCGATCGACTTCGGCGCCGTCGACGGTAAGCCGGTTCAGCTCTTCTTCGTTGTCATCTCGCCGGAGAAGAAGCCGGCGGCGCACCTGCAGTGCCTGTCAGCGATCTCGCGCTGGGTGCAGGACGAGGACAACGTCCAGCGCCTGGTCGCGCAAACCGATGCGCACTCGATGTACCGCGTCCTGCAGGGCGATGCCGCGCCGGAGACCGCGGCCGACGGCGCGTCCGGTGCGGCGCCCGCCGACCCGGGCTGATCATGCCCTGGAGCTGCCCATGCCGGTGACCGTGTCGCAGGCGCCGGCGTCGCCCTCCTACGTCGAAGTCACCGAGCTCTTGGGCAACGAGCTCGCCGACCTGCACTTTCACGTGCTGTGCGGGGAAGAGCACCTCGATCGTCGCATCACCCATCCGCGGGTGCAGAAGCCGGGCCTGGCCTTTGCCGGCTACTACGACTACATCAAGACCGGGCGCGTCCAGATCGTCGGCGAAAGCGAGACCGAGTATCTCAAGACGGTCGAGCTGACTCTGCGGCGCGAGCGCTTCACCCACGTCGTCGACGACAAGGTCCCGGTCTTCATCCTGTCGAAGGGGCTCGAACCCTTCGACACCTTCTTGCAGCTGGCCCGGGAGCGCAACATTCCCGTGCTCTCGACCAGCGCGTTCACCTCGATCACGATCAAGCGGGTCAGCTTTTTCCTCGAAGACCACCTGGTGCCGGTCACCCGCTTGCACGGCGGCCTGATGGAAATCTACGGCCTCGGCGTGCTGCTGATCGGCCGCAGCGGGGTCGGCAAGAGCGAATGTGCGCTCGACCTGATCACCCGCGGTCACAGTCTGGTCGCGGACGACATCGTCACCGTGCGGCGTTACCCGGCGGGTGATCTCGTCGGCTACGCCGAGGCGCCAACCAAGCACCACATGGAGCTGCGCGGCCTCGGCATCGTCAACGTCCGGGACCTCTTCGGCCTGGCGGCGATCCGCGATCGCAAGAACATCGACCTGGTGGTCGAGCTCGAGCCGTGGGCCGAGGGCAAGGCCTACGACCGCCTCGGGCTCGACGAGAGCGTGTACACGATTCTGGAGACGCCCGTGCCGTACATTCGGATGCCGGTGGCGTCGGGACGCAACATCGCCAGCCTGGTCGAGATCGCGGCGCGCAACCACGTGCTCAAGCTCCAAGGTCACAACTCGGCACGCTCGCTGGTGCAGCAGCTCGAGGCGCGCGACGCGCGACGGCGGGGATGACCACCATGCAGCCAGGCGAAACCGACCCTATCCAGGTCGTTCTGATCACCGGCCTTTCGGGGTCGGGGAAGACCGTAGCGGCCAACGCGCTGGAAGACCTCGGGTGGTTCCGGCTCGACAATCTTCCGATCGAGTTACTCCGCAGCTTCCTTGCCGCACCGTCCGACCATGTCGGCGACGACGTGGGCAAGATCGCGGTGGTCGGCGATGCGCGGACGCCCGGCTTCGCCGGGTCCATGCCTCGGCTGCTCCGCGAGCTGCACGGCGGGCCTCTGGCCGTCCAGGTGCTCTTTCTCGAGGCGAGCGACGATGTCCTCCAGCGTCGCTACTCCGAGACTCGGCGGAGCCATCCGATGGGCCGTGGTGATCGGCCGGTGATCGACGGCATCCGTCACGAGCGGTCCCTGCTCGAGCCGGTGCGCGATGCCGCCGACCTGATCTTCGACACCACCGACTGGTCGGTGCACGACATGCGCAACGCCGTCCACGCGCGCTTCGGGGACGACCCCGAAGGCTACGGGCCGCTGGTCGTGTCGCTGGTCAGCTTCGGCTTCAAGCACGGGGTGCCGGTCGGGGCGGACCTGGTGTTCGACGTTCGATTTCTCGCCAACCCGCATTTCATCCCGGGGCTGCGCGAGCTCACCGGCATGGATGCGCCGGTGCAGGAGTTCCTGCACTGCGAGGACGACTTCCATGCGTTGCTCGAGCGTCTCGACGACCTGATGTTGTTCTTGTTGCCGCGCTATCGGCACGAGAATCGGCGCTATCTCACGGTCGCGATCGGCTGCACCGGAGGGCGCCACCGTTCGGTGGCGACCGTCGTCGAGCTCGCGCAGCGCCTCGAGGCCGCGGGCTGGCCGGTTCGAATCTCGCATCGCGACAGCGCCCGCCAGGTGCGCTGAGCCACCGGCCACCCGTCTCGGGTCTCGGCCCTCGGGCCGCTCTTCGGCGACCGATGACGCGCTGCGATATCATCGTTCTTGGCACGCCGCGACCCCACGCGTCGCGCTCGGCCATCGTGCCGAGGCAATGCCCTCCGGCGTGCGGCTCCTCCGGGAGCCGGACCTCCGATTCTTGAGTTGAGTTGAGCTGCTGTCGAACGACGAGAGCGAGGCGCGGGCCATCGGCCCACGCGGTCGGGACTCCCAGAGGGGACGACCCATGTCGGGACATTCATGGTCGGTATACTGATTTTGACCCACGGACGAATGGCCGAGGAGCTCTTGGCCGCAGCCAACAACATCACGGGAGGCATGGAGCTCTCCGAGGCCCTGGCGCTCGACTGGGCCGACGGCCTCGAGGCGGCGGAGACCAAGGTCGCCGCGGCGGTCGAGCGTCTCGACGCCGGCTCCGGCGTGCTGATCCTGACCGACATTTTCGGCGGCACGCCGTCGAACGTCGCGATGCGGTTCCTCGAACCGGGCGCGGTCGACATCGTGTCGGGAGTCAATCTGCCGATGGTCGTCCGTCTCGGTTGCCTGCGCGCCACCGAGATGCCGCTCGAAGAGCTCAGCGCCTGGATCCAAGAGAAGGGGCGTAGCGCGATCTGCGCCGGCAGCTCGGTGCCGCGACCGAACCGCAACGGCGGTCGTCCGGCACGCATCGATCCCTGCGAGTGAGCGAGACCGGAACATGGTGGAAGAGACTCTCGAGATCACGAATCGCCTCGGACTGCATGCACGGGCGGCGGCCAAACTGGTGCACACCGCCGGCGCCTTCGGTTCGACGGTGATGCTCGAAAAGGGCGGCGACCTGGTCGACGCCAAGAGCATTCTCGGCCTGCTGCAGCTCGGAGCGGCCCAGGGAACCGTGGTCACGATCCGCTGCACCGGCGGCGACGAAGACGAAGCGCTCGCCGCGGTCGTCTCACTGATCGAAGACCGCTTCGGCGAAGGGTCCTGAGTCTCGATGAGCATCGAGCCGACATCGTCCGCTGCGAGCAGCCAGCCGACCGAGATCTACGACGGTCTCCCGGCGTCCGACGGCATCGTCATCGGCAAGGCGGTGTGCATCTCGACCCGCATCGCCGACATCTACCAGATCCCGGTGTCGGAAGACGAAGTCGAGGCCGAGATCGAGCGATTCCGCCGCGCGGTCGACCAGGCGCGCGACGAGATTCACGGCTTGCGCGACCGCGTCGGCGAAGAGATCAGCGAAGACCTCGCCGGCATCTTCGACGCGCAGGGGCTGTTCCTGGCCGATCGCCACTTCCTCGATCTCGTCGAGGGTCACATTCGCGACGAGCGGGTGAACGCGGAGTGGGCGCTGCAGGAGACGGTCTCGGAGGTCCAGGCCCGGTTCGAGGCGATCGACGCCGAGCACCTGCGGGCCCGCAGCGAGGACCTGCGGCACGTCTGCCGCTACGTGGTGCGCAATCTGCGCGGCCTGCATCTGCATCAGCTGTCGGAGGTCGACGGAGAGGTGGTGATCGTCGCCGACGATCTCTCGCCCTCGGACGCCGTGCGCCTCGGCCGCGAGAACGTCGTCGGCTTCGTAATCGAGCACGGGAGCCGCACCTCGCACACCACGATCATCGCCCGCTCGCTGAACATCCCCGCGGTGCTCGGCGTCAACGGCATCCGCCGTCGACTGCTCGACCAGCCCGAGGCCGAAATCGTCGTCGACGGTGGAGCAGGGAAGGTCGTCCTCTTTCCCGGACCGCAGCAGGTCGAGGAGTACCGCCGTCGCCTGGTCGAGAGCGAGCGGCGCGAGCTCGAGCTGCTCGAGACGTCGCTCCTCGCCGCGATCAGCCGCGACGGTGTCGAGGTCGAGGTGATGGCGAACATCGACCTGCCGGAAGAGATCCACGACGCCCGCCGCTTCGGCGCCGCGGGTGTCGGTCTTTACCGCAGCGAGTTCCTCTATATCGAGAAGAGCCCCGAGCTGCCGTCCGAGGAAGAGCACGTTCAGCTTTATCGCCACCTGATCGAGGCGGCGGCGCCGAATCCAGCGATCATCCGCACCTACGACCTTGGCGGCCGCAAGATCGCACGCGAGGTGATGGAGACGCAGGAGGAGAATCCCGTGCTCGGGCTGCGCGGCATTCGGCTGACGCTGGCTCGTCCCGACATTTTCCGGCGCCAGATCCGCGCACTGATCCGGGCGACGGTCTTCGGCGACCTCTGGATCATGCTGCCGCTGGTCACGATCGTCGAAGAGATCCGCGAGTTCCGCGCCGTCGCCGAGGACATCATGCGCGATCTCGAGCACGAAGGCATTCCGTTCCGCCGCGAGTTCAAGCTCGGCTCGATGATCGAAGTGCCGGCGGCGGCAATGATCTCGGATCTGCTCGCGCACGAGGTCGACTTCTTCTCGATCGGGACCAACGACCTGATCCAGTACGCTCTCGCGGTCGACCGGAACAACGAGCACGTCGCAGATCTCTATCGTCCGCTCCACCCGGCGGTGCTGCGCATGCTCCGGCGGATCGTCGCGAGCGCACGCGATGCCGGCATCGAAGTCAGCCTGTGCGGCGAGATGGGTTCCGACCCGCGCTTGACGCCGATTCTCCTCGGCTGTGGGCTACGGCGCCTGTCGGTGAGCCCGCGCCAGGTCCCGGCGATCAAGCGGCGCATTCGTGAGCTGACCGTCGGCGGTCTCGAGGAGTTGGTGGCTGAATGTGCCGACCTGGCGACGGCCGCCGAGATCGAGGCACGCATCGACGCGGTGCTCGGCGTCGAAGCCGGGGCGGCCGCCGCCCGCTGAACTTCGGCCGCGCGGCGCGCGGCGCGGCATCGGGTATGCTCTGGACGCGCCTGCGCGCTGCCGAAACGAGTCGCTGCCCTTGGAGATCGTCATGAGCGAGCTGCTGCATTTGGTGGGCCCCCGTGCCCGCACCGCCTTCTGGTCGAGCCTGGTTTGCACTGGAGCCCTGCTGGTCACCGGCTGCGCCGGCGGCGGCGGTGAGGACCCGGTGACGACGCCGGAAACACAGCCGCCGGCCCAGGTGGCCCCGGAGCTCGAGCCGCCGCCCGGCCCGCTGCCGCCGCCGATTCGTGAGGTGCAGCCGGCGACCCGCGAGAAGGTGAAGGTGATCGATCCGGGCGAGCCCGAAGACGACGGACCGACGACCTTGATCGAGGCTTCGCGCCTGGCCAAGCAGCGCAAGGCAGAGCGTAGCCAGCGCGAGCCCGTGGTCGAGATCAACGACGACAACCTCGCCGAGTACGCCGAGGGAGCCGAGGTCATCGTGCTCGAGAGCGAGCCCGCCGCACCACTGACCGCGCCGCCGGCCGATGTCGCTGCCGCTCCCGAGCCGACCGCGGACGATATTCGCAGCGAGGACTTTTGGCGCGATCGGGCCCTCGAGCTGCGACTGTCGTGGCGGCGCACGATCGACGAGATCGCCGACCTTCAGCTAGAATCGGCCGCCCTGCGCCAGCGCTACTACGCTGAGGAGAGCTCGAGTGTCCGCGACGGCGAGGTCAAGCCGGCCTGGGATCGCGCGCTCGACCGCCTCGAAGCAGCGCGCACACGGGCGCGGCGCACCGAGCGCGAGTTGCAGAGCTTCCTCGAGGACGGTCGCCGCGCGGGCGCCCTCCAGGGCTGGCTGAACCAGGGCTGGGAGCTCGAGCCGACCGACGACGAGCTGCGGATGGTCGAAGGCGTCGGCACGGCGGAGCCCCAAGAACCCGTGACCCGTGATCCGGTGCGCGATCCCAATTCGTGACCAATTTTTAGAACAAGAAATCAAGATTTCGACGAACAGAAAATCGATTCCTGGAGGAGCGGGGTTGCCCCCGCCCACAGTGAACCCCGCCCACAGTGAACAGTGCAGTACCCTCTAGCGACCACAGCCGAGGCGGAGGCAAGCCCCGCCACTACATCCGGAAGAGAAGCGCCATAGTCTCCGGAAGACGCTAGCTCCCCAAGACGCTCGCTCTGGAAGGCGCTCGCTCTAGAAGACTCGATCTCCGGAAGACACAGACTTTGCCATGACGACCACCTCCGAGTTCCACATCCTCGACCGCCGTCCGGGCGGCGGGCTTCCCACTGTCGCCGACACGCCCCGGCCTCGACGCTTCTATGTCGAGACCTGGGGCTGCCAGATGAACGAGCTCGACAGCCAGCGCATGTCGGCGCAGCTGATGCAGCAGGGAATCCTGCCGACCCCAGAGGTGGGCGACGCGGACGTCATCTTGCTCAACTCGTGCAGCGTGCGCGAGAAGGCGGCGCAGAAGGCTTATTCTCGTCTCGGCGAGTATCGGCTGCTCAAGCGGCAGCGGCCGCATTTGATGATCGGCTTCTGCGGCTGCGTGGCACAGCAAGAGGGCGAGTCGGCCGTGTCCCGCGTGCCGGACCTCGACTTCGTGGTCGGGCCCGGCCGGGTCGGGGAGCTCGCCGAGATCCTCGAGCGTCGGCGCAGTACCGGCAAGCCGGTCGTCGCCACCGGCTTTCCCGACGCGTCGGTTCGCAACTACGATCTCGATTCGCTCGCGCGCGAGGGCACCTACAAGGGCATGGTGACGATCATCGAAGGCTGCAACAAGAAGTGCACCTTCTGCATCGTGCCATCGACCCGCGGGCCAGAGCAGAGTCGTCCACTGCGCGATGTGCTCTCCGAGGTCGAGCACCTTCTCGATCTCGGCTTCGTCGAGATCGAGCTGCTCGGCCAAACGGTGAATCACTGGGTCTGCCCCGAGACGGGCGTCGACTTTGCGGTTCTGCTCGATCGGGTCGCCCGCCTCGGTATGAAGCGACTGCGCTTCGTCACGTCGTATCCGCGCGACTTCTCACAGCCGATGGTCGACCAGTTCGCGCGCCACGAGAACCTCTCGCCTTACCTGCATCTTCCCGTCCAGTCGGCCTCCAATCGGATGCTGAAGCTGATGGGGCGCGGCTACGAGATCGATCTCTACGACCGGTTGATCGCCAGCCTGCGTCTCGCGCGTCCGGGGATTGCGCTGTCGAGCGACTTCATCATCGGCTTTCCCGGCGAGACGGAGGAAGACCACCGAGCCACGCTCGACCTGATTGAGCGCGTGCGCTACGCGCAGGTTTTCGCCTTCAAGTACTCGCCGCGGCCGGGCACGGCCGCACCGCGTCTGAAGCTCGATGCGGTCCCCGACGACGTCGCGGATCGGCGCCTTCAGGAAGTCTTCGCCGTCCAGGGGGAAATCCAGCGTGAGCTCAACCGCGAGCTCGAGGGCAGCGAGCACGAAGTGCTGGTGACGCAGTGGGGGCGCAAGCCCGGCACGCAGACCGGGCGTACCGCGTGCCACCGCCTGATCCACTTCGAGTATGGTGCGCAGCCGATTCCCCTCGGGAGCCTGACCCGCGTCCGGGTGGCGAAGGGCTTGCCGCATTCACTTCTCGGTGAGCTCACCGAGCGCGTGGCCTGAGACGAAAGCCGTGTCGGCGCCGACGCCGCTCGAGCGTGCCCGCGCCTTGGTCGGCCGTCTGCATACTGCCGTCGCGGCGGGCGACTTGGCGGCCGAGTCCACGGAGCTCGAGCGGCTCCGCGGTCGTCTCCTCGCACTCCGTGGAGACGCGCCCGATGGCGATCGGCGCCTCCTGATCAGCGAAGAGCAGCTCGCCGAGCTTCACCTCTCCGAAGACTCCGAGGCGGTGCTCGAGGCCTTCGGGCGGGCGCTCGCCATCGCGCTGCACGGCGCCAAGACGCGCGGCGATTTCGACGCCTGCGCCGAGCTGCTCGGCGACTTCGAGGCGCTGCACTCCGTCCGCCTCGACTCTCCGTCAGTGCGCGCCTGGCGCGCCAAGGGCCTGGTCGAGGCACTGCACGTGGCGCGTGGAGTCGGAAACCTCGCGCAGCGTGACGCCTGGCTCGACGAGCTCCGGCGACTGACCGCGAACGCCGGCGAGGCACCTGTGCGCGAGGAAATGGCCTGGGGCCTCGCCAACACGCTCTATCAGTTGGCGGGGGAGCCCGGGGCGGCGTCCCGTCGCGCTCTCCTGCTACGCGAGCTGGAAGAGCTCTCCGCGGCTCATCCGGGACAGGTGATGCTCGGGGCGATCGCACTGGTCGGGCGCATCGCCGTTCGGCCGGACGAGCGCAGTGCTCTGCTCGAGCGCCTCGGTCGGCTCGCCGCCGAGCACCCAGACGAGGCGATGCTCGTCGCGCTCGCACGTCAGCACGGCGCCTGAGACCCCAAGCAGAGGTGCCCTAGGGCGACCGTCCGAGGAGCTTCAGGTGGCGTCCTAGGGTAGTCGTGGACGAGGCCGGGGCACAGGCATGCCCCGCGCGGCAGGGCAGCCGCCAAGGGTGCAGTCGGACGCATAGCGCCGGTCGCCGGGGGTGCGCGAGCCACGGGAGCGGTTTCCGAGTCACGGGGGATTGTGCGATTGGCGGGGCCCAAGGTCGTCGTGATGACGCCGATCGATGCTTGTCGTCACGACAGTCGACGAGAGGACCCGATGCCGGCAGGGGAGTCCGGCGGAGGGCTCCGCCTGGGTAGCGCGCATCCTGACGAATGCGAATGCATCGCCCGTGAATGGCGATGCATGGTGATGATTGCGACTGCATCGCTGCCGCATGGGTCGCATACCCAGCCGCCTCCTTGACCCCTGCATCCGTCCAGCGGACAATATGGACATGAGTAGCGACGAATCCCTGATCCCGATGGAAGTCAAGGCGCTGATGACCGACCCTGTGTCTCACGTGCCGATCGTGATCCTTCGCGACGAAGACACCGCGCGCTTTTTGCCGATCTGGATCGGAATGTTCGAGGCGAACGCGATCGCGATGAAGCTCCAGGATGCCGAGGCTCCACGGCCGATGACCCACGACCTGACGGCCAACCTCTTGGCCTTGTTGGGGGCCGAGATGCAGCGAGCTGTGATCACGGATTTAGCGGACAGTACGTTCTATGCGGAGATCGTCCTTGAGCGCGGCGGGGACGAGGTCGTCATCGACTCCCGGCCGAGCGATGCCATTGCCCTCGCCCTGCGGATGGATGCGCCAATCTTCGTCGCCGAGAGTGTGCTCGAGAAAGCCAAGACAGACGAGAACACTGAGCGGCTGAGCGAAGACGAGCGCATCCGCAAGATTCTCGAAGAGCTCGAGCCCGAGGATCTCGGCGAGTACGAGATGTAGGCGCACGGAGGGCGGCACGAAGCGCGTCTCAGCGCCCGCTGCCCGCGGTGGGGAAGGGGAGTGACCCGGATTGTCGGCGCGCCGACATCGTGAGGTCCTGAAGCACCGCGGCCCTGCGACGTGCATGGGTAGGCGTGCGACGAGCCGGGGGGCGGCGCTCCCCGGAGTCGATCGTGTCGGCGGACGGGCCTGCGTCGTCGACAGCCTTCAAGTGCCGATGAGATCGGCTTTTGAGCCGATTGTCGGCGCGCCGACATCGAAGAGTCGGCACGAGATCGACACTCGAAGCAAACGCCCGAAGGGGCAATGTCGGCGCGCCGACATCCTTGACCGACGCCGACGGTCTTCGTAGACTGCCCGCCCTCATGATCATCGCAATCACCAATCAAAAAGGCGGTGTCGGCAAGACGACGACCGCCATCAACCTGTCCGCAGCCATCGCCTCCAAAGGCTTCCGAACGCTGCTGATCGACCTCGATCCCCAGGCGAACAGCTCGATGTCGTTCCTCGACGTCCACGAGCTCGGTTCCGCGATCTACGAGGCGATGACCGACCCCGACGTGCCGATTTCCGATGTGATCCACCAGTCGGCGGTGGATCCGAATCTCTATGTCGCTCCGGCGACGATCGCGCTGGCGAAGATCGAGAGCAAGCTGCTGGGTGAGCTGGACAGTCACTACCGGCTCAAGGACGAGCTTGCAGCGGTCATCGATGACTACGAGTACGTCGTGATCGACACTCCGCCCACACTCGGCATCATCACAGTGAACGCGCTGGTCGCGTCGACGCACGTCTTGATCCCGATCCAGTCGAGCTACTTCGCGCTCGAGGGAACCGACGATTTGCTCGAAACGATCGACAAGATCAAGGTGCGCGCCAATCCAGACCTCCAGATTCTGGGCGCGGTAATCACGCTCTACGACAAGCGCACGATCTTGGCGCGCGACATTCGGGACCAGATCAAGGAAGTCTTCGGCGGCAGGCTCTTCGACACGGTCATCACGAAAAGTGTCCGCCTCGAAGAAAGCCCTGCCTACAAGGAATCGATCTTCACCTTCGCTCCTCAATCGAGCGGCGCCTACGAATACTACGCACTATCGGAAGAGATTCTCAGCCGTGTCCACTAGTCGTGCGAAGAAGCGTGGCCTCCCCAAGACCCGGCGCATGCGCCATACCAGCCACTTCGTCGAGGAGCTGACCCAGCGCTACGAGACACCGGTCGGTCGCATGATCAGCGTGTCGTCGATCGTGCCCGACCCGAAGCAGCCTCGGTCGACGATGGGCGACCTGAGTGACCTTGCCGGCTCGATCCGAGACAAAGGGGTTCTCGAGCCTCTCCTGGTCCGACCGATGCCCGAGGACCTGGAGCTCGACGGCCAGTTTCTGATCATCAGCGGCGAACGACGCTATCGAGCGGCGCTCGAGGCCGGCCTCGACGAGGTGCCGGCGATCGAGATGGACGTCTCGGAGGAAGAGGCGCTCGAGATCGCGCTGATCGAAAACCTCCAGCGCAAGGACCTCACGCCGTTCGAAGAGGCGGAAGGGTACAAGGCTCTGGCGGACCGCTTCGGCTACACCCACGAGAACATCTCCGATGCGGTCGGCAAGTCACGAACCGTGGTCACCGAGAGCCTCGCGCTGCTACAGATTCCTCCGCGAGTGCGGGAGGCCGCCCAGGCACTCGGAGTGAGCACCAAGTCGATCCTTCTCGAGCTGCTCAAGGCCGACTCGACGGAGGAGATGATCGAGATGCTCGAGCAGGTCGCGCGCCTTGGCCTGAGCCGCGACGACCTGCGCAAGAAGACGCGGGGGCGCAAGAACGAAGGGCGGCGCAAGCCGTTCGTCTTTCAGTTCAAGGCTCCCGACAAGGCGTTCAGCATGTCGCTGCGCTTCCGACAGAGTCGAGTCAGCCGCGACGAGCTGATCACAACGCTGGAGCGGGTGCTCCAAGACTTGCGCTCGGGCTCCACGAGCGATTTCGAGCACTGAGCTCGACGGACCGTCCCTGAAGAGCGAAAGGTTAAGCCTTTCGCTCTTGCTCCCATCCTTATCGATGATGGGCAGCCAGCCCCTGCGCCGCCGCGGCCACCAGGGCAGACACCGCAGGGGCAGATGTCACCCGTCGGCCGGACGAAGCTTCGGGGTCAGGATGGGCGTCCACGCCGTGCGGTAGCCCCAGGCGACCACGAGGTAGAGAGCGAGCAGCACCAGCGAGATCGTCAGCCCGTTGGTGTCGAGCACCGCGTGGTACAGGGTGATGTTGACCACGACGGGCGCGAGGAGAAGCAGCGCCAGCGGAACGAAGAACCCGGCGATCAACAGGATGCCGCCGATGATCTCGACCGCCTTCACGAGCTGGAAGAGGTAGCCGGTCGCCATCAGTGCCTCGAGAAAGGCCATGCCCTCCTCGGTCGGCATGCTCTCCGGCATGGGCATGACGTGGAAGAAGAAGTCGAGGCCGAAAACGAGAAAGGCGAGGCCGAGCAGAATGCGGGCCGCGAGAACGGCTTTGTCCATCGTGAGTTCTCCGATCGGGTAGGCGGTGAGGGGACGACCGCGCACCGTATCACTCACGGGTGAGCCGTGGCCGTGGAAGCCGAGATCCGAGCAGGATGGGAGCAAAGCCGCGGCGGGACGGCCGGAGTGGGCAAGCCTGGAGAAGCCTCTTTGCCTGGAGGGTGAGTAATGTATCGCCAAATGGCACGTGACGCGAGCTCATATCGCTGGAGGGCCCGACCCTCCGAGACACGACGCAGTCGATCCGCGAGTAGCGGGTCGGCCGGCCGGGGCAGGTCGAGAGGCCATGCGGCCTGCAAGACGATCCGTGGTACGTGACCGGCCCGGGGAACTCGAAACTTGCCGAGGCCGGATCCGAGGGCTCGGCGCTCAACACCGGATGATGGAGATGAAACAGATGAGACGATTGAATCTTGGATCGATGGCGATGGTCGCGCTGGCCGCGCTGGCTCTGTGCATCGGCCTTTCGGTCACAGCGACCGAGAGCCCCGAGCTGAAGACCAACCTCACGATGGTCGACGAACTGAAGTCGCCGGGTCTCGAGGCTGAGATCTCGGGTATCTTCCCGCACCCCGACCGTGACGATCTCTACTTCGCTCTGGCCAACCAGAAGCCGCCGTACCGTCAGGGTCAGAAGCCGATGCTCGCCGAGCAGTACCGCGGCAACCTCCTCACGGTCGACCGTGACGGCAAGATCGTGGACGCCGTGAAGCTCGCCGACGATGACTTCGGTGGCATGGCGATGGCCGAGGGTCACCTCTTCGTCGCTCTCACCGACGCGGCCGAGATCCTCAAGGTCGCCCCGGCGACCGGTGACGTGGTCGCTCGCTTCCCGCTCTCGTCGCCGGCCGGTGGCCTGGCGTACGACGCGGACCGCGGCGCTCTGCTGGCGCAGCTCTACGTCGGTCACCCGCACCTCGCGGTCGTCGACCCGAAGGACGGCACCGTCCTCGAGACCCTGTGGTCGGACGAGAGCGCGATGGGCCTCGCGAAGGTCGATGGTGACTGGCTCTGCACGTGGGCCAGCGGCTGGGAGCCGGGCTCGTTCAGCGAGCTGCGTGTTCTCGATCAGGCCACCGGCAAGGTGCGTGCGCGCGTCAACCTCGACGTCGTCCACTCCTCGCTGGCTCCGACGCGCACCGCCGAGGGCGAGGGCTTCATGAGCCTCGTCACCGTCGACAGCGTCAGCGGCGAGACCGCGATCCGCAAGTACTCCTACGTGGGCACCGCGCTCTGACTCGAGCTCGAAGCCTTGACGTAGAGTGATCGCTCCCGCACCGGGTCCGCACAGGCGGACCCGGTCGGTGCGTTCAAGAAGGCTCGTTCCTTCACCCTTCTAGAAACTTGTTGTAACAGATAAACCCACCGTCCGATGCAGGGGAGACACCGATGACAATGCGGGCCATCCGAAAGCGGGTCATCCGAGAGCAAGCCGCGGAACCCAGGAACACGGTGGCATCGTGCCGGCCAACCTGGAGTCGAGGTGCCGCCTACGGCACCGCTCGTGCGTTGGCCCTCGGCGTGGCCCTCGCATGCTGTGCGGCGGTCGCGTCGGCCACATCCCCTGCCCTGTCGACGCAACCCGTGCAGGAGCGTTTCGCCGCGATCGATTTCGCTCCGTCCGGCGATCGTGCAGCGCGCTGGGAGGCAGCAGAGCAGAGAGTGCGGACGGTCGCCGAGCGGGGAGCTCGATTCATCGTGTTGCCGGAAGGCGTCTTCGAGGCGCCCGAACGAGTCCCAGGTCCGACGACGCGACGCCTAGCTTCCTGGGCGCGTGACCTCGACGTTTGGATCGTCGGATCGCTCCGCGAGCGAGCGGACGGTGGCTTCTTCGTCAGTACGGTCTTGGTCGATCCGAGCGGCGAGATCGTCGATCTCTACCGCAAGGTCATGGCGCGGGCGGCGCGCGATGGAGAAGGCGCTCAGCGCGGAAGCGTCCGCGCGATCATCGACGCCACCGACGTCGATGGCCTGCGTATCGGCATCATGGCGGGTGACGACCTCCAGGTTGGAGTTGCCCGCCTCGCGACTCGCGGTGTCGATGTCGTTCTCTTGTCGTCCGCCTGGCGCCAAAGTGATCCGCAAGACTGGCATCGCATCGCGCGCGATCTGGCCCGCGAATACTCGGTCGACCTGGTGATCGCGAATCGTCGCGACGCCGAAGGTGCCGCTGGTGGAGTCTTCACGCGGCAAGGCGCCTCGTTCTCGGCGCTGATGACGGACGATGTCAGTCCGACGTTCGCGGTTCTTCGCCAGCGGGAGCGCGAGTTCACGATCCCGTCGGCCCTCGGCCTACCGCCCAACGTTCCGGTGCCTTCACATCAGCCGCCGAACGAAGCGACCGCCGAGCTCGGCCGCAAGCTCTTCTTCGACGCCAGCCTCTCGAGCACCGGGACGATCGCGTGCTCGAGCTGCCACCCGCCGGCGCTCGCGTTCACCAACGGGATTCCGCGCGGAGTGGGAGTCCACGACCGGAAGACCAAGCGCAACGTGCCGACCTTGCTCAACGTCGCGTTCCGGTCTCTGCTGCGCTGGGACGGCTACGCGTCGTCGATCGAGAACTTCGTCAAGTATCCGATCTCCGGCTATGACGAGATGGATTTCCACTACCTCGACAAGGCCGTGACCTTCGTGCGCGAGCATCCGGTCTACAGCCGGGCGTTCAAAGAGGCGATGGGGGTCGACAAGGTCGAGTTCGAGCACATCGAGACCGCGCTCGCGACCTACCAGCGGAGCCTGATCTCGGGCAACTCTGCCTTCGACCGCTTCTACTACGGCGGCGACGAGACCGCGCTAACTGCGTCCGCGCGGCGGGGTTATGAGCTCTTCGTCGGCGAAACTGGCTGCGTCGATTGCCATACGATCGGCGAGCGCTATGCGCTCTTCATGGATCACGACTATCACTTCCTCGGCCTCGACTACGACCCGGAGCCCGGTGCGAGTGAGGACATCGGACTCGGCGGCATCAGCACCAACGCCTTGTCGGGTATGTTCCAGACTCCGTCCCTGCGCAATGTCGAGCTGACCGCTCCATACATGCACGACGGGAGCTTCGCGACCTTGGAGGACGTGATCGAGTTCTACGTCCAGGGTGGACTCGAGGGCTCCGATGGACGCAAGCCCGAGATCCAGCCGGTGACGCTCGACGCACAACAACGGCAAGACCTCATCGAGTTCATGCGCTCATTGACCGGCGACCACCGCTACAGCGACGACGGCCGTCGCCTCGATCTCGGCGAGCCATTCCCGGCGCCGGTGTTGACTGCCGAGGGTCTGGTGATCGAGCGTGAAGAAGCTCTGGCCCGCGCCGCGGTCGAGCCTGTGCGCGCCAACGCGACCGCCGGCGAAGCCGAAGTCGCGACCATCGATCAACAGCCGTCGGGCGCCGACAAGTGACGGACTCCGACTTCGACTCTCGACCCTACGAGGCCTCTATGCAACTCCTCTCTTCGCCCGCTCGCGCCCCTCAGTCGTCCGACCGCCCCTTCGCGCGAAGCGCAGGACGTCGCACCGCGCCCTTCCGTCTCGTCGGCCTCGGGCTTCTCAGTCTCGGCCTCGTCGGTCTGAGCGCGGTCGGCTGTGCTCCCGAGTCCCAGCAGCCGTCGGCCGAGGCCGCGCCGGCGCCTGAGGTGTCCGTGGAAGAGAGGCAAGCGTCCGTGCGCGCGGCTCTCGACGAGTTCTACGCGGCGGCGACCGAGCAAGACTGGCAGCGAATCGGCGGCATGCTGGCCCCCGACTTCGAGCTCTATACGGATGGCGCCGAGTCGTTCGATCGTGAGACCTACCTCGGTCTCCTCGAGCAGGAGAGCCTCGAGGTGGCGGAGATGCGGCTCGACGACGTGCAGATCGACGTGGTCGGAGATCTCGGCGTGGCGACGTTCAAGGGCTTCTTCGACCATGGGAACGGGATGACGGTCGACACGGCGGAGACCACGGTCTTCCGGCATGACGGCACGGCATGGCTGATGACCCATGCGCATGCGTCGGTCAAGATTCTCGGCGGTGAAGAGGCTCACGCCGAGGGGTCAGACGCGGCAGAGACCGCCGGCTGAGTCGACACACCTCACGCCCGAGATCAAAAAGCCCGGATCGGCGACTCGCCGCTCCGGGCTTTTTCGTGCCGTTGGGTCGCGTTGGATCGAGGCCCCGTCTCGGTTCACGTGCGCAGCGATGATTCAGCCGAGCTTCCGCGGCGGCTCGCATCCCAGCGCCACGATGCGCCCGGGCGTGTCACGAGCCACGTGGCGCTCTGGAGGAAGGTCGCCTGTCGCCGGGTCGCCTTGGTTGGAGCCCATCAGGGAGCCCGTCACGGGTCGTGCATCGGGCCCGCGACTCAAGAGGAGACGGGATGGGCAGGCCCTGGATTCCAGGGCGGCTGTGCTCGAGCTCGTCGGAGCGCTGCCTTGGCCTGCGCCGGAACGGCCAGGGCGGCGCCAATCCGTCGCCGAGCCATTGTCGGTAGAGCCAGCTCGAGCGCCAGCGTTCTCGAGCTCGGGAGCCTACGGCCGACGAAAGAGGAGCTGCACGAGCTTCCCTCGAGGGTGGGGGAGGGGTACGCGACAGGTGCCGCCCGAGGAGGACTTCCGCGTTTGGCCAAAAGAAAACGGGAGCCTGTCGGCTCCCGTTTCTCGACGATCCGTGCCGCCGGTCGTGCTCGGCGGACGGGCTCGACGACAGGGCCGCCGAGCTCTGCAGAGGGCGATCTCAGTCGCCCTGAACGACCTTGACGCCGTTCTGGTAAACCTCGACCGGACCGCCGGTCGACATGTGCCACTGGATCCACTTCCAGCCGTCCGGGTACTTGACGGCGGTGGCGGTCGACCACAGCTTGTGGCGCTCTTCGACGCCGTTCGGCAGCTTCACGGTGACGTTGCACTCCTCGGTGCAGACGCCGAAGCTGTCGGTGGCGCGGCAGTGCACGCCGGGGTGGCCGAGAAGGCTGACCGCCTCCTCGTCTTCGAGGTTCGTGACGATGTTGTCGACGAAGCTCCAGAGCTGATCGCGCGAGTTGATGCGGATCGGGGTGTGGGTCGCCGGATCGAGCTCGAACGTGACGAGGACGTCGTCACCGATGATGAGCTTCTTGAGCGACTCGATGTCGCCCGTGTTCCAGACCTCGTGCATCTCGTGCAGGGCCACGGCAAGCTCCTCGGACGCCTCGTCGCTCCAGGCGACGGGCTCACCCGCAAAGGCCGGACCGGCGGCCAGCATCGCAGCCAGCACGAGCAGCACACTGAATTTCGAAGACTTCGGCATGGTTACCTCCTTGTCAGAACGTTCGAGATTGGGCACGTTCTCGATGGGGACATGTTCGTGATCGCCGCGGCAGTCGCGCCCGCCGCCTCGCCCTTTGATCATGGAGCCGGTCACCGACGCAGTGTTCGCTTCGGCGTTCGCTCCGGCCGATGAGGCTCCGAACCGGAACTCTGTCCCAGGTGTCTCGCTATCACGGATCAAAGGGTAGTCGGCGGGGCCCCTTCGGGGCTTCTCCCAAGTTGCGGCCCGTCTCGCGGGCGGGCGCAGCACAAGATCGGAGAAGCGGAGCAGGTCGGCCGGGAAGTACAAATGGACCGATGCCGATCGAAGATGACACACCGATCCGCCGTGCATTGGTTTTCGCTCGTTACGAGGCGAGCCGACTGGCCCGGACCGAGGTGGCGAGCGAGCACCTGCTGCTCGGCTTGACCCGCCTCGGTGACGAAGACAGTCTGGCGCTGCTCGAGCAATTTCGCCTGACTCCCGAGGTGATTCGGGAGCGGATCGGCGGCCGGCGGACGGGACCGATCGCCGCCGCTGCCGCGGGCCTGCCGCTCACCGAAGAGGCCGAGCAGGTCATGGAGTCGGCCCATGCCGAGGCGCGCAAGGCGCCGAGCGGGTCGACGAGCGCGATTTGCATGGTGCTCGGCATGCTGAGCCATCCGGAATGCGGTGGCGCCAAGCTGCTGCTCGAGCACGGGCTGGACCTGGCGACCGCGCGCCTGCGCGCCAACGAACTGCTCGCGGCTCGCGGCGTCGAGGTGCAGGGTGCGGCGACACCGCTGCTCGACGAGTTCGGACGCGACCTGGTGGAGATCGCCGCCCGTGGCGGCTTCGATCCGCTGATCGGACGCAACCGCGAAGTCGAGCGTCTGCAGCGCGTCCTCATGCAGCGACTGAAGAGCAACCCGGTCCTGGTCGGTGAGCCCGGCGTCGGCAAGACGGCAGTGGTCGAAGGCCTGGCGCAGCGCCTCGCCGACGGCACCATGCCCGAACCGCTGCGCGGCAAGCGCCTGGTCTCGCTCGACCTGGCGGCGGTGGTCGCCGGTGCGCGCTATCGCGGACAGTTCGAAGAGCGTCTGCGCGGCATCGTCGACGAGATCGAAGAACAGCGCGACGTCATACTCTTCGTCGACGAGATCCACACGCTGGTCGGTGCCGGCGCCCTCGACGGCGCGCTCGACGCCGCCAACATCCTCAAGCCGGCGCTGGCGCAGGGCCGCGTGTCCCTGATCGGAGCCACGACGCCGCGAGAATTCAAGCAGCGCATCGAGAAGGACCGTGCCCTGGTGCGGCGCTTCCAGCGCATCGACATCGCGCCGCCGACGGTCGCCGAGGCGATCGACATCCTGCGCGGGCTGGCGCCACGCTACGAGGCCTTCCACGGCTTGCAGTACAGCGAGCAGGCGCTGCGCGCGGCGGTGATCCAGAGCGACCGCTACATCGCCGAGCGTCATCTGCCGGACAAGGCGATCGACATGCTCGACCAGGCCGCGGCGTGGGCCAACCTGCGCCGCTTCGACGACGCCGCGGTCGACGCGACGCCGCGGAGCGAGATCGTGGTCGGGCGCGACGAGATCGACGAAGTGGTGGCCGCCGCCACCGGTATTCCGGCAGCTCGGCTTCGCGCCGACGAAGCCGAGCGGCTCAAGGCGCTCGAGTCGCGCCTCAGCCAATGGATCGTCGGCCAGACGCAGGCGATCGAGGCGGTCAGCCGAGCGGTTCGCCGCTCGCGTCTGGGCCTCGGGAATCGTCGGCGGCCGATCGGCTCGTTCCTGTGTGTCGGCCCGTCGGGCGTCGGCAAGACCGAGCTCGCGCGCCGCCTCGCCGAAATCCTTTTCGACCGCGACGACGCCCTGCTGCGCTTCGACATGAGCGAGTACATGGAGCGCCATGCGGTCGCCAAGCTCATCGGCTCCCCGCCGGGCTATGTCGGCTTCGAGGACGGCGGCCAGCTCACCGAGGCGATCCGCCGCCAGCCGTACTCCGTGGTGCTCTTCGACGAGATCGAAAAGGCACACCCGGACCTGGCCAACATTCTCCTGCAGATCTTCGAGGACGGGCATCTGACGGACTCCGAGGGACGTCGCGTCGATTTCTCCAACACAGTCGTGCTGCTGACATCGAATGTCGGCAGCCGCCTGTTGCGCGACGATTCGACCATCGGATTCGGCAGCGGTGACAACGACGCCCGCAGGCGTCGCCTCGAGGCGACGCTGCACAGCGAGCTGCGGCGCGCTTTCCGCCCCGAGCTGCTCGACCGTCTCGACGAGACGCTGGTCTTCCATGCGCTGTCGCACGACGAGCTGCGCGACGTCGTCGGCCTCCAGCTGCGCGACGTCGAGACGCTGCTCGCGGAGCGCGACATTGAGCTTCGAGTGTCCGAACCGACCCTGGACTGGCTGGTCGCACGCGCCAACGTCGGCGCCGAGACCGGAGCGCGGCCGCTCCGCCGAACGGTCCAGCGGGAGATCCAGGACGCGCTGTCGGAGGAGCTGATCGGCAGCGGTCGGCTGGTCGCCAGCGTGCGCGTCGACGTCGATGGCGGCGAGCTCGCGTTCGAGCTCTCCGAAGACCGTGTGCCGGCCGAAACCGCGGGCGAGGACGCCTCGGCGGCACCGAAGAGCACCTTGGACGGTATCCAAGGGCAGGCGAGCAAATAGGGATAAGGAGATCGCGAGGGGTTCGCGATATCAATATCCCAGCAATCGTAAGGCCTGAAAGGTCAGGGACCAGCAGTTCCGGAATGGCTCCTCAAGAGTCCCCGGTGCGGGGGCCGGCCGGGGCCCGAAGACAACGCAACGAGCAACACACGCCTCGCAACCAAGCAGAAGTGGAGGACAGTATGTTGAAGACGGTTGGGGTTCCCCGAGAGAATCTGGAGAGCACTTTCCGGAATCAGATCGATTTCATCAAGACCGAGGCCGGTCGCTACGGTGATCCGACGACGCGCTTCGAGGACATGATCGCGCTCTCCGCGATCAGCCTCGAGGATCGCTCGAACGAGCAGCTGCTCAAGGACGGCCGCGAGCACAGCGACCCGGCGCTTCGTGAGCACGCGCTCTACCAGTACCTCGCGCGCAACGGCGTGAAAGCGCTGCCGGCTGTCAAGCAGGCGCTCTTCGAGGACGACGACACCGATCTGCGCATCAACCTTCTCTGGGCCCTCGAGTGGCTCGAGAGCCCCGAGTGCCGTGAGATCGGCCTGCAGATGCTCGACGACCGCGACCACCGCGTCCGCGAGTGGGCCAACGTCTTCGCCTGGGAGATGGGCTGGACCGAGAAGGACTTCCGTCGTGCCCGTGCCTTCAAGCACCACGAGGGTCGCACCTTCGACCAGACGATCTACCTCCACATCACCTGCAACCTCTACGTCCGCCTGGGCGCCGGCCACGACATGTGGGGCCACCTGCTGATGAGCCCGCAGATGCTGAAGCGGGTCTTCGGCCAGGCTCTCGCCTGCAACAACATGCAGACGCGTGACGACGAGGTCGTGGTGGCGAAGACCCTCGAGGGTCTGCACGCTGACGATCGCAAGCACCACGAGTCGTTCCTGTTCCGCGGCTTCACCGAGCTGTCGAACCCGACGCAGGGCAACTTCTACTTCGAGACCCAGACGAACCGCCCGATCTTCCTCTCCGGCAAGGCCAACGACACGTCGGCCGGCGTCGTGGAGAACGTCACGGTTCCGTTCGCTCGTCAGGGACAGTGGTTCCTGAACGACAACATCGAAGTGAAGGGCCACAGTGCGATCGAGTACGTGCGCGGCCTGTTCCAGGGCTGGTCGTTCATCAACCTCGAGCGCATCGAGAACAGCGGCGGTGAGTTCTTCTTCCCGGGCAACTCGATCCTGTCGACGCTGCACCACCCCGAGGTCGGCGACCTGACGAACACCTTCGTCAACGGCCGCTTCAAGGGCAAGGTGGTCGACTGGGACGGCGACGAGGTCATCGACCTGAACCACCTGCCGGCGCACGCGACGGTCAAGGGTGAGGTCGACTCCGATCTCGACGGTATCGCCGACGAGCCGGGCCGCCACGTCAGCGACTGGCGCTGAGCCTCACGCTCATCTCGGTAGACGACGCGGCTCCGGAGCAATCCGGGGCCGCGTTCGCTTTTCTGCGTTGCGGCGCCGCGAGATTCCGCTGAACCGAGCGCTGATTCGTCCCGGCGGTCGAGAGTCTTGCATCGTTCGAGAGAGCGTTCCGCACCGCTGGCACGCTTGATAGCCTCAGCTCGCGACAGCCCCGTCCACGACAGACACTCTGCCCGCCGCGCCGGCGGCGTGCGCAAGAGGCTCGTGACGACACGAGCCCAAGAGGAGCCTCCCTGATGGCCGAGTACACGAACGAGATTGTGATCGCACGACCGATCGACGCCGTGCGCGCCGCCCTCGACGATCCCGAGCTGGCGACGCGCTGGGTCTCGGGCCTGCAGAAGGTCGAACCCGTCGACGGCGCCTTCGCCGAGGTCGGCGGTCATGCTCGCTACCACTTTGCCCAGCACGGCATGGAGTTCGCCCTCGACCGCAAGGTGAAGGCGCTCGCGCCCGGGCGGCGTGAGATCGCCTTCGAGAGCCCGATGTTCAGCACCGAGGTCGAGGAGGAGCTCGAAGAGGTCGACGGCGGCACGCGCGTCGTCTCCCGCAACGTGATCTCGAGCAGCGGTCCGCCGATCGCAGACTCCATGGTGGAGGATATGAAGGCACGCCAGGCGGCCGACTTCGAGCGGCTCAAGGAGTTGCTCGAAGGCTGAGCAGGCCCGATTGCCTTGAGACGCTGATTGCTCGAGACGCTGGTTGCTCGAGGACTCTGATTGCCCGAAGACTCTGAAGAGTTTGCCCGGCGTCCGGCCCGAGCAAAACCGGAGAAGCTTCGGCCGTTTTTCGGGGAGAGCATCGTCGCATCCCGCCGACCCGCCGCCGATCGCGGCGTGGCCGAGCCGACGAGGAGAAACGATGCCCTCCAGCTTGCTCGCCCAGGCCAGCCTTCTCGAAGAGGGCGCGAGCGCCGACCCCTACGAGCTCTACCAGCGTCTTCGAGCGCCCGAGCGGCCGATTCGCGACGCGATTCTCGGTGTCCAGCTCGTGGCTCGGCATGCACAGGTCGTCCAGCTTTTCGAAAGCCCAGACGGCCGACCGGCGATCGGTGGAACCGGGGTCGAGCCCGAGCATCTCGACCCGAATGGGCAGCAGCGCCTGACTGCGATTCGCGCCGCCATGGCGCGCTGGCTGACGTACCTTCCGCCGGACGAGCACGCGCGGCGGCGGCGCGCGCTGACCCCCGCCTTGCCGGCGCTGCTCGGACCGCCCCTGCGTCGACGCGTCGCCGCGCTCGCGGACGCGCTACTCGACCAGATCACGCGCTCGACGCCCGAGGGGGACATCCGGTTCGACGCCGTCGGCGAGCTGGCGCAGCCGCTGCCAGTCTTGGTCATCGGCGAGATTCTCGGCATGCCGGAATCCGAGCGGCCGCGATTGGTCGATTGGTCGCGCAGCATTCTGACGTATTTCGAGATCGGCAATGCCGACCCTGCGGCGACTGTGGACTCGATGTTCGAGGCCCTCGAAGAGATGGCGGATCTGGTCCGCGGGTTGATCGCCGCCCGACGCGAGAGAGGCGTCGACGAGGACGGAGACTTCATCGCGCGCCTGGTCGCTGCCGACGAGCTGAGTGACGACGAGATCGTCGCCACCGCCGTGCAGCTGCTCTTCGCCGGTCACGAGACGACGCGCAATCTTCTCGGCAACGGCTTGTGGACTCTGCTCCGCCACGAGGGCTCGATCGAGCGACTGCGCCGCGACCCTTCGCTGCTGCGCTCGACGGTGGAGGAGTGCCTGCGCTACGAGAGCCCGCTTCAGATCAGCAGCCGGACGTTCGATCACGGCGCCTCGATCGACGGCATGCACTTCGAACCGGGCGAGACGGCGATCCTGGTCCTCGGTGCGGCCAATCGCGATCCGCAGGCCTTCGACAACGCCGACCGCTTCGATCTCGCTCGGGGCGATCGTCGACATGTCGCCTTTGGCCGCGGCAAGCATTTCTGCCTCGGCGCGGCGCTCAGCCGGCTCGAGGGCGAGGTCTTCTTCGAGCGCCTGCTCGCGCGCTTCACTGATCTGACGTTGGACGGCCCGGTCGAGTGGCGTCCAAGCTTCGCGTTTCGCGGCCTCGAGCGGCTGCCGCTGCGCGCGACGCCGGCGGCCGCGGGGGAGCTGGAATGAGCGGCAGGGCAGGCTATGAAGGCAGGGTCGCGCTGGTGACCGGCGCCACTGGCGGCCTCGGGCTGCCGATCTGCCGGGCGTTGGCCGCCGCCGGCGCGCGTGTCGCCTTGCTGGCGCGCGGGCGCGACGTGGGCGAGGATTGCGCGCAGACGCTGCGCGACGCAGGTGCCGACGCCGCGTTCTTCGCCGCCGACGTCACCGACGAGACGCAAGTCGCCGAAGCGCTCGCCGCGGTCGCCGAGCGCTTCGGCGGCCTCGACGTCGCAGTCCACGTCGCCGGCGCGGTCGCCGAGGTGCCGCGGCCGCTGCACGAGATCGACGCGGCCGAGTTCCGCCACCTGGTCGACGCCAATCTCCTCGGCACCTGGCTGTGCATCAAGCATGAGATTCCATGGCTCGCCGAGCGATTCGGCGCGGCGATCGTCAATGTCGCCTCGATGATGGGGCTGGTCGGCGCCGATGCAGGCATCGCGCCCTACATCTCGGCCAAGCATGCGGTCGTCGGGCTGACCAAGGCGGCGGCGCTCGAGCTCGCGCCGCGCGGAATCCGCGTCAACGCGGTGTGCCCCGCCTTCGTGAGCTCACCGATTCTCGACCAGATCACCGGCGGAGCCCCCGAGGCCATGGCGCAGATCGCCGCGCTCCATCCGCTCGGCCGCGTCGCCGAAGCGGACGAGGTGGCCGACGCGGTGCTGTGGCTGGGCTCAGAGCAGTCTTCCTTCGTCACCGGAACGGCCATGCCGCTCGACGGCGGCTGCACCGCACGCTAGCGGCACGTCTTTCACAACGACCGGAGCCGAACGATGTCTCCAGAGATCGACACGCTGAATCCGCCCGAGCCCATCCGCTTCGACGGCTACATGCCGCAGAGCGAGGAGATCGGAGAGCTCTACGACCACCTTGGGCCGTTCTACGCCACCATCTGGGACGGCGACATCCACGTCGGCATCTGGTATGGCGAGGAGGACGACGCGTCGATGACCGAAGCTCAGGAGCGTCTCACTCGGCTGCTGATCGAGCGCACCGAGATCGGCCCGGGGGAGCGTTTGCTCGATGTCGGCTGCGGCACCGGCAAGCCGGCGCTACAGCTCGCCGAGGAGACGGGCTGCGACGTCTTGGGCGTCACGATCAGCCCGTGGCAGGTCGATGCGGCCAACCAGGCTGCGCGGGATGCCGGGCTCGCGGACCGCGTACGCTTCGAGCTGGCCGACGCCATGAGCCTGCCCTACGACGAGGCGTCGTTCGATGCCGCGTGGGCGTTCGAGTGCCTGCAGCACATGCCGGACTTCCGCCACGTGCTCGGTCAAATCGGCCGGGTCGTGCGCCCCGGGGGCTCGTTCATCCTCACGGACTGCGTCAACGAGAAGCCGCTCACTGAAGAGGAGAAGGCCATCTTCTTCCCGGCGCTCGGCGTCTCGTCACTCACGGGCAAGGCGCACTATCCGACCTGGCTGCGGCGTGCGGGCTTCGAAACGCTCGACATGCTCGAGCTGGGCGACGAAATCGAGCGCACCATCTTGATGATCCAGCAAGGGATCGAGGCCAAGGCCGAAGCCCTGCGTGAGCACTACGACGACGAGTTCTTCGCCCAGATGGGTGGCGCCTGGGGGCGCCTCTCCGAGATCCACCGCGCCAAGATGAGCTACCTACTGATCTCGGCTCGGCGCCTGGACGGCTGAGCGGACCCTTGAGAGCGATCGATCGCGGTGCCGTCGTCGCCTTCGTGGTGTCGAGCCTGCTCGCCCTGGCGACGGGGGAAATCTTCGCGCGTCTCTACTTCGCCGGGACGATCTCGTACGACCACGAGATGTGGCGATACGCCACCGAGGTGAAGCGCCCGGCGGCCGACCCAGCGATTGGCCATGTCCATCGCCCCGGCGCGCAGGCACAGCTGATGGGAGTCGACGTCGCGATCAACGAGCATGGTCTGCGCGACGATCCGATCGGTCCGGGAGGGCTCGGTGTCGAGACGCGACGAATCGCCTTTCTCGGCGATTCGCTGACCTTCGGCTGGGGTGTCGAGAAAGAGGAGACGTTCGAGCACCGGCTCGAGCAGGCGCTCGCCGAGACCGACACGGGCGACGAGCAGGTCGAGGTTCTGAACTTCGGGACCGGGAACTACAACACGGCGCAGCAAGTGGCGCTCTTCGAGGCCCGCGGCCTGGCACTCGATCCGGACGAAGCCGTGCTCTTCGTCTTCATCAACGACGCCGAGCCGACACCCGAGCGCAGCCGCTGGAGCTGGCTCGGGGAGTCGCGATTCGTCGGCTTTCTGTGGTCGCGTCTCAAGACTCTCGGCAGTCGCTTCGGCGAGGGGAGAGGCTGGCAGGACTACTATCTCGGGCTCTATGCCGACGAGCAGCCGGGCTGGCGGACGATGCGAGCGGCTCTCGAGCGGCTGCGGGATCTTTGCCGAGAGCACGAGATCGGCCTCCGCATCGTTCTGCTGCCGGAGCTTCATCAGCTCGATCCGTACCCCTTCGAAGCAATCCACACGCAGATCGCGTCCGAGGCGGACCATCTCGGCGTTCCCCACCTCGATGTGACGCCGGCGCTCCAGGGCGTCGAGTCGCCGCAGGCGCTTTGGGTCGCGCCCGACGACGCCCATCCGAATGCCGAGGCCCATCGCCTGATCGCCGAGGCGACCTTTCCCTTCCTCGCCACGCCGGCTCCGATCCCCGGCGCGGCGCCGCCAGACGATGGAGAAGGCCATGGTCAGACCCAAGAGCTCCCAACAGTCGATGGAACCACCACCAGCAAGCGAGCCGATGATGTTTGAGGGTGATCGGACACCCCAGCCGACGGGCGGCCTGCGCGGCTTCGTTCGCCGCTGGCGCCGGCTGATGATCACCGTCTTGATCGGCTGGGCGCTGCTCATCGCTCTGCTCGCCCTGCTCACGCTCGGACCCCAAACCGAGCCGTTCATCTACCAGGTTTTCTGAGCCGATCCTGCCGCTGCGCGGCAAGATCGGAGAAGCTGCGCCCCCTGGTCGACCATAGAGTAATTCCAGACCACGCCACGATCGTGCACTCGGATTCGAACAGATCGAGTCGTGCATACATCGTCATCCCGAAGGAGGAACGAAGTGCGCCGGGGACTCCGCCTACTTTCCGTTTTGCTGATCACACTGCTTGGGCCGGCTCTGCTCGCAGAGCCGTCGACCCCCGGTGACGACGCCGCGCCAAAGACCACGGAACGCGGCGTCGACAATGCCGCCAAGGCGCAGGCGGTCCTCGACGCCGCGAAGCGCCACAAGGCACCGAGAACCTGGGAGGACGAGGCGCTGAGCGACTGGGCGCTGCCGATCGCGGCGCTCGGTGTGAGACCGGGCCATTTCACGGTCGAAGAGTACTACGCCGCGCCGATCGACAATCTCCGCACCTACCCGATCTATCACCCGGATCGCGAGCCCGAAGGCTACTGGGACTGGCTGCACACGCTGAAGCCCGAACCGCTGGTCGAGGAGGTCGGTAAGGCGCGCACTGAGGAAGAGTGGATCGAGCTCGGGCGCAGAGTGTTCGTCGAGCTCGACGTCAAGGGATTTCGCCGCGACGATCCGGAAGTGATCGCTGAGATTCGCTCTCGGAAGGCGCTCGAAGGGCACGAGATCAAAGTGACGCCCGAGGGTTGGATCCACGGCTTGCGCTGGGTGCCGACCGAGAAGGGGGTGCAGCTCGGGGTCAGCGACTGTGCCGGCTGCCATACCCATTTCATGGACGACGGAACCGTGCTGCACGGTGCGCCGTTCGATGATCCGATCGACGACATCGTCGCACGCCACATCGGCGACGGCATGGACTACTTCTTCCCCGGCGACAGCCTGGCGACTCAGCTGCATCGCCTCTACGCCGTGCCCTGGGTGGAGAACGATCCCAACGCGCGCATCGCCGACATGACTCCGGAGCAGCTCTACCAGCTGCGCCGCTCGAACCCCGCCGGCACCTTCGCACGCGCCAACGGCAGCCCGTTCCACCCGAACAAGGTTCCCGACCTGATCGGAATCCGCGACCGTCACTGGATCGACGCCACGGCGACTCATCGTCATCGGGGTCCCGGCGACCTGATGCGTTATGCCGCGATGGTGGCCTACGAAGAGAAGATGGAGTTCGGCGAACACCAGTTCTACACCGACGAGCAGCGCTTCATTCGCTACCGTCTGCCGGACGACATGCTCTACGCCCTGGCTCTCTACATCTACTCGATCGAGCCGCCGGCGAATCCGAACCGGTTCGACGCCCGTGCCGCCGCCGGGCGGAGGATCTTCGAGCGTGAGGGCTGCGTCCACTGTCATACGCCGCCGCTCTACACGAGCAACGAGCTGACACCGGTAGAGGGCTTCCAGCCACCCAAGGATCATTACGATCGCTATGCGATCACGCCGCGCTCGGTGGGTACCGATCCGGGCCTGGGGCTCTATACGCGCAAGGGCACCGGCTACTACCGCATCCCGTCGCTGCGCAACATCTGGTACCGCAAGAACCTGCTGCACAGTGGCTTCGTCAACAGCCTCGAAGAGCTCTTCGACCCGGCGCGCCTCGAAGACGACTTCGAGCCGTCCGGGTTCAAGGGATTGGGAGTCGAGCGGCGAGCGATCGAAGGTCACGAGTTCGGTCTCGAGCTCGACGCAATCGAGCGTGAGCAGCTGATCGCCTTCCTGCTCACGCTCTGATCGACGATGCGCACCGGAGTCATCGGCGCAGGGATCGCGGGTCTCGCCTCGGCCTATCTCCTCGAGGAGGCTGGCCTCGATGACGCTTGTCTCGACGACGAGCACGAGGTCGTGCTGTTCGAGAAGAACGACCGACTCGGCGGTCACGCCCACACAGTCGACGTCGAGGTCGAGGATCGGGGAACAGTCCGGACCCTGCCGATCGACGGCGCCTTCCAGCACTTCTCGCCGGCGATGTATCCGCGCTTCGCGCAGTTCCTCGAGCAGCTCGGTGTCGAGACGTTTCTCTCACCGGTGTCCTGCTCGTTGACCTGGCGTGGACCGTCCCCTCGAGGTCGCCGCGATCTCGATGTCGATCTCACACCGTCGGCGCGAACGTTGTGGCGGGCTCTCCGTCCCTCGACGCTACGCATGCTGCTGTCGTTGCGGCGCGCCATCGAAGCGGGCGAAGAGGTCCGCGCATGGTCGATGACGGTCGACGAGTATCTCCGCTCGTTGCCGATGCCGGCGCGCTTCGTCGACGACGTGATGATGCCGTTCCTCGCCGCGACACTCGGCACATCGGCGGTCGAAGCGCGGCGGATGTCGGCGCGGGCGGCGCTACGCTACCCCGTGGCTCATCAACCCGAGTCGCCGCTGCGTCCTTTCCTGTTTCGCGAGATCACGGGCGGCTCGGTCTCCTACGTGAACGCAGTCGCCAAGGCGCTGCGGCGGACGACGATCCGTACCGGCGCCGACGTCGTCGCGCTCGAGCGCCTGCCGGCCGGTGGCTATACGATTCTCGAGCGCGGCGGTCGGCGAACTGATGTCGATCGCGTCGTGCTGGCGTCTCCGGCCTGGGCGTCGGCGCCTCTCGTGCGCTCGCTCGGCCTCGAGCGACTCGCCGACCTGCTCGGACGGGTCGAGTCGATCGCGACGAAGATGTCGATCCATCGCGCGCACGAGCTGATGCCGCCGCGGGACCGCCTCTGGGCTTCGTGGAACATCGAGGTGCGAAACGGCGAGAGCGAGGGCACGATCTGGAGCGGGCGACACACCGACGGCCCCTACCGTGGTGGGCTCGACGTCTTCAAGAGCTGGGTGACGATCCGAGGGGGTCCGCGCCGCGGCGAGCTGCGAGCCCTAGACTATCGACATCCCCTCATGACGCCGGACTACTACGCGGTCCAGGCCGGGCTCCGCGAGCACGAAATCGCATCGGGCCCGGACGCCGGCAGCGTCGACCCGGCCGGCCCGTCTGCTGAAGGCCGCGGTCTCTACCTCGCCGGCAGCTACCGCGAAGACATCGACAGCCACGAGAGCGGTCTTGGTTCGGCGATCGCGGTCGCCGAGCGCCTGGCGCCGGGCAGCGCGAGGCTGCAGGCGCTGGCCGACTCGGTCGGTCGATCGTCCGAGCAGGGAAGTCCGACCGACTCGATGGAGCAAGCGGCATGAGACGCCCGACACGAATCGTGCAGGCAGCGCGGCGATCGAAGGTCCCAGAGCGATCGGCCCTCGTCGCCACACCCTCCGCGTCCAACTCGCAGGCCACCGCCGGTCCGAGCCATGGACCGGAGAGCGACCTTCCGCACGGCTGGTACTGCGTCGCGACGTCGGACGAGCTTGCTGCCGGCGATGTCCGCGCGGTGCGCTACTTCGGCCGAGAGCTGGTGCTCTACCGCACCGCGGCCGGCACGCCCGTGCTCGCCGATGCCTTCTGCCCGCATCTCGGCGCCCACCTGGGGCACGGGGGGCGGGTCGAGGGCGAGCTCTTGCGCTGTCCCTTCCACGGATTCTGCTTCAACACGCACGGCGCCTGCGAGTCGACACCGTACCCCGGTAGCAAACCGCCACCCGCCGCCTGGCTCGGTCAGCTTCCGGTCGACGAAGTCCACGGCCTGGTCCTCGCCTGGTATCACCCCGAAGGAGCACCGCCCACGTGGACCGTGCAGAGCCGTCCGGTCGATGGCTGGAGCGCTCTGAGCACCGAGATCCTCGAGCTCGAATCGCATCCCCAGGAAACGTGTGAGAACGGCGTCGACTTCGGCCATTTCAGCGAGGTTCACGGGTTCCGTTCGGCCGAGATCGCGAAACCCGTGGAGACCGACGGGCCGCGCCTCCGGATCGGCTACCGGGTCGAACAGCTCCACCGCCTGCCGCTGATGGGCGAGATCGGCATCGAGGTCGAGTTCGACATCACGCTGCATGGTCTCGGACATTCCGCGGTCGAGACGCGGATTCCACGCTATGGTCTCGAGATCCGGTACTTCGTACTGTCGACACCGATCGATCTCGGCCGCGTCGAAATGCGTCTCGCCGCGCGCGTGCGGCGACTGCGCTGGCCGGGCGCCACGCGATTGGTCCAGCGCGGCGCGCTGCGCGGCATCGTCAACGAAGTCTTGCAAGACTCCGTGATCTGGAGCCGCAAGGCCTACCTCGAGCGCCCCGTGCTCGCCGGCGGAGACGGCCCGATCCCGGCCTACCGTCGCTGGTGCCGCCAGTTCTACGGCTGACCGGCGGCCCGCCGCTTGCGTAGCGGCAGGCGGCGCGGCGGGCCGGCGCACCTTCAGCGGCGGGCCGGGCACACCCTCAGCGAGAGTACACGTGCAGATCGATCGGACGATCGGGGCGCAACGTGAGGCGCGCGTCGAGCCCGACCGCGTCGAAGCTCTCGCGGTCGGCGATCTCGAAGCGGAAGCGGCGCAGCAGCATGATGACCAGCAGCTCCGCCTCGTTTACAGCGTAGTGCATGCCGAGGCAGAAGAAGGCACCGCCGCCGAACGGAAAGTACGGCATTTCGCCGCGCCGCTTCGACAGCGCCTCGGGCGAGTCCTCGGCGAATCGCTCGGGCCGGAACGCCTCGGGCTCGCTCCAAATCGACGGATCGCGATGCGTGACGTACTGGCTGACGAAGACCATCGTGTCGTTCTCGAGGCGGAAGCCGCCGAGGCTGACGTCGCGTGTCGTCATGCGTGAGCTCACGTAGGCAGGGGAGCGCAAGCGAAGGGCCTCGGTGATCACCAGCTTGAGGTACGGCATCCGCTTGAGATGCTCGAGCGTCGGCACCTCGTCGCCGACGACTGCCGCGATCTCGTCGAGCAGCTTCGCCTCGACCGCCGGTTCCTGCACCAGGTAGTAGAGCGTCCAGGCCATCAGGATGATCGTCGTTTCGGATCCGCCGACCAGGTTGGCGATCGTCTCGTCGAGCACCTTCTGCAGATCGGTTTCACCGTCGGCGCCGGTATGGGTGCGCACGATGTCACCCATCATCGTCTGCCGGTCGCGCTGCGCCTCGATCCGCTGGCGCAGGTCGCCACGCACGAGCTCGAGGTCGCGGCGCAGGTCACGGTTCTGAGGTGTCGGCACCCAGAGCGGCGGCAGGTAGTAGGTGAACATGTTGCGCCGCACGAAGCAGAAGATGCGGTTCAGCGCTCGGTAGGCTTCGGGCGGGATGGTGTCGACCCGCTCGCCGAGGAACGCTGCGTAGGCGGCGATCGAGGCGACATCGAGCATTTCGTCGAAGAGCTCGAAGCGCTCGCCGCTGCGCGCCAGGCGCTCGAGGCCGGGCAGAGAGTGGTAGTCGATCGCCTGCACCACGACATCGGCGTACTCGTGCAGCGCCTTGCCCGAGAAGTAGCTCGCGGTGCGCTTGCGCACCGGCTTC
Organism: Acidobacteriota bacterium; assembly: GCA_039194425.1. Classification (GTDB taxonomy): domain Bacteria; phylum Acidobacteriota; class Thermoanaerobaculia; order Multivoradales; family J023; genus JAUIJL01. Next base: position 231,463 of record JBCCVZ010000002.1, on the reverse strand, counting down.
CACTGGCTGTTCGGCACCGTGATGATGTTGTAGCCGAGGGCCCGCCGAAAGGCGTTCATGTACTTCACCGTGCGGGTGAAGGTGTCGGTGTCGGTGAGCACGCGGTGGATGTGCGCCGGGCGCGACACGAACGCCATGCGCTGTCCGCCGAGAGTGAAGACGACGGGATCGAGCGATTCGCCGGCGTACTCGCTCTGCAGCGACTCGAGGAACGAGAGAAAGTCGCCGCGAAGGTGAATCATCGCGCGCGCGGTCGCTCGCAGGCCCCGCGGGCCGGGAGGGCGCATCGCATCGTCGGCGGGCAGCTCGAATCGCGGCGTGGACTCGGCGGAGGTCGTCGTCTGCAGGGTGTTCATGCGGTCAATCTCCCGGTGGCGCGTGCGGCGGTCGAAACGGCGCGGCCGGCGCGGTAGGCGAAGGTCATGCCGATGCCGATCGGCGTCCCGCCGCCCGGATAGCCGGCGCCGGCGCAGCTGACCATGACGTTGCCGACGGCGAAGAGGCCGGCGATCGAGCCGCCGTCGGCGTGCTGCACGCGGCCGTCCTTGTCGACGCGCAGGCCTCCCTTGGTGCCGAGCACCCCCGGAGTCAGCGGGACCGCCACGAAAGGTGGCTCCTCGAGCGTTCCGAGGCACGGATGCGGGCGGTGATCCGGATCACCGTAGAGACGATCGAAGATGTTGTCGCCGCGTCGGAAATCGCGGTCGACTCCACAGGTGGCGAACTCGTTGAAACGGCTGACGGTGTCGCGCAGCGCCAGGGTCGGCACCCCGAGCTCGGCGGCGAGATCGTCGATCGTCTCCGCTCGCACCAACCAATCAGCCGGCTCGGCGCCGGGTGGCTGGTCGAAGAGCGAGTAGCGCTGGAGGTAGCGTCCGTCGACGACCAACCAGGCGGGCAAGTTCTTCGGCCGGCCCTGTGCGTCGAGCTCGAAGAAGCTCTTCGAGAAGTCGTGGTAGTTGGTCGCTTCGTTGACGAAACGCTGCCCCTTGCCGTTGATCACCAGACCGTGAGGCAGGGCGCGGTGCGTGAAGTCGCCGCGGAGGAACGTCTCCCCGTCGTAGGTCTCGCCCGGCTTGGACAGTGCCGGGCACCACCACGCCTCGTGCAGGTCGACCAAGTCGGCGCCGAGCGCCATCGCCATGCGCAACCCGTCGCCGTCATTGCCCGGCGGGCTCAGCGGCTGCACCGGGTAGGGGAGGAAGCGCTCGACCATCTCGGCGTTCCATTCGAATCCACCACACGCCAGGACGACGCCGAGATCGGTGTGGAGAGTGTAGTCACCGTCCGCGGACTCGACCTCGACGGCGACCACTCGCCCGCCCTCGGCGATCAGCTTCGCCGCGGCCGACCGCAGGCGCGGCTCGATTCCACGCTCGAGGGCCGCTTCGAGCAGCGGACCGACGAGCGCGGCGCCGTAGTTCACGACGCCTTTCCCGGAGCGCTCCATCAGCAGCTCGATCGGCATCTCGCTCGGGTGCGAGGTGATGCGCCAGTCGAGCACCTCGCGAAGGCTCATCGGAAAGTTGCCGAAGACTGGGCTTCGGCGCAGTGCGTCGGCCCAGGCGCCTAGACGGGTGGTGTCGTAGAGGCCCGGATCGAGTGTGCGGCCGCCCGGACAGGCGCCGTCGTGCTGTGGGAAGTAGTCGGGGAGGCGGTCCACCGTGTGGAGTCGCAGAGGTGTGTTCTCCTCGACCCAGCGCACCATGTCGGGCCCGGTCTCGAGGTAGACGTCGATCAACTTTTCGTCGCGGGTCGGGCCGGCGAGCTCGCACATGTAGGTGCGCGCAGCCTCCCGCGAGTCGCCGCTCAGGTGGGGATGATCGGGAATCCAAACCCCACCTGCCGACACCGCGGTGGTGCCGCCGACCAAGCTCGACTTCTCGAGCACGACGACATCGGCGCCGTGGTCGGCGGCGCGCAGGGCGGCGAGGAGGCCGGCGGCGCCGGTGCCGATCACGACGACGTCGGTGTGTTGCGTGCGCACGTTACTCATCTCCAGGCTCTCAAGTCCGTCATCCGGTACGCCGATCAGGGGTCTCGTCGTTCATTCATTGTGTGGCCTCGAGGGCGCCGGGACTTCTCCGGGATTGCGGTCCCATGGGCGAGACTCAGGTCAGCAACTGTCCCCCCGCGACGGTCAGAGACACACCCGTGACGGGAGTCGCCCCCGCCAGGTAGAGCACTGCCTCAGCGACGTCTTCGGGAGTCTGGAAGCGGCCGAGGGGGAACATCTCGGCGGCGGCCCGTCGGCGAGCTTCGTCCGTGTCGACACCGTCGAGGTCCCAGATCCCGGTCGACTGAATGTGATCGACCATCGCCGTCGGCACGAGCCCGGGGCACACCGCGTTGACTCGAATGCCGCGTGGCGCCAGCTCGAGTGCGAGCGACTGGCTCATGCCGATGAGGGCGAACTTGCTCGCGCAGTACGCCGCTGTCATGGCGAATCCGACCTTGCCGCACACGGACGCCATGTTGACCACCGCCGGACTTCGACCGGCCTCCGCGCTCGCGGTCAGAGGCTCGAGAGCGGCCCGGGTCATGAGAAAGGCGCCGCGGACGTTCACCGCGAACAGGTGATCCCAGCGCTCGATTGGAATGGTGTCGATCGGTCCGACATCGAGGAGCCCGGCGCAGTTGACCAGCACATCGAGCCCGCCGAGGTCGGCGACGACACGATCCATGGCACGCTGGCACGAGTCCGGATCGGTCACATCGAGCTCGACGCCGAGACCTCGCGCCGGGCTCGACGCCAGTTGGGAGACCACCTCGTCGAGCTCGCCGCGTCCGGCCATCGGGTACGGCCACGGTGCGGCGTCGTGCTCGCGTGCTCCGCGAGTGCCCAGGTCGGCCACAGCCACGCGGTCCCCGCTGGCGGCGAAGGCGAGCGCGACGGCGCGACCGATCCCGCGCGCACCCCCCGTCACCAGGACCCGTCGGGTCACTCCGACCTCCGAACGCCGCCGTCGGTGCGGCGTGGAGTCAGGCGCAGTCGCACCGGGCCCTTGGGCTTGAGTGTCGCGCCGACATGCACCGGCGGCATCGGCTCGTCGACACACTCGAGATCGAAGGACTGCAGCACTCGAATCACCGCCAGCTGGCTCTCCATCAAGGAGAACTCGCGGCCGATGCACTGCCTCGGTCCGCTGCCGAAGGGCAGCCAGGCGAGTGGATGGCGGCCGGCGGTCTGCGCCGGCAGGAACCTGTCGGAGTCGAAGCGCTCTGGATCCTGCCAAAGGTCCGGGTGACGATGGATGCTGTGCACCAGCACCACAACCGAGCTACCCGCCGCCACGTGATGACCCTGCACCGAGTCGTCGGCGGCGGTCTTGCGCTCGATCCACCAGGCGGGGGGGTAGAGGCGTAGGCTCTCCTGCACGACGCGGCGCGCTCGAGCGACCGAAGGAAGGTCGGCGAAGGTCGGCCGACGGTCGCCGAGAACCTCGTCGACCTCTTTGCGCAGAAGATCCAGCTCGCGACGATGTCGGCTGAGCAGCGCGAACGTCCAGGCGAGAGCGGTGGCGGTCGTCTCGTAGCCGGCAGAGAACATCGTTACCGCCTCGTCACGCAGCTGCCGGTCGTCCATGCCGCGGCCGGTCTCGGTGTCGACCGCGTCGAGCAGCAACGAGACGAAGTCACCGCGCGCGTCGGCGCTGTCGACGCCGCCCGAGCTCGCACCCCGGCGTCGCTCGATCACGCGGAAGACGAGCTCGTCGATCGTCGCCACGGCGTCACGGAACCGGCGCCGCCCGGGCACCGGCAGCCACGCCGGAAGCCCGTCCGTGAGCACGCCACGCAGCATCGCGTCCTGCACGTACTCGAGCGCCTCGGTGACCCGGTCCGCCTCGGTCGGCTCCACGCCGCTGCCGAACATGGTGCGCACGATCACCTTCATCGTCAGCCGGGGGAGCTCGACTCGCAAGTCGAGGGAGTCGCCCTCGTCGCGGCTGCCGAGGCGCCGTCGCCAGTCGGCGAGGCCCTCGTCGATGGCGTCGAGCATCAGACCGGCCGTCGATTCCAGGCGCCGACGGTGGAACTGCGGCTGGATCATCTGGCGCTGGCGCCGCCACAGCTCGCCCTGGCTGGTCACCAGACCGTCGCCCAGGAGCTTGCGGAAGGAACGGAACATCGCCCCGCCCTTGCCATAGTTGCGCACCTGGTCGCGGAGCACGTGACGGGCCGCGTCGGCATGATGGAGCAGCACGATGCGGCCGACGCCCAGGTCGAGCTCGACGACATTTCCTCGATGGCGGGTCGAGCTCAAGAATCCCAGTGGGTCACGGAGAACGAACGGCAGGGAGCCGAGCAGCGGCAGGCGCCGCGCGCTCGGCATCGGCGTCGAATCGAGGACAGGAATCGAGCGTGCGGCAGCGGTCGTCATGGGTCGATTGTGAGGTCGACTCGGGGGGCGAACTTCTCCCGTCTTGCCGTGACTGCGTTTTTTCGGCCTTGATCGGCACTTCTTTCTTGTAGACGCTTGACATCGCTCCACAATGGATCGCACGATTTGTACACCAAGAGTTTTCAGGCCAGTGAATCCGCGAATCTCCGACCCCCCGGACCGGATTTCCGATCCGCCACGACGCGACCTGCAAGAACGCCACTCAGAGGAATCCACGATGAACCTTTGCTCTCTCTCGAAGCGCTTTCTCCTGATCGCGAGCTGCACGCTCCTGATCGCCCCCCTCGCCCTCGCCGCGGAGCCCGGTCTGCGTTCAGCGACTGGAAACGCCGGTTCGACCTCGACCCCCGAGGTCACCCTCGACACGCTCTGGGCGCGCTTTGGCGCGGTCGCGCCGCTGATCGGCGCTGAAGATCCGGCCCAGGCCGTCGCCGACCGCTCGGCCGAGCTCGGCGTCTCCACCGGCGAGCTCGACTTCTGGCGCAAGCTGCTGCTGAACCACGGCCGCCAGGGTCTCCTCGCCGTCACCGACGCCGACGCCAAGAACATGGCCAATCTGCAGGTCGGCTCGTGGCAGCTGATCGACCGCTCGGTGAACGGCAAGTCGGAGGCGACGAACAACTGGATGTTCAACGAAGTCGTAGCGCTGTCGAGCACCGGTTCGCGGATCCGCAGCCTGATGATGGAGGCGAGCACCGCGCCCGACGGCACGGCCATCAATATCGGCACCTTCGGCACGATCAATCAGTCGACCATCGTCGGCCCGTCGAACGGGCTTCCGATCGGCCAGTCCGGCGTCATGCAGTCGGCGAGCTTCCAGCTCATCGGAATGAACTGCCCGCCGGGAATGGCGATTCCCGTGAGCATCGAAACCACAGCTCTCTGGGTGCGGCAGGGCGACGTGCTGCGGACGGTCGAGTTCAATGCCGAGTACTTCGATTCCAGCGGCAACCTGATTCCGGAGATGTCGATGGGCTCGGTGGCGATGGAAGCCGCCAGCGAGCTTCAGATTTCTTCGTACACCGGGATCGGAATGGAAGAGACGCAGGCGCGGATGTCCGACAAAGTGCTGCTCGACGAGCCGATGACCGAGATCTGGCGCCAGGCCCAGACCGACTCCTCGGTCCTCGATCCCTCCAAGTGGATGAGCGGAGGTCCGACGCAGACGCCGACGATGCCGTTCCTCAAGGGCGCCTCGGCTCCCTGAAGACGTCTGACGCGGCGGACTGGCCGCTTTTCTCCGATCTTGCGCGGTTTCAGCCTCGGCTGGGCCGCGTTTTTCTGTTTCTGGCCAAGCAACTTGACAAGGACTGGTGGTCGGCGACTACGATCTGAGGTGAACTTTCCACAATTCATCTCTGATCGGAGGTCATTCATGATGTCCATCATGAAGCCGAACCATCCCCTGGCTGCCGCGTTTCGCGGTGGTTGCGTCGTCTTGGCACTTTCACTCGCGGTGGTCTGTGCGCCCGAGGCACACGCGAGCTCGGACTCGAAAGAAGGCGTCGCAAAGGTCGATCTCACGACACCCGCAGGTCGCTTCGCGGCAGTGCGTCCCCTCATTTCTGCCGACGCGAAAGAGATTGCTCGTCATGCTCGGAGCGCTGGCATCGAGGCCAAAGAGCTCGGATTCTGGCGCGAGCTCTTCCTCAGCCATGGCCGAGAGGGATTGCTCTCGTTGTCCAAGGCCGGAGCCGATCGCATGGCGGTCGAGCAAGAGGGGACCTGGAAGGTGGTCGCCCGAGCGATCCACGGCAAGAAAACCGTTCAGGAGTCCTGGCTCTTCAACGAGGTCGTCGAGCTGAAGCCGGACGTCTCGAAGGTCCGGATCCTGATGATCGACAAGAGCGTCTTCCCGTCGGGCGAGTCGAACAGCATCGTGTCCTACGGCACCGCGGTGCAGAAGACGGTCGTCGGGCCCGAGCTCGGTCTGCCGGAGGGGCAGACGGGCGTGCACCAATCCTACGAGTTCGACCTTCTCGGACTCGCGTATCCCGGATTCGAGAATGCGGCCGGTGGGATGACGGAGTCGCTGTGGATCCGTCAGGGCGATGTCTGGCGCACCGTGTTCTTCAACGTCGACTACACCGACGCGAACGGTGAGCTTCTGCGCGAGATGAAGGTCGACGCCGTCGCGATCGAGACGGCCGAGGAAGTCCAGGTCGCCTCCTATCCGTCGCTCGATTTCGAGGAGACGACGAGTCGCCTGACGCCCGAGATCCTCTTGAGCAAGCCGATGGATCACGTCTGGAAGACGATGATCGAGAATCCGGACCTGCAAGACGCCTCGGTCTGGATGACCCGCGGCGCGACGGACCGTCGTCTCTTCGGAACGCGCTGAGTCGTCGGCCGACAGGCGCCAGAGCGCAAACCGCACGGAAAACGGGGCGATCGGCTCGGGCCGATCGCCGCGTCGTCGTTCGAGAGCCCTTCAGGGCTAGTCGTTCGAGAGCCCTTCAGGGCTGGTGGGGGATGCGGAGCGGGTCACCACTCGAGGGTGATGTAGCCGAGAGCTCTCCGTCCCAGGACGTCGCCGCCGAACGCCTCGTAGTGCTCGTCGTCGAGCGCATTCGAGATATCGAGGCCGACGGTGATGCGCTCGTTCAGCTCGTACGCACTATGCAGATCGAGCACCTCGTACGAGGGCACCGGGCCGCTCCAGAAACCGGACGACCAGAAAAAGTCGTCGACCCAGCGGAGCCGTGCGGAAGCGCTGAGGCGCGATGAGTTGTAGGTGAGACCGAGGCTGCCCTGAAGATCCGGACGGTTGGGCAGCACCGGTGCTCCGGCGACCTCTTCCTCGACATCCCAGTCGAAGTACGACCCGTTCAGCTCGAAGAGCCAACCTCCGGGCAGCGACCAGTCGAGAGAGAGCTCGACTCCGCGGCTTTCGATCTCGCCGGTGTTGTCGCGGGACAAGGCGAGGAACGGACTGCCGTCCGGCGCGTTGGTCAGCCCGGGCAGGGCCTGGCGCAGCGCCGCCTCGATGGCGAACGCGAGCTCCGGCGGCAGGCCTGCAGGAGCCTCGTAGGGCGCAAGGTACGTGGCGGCGCCGAATGGCAGGCTGCCGATCAGATCCGTGAGCCGGCTCTGGTAGAGGTCGATGCTGACCAGCACGCGATCGGCGAGGACGCCGTGGTAGCCAATCTCGAGGGTCTCGACCGACTCGACGTCGAGGCCCGGGTTGCCGAGATCGAAGATCGGAACCTGGGCGAGACCGAGGTCGACCGGCAGGGGCGGCAACAGAGCGGCGAGGTCCGAGAGGTCGATCGGCGGACCGGCGGGAACGTCGACGAACAGCTCGGAGTAGTTGGCGACCTGGAAAGCCTCGTTGTAGCTCAGCCGGAGCGTGTGCTCGGGCGCGAGGCTGAAGACGAGAGAGCCACGCGGCGTCACCTGCGACGGATACAAGTCGCCTTCGTCCCAACGCAGGGCGAGCACGGCCTTGACGCGGTCGCTGATCTGGAAGTCGGCCTGTCCGAAGACGGCGGTGTGCTCCGCCTGGATGATCCGCGAGTAGAGCGCGCTGTCGACCCTTTCGTCGCCATACGCGACACCGCCGACCAGGCGCAGCCGGTCGTCGAAGAGCTCGGTGTTGCCCTGCAGTTCGAACTCGTACTGCCAGCTCTCGTTGCTGAGCGGCAGACCGGCGGCGAGAGCGACGAACTCGCCGGAACGGTCGGTGTAGGAGCCGAGGAAGTTCCAATGCACTCCGCCGACATTGACACGGCCCCAGTTGCGCGGCGGATTGTTGAGCAGACCAGCGCGCTGAGCCGGCGTCATGAAGATACCGCCATCGGTGTAGGCGGTGCCGAGCTCGAGAGAGAGCACCGTCGTGTCGTCACCGAAGTAGCGATCGGCGCGAACCGACGCCGACTGCAGTTCGACGCGATCGGTGGGCAAGGGCACGACCTCGAGCGGAAGGCCCGGATACTCCGTGGTGACATTGCGCGACTCGGTGAACGTCTCGCTGTCGGTGTGGTTGGCGAGAAGCTTGGCGAACCAGCCGGCACCGAGCTCGCCCGCCCATCGGGCATCGATCTTCACCGTCTCGAGCTCGCCTCCGGTGAGGCGAAGGAGCGTCCCCTGGCTGTCTCGCGGCGCCTTGGTCACCATGTGCAGCACGCCGTTGACACTGTTCGGGCCGTAGAGGGCCGAGCTCGGACCACGCACCAGCTCGACGCTCTCGAGGTCGTCGGTGTAGAGCACCATGGTGAACCATTCCTGACCCGAGGTGTCGGTCACCGAGGGGTCCCGGCCGTCGATGATCGTCTGGATTCGACGGTTGAGGAAAGAGTTGAAGCCCCGAGTGTTGAAGTTGAAGTCGTACAGGCCGTTCTGGACCGGCTCCGCGCCGACGGTGAAGCCCATGGTGCGCGGCACCTGGCCGCCGATGGTCTCGAGCTGGAGCCGCTCCGAACGCACGACCGAGATCGACGCCGGCGCGTCGACCAGGCGCTCGACGCGGCGCGAGGCCGCCTGCACGGTCATGGAGTCTGCGAAGCTGGGAATCTCGTCGACGGTGAGGTCGAGCGCACTGCCAGTGTCACTGATGGTGACCTCGCGCTCGACCCGCCGATCGAAGGCGTCGAAGCTCAGGCGATAGACGCCGGGCTCGAGCGAGTCGAAGCGATAGCTGCCGTCGGGCCCGGTGACAGTCGTCCTCTCGTCGCTGTTCGGCGCCTCGAGGAGCAGAGTGATGCCGCCCAGCCCGTCGCCGGCGGCAGACAGAATGCGGCCGTCGAGTGACTCCGCGCCGAGGGCCACCGGCATGGCGACGAGCAGGCAGAGGACGATGACACACCGCGCGATCGTCGATGCCTTGGCGCGGAAGCAGGCAGGGTGGGGGAGGGTTGGCGGGGTGTGGCCGCTCTTGCATGGTCTCGCTGGCATAGCAGTGCTCCAGTCGAATCGCGTGAGACATCGAGAGAATTGGAGCGCAAGATCTAGCAAGCGCTCGATGCCCTTTCTTCTCCGGTCTTGCGCGCCGAATCGCGCGCTCACGGAATGAGCAAAGGCGGAGAGGTCAATCAGGGTAAGCCTTTCGGCATCCCGGATTCGCCCGGCAGCGCCGCGCAAAATCGGAGAAGAAGGCGGCGCAGACGCCCGCTAGCCTGTGCCCGATCCGTTATGAACCGAAGAACTCGCCGGACGAGGAGCATGCCTGCCGTGAAATCCCCTGGGACGCACAAGAGGACGCGGGAGGAGGGCTCACGCAACCGTCGACGGACAGAGCTCGTGCTGGCGATCGTGTTGATCCTCGGATTGCCGCTTCTCGCCGAAGCGGCGACCCGGGTGATTCTTCGCGTCCAGAGCGGCCAGTGGGCGCAGACTCGAGAGGCGACCACCTATCGCGACCGTCTGGTGTCGTCGCAGGTCCTCTTCCGGCGCCATCCCTACCTCGACATCGCCCCGCGCGAGAGCGGCCGCTTCGAGATCCGGCGCGAGACGATGACCGCGGTCGGGGAGGACGATCCGCTGGCGGTCTCGATGTCCTTCAACTCCCACGGCTACCGCTCTCCCGAGCGGCCGGTCGAGAAGCCCGACGGGGTTTTCCGCATCCTGTGCGCCGGCGGCTCGACGACAATGGACACTCTCGCGTTCGTCGACGAGCAGAGCTGGCCCTGGCTTCTCGAGGAGGAGTTGCGGGGTCGAGGGCTCGAGGCCGAAGTGTGGAATGCCGGCGTGCCCGGATGGACGAGCCTCGAGAGCCTGGTGTCGCTGGCGATTCGCGACCTCGAGCTCGAGCCCGACCTGGTGCTGCTCTACCAGGGAATCAACGACATGCAGCCGGGCGCGCGTGAACCTTTCGATGTCGACTATGAGCGCGGCCATCCCGAGATTTTGCGCCGGGCGCTGGGCTTCGGCGGGGAACCGCCGGGCCTGCTCGGGCGCAGTCTCTTGCTCGAAGTGCTGCGGGATCGACTCAGCGGTCCGCCCGAGCGTGCACCGCTCCACGACGCCGACGATCCGGCGCCGGTGCGCAAGACCCTGCCGGCGGCCGCGGTGGCCGCCTACGAGCGGAATCTGCGCTCGTTCATCGCGGTCGCCGAAACTCACGGCGCCGAAACCATGCTCTTGACGTCCGCTCTCAAGGTGCGCACCGAGCATCGCGACGAGGATCTCGCCTACATCGGCTGGTGGCTGCCGTGGCTCGAACCGAACGCGGCGGTGCGTGAGCTCGACAAGCTGAACGGGGTGGTGCGCGAGCTCGGCGCCGAAGGTCGGGCGCTGGTCGCCGATCTCGAGGCGGATGTCGGTTGGCGTGACGAAGACTTCGGGGATCCGATGCACGTCACTTCGCGAGATCGCTTCGTCGCCTACCTCGCGGATCGCATCCTCGCTGCGGCGGAGCGAAACGGTGTCGCTCAGGCCGCGGACAGCGTGGCGACGAGCACCGCGACGAAGGGCTCCGCAGATGCGCCGGAGGTCGCCTCGGCGCCGTCCAACGAAGGTCGGACGGAGGCCTCCGAGGACGCCTGATGAGGTGCTCCGAGAAGCCGTCGCGGGACTTGCGCAACACCGGAGAAGCGATAGTTCCTTCGGATGAATACCCTACATCCAGGCAGTGTCGAATCGAGCATCGTCGAACCGAGAATCGTCGAACCGAGAGCCTTCGGACCGCAAGCCGCGGAGCATCTGCCGAGCGTCTCGGGGGCGGCATCGACCGGTCGTCGATGGCCAGTCGATGTCTCGGCACTCGGGCCGCCTGTATCTCCGACACGACTCAAAAGGGGAACTCAGATGAAGGGAAACCAGATGTCCATATCCAAGCGACTTGTGCTCGTCAGCCTCGGCTGCGCCGCGCTGCTCTTCAGCGCCGTCGCCGCCAACGCTGCCGAGCCGCAGACCATGCACGAGCGCCTGGCCATCATCGCGCCGCTGATCGAGCACGCCGTGGCCCAGGACGCCGAGAAGGTCAAGATCGCGGCGGGTCCGATCGCCGCAAAGACCGGAATCTCGACCGAGCGTCTCGAGCTCTGGACCAAGCTCTTCCTCAACCACGGCCGCAGCGGCCTGCAGGCCCTCGACAAGGCCAGCGCCGAGCAGATGGCTCAGGAAGTGGTCGGCACGTGGGAGATGTACCATCGCATGGTCGAGGGTCGTCCCCAGCAGGTGGAGAGCTCGCAGTTCCACACGATGCGCGAGATCCGTCCGGGCTTCGCCTCGGTCGACAGCCTGACCCTCGAGGACGGCTACCTCATTCCGTCGCTCTGCGAGCGTCAGACGGACTGCCCGTTCCGCCTCGGCACCTACGGCGTGACGACCTTCGCGGACGTCAAGGGCGCCGAGTACGGCCTGGCGCGGGGCGAGACCGCCGTCCTCATGCACTACGAGGGCGAGTTCGCCGGCGAGGGCTACCCGGGCTTCGAGAATGGCGCCCGCGGCATGATCGAGGCGCTCTGGGTGAAGCAGGGTACGACCTACCGCACGGCGTGGTTCCAGCACGAGTTCGCCGGCCTCAGCTCGACGAACGAGGGTCTGCCGGACATCGGTACGAAGGAAATCCCGCCGTACCGCAACGACGCGATCATCGAGTCGACGACCTTCGAGCAGACCGTGCTCTACGAGCAGCAGGTCGCGATCGAGCAGGTTCGCCAGATGGACTCGACCAGCCCGATCTGGGACATCCCCGAGTACTGGGCGATGGCGAAGCAGGACCACCGTCTGCTGTCGCCGGTCGTGGCTGCGCAGGCGACCTCGCCGGGCGCCGCGCGCAACGCCGCGGATACCGTCGCGCCGCACTGACGAGCCGACTGTTCGATTCGATCGAGGCTCGGGCGAGCTCTCAGGCGCGCCCACGGCGCGCCGCCGCTCTCCCGAGCATCTTCTTCAGCCTCCCCCGTCATTCGGCGGTGCGGAGGCTGCCGTCGTCTTCGGCGGAGCGAATCGGTGGCTAACAGGGCTCGCTCTCTGGAGGCTTCGGCCGAATCCACCGCGTCGCTGCTGGGCGCTCCGGCGTTCCGCCGTCTCTGGCTCGCCAGCGCGATCTCTCGCCTCGGCACCCAAGTCGGCCGGATCGGCCTCGTCCTCTTCCTGGTCGAGGTGTCCGGGCGGGTCGGCGATCTCGCGCTCTTGATCGTGCTCGAGACTCTTCCCGGTGTGCTGGTGGCGCCGTTCGCCGGCAGCCTGGTCGATCGTGTCGACCGTCGCCGCGTGATGATCCAGGCCGATGTCGTACGGGCCGCGCTGCTCGCGGTGATCATTGTCTGGCCGCACGTGCTCTTGATCTATGTCGTCGCCTCGCTCCATTCCATCGCGGGCGCCTTCTACCAGCCGGCGCAGCGCGCCGCCGTGCCCGGGCTCGTCGAGCCCGAGCAGCTGTCGCGAGCCAATGGCCTGGTGCAGAGCGCCGATCACGCCAGCTATGTCTTGGGGCCGATCGTCGGCGCCCAGCTGATGTTGATGTGGGGCTTGACACCAACCCTGCTCGTCGACGCCGCGACGTTTCTGGCCAGCGCATTGCTGCTGCTGGGCCTGCCGCGGCTCACCGCGCGTCACGCTGAGTCGGAACCGAGCGACGCGGCCGGAACCTGGGCAGCGATCCGCGATGGATTCGGCTATGCCCGGCGCCATCCACTCCTGCTGCAGATGACCGGGCTCTTCTTCGTCAGCCTAGCGGCGACAGGCCTTTGGCTGCCGCTCGCCCCCTTCTTCTTGCGCGACCGCCTCGGGGCTCCAGAGGCCGCGCTCGGCTGGCAGCTGGGCGCGTTCGGACTCGGCGCGATCCTCGGCGGCATCGTCGCAGCGGCAGTCATCGCCCGGCTCGGTGCCGGACGCACCGTGAGCCTCTGCCTGGTGCTCGAGGGCGTGTGCATGGCGATCTACTCGCAGCTCGCCGATCTCGTCGTCTCGACCGGGCTGATCCTGATCTGGGGCGTCGTTGTCTCGCTGATCATCGTGCCGTTCTACTCGATTCTCCAAACGGTGGTGGACGAACGATTCCTCGGCCGCATCTTCGCGCTGGTGCAGCAGAGCGAGGCTGCGGCGCTGCTGGTCGCGATGGCTGCTGCCGCTCTGCTCGCGCGCCATGTCGAAAGCCATTCGATCTTCGCCATCGCCGGCGTCGCGTATGCCGCGCTCGCGGCCGCCGCGACGCGAACCCGCGGGGGGCGCGCGCTCCTCGCCGTCACTTGACCTTGCTGTTTCAAGACCCCGAGTTTCAAGACCCCGAGTCTCAAGACCCCGAGTTTCATGACCCCGACTCCCGACTCCGTCCATCGCCACGATCCACTTCGAGCTCGACCGAAAGGTGACCATGAGCCGACGCGATTACTCGACATCGAATCCTTGCCCGCACTCTTCTCGTCGCTCGGCGAGCCCGAAGGTCACAGGTCCGGCTCTGGCACTGGCCTCGGTGAGCCTGACCTCGATGAGCCTAGCCTCGGTGATCCTGGCCGCGCTGATCGCCGCACCGACCGCCGATGCCGGCGACGGGTCCGCTCCTCGAGACACCGCTACGCCCGAGACCGTAGCCTTCGACCAGCGTGCCGAGGACCGCTCCGTCGGGCGGTTCAGCCTACGTAAGATCGCCGACGATGGCGCCGGCGGCGGCGACGCGACCCTGCATCCCGATGGCTCCGGCTTCATCACTACCTCGCGCCGCGCCGGGCACTGGGACCTCTGGTCGTTCGACTTCGCGAGTGAGACCTGGACACAGCTCACGGACCACGAGGCCGACGACTTCGAGGGCCGCGTCTCGCCCGACGGCACGAAGGTGACGTTCACGTCGACCCGAAGCGGCTACAAGGACGTTTGGGTTCTCGACCTCGCGTCCGGCGCGCTGCGGCAGGTGACGACGTCGAAGTTCGAGGACGAGTACCCGGTCTGGACGGTCGACGGACAGAGCATCATCTACACCGGCGGCCCCTGGAACCAACGAGACTTCTTCCTCGTCTCGGCCGAGGGGGGCACGCCGCGACGCCTCAGCCCGCGCAGTGGCCGCAACGGCGCCTGTGCGGCCGAGCCCGGCGGCGCCTCGATTGTCTGCCATCGCTACGACCTCGGCACCGGCGACGTGATCCGGCTGTGGCTCGATGACCAGGAGATCGTGCCGCTCACTATCGGTCCGGCCTGGGACTACAAGCCAAACACATCCGGCGATGGACGCTGGATCGCCTTGTCGAGGGCGTCGGAAGGACCGTCGCACATCGCCGTCATGCCGGCGGCCGGCGGACGGGCCCGTGCGCTCACCGACTCGCCCTTCGACGACCGCTGGCCGACCTGGGCCGACGACGGCCGCCTGCTGCTCTTCCACCGGCTGGTCGACCGCGGCGCCGCCATCGAGCGCCTCGACCGGGCGAGCGGCGAGCGCGTCGTGCTGGTCGGCGCCGACGAGCGCCCGCTCCAGGCTTCGCTCCATCCCGACGGGAGGCTGCTCGCCTATTGCGCCCACACCGAGCACGGCCGCGAGGTCCGGCTACGCACGCTCGACGCCGCGGGCCGGGTCGACACTCGGGTGGCCGCGAAGACGCTGCCACTGGACGGTGACAGCTGCTATCCGCGCTTCTCGCCCGACGGCCGGCACCTCGCCTTCACCGCCAAGCCGGCCCGCGGCCCGACGCCGCGTTGGGAGGTGGCGACCATCGCGCTCGAAGGCGACGGTCCACGCTTCGGAGCGGTGCGCTGGCTCACCGAGGGCACCGACGGCCTCCGCGGCATGGACGGCTCGGTCGACTGGACGCCGGACGGGCGCGAGATCGTGTTTCACGCCGACACCGAGCCGTTCGCCGCCAATCTCTACCGCGTCGACGTCGCAAGTGGCGAAGTCGAGGCGCTCACCGACGACGGCTTCTTCGACGAATCGCCGTCGATCGCCCCCGGCGGCGAGCATGTGCTCTTCATGTCGACCCGCGCAGGGGACTGGACCTGGGGCTTCTTCCGCATGAGGCTCGACGACACCGACGACGTGGAGCTGTTCGCCGGTCCCGACTGGGAAGAAAAGAACTTCCCTCGGCAGGGAAGCGACGGTGCCATCGTGTGGAGCGCTTACGACGCCCACGGAGTCGAGCACTTGGTCGAGCGTCGCCCCGACGGTGACGTGCGGCAGCTGCCGGCGAGCGACGGCGCGCGCTGGCCGTCGTACTCGGCCGACGGACGGTTCATCGTCTATACGACGACCGAGCGCAAGATCGAGTACTGGCTGGCCGAGAACGTCTTCGGGCCCGGCTCGCCGCTGGTCGACCTGGCGCCCGACGCGCCGACGGCCGGTGATCCGGCCTGGCGCAGCGCGCTCGGCCAGCCGCTGCCCGGCGAGCTGCTGCCCGGCGAGTCGGACGACTCCAATCGCGAGCCGACCGCCGGCGAACAGGCGAGTCGATCGCTGTCCGAGCCGGCAAGCTCTTCTCAGGCGACAACGTCTTCCCAGGCGACAACGTCTTCCCAGGCATCGCCCCAAGCGACTGTGCTTCCACCCACCACGCTGTCGACGTCGCGGTTCGCCTCCGACACGACGTCCCGCAGCCCCGTTCACCTGCACCGACGATGAAAGATGTGATGCCCGCCCGGGAGGCGGGCCCGCACCCACAGAGTCTCGACGCCGGCGATCCGCCGCGCTCCTCGAGCCGGGCGCCGGCGGGCCGTGCGCTGCTGCTGGTCCGTGGTCTGTGCGTCTTCGGTGTGCGCTGGGGTGCCCGTCGGCTGCGCCGCGCCCAGCCGCCCGGTCGCATTCTCGGGGAAGAGCTGACGGTGCTCTTCGAGCGTCTCGGCGCGACGTACATCAAGCTCGGCCAGATTCTCAGCTCGCGCCCCGACCTGCTGTCGCACGAGGTCACTGAGCCGTTGAAGCGGCTGCAGGACGACGTCGCGCCAGTGCCCGCCGAGGAGGTGCGCGCGCGGGTCGAATCGGCGACCGGGCGAGCGATCGACGAGCTGTTCGAGCACTTCGACGACGAGCCGGTGGCGAGCGCCAGCATCGCCCAGGTCCACCGTGCCCGTCTGCGCGCGCCAGCGGGGGAGGACGCGCCCGATGCTCTACCGCGGGACGTGGCGGTGAAGGTCCGACGCCCGCGAGTGGCCGAGGAAGTCGACGCCGACTTCCGCCTGCTGCGTTTCGGCGCCCGTCTGCTGGCGCGTTTGCCCCCGTTGAAGGCCGTGCCGATGGAAGAGCTGATCGCGGAGCTCGAGGCGCCGATCCGTCAGCAGCTCGACCTACGGCTCGAGCTCGCACACCTCGAGCGGTTTCGCTCCAGCTTTCGCAGCGTCGAGCATGTGCGCCTGCCGCGCCCGCTGCCGGCACTCTCGAACGACACGGTGCTGGTGATGGAGTTTCTCGACGATCTCGAGAAGGTCACCACCCAGCGCTTCGACGAGACCGAGCGCCGCACGGCCGCACTCGCCGGTCTGCGCGCGCTCTACAAGATGATTTTCCAGGACGGCTTCGTTCATGCCGACCTCCATCCGGGGAATGTCTTTCTGCGGCCGTGGGGCGAAGTGGTGATTCTCGACACCGGCCTCGTCGCCGAGCTCGGGGACCAGGATCTGCAGGACTTCGTCGACTTCTTCTTCGGCCTGGTGAACGACCGCGGCGAGGACTGTGCCCGGGTACTCTGGGACACCGCGCTCTACCGATCGCCGAAGACCGACCGCGTCGCCTTCGACGAGGCGATTCGAGCTCTCGTCAGCCGCCATGCTGCTCTGCGTTCACGCGACTTCGAGGTGACGCGCTTCGTTTTCGAGCTGATCGAGACGCAGCGACGCCACGGGATCCGCGGTTCGACCACCTTCATCATGACGGTCCTCTCGATGGTGGTCTACGATGGGATCTGCAAGTTGCTCTATCCCGAATGCGAGTTCCAGCGCGAGGCTCGAGGGTACTTGGTGGCGGCGAAGTACCGCCGCTACCGCGCGGCGCCGGTCTGAACGCTGGACGATGATGAACCGACGAACGAACGGGAGAGGCGATGAGCTCCGAGAGCGCTGAAACAACGATTTCGCTCGACGACGAGATCGAGCGCAAGAACCTTGAGATCTACACCGACACCGAGGGGCCCGCCTGGCGGAGCATCGTGTACGACGCAGTGCACGACGGCTGGGAGTTGATCAACCTCGGCGGCACGGAATCGATCGAGTATGTGGTGGAGCGGGCGCCGCTCGGTGCCGGCTCGCGAGTGCTCGAGCTCGGCTGCGGGCAGGGAGCCGCCGCTCGCTACCTGGCGGCCCGCGACCGCTGCCGGGTCGACGGCATCGAGCTCAACGAGGGACAGGTGGCTTCGGCACGGCGGCGCCTCGACGAGAGCCCGGCGGAGGTCGCGGCGCGGATCCGAGTCGCCGTCGGCGATGCCGCGACTGTCCCGTCGAGCCTCTTCACGCCGCCGGCCGACGCCTATGATGCCGTGCTCGCGTACGACCTCTTGATGCTCCTCCCGAATGTGCCGCAGACGCTGAGCGTGGCGTTCGACGCGCTCCGCCCGGGCGGCTTGCTGGCGGCCACGACCCTGATCTCCGGGCCGCGCGGCGACGACCGGATCCGCCGCTTCGCCTGGGAGATCGACGGCATGATCGATTTGCCGCCCGTCGAGACCTACCGCGACCGCCTGGCCGCCGCTGGATTCGAGGAGATCGAGCTCAACGACTGGAGCGAGCGCGCGGTCACGGTGCACGGCGCCATGGACGAGGTCTTGGCGGCCCGTCGGGCCGAGCTCGAGACCCAGATCGGCCCCGAGGGCTGGCGCGGTTGGAAAGAGGTCGGCGATCACTACATGGACGCTTTCCGAACCGGGCGCCTGGGCTACCTGATGCTCAGCGCTCGGCGACCCGCTTGAGCTCGACCGGTTCGACCACGACAACCCCGACCTGCAACAGATCGACCCGCTACCCCCGGAGGAAACCATGAGTGAAGCCAAGACGACGATCGGCGCGATCGCCTGGACCGACCTGACCGTTCCGAACGCCGACACGGTGCGTGACTTCTACGCCGCGGTGGTTGGCTGGGAGCCGAAGGGGCGCGACATGGGCGGCTACGACGACTACGAGATGCTGTCGCCGCAGAGCGGAGAAACCCAGGCCGGAATCTGCTGGGCGCGTGGTGCCAACGCAGACCTCCCGGCGACCTGGCTGGTGTACATCAATGTCGAGGATCTCGACGCATCGGTCGCCAAGGTCACCGAGGCCGGCGGCTCGATCGTGCAGGAGATCAAGGACATCGGCGAGTACGGCCGCTTCTGCGTGATCAAGGATCCCGCCGGCGCTGTCTCCTGCCTCTACGAGCCCGCATCCTGAGCCGCCACGCGCTCTCTCTCCCATCGACGACTTGACCGGAGCACTGTCCCATGATCCATCGCATGCCGTTCCTCTCCCTCGCCGCGCTCGCCGCTTTCGTCCTTGCAGCACCGATGGCCGCTCAAGACCCGAGCTCGCTGCGCGCCGGGGAGGAGCAAAGCCCGTTCGGACTCTCCGATATCGAAAACTTTCCCGAGGCCGATCTTCCGGCGCTGACGCGAGCCGACCTTTATGCGTGTGAGCAGCTGGACGAGGCGACGGCGCAGCAGCCGGGAGACGCCAGCACGGCGGAGTTCGCGCAGGCTCTGAGCGGCACCTGGGTCCGTGAGGTGACCTGGTACGGAGTGTCGATGCCCACCGAATCGGTCCTTTTCTTCGATCTGCGCCCGTCCGGTGGGGTCGCGATGATGTACGATCTAGTGACCCTCGGCCTCGGACCGATGTCGCGCGAGCTCGACGCGATTCGCAACAGCCTGGCGCTGCGCGCCCGCACCCCCGAGCTCACGTACCTGATCTGTGACAAAGGCATCCGCGATAGCTTCTTCAAGATCTCCGACGAGCACATCTTCGACGGCCTGCCGGTCGAGACCATGAGCGACCTCTCGCTCGACGACGTCTGGCAGCAGCTGATCGAACAGAAGTACTTCGATCGCCATCAATTCCCGCTGCCTGCAGAGATGCGCGACGAGCCGGGGAGCGAAGTGCTGACGCCGTCGGTCGTGGGTGCGTTCTGGAACATCACCTTGCAGCCGGTGACTATCGACAGCAAGCGCGGTGTGCGCATGAGCCTCGAAGGCGAGTACCGTGGCAGTCACTGGCCCGCCGGCGAGGTGCTCAGCGGCCTCGAGTTCGGTGACTTCCTGCGCGACGGCGACGCCTTCGTCGCCGCCGTCGGTCACTCTGCCAACGATCGTTCCGGCCGCGACAACTACGTGAACAAGGTGGACCCGAACTATCCCATCGCGATGGATCGGGTCGTGCTCGATACCGCCTCGTCGAAATTCGAAGCACCGAGCGAGGTGGAATCGAGCGGCAACCAGGAGACCGGACGATGATGGAACACTCGTCGAGCGACGAGGCCTCGATTCGCGCCGAGATCGCGCGACTCGAGAACGAGGTCTTGGCGGCCCGCCAGCGGCTCGCCGACGCCAGGCGCCGTGCGCCGGCGGAACCATTCGAGGATTACGAGCTCGCCACGACCAACGGTCCGGTGCGGCTCTCGGATCTCTTCGGCGACCGACGCGACTTGCTGGTGGTCCACAACATGGGGCGTGCCTGCTCGTACTGCACGCTCTGGGCCGACGGTTTCGACGGCATCGTCGATCATCTCGAGAGTCGCGCCGCCTTCGCCGTCGTGTCGCCGGACTCACCGACAGTCCAGCAAGACTTCGCCGCATCGCGCGGCTGGCGCTTCCGCATGGCCTCGAGCGAGGGCTCGAGCTTCGCCGAAGCCTGCGGCGCCGTCGACGAGAACGGTGGCCCGATGCCCGCGGTCTCGGCGTTCCGGCGCCGCGACGACGGCACGATCGAGCGCGTGGCACGGGCCGAGGTCGAGCCGTACGACCCGTTCTGCTCAGCCTGGTACCTCTTCGAGCTGCTCGACGACGGCGTTGCCGGCTGGGAGCCGAAGACGCGCTACGAAGGCTCGCGCATCAGCCGCGCCAGCGGCTGACTCTTGCTGGCGCCGCGCTGGGTCTGGCCGCGGCGCCCGCGCCGCGCTGGGTCAGGCCGCGGCGCCGGCGTGCTTCTGCGCCTGGACCCGCGGCTCGCGTCGGCCTACGCGGGTCGGAATCGCCGTGCACGGTCGGAGCGTCAGACCGGGGTCGGCGAGCACGGTCTCGACCTTCGGCAGGAGCCGAATCTGGCGGCCGACCGAGGCGAGCACGAGCTGCGCCTCAAGGAGTGCGAAGCGGCCGCCGAGGCACGAGCGGGCACCCAAGCCGAAGGGCAAGTACGCACCCTGGATCGTGCGCTCATCGCGAGAACCGCGTGAGACCAAAAACCGCTCCGGGCGAAACTCTTCGGGCTCGGGCCACAGGTCCGGATGCCGGTGCATGGTGTAGGTGCAGAGGAGCACGTCGGAGCGCGGCGGGATGTCGAGGCCGGCGACCTGCTCGGCACCGAGGCAGTGTCTCGGCACGAGCCACACTGGCGGATACAGGCGCATGGTCTCGTCGATCACTGCGCGAGTGAACGGCAGACGCTGCAGGTCGTCGAGCGTCGGCGGACCGTCGAGCACAGAGTCGAGCTCGGCATGGAACCGTGCCTCGGCCTCGGGGTGCGTACCGAGCAGCCACCACGCCCACGACAGCACGGCCGCCGTCGTCTCGTGTCCGGCGAGCAAGAAAGTCAGCAGCTCGTCGCGCCGTCGTCTCGGTTCGACGCCGGCACGGAGGAGCACTGCCGGGAGAGTGTTACCGCTCCGATCCGTGGCGTCCTCCAACCGACGCGCCCACGCTTCGAGGCGACGCAGCCCCTGGCGCGCGGCCCGTGCCCGCGGGGTCGGCACGCTCAGCGGTAGGCGCACGAAGGCGGTCATCTTGCGCATCGCCCAGTCGCCAATCCGGTGGATGTCCTCGGCCAGCGAGGCCGCCTCGGCGCCGAGGTCCGCGCCGAGGAGCGTCTGGCCGAGAACGTCGAGCGTGAGCGTGAACATCTCATCGACCAGGTCGAACGAGTCCGCCGCCAGCCAGCGCGCCACCGCCCGGTCGGTCGCAGCGACCATCTCCGGCGCATACGAACGCAGTGCCTCGGGCCGAAAGCTGGCCGCCAACACTTTGCGCATCGCCGCCGCGGTCTGGTCGTCCGCGCTGAGCAGGCCGTCGCCGAGAAGCGGCCGGGCCTCGGCGAGTCCGGGTCCCTTGATGTAGCGCCCGCTGGTGGTCAACACGGAGCGGAACGCCTCGGGATGCGAGAAGATGAAGAGCCGACGCGGCCCCATGCGAAAGGCGACCGCATCGCCGTAGCGCTCGCGCACACCGCGCACGAAGGCGAGGCGGTCGCGGCGCACCTCGAGCAAACTGCCGAGCAAATGATGTCCTCGAGGGCCGGGAGGTCTCATCCGACGGCCCCGTAGCGCTGCAGCGCATCGCGCAGCTCGCGCGGAATCGGCGTCGGCACCATGCTGCCGTCCTCACGTCGCTCCATCAGGGCGATCTGCTGCTCGCCACGCGCCGCCAGGCGCTCCGGCTCTGATTCGTCCCGCGGCTCCAGCTCGGCGCCACCGGTGCGCCAGTACTCGTATCCCATGGTGACTCGATTCTGCGCCGCCTCGACCAGCGTCATGCGGATCGACACCCGGTCGAATGGGCGCAGCTCCGAGAGATAGTCGCAGGCACAGCGCGTGGTCACCAGGGCCAGACCGTGGTCCATGCGACGCAACATCTCGGGGCAGTGGCTCTCGAGGAACATCTCGCGGCAACGCCCCTGCCAGCGCAGGAAGTTGACGAAGTAGACGTTGCCGACGAGATTGGTCTCTTCGAAGCCGACAATGTGCCGATACTCGAAGTAGCGCCGGGCGTCGTGCCCGGCACGCGGCGCGGAGGCTGTCACTGCGACGCCGCCTCCGGCATCCACTCCTCGCGCTCGGCGACCGCGACCACTCGGCCGCCGGCGCCGACTCGCGCCTCTCGATGCCTCGCCATCTCACCCTGGGCGGCCTTCTCCTGCGCCTCACGGCGCTGGCGCTCCATGCGCTTCTCGAGCAGGACCGGCAGGGTCGTGAGGATCGGCGGATCGAGCGTCCGCGGCGGCCGCAGAGTGACTTCGAGTGGATGCTCCACCCGCCCATCGCGGACTTCGATCGGGTCGTCGTAGCCGCCCCGCAGCGTCCGGTCGTAGAGCAGATAGTCGCGAACATCGAGCGACCAGGTGAGGCCGGTGGCGAGCAGGTGGTAGTCGCCGTCCTCGACCCGCGGCAGGGTGAAGCGGCCCGGGCCCATGGCCAGGCTGCAGGCCAGAGGCTGGCTCTGCGGCACGGCGCTGGCGAAGAAGCCGATGAAGATCGGCCCGTTCCAGCCCTCGGGTGCCTCGACCGTCCCTCCGATTCCTTCCGCGAGGGGCAGATCCGCGGCGCCGCGCTGCAGGCCCTGCACGGCCTGACGCACTCCCTTGTTCATCAGGTTGCGGAAGCGGCCGGGCGACAGCCCGACGAGCTCCGAGAAGCGCCGGGTGAAAGTCCCCAGACTGTTGTATCCGACTTCGAAACTGATGTCGGTGACACTCAGATTGGTGGTCACCAGCAGGCGCTTGGCGGCCTGCAGACGCAGCGCGGTGAGGTACCTGCACGGTGGCACACCGGTGAGCTGCCGGAAGACCCGATTGAGGTGAAACGAGCTCATGATGGCGATGTCCGCCATGTCTTCGAGCGTCATGTCGTCCGCCAGATTCGCGTGCATGGCGGCGATGACGCGTTCAACCGCGCGTCGGTGACAAGCGATCGTGTCCGGACGATGAGCAGCAGAGACGTCTGCAGAAGGCATCAGATCTCCTTCGGTCAGGAGTGAGCGGTGGATTGTGGCACCGCAACTCGACGCGTCGCCTCGTTCGCACCATGCAACGGTTTGGTCCGTCGCTGTGCGCTGTCGGCATCGTCGAAAGAGAGGGGGGACGGTTCGGAGGGTCCGAATGAGAGTCCGTCGGAGGACGGGCTCGTCGCTTCCGCCGCCTCCAGGGCGAAAGCAAAGACATGAGAAGAGGAAGCGCCGTCGATTTCGGTCAGAATACTGACCACCGACAGCCCGCCGGAGCGCAGAAGGATCCATCCCGGCTCGTCGACCGAGCCGGGCGCGCCGCTCAGAGCGAGCGGCGCATCTTGAGGCGCGCCGGCCTTGCGCAGGCACTCGATGGCTGTCCACACGCGGCTCGACGCCACGTCGCGGCTTTCGCCCAGGCTTTCGGCGAGCACCGCGGCCAGCGCCGCGTGACGACCCAAGAGATGCGCCCAGGTCGCCTCGTCGCGAGCCACGACGACCTCGACGTCGCAAGCGACCACGGCGTCGTCCCCGGACTCACCGCGTAGGGTGAGGAGCAGCCGCGGCGCCTCGTCGCCGATCTCCTCGCCGCGCAGGAAGGCGCGCGACGCGGACACTGCGATCGAGACGCCTTGCTCGTCGTAGGCGAAGGTCTTGCCGTCGGGACGATGCTCCACGCGCGCCACCCCGTCGAATCGGTGGAGAGCGGATTCGCTCGCCGCCCGGGGCTCGATCGCGTGGCGCGGTCCGAGCTCGAGGCCGAGCTGCAACCGTGGCGTCGCACTGAGCTCGCCGAGGCGTCGCTCGAGGTACGGCGTGAGCAGCGCGAGCGGCCAGCGCCGCGGCGCGGTCGCGTCTCCCAGCATGCGCAGCTCGAGACCGCGCCAGCGCTCGCGGACCGTGCCGACGCTATCGACGACATCGAGGTCGTAGAGCAGGCTGCGGCCATTGCGGGAGCGCTCGCGCGCCACCACGCTGTAGCTCTCGGTCGCCGGCAGACAGGTCGCGTCAATGCGGTCGACACCGACCGGAAGAAGCGTGGAGTAGGGAATCGACGCCTGCAGGCTGTGGATCACCGCGTCGCGAGCTCCCGGATCGCCGAGCAGGAGCTCGGCTGGCAGGTAGCCGCCGAACCAGTCGACGGCGCCGTCCGGAGCGATCTCGGCGACGCTGGTGGTCGCACGCAGGAGTCGGTACGAGGCCAGGCGGCGGAAGCGTCCACGGTGGAAGAGGATCGAGCCATAGAGGTCGCGCTCCGGATCGAGCGCGATCGGCGACTCGCCACTGACCTCGAGCAGCCCCTGCTCGGCCGCGACGGCGGCTGAGAGGTCCGAGGTGGCCTCGAACCGGCAGCGTGCGCGGAAGCAGTCGATACCGAACTGATTGGCTCCGCTGCGGATCACCAGATCGATGGCGCCGTCGAGGCGCAGCAGCGCGGCGATACGGATGGTCTGCCGGCCGCCGTCGCCGATCGCGATCGGGCGGTCGAAGCGGACATCTTCGAAGCGCGGCGTCTGCCGTGAGCCGGTGAGCGCTCGGGCGGTCTGCGCCATCGCTTCGAGGCCGAGGACGGCGGGCACCAGCCGCTCGCCGTCGACTTCGTGGTCGATCAGGTAGGGATCGGTGTCCGCCGAGACCTCGGCGTCGACCACCAGCTCGACGCCCGGAACGACGACGCGCGGATGCTCGAGGAAGCGCAACAGCGGCAGCTCGAGCTCGTCGAAGCGCAGGGTCGGCAGGGTGCCGAGCCGGCCGGCGACGACCATCGACGTGTCGTCGAGAGGCGCCGCGAGCAGCCGAAGCAGCATCTCGACTCCGCGATCGATCGGGATCGCGGTGATGCCGCGCCGCGCCAGGGCCTCCAGACTGCCCAGGCTCTGGCCCATGCCGACGCCGCCCCACACCGACCATTCGAGGGTCAGCCGGCGGCACTGCGGGGCCCGTTCGCCGAGCCGATCGAGCTCGCGTCGCAGGCGCTCGTTGGCGAAGGCGTAGTGGGCCTCGCCGTCGAGACCGCTGCGTCCGATGATCGAACCGAAAGCCACGCACAGGCGCAGCGCGTCGAGATCGAGAGCATCCAGCAGCTGCACCAGACCACCGACCTTGGGCGCGAGAGTGACGTCGAAGGCCTCGGCGTCGAGCTGCTCGACGCGCCGCGGGTCGTTGACGCCGGCCGAGTGGAGAAGCCCGGCCACCGCACCGAAGTGCTCGTGAACCTCGGCCACCGCGGCGCGCACTGCGTCGGCGTCACAGACGTCCGCCCGCAGGTACAAGGTCTGCACACCGGCGGCGTCGAAGCGTTCTAGATTGGCCCGCAGCTCGTCGTCCGCCTCGGGGCTCGAGCGCCCGAGCAGGGCGAGCCGACAGCCGAGGGCACGGCCCAGTGCGAGCGCGCACTCGGCGCCGATGCCCTTGCCGCCACCGCTCACCAGCAGCACATCGCCTCGGTCCAGCACCGGCTGCCCGCCGACGAGCGGCAGCTCGTGTGCCGCCAGGGTCTTGAGCACCGGGATGCGACGCCGGCGGAGCGTCGCCCGCCCGGCCTCGTCCTCGGTCGACGCCGACAGGTCGACATCCACCGGTCCGTCGGCGCTCTCGAGCTCGACGACGATGGCGTCGACGAGCGCCTCGAGCGCCTCGCCGTCGGGGGCGCGCTCGGCGGTGAGGTCGTCGGACGCGAGCTCGATCGCCACGGTGGTCACGCGCGAGCGCTCGAGGTGCAGCGAACGCAGGAATCCACCGGCACCGCTGTCGTGGTGCACGACGGCGAGCACGCCGTCGTCACCGATCGCCTCGGCCGCGTCGAGCAACTGCGCGGCGCTGGCGGCAGCGTCTTCGCAGGTCGCGGCGTCGAGTACCAGGACGAGGCCGTCTCCGACCGGGCGCTGCGCGCTCTGCAGGCGCTCGGCGAGCGCCGCGGCGAGCGGTCCGTCGGCACCTCGCAGGGTCCACGTGCCGCGCGCCGCATCGTCGGCTTCTCGAGGTCGCGGCGCGCGCGAGATCGGCCTGTCGACCAGCTCGACCCGGAACGGGCGCACCCAGGCACCGACACCCGCGGGGAGCGGATCGCCGGGCTCGGCGCTGTCACCATCCGCGGAGTCGCTCCGCGCGGCCAGGGTCGCGATCAGCTCGTCGACCGTGAGGCTCGAATAGTCAGTCATCGCGTGCGACGGCGGTAGCTCCAGGAGCTCCTCGGCCTCGGCGACCAGTTGGCCGACGATCAGCGAGCTCATGTGCAGGTCGCCGAGCAGACGGTACTCGCCCTGCACTGCCGCGACCGGAAGCTCCGCCCGCGCAGCCACCAGCTGCCGGACGGTCGTCGCCAGATCGTCTTCGGCGGTGACCGGCGCCGGAACCTCGTCGTCGGCCACACCGGCATCGGCGCGTTCGGCGCGCGCGGCGTCGCGTGCCGCGGCCGCCAGGTCTTCGAGCCCCTCGGGCAGCGGCGCCAGCTCGCACGGATTCACCAGGAAGCTCGTCTCGCGGCGGAGCGGGCGATGGAAGCGTCCGTCGAAGAGTGCGCCGAGGCGCACCGGGGCGCCGTACGCGAACGCCCCACCGGCGGCGATCAGCAGGCCGCGGAGCGAAGAGCTCGCGGCATCGATGCCGACGATCGCCGGGGCCGTGTCGCCGGACAGGCAGCGTCCGGCGAGGGACGAGAGAGCATGACCGGGCCCGACCTCGAGCCACAGATCGACGCCGTCCTCGGCCGCGGTCTCGAGCGCGCCACGGAAGAGCACCGGGCGGATGATCTGCTGGCCCAGGTGATCCACGAGATCGACCTCGGCGTTGAGGGGCGCGGCGTCGACGGTCGAGACGATGCGACGCCGTGGCTCTCCGAGGGGCCAGGTGCCGAGCTCGGAGCGGAACGGCTCGACGGCATCGGCGATGAGCGGGGAGTGGAAGGCGTGGGTCACCTGCAGCTCGAAATGCGCAATGCCGCGTCGCTTGGCGGCGCGAACCACCGCCTCGACCCCTTCGACCGAGCCCGAGATCACCGTGTCGCGGGGCGAGTTCTCGGCCGCGATCACGACGTCGCGCGCGGCCTCGTCGGTGGCGGCGAGCTCTTCGAGCAGGCCACGGACCGACTCGGCGTCCTCGGACAGCGAGGCCATGGCCCCACCCGGCGCACCGTGGCGCGCCATGGTCCGGCCGCGGACCGCTGCCAGGTCGAGAATCTCGTCCTCGTCGACGACGTCGGCCCAGGCCAGAGCGGTGAGCTCTCCGAGACTGTGTCCGACCGCGACTCCGGCCTCGAGCCCGAGGTCGTCGAGCAGGCGCAGGCCGGCCAGCGACGCGGCCACAATACTGCGCTGGACTTTCGCGCTGCGCGGCTCGTCACCGTATCCGCGCGGCGTGGCGAAAAGGTCCCCGAGGTCGGGGAACCGACGGCGCCAAACCCCTCCGTCGAGATCACGAAGCGCGCCCTGCCCGCTGAACAGGTAGCCGATGCGGGGCGCCTGTCCGGCACGGCCGAGGGCCAGGCCACGGCCGACGTCGACCCGTCGTTCGACCCCTTCGTCGAGCCACGAGTGCAAGCGCGCCACGGCGTCGACCAGGTCGAGCGGCCGCTCGACGACCAGCGCCGCGCGGCGTTCGGCCGTCGGCCGTGCGGCCAGCTCGGCGGCAAGATCGCCGAGCTCGGCCCGCGAAAGGCGTTTCTCGAGCTGCAGCAGCTCGTCGAGCGCCACCCGCAGGCCCTGATCGTCGGCCGCCGAGAGCACTAGCAGCTCGGCGTCCTGCGCCGAGGAGGCGAGGGTCGCGTCAGTCGGCCGCAGACGACGGCGCGGTGGCGCGCCGGTAGCCGCACCGAGGGCGAGGTGCACATTGATCCCACCGAAGCCCATGCCGCTGACTCCGGCCAGCATCTTCCGCTGGCGCGGCCACGGCTCGGCCTCCTGGAGGGCCCTGAGCGCCGCGTCGTCGCCGCGCAGGCGCGCATGTGGTCGTTCGCAGGAGAGCGTCGGCGGCAGCACGCCGTGCTCGAGGGTCAGCGTCGCCTTGATCAGCCCGGCGACTCCCGCCGCCGCTTTGGTGTGACCGAGAATCGCCTTCACCGAGCCCACCACTGCGCGCGGGTCCGGCAGGCGCGCGCCGTTGGCCGAATGACGGACGGCCGTAGACAGCGCCGCCAGCTCGGTTTCGTCGCCCACCGGCGTCCCGGTGCCGTGTCCCTCGAAGTACGCGACCTCGTGAATCGGCGCCCCAGAGCGTGCATAGGCGCGTTCGAGCGCACGCACCTGACCGTCGACCACCGGCCGCGTGAGGCCACCGTGGCCGTCGCTCGAAATGCCCCAGCCGCGCACCAGGCCGTGAATGCGACGCCCCTCGGCGAGCGCATCCTCGTGCCGCATCAGCACCACGAAGCCGCCGCCCTCGCCGGGCAGGAAGCCGGTGGCGCGCTCGTCGTAGACCCGCATGTCGCCGCGCGACAGGGCGCCGTTGCGCGAAAAGCCGACGAGCTCGAATGGATCGAGGCTCAGATCGACACCGCCGACCAGGGCGACGTCGAGATCGCCGACCTCGAGCGCCGTACACGCCTTGGCCGCGGCGAGCAGCGACGAGGCACAGGCCGCGTCGACGGTGTAGCCGCCCCCGCCGAGGTCGAAGTGGTTGGCGATCCGTCCGGCGATGGTGTTCGACAATCCGCCGGCGAGCGTTTCCTCGTTCGGTGCGTCGAAGGGCTCTTTGAACAGGCCTTCGATCCGCGCCATCAGGCGCGCCCGTGCGCCGTCGTCGAGCGCGTCCTCTTCGCCCAGCGCGGCGCTCAGCACGCGCCGCAGGTAAGGCCAGCGCAGACGCAGTGTCTGGGCGCGCGAGAACTCGCCGGTCAGAGTGTTGCCGACCAGCACGCCGGTGTTCCGGCGGGGGAGTCCGTCGCCGTCTGGCATGCCGGCGCCATCGAGCGCGTCGGCGGCCAGCTCGAGCGCCAGCCAGTGCGCCAGGTCCGCGGCGCGGTAGGCGCGACCGGTGACGCGGAACCGCACGCGGTCGACTTCGAAGCCGTCGATCACCGCCGCTTCGCGCACGTAGCTCGAGTCGGAGAGACCGACAGCATCTTCGGCGTAGTCTTCGAGCCGCAGCCGCTCCGCCGGCAGGCGGCGAAAGCCGCGCCGGCCGGCGAGCACGTTCTCCCACAGCTCGGCCGGAGAGCGCGCGTCGGCGTAGCGACAGCTCATGCCGACGATCGCGATCTCCGTGGCCTGAGGAGACGCGGTCCGCGACGGTGCCCCCGATGAGGACACCCTCCGCGAAGCCTCCCTCCGCGCCGACACGGCTAGGCCCTCCGAGGGGCCGTCGCTGGTGCCAGCGGCGAGGAGGTCGCGCTACCGCGCACCAAGGACGGCAGCGATAGCGCCAGCGCACGCACCGTGCAGACCGCGGTCAGCGCGAAGAAGAGGCCGAATACGATGTGCATCGTCATCAGCAGGCCGTACGCCGCGGCGACGCCGGCACCGAACGCGATCTGCCCGCGAGTCGAAATCGGCGTGGTCGCCGGATCCGTCACCATGTAGAAGGTGAAGAGCAGGAAGGCGACGCCGGTGATCGGTACGAAGCCAGCCATCGGCGGCAGGTCGAAGAACAGGCTGCGGATTCCCGCCTGCGCAGCGAAGCAGAGGAGCCAGGTGACGATCAGAGCCATCCGGCCGGTGTAGCGTGCGTTGAGGAACGAACCGCTGACGATGATGATCGCCGGCAGGATCCAGTCGGCCCAGCCGTAGAGGTTCTCGGTGAACATGTAGGGCTGCGCGATGCCGACCCAGGGGAAGAAGATCAGCGTCGCGGTGATGCCGAGATTCGACGGGTTGAACACGTGGCGCGTGCGCCCTTCACCGAAGCTGACACGCACCAGGTACTTGGACGCGATGGCGACGACCGTCGCGAACACCACCGGCGCGATGCGCTCTCCGGGGTAGAGCAGCATCGAGATCGCCAGGCCGCTGATGTGCGCCGAGAGCAAGAAGTCGAACGCCTGCATCGGCCCGCCGGAGAAGCGCGGCGCCCGGCCGGCGTTGAGCGCGGTCAGCCATTCGAGAACGGTCTCGGTGAAGTACGCCGCGGCCACGGCGGCGAGCGGCAGCAACCACGACTGCTCGAAGCCGAGGTACGAATGGCCGAGAATGTTGAGGAACGTGATGGCGAAGGCGAAGCGACGAAGCCCGCCGAGGCGGCTGGGTTTGGCCATGAATCAGCTCCTGGCGTCGAGGGGGGACTTGGAGGAGGGGGGGAGCTCAGCGGTCTTCGAGTCTTGGTCCGGGGTCTTGACGGAGTCGACGCCCCAGCCGAGCACGAACGTGTTGGCACCAAGACGGGCTTCGAGGGTCTCGGAGTGCACCGAGCCGTCGGGCGCACGCCAGCGCACCGCGACGTCGATCAGGGTGTCCGGATCGTCGATGGTTCCGAGGCCGAAATGGAGTCGTGGGCTGCGCGCGCCGGAGTGACCGTTGCCGCCGTCGACCTGTGCCACCAGGACGCGGCCGTCGGGCAGGGTCACGCGTGCTTCGGCGCCGATGGCGAAGCGTGCCGGGACCGTGGAGGCCGGGATCACGCCGGTGAAGACGCGTGTTTGGGTCGGATTCAGGGGAACCAGCAGCGTGAGGTCGAGCGAGGCGCCCGGCGCCGGCGCGTCATTGCGGTAGACACGCGAGGTGTCCCACTGGTTGGCGATCGCGATGTCGAGATCGCCGTCGCGATCGACATCGGCGACCGCGATTCCACGCGTGACCTGGGTCTGGCCGAAGCCGATCATCGGCGCGATGTCGAGGAACCGCCCCGTTTCACCGCGGACGAAGAACGGATTGTGCAGGTCGCCCGACAGGTCGTCTCCCGGCTGCACGCGCGGCCAGGCGTCGGGATGCTTGAGCAGCTGGTCGTTGCCCATCGCCACCTCGTGCAGCTCTGGCCAGCGGTCGGTGACGCCGCGCACGAAGCCGGTCGCCTGCACCGCCTCGAGCACGCCGTCGTTGTCGAAGTCGGCGATCTTGGTCTCCCAGGACCAGCCGCTGCGGGCCAGCCCGAGATCCTCGCTGCGGTCGATGTACGGAGCGCGTCCCTCCGCCCAGGCGTCGACGTCGCCCGTGGAGATGAAGGCGAAATGGCTCTCCTCGAGCGCATACTCTTCGGCGATGTTGCTGACGAAGAGGTCGAGATGACCATCCTGGTTGAGATCGCCGAAGTCGACGCCCATGCCCTTGAACGAGTCGCGTCCGATGACCTTCGATGCCGGAGTCCGCAATCCTCGGCGACCGGTGACCGCGACCAGCTCGACCTTGCCCGGCGTCGAGCGGTTGTGCAGCATCGCGTCCGGGCCGAAGTCTTGCGCGAAGTAGAGCTCCGGCAGCTGATCCCCATCGAGATCGGCGGCGGCGATCGCCAGCGTCCAGCCGTGCGCCACCGGATCGTCGAGGGCCGTGTCGGTGACGTCGACGAACCGCACGTCCGGCCGCTGTGCGGACGCATCGGCGGCTCCCGCCCAGAGCAAGAGACGGCTGCGGCCGGCGTTGCGTGCGCGCGACATCGAGTCCTGCATCCGCTCACTGCCGTCGGCGTTGGGATCCAGAATGCGGGATTCGTCCTGGAAGTAGTTGCCGACCACCAGGTCCGGATGACCGTCGCCGTCGACATCGGCGCGGGTCATCGCGTTGGTGTACCAGCGCCCACCGTTCGCGACGAGCTCGACCGGCTCGAACACGGCGGCATCGATCGCGACTCGCATCTGGCGACGGTTCTCCGGCGCGCGCTGCAGGTAGAGCACCGGCGTGCGGCCCCAGAAGTACACCAGCAGGTCAGCACGCCCGTTCTCGTCGAAGTCGCCCGGCAGACAGCCCATCGGTGCGATCGTCGACGGATCGTCCGCGGTCGGCGGCACCGGCAGAATGAAGCTGGCGTAGCGATCCTCGCCGGTGCCCGGCACCGGCTGGACCGACACCGAGTCGAACCGCGGGTCGACCAGGCAGAGGTCGTTGTCCCGCGTGTCGCCGTCGAGATCGTGCAGCGCCACCGAAGCGCCCACCGACGAGATCCAGGCCGAAATGTGCTCGAGGCTCGGGTGCACGGCGCGGATGGTGCGCGCCTCGAGGCCCTCGGGCGCGGCGATCGGCATCATCTCGAAATCGAAGCGTGCGGCGAGCTCCTCGAGCTCGGACTCGGACGGCTGCGGCGGACGCGCGAGGGAGTAGCTGGCGAGGATCAGCAGGATCGCCACGGCTTGCACGCTGTGACGTCGCAACATGGCCAGAGAGAGACTCATGCGGTGTTCCTTTGCAGTGGCACCTCGGACGCGGTGCCATCGTGGGGGGCGTGGGGTAGGGGGGCGGCGGTCGCGGTCTCGAAGTGGGCCTGAATCTGTCGGCGCCAGGTCTCGTAGCTTGGCAACGTCGCGTCGGACTCGAAACGCGCATCGATCAAGAGCTCGTCGAGCACGTCGTCGGTGACGGCGGACGCCGCGGCCGAGCTCATGCCACAGAGAGAGCGTGCGGCGCGTTCCAAGCCCACCGTCGGCGTCTCGGGCAGCAGCCTCGCCTTGGCGGCGAACGCCACGCCCTGGGCGAGGGCCGGAGCCTGGTCGCCGCTCGCCGCGCGCAGGCGCTCGAGAGACGCGTCGTCGACTCCGCCGGCGAAGGCCGCGGCGAGGCCGACTCCGGCCCAGAGGTCGTTGGCACGATCGTCGCCGAGCGCGGCGACACTGGCGGCGACACGATCGACGCGTGCTGCTTCGACGAACCACAGACAGCGGCCGACGCCCTGGTCGAACGCGCGTTGCGCGTACGGACCGAGGCCGCGCGGTCGTTCACCGCGGCGGACCGTCTCGTCGGGCGCGAAGTACGCCTGATGGAATCCCCAGCCGTCGTAAACCAGCCAGCCGAGCAGCGGATCGAGGGTCGGCACGGCGCGATGCACCACGCGGGGGAGGCGGGCCATCGCCCAGCCGACCCCGACGTACATCAGGTAGGCGTGCGCCGCACCCGAACCCTCGAGCAGGGCATGCAAGCGGCTGGCGCGCCACGGTGCCAGCGCGTCGCGGATCGTCAACCCCATCGCGGCACCTTCGTAGGTGAAGCCGCGGCGCTCCGGTTCCATCGACTCCAGACGGTCAGTCAAGAGCGCGGTCGACGACTCCTCGAGCGCGGCATGGTAGCCGGCGAGAAAGGCGCGACCAACTCCCTCGAGCCGGCGGTAGACGCCGGCCTCATCGGGCTCGAATCCGCGCTGCGAGTACAGGACCTCGCGCTCGGACATACCGAATACGAGGCGACCCAGGTTGACCATGGAACCTCCGGTCCTCGAAGAGCCCGGCCACTGCTGCGGCTGACTCTTCGCTACTGGTCTATCGGAATCTGGCCTGTCTGAACGATTTCAACGGCATGGGAAGTATTCCGATCCTGCGTCAAGCCGAAGTCAATGCAGCACAAAAGATCCGTCGATCTGGACCTATTCTAGTCAATATGGGAGAAAATGTCACATCCAAATTCGGATACTGAGCGACATTGGCCTATTTGACCGAGTGAAAACGACGAGGAGTTGACGATTTAGACGGCAGATTTGACGATGAGCCCTCATCTAGAGGGCTCATCGCCGCGATCGCGACTAGTCTCTGTGACTGAGCCTTGCGACTGAAGCCGCGAGTGCCGAGAACTCGAGATCTCAGCGCTCGACACCTGCCTCGCCAATGCGCTCGATCGCGACCCGCATGCGCTCGGCCGCCTCTTCGAGGCATCGCTGCACGGCCAGCAGCTGGGGCAGGATCTGGCGCAGCCGCGGATCGAACTCGCCGCTCTCGGGAACGATCTGGCTGGCTGCCGTCGCCGCGTCGAGCACCGACTGTCGAGCCTGCGTCAACTCGTTGGGAGTCGACGCCACATCGTCCGTGGTCGGGGCGTCGGTCGCGTCGTCGCCGGGGCAGTCCATCAGACGGCGGTAGATCGCCTTGGTCTCCGGCATCGGCTCGACGCCGAGCTCGCTCGCGAGGAGCGACTCGAGATCGTGGTAGCGCCGCAGCGCGGAGTTGCGGTCGCCGAGGGACCGATCGAAGAGCATCAGCTCTCGGTAGACCTGCTCGAGCAGCGGATCCCGTTCGAGCAGCGCCTCGCCGTAGCGAATCGCGCGCTGCGTCTCGTGCTGCTCGCCGTAATGGACCATCATGCGCTCGAGGCCGAGAATCTCGAGCCGTTGCAGCTGCTGGCGCGCACCGAAGATCCAGTCCGCGCTGAGCCCCGCCAGCAGCTCACCACGGAAGAGGCGAAGAGCCGGAGCGATTCCGGCGACCTGCTCGGGCTCGAGCGACTGGGCACCACCGCGCGCGAGAGGCGTCAACCAGCGCTCGACCTCCGCGAGGTCGAGCCAAAGCTGTCCGCCGGTGCGGAGCATCAGCGTCTCTTTGCTGGCGATGAGGAGCTGGTCGGGGTCGACGTCTTGGCTCTCGAGCCACGAGCGAACGCGCCAGAGCTCGGTCCTCAGGCAGGCGCGCGCGGCTGATTCGTCACGGTCGGACCACAGGATCTGCGCCACGGATTCGCGCTGGCAGGGGTGATCGTGGTGGACCGCGAGGTATCCGAGAAGTTCGTTGGCTTTACGGTTTGGAAGAAGGTCGAGGGAGGATTCTTGGAGGCAAAGTTCAAGACGGCCAAGGACATGGAGTCGAAGCATTGGATGGCGCACTCCACGCAGTTCACGGGAAAAGAGGGAACAGGGTTCGGCCCCGATTTGAAGAGAATCATCCTCGAATTTTATCCGATCCTGTTCTTCAAGACAGCATCAGAGAGCGATTGTCCAGAAGAACGGACTCGAGTCTCACCAGATGTCCAAGTTGACATAATATTACTTATCAGACGT
This sequence comes from Acidobacteriota bacterium, assembly GCA_039194425.1. GTDB lineage: Bacteria > Acidobacteriota > Thermoanaerobaculia > Multivoradales > J023 > JAUIJL01. Next base: position 196,537 of record JBCCVZ010000002.1, on the reverse strand, counting down.
CACGTACGACCACAGAGCAAGACCCGAGCTGGCCATGTCCCGGTTCCTCGCCGAGGGCGATATCATCGCCCGGCCCATGCTGCGCCTTCTTGATCGCTACATTCTCGCCGAAATCGTCGGTCCCCTGATTCTCGGCCTCCTGGTCTACACCTTCATCCTGCTCATCCAGGTGCTGTTCCGCTCGGCCGAGCTGATCATCGGCAGCGGCGTCGCCCTCGGAACCGTCGGCCAGATGCTGCTGCTGTCGCTGCCACACATCCTGGTGATGACGATCCCGATGTCGATGCTCTTCGGCATTCTGATCGGCGTCGGCCGTCTGTCGACCGACAGCGAGCTGGTCGCGATTCGCGCCAGCGGCATCAGCCTGTTCTCGCTCTATCGGCCGATCCTGTTGCTGTCGTTGCTGCTCTTCGGCATCAACGTGCACCTCATGCTCGAGGTCTTGCCCGAGGGCAACAAGCGGCTGCAGGAGCTGCGCCTGGCGATCATGACGCAGGGCCTCACAGAAGAAATCCAGCCGCGCGTGCCGCACACCGGCTGGCAGGGCAAGATGCTCTACATCTTCGAGACGCCGCCGGCGGAAGACCGCTGGAAGGGCGTGTTCCTGGCCGACGCCGTGCCGCTGGCGCAGAGCCAGGTCGTGGTGTCGGAATGGGGCGCGGCACAGAGCACAGACGCAGCGCCCGGAGCCGCCGGTCAGGTCCGCCTGGAGCTCGACGGCTCGGTCAGCCACACGGTGAATCTCGACGAGCCGGACGACTACCAGGTGCTGCGCCAGCAGGAGGTGCAGATCGCGCTCTCAGCGGCGCCTCAACAGGCGGCGACGTCGGTGTCGAAGAGCATCCGCGAACTGCGGCTCTCCGAGCTGCGACGCTGGCAGCGCGACGACAACCTGCCGGACACAGTGCGCAACTTGGCTTCGGTCGAGATTCACAAGCGCTTCAGCTTCCCCGCCGCCTGCCTGGTCTTCGGCCTCCTCGGCCTACCCCTCGGCTTCGTCCACGCGCGCGGCGGACGTTCGGCCGGCTTCGCGCTGTCGATTGGCGTGATCCTCGTCTACTACGTCATCTTCAACACCGGCGAGGAGGCGGCGCGCGACGGCACGGTGCCGGCATGGCTGGCGGTCTGGCTGCCCAACGTCTTGATGTTCGTCGCCGGCGTGTTCCTGCTGGCACGACGCAACCGCGACAAGAGCCTGTTGCTGCAGGGCTTCGATCGCTGGATCCAGAACAGCCTGTGGTCGCGCCTGCTGCGGGTCAAGAGCCGGCGCGACCGCCAGCGTAGCCAACGCCGCGAGCGAGTGCAGCGTGCGCGCCGCAGCGCCAATCTCGTGCTGCGTCTGCCCGAGCTGCGTCTGCGCTTTCCCAACGCGCTCGACCGGTACATTCTGCTGGCGTTCTTCCGCGTCCTCTTCGTCGCTGGTTTTTCTGGCCTTTCGGTATTCCTGATCGCCGATCTCACGGAGAACGTCGAGGACATTCTCGAGAACGACGTGCCGTGGAGCGTGATCGCCGACTACTACAAGTACAAGAGCTTCTCCGCTGCGTACGAGATCGCACCGATCATCGTGCTGGTGACCACGCTCACCACGTTCGGTCTGCTGTCGCGCAGCAATGAGATCACTGCCGCCAAGGCGCTCGGCATCAGCCTCTACCGCATGGCGTTCCCGGTGGTTCTCGCCGCCGGCCTGGTCGCCGGGCTCGCCGGCGTGCTGCAGAGCGAGGTACTGCCCGCCGCCAACTCACGCGTCGCCGAGCTCAAGGACGTGATCAAGGGACGCGAGTCGATCCAGCGCCGCGGTCAGCGCGCCGACCGTCGCTGGCTTTACAGCAAGAGCCGACAGCTCTACAACTACCGCTTCTACGACGCCGCGCGCGACGAGCTGCAGCGGCTGCAGATCTTCAAGTTCGACGAGCAGTACCGCCTGGTCGGCCGTCTCTTCGCCGAGCGGGCGCGTCACGTCGAGGACCAGTGGTGGCTGGTCGAAGACGGCTGGGTGCGCACCTTCGACGGCGCCGAGGTCACCGGCTACGCGGTGATCGACGAGCCGATGAAGTACCGCATCGAGGAGGCGCCCGACTACTTTGCCGGCGGCCTCACGTCGCCCGACGAGATGAGCTACCGCGAGTTGCGCGACTACATCGACGAGCTGCGCTCCGCCGGACAGGACGTGCCGGGGCTCGAGGTGTCGCTCTACAACAAGGTCGCGTACCCCGTCATCTCGCTGGTCATGGCCCTCGTCGGCCTCCCCTTCGCCTTCCGCCTCGGCCGCCGCGGCGCACTCTACGGCGTCGGCCTGTCGATCATCCTCGGCATCGTGCTCATGGTCGTCCTCGGCGTCTTCACCGCCCTCGGCGAAACTGCCATCCTGCCACCGGCCCTGGCGATCTGGAGCCCCGCCGTCCTCTTCTCCATCTTTAGTCTCTATCTGTTCCTCGGCGTACGCAGCTAGGGGTCGACCGCATCCACCAGGCATTGAGGGCGTTCCTCTTCAGCCAGAGTCTTTCGGCGGCGATCGAGCACGCGATCCGCTGGCGCAGGTCCTCCTTCAGATCCACCGATCAACCTCCTCGGTCGGCGGCGGACCTCACCCTCGAGCGCCTGGCCTCACCAAAACGAGCGTACACCGCCGGCAGCACGACGAGCGTCAGGAGGGTCGACGTCACCAGCCCGCCCACGACGACCGTGGCCAGTGGCCGCTGCACCTCTGCTCCGGCCGAGGTCGCGAGCGCCATGGGCAGGAAGCCGATGATGTCCGTCGAGGCGGTCATCAGCACTGCTCGCAGTCGCACCCGAGCTCCCTCCCGCGCCGCCTCGAGCCGCGTCAGGCCGGCGTGTCGCCGCTCCCCGATGTGCTCGAGAAGCACGACGCCGTTGAGCACCGCGATGCCAAAGAGGGCGATGAATCCTACCGCCGCCGAGATCGAAAACGGGTAGCCGCGGAGGCTGAGGGCGAAGAGACCGCCCGAGAGCGCCAACGGGACGTTGAGGAAAACGAGCGCGGCCGGCCGGGCCGAGCCGAAGGCGCTGTAGAGCAGGACGAAGATCACGAGCAGGACCATCGGGACCAGAAAGGCAAGCCGGCGCGACGCCTCTCGGAGGTTCTCGAACTGGCCTCCCCAGGAGAGGTGCCAACCGGCCGGCAGCTCTACCCTCTCGTCGACGGCGCGCTGGGCGTCGGCCACGAAGGACGCGAGGTCCCGCCCGCGGACGTTCGCTTCGACGGCGATGCGACGGGAGACGCTCTGGCGATTGATCTGGGCCGGGCCTTCGGCCACGTCGATCGTCGCCAGCTGGTCGAGCGGGATCATCCTGGGCCGGCCCCCAGGCGCTGCCGGGGGCGCCGCCACCCGGAGGTCTGCCAGCGTCCGTGGGTCGGACCGTAGCCGCTCGGGAAACCGGATCTGGATCGGGGAGCGCATGTCGTCCTCGAGAACCGTCCCCACGCGGATTCCGCCGAGCGCCTCCAGCACGCGGAAAACCTCCACGGTGGAGACACCGACCCGCGCGATGGCCTCCCGGTCGATCCTCACGCGCAGACGCGGAAGGCCTTGAATCTGCTCGGCGGCGACATCGGCCGCGCCGGGCACGGTGCGCACGGCGTCCGCGATCTCCTCCGCCTTGTCGCTCAGGAGGCCGAGATCCGAACCGTAGAGGTGGATCGCCACGTCGGAGCGCACTCCTCCGATGAGCTCGGCGAAACGCAGCTGGATCGGTTGGGTGAATGCGAACTTGGCCCCGGGGACCTCCGCCTCGAGGGCGTCGTGCATTGCCTCGACGAGCTCCTCCTTGGACGCGAAACGCCAGCTCTGCTTCGGATGGAGCATCACGAAGGTGTCGCCGATCTCGACCCCCATCGGATCGAGCGCCACTTGGGGTCGACCGGTGCGGGACACGATCGTTTCGACCTCGTCCGGGAACGTCTCGACGAGCACCTTCTCGGCCATCAAACTCACTTCGTTGGAGGCCTCGAGCGAAATCGAGGGGAGCCGCTGAATATGCATCGCCACCGCGCCCTCGTCGAGGGTCGGGATGAACTCCGCACCGAGGAAGGGCGCCACGGCCAGGCTCGCGAGAAAGATCGCGATCGCGGCGGCGAACGTCAGCCCGCGGTGCGCGAGAGCCCAATCGAGGGTCGGCCGGTACAGCTGGCGGCACCACCTGTAGAGGATCGGTTCCCGAAACCGTGCGCCGGGCAGGAGCCAGCTGGCGAGGACCGGAACCAGCGTGAGAGCGCAGACGAGTGAGGCTGCGAGAGCGAAGCTGACGGTCAGCGCCATCGGCCGGAACATCTTGCCCTCGATGCCTCGGAGGGCCAGGATCGGCCCATAGACGAGGATGATGATCGAGACGCCAAAGACCACCGGTCGCGCGACCCGGTGAACGGCCCCCCGGACTTTCTCGAGGTCCGAGACGTCGGTTTCGTCGCGACGGCGCCGAAGAGTCCGCAGCACGCTGTCGACGACGACCACGGCCGCGTCGACGATGAGCCCGAAATCGATCGCTCCCAGGCTCATGAGGTTTCCGGACACGCCCGCCCACCGCATGGCCGAGAACGCCACCAGCATCGACAGGGGGATGACCGAGGCGACGAGGAGGCCGGCCCGCAGGCTGCCGATGAGGAGCAAGAGAACCACGACCACGAGCAGCCCACCTTCGGCGAGGTTGGTCGCGACGGTGCGCAGCGTCCGGAGGACGAGATCGGACCGGTCGTAATAGGTATCGATCGTCACCCCCTGCGGCAACGTCCGCACGATCTCCGTCACCCGCGCGTCGACCCTTTCCGCCACGGTTCGGCTGTTCTCTCCCTGGAGCATGAGTACGATGCCGGCGACGGCCTCCCGCTCCCCGTCTCGGGTCACCGCTCCTTGCCGCGGCAGGGGGGCCACCTCGAGCTCCGCCACGTCTCGCAGGTAGACAGGGGTCGACGCCTCCATCGCCACGACGACCTTGCCGAGATCCTCCAGGGAACGGATCAGTCCCTCTCCACGGACGACGTACTGTTCGCCGCCGAACGGAACGAAGCCGCCTCCGGCGTTGAGGTGGTTGTCGCGGATCGCCCGCTCGATCTCTCGAACTCCGAGCCCGTGCGCGATCAGGCGCTCCGGGTCGAGCGTCGCCTGGAACGTTTTCACCTCTCCGCCGAAGGCGTTGACCTCCACCACCCCTCGGACGGTGCGGAGTTGCGGTGAGACGATCCAGTCCAGGATCGAGCGGAGCTCCATCAGCGACCAGCAGGCTTCGGTGTCGGCCTCTCCGGGCTCACACCGGGGAATCCCGGCGACCTCGAAGTGGTAGACCTCTCCGAGCCCGGTGGTGATCGGTGCCAGCCCAGGCTCGCCGTAGCCCTCCGGGATCGACTGGCGGGCCTCGCTCAGGCGCTCCGAGACCTGCTGGCGAGCCCAGTAGATGTCTGTTCCTTCGTCAAAGACGACGGTCACGACCGAGAGGCCGAACTTCGTCAACGAGCGGACTTCGTCGAGCCGAGGAAGGCCGCTCATCGCAGTCTCGACCGGGAAGGTCACAGACTGCTCGACTTCCTCGGGTGCGAGTCCCGGACTGTCGGTCAGCACTTGGACCTGCACGGTGGTGATGTCGGGGACCGCGTCGATCGGCAGGCGGAGGGCCGACCGAAGGCCCCAGACGACGAGCAGCGCCCAAAGGCAGACCACGACGAGGCGATGATCGAGGGAGAAATCGATGAGTCGGCGAATCATTCTCGTTCTCCCTCAGTGATGGTGGCCGCCGAGGTCGTCGGCCGACGCCTGGGAGCGCAGAAGAAAGGAACCTTGGCTGACGACTTCGGCCCCCTCGGCCACACCGGCCAAGATCTCGACGAGATCGTCGCCGGTGCGACCGAGCTCGACCTCGCGGCGCTCGAAGCGCCCCGGCCCAGTGCGAACGAAGACGATGGTCTCGTCGCCGGCGCGCTGTACCGCCGTCCGCGGGAGTGCGAGGACCGCGAGCGCCTCCTCACCGGACGCGAGGCTGACCCGGGCGAACAGTCCGGGCTTCAGGCGACGCTGTGGGTTGGGGAGATCGACCCGAGCCCGCACGGTGCGGCTCGCCGGGTCGACCTGGTCCGCGATGTAGGCCAGCTCGCCGCCGAAGCTCTCGCCGGGCCAGGCGTCGAGTCGAACCTCGACCTGTGCTCCCACCGCGACCCGGGAGAGGTCTCGCTCGTAGAGATCGATCCACAGCCAGACCTCCGAAAGATCCGCGAGGGTGAAGAGGGTTTGCTGCGGCGACACCAGCTCGCCGACCGTCGCCTCCCGACTCACCACCCTGCTCGCGAAGGGAGCCCGCACCGAGACCAGAGACGACTCGGGATCATCCCAGGTCAAACCTTCGATCACCCCGCTGGACAGGCCGAGCAGGTGGAGTGTCTCTCGGGCGACGGCGAGATCGGCAGCGGACTCGCGGGCCGCTGCTTCGGCCTCCAGCACCTCCTGCTCCGCAGAGATCCGATCGTTGAACAGGGTCTGCTGCCGCTCGAAGCGGCGCTGCGCGACCTCGTGGCGCGCCCGGGCTCGGAGAAAAGCTGCCCGCGCCTCCCCGAGCTCGGTCGAGTCGAGCACGGCAAGCGGCTCGCCGGCCGCGACCACGGCCCCGAGAGTCCCGGGAACGCGCACGAGACGGCCGCTGACACGGGGGCCGACGTGCGCCAATCGCTCCTCGTCGAATCCGAGGGTCCCGGTCGTGGTTCTCGGGCCGACGAAGGAGCGCCGAGCCACGGGCTCGGTCCGGAGCCCGATCCGCTCGATGGCTTCCGGCCCGAGCTCCACGATCCCTTCGTCTCCGTGCTCCTCGTGGCCGTGCTCGTCGTGGCCGTGCTCGTCCTCGGTCGCTAGTGTATGTGCTGCATGCTCAAAGCTCTCGGTTTCGCGATGCCCGACGTCAGGGTCGGCCGTTCTCGAGCAACTCGTGCTCAGCAAGGCGAGGAGAAGAACGAGACTTCCACGCTGGAGTCGAATGATTCGATTCACCGTTCCATCTCCTCGTGGGTCGGCCCTCCGAAGAGGTCGACGCCGGGCAACCATCCCCACCTCCACCGCCTCTTCGAACGTCAATTGCAATGCCATGGAGCCGGCTGACCCGAGAGCGTTCGCTCCCACGCAAACCAGCGCCACGGCGAGTCGTCTCGCCTTCATGTGCGCACCTCGTTTTTTCTTGGATCCCACGGCGAGGCGGACTGCCGGTGTGGGCAGACTCTCGGCCAGGCCGGATCCGAATCCAGTCGATGTCTATAGAGGATTCAGGAGGCGGGCGCGGACCTGGGAACGTGGAGAATCTCGCGCGGCAAAGGTCCCCGAGGCCGCGCGCTCTCCTCGGGCCCGAGCCAACCGGCGATCTCGCGGTCGGCGCCGCCACCGAGCTCGCTCAAGACCTTCTGGGGCGTGTGCGAGCAGCAGACGCAAAGGGCGCAGTCGAGATCGCAGCAATCGCCGCCGCGGTCTTCCTCACAGTCGTTCGGAGCTGCCAAAAGCGGCAGAGCCAGAACGGCGACTGTCGTCGCGACGACGACGAGAACGAGAGCAAGACGGACGTTCATCACAGATGAACCTACCAAAGAACAGAGCGGGTTCCCAGCCGGTCGATCGACCGCCATGCTTCCCGCGCCGCCTCGGCACGCCGATCGCGCAAGTCCCAATCGGTGGCCGCGAGTGCCAGGCGATGGGTTGGATCGGTCTGAACCGTAGGGGGGAACTGCTCGAAACGAGCCGTCAGCGCCTGGCGAGGTAGTCCGCGAGGCGGGCGAAGGTGGCCGGGGTGGACTGCGCCAGGTTTGGGGCGTTGATCTGGCAGATCTCCTCGCTCGGATGGACCACCGAGGCGCGCAGCAAGGTGCCGCCGTCGATCGCTCTCAGCACCGTGGTGACGCGCAGGGGCTCCCAGTCGATGCCGTCGTACGACTCGCTGTGCACGATCCGGGATCCCGCCTCGAGCTCGTGGAACATGCCGTGCATTGCGAATTCGACGCCGTCCGGTCCGCGAAAGAGGTAGCGAAACGAGCCGCCGGGACGGGCGTTGACTTCGGTGTCGACCAGCTCGAACAGCGGGCTACCGATCCATTCGGAGGCCGTCTCGACGCTGAGAATCGCCTCGTAGACGACCTCGGGCGATGCCGGCAGGCGGTGCTCGAGCATGACCTCACGAGCCTCGGCGCAGCGTTCGGTGATCACGGTCTCGGCTGCACTCGTGGTCTCTTCGGCGAGCACAGCCGGAGCGAAGGCGGCGGCACAGGTCACGAGGCCCAGGAGGCCAGTGGTGAGGATTCCAGGCGGCGCGTGGCGGCGCGAAGGGTTCTTGCAGATGCTCATCGGGAGTCTCCTCTTGATTCGATCGATCGGCTCAGATCGGGCCATCAGCGACCAGGTCGTCGAGGGCGCGGAAGCCCGCTTCCATTCCCTGCTCCATCGGCGAGGCGAGGACACCGTCTCGCGCCGCCTCCGACTCGTAGCGGATCGTCAGGCGACAGCGGGTGCCGTCGGGAGTTTCCTCGAACTTGTTGGTGATCAGTGCCCCGCCTGAATACCACGACTCGTCGAACGCCTCGGTGCACACGATGCGCTCGGGCGCGACGATGTCGCGAAACTCTCCGCGGACGCCCATCACTTCGCCGCCCGGACCGTGCCAGACATAGCGGTAGCTGCCGCCGATGCGCAGGTCGACCTCGCACCGCGGCATGGTCCAGCCGTTGTGGACGCCGAGCCACTGTCGCAGTAGATCGGGACGGGTCCATGCGTCGAAGACGAGATCGCGCGGCGCGTCGAAGTGGCGCACGACGACGATCTCGAGATCGCCGTGAGCTTCGATGGTCATCGGTCGTGGCATGGAAAGCTTCCAGGAGTCGTTCCGCGAAGCCTTCAGGCGTCCGGCTCGCGCTGCAACGTGGCGAGGACGGCGTCGAGCCCGGCGAAGTTCGCCTCCTAGATTTCGCGGTAGCGCTCGACCCAATCGGCGACCTCGTGAAGCGGCTCGGCGCACAGCGTGCACGGACGCCGCTGGGCGTCGGCGCCGCGCTCGATCAGCCGCGCCCGCTCGAGCACCTTCAGATGCTTCCAGAGGGTCGGCAGCGCGAGATCGAAGGCCTCGGCGATCTCGGAAGCCGGCGCGGTCCCCTCGCTCAGGCGCGCCAGGATCGCACGGCGCGTCGGGTCGGCGAGGGCGGCAAAGGTTCGGCCCAGGGCGTCGGCGGGCGAGGACTCGATGGACCTCACGTCGAGCGCCTCGTCCGCGAGCGCACGATCGAGCGACTTGATCAGATCTCGCTGGTCGATCGACCGCCATGCTTTTCGCGCCGCCTCGGCATGCCGGTCGCGCAAATCCCTCTTGGTGGCCGCGAGTGCCAGGCGATGGTGAGTTCCACCGATCGAATACGAATCCTGAATCGTCTCGTAGAGCTCTAGCGCTCTGTGCCAGTGTCGCTGCGCCAGCGCCGGGCCCTCACGCTGCGCGACATCTCCAAGGCACTGGATGCAGTCGGCCTGCCCTTGGAGCGCGCCGACCTTGCGGAAGAGCGCCATTGCCTCCTCGAAACACTCCCGCGCGGCCTCGTGGTGCGAGTGCTCTAGCGCCAAACCTCCCAGGCTCCAGAGACAGTGGGCCTCTCCGTGGATCGAGCCGACGCCGCGGTGGTACGTCAGGGCCTTCTCGAAGAATGCCCGCGCGGCGTCGGACTCCCCACGCCGGAATGCGAGGTCGCCCAGGCTCTGGAGGCAACTTGCCTCACCGAGCCTGGAGCCGACGCTGCGGCGAAAGAGCGGCAGGGCTTCCTCGAAGCGCAAACGTGCGGCCTCGAGCTCCGATTCATGGAACGCGAGGTCGCCCAGGCTCTTCAGGCAATGGGCCTCCCCCTTCTCGTCGTCGAGGCGGCGAAAGAGCGGCAGGGCCGCTTCCAAGTGTTCCCGCGCGTTCTCGGGCTCCGCGCGGCGCAGCGCAAGGTCGCCCAATCTCATCAGGCAGTAGGCCTCACCGACGACATACTCGCAGCGTCGGTACAGCGCGAGAGCCTCCTCGACGTGTGCCTGTGCGCTCTCGAGCCGCTCTCTCTCGGACTCGATCTCGCCCAGCCGGAACAGGCAGGACGCTCTGATGCCTGGATTCTCTCCACCGGCGACTTCAGCGGCACGGAGGAGCACGCGGGGTGAACCCACACTGCCGAATCGGACAAGGAGGCTGTATCCGTAGATCCCGTCGCCGACGACGTCGAGGGCATCCTCAGCCTCGAGATCCACGAGGGCATCCTCAGCCTCGAGATCCACCGCGTCGAGCGCCCGGTGGAGGCAGGCTTCGATATTGCCGATCTTCGGCTTGGCGCGTTCGAGCATCTCCATGTTTCCGGCCGCCCCGCTCCGTTCGCCGACCTCTCGGAGGACGGCCAGGAAGTGACCGACGACGCGTCGCACCGCGGCATCGGCCGGCGGCCGCAGACTCTGAACGGATTCGCGAATCGAAACCGGCATACGGACGGCCTCGTCGCCAGGCGTGGCCAATCCGACGTCGACCAGCTTGCGGGCGCTGTCTCGACCGCTGTCCGGCCACAGGACGTCGAGATCGGTGTCGGTGACGCCGTCCGGCAGGATGGCGAGGATCGAGGCCAGGCCGCGCGATGCGTCGTCGAGGCGCTCGTCGTCGAGCACGAGCGCGACTGAAGCCTCGAGTTCGTGCATCTTGCTGCCGCGGCTGCTTGTCCCGCTGCGCTGCGCCTCCCCTGCGTCGACGAGCCAGCGGAGCGTCGGTCGAGAGGACGCGGCGAGGCCCAGTAGCTGCACGACCTGCGGCACGCCGCCGGTGAGGTGCAGGACGTCGTCGAGGTACACATCCTTGGAGAATCGATCGTCCGTCAGCTGGTGGAAGAGCTTCGCTGCGGCCTCCGGAGCGAGCCGTCCGACCTGGACGCGCGTGCGCCATGGCAGATCGTAGAGGCGGCCCATGACGAGCGCCATCGTCGAGCAGCCGGAGAGCGCGGCGAGCACCTCCTTCACCGCAGCGCGATCGTCGCCCCGAATGGGATTCTCGATGTCGTCGAGGACCAAGAGCGTCGGCTCCATCGAGAGTAGACCCATGAGCGCCTGCAGCGGCTCGCCGGTGAGCCCGTGGCCCATCGCGCGGGCGATGGCGCCGGGCAATCCGGCCGCGTCGCGGACGCCGTCGCAGCGAACGAGGATCCGCCGTGGGTAGGCTGCGACGACCGCAGGCTTTCGGAGCGCGCACTCGGTGAGAGCGGTCTTCCCAACCCCCGGATCGCCCAGGACGAGCAGCGGATCCGCGTCCTCCCCGCAGAGGAGCTCGACCACCTCCTCGAGCAGATCCTCACGGCCGAGGATTGCGGGCAGCGGCGGCAAGTCGTTGGCGGCATTGGACGCCTGTGCGCGGCGTGAGTTACGGCTCATCATCCCGGTCCTTCCCGAGTCGGTTGGCCGTGAGTCTACCGATCGCGATCCCGAAGCCGAAGCACTGGGGACGCCCGCATCTCGTCAGGGGACGGACCAGGCCGATGTCGAGCCGGACTCGAAGCCATCGCGGAAGAGCGCCGGCGAGCTGTCGAGCTGAACCTGCAGGAACTTGACCGAGAAGCCATCCCAGGCCCAGTACGAGGTGGCGCATGCAGGGGGCGGTCCGATCGTCCAGCGGAATGTGTTCTCACCGAGGCGAAGCCACGACGGATCGAGCTCGAGGCGGAAGGACTTCCAGTCGCTGCTGTAGCAGCCGTCGTCGCGGTCGTACTCGTAGGGATGGACCATGAGGTCGGGACGGCCGTTGATGCTGAGCAAGACCTGTTCGCGAATCGGTTTGTGAAGCTGGCCGAACAGGACGGGGTTCGGCCCCAGGCGCGGAAGGTCGATCGTGACCGTCTCCGTGGTACCGACCGGGCGGTCTCCGTTGGCCTCCAGGTAGACGACGTCGTGCGCCGGGAAGGCTTCGTAGGTACCAACCGTCTCGCCGGTGAAGCGAAGATTGTCCCAGTGGAACGTATACGTGTCGGCGTTCCCGGCGGTCGACCACGGCGTGTACGCGTGGGTCTTGAACTGCACCAGGCCACGCGTGAACGGCAGGCCACTGGGTACGTCGACACTCCACGCGTCGAACGTCCCGTCAGCAGTCTCGATCTCCCAGGTGATGCGCTCGCTGTGCAGGGTGATCCGCATCGTGCGCCGAATCCTGCGGTCCGTCAGCGCCGGATCCTCGGGGTAGAGCGCATTCCAGTAGGCCCAGTCGTAGGTCGCCATCTGGCGCTCGTTGGCGATCCACCCATCGGGCGCGAGCGCTCCCGTCCCCACCTTGATCCGACGGATCAGCCGATTGAAGTCGAAGACGATGCGGTCGTGTGGGTACTTCTCGTCGATCGCCGCATCGACCGGCCCGGCCGCCGCCTTCAGCTGGTCGCGCGGTGTGATCAGGACTTCCCACCAGCTGCGATTGTCGTGTCCAAGGTTGATGTTGACGTCGAACTCGAGCACTCCACCGTCGCGAAAGTCGAACTCTTGGCGCGGCCAGAACGAGCTCAGCGAGTAGGCTTCGACCTCTCCAAGCGCCGTCATCATGTGGTTCTTGCACAGGAAGAAGCTCTCGTCGCGGTCCGTACCGTTCGAGTCTTGGCGCGTACGAACCGGGTGCTGGGGAATCGGCGTCACGGTCGGATCGGGCCCGTTGCACGCCTGGTCGTGATCCGCGGGAAAGAGCGGATAGACCTTGGTGAAGAGCTCCTGGGCGTGGGTTCGGTGCGTGACGACGTAGTCGAAGGTCCCGGGCAACAGCGCTTGGGACGGAGAAGGCGGATCGCCGTCGAACGTCTCCTCGAAGGCCCACACCGAGTCTCCGGCGACTGGAGGATCGGTGGTCGGAGGCTCTGCGGCGGCCGTGACGACGGCGAGGCTGGCGAAGAGCGACCACCATTGGACCGCTCGACCAGGGGTCCCCGGACGAGTCCCTGCACATGCCGACCGTGGATGCATGCCGTGTCCCTTCTCAAGTCTATGCTGTCGTGAGACCGCCGTTTCAAGAGAAGTATAGCAATACTTCGATCCTGAGATCCGCCGTTTCGCACGAACCCGGCCCCTCGAGTCGCGAGCGGTCGCTTCAGGTCGGAGCGAGACCGCGGACGATGAGCTCTACCAGGTGCTCGGTGCGGTCGGCGACGAACCGTTCGTAGTCGAACGGCTCATCTCCTTTGCCACTCTCCGTATGGAAGATCTCGAGCGACGTGACCATCGACTCGCGCGCGATGGGTAGAAACAGACTCGCCCCCATCGCCGTGACCCAAGTCTGCAGCGGGTCGACCGGGCGCGACTCGCCGCGCTCGATGGCGGCGCGCAAGTTGTCGACGAAGATCGCGTACGGCGAGTCGCCCTCGCGATTCACCCGACGCAGCAGGGGCGTCGCGACTGGGGCACCGATCATGTTCTCGTGCATCCACAGGCGCACCATCGCCGGCCGCTCGTGATACGCGCGAACCTTGTGGTCGAGGAAAATCTCGAGCGTTTCACGCAGGCCGAGACCGGGCCGCATGCGCTCGCGCAGCGGCTCCGCCATGGCCATGAACGCACGCTCGAAGACCTGCGCATAGAGCTCGTCTTTGTGGCGGAAGTAGTAGTGCAGGGTCGACTTGCCAACCCCTGCCGCGTCGCCGATCTCCTGGGTGCTGGCGCCATGCAGGCCCTTCTCCGCGAAGAGCTCGAGCGCGGCGTCGAGGATCCGCAGCTCGGTCTCCGTCGGCGGACGCTGCGGCGGGAAGCTCGACGATGCGCTCGATCGGCTCATTCGGTGACTGTACCGAAGTCGACGCGGTAAAGGATCGAGTAGAGCACCGGCACCAGGCCGAGGGTGAGCAATGTCGAGGTGATGAGGCCAAAGAGGAAGGCGACGGCCATCGGGCTGAACATCGGCCCGCCGGTGAGCCAGAGCGGGATCAGGCCGCCGACTGTGGTCGCCGTGGTGAGCAGGATCGGTCGCAGCCGCCGACGCGACGCCTCGAGCACCGCGCTGGCCCGCGAGTGCCCTCGTTTCTGCTCGGTCTCGATGCGGTCGAGCAGCACCACCGCGTTGTTGATCACCACGCCGATCAGGGCGATCACGCCGAGGAGTGCCATGAAGCCGAAGGGTTTCTGCGTCAGCAGGAGCCCTGCCACCACCCCGATCAGGGTGAACGGCAGCGTCGCCACCACGATCAGCGGACCGCGCAGTGAGTTGAACTGCAGCACCAAGAGCATGAGCACGAGCAGGACAGCGATCGGCATCTTGGCGCCGATCGACGCCTGCGCCTTGCCCGAGGACTCGACTTCCCCACCGAGCGCGTAGTGGTAGCCGAGCGGCCAGGTCGCCGACGCCTCGCGCAGCAGCGGCTCGACCGCGGCAATCACCGAGAACGCGGTGACGTCGCTGCCGGCACGCGGATCGACATCGGCCTGCACGGTGATCGTGCGCTGGCGGTCGCGGCGCAGAATTCGCGCCGGCTGCATCGCGACGTCGAGGCTCGCGATCTGCTCGAGCGGTACCCGCTCGCCGCTCGGCGCGGTGACCGCCAGGCCGCGCAGCTGCTCGACGCCGTCGGCGCGCGCACCGAACGAGCGCAGGACGATCGGAATCAGGTCGTTGCCCTCGCGCAGCTGGCTGAGCACGAAACCGTCGGTCTGCGTGCGCAGGGAACGCGCCACGTCGAGCTGGGTCAGGCCGGCGCGCTGCGCGCGGGCGTCGTCGACCTCGATGCGCAGCGTCTTGGTGTAGGTGCCCCAGTCGTCGCCGATGTTCAGCGTTCCGGGAACCTCCTCGAGTCGCCGCTTGACGCGCTCGGCCATCGTTACCAAGCGCGCCGGATCGTCGCCCGACAGGCGAATCTCGACCGGATAGTCGAGCGGCGGCCCGTTGCGCAGCTTGTCGACACGCGGCAAGACGTCGGGATGCGCGGCGCGCACATAGGCCTCGACACGCTCGATGATCTCGTCTTGCGTCGCATAGCGCGACGAGTTGGCGATCATGAACGCATAGCTGGGCCGCGGCTGCTCGGGCGCGTAGCCGAGCACGAAGCGCGGCGCCGCCTGGCCGATGAACGTGGCGAAATTGACGATGCCGTGGGTCGTGAAGTCGAGGTCGAGATTCGGCCGCCACGGCGTGCGCTCCGCGGCTTCGGACGAGCGGTCGGCCATCAGCTCGGTGAGAATGAAGCGCTCGACGTCGTCGACCACCTCGGCCGTGCGCTGGAAGGGCACGCCGTAGGGCATCTCGAGCGCGACTTTGAAGGTCGTCTGTTCCTTGCGCGGGAAGAAGAGTTGAGGAACGAAGTTGAAGGCCCACAGGCTGACCGCGAAGAGAGCGACGAACGCAGTGAGCGCGATCCAGCGGCGACGCACCAGGACGAGCAGGACGCTGCGGTAGCGGCGCTGGAACGACGACAGCTCGACCGGTGGCGGCTCGGTGGACTCTGCGCCGTCGCCTGTCGACTCGCGCTCTGGCGCATTTGGCGCGTCGCCGTCCGAGCTGTCGGCGGCGCGGGCGAATAGAACCGAGAGCACCGGCGTCAGGGTGAGAGAGAGCAACCACGCGAGCAGCAAGGCGATCGTCACCACCTCGAAGATCGCCGAGGTGTACTCGCCCGTGGTCGACTCCGCGAGGTAGGTCGGCAGCAGCGCCGCGGCCGTCGTCAGTGACGACACGAGGAGCGGCAGCCGCAGCTCGGCGGCGCTCTCGACCGCCGCCTCGACCGGCGGCACGCCCTCGCGGATCGACACCAGGATCGATTCCGCGACGACGATCGCGCTGTCGACCAGCAGACCGAGCGCGATGATCAGCGCCGCGAGCGACATTTTGTTCATCGAGATGCCGGCGAGCTCCATCACCACCAGGCTGCCGACCATGGTCAAGGGCACGACCGCCGCGACGATCAAGCCGGTGCGCAGGCCGAGCGCGACCAACATGACCAAGAGCACGATGGCGACACCTTGGAGCAGGCTGGCGAGGAAGTTGTCGACGCTCTTGTCGACGTAGGTCGTCTGGTACGAGACGAGATGGGTATCGAGGCCGATCGGCAGGTCGACACGCATCTCGTCGAGCACCTGCAGCACCTCGGGGCCGAGGCGGGTGATCTTGCCGCCGGGGCGCATCGAGATCGCGAGCACGACCGCCTCATGGCCGTTGTAGCGGGCGGTCCGCTGTGCCGGCTCCTCGACGCCGCGACGCACCGTGGCGATGTCGCCGAGAGTGAGGATCTCTTCGCTGCCGGGACGGCGGAAGCGCATCGACTCGATCGCCTCGACCGACTCGAAGCTGCTCGCGAGGTCGAGCTCGAAGCGCTCGCGCGCACTGCGGACGTCGCCGGCGGCGTCGAGGACGTTGCGTTGACGCAAGATCTCGGCAAGCTGCCCAGCGGTCAGGCCGAGCTCGTCGAGGCGCGCCGGATCGTATTCGACGAAGACTCGCTGCGCCTGCGCACCGACGATCTCGACCCGCGCGACGTCTTGCAACGTCAGCAGCCGCAGCCGAGCGCGCTCGGCGACGCGCTCGAGCTCGACGACGTCGTAGCCTTCACCGGTGATCGCGACCACCGTGCCGAAGACGTCGCCGAAGTCGTCGTCGACCAGCGGTCCGATCGCCTCCGGAGGCAAGGAGCGGCGGGCGTCGGCCACGGTTTCCCGCAGCTCGTCGAAGAGATCCTCGATCGCGGCCTCGGACAGCGACTCGAGGAAAGCCACCTCGATCACCGACACTCCGGCGCGCGACTCGCTGACGACGTAGTCGACCTCGGGGATCCGATCGATCACCTCTTCGATCGGGTCGGTGACGAGCAACTCCACTTGCTCCGGCGAGGCGCCCGGCAGCTGCGTCGAAACGACCGCGACGCGGATCACGAAGCCGGGATCCTCGGCACGCGGCAGGCTCTTGTAGCTGATCGCTCCGGCAATCACCATGAGCGCGAGAAAGACCAGGGTGACCGTTCGATGTCCAAGGGCGAGGCGCGTGATGCTCACGGCGCGGTCTCCCGATCCACGGCCTGGAGAGTCCCACCACCGGCGCGGGCGTCGAGCCGAGTCGACGGCAGCTCGCCGAGCGGATCGCCGCGCAGCAGCCGCACGGTTTGTCCATCATCGAGTCGGGTGACGCCGGCGGAGACCACGGTTTCGCCTCCGGTGAGGCCTCCGAGGATCTCCAAGCCGCCGAGGCGCAGCGCTCCAATCTCGACCGGCTGGCGACGCACCGTGCGCAGCTCACCGTCGGCCGGGTCGCGGCTCGGCTCGACGACGAAGACGAAGCGACCGCGGGCGTCACCGGTGACGGAGTGGGCGGGCAAGAGAACGACTTCCGCCGCAGCCGCCGCCTCCTCCTCGGCCCGTGGCAGCTCGACCCGGATCTCCCCCGCCATGCCTGGACGCAGACGCTCGTCGAGCTCACCGAAGACCGCGACCACCGGGAAGGTCGCGGCGCCCAGGCGTGGCGTCGCACCGACCTCGGAGATCAGCGCCCGCTGGCTGACATCGCCGAGGGCGGGAAAGCGCACGTCGACTGCCAGCCCCGGGCGTATCGCGCCGATCAGGGTTTCTGGCATCGTCCACTCGACTTCGAGCGGCGCACCGACGCGGGCGAAGGCGGCGATCGGTTGCCCGGCCGCCACATTCTCCCCCACCTCGACGAGGAGATCGGCGATCAAGCCGCTCTCGGGCGCTTCGAGACGCGTGTAGGCGACTTCGCGGCGTGCCAGATCGAGCCCGCGCCGCGCGGCGTCGACCGCGCTGCGCGCGCTCTCGACCGCCGCCAGCGCGCGATCGAGGTCACTGCGTGACACGCTGTCCGTGGCGTAGAGCGCTGCGGCGCGGTCGTATCCGGACTGCGCCTCGCGTTCCTGCGCCCGCGCGCCGGCCAGCGTCGCCGCCGCGCGCTCGAGCCGCAGATCGAAATCTGCGGTGTCGAGCGCAGCCACCAGGTCGCCAGCGTCGAACTGACTGCCGATCTCTGCCGGCAGGCGCACGATGCGCCCCGGCACGCGAAACGAGAGACGCGTGCGGACCGGCGCCGCGAGTCGCCCCGAGAAGGTGCGCACCTCGGTGCCGGCATCGCGGGTGGCTTCGACCACCCGCACAGGACGCGGTTCGCGCGGCGGTGGCGGCTGCTCCTCGGCGCATCCCAGCACGAGACCGAGGACAGTGGTGCCCACGGCGGCGCCGAGAGCGAGCTTGTTGAATCCGCGGGTCGGGCGATCAGTCATCGGACGGACCTCGTCAATTCCGGTAGAGCTCTGAAGGGTCGAAGAAGCTGCCGCTCGCGCGCTGGAGTTCGGCGAAGCGGATCTGGGCGTCGTAGACCGCGGCGGCCGCTTCCTGGCGGGCGACCCGCAGCGCGGTCTGGGCGTCGAGCAGGGTGGTCAGGCTCTCGGCGCCGCTCGCGTAGCCGTCGCGGACGACCTCGAAAGCCTCGGCAGCGGCTTCGGCCGCGACCGCCGCTTGTGCCGCCGCCTCGTACGAGGTCTCGACGAAGACCAACGCTCGCAGCACCCGCTCCTCCACTGCGCGCTCCGCGTCACGCCACAAGGTCTCGGCGGCCTCGACCTCGAGCGCGGCCCGGGTCTCGCGCGCCGTGCGCTCCCCGCCCGACCAGAGCGTCAGTTCGGCTCCGAGGCCGAATGAGTAGGAGGTGTCGGGACGGTCGGGAAACGGTGCGCCGCCACCCGGAAACCCGAGGTCCGGCGGCGTGTCGCCGGCGCCGCCTTCGTCGAGAATCTCGCCGACTTGGGCAAAGGCGCGGACCGTGGGTAGGTAGAAGGCTCGCCGTGCGGCGCGTTGCGCGCGCCGCCGCGCCTCGACGATCGACTCGGCGGCGGCGAGCTCGGGCGCGTCGTCCGCTGCCTTGACCAGCAGCTCGGCGCGCAGCGACGCGAGCGCTCGAGGCGACCCGACACGCTCAGCCCACGGCAAAGAGTCGACCGCGTCGATCTGCGCGTCGACCTGCGTGTCGGCAGAGCGCTCGAGCGCGTTGTCGAGCATCGGCGCGAGGACCGGGTCGATGCCCTCGTCGAGTGGCCGGTCGACGAGACGATTGAACGCGATCTCGGCAGAGCGCCGCGCGCCGTACTCGGCAACCAGCGCCCGCCGGGCGCCGGCCGTGCGAGCCTCGAGGCGGGCGACGTCGGCGCGCCCGCCGGCCCCGACGCGGCGCCGGTCGCGCGCGGTATCGAGCTCGAACCGGCTGAGCTGGAGATCATCGCGGGCGATCTGCTCGAAAGCCGCGGTCCGGGCGACATCGAGAAGCGCCGCGGTCGCCGCCAGTCCGAGATCGAGGCGTACCTGCTCGAGCTCGAGCTCCCGCGCCAGCTGCAGGCGCCGCTCGATGGCGACCGCCGCGCGGGCATCCTCAGAAACCAGCAGCCACGACGCCTCACCGAGCGCGGTGGTCTGCCGCTCCGGCAAAGAGCCAACCGCAGCGAGCGCGCTCTCCTCGTCGACGCGCCGGGTCTCGAGCCTGGCCAGGAGCCGCGGTCGGAGCACCGAGATGGCGCGTTCGATCTCCTGCTCGCTGGCGGCGACGGCGAGGTCCCCGGCGAGCAGCTCGAGATTGCGTTCGATCACGTCCTGGCGAGCCTGCTCGAGAGTCGTCAGCCGCCCCGCTGCACGGACAGCTTCACCGACCGCGTCGGCGTCGAGACGCAGGCGCCACGGGAGGTCGAGCCCGAGGCCGGCTGCGGTCGTGAAGTTCACGACCGGCCGCGTGCTTCCCGCGTCGCCCGTTGCAGCCGGCGGCGCTGCCAGCCCGCGGACGGCGGCCAGCACTTCGAGCGCGACGGCGCGGGCCACCAGGCGCCGGCGATCGCCGCTGCGCGCCGCGAGGAGCCCTGCCTCGACGTCTGCGCGTCCGCGGCCCGACACGCCGGCCAGATCGCCTTCGAGCAAACCCGGCGCGAGCTCCGCCGCGTCCAGGCGTGACGCGGAGGTCAGGTAGACGGCCGGTCGGTCGTCACCGCCGCGGCGCGCGGCGAGCACGTCGAGCACTTGGTGCTCCTCGCCGGCGGCGCCCTCGAGAACGGTCAGCTCCACCGAGTCCTGCGCCAGCTGCTCGAGCCGAGGACCGACCTGTGCCAGCGCAGGATCGACCAGTGCGACGAGGCGGGGCGCGTCGCCGACCAGGCGTTGCAGCAGTGCCAGGTCCGCCGCCACCGCCTCGTCGAACGACGGCGCGGAAAGTTGCCGCACGCGATCCGAGTCCGGGGCGTCGAGGCCCCAGCCGAGCGCATCGACGAGGAGCATGCGCCGCGGCTCGGCGGCGATGCGGGTGGTCAGCCCGTCGAGCGGCGTCGACGGCGCGGCGAGCAGAACGAGAGTCGCCTCCGGAGACAGGTTCGCAGGGGCGCCCGCTCCGACCGAGACCTCGATCTGCCACTCGACGGGCTCGGGAGCGAGGATCTCGCCGACCTCCGAGGCGATCTCCGCCGCCAGGGCGTCGAATGCTCCGCTCTCGTCCCAAATCACGACCGACTCTGCGCGACTCGCGGAGCCCGGGATCGAGAGCGCCAAACTGAGCGCGAGTCCGGCGAGGACCAGACCTCGTGGCATGCGGTATCTCCTCCTGTTCGTCCATCAGATCTGACCGATCGGTCAGTGCTGATGGACGAACAGTAGTTCAACAGCCGATCGGCGTCAAGAGGTCAGCCGACGATCGTGCTCTTTTTCTCCGCCGACACGAGCGTCTTCGTCCAGATCGCCACCACGGATGGTGACGGCCCGGAGAATCACCTGCGCCTCAACGCAAACGCGCGAGGCCAAAACAGCCTCGCGCGCATCAGGGACCGACAGGAAGAGAGAGGCTAGCGCAAGTCGGGGAGCTCGACGTCTTCCACCGCGGCCAGCGGCTCGGTGTCCGCCTCCAGCTGGATCGAGTGTGCCTCGAGCAGCTGGCCGGTGGCGCGCTGGAAGTCGACCAGGGCCTTGCGGTACGCGATGACGGCGCTGATCTCGCGGCTCTGCGCCTCCGAGAGGTCTTCTTGGATCTCGAGGACCTGGAAGCTCGTCGACAGGCCGTTCTCGTAGCGCTTCTGCTCCGCCTCGAGGTTCTTGCGCGCCAGCTTCGACGACACGCGGGCGGACTCGATCGCCTTGGCGGCGGTCTCGACCGCGCGCGCGGCGCGGCGCACGTCGACGCGCACCTGGTCTTCGAGATCGCGAAGCTCGTAGAGACCCTGCTCGAGGAAGAGCTCGGCTTGCGCCGCACGCGCCTTGGCGGCACGGTTCTGCAGCGGATAGGCGAAGGTCAGCGACACGCTCCACGACTCGAAGTCGCGGTCGATGATCTGCTCGAGCGCGTCGCCGAGGTTGGTCGACTGGCGAATCACGTTGCCGTCGCCGTCGACCAGCTCGAGATCACCCGCGACACCGTTGTAGCCGATGCCGGTGTTGATGTCGAGCTGCGGCTTGGTGCGGTTGATCGCGACCTGCGCATCGATGCGGCGAATCTCGTTGATCAGTCGACGCTGCAGCACGTCGACACGGCGGCGGTAGGCGATGTCGACCGCAGCCGGCACGTCGATCACGGCGTGCTCGATCTCAGGATCGGTGACCGGCACGATCGGCAGCTCCCAGAGCACCCCCTCGTCGAGGTTGAGCAGGCGGCGGATCTGGTCTTCGACGTCCTCCACCGTCGCTCGGCGGCGGATGATGTCCTCTTCGCGCGTCGCCATGCCGACCTCGGACTGCACCAGCTCGAGTGGCGCCTTGGTGCCGACCTCGACCTGGATGCGGTTCATCTCGTGCAGCTCTTGCGCCAGCGAGAGGCTCTCTTCGGCCACCGCCAGCTGCTCCTTGGCCTCCACCAAGTCCCAGTAGAAGTCGGAGACCTGCTCGACCACGGTCTGGACCTCGTCGCGGAAGTCTTGCAGGTTCGACGTCGCGTCGATGCGCGACACGATGAGATCGCGCTCGGTGACCAGGCGACCGAAGTTGCGCATCAGCGGCTGGGTGAAGCCGAGCGTGAAGTTGCTCACGTACTGCGGGTTCGGCTGCACGTTGAGGTTCGACGACTCGGTGCGCGAGTTGGTGAGAGTGAGTCGGGCACCGCCGCCCCAGGGGGTCAGCTGCTGCAGGGTGACATCGAAGTCGTCCGAGTCGGTGGTCAGCGTCGGGTCCTCGACCTCTTCGAGAACCGTCGTCGGCGGCCGGGTCGACGACGAGGTGCTGAGATCGACCTGCAAATCGAGATCGTAGATGCCGTACGCCTCGCGAATGCCGAGCAGGCTGCGCTCACGGCTGAAGCGTTCGACCACCAGGCCGACGTTGTGGCGCAGGGCGTAGAGCAGAGCGTCGTCGAGCTCGAGGCGGAAGGCGTCGCCGTCCTCCTCCGTGCTCGCCTCGATCTCGAGCGCCTGCGGCTCCTCGTCGGCGAGATACGTGGGAACGGCCATGGCGCCGTCGGTCCCTCCCTCGGACGCGAGCGCAGGCGAAGCCAGGGTCGCGGCCAAGAGCAGGGCCATCGACAGTAGAAGAGTCTGTCGGAGTCCGGTCTGCAGAGAGTCAGTGGCGATCGAGCGGCGGACGCCGTCCGAAGAGAGTGTCGAAAACTGCATGTAGGCTTGTCTCCAGGTACGCGCGCGGGCGTGGGACGGAAGCGCACGGCGGGTCGTTCGTCCACACGAAGCTACGAGACGATGATCGAAAGGTTACACGACCTCCGCGGCGAAGAAGCAGGCGGACCGACCGTCGACGCCGACGACGGGCTCGAGAGGCGGCGCCTCGCGGCTGCAGCGCGGCCGGGCGAGCGGACATCGAGGATGATAAGCGCAGCCGCTCGGTGGGTCGAGGGGGCTCGGCGGATCGGCGCTCCGCGGCGTCGGGTCGAAGCGCTCTGCACCCGCGGTCGTCGAATCGGGGCCCCGGTCGTCGAGCCGCGGTACCGCAGCAACCAACGCCGCGGTGTATGGATGGGCCGGCTGTTCGAAGACGCGGCGCGCCGGGCCGCTCTCGACGATGCGTCCGAGATACATGACGGCGACGCGGTCGGCGATCCGGCCGACGACGTCGAGATCGTGGCCGACGAAGAGCATCGTCAGACCGCGGCGGCGCCGCATTCGCTCGAGCAAGTCGAGGATTCGTTCGCGCACCGCGGCGTCGAGCGCAGACACTGGTTCGTCGAGCACGAGAAGACGGGGCTCGGCGGCGAGCGCGCGCGCGATCGCCACCCGCTGTCGCTGGCCGCCCGAGAGCTGGTGCGGTCGCCGCTGCAGGAGATCGGGCGAGAGATCAACCTCGGCCAGCAGCTCGGCCGTGCGGCGACGGCGCGCGGCGTCGTCGAGCTGCGCGGTCGGCGGCCCGGCCGCCAGCGCCTCGTGCAGGCTGGCCTCGACGGTCCACCGCGGATCGAGCGCCGAGACGCTTTCCTGGAAGATCATCTGCAGCCGGCGCCGGGCATCGCGCAGGGCAGAGCCGTCGAGCGCGAGGAAATCGTCGCCGTCGATCGTCAGGCTGCCCGCGTCCGCGGTGTCGAGGCGCACCAGCAGACGCGCCAGCGAGCTTTTGCCGCTCCCCGATTCGCCGACCAGACCGAGACACTCGCCCCGTTCGAGCACCAGGTCGACGCCGTCGACGGCGCGCAGCGGGCGGCGCACCGGCAGCAGACCCCGACGCTCGACGACGCGGTGCGTCTTCACCAAGCCGCGCGCCTCGAGCAAGGGGGCCTCGGCGGGCGTCACGGCACGGTCTCCTCATCGACCGTCTCTCCATCGACAGTCTCCACATCCACGGCCCCATCGTCAGTCTCCGCTTCGCTTTCCGTATGCGTCCGGCCACGCCGCGCGGCGTGCAGCAGGCGCCGCGTGGCCTGGTGCTCGGGCGCCGCATAGAGCGACTCGACCGGCCCGTGCTCGACGACGCGACCGGCGTCGAGCACCACGGCGCGGCGGCAGGTGGCGGCGACCACCGCCAGATCGTGCGTCACCAGGATCAGCGACAGGCCGAGCTCTCGGCGCAGCGAATCGAGCAGTTCGAGCATCTGAGCTTGCAGCGTGACGTCGAGCGCCGTGGTCGGCTCGTCGGCGAGCAGCACGTCGGGCTCCCCCGCCAGCGCCAGCGCCAGCAGCGCGCGCTGTCGCTGGCCGCCAGACAGCTCGTGCGGATGCGCATGCCAGCGCCGCGTCGGCTCCGGCATCGCCACCCGCTCGAGCAGCTCGATTCCGCGTCGCCGCGCCGGCGCACCGCGCAGGCCGCGGTGCCGCGCCAACACTTCATGCAGCTGGCTGCCGAGCGTGCGCACCGGGTTGAGCGCCGACGCAGGCTCTTGCAGCACCAGTCCGAGCCTGCGCCCGCGCAGGCGCTGGAGCGTCACCGCATCGGCCTGTAAGAGGTCGATCGGCGCAACGTCGGCCTCTTCGTCGCCCGGCGCCAGCAGCGCGCTGCCGGCGGTGACCCGCAGACCGGGCGGGAGCAGCCCGAGCAGCGCCAGCAGGGTGAGCGACTTGCCGCAGCCCGAGCCGCCGACCAGGGCCACCGCCTCTCCAGGGTCGACGTGCAGCGACACGTCGTGGACCAGCACGGTCGGCCCGCGCTCCGACGTCGCCTCGATGCGCAACGAGTGGACGGCGAGGCGAGGTCTCGCGGTTTCGGGGGCGATCCTGGCGGGCTCTTGGCTCACGGGTGGATTATGCTATGCCTACAGCGCCCGATCGTCGTCCCCCGGATTCCGCCGGAGATTCGCCAGGCCCATGTCCAACTCTGTCCTCGACCACTTGTGCCGCGGTCGCTTCGTCTTCCTGCCGGCCTCGAAGCACGAGATCCGACGGCTCTTCCCGTCGGTCGAGAGCGTGCTTCCGGCGCCGCAGCTGATCTTTCTCGACGAGGAAGGCGCGACCCCGCTCGTCGGCTACCCGATTCTACGCAGCGAGGGCGCGCAGGGTCTGGGCGAGGCGCTCGGCAGCTATCTCGACGCGGAAGAAGAGGCCCAGGTCGCCGTCTTCACCCGCAGCGCCTTCGACAGCAAGGCCTATGCGCGCAGCTGGGAGCGCTACCGCACGGCGCTCGGTCAGGTGATGGAGAACACGCTCGTGGCGAGCGTCGGCTACGACTACGCCGGCGTCTTCTGGCTCCACCACTCGCTCGAAGTGGCGCGGCGCCTGCAGGAGGTTCCGCGGCGTGTGCGACGAGCGGACGCCGCGATCGGGCGCGAACACGGTGACGAAGTCAAGTACCGCATGCTCTCGAAGTGGCTCGACCGCGTCGGGGACGTCGTCGGCGAGGTGGCCCACGCTCTGGCGTCCGAGCTCGACACCAGCGAGGAAGAGCTCTTTCCCACGGTGCTCGCTCGCATGCGGGACAATCTGCTGGTGCTCACCGAGGACTACATCTCGCCCGATCTCTCCGAGCTGCAGAGCTACTTCCACGGCTACCTCAAGCTCGACGGACGCGACTTCCGGCTGCGCATACGCGCGCTCGAGACCTGGGTGGGCGACCATCTGCGCCACGATCCGATGGTGCGCGCCGCGGGCGCGATGCAGACCGGCGACGTGCCGCTCGACGAGCCACGCCAGGTGCTCTATCGCCACGGCTTCGCGCGCTTCCTGTCGCAGCATCCGCGCTACGACGAGAGCCGCATGCCGAGCTCCGAGCAGATCGAGATCTGGGAGAGCCTGCTCGACAAGCTGAAAGAGTTCGAGATCCTGCACGCGCTGCGCAAGATGATGGTGCCGCTGGCGCACGAGAGTGGCAAGTTGGTGTCGCGCGACCGCAGCATCAACACCACTTGGGTCGGCGGCCCGCCGGTGCTCGAGGTGTCGCCCGCGACGCGGCCGATGGACTTCATGGCGCCGTGGGTGGTCGATCCGGTGGTCCACCGCTACGGACTCGTCTACGACATCACCGACTTCTCCGCCACCATCTCGATGCTCGGCCGGCGCGAGACGTCGGCGCTCGAGAACGCCTTCCGCATGTCGGCGCAGTTCCAGCGCAAGATCGACCGCATGGCCTCGAGCCTCCGCGTCCGGCTGGAGAAGTACCTCGGCGACGGGGCGTTCTACTCGGGTCGCCACCCGCGCCGCCTGCTGGCGCTGGCGATCCGCGTGCAGCGCCTCTACCCCGAGTTCGTCGCGGCCGACTTCCCGTTCGACCGCGGCATGCGCGTGGCGCTCAACTTCGGCGAGTACCGCTTGCTGCCGCTCGAGATGCCCGGTTCGCACGAGCCGCAGTACGAGTTCTTCGGCCACGGCCTGGTCGAGCTCTCGCGCCTGTCGACCGGCAAGAAGACGCAGGAGATCGAAGACTTCAAGAACTACTTGCTAGCACAGGGCTACCCGGACGACGCGGTCTACAAGTTCTTCGCGCCACTGACCCGGCGCAGCGCCGAGCTTGTGAGCAAGATCGACGAGCAGCGCCGCTTCTTCGCCTACATCAACTCCAACGGATCGTTGATCAACGAGGGCATTGTGGCCACCGAGTCGTTCGTCGAGCGCCTCGGGAGCTTCGACCAGATGTCCTACGGGCGAATGCGCCAGCGCGGGTTCATCGTGATTCCACTCGAGACCGGCGACGAGGTGCTGCACGTCGGCCTGCGCAAGCTCGGCACTCCCAGCCTCAAGGGTCTCGACCCTGTGCCGGTCTACGAGATCGTCGACTTCGGCACTGGCGGCGATGACGAGCTGCGCGAGATCCCGACCCAGCCTCTGCTCGGGTCGCTCGAGCGCTTGTTCACCAAGACCATGGCGGCGAACCGCTCGCGCGGCACGGAGTCGGGCCCCCATCCGGTCCGTCCGCTCTGACGACCTGGGGCCGAGGACTGCGATGACCGATCTCTTGTGGCAAACGGATCTTCCTGCGCTCGGCGCACCCCAACGCGGAAAAGTGCGCGACGTATACGACCTCGGCGACACCGCGCTGCTGGTCGCCTGCGACCGCATCTCGGCCTACGACCACGTCCTGCGCCCGGGCATCCCAGGGCGCGGCAAGGTTCTGAACCAGCTCACCATCTGGTGGATGGAGCGTCTCGCCGACCTCGTGCCCCACCACCTGCTGGCTACCGACCCGGCCGACTTCCCCGCCGAGCTGGCGCCCTACGCCGACCAGCTGCGCGGGCGGGCCGTGCTGGTGAAGACATGCCGAGTGATTCCGTTCGAGTGTGTCGCCCGCGGCTACCTCGCAGGCAGCGCCTACCGCGAGTACCAGTCGGACGGCAGCGTCTGCGGCATCACCCTGCCGCGCGGCCTGAAGCGCGCCTCGCGCCTGCCGGAGCCGGTCTTCACACCGGCCACCAAGGCGGCGAGCGGCCACGACGAGAACGTCGACTTCCGCACGATGGCACAGGCCGTGGGCGACGATGTCGCCCTCGAGATGCGCCGCCTCACGCTCGAGCTCTACGCCCGTGGCCAAGCCCATGCCGAAGCCTGCGGTTTGATCCTCGCCGACACCAAGTTCGAGCTCGGTCGCGATCCGGAGCACGAGGGCGTGCTCGACCTGGTGCTGATCGACGAGGTGATGACGCCCGACTCGTCGCGCTACTGGCAAGCCGACGCCTGGTCTCCCGGCACCGAACCGGAGTCGTTCGACAAGCAGTTCGTGCGCAACTGGCTCGACGAGGGCGGTTGGGACCACGAGAGCACGCCCCCTGAGCTGTCGCGGGACGTGGTCGAGGGCACGCTCGAGCGCTACATCGAGGCGTTTCGCCGGCTCACCGGCGCCGAGCCGGCTCTCTGAACGCGCGTCGTCCGTTCGTCCATCGGCGGCGCGCGCAGAGCGTCCTGGATCTCGAAGAGCTGCCAACGGGTGTCCTCGAGCAGCTTGCGGTTGACCGCGATCAGGTCGCCGAGCAGCCCGACGACGGCGAGAAAGATCCCGAGGCCGAGGAGCAGCGCCGCCAGAATCACCGACTGCACGTGGCCGTCGCCTTCGCCGTTGAGGAAGTACCACACGAAGCGTAGGCCGAGCACGAAGCCGGCGAGGAAACTCAAGGCGCCGGGCACGAAGAAGAAGCGGAACGGCCGATAGGTCATGAAGATGCGCACAATCGTGTCGGCCGAGCGCAGCAGGTACGAGCCGGTGCTCTTGATCAGGCGCGAGGCGCGCAGCGGATCGTTCACTCGCACCGGCACCGACAGAACGGCCATGTTCTTCTGGCCGGCCTGGATCAACGACTCGAGCGTGTAGGTGTACTCGCTGAAGATGTTGAGCCGCATCGCCGCCTGACGGCTGAGCGCGCGAAAGCCGCTCGGCGCGTCGTCGACGTCGGCGCGGCTGGCGGCTCGCACCACCCAGCTGCCGAGCCTCTGCAGCAGTTTCTTCGACGCCGAGAAGTGCTCGATCGTCTCGATCGGCCGACAGCCGACCACCATGTCGGCGTGCCCGGCGACGATCGGCCGCACCAGCGCCGGCAAGTCGGCGGCGCAGTACTGGTTGTCGGCGTCGGTGTTGACGATGACGTCGGCACCGCGCTCGATGCACGCGCGCAGGCCGGTACGGAAGGCAGTGGCGAGGCCCTGGTTGCGCGGCAGCGACACGACGTGGTCGACGCCGTGCGCCCGAGCCACGGCCACCGTGTCGTCGCTGCTGCCGTCGTCGATCACCAGCCATTCGACGAGGTCGCAGCCCGGCAGCTCGCGGGGGAGCTCGGCGAGGGTCGCCGGCAACGACTCCGCCTCGTTGAAGCACGGGATCTGAATGATCGCTTTCATCGCTCCCCCGCCGTCCGTTCCGGAGCACTTCGCCGGGTCGACCAGCGCGCCCAGTTCCCCGACTCGAATCCGTCGCTGAAGACGGTGGTATTGAAGACAGGCTCGCCGGCCTCGGAAGAACCGCTCCCGGCGCCACGCGCAGGAAGCAACGGTTCGAGCTCGAGCACGCGCTCGGGGCGCTCGAGGGCGATGTCGGCCCAGCGCTCCGACACTGCCTCAAGCTCGATCTCGAGCAGCGGTCGGCGGCCCTCGGGCCGCTCGACGAGTTGCATCGTGACCATCCCGAGGTGGACCGACTCCCCGCCGTGCAGCCGCGACACCGGCTGCAGCGCCCGCACCTGCGCGGTCTCGGTCCAGCGTCCCCGGTGGCCGATCGAGTACATGACGGCATCGTATCGCGCGCGCAGCTTGCGCGGTCCTCGCGGCGTGCGTCCCGACCAGTGGACGCGCAGCAGCAGGCGACGCGGCGCCAGGCGCTCGGCGGTCACCTCGAACGCTGGCGACGGCAGTGAGGCCGGTCCATAGAGCGCCGCGCGCCGAGTCTGCTGGACCTGCTGCGGGGCGAGCAGGATCTCCCGATCGGGCAAGTCGGTGCCGAGGGCCGGGAGCTCCGGAGCCAGCAGCGCGCACGGACCGGCCAGAGCATGGTCGTAGAGATCGAAGAAGGCCACCCAGACTGCCGGCTGGTGACGCGGCCCATGACGTCGCCACTCGACGCAGAGACCATCTCGCCACAGCGCCGGCCGCTCGCGCAGCGGATTCGACAGCACCATGCGCTCGAGACCCCACAGCGTCGAGCCGACCACCTGGCATTGCGCGACCGCCGCCAGGCCGAGCAGCAGCGGCAGGGCGGTCGCGACAACGGCCCGTCCGGTCCCACCGCCCGTCCCGCTGCCTGCCCTCGAGCCCAGCCAAAGGCGGGCCAGCCCGGCAGCGACCAGGCCGGCGACCAGTGCCAGGGCCAGCCAGGTGGGAAAGCCTTCACCCGGCAGCAGCCTCCACGCGACGAAGACCCAGCCCATGCCTTGGTGGTTCGGCATCAGGAAAATGCGCTCGGCGCCGACGAGGCGGTTGAAGACGTCGATGTCGATCGCCAGCACCGCGAGCGCGGTGACGACTCCGGTGCCCAACACCAGGCGTCGTCGGCCCCGCGCCGCGTCGGATGCGGCGAGGCGGCGCAGCGCCTCGCCCAGCCGCAGGGTCGCCGCGGCACCGAGAGCGAGCAGCGGCACGACGAACGCCTCGACGTAGCGACCGTAGACGTCGTAGCGCGCGCGTTCGGGGTCGTCGCCGCCGTAGACGCTCATGTGCACCGCCGCCGCCAGGTCGACGAGCAGCAAGAAGCCGCCGAGGTAGACCAGCAGCAGGCGCAGCACGGCCTTGTCGTCGGCGTGCTCGCCGGACGCGCCGGCTCCTCCGGAAGGAGACTCGGGGCTTCCGCGGCAGGCGAAGACGAGGAGCGGCAGCCACAGGCCGAAGCTGGCGAGGCCGACGTAGGCAAGATTGCCAAGCATCTTGTCGACCAGCGGCCAGAGCTCGGCCGGTGACCGCATCAACCGGCCCCAGGTTTCGTCGAGGTACACGCTGAGCGGCAGATTCCAGTTGGTCGGGTCGGCCCAGCGCGCGTGGAGGGGTGACCACAGCAGGCGCGCGGCGAGCGCCGGTAGCACGATCCACAGCCAGTCGAGGGGCCGGACCAGGCTCGTGTCGCGGCCGAGGCGACGACCTCGGAGACCGAGCACCAGCTCGACCCCGAGCATGCCGACCGCGGCACCCAGAAGCACAATGCCAGTCGGCCGCGTCAGCACCATCGCTGCCGCCAAGGCGCCGGCACCGAGCGCGTCGCGGCGACGGCGGCGGCGCAGGAATCGGGCGACAAAGAGCAGATGCGCCACGTAGAGCGGCACGAAGAGGCTCTCCGACATCAGCAGCAGGCCGAGGTACGCGGGCGACGACAGCGCCACGACCAGCGCCAGCCCGAGCGAGCGGACGCCGAGCACCTCGCTCGCCAGTCGGTACGCAAAAACCAGAGTGCTCGCCGCGGCCGCGCTCGCAGTGAGCAGCGAAAGGCGGTAGAGCCACGACATCGGCAGGTCGAGGCCGAGGGCATGGAGAGCATGCCAGGGCGCGATCAACACCGAGAGCAGCGGCGGGTAGAAGAAGAGTTGCGGATGCGGCACTCCGAAGCGGCCCCAATGCGTGAGGTCGAAGGCCGCACCGAAGTAGAAGAGCTCGTCGTACCAGACGTGCGGCGACGAACCGAAGCGCGCGATGAACGGCGCCTTCACCACGAGCAGCGCCCCGACCAGAAGCCACGGTGCGATCGAGCGTTCTGGAGACGTCATCGTCCCTCACCTGCCGTCGCATCTGCCGAGGAGGCGCGCACTCCGAGGCCGAGGAAGACGACGTCGCCGAGCGTCGTCACCAGGCGCAGCGCCAGCGCCGCCAGCAGCGCGTCGTCCGCCGGCAGGCCGCCGTTCTCGAGCAGCAGGATCAACACTGCTTCGCGCACACCGACGCCGGCCGCCGCTCCAGGTGTCACCAGGCCGAGCAGCCACGCAGGGGCGAAGGCGAAGACCGCCAGCGGTAGGGTCGCGTCGACCAGGCTGCGCACCAGCGCAAACAGCAGCAGCCCGACCCCGAGGAAAAACAGCAGCTGCCAGGCGATCACCTGCAGCCAGGCGGCGAGCATGCGGCGCGGCGCGATCGGCGGCAGGCGCAGCCAGGGCACCGCGCCGCGCCGCGCCGCGCTTTGGGCCAGCAACGGCAGAGCACACGCGGCGAGCCCGAGCGCCGCCACCGTGGCTGCCGACAGCCACGGCCCGCCGGGAGACAGCGCCGAGGGCAACGCCAGCGCCAGAGCCGCCGCCGCGGCGACCAGGCCGAGATGCTCGAGCGCCAGCGACAGGCCGGCGACTCGCGCCGGCACGCCGGCTCGCTGCGCCAGGACCTGGCGACCCGCCAGGTGGAACACGTTCCCCGGCAGGTACTTGGCGATCTGGCTGCGGCCGTAGATGCCGAGGCAGGCGTCGAAGCCCGGCAGCCAACGGGCGAGGCGCGGGGGCTCGGCTTTTCGCTCGTCTCCCGGCTCTTCCGCGAGCAGCCCGAGCACCCGGCGCCATGCGAGCACCAGCAGCAGGCACACCGCGCCGTAGACGACGCTCGCCGCCACCAAGACTGCGAGGCCTTCCGGAGTCGTCAGCCGCCGCAGCTGCCAGGCATCGCTGGCCGCCAGCCGCCAGCCGACGAAGCCGAGCGAGGCAAGGGTGAGCACGATGCCCAGCGCCCGCGCCCAGGGGGGCAGCGCCGTCGGCCGCTGCGCTGGCCCGTCCGGCTCGATCTCAGGCGCCATCGCCCTGCGTACGGCAGAGGGCCATCGTCCACGGCAGCGGCGAGCGCACGGCGACGACCTCGACGCGCCGCTCCAGCAGATCGAGAAAGCCACGCCGCGACCAGTGCTGGACATGCCCGGGGGTGTTGCCGAAGTCGCGCAGGTAGCGCCCGCGCGCCATGTTGAGCACGCGCCACAGCGGCTCGCGCGGCACGCTGACGAGCAGATGCGGCGAAGCGAGCGACGCCAAGACGTCGAGCGCACGCTCCGGCTCGTCGACATGCTCGAGCACCTCGCAGCACACCACCAGCGGCGCCGCGTCGCGCGCCGGCGTCAGCTCGAAGAGGCTGCGCACCTCGAGCTCGATCGCTGTCGCGACCTCGTCGCCCGCCGACTCCGCGGCGACGGTCCGGCGTGCGATGTCGATGATCTTGGGCGAGACGTCGCTGGCGCGCACGCGCATCCCGAGCCGCGCCAGCTCGAGGCTCAGCCGCCCCTCGCCACATCCCGCCTCGAGCGCTCGGTCCGCTCCACTGCTCTGCGCCAGGTCGCGGAACGCGTCGAGAAAGCCGCCCACCATCCAGCGGGCGATCGGGTTGCGCGTGCCGTACTTGTCGTAGACGTTGCCGGTGACGAGGCCGTCGTCGAGGATGGGTTGACTCATGGTCGGAAGACTCGTTCGGAGAGGCGTGAGCGTAGCAGGTTGGAAGTGGCAGGGGTCCCCACCGCGTGATCTAAACTCGGGAGCATGATGACTGTCGAGAGGTCTGGGTCTGCATGAGCGACACCAACGTCAACAACCTCGTGCGCGCCAACATGTGGACGTTCGTCCACCGGTTCGCCGTGCGGTCTCAGATCTGGGAAGACGGCGACACCGTGGTCCAGATCAAGGCGCTCTTCACGCAGGACCGCAAGGGCCGCACCACCATGACCACCACCACCGAAGACGACTTCGTTCCCTTCTTCTACCTGCCGTGGATCGAAGACGGTTGCTTCATCGGACAGATCCCGAACCAAGGACCGCAGTACTTCTTCACGGGCCCCCTGAACGGCTGCACCTTCGCGGTCGACCGCAACTGGTATCACCCGACCGTCGGCCACGCCAATCGCCAGGTCGAGCTCACCACCGACGGCCCGCGACAGCGTGAGGATCTGGAACGCGCGATGAGGACGTCGAGGAGCTTCTTCTCGCGCCGCGGCAGCGGCCCGACGCTGACCTTCGTCGAGTCGTATCGCCGCCGCGAGATCGAACGAGTCGGCGAGGATCAAGACGTGTCCTACAACGTCTTCGGCTACCGAGGCTGGCTCGGCTGGTGGTTCATGTACCAGGTGATCGACCGCTACGATCAGCAGGTCAGGCCGCTGCGCACCGAAAGCGTCTGGACCTTCTTCTGAGAGTGGCTTCGTCGCGCTCCAGCGAGACGCTGTGGATCAACTCGAGACCGTAGCCTCCTGGCCGAGCATGTCCGGGTCGATCTGCACAGCCTGCGAAACTGAATGCGAGGACGAATCACGCCGGAAGTACCGGGCGGCCAGCGCAGACATTCGAGTACCGCACCACGGCTTGACCTTCGCACGCTTCGAGGCTCGAGAAGTCAATCGCTATCGGGCTCGATGGCGTCTAGCTTTGGACCGTGCCGCGGCTTGGACCTGATCCACCAGAGGAACTTGGGCATGCCGCTCTCCAGCTCGAGAGCTACAGAGCCCTTGCTAGAAATAAAGACCAATTCAGCGCCAGATGCGTCGCCTGGTAAGTCGTTGAGCAGTCTGTCGAGATCGAGTAGCTCCGAAGCGGAGACATGACCAGTTCTCAAGAGCCACCGAGTCTCTCCATGGCCCTCGCTCTCTGACGTAGAGGCGACGACGTCGATCGAACCGCGGGCGGTGGAGAATCGATATGCGGTGAGACTCTCATGGATCTCGACAATCTCTGCTGGGGGACCTAGGCGACGCGATGCTTCCTCGAGGTCTGTGCCGGGCTCTAGACCAAGATCGGTGAATGTGGTCAGGTCGAAGAGGTCTTGAGGTTCGACGGTCTCCGCCAGATCGATGAAGAACTCGTCACTCTCATACCCCCAGTACCTAGAGAAAGGAAAAGCGAGATCTCCCTCGGTCGAAGATCGACCACAACCTGCCCCCCCAATAAGAGTTGCTAGAACGAGGAGGATGACTGGCCTGGTCATTAGGAACATCAGTTCTCCGGCGGAGCAAGCGGCCCAAATGGGCCCGCAGGGGGCTCTCGCGCTTCCAGGAGGCTCTTGCAGCGATCTTCACAGCTCTGATCTCGAGGGCAATCCCTGCCTCTCTCGTTGTCCTCAAAGTCTTTCGGCTGAAAAGCGCTGTTGCAATTCCCTGCCTGCCGTTGCACCACACAGCGGTAGACGTCACCGAACTCCTTGGCAAGGCTCGCGGCGACTGCGCCTGCGCGGCCGGTCTTGCAGCGCTTGGTGATCAGGCAGTTGCCCATGCAGTGCTGGTAGCGAGTGTGGCCGGTTCCAGTCGCGCGGACTTCGTCGCGGACGGCCTGGATGCAGTCGAGATCGTCGCGCAGGTCGCGTGCGAGCGCGTCGGCGCGGTCGGCAGTGCGGTCCTCGGGGAAGAGGCCGAGGGGATCGATCAGAGAGGTCGGGCGGCCGAGAACGTAGAGGTAGTGGTGGCCGAGCGCGTTCCAGACGATCGGATCGGGGCGTGTGTAGAGACCGAGGTTCGGCTGGTACCAGCGGTGGACGTTGAAGGCCAAATCTGTCTCGAGGGCGGTCCAGCTCTGGTCGGCCCACTG
Organism: Acidobacteriota bacterium; assembly: GCA_039194425.1. GTDB lineage: Bacteria > Acidobacteriota > Thermoanaerobaculia > Multivoradales > J023 > JAUIJL01. Next base: position 161,809 of record JBCCVZ010000002.1, on the reverse strand, counting down.
ACCCGGGAGACGCAGGAGGACGCCGGCAGCCGCAGCGCCCGCGAAGTCGCGGCCGAAGGGCTCGAAGCCGCCCGTCCAGAGGGTGGCGCCATTCTCGTCGGTGAGCAGGATCGGGGTACCGAGGTGGTCGGTGGTGAGCCAGCGAACGCTCATGCCGCCCGCCGACGATCCTTCGACCTGGGCGACGGGTCGGCCACCAAACATCAGGACGGCGCGGGTCGACGCCGGGGCCCCGCGCGCATCGGGACTGTGCAGTAGGCCGGCGTCGCTGTAGACGGGCTCGATCGCGGTCGTCTCGAAGCAGGTCGAACCGGAGCCGCCCCAGGCCGAGGTGTCGCCCGACTCGAAGCCGTCGCAGAAGACGCCGGTGCCCGGTGCGGCGGGCGCAGTGGTCGTGGCCTGGCGGAGGAAGCCGCGGGCGTCGTATCGAAAGCTCGACGACGACTCGGTCGCCGGGAGGGAGAGAGACGCGAGGCGTCCGTCGTCGTCGTAGGCACGGTCGACGATGGCGCCCGCCGAGTCGACCCGGGCCTGGTGCCCTGCGGCGTCGTAGGTGAACGTGCGCAGGCCGCCGAGGCCGAGCTGAACCTGGTCGAGCCGGCCGGTGTTGCCGGTGACCGCAGCATTCGGCAGATACCTGTAGGCGTCGGTGGTGCTGCCGCGGGTCTCGCTCAGCCGGTTGCCGGCGCGGTCGTAGGTCCACGACAGGTCGCCCCACGGGCCGTCTCCGGTGGTGAGGAAGTACTGGACGTCTTGGTAGGCGAAGCTGCGGCTCGCGCCGGGCGCGACGACATCGTCGATGGCGGTCGGGTTGCCGAGGGCGTCGGTCGTGTAGTCCCAGTCGAGCAGCGTCGTGGTGCCGGTGACCGTGATGCTGTCGGGGAAGTATCGTGCGTCGAATGCGCGGGTCTCGACCAGGTCGTTGCCGAGCGCGAGCTCGACGAGAGGGCCGTGTGAGGCGTAGCGCGAGGCCGAGACGATCGGAACGATCGTCGAGTCCGGCAGGGTGACGTCGAGAGTCGACTGCCGGTCGGCGAAGTCGTAGGTCGACGAAGTGATCACGCCTCCAGGATACTCGATCGACGTACGGTTGCCGTTCGCGTCGTAGGCGTAGACGAGCGGACCCTCCTGGAGCCTGCGGCCGAAGCGGTCGGACCGGAAGTCGACGCTTTCGCCGTCGCGCGCGATGCTCGTGAGGCGTCCCGTCGAGAAGGGCACCGCCGGGTCGTCGTACGTGTAGACGATGTCGAGCGTGTCGTCGGGATAGTCGACCAGGGTCGGGCGATCGAGGGCGTCGTGGGCGCGCGTCTCGACGACGCCGCGGGCGTCGGTGCGCGTGGTCAGGAGTCCGCGCTGGTCGTAGGCGTACGTGGTCGTCCCCGAGACCTCGGAGACCTCGTCCGTCATCAGGTCACGGTCGCTGTAGACGAACGAGGTGACCGTGCCCTCGCCGTCGACGATCTCGACCAGGTGATCCTGGACGTCGTAGTCGTAGGACGTCTCGAGCGTTCCACCGCCCGCTCCTCCCCACGGCTGGCGAACGGTCACGAGGCGATCGAGCTCGTCATAGACGGACTCGGTCGTCGGCGCTGTCGTGCCGTCGTTCGGGTGGTTGGCGTCCCAGATGCGATCGAGGTTGCCGTTGCAGTCGTAGCCGTACTCGGTCACCGACTGCTCCTCGCCCGGGAGACCTTCGATCGTGCGGTCGACGTGGCAGCGCGTCGAGTAGACCGACTCGGTCCGCGCATCGGTGATCCAGGCGGCGCCGTCCCAGCTTTGGCGCTCCTCGACGGTCCGCTGCCCGAAGCCGTTCAGCGTGAAAACGACTCGCTCACCGCGGGTAGACGCCTGGTCGTCGGCCTTGCGCTCGATCGAGACCAGCCGCCCGGCTGCGTCGTAGGCGTGCTCGATCGCGTTGCCACGCGGCAGGACGATCTGGAAGAGGTCGCCGAAGGTGGTGTAGCGCCACTCGGTGACGAGGTCCTCGGCCGGCGTTGCGCCGCGCTCGCGGACGAAGCGGACGCGGTCGAGCGCATCATACTCGGTCTCGGTGACGACGCCGTTCGGGTCGGTGACCGAGATTCGGCGATTGAAGGCGTCGTGACCGTAGGCCGTTGCGCCGACGAGAGGGTCGATGCGGCTGTCGCGCACCAGCAGGCCGTTGCCGCGGGTCGGATCGTAGGTGAAGGTGACGACGTCGTCGGTGCCGAGGCCCGGGCGGTCGATGGTCTCGAGGCTGCCGCCGGCGTTGTAGCCATAGGTGGTGGTGTGCGCGAAGGCCTGGCCGTCTTCGACTCCAGCGATCGTCGAGCTCGTGCGGTCGCCCACGGCGTCGAAGATCGACGACTCGACGCGCTCGGACGGGAAGCCCTCGACCGACTCGCGGCGTATCGAGTCGACGAACGCCGGGAAGGCCGGATCGTAGGTCCACTCGGTCGTGCGCTCGCGCGGCGTGCCGAAGGCCTCGATGCGGGCCGTCGGGCGGCCGTTCGCGTCGTAGGTCCAGTGCGTCTCGAGACCGCGGCCGTCGATCTCGCGGGTAACGCGGAACGGGTTCGCAGCGTCCACGAAGAAACGCTGAGCATTTGGCGCGACCGCGCAGGCCGGGCAGTCGCCCTCGAGCCGAACCAGCTTGGCCTTCTCGTTCACCGACTGGCGGTCCGTGTCCCAGGTGTAGGTCGAGACGACCCCGAGCGGGTCGGTGACGGTCGTCACGCGTGGCAGCAACGGATCGTCGTGCGCGATCTGCCAGCGGTCGACGCCGCTCGCGAAATCGATGGCGCCGCGCCACATGTGTGTAACGTTGCCAAGCGCGTCGTGCTCCCAGGCGCGGACGACGCGGCGGCTCGTGCCGTCGGCTCCGACGAGGTCGACGCGGGTCATCCAGCCGGGATTCCCGGGGTCGTCGTAGAAATACTCGAGCGCCGTTCCGTCGGGTCGGTCGATGCGCGCGAGGTCGACGCCAGACCAGGTGTAGGTCCACGTCCGCGTCGTCGAGCCGTCGACTCCGATCTCGGTGATCGACTCGAGCATTCCGCCGGCGTCGTAGGCGAAGTCTTCGCTGCGACCGTCGGGGAAGGTGACGAGGTCGAGGCGCGCATCGGCATAGCTCGCGGACGTCGAGTTGCCGTTGCGATCCGCGGTCGCGAGCCAGCGACCGGTGGCGTCGAAGGTGGTGACCGTGCCGTCGAGGTCGGTCAATGTCCAGCCGCCACCGACGACCGTTTCGAGCGCTCGATAGACGCTCGTCGGCGTCACCGACTCGAAGACGCCGTCACCGTCGGCATCGTCGAAGCGTCGGTAGACGGCGGAGCCGGTGATCAGCCAGACGCGCGCGGCGGGCGCGGCGACCGACGTGTCATCGACCAGGCGCTGCGCGTAGGAATGCGACCAGAAGCGGCCGAGGCCGGGCGACCAGGTGACGCCGCCGGGCATCGAGGACTGTACCGGTCCGTCGGCGCGATAGCGCAGGACGGCGCCCGGCCCGGTTCCGCCGCCGCCGCCCCAAGGCCCGCCGCCACTGGCCCCGGCGCCGCCGCCCGGCGCAGCACCAGGACCGCCTCCACCCGTTCCTCCGCCGAGACAGCTCTCGCAATCTTCCTCGTCCGAGCAGTCGGTTTCGACCGGCGGACGCGGGCAGAGCGCGCGGGCCGCGGCGCCGTCGGTCAGGTCGATGTCGACCGTCGCGGTCTCCGTGCACGAAGACGCACCCGCGCAGACGCGCGCCGTCAGCTCGTAGACTTCGCCGCCGCCGGCGTCGCCACACTGGAACGAGCGCGAGATCGTGCCGTCGCCGCGCTCGTCGAAGATCGCGCCGCCCGGGTTACCGCACGAGCCGACGAAGCTGCCGCTCGAATCACGCCACTCGAGGCGCAGCGGCGAGGAGCCGGGGAAGTTGCTCGGACTGTTGAGGTGGTTGCCCACGGCGACGACACCGACGACTCCGAAGATCGTGCACGGGCCGGCGGCTGGATCGCAGCCGTCTTCGACCTCGATCGTCGGCCCTTCGAGTTCGGGTTCGTTGCAGTAGATGAAGTTGAGGCAGCGCGGCGCCGAGTCGTTGACCGGTGGTTCGGCGCTCCAGGCGACCGGTCCGGCACAGACCTGTGCCGAAGCGCTCGATGGCCACACCGCGACGAGCGCGCAGACGGCGCCGAGGGCGATGGACATGCGGAGGGGGCTCGGCGTCCGGCTCATGAGGTTCTCCAGGGTGTATCAGCCGAGTGCAGACCCCATTCTAGACTTTGTGTAAGGTTTTGTCTATATCTCTACACCTGGGCATTCCACCTCGAATAGAGCTTTCCCGGCTCAGCGATCAGCCGACCTGGACTTCGAGCAGGCGGCCGGCGAGCTCGGCGACGTCGTCGACGGTCACCAGACGGAGGCCCTTGGGCGGTCGCAGGTCGTCGAGCGAGGGCACGAAGGCGCGGGTGAAGCCGTGGGCGGCCAGCTCGCGCAGGCGGGCGCCGGCGTGGGCGACCGGGCGGACTTCGCCGAGCAGGCCGACCTCGCCGAAGAAGCCGGCGCGCTCGGGCAACGGGCGCTCGCTGTCGGCCGACAGCAGGGCGGCGGCGATCGCCAAGTCGGCGGCAGGTTCACGCAGGCTGAGGCCGCCGACGACGTTGAGGAAGACGTCGCGCTCGGCGAAGCGGACGCCGCCGAAGCGCTCGAGGACAGCGAGGAGCAGCGTCGCCCGGGCGCTGTCGAGCCCGACCGCGGTGCGGCGCGGCGACGGCAGGCTCGAGAGGTGGGTCAGCGCCTGCACCTCCACCAGCACCGGGCGAGTGCCGTGCAGAGTCGCGGCGACGGCCGATCCCGGGCGGCGCGCCTGACGCCGGTCGAGCAGTACGCGCGACGGATCGGGCACTTCGAGCAGGCCGCGGTCGCGCATCTCGAACAGGCCGACCTCGCCGGTAGGCCCGAAGCGGTTCTTCTGCGCACGCAGCACGCGGTGACCGCTGGTGCTCTCGCCCTCGAAGGTGAGCACCGTGTCGACCAGGTGCTCAAGCGACTTCGGGCCGGCGATGGCGCCTTCCTTGGTCACGTGACCGACCAAGACCAGCGTCGTGCGGCGTGGCTTGGTGGTTTCGACCAGGCGATCGGCGCAATGCCGTACCTGGCCGATCGAGCCGGGGGGACCGTCGAGGTCGGCCGAACGCAGGGCCTGGATCGAGTCGACGAGAACGACGCCAGGCGGCGCCTCCTCGAGCGCCGCCAGCACCGGCTCCAGCCGCGTCTCCCCCACCACCTGCAGCTGGCCGCGGCCGTCGTCGTCGGGCCGACACCCCAGGCGCTCGGCGCGTAGCCGCAGCTGGCGTGGTGACTCTTCGGCGGTGACGTAGAGGACGTCGCGCCCCCGGTCGGCCTCGCCTCGGCCTCCGGCGGAGTCGGCGAGAGCGTCGCCGACCTGTAGCAGCAGGGTCGACTTGCCGATCCCCGGCTCGCCGGCGAGCAGCACCGCGGCACCCGGCACGAGGCCGCCGCCGAGCACTCGATCGACCAGCTCGAGTCCGCTCGAGAAGCGCGCCGCCTCGTCGGTGTCGACGGCGCCCAGGGCCATCGGCCGCGCCGCATCGACCCGTGGGCGCAGGCCACCGCGCGAGCTCTTTCCCCCGCCGGCTCGAGAGCCGCCGGCCGCGACCTCTTCGACATATGCGTCCCAGGCGCCGCACGAGGGGCAGCGGCCGAGCCATTTCGGCGAGCGGTGCGCACAGGCGCCGCAGACGTAGAACGTGTCGCGCTTGGCCACCGACGCTTCAGAAACTATCGAGGTCGCTGTGGTGACGATCGAGGTTGCGGAAGCTGGTGGTCTCGCCGAAGAACGCCAGGTCGACGGTACCGGTCTGACCGTTTCGATGCTTGGCGACGATCAGCTCGGCCAGACCCTTCACCTCGGGGTCGTCCTTGTTGTAGATCTCGTCGCGGTAGACAAAGCAAACCATGTCCGCGTCTTGCTCGATGGCGCCCGACTCGCGCAGGTCCGAGAGCTGTGGCCGATGGTCGCCGGCGCGGCGCTCGGTTTGACGCGACAGCTGCGACAGCGCGACCACCGGGATGTTCAGCTCCTTCGCCAGCTGCTTCATGCCGCGGCTGATGGCGGCGATCTCGAGCTGACGACTCTCGTAGCGCCCCCCGGCCTGCATCAGCTGCAGGTAGTCGACGATGAGCAGCGAGAGCCCGTGCTCGGCCTGCAGGCGACGGCTCTTCGAGGCGATCTCGACCAGCGACGGGTTCGGCGAGTCGTCGATGTAGAGCGGCCCCTCGTGAATCGTCCGGATCGTATCGTAGAGCAGGCTCCACTGGTTCTCGGACAACTTGCCCGAGCGCAGCTGGCCGAACGGCAGATCCGCCTCCGACGAGAGGATTCTCTGCACCAGCTCCTGCTCGCCCATCTCGAGCGAGAACACGCCGACCGTCCGGCCCTCGCGCAGCGCGACGTGCTGGGCGACATTGATCGCGAAGCTCGTCTTGCCCATGCCCGGGCGCCCGGCGAGGATGATCAGGTTTCCCGGCACCAAGCCCTGCGTGATGCGGTCCCAGTCGTAGAACCCGGTGGGCACGCCGATCATGCCGTCGGCGCGTTCCTCGAGCGACTCGAGCGTGTCGTCGATGACGTCGGCGAGACGCGAGAAGCCCTGCTTGAGCGCCTCCTGGCCGAGATCGAGCACCGTACGCTCGGCCTCCGCCAGCGCCTCCTGTGCTTCGACGCCGCCCTCGAAGCAGTCGATGATCATCCGCTGCGAGGTTTCGATCAGCCGGCGCCGGATCGAGCGTTCCTTCACCAGCTCGACGTACGTCGCGACGCGACCGAGATCGGGCAGGTCGAGGTCGAGACCGGCCAGGTAGGCCATGCCGCCGATGCGCTCGAAGACGTTCTTGAGCTCGAGACGACCCTGCAGTGTGCGCAGGTCGATCTCGTCGCCGGCGTCCTGAAGCTCGAGCATCGAGCGATAGATCAGCTGGTGGCTCTCGAGGTAGAAGTCCTCGGGCACTAGGCGCTCGGTCACCGTCGGCAGCACGTGCGGCGAGAGCAGGATCGACGCCAGGACGGCGCGTTCGGACTCTTCGCTGTGCGGCAGCGGACGATCGAGCAGCGACGGAGCGGGCCCGGCACCGTCGCGGTCTCGGCCGCCCGAACGAGGTGGGGCGTCGCGGGTTTCGAGCATCGGGAGACGTCGACTCTAGCAGCTCGAGGCCGTCACCGGCCGGTGCACACGCCCTCGCGATAAGCGCGCGGAACCTCGAGGCGTTCGAGCTCGCGGCCGAGCGTCTCGCGCACTTGCTCGCTCCAGCGGACCTGCTGGCCGCCGCGCCGATCGGAGAAGATCGACTCGTCGTCGACCTGCTTCCACCAGGCGACGGGCGCCTCTCCGGCCACTTCGGTCACGCTCCACCAGGCGAGACGCCCTGCCTCGAGCTGGCCGCTCCACAGGCGATCCTGATCGTCGTGGAACGACAGGGCTCCGGTGTCGTCACGGCGCAGGTCGGCGCGCCGTCGCTCGGCCGCCGGCGGCACCGGCATCAGGCCGACGAGAAGCCGCGGCAGCGCCTCGAGCGGCAGCTGAGTCAGCGGCAGGAATCCCTGCTCGTTCCCGGCCGCCACCAGGCAGTAGAGCTCCTGGCGGTGGTCGAGCCACAAGGCCTGGCGGCTCGGCAGCATGCCGAGGCTCCAGATCTTGCGGCCGAGACTGTCCGACGCCTCCATGCGGTAGCGCTCGGGGGACTCGAGGTAGAGGGTGAGGCGGAATCCGGCCTCCCCTTCGGGCCCCTGGTAGCGCATGCGGTAGAGACGCTGGCTGGGATATGCATCGCTCGGCAGCAGCCACGGAGCATCGGCCGCGGGGGCCACCGACAGACGCAGAGACAGTCCCTGGCTCCCGGCCTGGCAACCGACCGACAGCAACGACACCCCTAGTGCGAGGGCAAGGGCCGCCGACGAGACCGCCGCCCGAAGCGCGGCGGCGGGCGGGCGTCGCTTCACTGCTCCGTCCGCGCCTGCGCCTCGAGCGCGTCGATCTTGGCTTCGAGCGAAGCCCGCTGCGCCTCGTCGACCTCGAGCGCCAGCCCGCGCCGGTAGGCGTCGAGCGCTCGGCTGCTCTGCTCGAGCGCCCGGTAGACATCGCCCAGGTGCTCTTGCACTGTCGGATCGTCGGGCACGAGGCGGGTCGCCCAGTGCAAGTGCTCGAGCGCCTCCTCGAGCTCGCCGCGCTGGTAGTAGACCCAGCCCAGAGAGTCGACATAGGCCCCGTTGTCGGGCTCGGTGGCGACCGCGCGCCGAATCATCGGCAGCGCCTCGTCGAGACGTTCGCCGCGCTCTGCGAACATGTAGCCGAGGTAGTTGAGACTCGGCGCATGGGCTGGAGCGAGAGAGAGTAGACGTTCGAAGACGTCGACCGACGCGCTGAACTCGCCCTGGCGCTCGAGCGCGGCGCCGAGCCCGAAGAGGGTCGGCACCTCGTCGGGCTGGGCCTCGTCGGCCGCGGTGAACCACCGCGCGGCGTCAGTCCACAGCTCGGCGCGCTGGTAGAGCTGCGCCGTGAAGAGCAGGTTGTCGAAGTCGCCGCTGGCGGCCAGTGTCTCGAGATCGGCCCGCGCGTCCTGCTCGCGGCCGGCGTCGAAGAGGATCTCGACACGCTTCGCCAGGCGCGTGCGGAGCTCACGCTCGTCGCCCGACACGACCAGCCTGCCCGAGTCGTCGCGAGGCACGGTGACGAGCGCCAGCGCTTCGTCGATGCGCTGCGAGCCGGCGAGCGCGTCGGCGCGCAGCTGCTCGACTCCCGCCACCAGCTCGGGGTCGTCCGCGGGGACGTCGTCGAGCCGGTCGAGCAGCTCTTGCCAGAGCTCGGCGTCGAGCAAAACGAGCAGCTGCCGCAAGCGCAGCGCCGCGGCGGCGTCGCGCGCACGCTCGGCCTCGTCGACGCCCGCGCCTGGTACCGTCGCCTCGTCGTCCGATGCGCCGCCGGTCGCACCTCCGGAGGCCTCGTCGGCGGCCGAGGCCGAAGCAGCCATCGCGTCGACACGTTCGGCCTCGGCGTCGAGCGTCTCGGCGAGAGACTCCAAGAGCTCGATCGCTTCCCGCGGCCGGTCGGCGTTCGCCAACAGCTCGGCGAGAACCTGCCCGAGTGCGACTCGGCGCGACACCTCGGCACCGGCCATGCCCTGGCGCAGGAGCGCCGCGGCTTCCTCGATTCGCTGCTCACGCTCGAGCAGGTCGACGAGGGCGAGACGCAGCTGCACCGCGGTCGCCGAGTCCTGCTCGTCGATCGCATCGAGCTCCGTACGGAGCAAGTCTTCGGCCCGCGCGGCACGGCCCAGGCGCTCCTCGAGACGGGCCAAGAGCTGAGCGTCCTGACGCCGCCGCGACGCATCGCCCGCGGCGCGTGCCGCGTCGTAGAGCGTTTCGAGGTCCGCCGCCGCGGTCTCGTAGTCGAGAAGCGAGCCGTGGATGGCGACCCGCAGGCGCAGGAATCCCTCGTCGGCCTCTTCACCGTCGGGCGGAGCCAGGCGCTCGAGCAAGGCGCGCGCTTCCTGCGATTCGCCGGCGAGTTGCAGCTCACGCACCAGCAGGCGCAGCAGGCGCTCGTCGTCACGCATCGGCTCGGGGCTAGACTCCAGCACCTCGACCGCCTCCGCATGCTCACCGGCTCGTCCGAGGAGCTCGGCGAGGCGCAGGCGGTGCTCGATCTCGTCCGGCTCGAGACGCAGCAGCGATCGCAAGGCGGTGGCGGCGTCCTGTTCCTCGCCGCTGCCGAGCAGCGCTTCGACCAGCATGCTCTGGATCATGCGATTGCCCGGGCTCAGTGCCTCTGCATCGCGCAGGACGTCGATGGCGCTCGTCGCGTCGCGAGTCCAAAGGTAGATCTGAGCGAGCGAGATGAGCACCTGGAGGTCTTCTTCGTCTTCGGCGCGCAAGCTCTCGAAGGCGCCTTGAGCGAGCGCCAGGGACGACGGATTGCGTTCGGCCAGGCGGATGTGCAGCTCGCCGAACGAGCGCAGCACGTCGCGGTTCGTCGGCGCCAGCTCCCGGGCCTGGCCGAGGTGCTCGACCGCCTCCTCCAGGTAGCGTCCGCGCTGCACCGGGCTACGCGAGACCTGAGCGAGGAAGGAGTAGAAGCGCCCGACCTCGAGGAAGGCATAAGGGTCGGTCGCATCGATCGCCAGAGCGCGGTCGAAAGCCTCGATCGCGCCCTTGTAGTCGGACTCGTCGGCGCGCATCTTGCCGAGCGTGAAGAGATAAGTCGCCTCGGCGAGCTCGGACGAGCTGGGCGCGTCGACCGGCTCCGCGGCGAGAGAGGGCGCCATGGACAGGAGCGCCAAGGTCGCCAGGGTCAGACGCAGGATCGCAGCCTTCGAACGGCCGCGGACGCAGGGGTTTGGGCCATGATGTCTCACGTCGATGACGATAGCAGCCGAACCCGGCAGCGGCAATGCGATCCGTCCCGGCCACGAAGCGCTTTACAGCGCTTTGACGGGTCGCTATCATCAGTCATCCCTGTAGGTTACGCCACCGACAACCCCCCGGGCTCTGGACCTTGAACACCACGCCTCCCCTTGCCGTGCCGAACGCCACCACCAAGAGCCGAGACGTGTCGACCGAGGACACGTCGAAGAAACTGGGCCAAATGCTGGTCGAGACCGGACGCATCACCGGCGAGCAGCTGATCCGTGCCATCCAGAGCCAGCGCGCCGTCGGCGGCCGGCTCGGGACGTGCCTGCTCGAGATGGACGTCTTGTCCGAAGACCAGTTGCTCGAGGCTCTCTCCGACCAGCTGCGCGTACCTGCGATCCGTATCGAGCAGCTGCGCGGCATCGACGAAGAGACTCTCGACCTCGTGCCGCCGAAGGTCGCACGACGCTGCTGCGCGGTGCCCTTCTCCGCCGATCGCCACGAGATCCACGTCGCCACGCTCGACGTGCACAACCTGGCGCATCTCGACGAGCTGCAGTTCTGCTCGAATCGCCGCGTGCGACCCCACATCGCCAACGAAGTGCGGGTATTCGAGGCGCTCGAGAAGTACTACGGCGAAGAGATCCCGCGACGCTACGGCCACCTCCTCGACCGCCTGAATCGATCGCGCTACCTTTGGGACGAGAGCGCGCGAGTCCTGCTCGACGAGCCGGCACCCGACAGTGTGGCGCTCGGCGGCATGCCGCTCGACGGTGTCGACCTCGGTGGCTCGAGGCGCTCGGCGATCGAGTGGCGTTCGACCGACGAGGCGTTCGGCGACCTGGTGCTGCACTCTCCCGCCGCCCACGCCGCGGCGGTGCCAACCGGCGCAGCGCGCCCCGCACCGGCGCTACCACCCGCCGACCGACCGCTGACTCTCGAAGACGCCGACGCACTCCTGGCGCGCGAGCCCGACCTGTCGACCGTCGGCGAGATCCTGCTGCGCTACGCCGGCCAGGTGTTCGACCGGACCGCTCTCTTCCAGCTGCGACGTGGCGCCGTCGAAGGCTGGCGAATCGCCGGCGAAGGCACCGATCCAGCGCTCTTCGCCCGCTACCGTGTCGGTCTGCGCACCCCGTCCGTCTTCGCCAACCTCGAGCGCGGCGGACGCTTCTTCCTCGGTGCGCTGGCGCCGATGCCGGCGCACCGAGAGCTCGCCCACTGCTGGGGCGGCACGCTGCCGCCGACATCGCTGCTGATGCCGATTCGTGTCCGCGATCGCACCGTGTGCGTGCTCTACGGCGATCGTGGTGAGCAGGACCTCGACGGGGTCGACATCGACGCCTTCGTCGGCCTGGCGGAGAAAGCGTCGATGGCGCTCGAGCTGTGTATCCTGCGGCGCAAGATCCGGAGCGCGTGAGCGCGGCGCGTTCCGGTCGCCCGCCGAGGCCGATCCACCGCGCCGACGTCCGAGGCGTCGGGTCGCGGTCTACTGGGGAGTTCCATGATCAAAGCTGACATCGTCGCCCGCGTCGCGGACGAAGCCGACATTCCGCGAACCAAGGCTGCCGTGGCCGTCGACACCATTCTCAACGCGATGAAGCGGGCGCTCGCCGACGGCAAGCGCATCGAGCTGCGCGGTTTCGGTGTCTTCCAGGTACGTGACCGCAAGCGCGGTGTCGGGCGCAATCCGAAAACCGGGGTCGAGGTCGCGATCGAGCCCGGCAAGACGGTGCGATTCAAGCCCGGCAAGGAGCTGCGCAATCTCTGACACGGCGACTCAGACCACGCGACCGTCGCGCGCGTCGAGCACGAAGGTCACCGGCCCGTCGTTCACCAACGCGACCTCCATCATCGCCCCGAACCGTCCCTCGGCGACTCGAAAGCCGCGCCGGCGCAGGGCCGCGATCACATGCTCGACCAGCGGCTCGGCGACCGGTGGCGGCGCGGCATGGTTGAACGACGGCCGTCGCCCCTTGCGCAGGCTGGCGCCGAGCGTGAACTGCGAGACGACGAGGAACTCCGCGCCGACGTCCTCGGCCGAGCGATTCATCTTGCCGTCGTCGTCTTCGAAGATCCTGAGCACGGCGAGCTTCTCCGCCGTCGCCTCGGCCTCGGCCTCGGCGTCCCCGACCTCGGCGCCGACCAGTACCAGCAGGCCGGCGCCGATCTCTCCGACGATCTCGCCGTCGACGGTGACCGACGCCTTCGAAACTCGTTGAAGAATCGAGCGCATGATCTACGTCCTTCCTCTATAGAGGGCCCGGCACACGCCGCGGCCCACGTTTTCACCCTCCGCCCGAGGCGGGCATCCTACCGATTCGACTCATTCTGAGGAGACGTTCGATGGTCAACAAAGTCTTTCTCCTGGGCAACCTGGGCCGCGACCCCGAGGTCCGCAGCACCGGGTCCGGCCAGCCGGTGGCCAATTTCAGCCTGGCGACCAATCGTCGCTGGCGTGATCGCGACGGCAATCGTCAAGAACAAACCGAGTGGCACAACATCGTCTGCTTCGGCCGCTCGGCCGAGATCGCCGGTCAGTACCTCCGGCGCGGCAAGCAGATCTTCGTCGAAGGACGCATCCAGACCCGCTCGTGGGACGACCAGCAGAGCGGCGAGAAGAAGTACCGCACCGAGATCATCTGCGAGAACTTCCAGATGCTCGGTCAGGCCGGCGGCGGTGGGGGTGGCGGCTACGGCGGCGGAGGCGGTGGAGGTGGCGGCTACGGTGGTGGCGGCGGCAACTACGGCGGTGGAGGTGGAGGTGGCGGGTACGGCGGCGGTGGCGGCAACTACGGTGGCGGCGACCAAGGCGGCCAAGGCGGTGGCGACCAGGGTGGGGGCGACTTCGGCCCCGAGGACGACGACATTCCGTTCTGAGCCGCTCCGTCCGCTCGCCGCGTCAGCTGCTCAGCCGTCCCTTGAGCGTGTGGAGCAGATTGAGCGCGGCGAGCGGGGTCAGCTCGTCGAGGTCGGTGTCGCGCAGAACCTTGGCGACCAGCGCCTCGGGCGGCGCGAAGAGGGACAGTTGCTCGTCGCGCTCAACCGCCGGACGACTCGGCCCCTCGGCGCGGCGCGGGCTGCCGGCGGGGTCGTACTCCTGCGTCTCGAGGTTGGCCAGCACTTCGCCGGCGCGATCGATGAGCGCCTGCGGCAGGCCGGCGAGGCGGGCGACGTGGAGCCCGTAGCTTTTGTCGGCCGATCCGGGCACGACGCGGCGCAGGAAGACGATCTGGTCTTGCCACTCCTTCACCGCCATCGTCCGGTTGACCACCCACGGCAGCAGTGAGGCGAGCTCGGTGAGCTCGTGGTAATGGGTGGCGAAGAGCGTTTTCGGCGCTCCGTGGGCGTGCAGGTGCTCGACGATCGCCCAGGCCAGCGACATGCCGTCGAAGGTCGACGTGCCGCGCCCGACCTCGTCGAGAATGACCAGGCTGTCCTCGGTGGCGTGGTGCAGGATGTTGGCGGTCTCGATCATTTCGACCATGAAGGTCGATTCGCCGCGCGCTAGATCGTCGCTGGCGCCGACCCGCGTGAAGATCCGGTCGACGACTCCGATCGTCGCCTCCGACGCCGGCACGAAGCTCCCCGCCTGCGCCAGCAGGACGAGGAGCGCGACCTGACGCAGGTAGGTCGACTTGCCGCCCATGTTCGGTCCGGTGAGCACCACCAGCGACGCGTCGTCGCCGAGCTCGAGGTCGTTCGGCACGAACGGTTCGGAGCTGGTCGTCTCGACCACCGGATGACGGCCGTCGCGAATCACGATCGGCTCCCCCGGCGGTCGCATCGCCGGACGCACATAGCCGCGTTTCGACGCGTGTTCGGCGAAGGCGGCGAGCGCGTCGATGGTCGCCAGAGCACGCGCCAGGTCGTGCAGGCCGCGGCCTGCGGTGACGATCGCCCGACGCAGCCGCTCGAAATGCTCGGCTTCGAGCGCTAGCTGCCGCTCCTCGGCGCCCAGGATCTGCTCCTCGAGTTCCTTGATCTCTGGCGTGATGTAGCGCTCCGCGTTGACCAAAGTCTGCTTGCGCACGTATTGCTCGGGCACCAGGTGGACGTTCGCCTTGGTGACCTCGACGTAGTAGCCGAAGACCTTGTTGAAGCGCACCTTGAGCGAGCCGATGCCGGTGGTCTCTTTCTCGCGCGCCTCGAGCGCCAGGATGTGTTGCTTCGAGTCCCGCGCCAGAGACCGATGCCGATCGAGTTCCGCGTCGACGCCCTCGGCGATCACGCCACCGTGCTGCAGCGTCGCAGCCGGCTGCTCTTCTAGGTCGCTCTCGAGCAGGGTCGCCAGGTCGTCGAGCGGGTCCGCGTCGCCGAGGTCGGCGAGCAGCTCGGCCTGGCAGTCCGCGGCCAGCTCCAGGATCGACGGCGCGCGGCGTAGCCCGTCGCGCAGGGTCGCCGCCTCGCGCGGGGTGAGCGCGCCGAGCACCGCGCGCGAAAGCAGTCGCTCCGGGTCGCCGATCTCGGCCAGTCCGGCCCGCAGCTGCTCGCGCAGCCGCGGACTGGCGTGCAGCTCCTCCACGGCGTCATGGCGCTCACGAATCGCCTCGGGCTGCGCCAGCGGTCGGCGCAGCCAGTCGCGCAGCAGGCGCCCGCCGCCCGGGGTCACCGTGCGGTCGACCGTGGCGAGCAGAGTCGCCTTGCGCGTGCCCTCGCGCTGGTTGCGGAAGATCTCGAGGTTGTGCAGGCTGGTGGCGTCGACCACCATATGATCGCCAGCCGCGCGCACCGCCAGCGAGCGGATATGGCCGAGGTCGTTGTACTGGGTACCGCGCGCGTAGGCGAGCGCGGCAGCGGCGGCGAGCGTCGCCGGTTCGCCGTCGTCGAGGCCGAAACCGCGCAGCGACGCGGCGCCGAAATGGTCTTTGAGCAACTGCGGTGCGCGCCGGCGGTCGAGCCAGCGATCGTCGTCGAAGCCGGTGACACAGTCGATCTCGCGCTCGATCCATCGAGCGACGGCTTCTGGCATCTCGTCGAGGTCGACCAGAACTTCCCGCGGTCGAAAGACACCCAGATCCTCGAGCGCGACATCGATGGTGGGCCAGCGGCGCACGAAGAACGTGCCGGTCGAGACGTCGAGGAAGGCGCCGGCACCGGCACCCAAGGCCTCGCCGCGCCCGGTGCTCCAGACGGCCGCGGAGAGCAGCACTTCGTCCTTGCCTTCGAGCAGCTCGGGTTGCGACACGGTACCGGGCGTGACGATGCGCGTCACCTCGCGCTTCACCAGGCCCTTGGCCTCCTTCGGATCTTCGACCTGGTCGCAGATCGCCACCTTGCGTCCCAACGCAAGCACCTTGCCGAGATAGCCCTCGAGCGCATGATGCGGCACGCCGCACATCGGCACTTCCTTGTCGGTGTTCTTGTGGCGCGCGGTCAGCGCCACCTCGAGCAGCGGCGCGGCCTCGACCGCGTCGTCGAAGAACAGCTCGTAGAAGTCGCCCATGCGATAGAAGAGCAGAGCGTCCTGATGCTCGGCCTTGACCTCGAGGTACTGGCGGAGCATCGGAGTGAGCTTGGACGGGTCGATGCTCACAGATCTTCCTTTACGAGCTTTACGAGGGTGTCGCGGCGAGGACGTCCTCGCGATGATGTCGCAGGACGTCATCGCGCGGCTCGGCGACCAGGCGCCGCTCGAGGCGAGTCGCGAGGAGCTCGGCGAGCCGCCCCGCCAGGTCGGGTAGCGGCGGTGAAACGGCCCGCGTCTCGAGCTCGACCGAGGTCATCGTCACGTCGGGCAGGCCGCACGCGACAATGCCGCCGAAGGTCGCCAGGTCCGTGGTGACGTTGAGAGCGAAGCCGTGGATGGTGATCCAGCGCGACAGGTGAACGCCGATCGAGGCGATCTTGCGATCGTCGACCCAGACACCGATGTGATCGGGCCCCTCGCGCCGCCGGGCCGCGACCCCGAGCTCATCGAGCAGCTCGATCAGGACGTCCTGCAGATCGCGCACATAGCGCCGCACGTCGCGCCGGTCGGGATCGAGGTCGACGATCGGATACCCCACCAGCTGCCCGGGACCGTGGTAGGTCACCTGGCCGCCGCGGTTGCTCTCGTGGACGGCGACGCCATGGTCTCGAAGCCACTGCGGGTCGGCGAGGACGTCGGACGCGTCGGCGTTGCGACCGACCGTGAACACCGGCTCGTGCTCGAGCAGCAGCAGCCGCTCCGGGCCGTCGCCGGCGCGGAGAGCGCGCCGAATCGCCTCTTGCAGCGCGAAGGTCGGCGCGTAGGGCACGCGGCCGAGCCAGCTCCAGCGCAGCTCACGCGTCATCGAGGGAACCCCGAGGCCGATCCGCGGGTGGCAGCAGGCCGCGGCGCCGCAGGAAGCTCTCGGACTGGTCCCAGAGCGCGTCGAGCCGGTCGATCAGGCGATGGTCGCCGTCGGCGAAGAGCTGCAGCTCGATCGGGCACGGCGTGCCGTCCGGCCGGTGGCCGGCCTCAGCGAGCGCGGTGACCGCCCGCCAGTCGACCGAGTCGTCGCGCATGCCCTGGAAGATCAACGTCGGTGTCGAGTAGCCGCGGAGCATCTCTGACAGGTCGTAGCTGCGCAAGTCTTCGATCAAGGACCAGCCGAGCTCGTGGTCGCCCAGCTCGTGCCGGAAGAGCGTCGTGCCCTCGCGTTCCCAAGCCTCGACCGCCTCGGCTCCGACGGCGCGCAGCAATCCGTCTTCGAGCTCGATCGCCGGTGCCAGGGCGAGAACCGCGGCGACCGACGATCGCTCGGCGCGGCGCGCGGCGTACCACAAGGAAGTGCCACCGCCCATCGACGAGCCGAAGAGCACGAAGCGCATCGCCCCGCCCTCTGGAGTGCGCAGCCGCTCGACCAAATGCGCGTGCATCGCCTCCAGGTCGTCGAGGTTGCGGCTCAACGTGAGGTCGAGCATACGCCCGCCGGAATCGCCGTGGCCACGGCAGTCGTAGCGGCAGAACGCGAGCCCTGCTTCGACGAAGCGGTCGCGGAAGAACGCGGCCTTCTCGCCGTCGCGGCGCGACGCGAAGCCGTGAAGGTAGAGCACACAGGTATCGACGCCGGTCGCCGGGACCAAGAGGTCGTAGCTGAGATGCTCGCCGCCGGCAAGCTCGAGCCGTCGGCCGTCGCCCGCGACAGGCTCTCCGGGGACAGGCTCGCCGGACGTCGCTCGCTCGCTCGTCGCGGACACGGGATGGTCTGTACTGATGGTCGCGGACATGGACTCCCCTTCGCTACGCCTGGCGGCGTCGAGCGCGTACGATAGCAGCCGTCACGACCCACGATCGCTTCAGGGAGACGCCCGTGCCCGATTTCCTCCTCCACCTCTCGCCCGTCGACTGGTTGCAGCTCGGACTCGGTCTCGTCCTGCTGGTGGTCGGCCGCCGCCTCTACTGGCTCGCCGTCGCCGGCCTCGGATTCGCCGTCGGCTTCTACCTCGCCGACCAGCTCTTCACCTCGAGCGTCGAGATGCGGCTGCTGGTGGGCGTGGCCGCCGGCGTCGCGGGCGGTTTCTTGGCGCTGGCGGCGCAGCGCCTGGCGGTCGGCGCCGCCGGTTTCGTCCTCGGCGCCTGGGGATTGGCCGTGCTGGTGCAGCGCTTCGGCGCCGACCTCGGCCTCGTCCAGGTCGAGCTCTGGATGCTCCCCGCCGCAGCCTTCGGAGGCTTTCTCGGGCTCGTCTTCTCGTCGCGTGTTTTCGACGCCGTCCTGCTCCTCGCTGCCGCTCTCGCCGGCGCCACCCTCGTCGTCTCGCCGCTCGAGCTCACACCTCCCTGGCCGACCTGGATCTGGCTCGGCCTGGTCGTCGCCAGCCTCGCCGTCCAGGCCGGTACCCGGCGCCGCAAAGCCAAGCTCGACGACTAGCCCCACTGACCGGTGCGATAGACTCACCTCCTGCGAAGGAACGGAATCGAGGCATTCCGGAGGAGACTCGCATCATGACAACAGCAGTTCTCACGGCAAACGGTCAGCTCCAGCTTCCTCGAATAATTCTCGAGCGGCTCG
Source organism: Acidobacteriota bacterium (assembly GCA_039194425.1). Lineage (GTDB taxonomy): Bacteria > Acidobacteriota > Thermoanaerobaculia > Multivoradales > J023 > JAUIJL01. Next base: position 143,446 of record JBCCVZ010000002.1, on the reverse strand, counting down.
GACTTCACCAAGGCGACAAGGTCGAGCTGCGTGTCGAAAGCGACGGATCTCTTCGTGTTCGTCGAGCTGAGCGGTCCGCCACCGACAACGTCCTCGACCTGTGCCACGCGGTCTATGAGGGCTTGAGTGACGCTGAAGTCGACGAAATCGAATCGATCGCCCTCGATCGTTCGCGTTTCCGAACACGTCCCGTCGATGTCTGAGCCCGGCCCTCTGCTGGACACTTCAACCCTCTCCGAGGTGATGAGAAACCGGGATCAAGGTGTTCAGCACGAGGCAAGAAGCTACCTCGATGCCCACGAGCGGTTCACCTTCTCGATTCTGACTCGCTTCGAGATCTTGCGCGGTCTCCACGCGAAGAGTGCTCGACGACAGATCGAGTCCTTCGAAGCGCTGTGTTCGATCAGTTCCATCGTCGATCTCGAGGACCCGATCGTTGTGCGGGCCTCCGTGCTCTACGGTCTTCTCCACTCGGCGGGTTCGCTGATCGATGACGTCGATCTCTTGATCGCCGCAACAGCACTAGAGCTCGACGTGCCCGTGATCACGGAGAACCGTCGGCATTTCGAGCGGATTCCGAATCTGCAGGTCGAGAGCTGGCGTACGCCCTGACTACTTCAGGTCGCCTCGGCGGGGCGAGCGAAGAGGTAGCCTTGGCCAAGGGCGACGCCGAGCTCGGTGACGCAGTCGAGCTCCTCGGGCATCTCGATGCCCTCGGCGATCGGTCGGGCGCCGATCTTGTGCGCCAAGTCGGTGAGGGATTCGAGCAGGTCGCGCTTGATCGGGCTGCGGTGGATGCGGTGAACGAGGGAGAGGTCGAACTTCAAGTAGTCGGGCTCGATCTCGGCGACGGTGTGGAGCGACGAGTAGCCAGAGCCCATGTCGTCGATGGCGACGGCCGCGCCGGTGGCGCGGGCGGCATCGAGCGCACGGCGGAAGGTCCGCCACTCGGTGATCGCGGTGCGTTCGGTGACCTCGAGCACGATCTGTTCGGGAGACGCACCGACCGCCGCGGTGCCGTCGACCAGGTCGTGCACGAGCTCGTCGTCGGCGATCGCTTCGGCCGAGCAGTTGAGGAAGAGGCGGGCCCCGCCTCGCAGCATGCCGGCGGCGCGAGCGATGGCGCGGCGCCGGCACAGCTGCTCGAGCTCGACCGCGGTGCCCGACTCTTCGGCGAAGGTGAACAAGGTTTCGGGAGACTCGAAGACGTCTTGACTCGGCGCAGACGACAGCGCCTCGACGCCGTAGACGAAGCGCCCGTCGAGACGAGGTCGGCTGCCGTTCCAGCTCGTCGAGTCCGGCCCCGCCGATGCGGCGAGCTCGACGATCGGCTGGTAGCGGGTCACGATTTCCTCGGCCGCCAGCAGACGCTCGAGCGCGGCGCGGCGACCGCTGCGGCGTGAGGCGCCGCGACCACAGCAGGTCAGGCGCGCGCAGTCGACGGCGCGTTAGATCGCGCGCTCGATGCGCATCGTCGGCTCGACCTGCAGCAGCGCCACCGCCGAATCGACCGGCGGTGCGGCGTCGAGGTCGGCGATCTCGGAGAGGGCCTGATGCAGACGCGACTCGACCTCTTCGTGGAGGCGCTGCAGGCGCTCTCCCGCCTCGGCGTCGACGAAGAGCACGAAATCGTCCGAACGAACCGCGCACTGGGCCAGCGCATCGGCACGACCGAGCACCTGGCGGGAGAATCGGTCGAGCTCCTCGGCGACCCGGAGCACCACCTCGTCGTGCGTCTGCCAGCCGCAGGCGCGCTCGGCCTCGCCCTGCGACGAAAGGTCGACGTAGATCAGGCCCAGGCGCTCACCGCCCTCGAGACGACGGCGCACGTCGTCGATCACCGATGGCAGCGCCGGCAGCCGCGTCGACGGGTCGAAGAGGGAGCCGCGAAGTTTCAGCCAGTCGGCGCGCAGCCGCTCGGTGACGGGCTCAGCCCGGGTGGTCGGCATCGTCGTCATTGGCCGCCTCTCCCACGGGGTCCGACCCGGCGTCGCCGTCGGCGAGGATGGCGCGGATCTTGTCGAGGCTGTCGAGCACGGAGAACGGCTTGACAATGTAGTCGACGGCTCCTTCCTGCAGAGCCCGAATCTTGTCTTTGGGCTCCGAGCGAGCCGACAGGATCACCACCGGGATCTCCCGACTCTCCTCGTCGAGCTGCAGCAAGCGCAGCGTCTCCCAGCCGTCCATCTCCTCCATCATGATGTCGAGCAGAATCAGATCCGGGCGCTCGACGTGCGCCTTGATCAAGCCGTCCGTGCCGTTGGCGCAGGTCAGAGCACGATAGCCGCTGCGCTCGAGCACGAGGTGCAAAAAGTCGAGAACGTCGCGCTCATCGTCGATGGCGAGGATCGTGCGGGGATCGCTCATCCCACCGGCCTGGGCGTCGTGCGTCTGTGCCTCGATCACAGAACCCTCCTGTCCCAATTCGAAGGTCCGGCGCTGGACGCGACGGACCGCCAGTAGACCTCATACCCCGAAAGTACCGCGTCCCGCGCCGTCGGGCAAGCCGCTTCGCGGCGTAGAAAGGGTTTCCAACCTCTGCTCGAAGTCCTCCGGCGTCAACGGTTTGACCCAGTAGTCCGCGGCGCCCAGGCGCAGCCCGAGCGCGCGCTCGCGGCGCACTGTGCACAAGACGATCGGCACCTCGGCGAGAGCCTCGTCCTCGCGCAGCCGGGTCAGGAGATCGAACCCGTCCTGATCGGGCAGCAGACGATCCAGGACGATGACATCGGGTCGACAGCGATGCGCGAGTCGGGCACCCTCCGCGCCAGTCGCCGCCACGTGCACCGTCCAGCCCGCGTCGCCGAGGTGCGCGACCATCTCCTGGACGAAGCGCGCGTCGTCGTCCACCAGCACGAGACTCCGCGTTTCGTCGGCACCCGCGTCGCCGGCCGGAGCAGGCACCGCATCGGCGAGCGGCACGAGAAAGCGAAAGGTCGCCCCCTGGCCCTCGGTGCTCTCGACCTCGATCGAGCTGTCGTGCCGTTCGAGGATCTCGCGGACGATGGCGAGACCCAGGCCCATCCCGCCGTAGGGTCGCTTCGACGACGCGTCGACCTGGTAGAAGCGATCGAAGATGCGTTCCTGCTCGGCAGCGGGAATGCCGATGCCGTGATCGCGCACCGACACCTCGACCTCGCCGCCGCGGCCGGCCGACACGGTCCGCAGGCGGAGAGTCACCAGCGGTAGCCGCGCCTCCGACTCCGCGACCTCGTCACCATCGACAAGTCCGGTGTTCGCAGCCTCGGTGTCGGCGTCAGTGTCAGTCTCGTTCTCGGGGCCGGGGTCGGCCGAGAACTTCGCCGCGTTGGTCAACAGATTTTCGAGCACCTGTGCCAGGCGCGCCGGGTCGCCCTGGACCGGCGGCAGGTCGCGCTCGACCACCAGCTCGAACCGGACGACGTCGCCACGCGCCGCGCGCACCACCTCGAGCACGTGGCGCGCCATCGGCTCCAGCTCGAAGGCGCGCGGCTCGAGGGTGAGCCGCCCCGACTCCATGCGCGCGAAGCCGAGCAGCTGGTCGATCATCGAACGCAACCGTCCGATGTTGCGCTCGACGACGCGCAGACTGTCTTGCTGTACCGGCGTCACCTCGCCGAGCAGGCCCTCTCGCATCGCCTCGACATAGCCTCGGATGGCGGTGAGCGGTGTCTTCAGCTCGTGGCTGACATTGGCCAGGACGTCGCTCTTCACGCGATCGAGCTCCTGCAGCTCGCGATTGGCCGCCTCGAGGCCCCGATTCGACGCCTCGAGCGCGTCGATGCTGGCGGCGAGCCGCGCCGCCATGCGATCGAGCGTGCCGCCGAGCACCTCGAACTCGTCGCCGGTGCGCAGCGCCAGCCGCCGATCGAGGGTGCCGCCGGCCAGGGCGCGCGCATGGCGCGTCAGCTTGGCCAGGGGCCGCAGGCTGCTGGCCGAGAGCACGTACGCGCAGCCGATGCCGAGCACGAGCGCGATGCAGGCGATCAGACTGAGCCAGAGACCGGCGCGGATCGAGGTGTCTTGGACGCGGGCGTAGGAGAACGAGAACACGACCGAGTACTGATGCCGCCCCCACTCCTCGATGAAGGGCTGAACGACCCGCAGCACTGCGTCGCGGTCCGGCACCTCGGCCCGAAAGACCACCTGCTCGAGACCGCGGACCGCCGCCAGCAAGGGGTCGCCCGCCGCCAGCGGCGAGCTCTCCGACGGTTCGCTCCTCCGCGGCGTCGCGCTCGCCTGCTGAGAGTCGAAGAGGCGCCGCCCGGAGACGTCGTAGAGCTCGACGCGCACCAGGTCGTGCTGCAGCTCCGCCGTGGCGCGGTAGAGATCGAGGAACTTACCGTAGCCCGAGTCGTGGTACCGCTCGTAAGCACCGGCGATCGGTGCCACGGCCAGGGCGGCGAACGAGCTCGCTTCGTCTTCGAGGTGTCGGCTCAGCACGTCGTGGCCGAAGAGCACCAGAATCGCGCCCTGGGTCACCAGAACCAGGGCGACCAGCAGCGAGATCACAACCACGAAGCGACGGTGGATTCCGTGCCCGAGCCGAGGCTCGAGATCGAGCGGTCCTTCGGCCCGGGCGTCGGCCGGCGTGTCGACGTCTGGATCGCGTGGTGAGGCTCCAGAGGACGGGATCGGAGAATCGGGCACGAGTCCAAGCATATCCGCACGATAAGGTGGCCCCACGATGCGCTGCGCCCGACTCCGTTCGACCCATTTCACTCCGTGCGCGGTCCTCGGTCTCGTCCTGTGCACGCTCGCGCTCTGCGTCGCCGCGCGGGCCGCCGCGGCGCCCGAGCCCCCGGTGCTGCGGTTCGAGGCTCCCGATACGCTCCAGGGGCAAGTCGAGCAGCTCTCGACCTTCGATCTCGAGACCCTGGTGCCGATCATGGAGCTGGTCGGGCTCGAGCAGCCGGGGCCGCCGATCCGGGTGATTCTCGCCGTCGAGGGCTCCGAGCCAACGCGCATCCTGCCCGGCTGGGGCGTCGCCTACGCCTTCGGCGCCGCCGGCACCGTAGTGTTGATCCCGAGCCGAGTCCCGGCCTACCCCAACGACGATCTCGACGCCGTCCTCCGCCACGAGATCGCCCATGTGCTCGTGGCGCGTGCCGCCGGCCGGCGGCCGGTGCCGCGCTGGTTCAACGAAGGCGTCGCGACCATCGCGGCGCGGCCGTGGAGCGTCGAGGACCGCACCCGCTTCCTGCTCGCGGCGCTGGCCCGCGAGAAGCCGCCGATGGCGGAGATCGAGCACGGCTTTCACGCCGGACGCTTTCAGGCCAGCCGCGCCTACGCGCTGTCCACCGCCTTCGTCCGCTGGTTGCTCGACCAGGAGGGGGACGACGCGGCGGCGCGGATCCTGCGCCGCATACGCGACGGCATGGCCTTCGACGCCGCCTTCCGCGAGGTCACCGGTCGCCCGCTGGCCGAAGCCGAGGCGCGCTTCTGGAGCCGTATCGACTTCTGGCAGCGATGGCTTCCCTTCCTCACCGGGCCGAGCTTCCTGTGGGTTCTCGTCACCGTGCTCGCCGTGGTCGCTGCCTGGTACCGGCGCCGGCGCAACGAGGAAATGGAGGAGCGATGGCGCGAGGAGGAGGAAGCGATCGCGCTCGCCGAGGCCGACGTGGACCAGCGCTGGGTCCACTGAGCGGTCACTCGTCGGGAGCCGTGATCCGTACCTCGAAGATCCGCGGCCAGAGCTTGCCGGTGACCCAGAAGTGACCGGTTTCCGGGTCGTGCGCGATGCCGTTGAGCACGTCGACATAGCGCGCGAGGTCCGGGTCGAGCAGGCCCGAGGCGTCGACCACCAAGTCGACGGCGCCGGTGGTGAGATCGATGCGCACCAGGCGCTGGTCGCTCCACACATTGGCCCACACCTTGCCGTCTACGTACTCGAGCTCGTTCAGCTGCGGCAGCGGCCGACCGTCGAGGCTCACCTCGAGCGTTCGTCGCCAGCTGAAGTCGACCGGGTCGCGAAATGTCAGCCGCGTGCTGCCGTCGCTCATGATCAGCTCGCCATCCCCTGCGGTGAGCCCCCAGCCCTGGCCGTTGTAGCCCCACTCGTCGATCGGCTCGAAGCGCTCGAGATCCCACACCAGGGCACGCCCGGCGCGCCAGGTGAGCTGGATCAGCTGGCCGTCGACCAGTGCCAGACCTTCACCGAAGAGGCTCGGCGAAAGGCTCTGCATGCGCAGCACCGCTCCGGTTCGCGGCTCGACCAGGCGGAGCGTCGACTCGCCGTAGCGGCCCGTGCTCTCGTACAGCATGCCGTCGTGCCAGAGCAGGCCTTGGGTGAACGCGCCGGGGTCGTGCGGGTACTCGCCCACCACCTCGAGCCGGCCGCGCCGCGCGCGCGTCCGCTCGGCGCTGGATCCGGGCACCCCAGCGGTCGCACCGCGCTCGGAGGCCTCGCGCCGTGCTCCGTCGACCTCTTCGGCGCCGCCGGGGCCGAGCTGCGCCTGGCAGCCGAAGGTGAAGATGAGCCCGGGAGTCAGCGAGAACCACATCAAGAGTACGAGAATCCCCTGAGTCCGAATGTCTCGGTCGACGGCCGTCATCGTGTGCTCCACGTCCCGCCCGGCGGACCGGGTCGAACCGTGAGAGTACCACCTCGGAGCCTCCCGGCACGGCGCCCGCCCTCGGGTACACTGCGGGCCCCACACCAGATCGTGGCCCTGGCTCCGGGCCGGGGACCACCACCACCATGACTCGCCTCTCGAGGATCGCCGCCATGCGTTCGCCTGTCTTCGCCGGTGCCGTCGCGCACCTGGCGCGTGCCACTCCCCTGCTCGTCGTGCTCGTCCTGTGCCTTCTCCCCTGCCTGACATCGGCCACCGCGCAGGAGGCTGCGCCCGACGCGTCGACTCCCGCCTCGGCCGCCGGCGCCGACGAGCCAGCCCCTGAGGCCCTCGCCGATCCCGAGCCGCCGCCGCCCCCGGCCAGTCTGGCCAACGCGCGGGCCACCATGCGTACGTTTCTCGAGAGCTTCGATCCGGCGAAGGCACCGAGTGACCGCAACCCGCTCGACCAGGCGGCGTCGTGCCTCGATCTCTCGGCGATCGACGAAGCGCTGCGCCGCGGTCAGGGGCGCGAGCTCGCCGTCCAGCTGAAAGAGGCGCTGGACAAAACGGTCCTGATCGAGTTCGACCGCCTGCCGGCGTCCCCCGACGCCCAGCCGTGGCGCTTGCCGGTGGCCGACACGGGCGAGGTCGTGCTCGCGCCCAGCGCCGACGGCGCCTGGCGCTTCACCGCAGCGACCGTCGAGTCGATCCCCGAGCTGCTACAGGCGCTGCGCGGCCTCGAGAAGGTCGAAGGCGTCACCGAAACGGGGCCGCTGACGCCGGCGATGTGGATCCGCTCGCTGGTGCCGCCGGCGCTCCTCGACGTCACCTTCTTGCTCGAGAACTGGCAGTGGCTCGGGATCCTTCTGCTGGCGATCGTCGGTGTGCTGGTCGACCGACTGGTGGTGGCGGGTGCCCAGGGCGGCATTCAGCGCTACCTCGAACGCCGCACCGAAGCGCTCGACACCGACCAGCTGCGCGCCTCGCTGCGACCGATCGGCTTGTTCGCGGCGGCCGGCATCTGGCGCCTCTTCATTCACTGGCTCGGCTTGCCGACTCAGGTTCTGCGCGTTCTGGTGGTGGCGATCGAGTTCGTCGGCATCGTCGCCTTCGTCTGGGCGATGTATCGCCTGGTCGACGTCGTCGCCGCGGTCTTGGAGCTGCGTGCGCGCCGCAGCGCCAACAAGTTCGACGATCTGCTCGTTCCGCTCTTCCGCAAATCGGCCAAGGTCTTTGTCGCCGCGCTCGGCATCGTGTTCATCGCCGACAATCTCGACATCGAGATCACCAGCCTGATCGCCGGCCTCGGCATCGGCGGCCTGGCTTTGGCGTTGGCATCGCAGGACCTGGTGAAAAACCTCTTCGGCTCGCTGATGGTGATCGTCGACCGCCCCTTCTCGGTCGGCGATTGGGTGGTGATCGACGGAGTCGAGGGCACGGTGATGGAGCTCGGCTTCCGCTCGACCCGGATCAAGACCTTCTACGACTCGACCATCACACTGCCGAACTCGAACCTGATCAGCGCCGCCGTCGACAACTACGGCGCACGCACCTATCGTCGCTGGAAGACCTACCTCGGCCTCGTCTACAGCACGCCACCGGAAAAGGTCGAGGCCTTCTGTGAAGGTGTGCGTGAGCTGGTGCGGCTGCATCCCGAGATGCGGAAGGACTACTTCCACGTCTACTTGAACCAGTTCTCGGCCTCGTCGATCGACGTGCTGCTCTACGTCTTCTTCGACACCCCCGATTGGGGCGCCGAGCTGCGCGCGCGCCAGCGCCTGGCACTCGACATCCTGCGTCTCGCCCACGAGTTGGGCGTCGAGTTCGCCTTCCCGACGCAGACCCTGCATCTCCACCGCGCCGAGGCGGCTGCAGAGCCACCGCCGAGCGCCGGCTACGGCGAGCGCGTCGAAGCCGGGCACGGCGAGGCGCGTCGGCGGGCCGCCGCACTCGTCGAGTCGTTCTCGTCGACGCCGGAGTCGCTCCCGGGCGAGGGCTCCTAGCGAGATCTTCTAGCGTGAACCGTCCTCGTTGGCTTCGGGCTCGAGGAGCCGATCGAGGCCCCAGGTCTCGATCCTCCAGCCCGGCTTGCCGAGCTCTCGGCGCGCCCGTGCCGTCAGGTCACCCGCCAGGAAGACCACAATCTCGCCCTCGAATCCGACGGCCTGGCGATGGCGCTCGACGCTCGCTGCGACCAGATCGAGGCTTTCGGTCCACGCGAGGTGGTCGACCGGCAGGAACAAGACTGCATCGCCCTCGGAGTCGATGGCGGCCAAGATCTTCTCGCTGCGCTCGATCAAGCGGTCGAGCCCACCCTCGAAGCGCTCGAGCATCATTGCGCAGCGGCGAAAGTACGCGGCGGACCTGGCGCTCTCGGCGGCAGCCGCCAAGCGGAAAAAATGGCTGCGGTGGGCGAGATCCGAGCGTGAGGTGAGCGCCGCCACCATGGTCGTCCGTGCGGTCGCGGTGAAGGACCCATTGTCCATGAAGGCATCGATCACCTCGCGCTCGGCACCCAGAGCCTCGAGACGCTCGCGGTTGAGCACCTCCAAGTCTTTCGGGTGCCGAGTCCAGACCAGATCGTTCACGTCTTCGACGTAGCCGAACAGCTCCGTGGACGGCACAGCGTAGCCCGAACCGATCTGACCGACCCAAACTGACCAGGCAACGGCGTCGAGGCGGCGTTGGAGCTCGAGATTCGTGGAGTAGGGGTCGACGGCGAGCTCCTGCGCCAGGCGGCGGCGTGCCCGGTCGTATCCAATGTACTTGGTGGCGGCCTGTTCGAGTCGGTCGCTGGCCCAGTCGAGCTGCTCTTGGCGTTTCGCCAGGCGCGCCTGCTCCGCTTCGTCCGATGCCTCGGCCTCACGGCGGCGGCGATACGCCTCGACGGCCTCGTCTGGATCGTCGCCTTCCTTCAGCGCCCGCGCGCGGATTTCCTGCTCGGCGAGCTCTTCGGCGGCCCGTGACTGGCGGCGCTCCTCTCGACGATCCCTTGCACGTTCCTGCACCTCGTCGATCGTCTCTCCAGCCTTCCTGCGCGCATTGTAGAGGCTCAACTTGCCCCGTTCGAACCATCGGCCGAGACCTTCCCCGAGATTGGACAAGGTCTCCCCGGGCTGCGTCAGGACGTTTTGCGCGGCGAGAAACGGCTGCTTCGCGCCCTCGATGAGCGCGTTTCCCGCGACTTCAGTGCGACTCATTTCGTCGAGCGCGGCGATCGCGTAGATCTCGTGCACCCGCCGGTGGACCTCCTCGAGCGAGGCGGCTTTGAACGTGCCATAGTCGCTGTGGATGGTGAAGTACGCCACGAATCCGTCGGTGGGCACTTCAGGATCGATGGCGTGACGCTCTCCGGCCAGCAGATCCGCCGGCAGCAGGTCGGACGCACCAAGCGTCGGCGGCTCCTCATAGGGTTCGGCAGCCCCCGTCGCCGAGGCCAGAACTGCGCCGGCCAGGCAAAGCATCGTCCAAGCCGCAATCCCACGGAATCTCATAGAACAACCTCCCACTCGAGCCCCGGCTGTCGCCGATAGCCACGTCAGGCCGCAAGACTTGGGGCGCTCGAAGCTCGGTCCGCCGGCTTCGAGACGCCCCGACGCGCCCACACCGTCGGACGGCGCAGGCGTCTCGGATCCTGTCTCGTTACTCTTCGCTGTCGTCGAATTCCCCGTCGTCTTCGTCGTCTTCGTCGTCTTCGTCGCCTTCGTACTCACTCGCCTGGAAGGCCGGCAAGTCGTCGTCGCCGACCGCCAGCTCGGCGGCGAAGGCGGCGAGATCGGCCGCGACTTCGGCGATCGCCATCTCGTCGGCGTCGTCCTCTTCGCGTAGGCGGCGCAGGGCCGAAGCCTGGAGCGCCGCCAGGTGGTAGAGCACGAGCTCGGTATCTTCGAGATCGAGACCGGCATCTTCCAGACCGTCGATCGCGGCCTGGAGCTGATCCCAGTCGATCTCGATCATTTCGTCGTCATTCGGCAAGTCTTGGTCTTGTTCGCTCATGAGGCTCCTCGAGGAAGGTCGGACAGTGGCGGGTTCTGGAAAGAGGGAGTGGACGAAAGGTGGGTCGCACCGAGGCGCCGGGCGACGAGCGCGCCGAGGCCATAGGTGGCGTAGGCCCAGAGCAGGCCGAGGATGAGAGACAGGACGAATCCGCCCCACGGGGCGCCTGGACCGGCCGACGCCACCCACAACACGGCGTCGTCGCCGCGCAGCGTGTCGGCGAGGTCACGCCACGGCGCGACCTGAGTCACCGCCAGAGTGCCGATCTCAAAGGCGTCGCCGGGCAGCGAGAGGAAAGGGGCGAGGGCCCACGGCAGGGTGAAGCCGTAGAGCGCGGGCCGACCGCGGCGACCGGCCCAGAGCAAAGCGAAGACGCCGGGGAAGACGGTGAGCACGTAGGGCGCGAGGTCGGTAGCGAGGTAGACCCAATCGCTGCCGCCAGTGTCGAACTCGGCGAGCCGACCGGCGTACTCGCCGCCGGCGACCACCCACGGCAACCACGCCGCGAGCAGAGTGCCGCCGTAGAGCGGCTGGACCTCGAGCCGGCTCACGGTGCCGCCGGTGGCCAGGCAGCCGGCGGCGTGGAGCAACTCGTGGACCGGCACGTAGATCCACCAGCCGGCGACAAGGCCGAGAAACACCAGCCCGAGCTGCGGCACACCGGCCGGCGGGGCGAGGCAACGGTCGAGCCCACGCCACACGTCGAGCACCGGACGCGCGGCGAGGCGCGAAAGGGCAATGGCCTTCGTCACCGTCCGGTCTCGCTGCTATCGGGCCAGAGCACCGGACCGACTTCGAGAGTCCGCCCATCGGGCAGCAGGAAACTGGCCGACGCCTCGATCCGCGGCTCACTGCGCGCCACCACCTCGACGTCGCCGGTCGAGATGCGCTGCTCGCCCTCGAGAATCGGCACGTGGAACCGCACTACCTCGGCGTCACGGAAGGTGGTTTCGAGCGCGCCTTCGCGGTCGGTGCGGTAGAGCTGGAAGCGATAGAAGTCGCCGGCGGCGATCTTGTTGCGGTTGAATCGTCCGTCGTCGAGCACCCGCACCTGCAGGAAGTTGTTGTCGAGCGTCGCCAGCTCGGTGAACTCGCCGTTGCGATTCTGGATCGAGAAGCGCATCAGCCAGCCTCGGCCGGTGCGTCGTTGCAGGGTCGTCTCGAGCGCCAGATCGGGCTCCGCCTCGCGCGAGGTGTCGAGCGCGGCGAGCAGACTCTCGACCTGCAGCGACAGGTCCTCTTCGGCGCCGGGCACCCGATAGTAGGCCTGGCCGCGATGGTTCGGCAGGTTCCAGACGTCGAGCAATCGCAGCAGCTCCTCGATGTCGGATGCGGCCGCGCGCACCACGCGCACCATCTCGCCACGCCCCAGCTTCCACTCGCCGAGGCGCCCTCCGCGGCTGCTGGTGACCTCGTAGACCCGGCGATTCACGCCCTCGAGGCTGAACGCCGGCTTCATGTCGAGGCGGCGGTTGCGCACGATGTCTTGAAGCGACATCTCGCTGGTGACCGCGTGCACGGTGCCGTTGGTGCCCAGCAGCCGAGCGCTGCCGAGCAGCACGACCCCAACCTGGTATGGCACGCCCCATTCGTCGAGCACGCGGACGCTGCGCTCGAGCTCGAGGAAATCCCAGGCCGCGCCGCTCTCGGTCTCGCCGAGCCGCTGGCCGTAAAGAAACGCGACGAAGTAGTCGACTGCTCGGGCGACCTCACGCGCGCCCGGCCGCTCGTCCCAACCACGCGGAATCGACGCCGAAAGGAAGAGCTCGTCGTCGAGGCCATCGCGCACCCGCTCCAGGAACGCGGCATAGGCTTGGGGATCGCGCACGTCGTGGATGTCGAAATGCACACCCACAACCAGCGCTCCGCGGCTCTCGATGTCGAAGCGCAGCTGACGCGCGGCGTCGGTCACCGACTCGGCATAGGCGGCGACGGCGTCGGCCTCCAGGTCGAACGTGCCCTCGAGCACCAGGTTGCTGGGCATCGAGCCCTCGGGTGGCGTGATCTCGTAGCTCTCGAGCGGCGTCCCCGGCGTGCCGGTGAGTCGCGCCGCGGTCAGATAGACCTCGGTCACACCGAAGCCTTTGAGGCGGGCGATCTCGTTCGCCGACAGGTCGCCCGATCGCGGCGTGATCCACACCGCGGAGGCTGGCGCCTTGTCTTTGCCGCCACCGAGCCAGGGAATCTCGTCACCGCCGCCGCCACAGCCGGCGACGGCCAGGATCAGGAAAAGCGCCAGGGTCAGGGTCAGGGTCGACGCCATTGCCGGACGTAGAGCCTGAGACGGGAGCGAGGCGGCGACGACCCGAGAGGGTGTCGATCGGGCGAGGGGGCAAGAGCGCTGCATGAGAACCTCGTTCGACATGCCGGACGGCACGGGATGAGCAGTGGCGGAGATTCTATGCGCTCTGGCCGGTCGGCGCAGCCTCGGTCTGCGGCGCCGGGACGCGCGGCAGCGTGATCGCCACCGCCAGCCCGCCGCCGGGGCGGTTGCGCGCTTCGATCGCTCCACCGTGCTCTTCGACGATGCGCTTGGCGATCGCCAGCCCGAGCCCGGTGCCCGTCTCGTAGGTCGAAAAGTAGGGCTCGAAGATGCGCTCGAGCTTCTGCGGATCGACCCCAGGCCCGCTGTCGATCACGCTCAGGCGCACGCTCGCTGTGCTTTGCGTCTCGAGTTGCAGTACCACCCGTCCGGAGTCGCCCTCCCCCGCCGCCGCACGCACCGAGTTCTCGAGCAAGTTGCGCACCGCGCGGCCGAGCAACTTGCGATCGAAGCGCACCGTCACCGGATCGTCCGGCGCGTCGAAGACCATCTCGACGCCACGATCGGCGACGTCGGTGTAGGCGCCCGACAGCTCGCGCATCGCCGCCACCAAGTCACCGCTCTGCAGGTCGGCGAGCGGAATCCGGGCATAGATCGAGAACTCCGACGCGATCTCGCGCAGCTCTTCGACATGGTGCAGGACGTTGTCGGCGACTCGTTCGATCACCTCGCCGAGGCGCTCCGGCTGGCGCCGCCAGACTTGCACCAGGTGCTCGGTCGACAAGCGGATCGGGGTCAGTGGATTCTTGATCTCGTGCGCGATGATGCGGGCCATCTCCGCCCACGCCTCGAGCCGCTGGCTGCGCAGCACCTCGGTGGCGTCGTCGACCACCAACAGCTCGACCGGATCCTCGTCACCGGGCAGCGGCAGCCAGGTGAGCGCCCACTCCCAGACATCGACCTGATCGTCCGGCGGCCGCAGCTTGACTCGCTCGGCGCGCTGCACGCCGCCGGCTCGCGCCGCGGCCAGGAACTCGGCTACCGGGCGCAGCGCCGACCGGGCCGCGAGATGGTCGGCCAGCGGCTCACCGACCGCCGACCCGAGCATCGCCTCGGCGACGCGATTCTGCACCTGGACGCGGCCCTCACCGTCGACCGACACGATGCCCGAGGTGATGTTGGCCACCACGCGCTCGACGAAGCCTTTTTCGGCGAGCAGCCGGCGACGGCTTTCGGCGACGCGATCAGCCATGATGTCGATCGCGTCGGCGAGGTCTGCGAGCTCTTCGTCGCGTGGGTCGACGCGCGAGGTCGGGGCGCCGGCGGCGATCCGGCGGGTGTCCTCGATGAGCTCGAGAATCGGCCGCGTGAAGCTCTGCGTCAAGCGGCTGGCGACGGCGAAGAGGAGGACGAAGAGGCTCGCCGTGACCAGCGCGGCCCGCCGCACCAGGGTGCCGAGCTCGCGCTCGGCGGCCTCGCCCTGAGCGAGCAGCGGCACCGACAAGAACAGGCCCTGTTGCGAGGTCGGCATGTCGGGCGCGTCGAGCGGCGCGTAGAGCTCACGGTAGGCGAGCGTGCCGGTGCGCTGGGTGCGCACCTCGTTGTCGGCACCGAGCAGAGCCAGACGGGTGTAGATCTCGCCCGGGATTCGCCGCGGCAGCAGGCCGGCGGTGAACAGCTCTTGTTGGCTCGACGCGTAGAGGCGACTGCCCCAGTAGAGGTTCACCTGGTGGTCGACCAGGCCCGAGATCCAGTCGAGCAGATCGCGGTTGATCTCGGTCTCGAACGAGAATCCCGGCTCGAGGCCGCTCAGGTAGTCGAAGAGCAGCGTGCGCGCCGAGGCGACGGCGCGCCGCGCGTCGGCCAGCTGCTCCTCGCGCAGGCGCTCGCTGACGCTACGCAGGAGCAAGAAGTTGAGTGCGATCATCGGCAGCAGCAGAAAGAGCGTGTAGACGAGGATCAGGCGCCGCGAGTAGGAGCCGACCAGCTGACGCAGCAGTCGCCGTGGCCCGGTCCGCCCGGTCGCCAGCGGCGCCGCGGCGAGCAGCGTCAAGACACCGACGGCGAGCACCGCGAGTGCCGGGCTGCCGATCGCCTCGATGCCGGCACGGGCACCGCGCGCCGGCAGGAAGAGCACCTCCAGGCCGTCGCTGTCGCGGCGCATCCAGAAGTGCGCACGGCCGACCGGCGTCGGCGTCTGCCCCGACACCACCGGATCGCGCGGACCGGGGGCGCGGGCGAGCAGGCCGGGGGACATGGGCACGGCGGTCACCCAGGGGCTGGCGAGCGGGCTGCCGTCGAGCTCGTAGAGCCCGTAGAGCACGCCTGGCGGCAGCCCGTCGGCGCCAAGTCGTCGCGGCTCACCGCGCACCAACGCCGCTTCGAGCTCGCGCAGGCTGCTGGCGCCGAGGCGGAATCCCGGCCGGGGCATGAAGAAGTAGCGGGCGAAGCCCCAAAGCCGGCCGCCCTGCTCGAGCTCCGCCTCGCCCTGCAGCAACGTCTCCTGCCACACCGTCGCCTGGCTGCCGCCGGGCCCACGGCCGGTGCCGGCGACCTCCAGGTCGGCATTGAGCGGAAGGCCGAAGGCGAAGCTCGGGGCGCCGTCCGGCCCCTCGAGCACGAGCGCCGACAGGCCGTCGCGCCGCGGCAGGGGCGAGCCACGCCAGAGCGCGAAGGCGAGGTCGCGGGTGTCGGCCGGCAGCCAGGCCGGGGGCGGCAACAAGGGCGCCAGGTCGATGGCGTCGAAGTGCTGCTGCAGCTCGACCAGGATGGCGTTGCTCTCCTCCACCGTCGGCGGGGCCAGACGCGGCGCGAGCGCCCCGATCTCCGCTCGGAACACCTGCCGCTGCGCCGTCTGCCAGGCGCCCAGGCCGAGCAGCGCGGCGAGCAGGACGAAGCCGGCGACGGCTCCCGGCCGGCGTCGTGCGCACAGGCGCCACCAGAGGGTCGCCAGGGCACCGGACGCGGCCAGAGCCGGCAACGCCAAGAGCGGGTCGTCGTGGCCCGCGGCGGCGAGCAGGGCGAGGCCGGCCGCCCCCCAACCCAGGCCGTCGCCGTGCCTGCTCTCCGTCGACGGGCGCAGTCGCCCCGCCGCCACCAGCAGGACGACGGCCGTCGACGCCGTGACGCCGAGGCCGACGGCGAGTTCGAGAACTCCGAACAGCCGCTGCGCCGGGTCGATCGGCACGCTGTGTGGCAACAGACTCCGCACCGCCAGCCAGACGGCGACGAGCCCCAGGACACCGGCGACCGCCGTGCGTCCGAGAGCGGACCGTCGCTCCGCCGCCGGCCCGGCCTTCCGGTCGGCGTACCGCACCGCCGCCGACAACGCGAGCGAAAGGGCGAGCGTCGCCCAGGCGATCATCGGCAGGATGTCGCCGACAGCATCCGTCGCGGGATGCTCGGCGAGAAGCAGGAGCGCTCCGGCGCCGAGCCCCGTCATCCACGGTGCCAGCAGCACTGCCGGCTCGGCCGCCTCGTCACGCCCCTCGGCCGGCCGTCGAGCAAGAATCAGGCGCCGCAACAGAGTCGCGACACCGAGGAGTAGCGCCAAGAGAGCGAGCAAACGCGCCGGCCAGGGCGCCAGCGCCGGCCGCGCCAGCCGCCCCGCGCGGTTCTCCAGATAGAGCGACGGACCGACCGCGGCCGCGACCTGATCGAGCGAGTCGGCCGTCGCCGGGTCCGCCGAATCCAAGGGAATCTCGAGCAAGGCCCCGTCACTGGCGACGGCGGAGTCGAGCGCGCCGGGCTCCGCGACTGACCAGCGCGGCGCTGTGGCCAAGGGTGCGGCGGCGAACGGGAACGGTGTCATCGACAGGCTGCGGCCGGCCACCAGACGCCATGGCCGACGCGCATCGTCGAGCGGCTCGACGCTGAGCAGCGTCGCCGCCGTGAAGCCGCGGCGCCAGGCGTGGCCCCGGCGCGGCAGCTCATAGCCCGGCGGCTCGTGCAGCAAGCCCGGTCCGTGCCAGGCGCGGGCTTCACCGTCGGGGTCGAGCAGCAGCACGGTGTGCTCCGCCGAGGCTTCGGCGACCGCGATCCGCAAGGCCTCGAACAGAGCGAGCTGCTGCGCGGCGTCGTCGCGCCCGCCAAAGGCTCTGGTCGTCGGCGCGATCGCCGCGATTTCGGGCGCGAGGGCAACGCTCGCACCACGCGCGGTGACGTCGAGCTCGCGCCACAGCGCGGCGTACCGCGGCGTCGCCTCGGCGGAAATCTGAGCCGACGACACGCGCGCCTGCAGCGAGCCGACCGCGATCAGCCCCGCGGCGAACGCGGCGAGCGCACACAGCGCGGGACCGAGCGCACGGCCGATGGGCGGCGGCCGGCGCCACCACGCCACCGCCGCGCCGACCAACACCAGCGCCGCGGCGACGTCGAGCACCGCGACCTTCCCGCTCGTCGCCCCGCCCTCGGCGAACCGCTGGGCCGCGGTCGCAACGCCGAGGGCGGCGAGCAACGAGGCGGTGCGCGCGCGCGGACCCATGAGAGTTCAGTCGAGCATCGGCAGGTCGACGCCGCGCTCGCGTGCACAGCTGCGCGCCGACTCGTAGCCGGCGTCGGCGTGACGCACGATCCCCATTCCCGGGTCGCCGGTGAGCACGCGCTCGAGTCGCCGCGCGGCCGCTTCGGTGCCGTCGGCCACGATCACCATGCCGGCGTGCAGCGAGTAGCCGATCCCGACGCCTCCGCCGTGATGGATCGACACCCAGGTGGCGCCGTTCACCGCGTTGAGCATGGCGTTGAGCAAGGGCCAGTCGCCGATCGCGTCCGAGCCGTCGCGCATGCCTTCGGTCTCGCGATTGGGCGAGGCCACCGAGCCACAGTCGAGATGGTCACGGCCGATGACGATCGGCGCCTTCACGCGGCCCGATGCCACCAGCTCGTTGAACACCGCCCCGGCGCGCGCACGCTCACCGTACTCGAGCCAGCAGATCCGCGCCGGCAGCCCCTGGAACGCGACGCGCTCGCGCGCCATGTGGATCCAGCGGTGGAGGCTCTCCTTCTCTGGGAAGGTGTCGAGGATCGCCTGGTCGGTGACCGCGAGATCCTCTTCATCGCCCGAGAGCATCGCCCAGCGGAACGGTCCCGATCCGCGGCAGAACAGCGGTCGAATGAAGCGCGGCACGAAGCCCTCGAAGCCGAAGGCGTCGTCGACGCCCGCCTCGAGCGCCTGGCCGCGCAGGTTGTTGCCGTAGTCGAACGTGACGGCGCCGGCGTCCTGCAACTGCAGCATGGCGCGGACGTGCTCGGCCATCGATTCCATCGAGCGGCGGGTGTACTCGGCCGGGTCGTCGGCGCGCAGGCGCAGCGCGTCGGTGAACGAGAGGCCGTGCGGCACGTAGCCTTCGAGCGCGTCGTGCGCCGAGGTCTGGTCGGTCAGCACGTCAGGGACGACGCCGACCTCGAGCAGATAGTGCAGCAGGTCGACCGCGTTGGCCTCGACGCCGATCGACAGCGCTCTCCCCTCCTCTTTCGCCGCCAGGGCGCGGCGCACGGCATCGCCGAGGTCAGACGACGATTCGTCGAGGTAGCGCGTCTCGAGCCGTCGCTCGATGCCGCGCGGATCGACCTCGGCGACCAGCGCCACGCCGTCGTTCATCGTCACCGCCAGCGGCTGCGCGCCACCCATCCCGCCGAGGCCGGCGGTCACGGTCAGCGTGCCGCGCAGGCTTCCGCCGAAGTGCTGGCGGGCGCACTCGGCGAGTGTCTCGAAGGTCCCCTGCAGGATGCCCTGAGTGCCGATGTAGATCCACGATCCGGCGGTCATCTGGCCGTACATCGTCAGCCCGAGGCCCTCGAGGCGCCGAAACTCGTCGGCGGTGGCCCACTTCGGCACCAGCATCGAGTTGGCGATGAGCACCCGCGGCGCGTCGGCGTGACTGCGGAACACCGCCACCGGCTTGCCCGACTGCACCAGCATCGTCTCCTCGTCGCCGAGCCGCTCGAGAGTCGCGACCAGAGCGTCGAACGCCTGCCAGCTGCGGGCGGCGCGGCCCGAGCCGCCGTAGACCACCAGGTCTTGCGGGCGCTCGGCGACCTCGGGATCGAGATTGTTCATCAGCATGCGCAGCGCCGCCTCTTGCTGCCAGCCGCGGCAACGCAGGGTCGTACCGCGCGGCGCGCGCACGGTGCGCCGCCCGGTGGCGCCATCGGCGGCGGTGGTCGGACTTGTGCTGGGCTGACTCGTGCTGGTCGGACTCATTGGATCGGGGTCTCCATCGGTTCACGCCGTCGCTCGCGCCCTGTCGGTGCTTCAGGCTTCGAGCCCGAGGCGGCTCATCTTCATCGTCAAACCATTGCGCGACAGGCCCAGCTGCCGGGCCGCCTCGCTCTTGTTGCGGCCGGCACGGCGCAGTGCCTCGCGAATCGCCGCCCGCTCGGTGCGCGCCACCAGCTTGTCGAGCTCGAGCTCCGAGCCGAGCTCGGGCTCGAGCCCCTCGAGGGTCGCCAAGCGCACCTCGGCCGGCAGCATGGCATCGTCGATCGGTCGT
This sequence comes from Acidobacteriota bacterium, assembly GCA_039194425.1. Lineage (GTDB taxonomy): Bacteria > Acidobacteriota > Thermoanaerobaculia > Multivoradales > J023 > JAUIJL01. The sequence continues at coordinate 124,160 of JBCCVZ010000002.1, read as the reverse complement.
CCCGGCGGGCACAGGTGGACCAGCCGGCGGACGATCGCCTCGAGCTCGGGAAGGTTGCCCGGGTAGTCGTAGGCGGTGAGCGACTCCATCGCCTTCACCGTCACACCGTGCACGCGTTTGCCGGTGTCGTGGCAGCAGCGATTGATCGCGGCCTGGATCAGAAGCGGCAGATCCTCGCGCCGCCGACGCAGCGACGGCACCTCGACCACTCGCTGCGACAGCCGGTAGGCGAGGTCGATGCGGAAGCGATCGCGCGCCGCCTCTTGCTCGAGCGAGCGACGCGACGAGGCGATCAGGCGGACATCGACTCGCCGGCTCTCGAGGCTGTCGACCGGCTCGACCTCGCCCGAGCGCAAGAAGCGCATCAGTCGGCCCTGGAGGCGCAGCGGCAGCGCATCGACGTCTTCGAGATACAGCGTGCCGCCGTCGGCGGCGAGCAGTCGCCCCTCGCGCTCCACCGGCGCCGACTTGCCCTCGATGCGCGCGCCGAAAAGGTCGGCCTCGACCTGCATTTCGCTGGCGCCGTCGCAGAGACCGACCAGAAACGGCCCCTCGCGGCGCGCGCTCGACAGGTGCAGCGAGCGCGCCAGGCGCTCTTTGGACACTCCGGCTTCACCGCGCAGCAGCACGGGGCCGCGGGCGTCGAGCGCGGCGCGCAGGTCACCGAGCACCTGCTGCATGACGCGCGACTCGCCGGTGATCAGCCCAGGTGCCAGCACGAGCTCGTTCTGTCGCGAGCGGCCGAAGAGGATCGGTTCGTACTGGCCGACATGGTGCACCAAGCCGAGAATCAGCTGGTCGGCGAGCGTCGCCAGGCCGGCGAGCGGCGAGAAACCCGACGGCCGAAAGCGTGGCAGCGCCATCGCGAGCAGGTAGGAGCGATCGAGCGCCGCAAGGGCGCGCCAGGCGATCCACGCGGGGCGACCGTCGAGATGGCCGTCCCGGGCCTGCGCACGCGGCGACGGCGACGGCGGCATGCTGTCGTCGAGCACCTGCTGCAGCACCTCCTCGCCGTCGCCGAGCCAGGCGGCGTCGGTGGCGACGACGAACTTGACGCCGAGCTGCTCGCCCTCGCCCTGGAACAGGAAGAGCACCCCGCCCCCGAAGTCGGCGAGCAGGTCAAGAATCAGGCTTTCGAGCGTCACCGACGACGACGAGTCGGCGAGCACCCAGCGCGACACCGCCTCCAGGTGCTCCAGCATGCCCTCGGGCGTGAGCGACGGCTCGGGCGGCGGTTCGGCCGCCGGCTCGTCGTCGGCCGCAAGCGGCGACGCGACATCTTCGAGCAGGAGCGCGATCGAGCCGAGCCGCACCTCGTCGAGCTCACGCAGCTCGGCGTCGCGCACTCGCTCGCCGTTGAGCACCACGCCACGACGGCTGCCGAGATCCTCGATGCGCAGCGCGCCGGTGTTCGAATGGAGCACGGCATGGCGATCCGCGACGCCGGGGAACGGCAGCACGATGTCGCAGCCGTCGGAGCTGCCGAGGACCATCTCGGCGCGGTCGACGGCAAACCGCTGCACGCCGTCGTGGGCGTAGGCGACGAGCTGGTACATCGCGCGATGCTATCGCAGCCGGCTCACAGGCTGCGGTGGACGGCGACCAGCGTGCAGTCGTCGTCGAAGCTCTCGCCACCGAACTCCCGCAGCGAGGTGTCGACGGCGTCGATCAACGCATCGAGCTCGCCGCGATGCACGCGCAGCAGGTCGCCGAGCCGCTCGACGCCGAACTCTTCGCCCGAGTCGTCCATCAGCTCGGTAATGCCGTCGGTGTAGAGCAGAAGCGACGTTCCCGGCTCGAGCGACACCTCGCGGCTTTCGAACTGAGCGCGCGGCACCAGACCGACGATCGGCCCCGTGGATTCGAGCTCGAGGAGAGTGCCGTCGTCGCTCAGCAACAGGGACGGATTGTGGCCACCACTGACGTAGCGCACAGTGTGGCGGACCGGGTCGAGCACGGCGTAGAAGAGCGTCGCGAATTTGTTCGACGGCGAGTTCTCGACCAGCACGTGGTTCAGGCGCTGCACCAACTCGTCGGGCTCGGGGGCGGTGTGCACCAGCGTGCGCAGCGAGGCCTGCAGCACCGCCATCAGCAGCGCGGCACCGACTCCCTTACCCGAAATGTCGGCGATCACGATCGCCCAGCGGCCATCGTCCATCGGCACGAAGTCGAAGTAGTCGCCGCCGATCTCGTAGCAGCTGCGATTGACGCCCCGCACCCGGTAGCCGTCAATCGTCGGCGGCTCGGCCGGCAGCAGGCCGCGCTGGATCTGCGCGCCGAGCGCCAGCTGCTCGGCCATGCGGCGGCGCTCGATCTGATCCTCGAGCAGGTAGCAGTTTTCGACTTTCACGGCCGCCAGGTTGGCGGTGAGGCCGACCAGGCGCAGCGCGGTTTCCGAGAAGATCGGGCTGGCGATCCGGTCGTCGAGGTAGATCAGGCCGATCACTTCGCGGTCGTTGTTCACCAGCGGCACGCACAGCACCGAGCGGATGCCTTGGAGCATGATGCTCTCGGCACGATCGAAACGGGCATCGCTCTGCGCGTCGGTGGTCAAGATCGCCTGCCTGGCCTCGACCGCGACCTCGATCACTGTACGGCTGACACGCACATCCTCATCGTCGCCGTAGCCGCGGCGCGCCCGCACCTCGAGTTTGCCGACCGACGGGCCGTGGCGCTCACGGCCGCGCCGGCGCAGCAGCAGAGCGCCGCGTTCGGCGGGTACGGCGTCGAGCACCAGGGTCAGCACCTTCTCCACCAGCTGCTCGATCGGATAGTGCGAGATGAGCGCCGACGCGACAGCGTTGAGCGCCGGCAGCAGGCCCTCGGGAGTCATCGCCGCGCCGAGCTCTCCGGCCGCTCGACGCGCCGCCACCGACTCCTTGTAGCGATCGAAGCGCAGCTCCTCCGAGCTGATGATCACCGTGCCCTTCGACGACAGCGAGATCTCCGACTCGGCGACCTGCAGCTGGGTCGAGCTGTCCTCGACGAAGCGCAGACGGACATCGCCGAGCTCGATGCTGTCGCCGTGGCTCAATGCCTGCCGGGTATCGACACGCGCACCGTTGATGAAGGTGCCGTTGCGGCTGCCGGCGTCTTCGAGCCAGTAGCTGTCGCCGCGGAATACGATGCGGGCATGGACCCGCGACAGCCATGGATCGCGGAAATGCAGCGTGTTGCCGGCGCCGCGGCCGATGGCCACATCGTCGCCACCGAGCAGGAAGTCGGAGGCCGGCTGGTCGCGTTCTTCGATGCGCAGCTTGGCTTTCATGGCTTTCATCGTCGGCGCAGCATATGGCATCCCGTCGAGCTCGACGAATCGAGATCGTCCGGATCGCGTGCTGGATAACGAGTTGCCGAGTCGGCGGACGACAAGCCGCGATAAACCGAGAGCCGACAGTCGCCGTAGCGGCGTGTGCCGATGCGCTCCAGACCGGCGACCGCGTCGGGAGGCGTCGGCTGCGGACCATGCTCGATCACGACCTCGGCGTCGGACGCCAGCAGCGGCACCAACGCCGCGAGCAGGTCGGCATGACGATCGAAGGCATACGGCGGATCGGCGAAGACCAGATCGAAGCCGCCGTCGCGGCGCGGATCGAGACGTGCCAAACCGCCCGGCAAGTCGAGGTGGACGACGCGCGCCGGGACGTCGAGCCGGCGCACCGCGGCGCGGAGCAGCTCGAGGGCGCGCCGGGAGCGTTCGACCAGCAGGGCCGACGCAGCGCCGCGGCCGAGCGCCTCGAACGACAGCGCGCCGCTGCCGGCGAAGAGCTCGAGCAATCGCGCCTCCGCGAGGCGGGGCCCCCATATCGAGAGCAGCGCCTCGCGCACTCGCGACTCGGTCGGTCGCACACCCGGCGCCACCGGCAGCCGTCGACCGCGCAGGCTGCCGCCGAGAATGCGGACCTCGCCCACGGGCTCTAGTCCACTCCGAAGAGATCCGGGTCGCGCGACTCGACGGCGACGAAGATCCGCGGCAGGTCGTCGAGCAGGTAGAAGACCCGGGTCGGCTGCTCGAGGTTCTCGAGCTCGATCCCCTCGCCGTCGTCGGTGCGCTTGACCACCCGTGCGGTGCTGCCGTCGGCGCGCCGCAAGACGTCGCCAGGGCGCGGTGCATAGCTCGCCGGCAGGGTCTCAGGTGGAATCGGCGGCTCGGTGAAGCGCGCCAGCTCGTCGGCGATCTCGATCATGCGAGCGACGCCGAGTGGCGGCACCTCGTGGACGGTGAAACGATACTCGAGCGGCGCGACTCCGGCCAGGCCGAGGCCGACCCGGCAGGTCTCCACCCACGATCCGACCGGTGTCGATCCGCGCGTGGTCTCCGTCGGCAGCTCGGTCGCGCGGCGCGCCGCCTCGAGGCGCTCGAGATAGGCGCGCAGCTCGTCGGGCGTGAGCTCGTCGAGGCGCAGCTCCGGTTCGTCATCGCCCTGGCGACGCAGCAGGCGCACCGTCCCGTTGCCGAAGAGCGTCACATCGCGCAGGCCGAGCTCGCTCTCACAGCGATACGCCAGGCGCTCGGTGCCGCGCAGCGCGACTTCGCCGGCCACGCGCTGCGCGCTGGGCGCCTGTTGTTCGATCGCCGGCTCGTAGAGAGGGATCGGCTTGATCCGCTCGGTGGGCTCCTGCGCCGACGCGACGGCGGCGAGCAGCGCGCACAGGCCGACGGCGGCCGCCGCCGGCCACACCACCGCGCCAAGCCACCGCGCGCTGTGCGCCCGAGCGAGCCGCGTCACGGCGCCGCCCGATCCATCCCCCGCCGCACCAGGTCCACCGCCTCGGCACCGCTCAGCGGCAGAGTCGGCAGGCAGTCGTCGTCCGACTCGAGCAGGCCGCACGCCACCGCCGTGCTGCAGATCCAGCGATGCCCGCGCCGCGTCGGCACGCCGGAAGCCAGACACGCCGCGGGCGGCTCCGCACCACCGATCAACACCAGCAAGGCGTCGAGGGCCTCGGCCCGCGTCGCGGCGCGCTCCGGATAAAAGCGGTGCACGCGGTCATCGACCTGGAGCAGCTCGAGATCGAGCACGCGGACGATCTCGGCACGATCGTCGCGCTCGACGATGTCGGTCGCGATCGGCGGATCGTCGACCGCCCATACGCGCACCGTCGGTACCAGCCAGTGCAGCAACGAGGCGAGGCCCGCGCGGTCGATCTCGGGCGCGCGCGCCAGGTCGCGCACGCGCTCGGGCAGCAGCTCCATGCGCCAGAGGAACCTCGCACGCTGCAGCGAGTCGGCGAGCTCGGCATTGTCCGGCGCCTCTTCGGTGAGTGCCTTCAGCAGGTCGAGCCCGGCGCGCAAGTCGCCGACGTCGAGCTCGAGATCGGCCAGGCGGCCACGGGTCTCGAGATCCGGCTCGAACGCGATCAGGCGGCGAAGCACCTCGAGCTCGGCGGGCGCATCATCGGCGGCGACCGCCACTCGACGCGCCGCCTCAAGGGTCTCGCGGGCTCCGGGCGACCAGAGCTCCAGACGCTCCAACTCGAGGCGCGCCAAGTCGACGCGCTCACGCGCCAGCGCTTCGTCGAGCCGCGCGATCACTTCCTCTTCGGCGCTCGCCGCCAGTTCTTCCGCGCGCGACGCCGAGCGCCGGTCGAAGGCCGCGAGGCGCCGGTACAGGCCATAGGCCTCGGGGATGCGCTCGAGACGCTCCTCGAGGCGTGCCAGCAGCAGGGCGGCGGCAAGGTAGTCGGGCAACTCGTCGACCACCGGGCGAAGCTCGGCCGCGGCCGCCGGCAAGAGGCCGCGCAAGGCCGTGACCTGGGCCGCCAGCACAGTCGCCGGGTGCAGCCCCGGTTGGGCGGCGAGCAGTCGCTCCGCCTCCTGCTCCACCGGCGTCAAGTCCGTCGCGCTCGCGAGCTCGCCGTGCGCCGCCCGCAACGTGCTGCGGGTGTCGTCATCGAGAGTCAGCGGATAGGCGGTCAGCGGATCAAGGAAGAACGGCCGCTCGGCGTCCGGAATCCGGTTCGTCGGCGCGGCCGTCTTCGTTCCGCCGCTGCCGCTGCAGCCGGCGGTGAGCATCACGAGGGCGACACCGGCACAGGCCGCGGTCGCCGTCCAGAGCTTCATGTGTGGGGAATTCCGACGCGAGGTCAGGGAGCCGCCTTCTTCGGCGCGTCCGTGATTGTCGAGATCGCATGCTTGTACACCAGGATCTCCTGTGTGCCGGTATCGACGACCACCGCGAATCGATCGAAGCGCTTGAGCCGCCCTTCGAGTCGTTTGCCGTTGACCAGGTCGAAAGCCATGATCCGAGCCTCTTTCAGGCTCTGGAAAAGAAAACCGTCTTGGATATTGATGTTGTGCCTGCTCATCGCAGCGGACGCTCCTGGGATTCCATGGCCTCCAGCACCGCCGGCGTGGCCTCCTCGAAATCGAGGCCGGAGATCCAGTGGATTGCAGGTTCCTTCCGGAACCAAGTGATCTGACGTTTGGCGTAGCGCCGGGTGTCTCGAATCGTCTCGTCGATTGCGTCTTGGAGAGCCGTTTCACCGCGGACGTGACGCAGCATGTGCCGGTACCCGATCGCCTGGTAGGCGGGGGACGAGGCATCGAACCCGAGCTCTTGCAGCCGCTCGACTTCCGCGACCCACCCCCGCGCGACCATGCTGTATACGCGATCGGCGATGCGATGGTACAAGATGCTCCGCGGCACGGTCAAACCGAGCCGAAGGCCAACCACGGCGCGTGGAACCGGAGGATTCTCGGCCAGCCAGCGAGACATCGGCCGGCCGCTCGCCCGCTCGATTTCGAGCGCGCGAAGGATCCGTTGCGGATCGCTCGGATGCAGTCGCGCGGCGGTCTCCGGATCCACTCGATCGAGCTCGCGCCACATCGATTGAACACCATTTCTCTGGAGCTCGATCTCGAGCTCTCGGCGGATCGCGGGCACCGCGTTCGGCAGCTCGCTGAGCCCGGTGAACAGGGCGCGGTGGTAGAGGCCACTACCGCCGACCACCAAGGGCACCTTGCCGCGCCGCCGGATGTCGGCGATCGCCAAGCCCGCGCGGCGCGCGAACTCGCCGGCCGAAAACGGCTCGTCGGGGTCGAGCACGTCCACCAGGTGGTGCGGGATGCGCGCACGCAGATCCGCCGAAGGCTTGTCAGTGCCGATCTCGAGATGACGGTAGGCCTGCAGCGCATCGGCGTTGACGATCTCGATCGCGAAGCGCGCGGCGAGCGCTTCGGACATCGCCGTTTTCCCCGACGCCGTCGGGCCGACCAGAGCATGCGCGCGCGGCAGGTCGCCATCGGCGACCGCGACGAGCGTCGCGTCGACTCGAGACTCAGGGGACATGGCAGGGCGCATCGATCACAGGGGGCATCAAGAGCATCGCAGGCATCGTATCGGCCCCGTCGACTCTCGCGTCTCGGCAGCCGGTTCTAGAATGGTGATTGTTTCATCCTTTTTGTTCAGAGCCCGCTCCATGCGTCGTCAACGGTTGTCGAGCCCGAGCGCCCGCTGGGAGCGCGGTGCTGAGGGCAGGGCCAGGCCGAGCGACGCAGGAGACGCGCGGCCCGTCGCGGGAAGGCGCAGCCGCACTTGGCCCGAGCGATCGACCCGCAGAACCCGGACGCCGGCGACCTCGAGTCGATCGAGCACCTCGCCGTGGGGATGGCCGTAGCGATTGCCGACTCCGGCGCTGACCAACGCCCAACGGGGCGCCACCGCCTGCAGGAAGGCGCGCGAGCTCGACGAACGAGAGCCGTGATGCGCCAGTTTGAGCACGTCGGCCTTCAGCGTCGCGCCGGGTGTGGCGCGCGCCCACCGGACCAGCTCCGCTTCGGTTCTCGCTTCGATGTCGGCGGCGAGCAGAACGGTCGGAGGTGCGACTCCGGAGAGGCCCGCCTTTGCCCCGGCAGAGGCTCGCACGACCAGCGACCGCCCGTTGCTCGTCATGCGTCCGCGCAGCGCCGGTGGCGGCCACAGCACATCGAGGCGCCAGCGGCCCACGCGCTCTCGCTCGCCGCGCCACAGCGGCCGCCAGCTCCGTCCCCGCCGTGTCACCACCGCCGCGGCGCACGCCTCGGCCCAGCCTGGCGCAGCCCACACTTCGGCCACCTCGAGGTAAGGCCCGAGAGCGTCGAGGCCGTTGCAGTGGTCGACATCCGGGTGAGTGAGGACGATGGCATCGAGACGGTGGACCCCGAGGGCGTCGAGTGTCGGCACCAGGATGCGCGCTGCCGGGTCGCCGCGCCGCCAGCCACCGCCGTCGATCAGCACCGCGTGAGGTCCGTCGCGCAGCAACAGTGCATCGCCCTGACCGACATCGAGCGCGATCAGCTCGGGCGCCAGATCACGGGCCGCGTCGGGCTCGAGACGTCCCATCAGCAGACTTCCCGGCAGTGCAACCAGAGCGACGAGGGCGGGGATCGACAGGCGACGCCACGGACTCGCCGGCGCCTCGGCCAGCCACTCGAGTGGCCGCGCAGCGACCGACAGGAGGTCGAGCAGCGGGTCGGCCGGGTGTAACAACAACGCTGTCGCCGACCAAGCCATCGCCAGCGCCAGGCTGGCCGCCAGCCAGGGCAACAGCACTAGATCGACCAGCGGCGTGGCGGGATGCAGTCCGCCACCAAGACGCAGCAGGAAGGGTGCGGTCGCCAGCTGGGCCGCGGTCGCCGCCGCCAGGGCCGCGACCAGCACACGCGGCAGGGACTCTCCGAAGCCCCGCCTCCAGCGCCGCGCCAGCGACGGTGCAACGAGCAGCAGCGCCAGCGTCGCCGCCACGCTGAGCTGGAAGCCGAGTGCATCGACTCGGTCCGGGCGCGTCGCTACCAGGCCGGTGACCGCGAGCGACAGCGCGTGCAGCGCCAGGGGCGGACGCGCGACCAGCAGCGAAGCCAGAGCCACCGCCGCCATACCGGCGGCGCGCAGCACCGCCGGCCGTGGACCGACGACCAGCAGGTATGCACCGACGCCGGCGAGGCAGAGGGCGCAGCGCACGACCCGGCCTCGCGGTCCCGCCAGACCGGATGCGAGCACCCAGAGCCCGGTTGCGACCAGGCCGACGTGGAGCCCTGAGACCGACAGCACATGCACCGAGCCGCCCGCGCGCAGGCCACGACGCCAGCGCTCGGGAAGCTCGCTCGCGTCGCCGAGCACCAGCGCCTGGACGAGACCAATGCCGGGATCGCGCGAACCGGTCGACGCGTCGGCCCGCGCTTCGTCCAACGCTCGGCGCAGACGAGCACGGATTCCGGCGCCGATCCGAGCTGTTCTGGGCGGTGGCGTCAGCGGCTCGAGAAACCGCCAGCTCTCCAGGCGCAGGGTCCACGGACCGTCGCCGGCGACGCCGGGGTTGGCGCTCGCCCACAGGCGCCCGAGGTGGCCGCGGACTCTGATCCGCGATCCGGGCGCCAGCCACGACGGCACCTCGGAGTCCTCGCCGTCCGGCAGGGTGAGCAGCAGTTCGAAGCGCAGCGGTTCGGTCCGTGGCGGCTCCCTCGCCCCGGTCTGCGCCACCAGCTCGACGCGAAGCCACAGGCGCCGCGCCTCGGCCGTACCCTGGACGGCGCTGTCGACCCGGCCGACCAGCGCCACCGGGCGCGCGAGGTCGACGCGCGCGGCCACCCTCTCCAGATCATCGGGTTGGGCGAGCGCAGTGAGCAGGCCGAACCCCAGAGGCACCAGCCAGCGGCGCGACACCACGGGTCCGGCCGCCGCCGCCGCCAGCAGTGCGGCGGCGAGCACTGGCGGCAGGACCACCAGGTGGCGTGCGCACCATGCTCCGGCGACGAACCCGAGGGCCCACCGCGGTGATGGATAGGGCGGCGATGGATCGGGCGGCGATGGACCGGGAGCAGCCCACGACAGCAGGCGCGGCCGGCGGCGAGACGGTTTTCGGGCGTCCATACCGTCTAAGACGAAGGACGGCGTCTCGATTTCTTGTGGATCGCGTTCTTGCGGATCGCGGTGTCGCGCCCGATCCGAGACCGCTCAACGGTCTGCGGCTGGCGCGTCCGACGGGTCGCTCACGGCTTCCGGCGCGAAGAGCGAGAGCACCGGCAGCGACAGTCGCCGACGCAAGATTTGCTGCGCGAGACCGTCGCGCGCCGCCTCGGCGGCCTCGTTGCCGAGGCGCGGTCGTAGATCGTCGACCGCGGCGTCGACCGCGGCGTCGATCTCCCGCGCCTCGCCGGCCTCGAGGCCGCTGCGTGCGGCATCGACCAGGGCCTGGTCGAGGCTCGCCAGTCGCCCTTCGATCTGCTCCGGGTCGAGCGCCTCCGACGCCAGATCGCGCACTGCCGACTCGATCGCGGCGAGCCCTTTCGGCAGGCAGCCCGCCAGCCGCCCGAGCCGCCCCGCTGCGTCGAACGCCGGCTCCTCCGGCATCGCGCCCGGCGCGGCCAGCTCGGCCCGGCGCTGCCAGGCGGCCCGCACCGCGCGATCGTAGTAGCGCAACCGGCGCTTGATCTCCTTCTCCGCCGCCACCGCCCGTTCGACTACTTCGCGCACGGTCTCGAGCGCGACGTCCAGCGGTACGCCGTCGGTACGCCAGGCCTTGGCGACGCGGTAGTCGTCGGGCGACAGCTGCAGCGGAGCGCCACGCAGCTCGATGAACGCGCGCTCGAGCCGCCGAAAGTAGTCGAGGTCGGCCGAGCGGGCGAAGGGCAGGTGCCCCTCCCCGCTCATCGCCGCCAGGTCGCGCGATTGCGCCGGTAGATGAGCTCGAGCCCCTTAAGTGTGAGCAGCGTGTCGATGTCGGTGATCTGCTCCGACGCCTCCGCGATCAAGCCGGCCTGACCGCCGGTCGAGACGACTCGCTCCAGGCCTTCGATCTCGGCGTGTAGCCGGCTCAAGATGCCGTCGACCAGACCGAGCGCGCCGTAGTAGATGCCCGACTGCATCGCGGCCTGCGTGTTGCGGCCGATCAGCTGGGGCGGTCGATGCAGATCGACACGGAAGAGCTTCGAGGCCTGCGCGAACAGCGCTTCGGCCGAGATCGCGATGCCCGGGGCGATGATGCCGCCGATGTACGCGCCTCCAGGATCGACGACGTCGAACACGGTCGCGGTTCCGAAGTCGACAACGACGACGGGCGCTCCGTAGTGCTCGCGTGCGGCCACCGCGTTGACGATCCGATCGGCACCCACTTCGCCGGGATGATCGTGGCGGATCGGCATGCCGGTGCGGACGCCGGGCTCGACGAAGATCGCTCGGCAGCCAAAGTAGTCTTCGGCCAGGCTGCGCACGACCGGATTCAGCGGCGGCACGACCGAAGACACCACCAGCGCCTCGACCGCGTCGGGCTCGAGGCCGATGCGGCGGGTCAGCGGCAACAGCAGGGCGCCGAACTCGTCCGCGGTGCGCGAGCGGTCGGTGGCGAGGCGCAGGGGCTCGCCGAGCACGCCGCCGCGCAGCAAGCCGAAGACGGTGTTGGCGTTGCCGACGTCGACGAGCAGTACTTGCTCGTCGACGCTCTGCGACACGGTGTCGCTCGAGCGCCGGCTCACGCCTCGTCCTCCGCGTCGGGGCTCGGCAGATCGATCTCCCCGGCGGCGACCAGGCGTTCCGTGCCGTCGACTTCGAGCCGTAGGAATCCGCCGGCGGTGAAGCCGCGGAAGCGACCCGCCACCGAACCGTCGGCGCCGTGAACGACCAAGCGGTCTCCGTCTTGGTGCAGCGACAGGCGACGATAGCGCGCGAGCAGGTCATTCTCGTCGACCGCGTCCTGATCGACCACGTCTTCACCGACCGCGTCGCCATCGAAGTTGCCATCGAACAGCCGATCGAGCGCGGTGATCAGCCGCCAACACAGCCTGCTCGCCGGTGTCTCGACCCCGTGGGCCGACAGGGTGGTGGCGCGGCCTGATTCGAGCGCCGCGTCGAACGCCGATGGGTCACCGGCGACGTTGAGGCCGAAGCTGAGCACGACGATCGCCGGCAGCTGAGCACGCCGCCGTGCGCTGTTGACATCGATCAGCAGTCCGCCGACCTTGCGTCCGTCGATCACCAGGTCGTTCGGCCACTTCAACCGGCAGCGCACGGCTCCGGCGCTGAGAAGGCGGTCGACTTCATCACCCAACAGAACGGCAGCGGCCAGCGGCAAGAGCTGCACCGGCAGCGCCGGTGCCGGGCGGACCAGGGTGACATATAGACCGCCGGGGGGACTGTGCCACGGTCGCTCGAGGCGCCCGGTCCCGCCCATCTGGCTCCAGGCGATCAAATCGGCCGACGGCGGCGTCGCGCCGTCGTCGGCGTAGTCGCGCGCAGCCGTGCGGCCGAGACGGTGGGTCGATTCGGGCGTGCGCAGGACCACCAAGCCGCGCCGACCGGGCCATGCACCGCGGAGATCGCGCGCGAACTCGTGAAACCGCATGCCGACCGATCCGTCCTCGTGCGCGGCGGATCCGCCGCGCGGGTCACTCAACCTGGCTTTCCAGCTCGCTGATGCGCTCGCGGATCACCAGCTCGGCGAGATCGGGCACGATGTCCCAGACGATCTGCTCGAACTTGGAGTCGCCGAGGAGCTCGACCACGCGGCGCGCGATGCGCTCGACGTCATCGTCCGAGAGCGCGCCGTTGCCGCCGCCGGTCGCGGCGACCCTCAGCGTCGACAGGCCGGGATCGTCGGCGGCAGGCTCCTCCACCGGCGGCTCGTCGACCGACGGAGGCTCGTCGATCACCGGCGGTGCGGTCTCGGTCACCGGCCGCGGGCGAGTCTCTGCGCCGGTCGGAGCGGACACCTCGGCCGGTGCTGCCACAGGGGCCACCTCGACCGGAGCCCCGGGCGTCTCGAACACCGGCGGAGGCGTCGGCACCGCGACGGGCTCCGGGCCCGGAGCCGGTGCCGCGGAGACCAGCGCCTCGACCCGGCTCAGCAGCTCTTGTGAATCGAACGGCTTCTTCAAGAAGGCGTCAGCGCCGACTTCCCGTGCCTTGCCCTCATCGAACGGCTCGAACGTGCCGACCAACAGCAGCACCGGGGTCGATCCCTGGGCCTTGACCCGGCGGCAAACCTCGTAGCCATCGGCGCCCGGCATGTGGACATCGGCGATCACCAGGTCGGGATTCACCTCCGGGTACCGCTCGAGCGCGGTCGCGCCGTCACCGAGGGTGATCACCTCGAAGTCCTGATCCATGAATGTGAGCTCGACGACCTTCTGGATCGTCATGCTGTCGTCGGCGAGCAGGATCGTCTTGGCCATGGGAGCTCTCCCGGAAACCCGCGCGAGCCGCGCCTTCGGAGGCGGCGTCAGAGGTCTTCACGCGGTCGTGTCGCTGATCGTGCGGACGCTACCACCCCGATTTCGGTGAGTCAACCGAAAGACCTTGATTCATCGGGGGTTACGCCCTCGCGAGCCTCAGAGATTCCGACGGTATTCTCCGCCGACCTCGTAGAGCGCACGAGTGATCTGGCCGAGCGAGCAGACCTCGGTCGCGGTAAGCAGCCGGGCGAAGAGATTCTCGCCCTCGAGCGCCGCGCGCTGCAGCGCCTCGAGCGCCGCCGGCGAGGCCTCGGCATGACGCGTCTTGAACGCCTCGAGCCGCTCGATCGACGTCTGCTTCTCCTCCGGCGTGGCGCGGGTGAGGTCGACCTGACGCGGGATCGATCCCTCGGCCGGATTCTTCGGCAAGAACGTGTTGACGCCGACGATGGGCAGCGCGCCCGAGTGCTTGAGCTGCTCGTACTTCATCGAGTCGCCCTGGATCTCACCGCGCTGGTACTGCAGCTCCATCGCACCGAGCACGCCGCCGCGCTCCGAGATGCGGTCGAACTCACGCAGCACTGCCTCCTCCACCAGGTCGGTGAGCTCCTCGACGATGAAGCTGCCCTGGGTCGCGTTCTCGCAGTCGCCGAGACCGAACTCCTTGTTGATGATCAGCTGGATCGCCATGGCGCGACGCACCGACTCTTCGGTTGGCGTGGTGATCGCCTCGTCGTAGGCGTTGGTGTGCAGCGACTGCGCGTTGTCGAAGGTCGCGAGCAGCGCCTGCAGCGTCGTGCGGATGTCGTTGAACTGGATCTCCATCGCATGCAGGCTGCGACCGCTGGTCTGGATGTGGTACTTCAGCATCTGCGAGCGCGCCGACGCGCCGTAGCGCTCGCGCAATGCCACCGACCAGATGCGCCGCGCGACCCGGCCGATCACCGTGTACTCGGCGTCCATGCCGTTGGAGAAGAAGAAGCTGAGGTTGGGCGCGAAAGCGTCGATCGGCATGCCGCGCGAGAGGTAGTACTCGACGTAGGTCAGCCCGTTGGCGAGGGTGAAGGCGAGCTGGTGGATCGGGTTCGCCCCGGCCTCGGCGATGTGGTAACCCGAGATCGACACGGAGTAGAAGTTGCGCACGCCGTGGTCGATGAAGAACTGCTGCACGTCGCCCATGCAGCGCAGGGCGAACTCGGTCGAGAAAATGCAGGTGTTCTGCCCTTGGTCCTCTTTCAGGATGTCGGCCTGCACCGTGCCACGCACGCTCTTGAGCGTTGCGGCACGGATCGCCGCGTACTCGTCATCGCTGAGCAGTGCACGCACGTCTTCCCAGGTGGCTCCACGGCCCTTGTCAGGCTGTAGATCCTGGTCCGGCGTGATGTCGAGGCGTTCGTTCTCGCGCAGCCAGCGCCGGCACTGCTGCCGGATGGCGACGTTGAAGAAAAAGGCGAGGATCGTCGGCGCCGGGCCGTTGATGGTCATCGACACCGAGGTCGCGCGGTCGCACAGGTCGAAGCCGGCATAAAGTTGCTCGGCCTCCTCCACCGTGAACACCGCGACGCCCGACTCGCCGATCTTGCCGTAGATGTCGGGCCGCGGACCGGGCTCCTCGCCGTAGAGCGTGAGCGCGTCGAACGCGGTCGAAAGGCGCTTTGCCGGCTGCTCGTCGGCCAGATAGTGGAAGCGCTGGTTGGTGCGTGCCGCGGTGCCTTCACCCGCGAACATGCGGGTCGGGTCTTCGGCCTGGCGTTTGAACGGGAAGACGCCCGCGGTGAACGGGAACTCGCCCGGCACGTTCTCGAGCAGACGCCAGCGGAGCCGGTCGGCGGCCGAGCGCAGGCGCGGCGGCGCGACCTTGGCCAGCCGCGTGCCCGACAGGGTCGCACGGTGGGTGTCGACAGCGATGTCCCGCCCGCGCACGGTGTACGTGAACACGTCGGCACGGTAGCGCGCGACCCAGTCGTCCCACTCCGCGAGCAAGTCGCGGCACGACGGCTCGAGCCGGTCGAGCAGCCGATCGTGCTCGGCGGCGAGCGCTTCGGCCGCCTCCGCGCGCGCCACCTCGGACGAGGCGACGAGCTCGGCGAGAGGACGCCACGCGCTCGGCACGTCGACTTCGAGCACCGCCAGCGCGCCGCGCAGCGCCTCGAGATCGGCCGCCACGTCGACCTGCTCGGCGACCCAGTCGCGGTAGTCGCGCACCGTGCGCGCGACGTCGGCGAGATAGCGCTCACGCTCGGGGGGAATGATGGCACGCGCCGTGTCCGTGACGCGAGCTACGCCGACCGTCGTCGACGACGCACCGTCGAATCCTCGGTTCGAGAGCAGGGCGACGAGCTGCGCGTAGAGCGCGTCGACGCCGGTGTCGGCAAACTGCGCCGCGCTGGTGCCGAAGATCGGCAGCGACTCAGGGTCCTCGTCCCACGCATCGTGGTTGCGCTGGTACTGCTTGCGCACGTCGCGCAGCGCGTCTTCCGAGCCGCGACGGGTGAACTTGTTGATCGCCACCAGGTCGGCGAAGTCGAGCATGTCGATCTTCTCGAGCTGGGACGGCGCGCCGTACTCGGCGGTCATCACATAGAGCGAGACGTCGGCGAGGTCGGCGATCGCGCTGTCGCCCTGGCCGATGCCGGCACTTTCGAGAATCACCAGGTCGTAGCTGGTCCGCACCACCTCGAGCACCTCGGCGGTGGTCGACGAGATCTCGCCCTTGGCGCCGCGCGTCGCCACCGAGCGAAGGAAGACACGCGGATCGTGCAGCGAGTTGAAGCGGATGCGATCGCCGAGCAGCGCGCCGCCGGTCTTGCGTCGCGTCGGGTCGGCACAGACGACGGCGATGGTCTTGTCGTCGAAGTCGCGTAGGTAGCGCCGCACCAGCTCGTCGGTGAGGCTCGATTTGCCAGCACCGCCGGTGCCGGTGATGCCGACGATCGGCGCCCGACGGACGGTCGGCAGGTCGAGGTCGTCGGTCGGCAACCCCGCCTCGACGCGGCTGATCGCCCGCGCCGTCCGGCGATCCCGCGCTTCTGCGTCGGCATCGCCCACGGTGTCTCCCGCAGGGCCCAGCGGCCGGCTCGCGACGTCGCGATCACAGCCCTTCACCACTTCGTCGATCATGCCCTGCAGGCCGAGGGTGCGTCCGTCGTCGGGCGAGAAAAAGCGCCCGATCTCGCGTCCGTGCAGACTGTCGATCTCCTCCGGCACAATGGTTCCGCCACCGCCGCCGAAGATCTTGACGTGCTCCAGACCGACCGCATCGAGCCGCTCCCGCAGGTAGGCGAAGTACTCCATGTGCCCACCCTGGTAGCTGGTGACCGCCACCCCTTGCGCATCCTCGTGGAGCGCCGACCGCATGACGTCCTCGACGCTGCGGTTGTGGCCGAGGTGGATCACCTCCGCCCCGGTCGCCTGCATCAGTCGCCGCATCAGGTTGATCGACGCATCATGGCCGTCGAACAGCGCCGCCGCGGTGACGATGCGCACCGGAAAGGTCGACCGATACTTGCCCTCGGGCTTCGCGTCAGCGGCGGGCGCCGGGGCCGGAGCGGATGCGGGCGGTTCGGCGACGGCGACACCGCCCGTCGTCACAGCTTCGGACGTCGCGATCTGATCGGCCATGAAAACCTCGTCTTGTGCAGGAATCGGGGACAGGAGACGAAATCGAAGGCGAGACGCGTCTCGTCGAGTCTACACCCGCACGAGCGACGCGTCCCGGAGGGACGCACGAAGTGAGCCCGAGGTTTCAACCTCGGGCGCGGTCGACCACACGCTGAGGCCCTGGAACACGACGAACCGCAGCGAGGCGGCTCAGCGCGTCAAGTGGCGGGCGATCACCATGCGCTGCATCTCGGACGTGCCCTCGTAGATCGTCGTGACGCGCACGTCGCGGTAGAGGCGGGCGATCTCGTAGTCCTCGCAGAAGCCGTTGCCGCCGTGGACCTGCACGCCCTGCCAGCAGGCGCGGTTGGCGGCCTCGGAGGCGTAGAGCTTGGCCTGCGACGCGAGCCGTCCGGCGTCGGGGCCGTGCTCGGAGAGGGCGGCGTGGTAGGTCAGGGCGCGGGCGGCTTCGAGCTCGGTCGCCATGGTGGCGAGCTTGAAGGCGATCGCCTGGTGGCCGGCAATCGGTCGCCCGAACTGCTCGCGTTCCTTGGCGTAGGCGACGGACAGCTCGAGCGCGCGCTGGTGGATGCCGACGGACTGCGCCGCGATGCCGAGGCGCGAGTGGTCGAGTGTTTCCATGGCGACACGAAAGCCCTGGCCGACATCGGCGAGCAGGTACGTGTCGGGCACCCGGCAGCCCTCGAAGTAGAGCGTCGCCGTGTTCGACGCGCGCAGGCCCATCTTCTCCTCCGACGCGCCGACACTGAAGCCGGGGGTGTCGGACGGTACGACGAAGGCGCTGATGCCCTTGGTGCCGGCGTCGGGGTCGGTCTTGGCCAGCACGACGAAGTACTTTCCGACCGCCGCGTTGGTGATCCACGCCTTCTCGCCGTCGATCACCCAGCTGTCGCCGTCGCGCCGCGCCGTGGTCTTCATCGCCCCGGCGTCCGAGCCGGATCCCGCCTCGGTGAGACCGAATCCGCCGATCGCCTCGCCCGACGCGAGCTCGGGCAGGATCGTCGCTTTCACCTCGTCGCTGCCGAAGCGCTGGATCGGCCAGCAGCAGACCGAGTTGGTCACCGACATGGTGACCGAGATCGACGGCGACAGGCGCGCCAGCTCTTCGACCGCGAGCGCGTACGTCATCACGTCGAAGCCCGGGCCTCCGTGCTCTTCGTCGATCATCATGCCGAGCAGCCCCAGCTCGCCCATCTCGGCGATCAGGTCCCTGGCGAAACGGTGCTCCTTGTCGCGCTCGGCTTCACCGGGGGCGATGCGCTCCTCGGCGAACCGGCGGACCTCGTCGCGCAGTAGCTTCTGGTCTTCGTCGAGCTCCCAGCTCATCGCGGGAGCCTCGACCGCTTCACGGGTCATCACGCTCATGGGCTCTCCTCAGCTCTTGTTGACGACCCAGTCCGCGATCACCATCTTCTGGATCTCGCTGGTGCCCTCGTAGATCTCGGTGATGCGCGCATCGCGGAAATAGCGCTCGACGTTGTACTCGCGAATGTAGCCGTAGCCGCCGTGGATCTGCAGCGCCTTGTTGGTGACGTGCTGGGCCATCTCGGAGGCGAAGAGTTTCGCCTGCGCCGCTTCGAGGCTGTAGCGCTTGCGGTTCTCTTTCGTCCAGGCGGCCTTCCAGGTGAGCAGACGCGCGGCGTCGAGCTCGGTCGACATGTCGGCGAGGTAATGCTGGATCGCCTGGAAGTTCGAGATCGAGCGGCCGAACTGCTCGCGCTCCTTCGAGTACAGCAGCGCCTCCTCGAAGGCACCCTGGGCGATGCCGACGGCCTGGGCCGCGATGCCGATGCGACCGCCGTCGAGCGTCGCCATGGCGATCTTGAAGCCGTCGCCCTCGGCGCCGATGCGCTGCGACGCCGGGATCCGCATGTCCTCGAAGGCCAGCTCGGTGGTGCCCGAGCCGTTCACGCCAAGCTTGTACTCGTGGTGGCCGTGGCTGTAGCCCGGCGTGTCTGACGAGACGATGAAGGCGGTGATGCCGCGGTGCCGCTTCTCCAGGTCGACCGTGGCGAAGACCAATGCGGTGTCGGCGTCGGTGCCGTTGGTGATGAACACTTTGTTGCCGTTGAGCACGTAGTCGTCGCCGTCGCGGCGCGCCGTCGTGCGCAGCGCAGCCGCGTCAGAGCCGGCGCCGGGCTCGGTGAGCGCGAAGCAGCCGAGACGCTCGCCCGAGGCGAGCGGCGCGAGCCACTGCACCTTCTGGTCGTCGTTCGCCCAGGCCATCAGCGGATCGCAGACCAGGGAGTTGTTCACCGACAGGATCACGCCGGTCGAGCCGCACACCCGGCTGATCTCTTCGATCACGATGCAGTAGGAGATGGTGTCCATGCCGGCGCCGCCGTGTTCTTCCGGCACCGAGACACCCGCGAGACCCATCTCGGCCGCTTCCGCGATCACTTCGCGCGGAAACGTACCCTCGGCGTCAATCTCTTTCGCGATCGGTCGCACCTTCTCCTCGGCGAAGCGCCGCACTTCGTCGCGCAGCAGCTTCTGCTCGTCGCTCATCTGGATCTTCATCGAAGCTCCTCGGCCTCGTCAGCCGGCTCGTCGTGGCATTCAAGTCGCGTCGGTGCCGAGCGGTCGGGCACGCGCGGGATCGTTTCGGGGAGGCGCCGCGCGCCGGTGGACTTCGCGAGCTCGGCGACAGAAGGCCGAGCGGTAGGAGTCGCCTGCACGAACAGCGGCGAAGCCACGACGGGGCGGCGGAATCCTAGCATGCCGTCCGAGCCCCGTGGGCCGGTGTCAGTGCAGACTCATTCGCCCGCAGACGGCCGTCTGGATCAAGTCGCCTGGCTGCGGTCGTCTGGATGCCGACGACTGGGTACAATAGCTTCTGAGAGTCTTCTTCAGCCCAGAAATCTGTCGGACGGATCCATTTGGACGGGAGTTTGATGCTCGAATCCATCTCACTCGATCGTGAGCTCGCCAAGAAGGACTACAAGGCGAGTCTTCCGCCACTCCAAACTCGGCTCTTCGAGCTGCAGCGCGCCTGCTGGCGCGGCGGCCTCGCGAGCCTGCTCGTGATCGAGGGCTGGGACGCCTCGGGCAAGGGGTCGTTGATCCGCAAGTTCACCGAGCGCTTGGAGCCGCGCGGATTCGACCTGCACTACACCCGCGAAGCGCGCAGCGCCGAGGCGCAGCTGCCGTGGATGTGGCGCTTCTGGCAGCGCCTGCCGGCCTACGGACGCATGGCGATCTTCGACCAGAGCTGGTACTCGCGCCTGTTCCGGGCGCGCACCGAGTATGGCGCGAGTCGAGCCGCCTGGCGCCGCGGGATCGAAGACATCGTCGACTTCGAACGCATGCTCACCGACGACCGCCACGTCGTGGTCAAGCTCTTCTTGCACTTCGAACGCGACGAGAAGAAGAAGCGTCTCGAGGAGCTGACGGCCGATCCCCACGAGAGCTGGAAAGTCAACGACGCGACCTGGAAAGCATTCGAGGCCTGGAACCAGTACGTCGAGGTGATCTCGGAAACGCTCGCAGCGACCGACTCGGCACCGGCGCCGTGGACCCTACTCGCCGCGACCGACAAACGCTGGATGCGCGTCCGCGCCTTCGAGGCCGTGTGCGCGGCGCTCGAGCGTGGGCTCCGTGCGCGCGAGCTGCCGCTGCCCGAGGATCTCGACGCTGCGGCACAGCGCTCCGGGGAGGACTCATGATGCAATCGTCCGAGACTCCACCACGGCTCGCCGACGTCGATCTGAGCCGATCCCTCGACCGCGACACCTACGACGCCGAGCTGCCCGCACTGCAGGTTCGGTTGCGCCGCTTGGCGCAGGCGCTCTACCGGCGCCAGCGTCCGCTGGTGCTGGTCTTCGAGGGCTGGGACGCCGCCGGTAAAGGAGGCGCGATCCGCCGACTGACGCGCAAGCTGGATCCACGCGGCTACCGCGTCTTCCCCATCGGTGCGCCGCAAGGCGACGACGCCGAACGCCACTATCTGTATCGCTTCTGGCGACGTCTCGAGCCGCCGCGCGACAAGCAGATCTCGATCTTCGACCGCAGCTGGTACGGCCGCGTGCTGGTCGAGCGGGTCGAGGGGTTCGCCACCAAGCCCGAATGGAGCCGCGCCTACCGCGAGATCAACGAATTCGAGCGCCAGCTCGAGGACCAGGGAATCCTGCTCGGGAAGTTCTTCTTCCACGTGTCCCAAGAAGAGCAGCTGCGCCGCTTCGAGGCCCGCCGGGAGACGCCGCACAAGCGGTGGAAGCTCACCGACGAGGACTGGCGGAATCGCGACAAGTGGGCGCCGTACGAGATGGCGATCGACGACATGCTGGCCAGGACGAGCACGGTGCGCGCGCCCTGGACCGTGATCGCCGGCGAAGATAAGCTCCATGCCCGCATCACCACTCTGCGCACGGTGGCCGAGCTGCTCGAGAATGCTCTCGGGGATCTCGACGCCGAGGGTGACGACGCCATCTGGCGACCGGTCGAGCCACCGATCGCATGGTTTGTGCAGGCCAGCGGCGAGAACGACAGCACGTACTGACGCCATGACCTGACTCCTGCCCGACCGCTTCGTCGAAAGGCGGACCGATGCCCCTGCCCCCCGTGCTTCAATCGCTGTCCGTTGGCCTCGTCTTCAGCCTCGTGGGGCTCGCCGTGGCGGTGAGTCTCGTGCCTCGGCCCGCGCTCGCCGACGAAGCCGAGGCGAATCGCCTGCCGGCCTTCGTCCACACACAGGCGAAGGGCCTGGCGGCCGGCTGGGACGGCCGCCTGCTCTTCGACGCCAAGTACCTCGGCACGGTGAACGGTGCGCTGAAGTATGGCTGGACGGTCCGCGTGATGCGCCCCGAGGCGATCGGAACCACGGGCGATCCGTACGCCGACCTCCAGAACGCGAGCGGCCTCTTCTCGCCGCCTGTTGTGTTCGACTGGGACGTCGGCTCACCCGGCTACGGCGCCGGTCCGAGCCAAGCCGACGGTCGCCTGCATCTCGCGGCCTACCCCGACCCGTCGTTCGAGCCGAATCCCTATCGCTCCGACGCCTCTGGGGCGGCGAGCGCAACCGACGCATACGAGACGTACCGTCTCAAGGTCGTCGGCAAGTACACGAACATCCTCGCGTCGACGATCCCGCTCGCCGACCAGGACAAGATCCTCGGCCGCACCGACGTTCGCGTGGTGGTGAGCAATCCGCGCTCGGCCAGCGCCGCCGTGCACAGCGCCACCACCCTGTCGCAGGCGCGTCTGCTCAAGACTGGCAGCACGATCCTGCACGGCTACGAGCCGACGCTGTCGATGGACGGCCGCCTGCTCATCTGGCAAGGGCACCCGAACAACGATCTGCAGATCCGTTTCTTGATGTATTCGTACAACCCGAATCCTCACGCGGTCGACGGCCAGCCGGCGAGCGTCGAGGACACGGGCTGGAGCACACCGCGCTCGGTGTCGGCGATGTACTGGCGCCATGGACCGGGCGCGGCCGCCGAAACCCTGCTGCCCGACGGTACGCTCTTTTCCGACGCCTACCCGATCGCCCGACGGCCGCTGGTCGTCCATGCGCGGGACGGCGGCGTCACCGGAGCCCTCGAGCTCGACGAGTCGACGTCGCTGCCCGGCGCTTATCCCTGGCTGAGCTGGGACGCATCGGAGCTCTTCTTCCCGATCACACCGAGCTACAAGGCGACGCTACGCAACGCGTTCTCGGTGATCGGAGCGCGCACCGGCTGGCGCCTCGAGCATGTCGACGGGCCGGTGAACTGGACTCGCGGCAACGTCACCGACTCGGTCTCGAACTGGGTCGGCACGCCCGCCGGGGACGCGCTCAAGGCGGCCTACGAGGCGCTCAGCGGCCAGGTGCACCCGAGCTCACTCGGTCATCCGCTCGACTACGAGACCATCCTGCTCGCGCCGCTGGCTCTCGGTCACTCGATGTGGAGCCCGCGTCCGGGCGATCCGTCCGTCCGCGTGCCCTATTTCGGCGGGCGCGACACCTACGCGCTGATCACCTCGCACTCCGGACGCTACTTCGAGGTGCCGCTCTTCCGCGAGCGCGACGGCCGCTTTCTCGCCAGCTTTCCGTTCAACGAGGGCCTGATCCTTGACGTCGACGCGACGCGCCAGCTCGAGCAGACCAGCGGCGGCTCGCTCTATTGGCTGCTGGCGCGCGACGCGGTGACGTACGCCTCGACGACGACGCTCGACGTGTCGGGTCAGGGGCTGGTCGGCACGCTGCAGGGCGGCGCCGCCTTCCCGTACGACTACCGCGACGCGAGGACCGTCTGGCAAACCACCGGCGTGCTCGAGGACTTCACCGAAGGGCTTCGCGGCAACGCGATCTACTTTCCGGCCGGATCATTCGTCGAGTCAACACTCGACGGTGCGCAGCTCGGCGCGATGGCCGGCGCCGGCTGGTCGATCAGTGTCTGGCTGCGCCCACTGGTCGACCTGACCGGCAGCAACTTCCGTGTCTTCGGCATCGGCTCCGACTTGCTCTACCTGGGCAAGTGGGGCTCGCAGGTGAAGCTCGGTGTGCGCGACGAAGCGACCGCGGCGCTGCTCGCCGACATGAACTTGGTCCCGGCCAGCGAGCTGCTCTCTGCCGGCGCCGGATGGCACCACCTGGCAGTTAGCCAGCAGCGCGGCGCGCTCGAGGTCTATGTCGACGGCGTCTTGCGCAAGACGGTGACGCTGCCGGCCGCGGCCGAGCGCCACCTGGCAGCGGCACTCACCGATGGCCAGGCGCGGCGCCTCGAGATCGGCCCCGCGACCCTCGCCGGAGGCGGCACGGACGCCAAGCTGATGATCGACGAGGTCGATCTGCTCTCGGCGCCGCTCGATCAGCGCACGCTACGGCGACTCGCCTTCGCCGGGCCGAGCTCGCCGCCAAGCCACTCGAGCGGGCTCGTCGCCCTCGGCCGTCAGCTCTTCTTCGATGCGCGCCTGTCGGCCAACCAGACGCTCAGCTGCGCCACCTGTCACCGACCCGACGCCGGCTACGGCGATCAGTCGGCGACGTCACCGGGCGTCTACGGCCGCTCCGGGGCTCGCAACGCTCCGGCGCTCGCCGGCAGCGTTCCGAGTCACGCCAAGATGCTCACCGCCTCGACGGCCGACGCTGGCGCACAGTGGCTGCTGCCGCTGGCGCACGAACGCGAGATGGGAGTGAGCCTCGACGTCGTTCTCTCCCGGCTCACGCTCGACGCCGACCTCGTCGCCGACTTCCAGTCGACTCTCGGCGCCGCACCGTCGGCCGACACGATCGGCACCGCGTTGGCGGCCTATGTCGAGAGCATCTCGCGCACCGCCGATCTCGACCACCCGTCCATCGTCGACCACCCAGGCCGCGCGCTCTTCCTCGGCAAGGCGCGCTGCAGCAACTGCCACAGCGGCTCACGCCTCTCCGACGGACACCTGCACGCGGTGCTGGCCAGCGCCGACCCCGGACGCCAGAGCGATACTGGCCTGGCCGGCGACCAGGGCAAATTCAAGACCGCACCGCTGATCGACCTCGACGTCAGCGCCCCCTACTTCCATGACGGCTCGGCGAGCACACTCACGGAGGTCGTCGAGGACTACAACGACGGCTTCATCACCAACCCACGGCGCTCGGCCGACCTTCGCCCGCTCGGCCTCGACGCCGGCGAAATCGCCGACCTTGCGTCGTTCCTCGAGCAGATCCCGACCGCGACGTCGCAGGCTGCAGTGCCGTCGCTCGCCAACGCGGTGACCAATCTCGGCGTCGGCTGTACCCAGCGGGACTGCTTCTGGATGATCGTCGACGGAACGGTGCCGACCGGCGTCACAGTCGAAGTGCGCGACACGGCGACCGGCGGCGTGTTGCAGACGCTCACCCCGTCGAGGTCGCCCAACGGTGCCACGACCTCCCTCACCGGCCGGCTCACCGGCAGCGTTCTCTCCGCCTTCCAGTCGCCGGGTGTGCTGCTCAACCTGCGCTACCCTAACGAGAACGGCCGCATCGTGCGGAGCGGTCCGCGCTTCATCCGCTCCGACGCGAGCTGGCCCGGCGCCGCGAGCGCACCGTCGATCAGCGCCGCCGGCAAGGGCTGCGGCGCCGGCGAGTGCATTTGGATCAGCGCCACCGGCCTCGACCCACACACGGTCGTCGAGCTCTCCGACCCGCCGACCGGCGAGGTCGTCGCGCTCTACAGTGGAACTGCGCACCCCGCTTGGGGTCATCGCGGTGCCAACGTGCTGCCGACGTCGAACCTCGTCACCCTGGCGGTCGATTCCTCGCTCTGGCCCGTCTTCGCCACGACCGGTCTCCGCGTGCGGCTGATCAACCGCCACTACGCCAACCCCGTGGCCGCCGTGTCGAACGAGACAGTCGTCACCAGCCCAGGGCTCGGAGGCTTCTGAGCAGCTCCGCGACGTGGCAGGGGGACGCAGCGAGGTGCACTCACTTGACAGGATCCGCAGC
Source organism: Acidobacteriota bacterium (assembly GCA_039194425.1). Classification (GTDB taxonomy): domain Bacteria; phylum Acidobacteriota; class Thermoanaerobaculia; order Multivoradales; family J023; genus JAUIJL01. The sequence goes on along the minus strand of JBCCVZ010000002.1, from coordinate 99,000 downwards.
GGCGCGCAAGATCCTCAGATGACAGTTCTCCAGATTCCTCTCGACGACGAAGAGTTGATCGCACTTCGAGCCATTGCTCGGGAGACCGGGCGTAGCGAAGCCGAGCTCCTCCGAGAAGCCTTCCGAAGGATTTGGCTCCGGTCCAAGGTCCAAGACGTCCCGGAACAGGCCTCCCGCGCGGCGAATCAGGGGCCGGTCGGTCTTTGGGATGGCGAGATTCGTCACTCTGCGATCGATCACGACACGATCTACGACGATCCTTGATTCGCGCTGGAGACACGGTCTTCGTCGATACTGGGGCATGGGTCGCTCTCGCATTGACCCGAGACCCTCTTCATGAACGGGCGAGAACTACCTGGACAGCGGTCAATGACCTCGGGGCACGGCTCTGTACTTCCGTACCGGTCGTCCTCGAGACCTTTACGTTCCTGGACCGATCGACCGAACGAAAGATCGCCCTGGCGTGGAGATCCTCACTCCAAGACCTCGCACGATTCGAGGTGCTGGATTGTCCGCCAGATTCCCTGAGGTCTGCGTGGCCCTATTTCGAGCGTCGGGACCTGCACAAGCTGTCGGCGGTCGATGCGACGAGCTTCGCGCTGATGAACCAACACGCCATTCGGTACGCGTTTTCGTTCGATCACCATTTCGCCGCGGTTGGATTCGAGCTTCTCGGCTAAGGCGGGGTGAAACTTTCAGCCACGGCAGGCGTAGTACGCCCGGAATGCTGAAAAACCAGCAGGGACAGTCCAATCGTCCTCGACCGACCCGATCCAGGAGACCTGATGTCACGCTCTTTCTCTTCTGTCGCCGCACGCCGCGTGCCCCGATCCTCCGTGGCGTTCGTCGTCGCTCTCATTCTTGCTCTGCTCGGCTCGGCGGTGCCAGCGGTCGGACAAGACACAGCCGACGACGCCGACCAGGCCGCACCGCCGATCGGCTCGCTGAGCGTCCTCGCTTTCGCCCCGAGCGGCGAGCTGCTGATCGGCGACTCGAAGAACGGAACGGTTTGGGCCTTCGACCTCGGAGAGCGCACGCCGCGGACCTCGAACGAGGCGACGCCGATCGGTGATCTCGAGACCCAAATCGCGGCGCTTCTCGGGACGCGCTCGAGCGAGGTGATGATCCACGACCTCGCCGTCGATCGCATCACCCAAGAGATCTACCTCGCCGTGTCACGCGGGCGCGCGACCTGGGAGTCGCGCTGGCAGCTGCCGAACGATGTCGCCGACGCGCAGGTCTTGCTCAAGGTGACCCCCGAAGCCGAGATCCTCGAGGTGCCTCTCGCCGGTGTGCCGTACCGCCAAGCGAGGTTGCCCAACCCGATCGCTGCCGACAAGATGTCCGAATGGAAGGGCTCGTCGCTGCGCGCCGACGCAATCAGCGACCTGGCAGTGGTCGAAGACGATGACGGCGGAGCGAGCGTCGTCGTCGCCGGGCTGTCGAACGAGGAGTTCGCGTCGACCCTTTGGCGCCTGCCGTGGCCCTTCGCGGATGCGGCGGGAGAATCGAACGCGGCATCCTCGGCGACGTCGATCGAGATCTTCCACGGCGCCCACGGCGTGTGGGAGACGCATTCCCCGATTCGCGCCTTCGTGCCCTACCGGCTCGACGGCGCGCAGCATCTCCTCGCAGCCTACCTGTGCACTCCCTTCGTCACACTGCCGGTGGCGGCGCTCGACGATGGCGCGCATCTGCGGGGCCGAACCATCGCCGAGTTCGGTTGGGGCAACTATCCGCTCGACATGGTCGTCTACCGCAAGGACGGTCGCGACCGCGTCCTGATCGCCAACAGCAACCAAACCTGGATGATCGTCGACGCCGAGGACATCGCTCGCTACGAGGGCGAGATCACGCGCGAGGTCGAAGGCTTCACTGCCGGTGTGGCCTTCGAGCAACGCTCGGGCGCCGGCATTCAGCAAATGGACCTGCTGAACGACGAGGTCGTCGTCTTCCTGCAGCGTCAGCCCGGCGGCACGCTGAACCTCTCGCACTTCCCGACCGACCGCCTGTGACCGGATCGCACCGGCCCTTCTTGGATCGGTGCCCTACTCGGGCCGGGATGGCATCGATCGTCCTCGGCCTGGTGGCCTGTGCGGTCTCACCCGGGTTTCTGGCTTCGGCGCGAGCCGATGACGAAGCGCGGCGGCCGCAGCCGTTGCTCTGGGCCCAAGTCGATCCGGCCCTACCCGCCTTCGGGCGGGTCGAGGCGCGTGGACTCGGCGGCGTGCGACCACTCGATGACGTACGCCTCGTGGTCCATGCGCTCGAACCCACCCGCCTCGACTCTGTCGGACGAGTCGTCGCGGAGATGCCTTCGCTGCTCGGCCGGACCGAGACGTCCGAGGCCTTCGACGGCACCACGACCCTCGCTTTCACGCCGCGCTTTCCGCCAGCCCCAGGCCTGGTGCTGCGCGCGCGCCTCGAGCTCGGCGAACAGGTCCTCGAGGCGCATTGGGAGCTCCCCGAGGCACCGTCGACGGAGAAGCCACTCACCGTCGTCGAGGGCGTCGAGCCCTGCGCGGGCGGCATTGTTCCGGCCAACCTGCTGCGGTTCTACGTCCATTTCTCGGCGCCGATGCTTCCAGTCGACGTCGCCCGTCACGTCCACTTGCTCGACGCCGCCGGTGCCGAGATCCCGCTCGCCTTCGTCGAGATCTCAGACGGTCTGTGGGACCCGGCACGGCAACGGCTCACCCTCTGGGTCCATCCGGGGCGCATCAAGCGCGGAGTCGGTCCGCACGAGGTTCTGGGGCCGGTGCTGACGCCGGGCGATCGCGTCACCCTGCGCCTCGACGGCACGCTGCGCGACGCAGCGGGCCGGGAGCTCGCCTCGGCGTTAGAACAGCACTACCTCGTCGGCCCCGCGGATCGCGTCGCGCCCGATCCGACGGACTGGACGCTCGCATCCCCCGCGCCCGGGCAGCTCGAGGCGCGGATCGACTTCGGCGAGACACTCGATCCGGCGCTCGCCGCGCGCATGATCGAGCTCGTCGACACCGATGAGCGTCCGATCGTGGCCCGCGCCGTCGTCGAGAAAGATGCCGGCTGTGCGGCCCGGGGCCTGCGCTTCGCGCTCGCCGAGCCCTGGCGTGGAGGCAAGGTCGCGTTCCGGGTCGACCCGGCGCTCGAGGACCTCGCCGGCAATCGCGTCGACGGCCTGTTCGAGCAGGCACTCGATGGGAGAGACTGAGAGAGATACTTTCCATCTCTCACCGTCGAAGGATCTGCCGCCCATGACTCGATGTCGTTTCGCGCTCTGCCTCCGGCTCTTCGGGCTCGGTCTCCTCGGGGTCGCGGCCGCGACCGTCTGGTCCTGCGCCACACCACATAGCCCAGCTGTCTCCTCTCCGTCACCGCCGCCGGCCGCCGGATCGACCCCGTACTTCCTCTTGCTCTCCGACATCCATCTCAACGACCAGCGCACCCAGAGCGCCTACGGCCGCCACCACGACACCGGAACCGATCTGTGGACCAGCTTGCAGCACGAGATCGCCCGGATCCTCTCGTCGACGAATCCACCGGGCTTCGTTCTCTACCTCGGCGACCTGCCGGCTCACACCGACGCCGATCCGACGCCCGACATTCCCGACGACATCGGTGAGGTGTTGGCCGGCTTGCGCGCGGTGGTCGAGGCGGCCCCGAAACCGATTCCGCTGCTTTACCTTCCGGGCAACAACGACTCGCTCGACGGCGACTACTGCCAGTTCTCCGACTCACGGCGCGATCCCGAGCCGCCCTACACCCGCGACGCGGGCCATGCACGCGACTGGCCCCTAATCCACGGACCGCCTTGCACCCGCGTCGGCACGGCGAGCGACGCGTGTCTGCTCGACCCGACCCACCGGCTCGACGGCTACTACTCCGCGTACCCGACGCGCGATCGCCGCCTGCGCGTGCTGGCGCTGAACACCGTGATGTTCAACAACAGCGGGTACTGTTCGTCGTGGACCGACCGTGCGGAGCTCGGCGACCAGCAGCTGGCGTGGCTCGAGCAACAGCTCGGATCGGCGTCTGCGAATGATGAGAAGGTGATCGTGGCGATGCACATCCCGCCCGGCACGAGCGCGTATTGCGACAGCTCGGGCAGCCTGGTCGACAAGCCGATGTGGGATCAGGTCGACCAGCAGAACACCTTCCTCGAGCACATCGACCGCTACCGCGACACCATCGTCGGCGTCTTCACGAGCCACACTCACATGGACGAGATCCGCATCCTGCACGGCCCGCGCGGTCCAGCGGAGCTGGCGATCTCGGCGCCGGGCATCTCACCGAACCACGGTCAGAATCCGAGCTTCAAGTTCGTCCAGTACGACCCGTCGAGCTGGCAGATCATCGGCGCCACCACGCGCCACGTCGATCGGCTGCCGGTGAGCGATCCGCAGGATCCGTCCGTGTGGGAGCACACCTACACCTTTCGCGATTCCTATTCCTGCACTGCCACCGACACGACACTGTGGGACTGCGCCGGCCGCCAGTCGACCGACGCGCTCTACCGAGGCCTCGAGCAGACGCTCTTCGTGAAGAAGACTACACCGACGTGCGATGTCCGCGTGCTGCTCGACGTCGAGTACACCGGCCAGAGGTAAGAGTCCGCACGGACGGATAGATTCGGCACGCTCCCACGCATCGCGTGCCCGGCGCATCGTGTGCTGTGTTGAAGGATGTCTCTTGGCATACCCTGTGCTCTGATTCTCGGTTTCGCGATTTCGAGGCTCATTCCGGTCTGGCGTTCCGCGTCGGAGCGCTCTCTGTCCAGGAGGGATGATGTCGCAACTCGATTTCGCCCATGCGCGAGAGCTCGATCTCCGCCAGGTCGCCGTCCACGTCTTCGAGGGCGACGACCAGCCGCTCGAGCTGAAGGAGACAGCGGTCGCACTGACCGCGGCGAACGCCGCGGTGCCCACGGCGTTCCAGAGCTTTCAGAAGTACTTCTGCGACCTCCTCATGGATGTCGTCGCCAAGGATCTGAAGAACCGCCAGGCTAGATTCACAGCAAGCGAATCTTCGTCCGTGGCGGCGCAACTCGACGCCCTTTACCGGCATCCCGACCGTTTCCAGGAGACCTCGATCGCGCTCGCGCGAGGCTTCCAAACGGCGATCCAGAGCCCCCGTCTGGTCGGGTCCGCAGCCGACTCCGCGAATCGGCCGGCGTACTTTCTCTTCGCCGAAGTCGAGGCCCGCGGCGCGGTCTACTACGCGATCCTGCGGCTCGCCCAGTACTTCGAGAATCAGCGGGAGCTGGGCGCGGTGGCCGCGAGCATGGTCCAGCGCTACAGCGAGAGCCTCGCCAACCTGGTCAAGGGAACGGCAGCCTACGGTGTGACTCTGCTCGGCTTCCTCTTCACCCAGGTCCTGGCCGAGCAATCGGCCGATGCGCTCCTCGATCGGCAGCAGATGGTCCGGATCTTCCTGATCTACTCCGGCATCGTGCTGGCGGCTCTCGTCGTGTACTCGCTGTCCGAAGAAGGCCTTTTGCGCCGCGAGCTGGCCCAGACCTGCAAGCGGCTGAAGCAGTACCACACGAGGCAAGATCTCGAGAGCTATCTCGAAAAACCGCTGCAGGTTCGCCGGCGCCAGTTCTACCTCTTTCTCATTTGCCTGATGGACCTCTCCGGCACCGCGGTCGCCTGGGTCGGGCTCACATTCACCGAGTTGGCGAGCTCCTCTGCTTAGCCAAGATCCATTCGTAACCAAGATCCAGCCGAGCGAGGCTCAAGGGCCTCGGTCGAGGCTCGTCTCGAGGTCGGACCACAGGCCGGCGTAGACGTCGTGGCCGACCGCGGCGAAGCGCTCGAAGTAGCCCGTGTACCACTGCGCCAGCGAGGCACCGACGTCCAACGAGCGCTCGATGTCGCCTGACGACTCGACTCCCCCGGTGCGCACGATGTGAACCTCGTGGGCCGGCGGCCGCTCGGCCAGGCGCCGGGCGGCGGCGCGGCACAGCTCGAGGGACAGTGGACGCAGCGGATGGCCGCTGAGCCCTCCGCCAAAGGTGCTCGTGAAGTGGTCGAAGAGTCGCAGCTCGCGCCGATCGATATCGGGGCGCAGTACGCGGTAGGCGGTCGACGTGTTGCCGAAGTTGATGCCGTCGACTCCCCGCTCGACCAGCAAGTCGACCAGCGGGGCGACCGATTCGAGCGGCGTGTCGCACGACAGCTTGACGATCACCGGCGGACGCTCCCGGCGTGACAGGAAGCGCGCGGCGACGTGGTCGAGCCGGCGCTCGAGCGCCTCGAAGCCGGCGACATCGGCCTCAGTGTTGGGGCAGCTCTCGTTGATCTCGAGAAAGTCGACACCGGCGTCGGCATAGCGCTCGAGACCGACCACGAGCTCGGCCAGCCGCTGCGTCTCCGGCACCTCGTCACCCGCCGGGTCGAGCGCCAGGCTGGCGCCGATCGGGCAGCCGTCGACGCGCTCGCCTGCGGCGATCAACGAGGCCAACGCCTTGGCGACGGCCGCGTGGCCGGGGTTGGGCAGGCCGAGCCAGTTCGACGCCGCGCGCGAGCGCGGATAGGGCGCGAACGGCTGCGCGATGCCGCGGCGCCGATTGCCAGGGCGCGGCCGGTGAGTCGTCGTACCGACCAGCCAGCCGCCGGCGCCCTGGGCCACCGCGAGCCGGTAGCCGTCCGGGGCACCGCTCTTCCACAGCCCCGCGGCGTTGAGCAACGGCGCACGAAACGTCAGGCCCCAGAGCGTCCGTTCGAGGCCCGCGGGCACCAGGCGCGGCGTCGGCTGGCGCCGCGCCAGAGACGCCAGGGCGAGGCGCCGGCCGCGCGCGTAGAGCCGCACGGCGAGCGCCGGCGGCAGACGGACCAGGTGAGGCCGCAGATACGATTCGGCGGCGGCGAGGACGGTCGCTGGAACCAGGGTCGCCGAAACCAGGGCCGCCGGGCGCGTCGTCACGCAGCGTCTCCCCGCCGTGGCAGCTCGATCCGTCGCCGCTCGGCTCGGGGCGCCGGTCGGTAGAGAATCGCCAGATGACCGACGGTGCCGGCGACCGCGGCGTGCAGGCGACGCGCGAGCTCGTCGGCGATCTCTTTCTTCTCCCGTTTGTGATCGACGAATTTGATCTTGATCAGCTCGTGCTCGTCGAGCTGGCCATCGACCTCTTCGACCACGGCTTCGGTGAGACCGTGCTTGCCGATATGGACCCGCGGGTCGAGATGGTGCGCGAGACCACGCAGGTGCTTGCGTTCTTTGCCGTTGAGCTCGATCATGGCCGCGACTCTACCTCGATCGCGTCGTCGACGCGCAGGGACGGTCCCGGCACCGGCGAGCTCAGCTCCGGGTCGCCAGGCAACCCGGCGCCGTCTTCATCGGCGAACACCACGTCGACCGCCGTGAAGCCGTCGTCACCCCACCAGCCCTCGCCGAGCAGCCACTCGCGAACGAAGCGCGCGACCGTGCGGCGGGCCTCGTCGCGGACGAGGTCGATGTGGCCGGGACTGGCGGCGCGCCGACGCAGCCGCGGCGTGAGGCTCTGCTGCAGAGCGTCGAGCTGCTCCCCGGCATCGAAGCGCAGCCAGCTCTCCTCGGTGCGCGATCGCAGGCGCGACGTGTCGATCGCCGGCGGCTGGCTCGGTCTCAGTACCGGCGCGTGCACCCGCGCCACCTGCCCACGCACTTCGATCGTCCACGCGTCTTCGAGACGCAAATGGTAGCGATACGTCACAGGCACCTCGATCTCGACCGTGGTCCGACCCAGCGGCACGACGTCCCAAAAGGCGCGGCGATCGTCGCTGCGGGTGAAGGTCTCGACGATCTCCGCTTTTGCCACTTCGAGCCGTCCGCTACCGCTCGGGTCGATGGTCGGCAGCGCCGACATGAAACGTTCGGTGACCTCGGAGGTCAGCAGCCCACGCGCCAGCTCGCCGGCCCGCTCGACCGCGCCGCCGGCCGTATCGCGCAGACCGCGCGCGGCGCGCTCCGCACGATCCAGCGAATCGATCCACATCAGGTAGCCGAGGACAGCGACCGCCAGGACCACCAGCGGCCAGCGGACGACGACGAGCACATCGCGCAGCCGGTCGGCCGGCTGCGTTGGTGTCCGCTCGTCGCGAGGCTCGGGCGAGCTGGGCTGTGAGTCGTTCGATAGAGGCACGTTGGAAGAGACTCAAAGAATGCGGATCTTGTTCTTGAGAATGTAGACCTCGAACGCGACGCCGGCCTTGCGCACCAGGCGGCGCAGCGCTTCCAGCGGGGCCTGGGCGACCCCTTCGTCGAGATTGTCACCATAGAGATAGCAGATCACTTTGCCGCGGAGAACCACCGGCAGTGCCAGGCATTCCCGCGGTGCAGGCTCGCCGAGAAGCGCGAGCAGCTTGCGGTTCTCGGGGAGAGGCGCCAGCGGTCCGAGCCAGTAGCTCGAGCTGTCGCGCAGCGACGAGAAGAGGGACGGCAGGCGGGCGTCGAAGTCGAGCTGGCGCACGGCCCCCTGGTCGATCCCCTCGCCGCCCCCTTGCCAGCCGAGAATCCGCTGGTCTTTCCGAGCGAAGAACAGCACGCGCCGGCGCAGGAACGGCGCCGCAAACTCGAGCAAGACATCGCCGATCTCGTCGCGGATCTCGGCCTCCTGGAGCTGGCGCGCCGCGCGGCGCAGGCTTTGTTCGACATCTCGGGGGGCCTCGTTCGCCGCTTCGCGCCGCGATGCCGGGGGCGCCTCGTCCGTCGCGGGCGCGGCCGCCGGCGTCGCCGAGCGCATCGCTTCGATCCGCGGCGCGACGCGGTCGGCAGGCTCGGCGTCGCGCCGGAGCAGAGCGAGGTCGTCGGTGTCGAGCTCGATGAACTCGCGTTCGGGCGCCGCCGGGGCTCCGACGCGGCGCGGCGACGGCGATCTCTGGTCAGGGAGCGCGTCGCCCGGCGCCGACGATCGATCGAGAGCCTCGGCCTGCACGGGCTCGCTCGGAGCGGCGCCTGCGGCCTCTGGCTTGGTCGACCAGGCACCTCCCCACGGGCTCGTCGACGAGCCTGCGTCGGTCGCCCGCGGCTCGACGGTGCCTGGCTCAACGGTTCCTGGCTCGACCGGGGCCGACCTGACCGGGGCCGACTCAACCGGGGCCGGCACATCGGTCTCGGGCCGTCGCCGCACCACGGCCGCCTGCGCGCCAGTGCTTCGACGGCGGCGCTCGGCCAGGGCCCGGAACCGCGTATCGACGGCGACTCCGTAGGCCCGATGCAGCGCCAGGGCGAGCTGCGACTCGAGCGCGATGCAGGTTCTGACCATGGTCGAGGTCAAGAACGCGATCTCGTCCTCGTGCAGCGCGTCGCCTGGATCCGCCGAGGCGATGTACAACGTCTTACCGCGCAGGCGATACGGAACGAGTTGGTAGCGACGCGCGAGCTTCGACGGCAACAGGCGCAGCACGTCGTCCGAGCACGCCTCGAGCTCGTCACCGCCGACGGTGCAGGTCGCCCGTTGTGCACCGAGCGCCGCGAGCAGGGTCGGTTCCTCGAGCGCGCCGATCTCGAGAAGATTGGTCCCGAGCCGGCCGCCGATCATCTGCTGCATCTCGAGCGCGCGGCGCAGCTGGTCGCGGTCGATCTGGCCCTCGGCGACCAGAACCTCCCCCAGTCGTCGGCCGCTCCCCGATGCACGAGACCGACCGGAGCCCCCTGCGGCCTCTCGGTGGGCCTCCCCGGGGAGCTCTCCAGAAAGGGGCCGCATGCCGTCCATGGCGAGACAATATCAAGAGAGAGCAAATGGGAGACCATTCGTTTAAACTCGGCAAGGTCAACATTTCTCGTCTGTATTTCGACTTCGGGAGGCGGTGATTTCTACCGAGCCTTCGTCTGCCGAGCTCAGTGCCCACCATGCAGTTCGACACGCCGCCGCCGATTCCTGGCTGCGTCTCGCTCTGGTCGTCCTCGCGCTGATCGCCGCGAGCGACCTGCTGGCCTCTCCCGGCTCGTGGTTCGATCTCTTCGCCGAGCCAGGTGTGTACTGGGTCGCTCCGTCGCTGGTGCTGATCGCGCTGCTTTCCCTGCGGCATGCGCCGTCGCCGCAGCGCGGCGCCGAGCGCGCGTTCTGGCTCGATCTCCAGCTCGCTCTCGGCTTGTGGCTTGCCGCCGTCACCTGGAAGGCATTCTTCAGTACCGATGCGGTGCTCGCACTGCGCGTCGGCGATGTGCTCTATTCGTTTCAATATGTCTTCTTGATGCGTGCAATCGAGCGTCGCCCTCAGCGGGAGGAGCCGTGGCGACTGTGGCGGTACGAGCGCCGTCTGATCACACCGTCGGCCAGCCTGCTGGTGTTCGGGCTGGCCGCCTATTTCATCTTGCTGCCGAGCTTTCTGACCGACACCGGCCTCGGCGCCCTACCGTCGTTTCTGCTCTACACCGTGCTCGACGCGTACATCGCCGGACGCTTCCTCTTCGTCGCGCAAGCGACGCGCACCCTGCGCTGGCGCGTGCTGCTCGGCGCGCTCTCCATCGCGTTTCTCGGAGTGTTCTGTGTCGACTTGATCGAAGTGCTCGCCTTCAGCCAGATTCTCGAGGTCCCCGATGGTCTGCGCTGGCTCAAGCTCACGCCGTTCGTGCTGCTCACCGCCGTCGGCGCGCTGCGGCGCGCCCCTTTCCCGCCGCCGACCAAGCCGGCGATGCGCACCTTGACCAGCGCTGTCGGCCTCACGCCACCAGTGGTCACGCTGCTTTGGGCGCTGGTCTTCCCGGTGGCGCACATCCTGGTGTACCGGCTCGACCTGATCGAACCCGCGTTGCGCTCGACGCGCGAGATCTTGGTGCTGGTCGCGACCACCCTGCTCGGCGGGCTGGCGGTCGCGCAACAGCGCTTGCTCGAACGGCGCGCGCGGAAGCAAGAGCGCCAGCGCCGCGACATCGAATCCGCCTTGCGCTCGAGTGAAGAGGACCTGCGTCTGATTCTCGAACGCCGACACGCCGAAGACATGCTGCGCGCCGAGCGCCAGAAGTTCCGTCGGCTCTTCGACGCCGGCAGCGCCGCCCAGGTTCTCCATCGCCCTGAGGCCGAGACCGAAGAGGGCTCAGAAGGCGAACGGATCGAGGTGGTCAATCGACGATTCGAAGAGCTGGCGGGCCGCGACCGGGACCAGCTGCAGGGTGCACGGCTCGATACGATCGTGGCGCGCATCGAGGAAACCTCGGGGCCCCTCGCCTCGCGCGGCGTCGAGCTGCCACCTGCCACGACCGACTCGATCGACCGGCCGATGCGCCTGACGGTGCTGCGGCCGGCCTCGAGACCGCCTTCCGCACCGCCCCCCGAATCCAGCATCGGCGAGGCTCTGGACGCCGTCGAGCTCGGCGTCTTCGAGCTGTCGGCACGCGGCGAGCTGGTGCGCTGGAATCGGGCCGCACAGGGCCTCGTCGAGCTTGCTCCTGAAGATCTTCGCGGAACGCCGCTCGAAGCGCTCCGCGAGCTCCTTCCCTCCGTCGTTTCGACACGCCAGATCGACGGCCTCGACGAGCTCCCCCGCATGCTGCTCGCGCGTGCCGCCGGCTCGTCGGCGCGTCGCCCAGAGAGCTCAGGATGAGTGGCCTCTGGCGCCGTCCGCGCGAGCCCTGGCTCGGATCGTTCCTTCGGGCACTGCTCCATCTGTTGACGAGCGACCGCATCGCCCAGGTCACCACGATCTCGGCCCTCGTCGTGCTCATCGTCCAGCAGTTGCCGGAACCCTTCTCCAATCTCTCGCAGCCAGCGATCACCCACCCGATCTTCGGGCTCTTCACTCTGTGGGCGCTCCGTGCCAACGCCTCCTGGGTGCAAGGCCGCGAGGAGCGTGGCTTCTGGAACGACCTCGTCGCCGCCGCACTCACAGGCCTCGTCGCCAGCATCGTGCTCCCCGCTTCGTTCCTGTTCAAGAGCCTGTCGCTTGGAATCCTGAGCCTCTTCAGCCTGGTCGCGTCGTACGGATTCCTCCTGCTGGCCGTCGAGCGGCGCCCGCACGAGCAAGGGTGGTGGCGCTCGTCGGAGCTCGAGCGCCAGCTGACCCTTCCGGCGATCTTGATCTTCGTCGTCGGCCTCTTGGTCTACTTCACGGTGGTCCCGGTGATGGTCAGCGGCTCGCTCGAAGAGGGACTCGGTCCGACCCTCCAGCTCTTCGCGGTGCTGGCGCTGGTCGTGGCGGTGCTGGCCGCCTGGCAGGTGGTGGCGGCCGAAGATCCGCGGTGGCGCTCGATCTACCTGCTGTTCGCCCTCGCCATGGCCGTGCTCGGCTTCTTCCACGTGTTCCGCGCCGCCGTCTTCGATCTCCAGGCCGCGGACCCGACCAGCTTCGCCGTGTGGATTCTGCCGCCGTGGCTGCTCGTCCTCTCGATCCGCATCCGGCACGGCTCGTTCCCAATTCCGCGTCCCAAGACCGAGGACTATTTCGCGGTCCGGCCGCCGGAGCTGGCCACTCGGACGATGTTGCTCGCCCTCGGGCCGCCGCTGCTCCATTTCGGCGGCATTCAGCTCGGCTTGCTCGATGTCGATGTCCGCGATCCGCGCGAAGCGTGGATCCTGCTGTGGGTCGCCGGCCTCGGCTCGGTGGCGGCGGTACAGAGTCACCTGCTGGCGCGCCGTGTGCGCGAGCTGGCCGACGAACGTCGACGCATCGAGCAGGTCTTGGCCCACAACGAACATCGGCTGCGCATCAGTGCCGCGCGCCGCACGGTGGACCGCGAGCTCGAGGCGCCGCGTGAGCTCTTGGCGCGCGCCTTCCTCGCGCATCCCGAGGCCCTGGCGTTGGTCGACCTGGACGACGACACCTACCTCGAGGCCAACCCAAGATTCCTCGAGTTGTTGGACGCGCGGCGCGGCGAAGTCGTCGGCAGCCCGGTCGCGGTGTTCGGCGTGGTTGGCCTCGCGGGGTCGGCACGGCGCCTGCGCTGCCTGGTGGACCACCTCGGCTCGGTGCCCGAGATCGCGGTCACAGTCAGCGATCGCGACGAGACCTTGCACGATGTCCTGGCGACACTCGAGCGCCTCGAGATCGAGGGCCTGAACGGTCTCCATCTCGATCTTCGTCCGGACGAGCGACCGTCCGCCGCGGCGCGGCTGCGCGGGCTCGACGCCACCGTCGCGTGGATCGACGACGACGATTTCGTTCGCTGGTGGAGCTCTCCGACCGTGCCGCCGGACGAAGCGGTGGGGCGGCGGATCGACGAGCTCGCCGCCCGCGACGAGATCGCGTCGGCTCTGGCAGATCCAGAGCGGGTCTGGTCGGCGCCGGTCGACGCGCGCCTCGGGTCGGCGGGCGGCGCGCGCGCGGGTCGGCTGCTGATCGCGCCGCCGACCGCCGAGACCCTGCCCGCGTCCTCCTGAGCGGCCGCGCGGCCTTGAATCGTGCGGTTTTACAGCCGTTTTACCGCGCCTCGCGGGAGGTCGTCCGACCGTTCACGTACCCGCTCTGGTCGCCGCTTCGCGCCGTCTGTCACCCTTCGCCTGTCGCCCCGGGATCTCCGCTCGGAGCGCCGAGCGCACGAGCCGCGAGGGGCCGCCTTGGTAGGATGGCGGCGGTCGCGAGACCGCCCCTCCCCCCGCCTCAGTTCACCACGCTTCGAACTCACTCCCGCCCGTCTCAGAACCACGAGTCTCAACAGACCCCGAGGAAACGGATGCTGCTCCGACAACTCTCGCTCCCTCTCGCTTTGCTTTTCAGTGTCGCGTTGTGCATCCCGGCGCATGCCGACTGGACCCACTGGCGCGGTCCCCAACAAACCGGCGTCGTCGACGCCGAGGACTTGATCGCCACCTGGTCGCTCGACGGCGACAATTTGCTCTGGCGGGGCGACTTCACCGGCCGCTCGACGCCGGTCGTGCTCGGTGACCGAGTGTGCGCGGTCGGCCGCGTCGGCGAAGACATCACGCGGCAAGAAGTCGTCGCCTGCTGGAACGCGGCCGACGGTACGCCCTTGTGGCAGCAAGCATTCAATGTCTACCTGACGACGGTGCCGTGGAACCGCGTCGGCTGGGGCAGCCCGGCCGGCGACGCCGAGACCGGAATGATTTACGCCCAGCTGGTCGACGGCCGCTTCGTCGCCTTGGCGGCCGACGGCACCGTCGCCTGGCAGCGCCGTCTGGGCGAGGACTTCGGCCGCTTCTCGGGCTACGGCGGACGCACCAACACGCCGGTGGTGGACGGAGACCGTGTGATCACGCACGTGATCTCGGCTTCGTGGGGCACGAACCGCGGTCCGCGAGACCGCTGGGTCGCCTTCGACAAGCGCAGCGGAGAGATCGTCTGGGTGGCGCGCGGTGAGGGTTCGCTGAAGGACCTGAACACCTACGCTTCGCCCGTGATCGCAGAGATCGACGGACGGCGACAGCTGGTCGCCGGTGGCGCCGACGGTTGGGTCTACGGATTCGACGCTTACACCGGCGAATCGATCTGGCGGTATCACCTGAGCCAGCGCGGGCTCAACAGCTCGCCCGTGGTCGCCGGAAACACGGTGTACATCTCGCACAGCGAGGAGAACGTCGACGCCGGAGTGATGGGTCGCGTCGTCGCGCTCGATGTCGCCGGAGCGCAGGGCGTCTTGCCACGCAGCGCCGAGCGTTGGCACATCGACCAGCTCCAGGCCGGTTTCGTCTCGCCGATCGTGCACGACGGCGTGGTCTACGTCGGCGACAATTCGGCGAATCTGCACGCGCTCGAAACCGACAGCGGCGAGGAGCTGTGGGAGCTCAACTACGGCACCGTCGGCAAGGGGTCGCCGGTGCTCGCCAACGGCAGGATCTACATCACCGAAGTCAACGGCAACATGCTGGTGCTCGAGGGAGGCGACGAGCCGAAAAAGCTCGCCGAGGTGCACATCGAGATGCCGTCGGGCCGCTATGCCGAGATCTACGGCTCGCCGGCGATCAGCGACGGGCGCATCTTCTTCACCACCGAAGAGGGCATCTACGCGCTGGGCAAGAGCGCGACGGCATCGTCCGAGTCGACCGCGTCGACGCAGAGTGACCTGCCGCGCTTCCGCGGCGACGGCCCCCTCGCGGCTAACGCGAAGCCTGCGTCGCTGCGCGTCGTACCGGCAGTGCACAGCGGCATGGTCGACGAGAGCGTCGACTTCGACGTCTTCGCCTTCGACGCCCAGGGACGACCGATCGGCCACGTCGACGACGTGACCTGGGCGCTCGAGGGGGTCGGCGGCACGATCGGTGCCGACGGTATGGCGCGCTTCGCGGGCGACGCGGGCGGCCCCGCCTTCGGCTCGGTCCGCGCCGCCGCGCGCGGCCTCGAGGCCGTGGCCGACGTGCGCATCTTCGGTCCGCTGCCGTGGAGCTTCGACTTCGAGGCCGTCGCCGACGACAAGCCGCCGAGCGGCTGGCTGGGGGTTGGCAAAGGCGCCAAGGTGCGCGACGAGGCGGCGGCAGAGGATGCGGCGGCCGGCGCCAGCAAGATTCTCGTGCAGCCCAAGGCGCCGCGCGGCGCACCGCGCGCGACGATGTACTTCGGCCCCAGCTCGATGAGCAGCTACACCCTCCAAGTCGACGCCCGCGGCAACCGGGAAGGCCGGCGGCTGACCGACCTCGGCATTGTCAACAACGGTTATCTGGTCGACCTGCAGGGGGCCCACCAGCGCATCCAGGTCAGCTCCTGGGCGTCCGAGCGGCGAATGATGCAGCAGTTCCCGTTCGAATGGGAAATGGACGTCTGGTACACGCTGAAATCGCGCGTCGACCTCGTCGGCGAGGGCGCGGAGCGCAAGGCGGTGATCCGCGGCAAGGTGTGGCGGACCGGCGAGCCCGAGCCCGCCGACTGGACGGTGACGGTCGAGGATCCGCTGCCGATCGAGACCGGCGCACCGGCGCTCTACACATTCGCCCCGGTCGAGGCGTACTTCGACAACGTCCGCGTGACGTCGAGCGCACCCTTGGCTCCGGCCCCAGCACGCTGATCCAGCGCGTTGATCTGCCGCGTCGATCCGCCGCACTGATCCGGCGCGTTGATCTAACGCGATGATCCGCAGTGTTGATCCGCAGTGTTGATCCGAATTGCATCGCTGCACGAACTGAATCCACGAACTCCCGGCACGACCGCCGGGCTCTCCTGACGGGAACCTCCATGACTCGATCGATTCTTCCCCGCCCGCAGTCCGCTCTCGCCCCGCTCGCTCGGGCCCTCACCGTGGCGGTCGCGATTCTCGGCCTCTCCGTCTCGCCTCTGGTCGCCGCGGCTCCGACGACGGCTCCCGACGACCAGGCGATGTTCGGCGCCGGCTGGCACCGCAACATGACCTCCACCGCCACCGGTCTGGCCACCGAATGGGACATCGAAGAGGGCACGAACATCCGCTGGTCGCAGCCCGTCGGCTCGCAGAGCTACGCCGGTCCGGTGCTGATGGACGGCATCCTCGTGGTCGGCACCAACAACGAAGGAGTGCGCAACGGCGAGCTCACGGGAGATCGCGGCAACGTAATGGCCTTTCAGGCCGACGACGGCACCTACCTGTGGCAGATCGTGCACAGCAAGCTGCCCGAGACCAAGCTCCACGACTGGCCCTTGCAGGGCGTCTGCTCGACGCCGGTGATCGAGGGTGACCGCCTGTGGTACGTCTCGAACCGTGCCGAGGTCGTGTCCGCCGATCTCAAGGGCCTGGCCGACGGCAACGAGGGCACGATCAAGAACGAGCTCGACCAGAGCGCCACCGGCGGCGACATCCTGTGGTCGTTCGACATGATGAGCGAGCTCGACGTCTTCCCGCACAACCTGGCGACCAGCTCCCCCCTGGTGATCGGCGACCTTGTCTATATCTCGACCGGTAACGGCGTCGACGAGGGGCACATCAACGTGCCGTCGCCGCTCGCGCCGAGCTTCCTGGCGCTGAACAAGAACACCGGCGAGCTGGTGTGGGAGAACGCCGACCCGGGCGAGGAGATCCTGCACGGCACCTGGACCAATCCGACCTACGCAGTCGTCCAGGGCGCGGCGATGGTGATCTTCCCCGGCGGTGACGGCTGGCTGCGCGCCTTCGAGCCAAAGACTGGTGAGGTGATCTGGAAGTTCGACACCAACCCGAAGGATTCGGTCTGGCGCCTGGGTGGTGCCGGCACGCGCAACAACCTGATCGGCAACGCGGTCGTCTACGACGACAAGGTGTACATCGGCGTCGGCCAGGACCCGGAGCACGGCGAAGGCCCGGGCCACTTCTACGCCATCGACGCCACCAAGCGCGGCGACATCACGACGTCGGGCCTGGTGTGGACGCGCGGCGGCGAAGACTTCAATCGCACCATCTCGACGGCGGCGATCCACGACGACATTGTCTACATCACCGACCTCTCGGGCTTCCTCTACGCGCTCGACGCCCAGACCGGCGAGCACTATTGGACCTACGACGCCTTCGCCGCCGTCTGGGGCTCGCCGTTCTACGCCGACGGCAAGGTCTACCTCGGTGACGAAGACGGGGACATCGCCGTCCTCAAAGCCGGCAAAAAGCTCGAAGTCCTGGCCGAGAACAACATGGGCAGCGCGGTCTACACGACCCCGATCGCGCACGACGGCACGATCTACATCCTCGCCCGCAACCGCCTCTTCGCCATCGAAGAGGGCGCGAGCGAGGCCGCCGAGCCCGCCGAGGCACCGACCGAAGCCGCCGCCGAGGCCAAGGCCGACCGCTAGGCCCGAGCCACCGGATCCCGTGGTGGGGCCTGCCCCCGCATCGATTCGAGAACTCAGCGCACACATTTCTTTCACCGCGGGAGGGGGCAAGCCCTCCCCACGACCGGAAATGCAGTACCACCGAAGGCGCCGCCCTCGCGACAACCGGAACATCGTCGAACAGGTACCACCGAAACCGGGACTGCAACCACCCCCGGAAGCACAGCCTGGTGCATCGAGCACGGAGCGCAAACTGTCTGAGCGGTAGCCCGGTGCATCGAACGCCACCCCCGCATCGAACTCAATGGCGAACGCCACTCGACGGTGGCGCGAGTTTTGAGCACCGCGCGCAGTGCGCCAGGCTGTGCGGCACCAACGAACGATCGATGACCATTCGACAGTAGCGCGAGTCTGAGCACCGCGCGCCGCCCACTAGCGCGCGCCGCCCACTATGACCGTGCAGGACTGAGCGGCAAGACCTCCATCGAGTCCATTGAGCAAGAGAGAACCCAATGACTGACGTCCTCGACACGCCGGCTCCCAACCTCGACCTCGCAGGCCTCGACCCCACCGTCGCCTCGGCCGCTACAGCAGCGCGCGAGCGTCTCGACGCCCACGTACGCGAGATCGTGCGCTGGCATTTCTCGCCCGAGACCGGCTCTCCGTTCTGGCTCGACAAGGCGAAGAGCTTCGACTTCGACCCACTGCGCGACGTCGAGGGATTCACCGACCTGCGCCGCTTCGGCCACTTCCAGGACGAATGGCTGCGTGGCGGGCCGGTGCGGCGCTGGGTGCCGAAAGGCTTCGAGGGTCAGCCGGTCTACGTCTTCGAGACCGGCGGATCCACCGGCGTACCCAAGAGCCGGATCAACATCCACGATTTCGAGACCGACTACGAAATCTTCGGTGACTCACTGCGCGATGAGTCGTTCCCGCCCGGCGCCGATTGGCTGATGCTCGGCCCCTCCGGCCCGCGACGCCTGCGCCTCGCGATCGAGCACCTGGCCCACCATCGCGGCGGCATCTGCTTCTTCGTCGACCTCGATCCGCGCTGGGTCTCCGGGCTGGTGAAGAAAGGGCGGTGGGACGAGCTCGAGGCCTACAAAGAGCACGTCACCAGCCAGGCGCTGAAGATCCTGCGCGCCCACCCGAACATTCACTGCCTGTTCACCACGCCGAAGCTCCTCGAGCATCTGGCGAGCAAGATCGACATGGTGCAGGCCGGCATTCAGGGCATCTTCTGTGGCGGCACCGAGATGAACGCCGAGTTCCACCGCTTCGCGCGCGAGGAGCTCGTCCCCGGCGCCGACTTCGTGCCGGTCTACGGCAACACCCTGATGGGCCTGGCGCGCGGCGCCGACTTCGACCCCGAGACGAAGGACTACACCATCACCTACTACCCGCCGCTGCCGCGCGCCGTGTTCGAGATCGTCGATCCCGACGACCTCGACCAGACCGTCGGCTACGGCGAGACCGGACGCGTGCTGCTCACCACCCTGACCAAGGAATTCTTCATGCCGCGCTTCGCCGAGCGTGATGAAGGCGAGCGCGCGGCGCCGATCGCCGACTATCCGTGGGACGGCGTCTCGAACCTGCGCCTGTTCTCGCGCTTCCAGAAAAAAGTCGCCGTGGGAGTCTACTAATGCTGCACATCCCGATCCTGCGCGGCGGACGACCCCATCGCAGCCTGCAGACCCACGTCCTGCGCGACGTACGCACCGGCGAGCCCATCGCCGAGACTTCGCAAGCGATTCCGGGCCTGATCGCCCGCGACCTGGCACGCGACTCCGTGAGCCGTCGCCTGGCGCTCGAAGCGCGGCCCGTCGCCGCATTGATCGAGGCCTGCCACCGCGCCGCCGATCTCTTCGCCGAGGCCGAGCTGCCGCTCGCGCCGGGAAGCGAGCAGCGCCTCGGGCCCGACCAGTACCTCGAGAACCTGGCGGCCACCACCGGCATGCCGATCGCCATGGGACGCGCCAACCTGGGCAAAATCGTCCACGTGCTGCGCCACATCGAGGACGTGCTCGACGGCCTCACCCGTGGCCTCGACCTCGGCGTTCTCGACGGCGGATGGGGCACCATGGCCGGGCGCCGGCTCTCCTACCAGCGCCTCACCGACGCGCTCGGCGCCGTGCTCCCCAACAACTCCCCCGGCGTGCACAACCTGTGGATCCCGGCGATCCCGCTCAAGACTCCGCTGGTGCTCAAGCCCGGCAGCTCCGAACCGTGGACGCCATACCGCATCTCCATGGCGTTGATCGAGGCCGGTGTGCCAGGCGAAGCGTTCTCGCTCTATCCCACGGGGTACAACGGCGTGCCCGAGCTCCTGCTCCGCACCGGCCGCTCGCTCTTCTTCGGCGACGCCTCCACCGTCGAAGCCTGGCGCGGAACCGGCAAGGTGCAGATTCACGGACCGGGCTGGTCGAAAGTCCTGGTCGGCCCCGACGCCGCGGCGTCCTGGCGTGACCATCTCGAGCTCTTCGCCGGCTCTGTGGCGAAGAACGGCGGCCGCTCGTGCATCAACTGCTCGAGCATCTGGGTCCCGGCCGAAGCCGGAGTCGGCCGAGAGCTGGCCGAGGCTCTCGCCGCCGAGCTCGCCAAGCTCGAGCCGCGCCCGCTCGACGACCCGCAGGCGCAGCTCGCTGCCTTCCCTGATCCGGCTGTGGCGCGCGCCGTCTCGGAAGCCATCGACCAGGAGGTTGCCGGCGAGGAGCCTGACGACCGCGTCGACGACTTGAGCGCCCACCACCACGCCGAGCGAGTCGTCGACGTCGGCGGCTGTACCTTCCTGCGGCCGACCGTCGTCCACGTCACCGACCCGGCGCATGCACTCGCCCACACCGAGTACGGCTTCCCCTTCGTCGCCGTCGTCGAGTGTCCCGAGTCCGAGCTCTTCGACGCCATCGGGCCGACCCTGATCGGCAGCGTGCTCAGCGACGACGCCTCCTTCCGGAACCGCGCGCTCGCTTGCCGCTCGATCGACCGGCTCAACCTCGGACCGATGCCGACGTACAAGATCTCGTGGGACCAACCCCATGAAGGCAACCTCTTCGACCATCTCTACCACCAGCGCGCCTTCCAGCTCGCCTCCTGATCGAGACCTTCACCCAGTGATTGCCACCACTGCCGCGACTGCTGCGTCTTCCGCTCCGAAGCCCACCACCGCGTCTGCCTCGGGTGCGCCCGCGGGGGACCACTTCGCTCTGCCGTTCGGCGCCGTACGCCTGCGCTTCGGCGCCGGCTCCCTCGACACCCTCGACGAGGTCGCCGCGCACCACGGGAGGCGCGCGCTGATCGTCACCGACCCCGGCGTCATCGCCGCCGGCCACGTCGACCGAGCGGCCGAGCGCCTGCGGCTCGCCGGCCTCGAGGTGACGATCTACGACGGCG
Organism: Acidobacteriota bacterium; assembly: GCA_039194425.1. Classification (GTDB taxonomy): domain Bacteria; phylum Acidobacteriota; class Thermoanaerobaculia; order Multivoradales; family J023; genus JAUIJL01. The sequence continues at coordinate 78,052 of JBCCVZ010000002.1, read as the reverse complement.
TGCGCGAGAACCCCACCGAGCTCGAAGTCCTCGGTGGCCTCGACGTGGCGCGAGCCCACGAGGTCGATCTGCTGGTGGCGGTCGGCGGCGGCTCGTCGATGGACTGCGCCAAAGGAATCAACTTCCTGCTCGCCGGCGGCGGATCGATGGAGGACTACTGGGGCGACGGTCGTGCGCTCGGCACCCTGCTGCCGTCGGTCGGCGTGCCGACCACCGCTGGCACCGGCAGCGAGGCGCAGCGATTCGCGTTGATTTCGCGCAACTCCGACCACCGCAAAATGGCCTGCGGTGACGAGCAAGCGCGCTTTCGTGACGTCCTGCTCGACCCCGATCTGCTGACCACCGTGCCGCGGCTGACCGCCGCGCACGCCGGCATCGACGCCGTGTCGCACGCCATCGAAAGTCTGGTGACGACGCGCGGCAACCGTGCGTCGAGGCTCTACTCGCGCGAAGCGTGGCGGCTGCTCGAGCGCTCCCTCGAGGCCTACCTCGACGATCCGGCGCGCGACGACGAAGAAGGGGTGGCAGCACGCGGCGATGTCGCCCTCGGCTCACACCTCGGCGGCGCCGCGATCGAGGCGTCGATGCTCGGCGCCGCCCACGCCTGCGCCAACCCGCTGACGGCGCGCTTCGACATCGTCCACGGCGCCGCCGTCGGACTCATGCTGCCGCACGTCGTGCGCTTCAACGCCGCCGAGCCGGCGGTCGCCGGGCGCTATGCGGAGATCGTGCCCTCCGGCCCCGAGACGCTGGCGCGACGGCTCTCCGAGCTGCTCGCCGCCGCCGGGCTCCCGGCGACTCTCGAGGAGCACGGTGTCGACCGAGCGACGCTCGACGACCTCGCCGCCGACGCCGCCGAGCAATGGACCGGCCAACACAACCCGCGCCCCGTCGACGCGGCGAGTCTGCGCGGGCTCTACAACGACGCCTTCTCCGTGTGACGCCATGACTCGACAGCCCAATCCGTCCCTCGACCGGCCGCTCGCCGCCCTCGTCGTCACCCTGCTCGCCGCCGGCCTCGGCCTCGCGACCACCGAGAGTGCCCGGGCCGACTGGGACCGCTTCCGTGGCGGCCCGCAGCAGGTCGGCGTCACCGATTCGACGCTCGCCGCACAGCCCAAGCCGGTATGGACCTACCGCTTGCCCGAGAGCGGTGAGGCGAGCGCTGCGATCGTCGACGGCGCGGTCTACGTGGTCGGCCTCAGCGGCCGCATCGCCGCGCTCGATCTCGCCACCGGCGCTGAGCGCTGGACGGCCGACGTGCGCGAAGACGTGAAGAGCTCGCCCCTCGTCGCCGACGGCCTGGTGTACTTCGGCGACGAGCTCGGGCGCCTCCACGCCTTCGACGCCAAGACCGGCACCGAGCGCTTCGTCTTCGAGGCCGGCGCCGCGATCACCGGCGCCCCGAATCTCGGGGGTGGCTGTCTCTTGGTGCCGTCGTACGACAACTCGATCTACTGCGTGGATCCGCAGAAGGGCGAGGAGCGTTGGAACGTCGAAACCGCGGGTTACGTCCACGGCTCGGCCGCCCTCGCCTCGGTCGCCTCCGAGGACGGCGCCGTCGACACCGCGATCGTCAGCGGCTGCGATGGCCTGCTGCGTCTGATCGACCTCGCCGACGGCACCGAGCGTGCGGCCCTGCCGATCGGCAGCTACGTCGCCGCCTCGCCGGCGGTGCACGACGGCCGAGTTTTCGTCGGCACCTTCGACAACGAAGTCCTCGCCGTCGAGCTCGATGCCGCGCTCGCCGTCGGCCCGGCGCCCGCGCCGGACGCCGAGGAGGACCCGAAACTCGCCACCGCGATCGCCGAGGCGATCCGCTGGCGCTACGAGAATCCCGCTCGCGACTTCCCGTTCTACAGTTCACCGGCGATCCACGACGGCGTGGTTTTCGTCGGCGGACGCGACAAGCTGCTGCACGCGATCGACGCCGAGACCGGCGCGAAACGCTGGAGCCACAGCTTCCGCGCCCGCGTCGACGCGTCGCCGGTGGTGATCCCCGCCGCCACCGGCCAGCCCGCGCGGGTCGCCATCGCCGACGAGAGCGGCGTGCTGAAGCTCTTCGCGGTCGCCGACGGCACGGTCACCTGGGAGTTCGAGGGCGCCGACGGCTTCGTCGCCTCCCCCGCCGTCGCCGCCGGCCACCTGGTCATCCCCGCCACCGACGGGACCGTCTATGCGTTCAAGTAGACCAACCATCCGTCGAACCCAGAGGGCAGCCTGGCGCACGAGCTCGGAGCGGAACTGTCGGAGCCTCTCGAGCCGCGGCAGCGGATCCATCGCGGGTCGCCACGAAGTTGCTGAACGTCAACTCGCCGATGCCGCGAGTTTGAGCACCGCGCGCAGGCGCCAGGCTGCCCGGCAGGATGGCTCGTTTCGAGCAGCCTGGCGCACGAGCACGGAGCGGAACTGTCTGAGCCCGACGTGCAGTCCATCAACGAAGCGCTTGGAGTCCCCGTGAGCGACCACGCCCCCGAACCGAAGCTCGCCACGTCCGCTGATCCGGCGACCTCGACCCCGCCGCCACCCGCAGTGCAAGAGCCGTCGAAAGGCCCGAAGGTCGACAGCACCGAGGTCGGCAGCGTCTTCGTCTCGAACTACCCGCCGTTCTCGTTCTGGAACGACGACGCCCTCACCGCCTACCGCGACGTCCTCGCCGACCCGGCGAGCAAGATGCGCGACGGCCGCGAGTCGCCGCTCGGCCTCTACCTGCACATCCCGTTCTGCCGCAAGCGCTGCAAGTTTTGCTACTTCCGCGTGTATATCGACAAGAATGCCGGAGACATCCAGCGCTACCTCGACGCCCTCGCCACCGAAGTCGAGCGCTACGCCGAGCAGCCGGCGATCGCCCAGAGACCGCTACGCTTCGTCTATTTCGGCGGCGGCACCCCGAGCTACCCGGCGGTGAAGCACATGCGCGCTCTCTTCGACCGCGTGCGCGGCGCGCTGCCGTGGGTCGACGTCGAAGAGGTCACCCTCGAGTGTGAGCCCGGCACCCTCACCCAGTCGAAAGTCGCCGCCTACCGCGAGCTCGGCATCACCCGCCTGAGCCTCGGCGTCGAGAATTGGAGCGAAGAGATCTTGCGCGAGAACGGTCGCGCGCACGAAGTGAAAGAGATCCACCGCTGCCTGCCGTGGATCCGCGACCAGGGCTTCGACCAGCTCAACGTCGACCTGATCGCCGGCATGGTCGGCGAGACGTGGGAGAGCTGGAAGACCACCGTCGAGCGCACGATCGACATCGACCCCGACAGCGTCACCATCTACCAGATGGAGCTGCCGTTCAACACCACCTACTCGCAGGGCATCCTGGCCGGCGGCGAGAGCCCAGTCGCCGACTGGGAAACCAAGCGTGCCTGGAACGATCACGCGATCGAGCGATTCCTCGACGCCGGCTACGAGATTTCGAGCGCCTACACGGTCGTCAAAAGCAAGAACCATCGCAAGCCGGGCCAGGGCCGTTTCGCCTACCGTGACTCCCTATGGCACGGGGCCGACATGCTCGGCACCGGCATCGCCTCCTTCGGCCATCTGGGCGGCGTCCACGCACAGAATGTCACCAGCTGGACCGAATACCTCGAGCTCGTCGAGGCCGGTGAGCTGCCTCTCGGCCGCGCCTTCCCCACCAGCGCCGACGAGCGGCTGACCCGCGAGCTGATTCTGCAGATGAAGCTCGGTCGCCTCGATCTCGGCTACTTCCGCGGCAAGTTCGACGTCGACCCGCTCGAGCGCTACGGCGACCTCTTCGAGTCCCTGCGCGAACGGGGCATGGTCGACGCCATCGAGCCCGACCACGTCGAGCTCAGCCGCACCGGCCTGCTGCAGGTCGACAGCCTGCTGCCGGCGTTCTACGACGCGCGCTACCAGAACGCGCGCTATACCTGAGCAATCGAGACACCTGAGCCTCGCCCCTGATCCGACGACACCTTTCGGACGAATCCTCCAGCATGAGCCACGACACTGCCGCCACTCCGTCGACCCTCCGCGACTCCTACGACGTCGTCGTCCTCGGCGCCGGTCCCGCCGGTGCCACGGCCGCCACCCTGATCGCCGACGCCGGCCACTCCGTCGCCCTGCTCGAGCGGGACACGTTCCCGCGCTTCAAGATCGGCGAATCGCTGATCCCCGCGACGCGCGGCGTGCTCGAGCGCCTCGGCGTCGTCGACCAGCTGCAAGAAAGCCACTTCCCAAAGAAGTACAGCGTGCAGTTCTTCTCGGGCAGCGGCAACTCGAGCGCGCCGTTCTACTTCTCGGAAACCGAAGACGAGAGCCAGAGCCAGACCTGGCAGGTGCTGCGTTCCGAGTTCGACCAGCTGCTCTTCGACAACGCGCAGCGCCATAGCGTCGACGCCGTCCAGGGCGTGCAGGTGCGCGAGGTCGAGTTCGAAGGAGACCGGGCGACCGGCGTGCGCGTCCAGACCGACGACGGTGAGAGCTTCGTGCGGAGCCGCGTGGTCGTCGACGCCACCGGCCAACGCGCCCTCCTCGCGCGCCAGCTCGGCCTGCGCCAGACCGACCCGCACCTGCGCCAGGCGGCGATCTTCACCCACTTCCGCGGCGGACACCGCGACGAAGGGATCGACGAGGGCGCGACCTTGATCCTGCAGACCGAGAGCCGGCAGAGCTGGTTCTGGTCGATCCCGCTGCCCGACGATCGCGTGTCGATCGGCGTCGTCGGCCCGGTCGACACCCTGATCCAGGGGCGCACGATCGATGGCCGCCGGGCGACGCCGCAAGAGATCTTCGATCACGAGCTCGCCCGCTGCCCGGGCCTGGCGCCACGCCTCGAGGGCGCCGAGCAGGTGCGCGAGATCCAGGTGCTCAACGAGTTTTCCTACTCCACCCGCCGCGCAGCCGGAGACGGCTGGGTGCTCGCAGGCGACGCGTTCGGCTTCCTCGACCCGATGTACTCCACCGGCGTCCTGCTCGCCCTCCGTTCCGCCGAGATGGCCGCCGACGCGGTGATCGACGGTCTCGCCGAGGACGACGTCTCCGCCGAGCGCCTGGGCTCCTTCGCGCCCAGAGTGCACTCCGGCATGAGCGCCTTCCGCAAGCTCGTCCTCGCCTTCTACCACCCCGACTTCAGCTTCGGCCGATTCCTGCGCAAGCACCCCGACCACCGGCGCGACATCGTGCGCATCCTGGTCGGTGATGTCTTCGACCGCGACTTTTCCGCTCTCAGCCGCGACCTGCTGGCGATGGTCGATCTGCCGGGCGACGGCGCCTACCCGCCGCCCGAGGTCACCGAGTCGCCAGGCCTCGAGGCCGTCTCGGCGGCATGAGCCCGGCACTACGGTTCAGCCGCGGTCTGGCTCTCGAGTACGGAGCGGAACTGTCTGAGCCCCACCGACGGCGGCCACCAACCCGGGTCGCCTCGACACCCCTCGACGCCACCCCACCGAGGACGCGAGTTTGAGCACCGCACGCAGAGAGCCAGACCGTGGGCCCCACACCGCCCCAAAGAGCGCCCCGAGCCGGCTCCTCTTCGCCCTGCTCGCCGTCTTCTTCCTCCTCCGCTACGACCTGTGGGCGCAGTCCGACGACTCCTTCCTGCTCGGCTTGCCCATTGCCTTCACGTACCACATCCTGTACTGCCTGGCGGCGGCGGTCGTGCTGTTCCTGCTGGTGCGCCACGCCTGGCCGAGCCACCTCGACGCCCCTGAGTCTCAGGCCCATCTCGACACCGAGGACGCGGCGCGATGACCACCCTCCTCGTGCTCGCCGTGTACCTCGCCGGCGTCCTCTCGATCGGTCTCTTCGCCCACCGATTGTTCCGCGGCACCGGCGAAGACTACGCCGTCGCGACCCGCAGCATCGGCCCGTTCGTGCTGCTGATGTCCCTCTTCGGCACCCACATGACCGCCTTCTCGCTGCTCGGCGCGTCCGGAGAGGCGCATCGCGTCGGCGTCGGCGTCTTCAGCCTCATGGCCTCCTCGTCGGCCATCGTCGTGCCGCTGGTCTTCTACTTCATCGGCACCCGGCTGTGGGCCGCTGGCAAGCGCCACGGCTACCTGACGCAGGCGCAGTACTTTCGCGACCGCTTCCAGAGCGACCGCCTTGGACTAGCGCTCTTCGTCGTGATCGTCGCCCTGGTCGTCCCCTACCTTCTGATCGGCGTCCTCGGCGGCGGCCTGACCCTGACCCAGATCACCAACGGCCTCGTGCCCTCCTGGGTCGGCGGCCTGGTGATCTCGATCGTCGTCGTCACCTACGTCGCCTACGGCGGCCTGCGCGGCACCGCCTGGGTCAACACCTTCCAGACCCTCGTCTTCATGATCCTCGGCGCGTTCACCCTGATCTTCCTGCTGCGCCAGCTCGGCGGACTCGAAAGCGCCCTTGCCCGCGTCGGCGCCGCGCGCCCCGACCTGCTCGTGCGCGGCGATGCCGTACCGATCGCCAAACTCCTCTCCTACACCCTCGTGCCGCTTTCCGCCGGCATGTTCCCGCACCTCTTCACCCACTGGCTGTCCGCCAAGCGCCTCGACACCTTCAAGCTGCCGATCGTCGCCTACCCACTCTGCATGCTCGTCGTGTGGGTGCCGAGCGTGCTCCTCGGCGTCCTCGGCCACATTGACTTCCCCGACCTCACCGGCCCGGCCTCGAGCTCGGTGCTGGTGCGCATGATCGCCCTGCACGCGCCCGAAGTGCTCGCCGGCCTGCTCGGTGCCGGTGTCTTCGCCGCGGTCATGTCGTCGCTCGACTCGCAGGTGCTGGCCCTGTCGAACATGTTCTCGCACGACATCGTGCGCCACTACCGCTCGTCGTGGGGCTTCGCCGGCGCGATGACCGACCGCCAGCAGGTACTCGCCGGCCGCCTCTTCGTGATCGCCATCGTCGTCCTCACCTACCTGCTCTCACTGGTCGCCACGACCACGATTTTCGGCATGGCCGTGTGGTCATTCACCGGCTTTGCCGGTCTCTTCCCGATCGTCGTCGCCGCCGTCTGGTGGCGCCGCACCACCACTGCCGGAGTGTGGGCCGCGCTCGGCACCGTCGTCCTGCTCTGGCTCGTCTTCTTCGTCGACGGCTGGAACGTCCCCGGCTACAGCGTCGCCGGCACCGGGATTCTGCCGATCGTGCCCGTCGTCGCCGGCTCGGCGCTGGCACTGGTCGTCGTCTCGCTGCTCACCCGCCCGCCCGAACGCGCACATCTCTCCCGCTTCTTCCCCGAGACGGCCGCACGCAGGTCTTGAGTCCTACCGCTTCAGATCCGAAAGTGAGACCCAAGAGAGGTCCGCGATGAACATCGTCTACATCACCGCCGGCGCCGCCGGCATGTACTGCGGCACCTGCATGCACGACAACGCCCTCGCCGCCGGCCTGATGCGCCGTGGCCACGACGTGCTCCTGCTGCCCGCCTACACGCCGACCCGCACCGACGAGGCCAATGTCGCCTCCGAGCACATCGCCTTCGGCGCGCTCAACGTCTACCTGCAGCAGAAGTCGTCCTTCTTCCGCCGGCGCCACCGTCTGCTCGACCGCCTGCTCGACCATCCACGCGTCCTCGGCTGGGTCAGCAAACTCGCCGGCTCGGCGTCCACCGACGCCGCAGAGCTCGGCGGCATGACCCTCTCGATGCTGCGCGGCGAGAATGGCTACCAGGCGGTCGAGCTCGAGAAACTCATCGACACCATCGAAGAGCTCGCCGCGCCCGAGGTCGTCCACCTGTCGCACACCCTCTTCGCCGGCTTCGCCCGCCGCATCAAGGAACGCCTCGGTGTCCCGGTCGTGTCGTCGCTCGCCGGCGAGGATCTCTTTTTCGACGAGCTCGACGACACCTGGCGCCCGCGCGTAGTCGACGAGCTGCGGCGCAGGGTCGTCGACGTCGACGCGTTCACCGCGCCTTGTCGCTACTACGCCGACCTGATGAGCCACGACTACGGCGTCGCCGGCGAGCGCGTCGCCTTCGTGCCGCTCGGCGTCGAGGCCGACGATCTGTTGGCGATCGAGCATCCGCCTCGGCGCGATTCCGACCAGGCGCCGACCGTCGGCTACCTCGCCCGCCAAGCGCCCGAGAAGGGCCTCCACCAGCTGATCGACGCGTTCCGTCTGCTCGCCGCCGAGCATCCCTCGGTGCGCCTAAGGATCGCCGGCTATCTCGGCGCCAAGGACCAAGCCTACGTCGACGACCTGCGTGCGCGGGTCGACGACTGGGGCCTCGGCTCGCGCGTCGATTGGCTGGGCGAGGTCGATCGCGACGGCAAGGTCGCCTTCTTCGAAAGCCTCGACGTCTTCTCCGTCCCCACCGTCTACCGGGAACCGAAAGGCCGCTTCGTCGCCGAGGCGATGGCGGCGGGAGTGCCGGTCGTGCAGCCGCACCACGGCTCGTTCCCGGAGTGGATCGAGCGTACCGGCGGCGGCGTGCTGGTCACTCCGGGCGACGAGCGCGCGCTCGCCGACGGCCTGCGGACGCTGCTCGACGATCCAGCCCGACGACATGCCCTGGGCGCTGCGGCCCGCGCCGGAGTGCGCGCCCACCACGGCGTCGACACGATGTGCGAGCGCATGATCGCGTTCTACGAGCGCGTGCTCGCCGGCGACGAGCTCGGGCCTTTGCACGTCGCACACCCCGTCGCGGCGAGGGTCGACGAAACGCCGCGCCGCGTCGCCCTGGGATAGCATCACACCATGCATGAATTGGTCACGCATCGTCGGGTCGAGTTCGCCGACACCGACATGGCCCGCATCGTCCATTTCTCGCGCTTCTTCGACTTCATGGAAGCCGCCGAGCACGAGTTTCTGCGGCGCGCCCTGGGCGACGACCGTCAGGTCCACTTCGAGCACGAAGGCCACGAGATCGGCTGGCCGCGCGCGCAGGCGACCTGCAGGTACTCGAGCCCGGCGCGCCTCGGCGACGAGCTCGAGATCACCGTCCGCCTCCGGCGCAAGGGCAACAGATCGCTGACCTGGGGATTCACCTTCCGCCACGGCGAGCGCCTGGTGGCCGAGGGCGAGATCACCGCGATCTGCTGCCGCGTCGGCGGGCCCAAGCTGCAGGCGGTGCCAATCCCCGACTTCCTCGACGCGGTCCTCGAACAGGCACCGAGCGAGCCGGTGCCCGCCGCGCTGGAGTCGGCATGAGCTCGGCCACAGACAGCAGCACCACCTCGCTGCGGCTCCGCGAGGTGCGCAAGAGCTTCGTCACCCGTCCGGCGAGTCGCGACCGGCCCGCCGAGACGCTCGACATTCTGCGCGGCGTCGATCTCGCCCTCGAGGCCGGCGAGCGCGCGGTGATCCTCGGCCCCTCGGGCTCCGGCAAATCGACCCTGCTGCAGATCCTCGGCACCCTCGACCGGCCGACCAGCGGCCAGGTGACGATTCACGGCGAAGAGCCGTTCAGCCTCGACGACGAGGCCCTGGCGCGCTTTCGCAACCGTGAGATCGGCTTCGTCTTCCAGGAGCATCACCTGCTGCCGCAGTTCTCGGTGCTCGAGAACGTGCTGCTGCCGACCTTCGCCGCCGGCTCGAAGGACGCCGTGCCCGACGCGCGTGCGCGCGCGCTCGAGCTGCTCGAACGCGTCGGCCTGTCGCAGCGGCTCGAGCATCGCCCGGCCGAGCTCTCGGGCGGCGAGCGCCAGCGCGTCGCCGTGGCGCGCGCGCTGATCTGCCGGCCGACGCTCCTGCTCTGCGACGAGCCGACCGGCTCACTCGATCTCGAGACCGCCCAACAGGTCGCCGACCTACTGCTCGAGATCCACGCCGCCGAGCCGTCGGTGCTGATCGCGGTCACCCACAGTCTGGAGCTCGCCGCGCGCTTCGACCGGCGCTTCGAGCTCACCGCCGGGCGCCTGGAGCCGGCGGCGTGAGCCGCGACCCGGCCCGCGGACTCCAGCCGCCGGGCATGCTGCGTGACCTCCGCTATTTCTGGCGCACCAGCCTGGCGGTGGCCGCGGGCGCCGCGGTCGCCTGCGCGGTGCTCACCGGGGCCCTGCTGGTCGGCGACTCGGTGCGCGGCAGCCTGCGCCAGCTCACTCTCGAGCGCCTCGGTGGCGTCGACCTCGCCGTCGCCGGCCAACGCTTCGTCGACGCCGAGATCGCACGCACCCTGGCCGCGCACGACGAAGTCGAGCCACGCGTTTCCAGACTCGCGCCAGCGATTCTGCTGCGCGCCGCCGTACGCCATGCCGAGCGCGGCACGCGCGCCGCCGGCGTCGGCCTGCAGGGAGTCGACCAGCGCTTCGTCGAGCTGGTCGGCGGCCCGTCGGCCGCGCCACTCTTCCCGCCCACCGACTCACCGGCCGTCTTCCCGCCGGCGGTGATCAACCAGGGACTCGCCGACGCGCTCGACGCCGCCGTCGGCGACGCCGTGCTGATCGACCTCGAGCGCTGGACCGAAGTACCGACCGGCTCGCTGCTGTCGCGCGAGGAGACCGCCGACGTCGTCGAAACGGTCCGCGTCGAGGTGACGCGCATCCTGCCCGACGAGGGCCTCGGCGTCTTCGGCCTCGAGCCGCGGCAGACGACGCCCCACGTGCTCTACGTACCGCTCGCCGAGCTGCAGCGCGCGCTCGACCAGGACGGCAAAGTCAACTCGCTGCTCGCGACGCGGCGCTCGGACGACTCTGCACCGAGCGTCGCCATCGCCTCGCTGGAGCAGGCGCGCGCCGACGCGGCCGCCTTCACGGCCGCCCTGGGCGACCTGATGACGCTCGACGACTACAGCGTCACCGTCCGTCCGCTCGACGGCGTGCTCCTCGTCGAGAGCCAGGAGTACGTGCTGCGCCCGGCACTCGCCGCCGCCGTCCGAGCGACGGCCGACGCCACCGGCGCGGTCGTGCTTCCCCACTTGACGTACCTGGCGAATGCGATCGAGCCGATCGACGTGGCCGTCCCGGACTCGGCGGTGTCCAGGTCGAGCGTCCCCTACTCGACCATCGCTGCCCTCGATCCACCGGCCGACCCACGCTTCGGCCGCCTCGTCTCGGCCCTCGACGAAACGCCGATCGAGGCGCTGGAGCCCAGCCAGATCCTGCTCAACGCCTGGACCGCCGAGCGACTGGCGCCCGATCCGTCTAAGCTTCTCGGCGAGCGCGTGCGCCTGCGCTACTTCGTCGTCGGCCCGCGTGAAGAGCTGAGTGAGTCATCGTCCGAGTTCGAGATCGCCGGCATCGTCGGGCTCGAGAGCCTGGGCGCCGACCCTGATCTGACCCAGGAGTACCCGGGCATCGCCGGCAGCGACGACATGTCGTCCTGGGACCCGCCCTTTCCCTTCGACCTGCAGCAGATCGACGAGGACGACGAGGAGTATTGGGACACCTACCGCGGCACCCCCAAAGCCTTCGTCGCCCTGGAGCAGGGGCAGGAGCTATGGCGCACGCGGTGGGGAGGGCTCACCGGCGTTCGCGTCGCGCCGCCGGCGGGCGAAGACCTCAAGGCCTTCCAGGCGCGTTTCGACACCGCGCTGCGCTCCCGTCTCGACCCGGCCGCCTTCGGTCTGCAGCCGCAGCCGGTGAAGGCGCTCGGGCTCGGCGCATCGTCCGGCTCCACCGACTTCGGCGGCCTGTTCATCGGCTTGAGCTGGTTCGTCATCGCCTCGGCCGCGCTGCTCGTCGCCCTGCTCTTCCGCCTCGCCGTCGAACGTCGTGCCAGCGAGATCGGCCTGCGCCTGGCGCTCGGCTTCCGTCCGCGCGCGGTCCGTCGACGCCTGATCGCCGAAGGCGGACTGCTCGCCGCTTCAGGCGCTCTCGTCGGCCTCGCCGGCGCGGTCGGCTACGCCGCGGCGATGATGCACGGCCTGCGCACCTGGTGGCGGCCGGCCGTCGGCACCTCGCGCCTCGAGCTCTTCGTCGCGCCGGCCAGCCTGGTCGGCGGCTACCTCCTGTCGGTGCTCGTCGTGCTGGCGGTGATCTGGTGGACGGCGCGCGGCATCGGCAAGGTGCCGGCACCGCGGCTGCTGCGCGGTGAGGTCGACAGCACGCGGGCGACCCGCGGTCGGCGCGCGCTGCCGCTCGCCGCGCTCATGCTCACCGTGGCGCTCGGCGCGGTCGCCTGGGGAGTCGCCACCGGCCGCGGCAGCGACCCGGCCGTCTTCTGGCTCGCCGGACCGTGCCTGCTGGTCGGTCTGCTGGCGCTCTTCGCCGTCGTCATCGATCGGCCGCTCGACCGCTTGCTCGGCGGCTTCGATCGACCCGGAGCCGGCGCCCTGGCGCGCATGGCGATCGTCAACAGCCGCCGTCACCGCGCCCGCAGCCTCGCGGCGGCCTCGTTGGTCGCAGTCGCCAGCTTTGTCATCGTCACCGTCGCCGCCTACCAGCTCGAAGTCGAGTCCGACGATCTCGGTCTCGACTCGGGCGCCGGCGGCTACGACCTCGTCGTCGAAGCCGAGGTGCCGCTGCGCGCCGACCTCGCCGACCCCGACGACCGCTTCGATCTCGGCGTGCCGGACGAGGCCGAGCCGCTGCTCGCGTCCTCGACCATCATGCCGTTCCGCCTGGTGCCGGGCGACGACACCAGCTGCCTCAACCTCTATCAGCCCACCGAGCCGCGTCTGCTCGGCGTGCCGCCCGAGCAAGTGGCGCGCGGCGGCTTCACCTTCCGCCAGGTGTGGGACGGCGCGGCCGAAGCGCTCGGGGTCGACGCGATCGACGATCCCTGGAGCCTGCTCGGCGCCGACCTCGGCCCGAACGTGGTGGCGGTGATCGGCGACGGCGACTCGACGCAGTGGATCCTCAAGCTGCCCCTGGGCGAAGACCTGGTGCTCGAGAACGAGGCCGGCGAGGAACTGCGCCTGCGCCTGATCGCCAACCTCGCCACCAGCATCTTCCAGAGCGAGCTGTTGATGGCCGAGAGCGACCTGCTCGAGCATTTCCCGAGCCGCGGCGGCCATCCGTACTTCCTCGTCGACACACCCGACGGCGCGGCGCGCGGCGAGGTCGCGGCGGCGCTCGAATCGACGCTCACGCCCTACGGCGTCGACGCCGTCGAGGCGGCCGACAAGCTGGCGTCGTTCCACGCGGTGCAGAACACCTACCTCTCGACTTTCCGCTCGCTCGGCGGCCTCGGCCTGCTGCTCGGCACCCTCGGCCTGGCGATCGTCCTGATCCGCAACGTGCTCGAGCGGCGCAAAGAGCTCGCCGCGCTGCGCGCCTTCGGCTTCCGCCGGCGCCAGCTGCTGTGGCTCGTGGTCGGCGAGAATGCGACCCTACTCGTCGTCGGCCTCGCGGTCGGCACTCTCGCCGCCCTGGTCACCGCCGGCGGCCACCTGCTGAGCCCGTCGGCTCATGTTCCCTGGGCGCCGCTGCTCGGCACCCTGCTCGTCATCCTCGTCGTCGGCCTCGCAGCCTGCTGGGCCGCCGCTCGCGGCGCTCTCGCCGCACCCCTCCTTCCCGCCCTCAAATCCGAAGGCTGATCGACTGACGGAGACCGAATGCGTATGTATATCTGGTTCATTCTCGGCGCCATCCTCTTCTGGGGGGCCTACGTGCCGACCCTGCACCACGGCCAGATGCTGCTCAACCAGGGCGCCCTGCGCGGCTTCCTGTGCGTCGGCGTCGCCTACTTCCTCACCGCCGTGCTCGTTCCGCTCGGCCTGCTCGGCGCCGGCGCCGAGCCCTGGGAATGGAACACCAAGGGTGTCGCCTTCGCCACGGTCGCGGGTGTCCTGGGCGCCGCCGGTGCGCTCTGCATCATCCTGGCGATCAAGGCGGGCGGTAGCCCGATCATCATCGCGCCGCTGGTCTTCGCCGGCGCGCCGATCATCAACACGCTGATCAGCATGGGCTGGAAGCCGCCGAAGGAGATGCCGTCACCGCTCTTCTTCACCGGGCTGGCTCTCGCAGCGCTCGGCGCCTACCTGGCGCTGCGCTTCAAACCCGTCTAACGTTCTGACCCTCTGACCGTCGACCCTCGAAGGAGATCCGCGATGTCGACTCCGCGACGTGGAATCCGCTGGTGGCCCGCGCTCGTCGTGCTCGTCGGAGCCGCCGCCGCCCTGCTCGCCCTGTGGCTCGGCGACTCGTCGAACCGCCAGATGCAGGTGACCCGCACGGGTCTGGTGGTCGTCCTCGCCGGCCTTCTCCTGGTGCTCTGGGCGCTGGCGCTCTCGCGGCTCCCCGGGCGCATGCGCCTGGTGCTCGCTGGCTCGCTCGTCGCCGCTCTGATCCTCGCCGGATCGCTGGTGCGCATCGAAGGGGTCACCGGCGACCTGGTGCCGATTCTCGCCTTCCGGTTCGGCGGCGGGCCCGAGCTCGCCGCAGATGTCGCCGGCAGCGCCCCGGTGTCGACCTCGCCGAACGACTCGCCCCAGTTTCTCGGCCCGCGGCGCGACGGCATCGTCTCGGGCCTGACGCTCGCAACCGACTGGAGCACCACGCCCCCGCGCGAGCTGTGGCGCATCCCGGTGGGCGACGGCTGGTCGGGCTTCGCCGTGGTCGGCGATGCCGCGGTGACGCAGGAGCAACGCGGCGACGACCACGCGGTCGTCCGCTACGACCTGCGCACGGGCGAGACGGTGTGGGTCGCCTCCGAGCCGGAGGCCTACCGCTCGCCGATCGGCGGCGACGGTCCGCGCACCACGCCGACGGTCGCCGGCGGCCGTGTCTACGCCTTCGGCCCGCAGGGCGTCCTGCGCGTCCACGACCTCGCCGATGGGGCGCTCGCATGGCGCCGCGACGTCGCGACCGACCTCGACCTGAAGACACCCGATTGGGGCTTCGCCAGCGCGCCTCTTCTGGTCGGCGATCTCGTCGTCGTCGCCCTCGGGGAATCGGCCGACGCCACGCTCGCTGCGTATCGGCGCTCCGACGGCGAGCTCGCCTGGGCTGGCGGCGACGCGCCGTCGAGCTACTCCGCGCCCAAGCTCGCCACGTTCGGCGGCGTCGAGCAGATTCTGTCGTTCAACGCCGCCGGTCTGTCGTCGCACGATCCGGCCGACGGCTCGGTGCTGTGGTCGCTCGAGTGGTCGGACGAGCAGCCCAACGTCGCTCTGCCGGTCGTGCTTCCCGACGACCGAGTCCTTGTCTCCACCGGCTACGGCGTCGGCTCGGCGCTCTTCCGCATCGTCCCGCCACCGGGGCCTGGGAATGCCGAAGCCGACGCGACGCCTTCCAAGGTCGGTTGGACGGCCGAAGAGCTATGGCGCAGCCGCGGCTTGAAGGCGAAGTTCACCAACCCGGTGTGGAGCGGTGAGCACATCTATGGTCTCGACGACGGCATTCTCGTCGCCCTCGACGTCGCCACCGGCGAGCGTGCCTGGAAGCGGGGCCGATTCGGCCACGGCCAGACTCTGCTCGTCGACGACGTGCTGCTCGTCACGAGCGAAAAGGGCGAGATCGTCCTGGTCGACGCGACACCCGAGGAGTACCGCGAGCTCGCCCGCCTCGACGCGCTCGACGGCAAGAGCTGGAACCCGCCGGCCCTCGCCGGCCGCCTGCTGCTCGTGCGCAACGGCTCCGAAGCCGTCGCCTACGAGTTGCCCGGCGGCTGAGCTCTCCGAGTCCCTCGGGATCAGTCTTCGCCGTCGCCTCGACAAGGCACGGCCGTCATCGGAAAGCTTCGGCTCGTCTCACCCGACTCGTCTTCGATCCGCGCCACCAGCGTCACGCCGTCGTCCGCGAGGTCGTACACGATGCGCTGCGGGAAGTCGTGCGCAAGGTTCTCGAACACGGCCAGGGCCGAGTCGGAAGAGCCGCCGCTGCCCTCCGCGACGAGCTGGAACGAGACAGTCTCGCGCCCGCCCGGGGACGGCCGGTAGAACACTCCCTCCTCCGTCTCCTCGATACGAAGGTACTCGAACGACACCGTCGCTCCGTCGGCCACCGTTTGACTGCTTCCCAGCATCAGCCCGCCGAGCGGCGCGGTGAACGCCTCGCGGATGGTGGTCCCTTCGCCGATCGTCCCCTGCCAGCACCCGGCCAGGAAGGCCAGGTCCTCGAGCGTGAGCTGGCCGTCGGCACGAACGGCTGAGACCTCCGCGCAGGGCGCGAGCCAACTCAGAAGCAAGACGAGACAGGACAAGGCAACACAGCGATCGGTCGTGCGCATCGTGAACCTCCGGGTAGGACGCAAGCTTACGAGCCTGCGGCTTCTCCGGCAAGGTGATGCGCCGTTCGCCGGTCGGTCAGAACCTCCGCGCGACCCCGACGCCGAGACTCACCAGACTGAACCCAGAGATCGAGACCGGGCCGGCGTAGTCGTTGCGCAGCGTCGAGTAGTCGAGGCTGGCGGAGAGCCACCAGGGCGACGCGCGAAGCTCTCGATCGAAGCCGGCGCGGAGGCCGTAGAGCCAAACGGTTTCACTCGGAGCGTCGGCACGGGCCACCCCACCGAAGCGATCACGAAGCTCGACCTCGCCGTCGATGAATGCGAAGCCGAGCCTCGTCCCGACATAGAGATCGCTCCGCGAGCCGAGGTCCAAGTGGTAGTTGGCGCCGACATAGAGTGGGATCCAGCGAAAGGTCAGATCCAAGTCCAGATCCTCGGTCGTGGTGGAATCGACTGCGCGCATCCATCCGGTTCCGAGCTCGAAGCCCCGGGCTCCGTGCCCCCGCATCTCCAGGCCGATCTCGAAGCCTGCGCTGGAATCGGCGTCGAAATCACTCGGCGACGCGAGCACGGTCGAGCCGCGGGCGCGCACGGCCCAGTCCTGCGCCGCGGCCTCCGGTCGATCGACGAAGAGCAGGCCAACCCAAACCACGACGAACCATCGAAGAGCCATCGAGTCCTCCTTGAAAGCAGCCACCGTACTTAATCACGAGTCGGGTGTCTGCATAGACTCGAAGCATCGATCAGTGTTCAGAGTTCAGGGCGTCGAGCGGTCTCCCGGGAAGAGGTGGGCGTCGCTGAGCTCGACCTCCCAATCCTCTTCCACGACCGGCACCGACCAGTCGCTGTGCGCCTGCTCGCCGACCAGCCGGAAGCCTTTCTGCTCGTAGAGATGCCGCGCCGCCGCCAACAGATTCACCGTCGAGAGCACCATTCGCCGCCCCCCGCGCCGCCGCGCGAAGTCCATCAGCGTGTCGATCAACTGCCGGCCGATGCCGCGCCCTTGGGCATGCGGCTCGACGAAGAAGAGGCGAAGCCGATAGGCGTCGGGATCGTCGCCCTCGCCGGCGAGCGCGATCGACCCGAGCCGCTCGACCCCGTCGTCGGCGATCCACAGCCGCTCGCGCCGCGGGTCCTTGCCGGCGGCGAAGCGCGAGATCAAGAGCGCGACGAGGGCCTCGAAGCGGTGGTCGAAGCCGTAGGTGTAGCGGTAGAACTCGGCGTGCCGCGTCAGCATCCAACCCAGGTCGCCGGGCCCGTGCTCGCGCAGCCGCACCGCGCCCGCCCGCGGACCGCCCAGCAAGTGCTCCGCCGTCTCGAACGCCGCCACCAGGCGCCGTCGCCCGGCACGCCCCAGCGGCTCGAGCATCGCCGCCACCCCCGCGTTGGCCTGCACGGTCAGCTCGGCGTGCACGATCCGCCCCTCGTAGGTCAGCTCGAGCCGCCGTCGGCGCGCATCGTCCGGACACCGTCGCCGCGCCACCAGCCCCTTGCGTTCGAGCTGCGACACCAGCCGGCTGGCATAGCCACCATCGAGCCCCAGCGCCTCGGCCATCGCCCCCACCGTCGCCTCCCCCACTCGCTCAACCTCGAAGAGCACCCGCGCCGCCGGCAGCCCGAGATCCGGCGCCAACTGCCCGAGCACGCCGATGCGCTGTGTGTAGAAGCGATTGAACCGCCGCACCGCCTCCACATCCCGCTCCAGATCCACCGCAGTCGCCGAGTCGTCAACCATCGAAGCCTCCAGCCATCGTGGTGAATCACGATCATCAGGCAATTGACTGACTTTGTCAACTATTGCTGTGACCGGCGGCCAACCGAACCGTCTCGCCCCCCTTGCAGCCAGCGCCAAAGTCGCCTACAATTCGCCGCCCGGGCCGACGTAGCTCAGTGGTAGAGCAGCTGATTCGTAATCAGCAGGTCGCTGGTTCAAATCCAGTCGTCGGCTCCACGCCATCCTCTTTTTTTTCAACAGCTTGCAGAGATCTCGGATTGTCTCTGTGAGCCTGAAAATCAACAAATGGGTCCCCATAGGGTCCAGATGGCATGCAACTTGGCGCAACACCGTGACCCGGTGAACCGGCCTGCAAAGGTCCTCGGGGCTGGAGTGCAGCGGGGTCGATGCGTGCGAAATCTCTCACCCCTCGCACTCACAGAACCAACAAGACTCCGTAGGTGGCACACCTTGAGAGCCCGCAGGTCGCGTCGTCGCGAGGTTCTTGCCAAATTCTGGTCCATCGTCGGGCTAGATCCACTGACTATGTGCGGCCGTTGCCGGCCGAAGCGAGCAGGGGACGGACCCGGTGGTGGCCCGCCCCTATTGAAATCGACCTCAGGGATAGCAGACACAAGTGCCGAACCACGTACCGCCCACACAGGAAAATTGGACACCTTCGCCGTACAGGGCGAGGCAGCCTTGATAGCACTCAAAGTGATTGCAGGCCATGTTGACGCGATCTTTCTCCCAGGTAGGTTCCAAGTCGATGAGATTGACGCCGATTTCGGCCTCCGCTTGCGCCTCGGCCTGGCCGCCGTCGACGAGTTCGTCGTTGGCAGGGAGCTCCGAGGCCGGCTCGCCCGGGACGTCTGCTGCAACGAGCGGCAGGGCTGCGAGGATGAGGAGTCCGAGAATGGTCGTTCAGTACATTGAGGAGTCTCCTAGAGAGGCGATCGAGTTGTGACTTGGCCACGGGTCAAATAACACAGGCTAATCCTACACCTCCCTTTGGTTGCACTCCATACGAGTCAGCCTCAGCAGTTCCCTGGATCAGCGCCGGAGATCCTCAAGCGGCGCGACGCGTTCAGGCAACCGCTCCCGAAGACCGGCACCTGATCACCGAGCACGAACGCCACCGCAGACAACGACTCGTGCGATCAGCCCACGCACCATCCTCGCGGCCCGGAAGCGAGACGATGCGCGAGCCGTTGTCAAGCTCGAGCGGAGAGCAGACAAGAGCGGTTGCGGGATGATCGGGCGTGTCGGAGCGGAATCGCATTCGTGAGCGCGAGCATCACACCGACACGCATCTCGTAGCCCAGAAGCTCCCGCGCGAGCGCCCGACGGTCCTTGGTCTCCTGGACTTCGTCGAGGCGGCCCCCCTCAACCGGCTATGACTCCTGCGAATCATGCTCCTGATCGCCGCAGCGATGTGCAGAGCCTCTCAGTTTGCTCCTCCCGTGGCAGGAATCCTGTGCTTCTTCCGTAGCCAGTCGTGAGAGACAGTTCCGACCGCCGATCACAGACGCGGGTGGCGCGGAAGCACAGACAAGGCAAGTGCGCCATCGGTGATGGTCGATCCAGGTCGGAGTGCTCCAGAGAGTTGAGGCGAGCTCTCGTCCCGGGACCTCGGTCGCTCGGCATCCGACAGTTCCAGCAGACGGAGCGCTGGCCCTTAGGCGGCCCGTGCCCGGACTGATCGGCTTGGCTCGCCCTCAACCAGTGGAAAAAGGTTGAAATCAATCACGACGAGAGCTCCCCGGTTGCAACGTGCGCCCGCGATGGAGCGATCATGAAAAGGAGAAGACCATGAAAACCGCAACATGGATCCGGGCGGGAATTCTCGCCTGCTGCCTTGGCCAGGCCTTGCCGGCGCTCGCCGATCGCCTTCCCAGCGATCAGATCGACCAGGCATTGACCGACATGGGGTTCAGCTCGAATTTCTCGATTCAGTGCGAGCTGCCCACCGATGACCTCATGGCCCTCGACAAGCCATACGGATCGAGGATCTACGCCACCGCCGACTATGGCATCGAGAATCACATGGTTTACGAGGAGCGGTTCCGCTTCGATCAGAAGACCGATGTGAAGGCGCCCTGCCGCGGAACCGTGATCCGCATCGAGCCGAGCCGAGGATGGGTCGTTCTGATGCTCCCCATGGCTCTGGTCGACGGCCAGATTCGCTTCTTCCACACCTACGTCTTCGACGACGTGGAGACCGACCTCGAGTTGGGTGACTATGTCACGAAGGGACAGACCATCGGATCCACGCAGGGCAACGGCAACCGCTTCGAATGGCGGTACCAGACGTTCCCACCGTCCAGCAGTGGTCTCGCGGAAGACACGAAGCCTTGGCTCGTCAACCAAGACTACGCGCGACACCCTCGCCTTCCCTTGGGAGCGGGATGTGGCGTCGACTGCCTCAGCACGTCCGAACCCCCGACCTACACGGAGAACTACCCTCTCCTGCCGGTGACTCTGAATGCCGTTGAGACCCCGACATGCCAGTTCCAGATCAACCTGCGGGTACCCAAGGAATCGGCCGACTTCGCGGGATTGCAGCTCGCGGTGCCGATCGAGGAGGCCTTGAGCCCGATCACCGGTGAAACCTACTACATCTACGAGCGCATGATCCTCGACCTGGACGAGAGAAAGGCCACGCCTCCCGAGAGCGATGGTCGGGTCGGCTACTTCCGCGACTTCCATACCCAGGAGATCGAAGGAACGGTCACCTACAGCCCTCGCTTCATGGATCGGAGCTCGACGGAGTATGAGCTCGACCTGTGCCTGACGCACGACACGGCCGAGGCGCTCGACGGAGTACCCGCCCTGGTGTACTTCTTCCGCGCCAACGGCAGCAACGTCGTCTTCGAGGACAGCCTGGACAACTGATCCGTGCGGCCGACGCGTGACCACCGATCAGTCGAGAACTGAGATGGAGCGCGTCGCCCGCCGTCAGTTTTGGCGAAGCAGGCGGATACCGAGTCGTCGCATCCAATCACCATTCAGCGACCGCCCCTGTCGGGTTTGAAGTCGACGGGGTCCGCCGCGATCGAAACAGTCTCACCCCTGACGCCGAACTGCCCTCCGCACAGTCTGGGCGGAGGGCAGGATGGTCGATCTTTTGAATCGACCGGCAGCAGGCCGTGTCGGCGGCTGGAGTGGGATCAACCGGGGTCGCCACCACCGCCCGGGAAGCAGGCCTGCAGCGAGAGGCCGTCGAGGTTGTCGCCGAAGACGCCGTAGCCGAGGAGGGACGGGATGCCACCGTTGGTGCGGGCCGTCCACAGACCCAAGGCCTCGGCGAAGACGAGGATGCCGGGGCCACCCGCCGTGACGGTCAGGATGTCGCCGTCTTCGATCGCCACGCCGTTCAAGGCGTCGAGCGTGCCGATCAGCGGCGAATCCCGCTTGACCGAGAAGAGCAGCATGTCGGATTGGCCGTTCATCCAGTCGAACGGAACGTCCGACGGATCGTAAACGCCGTTGCCGTTCTCCCGCAGCACCAAGGCGTCGATGTCGTCGGCGGGCACGAGACCGAGCTGGAATGGCGTCGCGTAGACGCTGAACCCACCGCCGCCACCGGCCACGAGGACCGCTCCCGGCGAGACGCCGTTGGCCAGCGCGGTGCCGCTGTGGACACCAGCAGCGCCCTCGAGCGGATCCGGCCAGGCTGCGTCGAGCGAGAAGAAGATCCGGCCCGTCGAGCTCGAGCAGGTGAGGGCGTCGAGGTTGTCGCCGGGGTCGGCGGCGGCGCCGGTGGTCGGTGCGTTGAGCTCGATCAGGCTGAGGCCCGGCGCCGCGAAGGGCGCCATGCCGTTGCCGTCGGCGAAGCCGGTGTTACCGACGATGGCCGCGCCCTGGCAGATCGACGGCAGCGCGGTGCTGGTGTAGATGTCGGCCGACGCTTCCTGGTTGCCGGCAGGCGCCGCGCCTTCACTGCGCACATCGGGGGCTCCAGACGGCACCCCGACGGCGAACTCGTCGACCGAGAACAGCCAGGGACGGTTGTTGTCGCAGTGGACTCGGGGATCGTTGCCGAACGACAGGGCGTCGACCTCAGGCTCACCCGATGCGCCCGGAGCGATTCCGATCGTCGAGGCGAAGACGACGACGGACGGCGTGCCGGCAGCCGGGACCAGAACGTCGCCGGCTCCGATCACCGCTCCGGCCGGCGCGGTGGCGGGTAGACCGACGGTCGGCCCCTGGAACTCGATCGAGTACGCGAGCTGCGCGCTGGCCGTTCCCGCCGTCAGCGCGCAGAGCGTCGTGGCGCAAGCCAGCAGCGTGAACGCGCGCCGACCGCGGCGAAGCGAGACTCGGGAAGTGATCTTGGATGTTTGCATTGCGGGTCTCCTTGGATGGCGTCCGACTGGCGGACTCTGTTTCCGTGAGGCTGCTTCAGCCTCGGTGTGATCACGGTGGGGTGCCACCGCGTCTCTTGGTGCCTTTCAAGGAGCCCTTCGCAAACGATGGAGAAAGTCCATCACGACGTTTCAAAGAATCTGAGATCGATCGGTTCAGCTTCGATAGAACACCGCCAGCCAGACAGTGGGTTCGCTCTCGGAGGTCCACTCCACGCGGTGACGCGCATGAGCAGGGATGTCGACCTGATCGCCAGGCGCCAGGCGACGCACTTCGTCTTCGTGCTCGAAGCGCAGCCCGGCGTGGCCCGAGAGGAGAAGCACCCACTCGTGCTCGTCCTGGTCGTACCAGAACCCAGGCGGTGACGCCTGACCGGTCGAGACGATGCGTTCGATCCGCAGGTGGCTGGTCTCGACCAGCACATCGACGCGCTCTTCGGCATCGTCGGCAGACTCGAGGGCTGGCAAGAGGTCGAGCAAGAGGTTCCGAATCTCAGGATGGTTCATCGCCCGGAGATCCTGACCGAAAGGCGGTCGGCCGACAAGATCGGGCACCCTTCCTTGGCCGGCTGCGACTTGCTCCGAGACCACGGCACAGAGTCTGCAAACTGCCGACGAGGGCCGGGTTCGCGGGAGTTTTGCCGGAGGCCGCGCGCTATACTGCGGCTCAAGATTCATCCAGAGAACCCGTGACAGAAAACACCCCGATTGATCGACCCGCGGACGTCACCGAATTGCTCCTCCAGTGGCGCGCCGGCGATGAGCAGGCGTTCGAGCACTTGATGCCGATCGTCTACGAGGAACTGCGCCGTCTCGCGCGCGGGCAGATGCGCCGCGACTCCGGTCGCGGGATTCTCCAGACCACTGCCCTGGTCCACGAGGCCTACCTGCGGCTTTCCGGCCGCGGCGCCGACTGGGAAGGGCGCGAGCATTTCTTCGCCATCGCGGCGACGGTGATGCGGCAGGTGCTGGTCGACGACGTGCGCCGCCGGACCTCGCAGAAGCGGGGCGGGCGGGCGGAGCAAGTGTCGCTCGACGAGGTCGGTGCCGGCGCTCGCCTCACAGCCGCTCCGGACGTCGATCTCTTGGCGCTCGACCGCGCCTTGAGCCAGCTCGGGAGCGTCGACTCCCGCAAGAGTCGGATCGTCGAGCTGCGCTTCTTCGCGGGCTTGACGATCGCCGAGACCGCGCGCGTGCTCGACCTCTCCACCGCCACAGTCGAGCGCGATCTTCGCACCGCCAAGGCTTGGCTGAGTCAGTCTCTGGCCAGCTGAAGACGTCGGCGGTTCGACGATGCCCGAGGGCGGTGACCAGGAACGCGGCGACCAGGAAGCCCCTCAGCTCTCGCCGGAGAGGTGGCGGCGCCTCGACGAGCTCTTCCACCAAGCCCGCGAGCTCGACCCGGACGCCCGGCGGGCCCTGCTCGCGGAGCGCTGCGCCGGCGATCCGGACATGCGCTCGGAGCTCGAAGCCATGCTCGCCGCGGACGAGGGCGCCGAAGATCACCTCGACCAGCTGATCGGCAAAGCTGCCCTGGGGATCACCTCCCTGGAGACTCCAGAGCCGACCGAGACCCAGTTGCCGCGGATCGGTCCGTATCGTGTTCTGCGAGAGATCGGTCGCGGGGGCATGGGCACCGTCTTCCTGGCCGAGCGTGACGACGGACACTACCGCCAGCAGGTAGCCGTCAAGGTGCTGCGCCGGGGGCCGGAGAGCCGGGAGATGCGCCTCCACCTGCGGCGCGAGCGGCAGATCCTCGCCGCCCTCGATCACCCGCACATCGCCAAGCTGCTCGACGGCGGCAACACCGCCGACGGCCGACCCTACATCGTGATGGACTTCGTCGAGGGCGAGCCCCTCGACGTCTACTGCGAGAGCCGTCGCCTCAACGTCACCGAGCGGCTCGAGCTCTTCCTCGATGTCTGCTCGGCGGTACGGTTCGCCCATGCCCGCTTGGTGATCCATCGCGATCTCAAGCCCAGCAACCTGCTGGTGACGACGGACGGCACGGTCAAGCTGCTGGACTTCGGCATCGCCAAGCTCCTCGAAACAGGGGCGGACGAGCCGGCGCTCGCCCTGCCCACGGAGCTGGCGACCCCCACGGCCACCGGCTGGATGCTTCTGACGCCGGAGTACGCCAGCCCCGAGCAGGTCTCCGGCAGGCCGCTGACCGTCGCCAGTGACGTCTATGCCCTCGGTGTACTGCTCTACGAGCTGCTCACCGGGCTTCGTCCCTACGAGGTCGACCGGCAGAGCGGGCTCGAGGTGGAGCGCGTGGTCCGCGAGGTCGTTCCCGAACGACCGAGCACCCGGGTCCGGCAGGCCGCCGCCGCGGAGACTGCGACTGGAGACGAGGCCCAGGGCCCGCAGCGGGCCGAAGGGTCCCCCGAGAAACTCCGTCGCCGGCTGCTCGGCGACCTCGACAACATCGTGCTCAAGGCCCTACGCAAGGAGCCGCAGCGCCGCTACGCCTCGGTCGAGCAGCTGGTGGAGGACCTTCGCCGCCACCTCGACGGTCTGCCGATCCGGGCGCGTCCCGACACGGTTCGCTACCGCCTTGGCAAGTTCGTTCGCCGCAACCGGCGCGGTGTCGGGGCGACGCTCGTCGCCCTGTTGATCGTCGTCGGCCTGGTGGCGTTCTACACGCAGCGCCTGGCGCACGAGCGGGATCGCGCGCGGCGAGGAGAGGAGGAAGCCCGCCAGGTCGCGGGGCTGCTCACCAGCCTCTTCGACGGCGCCGACCCCGAGCTGAGGCTGGGCGAGGCGATCACGGTCCGCGAGCTGCTCGACGTCGGCGCGCTCAGGCTCCGCGCCGAGCTCGCCGAGCAGCCCGAGCAGAAGGCGCGACTGCTCGACCACCTGGCGGCCATCTACTACCGACTCGGCGCCTACGACCAGATGGGCGCGCTGCTCGACGAGTCCGCGGCCCTGCGCGCCGAGATTTTCACCGAAGACCACCCCGAGCGCGTCGCCGGCCTGCGCCTGCGCGGGCTCTGGCACCAGGCCGTCGGAGCGTCTTCGGAGGCCGAGACCGTTTTGCGTCGGGTGCTGGAGCTGCGGCGCCAGTCGGGGGCGGACCCTCTCGAGGTCGCCGTCAGCCTGACAGATCTCGGGGACTTCTTCTTCACCGTTCGTGCGGATCACGACCAGGCCCGCGAGTACTACGAGGCAGCCCTCGCCCTTCGCCGACAGGCGGGGCCTCGGACTCCCGACGCGGCGGCCAGCCTGCAGCATCTTGCCGCGGTTCTCTACACCACGGGACAGTACGCTGACGCCCTGCCGCTGCTTGAGGAGGCTCTCGAGATTCAGCGCGAGCACCTGGACGAGCGGCACCCTGACGTGGCGGCGACGATCAGCACCCTGGCCTCCGTCTACTCTCGAGCGGGCCGCTACGACGACGCCCGCGAAAGCTTCCGTCGCGTGCTCGAGATCGGCCGCCAGACCTATGGCGACGATCATCCGAGCGTCGTGAAGACGCTCAGCAATCTCGGCTACTTGCTGCTCTTTCTCGGCGAGTACGAGCAGGCCGAGCCGCTGATCCGCGAAGCGGTCGCCGTCTTCGAACGGTCTCCCGAACCTCGGCCGCTGGACTTCTTCCGCAGCCGGTCTACTCTGGCGGAAGTCCTGCGTCTGCGAGGGGACGCCGAGGCCGCCGAAGAGCTCCTCCGGGAGACCCTCGAGCAGGCCCGCGAGACCCTGGGGACCGATCACCCCATCGTGCCCAGGCTGACGATGACCTTGGGAGATGCGCTGGCGGCGCAGGACCGCCTGGCGGATGCCGCCGCCGCCTACCGGAGCGCCCTGGAGTCTCGCCGGGCCCGCCGCCCCGCAGGCGATCCCCAGATCGCGACACCGCTCGTCCACCTGGCGCGGGTCGAGCTCCGCCGAGGCGACCTGCCGGCGGTGGAGCGCCTCCTCGAGGAAGCCCTCCCCGTGCTCGACAGTCGGCGTCCGAGCCACTGGCTCACCGCCGAGGCCAAGATCCTCCTCGGCGGCTGCCGGCTACGGCAGGGCCGGTCCACGGAGGCCGACGCGCTGCTTCGTGGGGGGCTGACGATTCTCGAGACCGGCGCCGCATCGGCGAGTCTCGAAACGCGCCAGCGCTTGGTCGACCAGGCGCGAGCGCGGCTCGACGAGATCGCTCGGGGCCCCGAGGCGCCGGCTCAGGTGTCGCCGCCGGGATAGTCGACCGGGACAGCGTTGACCTCGACGGAGTCCTTGGCGGAGTCCTCCGAGTCGGCCTCGTCGTCTCGGCGGGTTTGGCTCCCCTCTCGGCTGGACCGGCCCGGCTTCGCCGAGCGACGACGAACGGCGGCTCGGAGCTGGTGCTTGCCTTCCGTAAGCTGGACAGTGATCTCTCCTCCTTGGCCGAGGAATCCGTCGCGGTCCGAGCGCCAGCGGATGTCTGCGCCGAGATCGTCGGATCCCGCCAACGCCGACGCGCGCAGAAGGACGACATGGTTCGCGTAAATCTGAGTTTGATCCCGCGGCTCGAGGATCTCGATGTGGACGTCTGGAGTGGACTGAGGCATGGCGGTCTCCTGTGGTCGGTTCCTTGTTGCTTCCTCCACTCTGTCCTACGCAGAAACGGGCCGAAGTCCATCATCTGGACATCGGCCCGAAGTCGGCTAGGATCCCGAGACGTCTCGCAAGAAGTCGTCCGCGGTGCCGTCGCTACTGCCGCAGCGAGTCGCCGACGTCATCGAGCGCAGCGCGGAACGCACCCATGAGGTCGAAGACCGTCATGATGCCGATGACCTGGTCGTTGCGATCGAGGACGGGCAAGCCGCCGAACTTGTTCTCGAGGAAGAGGTCCAGGGCCTTCTCCAGCGGATCCGGGGGGCTGAGGGTCAGCACCTTCTCCGTCATCACGTGCGTCACCTCTGTGTCGCGATCCAGCTGGTAGTAGTTGTTCCAGCCGTCCGGCTCGTCGGTGAGATCCGGCCTGCGCAGATCGCGGTCGGTGACGATCCCGACCAGCTGACCGTCTTGGACCACCGGCAACTGTCGAAAGCCAAGCCGCCTCATTTGGTAGAACGCCTGGGTGACGGGCGTGTCGGGAGTCACGGTTTCCGGATTGGAGGTCATCCAGGCGCCGACGCTCCACTTGTCTTTGTACTCGTGCATTGAATCGATTCCTCGGGTTCGGTTCGGCGCAATCTACCATCCGAGGTCAGGGGCCCGTCATGCCCCAGCCGCCGAGATCACCGCTCTCGAAACCATCGGCGAAGAGGCGAGCGGCGAGGTCGGGGTCGCCCATGAAGATCTTCGTGCCATTGCAGTGACCGATGTAGAGGTCGGGGCTGCCGTCGCCGTTGATGTCGAAGATCGCGATGTCGAACACACCATCCTGGCGCCAGGGGCGGGAGGCGCCGCCGAGAGGATCGGTGTACGTGATGTTCGGCGGCGTGCCGGTTCCGCGCAGGATCGTCAGCTCGCCGTCGTCACAGTTGGGGATGTCGGTGTCGACATCGGCGACGGCGATGTCGAGAACGCCGTCGAGGTCGACATCGGCGGCGAAGGTGTTGCCGCCCAAGAACGCCGTGTCGGGGCTGCCGGCGATCGACCGGGTGTCGAAGGTCGCCTGGTTCTGGCCGTCGTTGCCGAGGTTCGTCAGGACGCGGTCCTGGCCGTCGTCGACGATGAAAATGTCGACCAGGCCGTCTTGGTTGAAGTCGTCGGCGTGGGTCATGTAGGGCGCCTCGGAGTAGACGACGTCTTCCACGGTGAACGTGCCGGTCCCGTCGTTGTAGAGAATCGACGTCTGAGGCTCCAGGGCGTCCGGCGGCGGGAAGTTACCGCTCGAGTTGTTCTTCACGATGTCGAGAAACGTGTCGCCGTTCATGTCGGCGATCTCGAGGTCGGTGCCAAAGGTCGTCTCGGCCATCGCGGCCGTCATACGGGTCGACGTCTCGTCAGTGAAGAAACCGTTGCCGTCGTTGACCAGCAGTCGGTTCTCGAGGTCGTTGTCGTAGTCCGCGAAGATCAGGTCGGGGCCATTCTGCCCGGTGAGGTCGCCCGCGGCGACGGCGCAGAACTGAGGCGCCGGGTTGAAGGACGGCAACCGCGCCGCCTCGTAGTCGAAGCCGAGCCAGACGCCCTGCGAATCGTCGCCGAGGTTCTTGTAGATCCGCGGCTGGTCGCCGAGGGTGGTCGCGGTGACGACGTCGAGCCATTCGTCTCCGTCGAGGTCGACGAGGACGATGTCGCGATCGTCGGTGAGGTCGAGCATGTCGGGCGCCAGGGTCGCCGTGCGGTCGGTCAGGACACCGCTCTCGTTCATCAGCAGAACGTTGCGCCGTGGGCCCAGGTTGGTGAACGGCAGCTTGCGGGCGACGATCAGGTCGATGTCGCCGTCGCGGTCGACATCACCGATCGCGAAGTCTTTCTCTTGCGTGTCGTCGACACCGACGCTCGGATCGGCGACCAGGCGGGTGTCGGTTTCGTCGGTGAAGGTGACCCAGTCGCCGGCAACGGCCGGGCTCCCGGTCATGGCCACAGACAGAGTGAGAGCGAGGAGACCGAGGATCGGGATCACACGGGGAAACAGAGTACGCATCGAGGGCTCCTTGGGGGCCGATGAGGAGGGCGCGAGCGATCAGACTCGGACATCAGGGAACCGTCGCCGACCAGAACGCGGTACCACCGTCTTCGAATCCGTCGGCGAACAGGCGCTCGAGGCCGCGGGCGCGGAAGGTCTTGAATCGGAACGGCGGAGAGACGGCCGCGACGGAGCCTCCGGAGTTGAGAACGTACCAGCGTCCGAAGAACGGCCGGCCGTCGAGCGACGGATCACTCGGTAGCGCGATGGACGTCGAGCCGTAGCCGAGACCCGCGCCGTCGTCCTCGAGGGCGATGGTGACGAAGGCGAGGCTGCCGGGCGGCGCGCTCGCCGGCGGCACCGTGCCGAGCGGCTGGTCGTCGATCACCAGCCGCGCCTGGTCGCCGTCGGCGTCGAAGACGGCGACGGTGAAGCTCGGCGAGCCCAGGAGCGGCGGCTCGAGGGCGACGATTCGAGGCGTGACACCGCCTCCCGAGGCGACACCCGCGCCGTCGACGACAGCGACCGCGTCGGCCTCGGTGTACAGCCGCGGTCGGTCGAACGGCGGCTCCTCGGCCGTGACACGCGGGTCGGTCAGCGGGCGGGTGATGAACGCGAGAAGGTCGGCTTTCTCCTGGGCGGTCAGATCCAGCCGACGAACGAACGGATCCTTGTTGGGCTCATCGAAGTCGCCGCCTCGGTCGTAGAAGTCGATGACCTCCTCGAGCGTCGCGAGCCGGCCGTTGCTCATGTACGGCGCCCGCAGCTCGACGTTGCGCAGTGACGGTGTGCGCATCTTCCCGCGGTCTTCCGGATCGCCGGTGACGTCGAAGCGGCCCAGATCCTCGTCATTCGGGCGCAGGCCCGTATTGCGGAACGAATGGTCGGTGAGGATCTCGCGCTGGTGGCAGCGATCGCAGCTCGAGGCGACGAAGACGTCGCGGCCGCGTTCTTCGCGCGCCGTGAGCCCGGTGCCCTGGGCGAGAAACTCGTCGAACGGAGTCTGGTCACTGACCAGGACCCTCTGGTACGTCGCCAGCGCCAAGGCGAGCCGCACTTCGGTGATTCCCGGGCTGCCGAAGGCGGCCTCGAAGAGCTGGTCGTACGACCGGCCGGCGAGCCAGGTATCGAGCGCCGACGGCACGTGCGACGCCAGCGCCAGCGGGTCGATGGCGCCGACGCGGGCCACGACATCGGCGAGGTCGCGGGTCGAATGCGCCATCTCGACGGTACTGACCACCGGGCCGAGCGCCTGGTTCTCGAGCGCTCCGCCCTCGGGAAGGATCACCGCCTGCGTCACCGGGTCGACGAACTCTTCCCGTGCCCGGCCGTCCCAGAACAGCTCGGGCGAGTACGCGGCGTTGATCATCGACATCGTCCGCCGCGGCGTCGCCTGCTCAGTGAGTCCGAACGACGGATCGAGCATGTAGCTGCCGTCGGCCCGGTGGTTCGGCACTCCAGGCGAGCCGAAGCGGTCGTCGACGGTGCCGAAGACGCCGTCGGGACCGGGGTGAATCGCCAGCGGGCTGGTCGCGCTGCGCGGATCGGAGCCGCCGGCGCTCGGAATGTGGCAGGTGCCACAGGAGACCGTGCGGGTCGACGAGAGCTGCTCGTCCCAGAAGAGCGTCTTGCCGAGATTGACTTTGTCGGCCGTGATCGGATTTCCCGGCGGCACGGGCGGCGGCGGCAGCTGGGCGCTGGCCGCCAAGGGCGCCAGGAGAGCCATCGGTATCAAGGCCGACAGGATCAAGATGAACAGGGGGAAGGAGAACAGGGGGAAGGAGAACACGGGGAAGGAGAACAGGGGGAAGGCCAGCGCCTCGGCAGTGGGACGAATCCGGTGCCGTCGGCGAGCGAAAGACTGAGCGATCATGGTCGACCTCTTGGGGGGGGCGGTCCACAGAAGAGCCTGGCAGCTGTCCAATGAGTACCGCGCCAAGGCGACCGCAAACCCGCAGTTGGATGTCTATCGACGTTTCGGGGGTTGTGACGGCCCGCTGACCGCCGAAGCCGATCTATCCGGTCCTTCCGGCTGCTCGTCCCTCTGGAGCGCTCGTGCCGAGGCTCGATTCGATAGGTTGCGTTGGGAGTCGCGGCTCGCTCGGCCTGTCGTCCGGCTCCGGTTCCCCTCGAACCCGGACTCGGAGAAACGGCGTGGAAGGCCACCCCTCGACCACAGACCGATTGTTCTTGACGACCTACACAGAGCTCAAACGGATGGCGAGCCGCCGGCTGCGGAGCGAGCGTCCTGAGCATACGCTGCAGCCCACGGCCCTGGTGCACGAATCCTATCTGCGACTCTCTCGGCACGGTAGCGACTGGCAAGATCGCGGCCATTTCATCGGCGTCGCGACCCGGGTCATGCGCCAGATTCTGGTCGACTGGGCCCGCGAGCGCCGCAGCCTGAAGCGCGGCGGCGACCACCGTCGCATTACGTTCGACGATTCGCTCCAGCGTGCCCTGCCGCAACCCATCGATGTCCTGGCCTTCGACCGAGCCTTGACCCAGCTCGCCGCCTTCGACCCGCGTAAGTCACGCCTGGTGGAGCTGCGTGTCCTCGGCGGCATGACCGTGCCCGAGCTGGCGGTCGAGCTCGACATCTCGACCGCCACCGTCAGCCGAGAGTGGCGTGCGGCGCGAGCCTGGATCGCCCGGCTGCTGTCGCAGGAGCAGCCCGCGGCCGGCGACGAGGCTCGAAACGGTGAAGCCTGTGGATCCTGAGCGCTGGCGGGAGATCGATCGCGTTTTCCAAAACGCCGTCAATCTGCCGCCGCCGCAGCGCGGTCCATGGCTCGATGCTGAATGCGGCGACGACGATGAGCTGAGGTCCGAGGTCGAGGTGCTGCTCGCACTCGACTCCGCGGGGCACCCGATCCTCGACCGGCCCGAAGGCCTTTCTCTGCCGGCGGACTTGTCGCTGCCGATCAGTCCGGGCGACCGCGTCGGCTCCTGGTTGCTCGGTGCCCAGATCGGCGAGGGCGGCGGCGGGGTGGTGTTCGAGGCTCACCGCGCCGACCGGCGCTACGAGCGTCGGGTGGCCATCAAGTTCCTCAAGCAGGCCCTGCTGACACCGCGAGCAGCCGAACGCTTTCGAACCGAGTGTCGGGTTCTCGGGCGCTTGGACCACCCCCACATCGCGCGCCTGGTCGATGCCGGAGCGACCGAGACTGGTGTCCCCTACATCGTCTTGGAGTGGGTCGACGGTCGCCGGCTCGACGACTGGCGACGTCGGGACGCGCCGGACCTCGAGCAGCGGCTCGATTTATTCGAGCAGATCTGTGGTGCGGTCGCCTGTGCCCATCGAAATCTCATCGTCCACCGAGACTTGAAGCCGAGCAATGTCCTCGTCACGGCGGATGGTCACGCGAAGCTTCTCGACTTCGGAATTGCCCGAGTGCTGCCCGGCGAAGGCACCGACGAAGCGCGAATCACCGGCACGCACGCTCCGCTCACCCCGCAGTACGCGAGCCCCGAGCAGCTGCGAAGCGACGAGGTGACCACCGCCAGCGACGTCTACTCGCTTGGTCTACTGCTCTACGAGCTCGTGACTGGCAGTTTGCCCTACGATCTCGTCGCCCGGAACGACGAGCAGGCGCGTCACGTGGCCGAGGGAGCGATGTCAATCAGCCCGCCGAGCGCCGTCGCCGCACGGAATTCTCCGGACGCGGTGCCGGCCTCGGCCGTGCTCGGCGATCTGGACGCCATCATCTTGACTGCTCTCGAGGCCGAGCCGTCCCGGCGCTATCACTCGGCCCAGGCGCTGCTCGACGACCTCGAGCGCCTGCGCCGTCGCCAGCCGGTCTGGGCCCGCACGCCGAGCTTCGGCTACGTCCTGAAGCGATTCGTCGGCCGACACCGCCTCTCGGTCGGCCTGGCGCTCACCGCCCTGACGCTGCTGGTCGGTTTCGCGGTCACCATGGCGGTGGTCGCGGGTCAGCTGGCGCGAGAACAGGCGCGCAGCGAAGCCGAGGCGGCGACCGCGCGGGAGGTCGTACGCTTTCTCGGCGGTCTGTTCGAGGGCGCCGAGCCGGCTGTGCACCAAGGCCACGTCCTCACTGCGCGCCAGTTGCTCGACCGCGGTGCCGAGATGTGGGCGAGCACTGAGACCCACCCACCGGAGGTCCGTGGCGCGCTCGCCGCGGCGATCGGAAAAGCCTATCTCGAGCTATCGCTCTTGCCCGAGGCACGGCAGCTGCTGACCGCTGCGCTGGCGCTGCGTCAACCGCTGGACGACTCGGCCGCCTTGGCCGACAGTCACCGGCTGATGGCCCGCCTCGAGTGGGTCGAGTCCGACTATCGGAGCGCCATCGAGCATGCCGAAACTGCTGTCCGCCTGCTCGAGAGTCTCGATCAGCCGGCGCAGCTCGCCGAGGCCTTGGCGCTGCTCGGACGGTCGCAGGTCAGCCTGGGAGATGCCGATGCCGCGGAGGCCTCGCTTCTGGCTGCTTTGGATCGACTCGAACCCGGACCGGAGCGCGATCCGGCTCGAGCCGGTGTCGTCCACCGCGAGCTGGCCACTCTCTATTTGAATCGAGGTCAGCCCGAGCTGGCGATCGAGACGGTCCACCGCGCGCTCGAGCTGCTGACCGCGGCCCACGGGGATCTCCACCCCGATGTGTTCGAAGCCCGCCGACTGCTGGCAGCGCTCCATGCACAGTTTCCACGCCCGGGACAAGAGTCCTCGGCGGCGATTCTCGAGCAACTCCTGGCCGATCAGCGCACTCTCTTTGGCGACGCGCACGAGCAGATCGTGTGGACGCTGATCGACCTGGCGAGCGAGAAGCTCTACTCGCCTCATCCCGAGCAGGCGGCCGAGCTGTACCGTCGGGCCCGAGACATGCAGGCAAGCTTGCTGGGAGGAGATCCACTGTCGTTGGCGGTGATCGAATCCGGTCTCGGCTGGGTGCTGCGGCGACAGGGCGACCACGAACCAGCGATCGAGGCCTTCGAGCGGTCGCTCGAGATCACTCGCCGGAACGTCGAGCCCGGGTCGTACGACCTGGCCTTCCCTCTCCTCTATCTCGGTGAAACGCTCGCCGACTCCCGGCGATGCCGGGAGGCGCTGCCCCTTCTCGACGAAGCCGCGGCGACTTTCGAGCAAGTGCTCGATCGAATGAACTTCGGTCAGCTCAGGGCACGGTGGCACCGCGGTTTCTGCCTCTGGACGCTGGGCGAGGCGGGCGGCGAGCAGCTCATGCGCGAGACGCTGGCGACGGCCGAGGCTGGATTCGGCGAGCGGACCGAAGACGAGTATCGAGACGAGCTCGACGAGTGGCGGCGGCTCGACGCGCGCTTGGCATCGAGCCGCCCCTAGATTATCGTTCGGCGGTCGTCAGTCTTCGTCGGCCGTCAGTCCTTCAGCCCCGCTTCCTTGAGGATCTCGTCGGGCTCGAGTGCGACGCTGAAGACTTTCACGTCATCGAGCTCGCCGACGAAGAACTGATCCGCGCTGGTTTCGCTGAGCTCACGGGCTCCGATGGACCAAGCGCCGGGATCACCGCCCTCGGTCTCGACGAACGGGGCCTTTCCGCTCCCGGCCAGCACACCGTCGACGTAGATCGTGAGGTCGCCCTGTTGGAACACACCCGCGAGGTGGTACCAGGCGCCGACAGGCGGAGCGGGATCTGCCACCACGGTCTTCCACCCGTCACCGGTCGCGTAGTTGGCCACCGAGAATCGGTCACTGGCTAGAGCGAGCGGCTGCCGGAGCCGGAACACGTTCGACTGGCTGTGCATCGGGACCTTGACCCAGGCCATGACGGTGAGCTCGTCCGACGACGCCAGGATGCCGAGGGGTTCGGGGATCCGGAACATGGCGGCGCCGTCCAAGCGAACGGCGGTCCCTTGCCCGGCAGGCCCGGCCACACCCACGGGATCGGCACCGATGGTGGTTCCCTCGCGTCGATGAGCCGTGGCATCGATCCCGAGAGGCGTCGATTCGAAGTCCCACTCGGCGAGCCGACGAGCGAAGATCTCCGGATGGCAGCTTCCGGTCTCGACCCTCGGGCTTCGGTCGGGCCGGAACCGGATGCAGTAGTCCGCCGCTCCGGGCAGCTCGATCTCGTCGCGCCGGGCCGGATGGCAGACCGCCTGGGAAGGGCTCGGCTGGTTCTCGGCCCAGATCGTGTGCACCGAGCCCGAGATGAGAAAGCCGGCTTCTCCACTCGAAACCGACTTGCGGTGAAGCCTGCTCGGGGCCGTGCTGCAGCCAGAGGGAGGGTCACCGGGAACCACCCGGTCGCTGAACGGATACAACGCGTGCACCAATCTGGTGCCCGGATCGTAGACCATGCCGTAGGTCGGCGTCGTGTTGCCGTTCTTGTTGGTCTTCATCAGGGTCATGCGCGCTCCCCCGGTCCAACCCAGGATGTCGTACGCCACGAGGGTCTTGACGCTCGACAGATTGAAGTCTTGGAGGAAGTTCGCGGGGATCCCTGTGCTCTCGATGCCCGCGAGCGCACTCCTCTCACTCCCGGTCAAGCCGTAGAGCAAGCTCAAGGGAAGACCGAGGTCCGCGTCCCAGATTCGTTCCGCCTCCGCGAGGAATGCCCTGAGGTCTGCCGATTCTTGGCCAGTGATCTTGCGGTACAGCACTCGATTGAAGAGTCCCGTCCGCTCCGAGGTCCCAAAGCGTCCGGCCGGCGATCTCATCCCGGCCATCGGCAGATAGCGCAAGCCGGGCTGGCTTCCCGCGGGCTGTTTCGTGCCGGCGCCATTGCGGAAGCGGATCTCGTTCGGCTTGGGCGTCGCTGCGGCAGCGAGGAACGCCAGGTTGGCCTTGAGATACGCCCGCGCTCGATCTCGAACGCCGAGCCAGGGCGGCGGGGCGGCGCCCGGGTTGCCCTGGTTCGCCGCTTGGTAGTCCAGAACGTACCGGGTCGCCTGGAAGTTGACCACGACTGCCGCTGCCATGACGCCACCCTGGTAGATGCTGGAAGCCAGCTCGGAGCTTCCGAGCTGTTTCTTGGAGTCGTGGACTTGGCCATCGTCCTCGACTCCGAGTTGGGCATCGAAGTATTTCTGCCACCAATCGATGAGATTGCTGGGATACTTCTCGGGATCCACGAAGGCCGGATCTCGGATCACTCCAATCGCGGCCGACAGCGGTGCATGGTTCTGAGAGCCGCCATTGCCCCAACCCGAAAGCGATCTCCACTCGGTTCTCCACTCGCAGTAGCGGGGCTCGTCCTTGACCGCACGAAGCAGCTCGATGTACGCCGTGCCGAGCGCGCCGTCGTCGAACTCCGGTCCTTCCGGGCCCGAGGAGCAATCGCGCAGATCAACGACGTTGCCATGCACCGTAAAGGAGAATCCTCCTTCATCGAAGTCGTTGTTCGGCAGGGACACAGTGCACGATCTCTGAGCTTCGGCCGACGTGTTGAGCCGCAGCACGAAGCTGGTCTCCTCGCCTGGCGCGAGCTCCAGCTCTGTTGGTAGAGCGGTCATCAACCAGAAGTCCGGGCAGGTGCCGAGCAGCGACGCGAAGTCGGTCAACCGCAGAGTAGAGGTCCCGGTGCTGCGAATCGTGTACGTGCGGTCGACTTCGTCGCCTCTTCCGCCTTCGAACGGATCGGGATCTTGCGATCCATCGACAATCACACCGGTGTCGGTGGCGACCTCGATCTCTGGATCGATCACCGTGGCGCCGACCGTGAACTCGACGTGTCCATTCGTCGGATCGTTGGTCTCCAGTCGGTAGACTCTCTGAGGGGACGACGCTGTTTCCGACGCGTGCACTGTCACATCGACCGCTGCGCTCGACTGTCCTGGAATTGACAGGGGCGCAGGCACCCCGAAGTGCAGCGGGTTCGCGATGTTGTTCAGGTCCGTAAAGCCAAGGATCTCGAGCCTCGTGTCCGTGGTGCCCGTGTT
Source organism: Acidobacteriota bacterium (assembly GCA_039194425.1). GTDB lineage: Bacteria > Acidobacteriota > Thermoanaerobaculia > Multivoradales > J023 > JAUIJL01. Next base: position 41,577 of record JBCCVZ010000002.1, on the reverse strand, counting down.
AGCGATCAAGAACCTGTCGTGGAGAGGTACCTCCGCATAGGTCGTGCTCAGCTGGACGGTCGAGCCCGGCACGATCGCAGCCCCTGTCGATTCGAGCCGAACTTCGAGCCGAGGGCCTTCGGAAGTGGACACGGACACTGTGACGACGGCGGTGTGGAAGCCAGTGCCGTCCGAAACGCAATAGACGAACGTGTCTTCGCCCACGAAGCTCGGCTGCGCCCGGTAGCGGATCTGCGTGCCCGAGGCGACGACCTCGAGGACGGCGGCATGGTCGTTCAAGGGGTGCTCCGGCGTCTCGACGAGACTCGCGATGAAGAGGGGGTCACCGTCGTCGTCGCGATCGTTCTCGAGCACCGGGAGCAAGTGCTCCAAGGTGTTGGAGAGTCCCGGGTACTCGTCGTCGACGGCAACAGGATTCGTATTGGCTGCCGCATGGCCAGTCATTAGCAGGAGCAAGATAGCGATCAAGATCTTCACCGAACGTTTCACGGTGTGCCTCGTTTCCAGGTGTTGTTGATGTGGCGAGCCGGAGATCGGCCCTGTCGTGATGTGTCACCGAAGCTGTCGGGCACGGCGAGGCCGCTCGATGCCGCTGAGCACCGAGCCGCTCGAGGCAGGCTCGTCGCGAAGTGCCCTCCGGCCGGCGAGAAGCCGGCGCAACTGCCCCTCCGATCAAGAGCCTGGCGCTGAAGAGCCTGCCCGATCACCAGTCTGATCCCGTCCGGATGTAGTGGCGGGGCTTGCCCCCGCCTCGGTGGTGCCGGCTGAAGTGCTGGCGGAACCCACGAGCCGTCCGAAGGGCTGGGCAGTTCGCGGGCCCCTGGAAGAGCCTTCTTCGAGGCCGAGACGTAGCTCCGCTACTCGCAGAGCGGAGCGCCACCGGTGTCGCTGGATGGATCGGAGCAGGTAGAAGGCCGGAAGCGATCCTGGCGGCTCTGCAGCCAGTCCCGTAGCCATCGGGCCTTGGCCAATCGTTCTTGCGCAGCTGCTACCCCAGCTTCGGTGCCGGCGCCTTTGCCATGGATGATCGAGCGAGTGAGATAAGCGTGCTGCGCCTCTGGAGAAGTGCTCAGTTCTTGCTTTCTCGCCGCCAATGCAGCTTCTTCGTCTCGTAAGTCAGCCTCAGCTCTGGCAAACGCAGCCTTGGCGTCGAGTAGGGAAAGATCCCCGACCTCGGAGCTGCCCATATCCGGGACCAGGGCACCTCCAATCGACTCACCAATCGTCACTCTTCCGTTCAGCTCCGTGAGCTCTTCATCGGCGATCGAGCCGATCAAGAGCCCGACAGTGGCGGCTCCAGGCGCCGGGTGAAATAGCGAGGCGACACCAGTGACGAAGCTCCCTCTCTTACTGAACAGCGTGTCATCCATTCCCCGCCGGAGCTCACGACCCGACCTCGTCGTGAGCAGCAAACCAGGCGCTGCAGGCGCATCTGCATTGATCTTGAAGGCCGACATCGCATCGTTCCCATCCGGATCGACCAGCACCATCGGGTTGTTGCGTACGTAGGCGTAGCGATTCCAGCTCTGTGGCGACTCCGGTCTGCCTTGGACGGCGTCGACCGACAAGAACCGGCGCAGCAGAGGGCTGTAGTAGCGCGCGTGCATGTAATCGAGATCGTCGTTGCGAGCCGCGGGCTCGTCGGGATCGACGAAGTTGCGATCGCGCTCGTGGCCGGTGAACTGCAGCGGCTCGTTGTCGACGTTTGGATCGGTCAGCTCCCAGCCGAACGGCAGGTACTCGTGGTACGAGACGACCTGGCCGGGAATGGCGCGGTTGGTGATCAAGCGCGGCGTGCCGAGATGATCGGGATGGAAGAAGCGGATGGCTTCGTTGTCGCCGCCTCGGTCCTCGATCGAGGCCAAGAGGCCCCCACCGTGGACGAAGTCCTTGACCAAACGCCAGCCGCCCGCCGACTTCTCCACCTGCCGCAGTAGCAGTTGATCGGTGCCACGGAGCGACCACGTTTCGGTCGGCTCATCGCCCGCCGCGTAGTCGAGCGTCGCCACGCGTTCACCTCCCGAGTCGTAGAGGTAGCTCCTGTTGACCCCCAAGCCACGGAGAGTGGTCACGCTTCCGAGCGGATCGTAGGTGAACGTCGACGTGCCGAACTCGAGCAGATTGCCCAGCGAATCGTAGTCATGGCCAACCAGCTGGTTGGTCTGCGCATCGACCGCGAAGGTCACGGGCGCGGGACCTCCGGCGACACTGAGCAGGTTGCCGTAGCGATCATAGGTGTACGACGTCTGCTCGACGCCCGGCCCGTCGATGCTCGGGAAATGCACTTCGGCCGCGATCAATCGACCGACCCCGTCGTACGAGTACCGGTCGGCTCCCACTCGAACCGGATTGCCCATCATGTCGTAGTCGATCGGTCCCGTGTCCCAATCGCCCACGTGACCGCCGGCAGTGCCGACCGCTCCTTCGGTGCGAATCCGAGACGGCCTGGCGATCTGCTGCGGCGGGACGTCTTGCAGCCAGGTGACCTGGTTCGCGAAGCGCATCGACGCCACCACGCCGTTTGGATGGTAGAGGATCGGCGACGTCACGTTCAGATGACTCCAGCTGCCGCCGGACCGCCGATCGACCTCGACAGTGTGCAGTTGCGATCGGTCGTAGGTGAAGGTCGCTCGCCGCGCAGGGGCGGCATCGGCGCACTCGGCGCCCACGAAGCACTGCGGGTAGTCGATCGCCGTCGGGTTGCCTCGGAAGTCGTACTCGTACTCGGTGTGGAACGAGACACCGCTCGTGCTCCGCACCTGTTCTGAGCGAACTCGCCCCGCCGTGTCGTAGCTGAATGAGCGGGTGACGACGACATCGTCCTCGGGGCCGCCAGTGAGCGCGGGGTCGGTCGGAATCCAGTTGTGGCGCTTGGTGCTCAACAACCGACCGGTGCCGGGTTCCCAGATGGCTTCGGTCAGCGGCCGATCTCTCAGCGCGTCGCGCGTTTGGACGAGTCGGCCGAGGTTGTCGTAGTGATACGTCAACCACTCCTGGTCGACTCCACCCAATCGGAAGCGTCGGCTGGCTGGGCTTCCTAGGGCGTTGAAGCTGCTGTAGACGATGCGACTGGCGATCTCCGGATGTCGCTCGAAGAGCAAGAGACCCGCGCCGTCGCGCTTCCACCAGCGCTTGTTGTTGCCTGGGTTGATCGCCAGAGTCAATTCACCACCGACCCCGTAGTAGTAGTCGGTCTTGCGCAGGCTGCCGACGGAGCTGGGGTCCGAGGGCTCCCACATGCGCACGATGCGCCCGAACGGATCGAAGACCGTCACTCGCTCGCTCGCACCCGTGGGGTCGTTAACCCAGAACTCGTCGGTCTTGCGCCGAGCGCCGAGCCACTCGGTGTGCAGCTGCCGGCGCTGACCGTCCCGATCGTCGTCCGGCAGGGTGACCTTGATCGTCCGTCCCAGGGCATCGTAGTCGGTCCGGGTCTCGCCCGGCGGACTGCCGCCGCGAAGGAAAACCGTCGATTCCTCGAGCAGGGGTCCAGCTCGGTAGTAGCTCAAGCGCCGTTCCGCCCATCGCTCGCCAGGTCCGGGCAACCACCGCAGATCCTTCCACAGGCGTCCGAAGCCGGTCACCAGTTTCTGTTCCTTAGTGGCGTCGGACTCGTGGGCCGGATCGGCACCCCGCTGCTCGAGCTCGACCTTGGCGGCGGAGGTCCCCGTACCGTCGCTGCCACCATACCGGTGGTACTTGAACCGAGTCCGTTGCGCATGGTCCTGGCCGGGGAGCCTCAGGCTGGTCATGCGCCCGCGCAAGTCGTAGCTGGCGACGGTCTCCAGCCCCGCCGCGCTTTCGCTGCGCAGCACCAGACCCGTCTTCTCGTCGATCAGGGGCCTCGACAAGGTGCGTAGGACGTCGGGGGCTCCCGACTGGCAAGCGTCCTGGACCCAGGTCTCGGTGCGCACGCCGGCGGTCACCTCGTGTCGCCGCTGGAACGCCGGATCGGCCGAGCCGACGTTGCAGGCATCCGCGGTCGAGGTCGCTAGCCCTGCCCCGTCACCGCCGAACAGGCGCTCACCGATCAAGTTGCCTCGTGCGTCGTACTCGAATCGCGTCAACAGATCGGTGCTGCTCAACGCCGGATCGGCGACGGCCTGGTCTGGAGCGGCGAGCGCCGCGGCATCCGCAACGACCTTCACCGCACGCCGGGTTCGGGTCCCGGCGAGCAGCCCGGTTTGGGGGTCGAAACACGCATCGCTTCGAATGCGCTCGATCCGCGCAAGGACGTCGGACGTGTTGCGGTCCGCGTCCACCCGTTCTTGCATTGATGTACCCAAGTGCAGGTTGAGCAGCCACGGATCGGCGACGCCCGGAACGTCCAGGGGCGGCGAATCGACATCGACCACGCCGGACTCCGGGTTGAAGTGCGTGGTCGTGATGCGGGTCGGCCAGCTCGCCCCCTGCGCCTCGGGAATCCTGTCGCTCTGCCGGGTCCAATCGCCCGCCGTGACTTCGGTTCGGTGGTGGCCCAGGCCGTCCCACTCGCGCAGCGCAGTGTGCACTGTGCTCTGTGGCTCCGACTGCCCGTTGGCGAAGGTGAGGGTGCGGCGGGCCACGACCCGGCGATTCCAGTCGAAGAAGAGACCGTTGGCACTGATCGGAGCACCCCCGGGACCTCCGTCGTAGTCGGCCCCATAGCGCAGATACTCGGCCTCCATCGTCTGGCAGCCCAGCCCGGGTAGCTCACTGCGCTCGCCGCTGAAGACATTGGGGTCGGCCGGGTCGAACGGCGCGCCACACTCATAGGTCTCGCGAGACAAGAAAAGCTTGCCTTCGCCCGGGTAGAGCCCCTCCTGCACTCCACCCTGCCCTGCCGACAGCGCCTTGGTGAACGGAAGGCCGAAGTCAGCACCGTCCCAGTTCTCTCCAGCCGCGGCGTCGGAGCTGCTGTGCAGCCATTGAGCGTAGTAGTGGATCGTCGCCACCCACCCCTCGCCCGTGCCCTTGCTCAGCGGCGAGAAGACGAATGTCCGAACATCCTGGTAGTTGGGGCCACACAGCCCATAGGGCTCCCACGTTCGCTTCTGCCTGTAGAACCACTCGCCGAGTTGCTCGAGGACCGGATCCCAGTTCGCCTTGCGCCGCACGCCGACGTTCATGTTGGTCGGTGGGACCACGTTGTTGCAGCCTGGCTTGAACGGCCCGCAGCCGCTCGAGGTCCCCGGGCGCGCTTCGTTGGCGAAGAGGTAGTTCTGATAGTCGTACTCCTGCTCACCGCCGGTGGGCAGGCGCAGTCTTCCCAACTTGCCTCCGGTCCTGATGTTGGTGTCGTAGTGGCTCAAGCCATCAGGATAGGTGGCGTAGTAGGCGAACTCGTACGTCTCGCGATGCTCCAACGGAGTGCCGGCCGTGGTCTTCGGCAGGACGATCGACGTCAGCAGAGAGACATCCTCGGCGGGTCCGAGCCAGGGATCCCAGAGCGCCTGGTGGCCGGACGGACGGCCCGCCGACGCGAGCTCGTAGCGGAAGGAGTACTCCATTGAGCTGTCGCCGCCGATCCCCGCCAACAGAACCCGTTCGACCACTCGCGGGTAGTGCTCACCGCGATCGGCAGGCAGCTCGGAAAACTCCACCCGGTGCTCGCGCTGGTGATTGTCGGTGATTCTCCAGACCGACTCACCGGCGGGATACTCGATTCGAACGAAGTTCGCCGACAGATCCCGAATCCACACCAGGCGCCAGCGACCGCGGCCACCCTCCGCGGTCGGATCGAAGTTGCGAAACTCGTAGCTGATGCCGTCGGGAGTCTCGACGAATGCTTTGGTCGAGCTGAGCTTCTTGAACCTGAGGAACGACCCATCCGTGGTGTAGCCGACATCGGGTGCCGGCGGCTCGATCATCGCGGGATGGATCTCGGGACCGAAGTAGTGCTTGCTGCCGTCGGAGGCGACGAAGAGCCAGCGGTGATCCTTGTTGGGATTTCGCGTGCTCGGTTCGAAAAACGGCGGATTCTCATTGCTGTCGTACTTCGGGGGATAGAGCTCACCCATCGACAGCTTCCATCCCATGCCGGCATTGGCGTCGAGCATTGGAAACGCCACAGTGGCGATGTTCGAGCAGGCAGTCGGGTCGGACGGACCGCCGAAGCGAGACACCTGATCCAAGTCCCAGTTGGTCGAGTTGTAGGTGAGCGTCAAACCGTAGTCGAAGCCCTCGCGCAGGATGTACCTCGGGCCGAGCGGCAGGGTGACGGTCAGGTTGCCGTTGTAGGTGTTGATCGCATCGACGGCACCGGGCACGAAGTACTTTGTGGCGTCGAAGCCGCGGCCCAGGGTCTGCCCCTCGAGAATCCAACGGTTGGCGTTATGATCCTGAGCCGCCGTCGCCGTAGCGATGAAGAACAGCACCAGCATCGGGGCCGCGAACTTCGAAACGGAATGCATCGTTCGATTCCTGGTCGATCGGTTCATGACTGTCATGGGCCTATTGCTCCAGTATCGGCGTGACGATGGCGATGAATGTGTCGTTCTGACCCGAGGCGTCGATCACGTTGAGCAGGACTCGGTGCTCGCCGGAAGCGGTCAAGAACGTGTGCTGTTGGATCTGCTGGATCGGTCGCGATGCATCGCCGAAGTCCCACTGATAGCCGACGACCTCGACATCATCGGCCGACGACGACGCATCGAAGATGCAGGTCGGTGCCGCGGCACAGCTGTAGGTGAAGTGGGCGATCGGCGGCGCCCCGACGCGGGCTGGGTCGGCCGAGAACAGGCTGTCGACGCGAGCCGTGCGCCCCCCGCCATCGGTGACCGTGAGCTGCAGCTGGTACTGGCCGGCCGACGGCAAATCGGTCAGGATCTCGACGCCCTCGAACTCCGTGCTGTCTGGTCCGACCAGCGTCCAGGAATAGGTTTCGATTCCGAGATCATCGGTCGACTGGCCGCCATCGAAGCGGCAACGCAAGCCGTCACAGAAGACCTGGGCCGACGCGACCGGAGCCTGGTTCTCGACCACCGTCACCGTGATCCTGCCCTCACTCTCGTTTCCGTCGGCGTCGCGGATGACATAGGTCCACGTATCGGTGCCGAAGAAGCCGGCCTCCGGCACGTAGACGACCCGTGCCGCGGCTCCGGTGCCTTCCAACAGCGCCTCCCCGTGCTCCGGCGAGCCGATCGTGACCACCTGCAGCTCGTCACCCTGAGGGTCGCTGTCGTTGGCGAGGACGTCGATCGCGATCGCCTCCTCTTGGTCGGTGGACGCGGTGTCGGGAGACGCCGTAGGGGCACCGGGCTCGACCACGATCACCACCCGGGCGACGACGTCGGCAACCTGCTGGTTCCGATCGACGACGCGATATGTGAAGGAATCGACGCCGACGAAACCCGGAGGTGGGCGGTAGGCGACACCGCCGACACCGGTCAAGTGCACGAACTGGCCGACGCGCGGATTCGAAAGGAGCACCGGATCGATGAGCGGATCGATCCCAGGGCCGGTCAGGACGTCGTTGGCCATCAGATGGTTGAACCAGACGTTGGTTCTGCGGCCCTCGACGGTGTAGATCACGTCGTTGTATGCGGCATACAGACCCGGCGCGTTGGCGGTGAGCGTCAGCCAATGCCAGTCCCAGTCGAGGTCGGGGGTATAGGCCCGGTACAACAGCTGATCGAACCCGGGAGAGGAGTTGCGGTAGATGAACGCTCCCTCGTAGCCGACCGGTGGCAAGTCGGGCGGCCCGTACTGAACACCCGGAGAGACGACCTCGACCTCGCCGTGGTCGAGCACCAGCGGATTGACTCCCAGCGGCTCGAACGTGGCGAAGACGAGATTCGAACCCTCGTCGTTGGCCAACAGGTCGGACCACAGGAAGGCCGCGTCTCCGAGCTGAGGAGCGTGCAAGACATCGGGGTGAACGGCGACCGCCGGTGGGTCCGGGCCACCCGTGGGCTGCACGTCGAGCCGTACCTGCGCAGACACTCCCCGGAAGTTGATGTCGGCGACGGTGTAGAAGAAGCTGTCGATGCCCTCGTAGCCGTCGTCGGCGATGTACCAAAAGCCCTTGGGATCGCAGCAGAAGTCCAGCCGACCGTGCTGTGGATCGCCGAACGCCAGTTGGATCGGGATCAAGCGCGAGTCCGGGATTCGGCTCCGGTCGTTGCCGAGAATGTTCGGCTCGCCGGTTCCGGGATCTTCGAAATGAATGAACAAACGACCGTACTTCGGCACAGTGAACGTACCGTCGTAGCCAGCCACCGGAGGATCGGTGATCGGCTGCACATCGAGGGTCACCGTCGCTGGCGGCGAGACGTCGTGACCGTCCGACAGCTGGTAGCTGAAGGTTGCGCTACCCAAGAAGGGCGGCTCGACCCGCGGCTTCCACACCACACCGCTCTCGTCGACCTGCCAGTGCTGAGTCACTGTCGGATCGGGCTCCGACAGCACGACCACGGACAGCAGATCGCCATCCGGGTCGTGACTACCCTCGAGCAGGCGAGCCCAAGGCAAGTACATGCGGGTCGCCTGGAGAACTTCGATCGTGTGATCGACGGCGACCGGCGGCGTGTTCGGCGGACCGACCCAGCCGTCGGCGAACAGGCGTACCGTCGCTGTGTCGTGGAGGCCGCTGGGGTCGACCGCCTGATAGCTGAACTCGTCCCAGCCTTCGACCCAGAACTCACTCCCCGGATGGTAAGTGAGTTGCTCGATTCCGCCCGTGGCCGGATCGACCTGGTCGATCACCAGGTCGCCTCGCGACGGCGTCCCGAGCGAGCTCGCATCCAAGATCAACTGCGCGGTTTCGCCCGGGTCCGGATCGACATCGTTGGCCAAGAGCACCGAGGCGGCGATCGGGTGCGCGGTGGCACCGTCTGGGACGATCACGACATCGTCGCTCGCGTCGGGCCGGTCGTAGGCGACGATGACGGTCAGCGGAGGAAACAGGCTGATGGTCACCGGAATGCCGACTGCGGGGGTTCCGCTGTCGGGCACACTGTCGCTGAACACACTGTAGGTGAACTGGAAGTCGCCTTCCCAGCCCGCGGCGCGGTGGTAGGTGAACGTCGAATCGGGGTTTCGCACGACGGAACCACCCGCCGGGGTCTGGATCGCGTCGAGAGTCACAGAAAGGGGCAGACCTTGGCTGTGACTGTCGTTGCCGAGGACGTCCACCATCACAGGATCGAGGGACGGAAACACGAAGACGTCCGGTTGCGGCACGGTCGCAGCTGCGACGCACGAGCTGGCGCCTGCCGCCGACGTGGTGCCGATGAGCAGGAAGGACAGGACGGCGAGCAGGCATCCGAGACCGGCTGAGTGTTGAAAGAGAACGGTCGCTGGTAGGTCGGAAGGTCTGTGACGTGCGCGTGAGTGCATGCGGGGCTCCTGGATTTGCAGCGCAGCGCCAGCGGCTGGCTGCCTGGTCTCGGACGGGCCGCTCGGCGACACACGCCCTTTGGGCTGCTCTTGGACAGGTGCCCGACAATCGACACCGGCCCACCGCCCATTGCCCCTGAATGCGGAAACGGTGAAGAAACCTCATCACCGAGGTCCGCGCACTCCGGACACCCCTGTTCGGTCACCTCGGGCCAAGGCGCGGACACCTCTGTCCGCCGCCGCCGCCCCCCCCCAGGAATCGCAAGAAAGGGCGAGTCTCCGTGGTTCACGAGCCGGCACGGCCCTTGCGGAAGAGCGGTCGCTCACCCAGCGCGAACGGCGGCCAGCCCGGTCGACACTCTGCCCCGCGGCCTCGAGATCGATCAGCCGTGGGTGACCGCACCCCGCCTCCGAGTTCGCCTCGAACCTCCAGGAGATCACGATGTCGACAGCATTCCTCGATCGAACGCCCAGCACAGCCCTATCGGCCACACGTCTCGCCCTCGCCCTGGCATTCCTCGGACTACTCGTCGCCCCGGCCGGAGCCCACTCCTCAGAGCCGACGGTCGGTCTTTTTCGTGCCACCACCAGCGCGGTGAAGGCGCTCGATGCCCAGGGATCGGACGTCGCGCTGCTGCAGAGCCGCGCAGTCGAGGTCGACCTCAGCCTGCTCGAAAACCATGCTCGCGTCAGCCGGGAGATCCCCTCGGCTTCGCGGCCGCTCCAGCTCCAGTTTTTCGCCGGCGTCGAAGCCGACGTGGTCTTCGAGGCGCCCGCCGAGCGCGACGCCCTCGGCTTTCAGGCGTACCGCGGGCACATCGTCCGTGCGGCGGGCCTCGAGCGTCCGAAGACGGGAGCCGTCGTTCTGGTGGAAAAGGACGGGATCCTGAGTGGCACCTTCGACCTCGGCGAGACTTTCATCAGCCTGCGGCCCGCCCGAGAGCCGGCCACGGTGGGTCGCTCGGTCGACGGTGACGCCGTCGTTCATGTTCTCGAGAGCATCGACCGCAGCGTCTTCGAGCCCGAGGCCGAGCCCGAGATCTGGCGCCCGCTCGGTCCCCTCGCTGCTCCCGAGGACGTCGCCACCACCGACAAAGCGATCGGCGGAGGTTCGTCCGAGGTGAGCGTGGTCATTCTCTACACCACCGCCGCGCGGGTCGGCGCTGGCGGCACCCATGCGATCGAGAGCCAGGCCGCGCTCGCCGCTCACCAGCTGAAATTCGCGCTCGTCAACAGTGCCCAACAGGCCACGGTCCACTTCGCGGGTACCTACGAGGTCCCCTACGCCGAGACGGGGGACCGTGTCCAGGATCTCGCCTGGCTGCGCGAGCACATGACGAATCTCAAAGGAGCCTGGGGCGCCGATGTCGTGAGTCTGATCGTCGAGACCATGCACGGGGCCTGCGGCCGCGGAGCGATCATGCACCAGAACTCGACGGCCTTTGCGCCGATGGCGGCCAACGTCGTGAAACGTCGATGCGCGACCCACAACTACTCGTACGCTCACGAAGTGGGTCACAACATGGGCGGAGCCCACGACCGTGGCCACAGCTCGTCGCCCGGGCTCTTCTCCTACTCGTTCGCCTATCAAGATCCGAGCGAGGCGTTCCGCACCCTGCTCTCCTACAACTGCGCCAACGGTTGCCCGCGGATTCTCTACTACTCGTCACCGAACGTGAGCTACCAGGGAAGGCCGACCGGCGTGGCGCCCGGAAGCCCCCAGAGCGCCGACAACGCCGGCACATTCGCGCAGTCTCTACCGACCGTCGCTCAGTTCTCAGACCACCTGCCGAGGAACACGTTCACCAACTACGACGTCAACACGCCGCCGGACGTCGAGTTGGGTTACGACTTGACGCGGACGTTTCTCGCCGACGTCGACGCCGATGGTCGCGCCGACTACTGCCGCTACACCGGTGACCCGGCCGACAACTTCTTCTCCTGCGCGCTGGCACGCGGCAGCGAGTTCATCAGCTCGTACCACGAGGCCTTCTACCTCGATCCAGGGTACGGCGACTGGCCGCGCTTGATGGCCGACGTCACCGCGGACGGCCGAGCCGACTACTGCCGCTTCGTCGGCAACTTCCCGGCAGTCTTCTTCTCATGCGCCGTCACCCAACCCCACGGCGGCTGGCAGAGCTACGGCGTGAACAGCCCGCCGATCAACCAGGGCTTCTCGCCGGGTCATGCGTTCTTGCCGCGCTTCTTGGTCGACGTCAACGCGGACGGTCGCGCCGACTACTGCCGCTTCGTGGGCGCCAGGCCAGAGCTGTCGTGCGCCCTGGCGACAGCGAGCGGCACCTTCGGCACCAACGACGTCGTGAGCTCGGGCCTGGACGTCGGTTACGACCACATGCCCCGCCTGATGGCGGACGTCAATGGCGACCGGCGAGCCGACTACTGCCGGGTGGTCGGCGACTGGCCCAACCGCTTCCTCTCCTGCGCCGTCGCCACAGCGTCGGGAACCTTCGGTCAGTACGACGTCAACAGCCTGCCGGAGAGCCAGGGCTTCGAGTTTGGCGACCGCGCGCAGCTCGCAGATGTCGACGGCGATGGTCGCGCCGACTACTGCCGAGTGGCCGGTGCCTGGCAAGGCCCGAATGTCTTCTTCTCGTGCGCGCTGGCCAACGACGACCACACCTTTGGCCTCTACGACATCAACAGCGGACAGGGGACGCCGTTCCGCTTCGACATCGGATGGCCCGACTTTTTCGCAATGGCTCCCGTCGACGGGACGGGTCGCGCCGCGTACTGCCGCTATGTCGGCGACTCGCCAAATCGCTTTCTCTCGTGTGGCAATCCGCAGCTGACGCCGCCGTCCTGAGGTCTTACCGCCCCGAGCGACCTCCGTCGTCGTTCGTTCGGGTCGCGGCGCCTGTTGGCGGCGCGGCTCACCACCTCCGTCACTGGTTCGACGAACTCCTCCCCTGCCCGGCCGTCCCAGAACAGCTCGGGCGAGTACGCGGCGTTGATCATCGACATCGTCCGCCGCGGTGTCGCCTGCTCGGGGAGGCCGAACGACGGATCGAGCATGGAACTGCCGTCGGCCCTGTGGTTCGCCACTCCAGGCGAGCCGAAGCGGTCGCCGACGGTGCCGAAGACGCCGTCGGGACCGGGGTGGATCGCCAGCAAGCTCGTCGCGCTGCGCGGATCGTCACCGCCAGCGCCCGGGATGTGGCAAGTGCCATAGAAGACCGTGCGGGTGACCAGAGCTGCTCGTCCCAGAAGAGCGTCTTGCCGAGATTGACCTTGTCGGCCGTGATCGGATCTCCCGGCGGCACGGGCAGCGGCGGCAGCTCAGAGCTGGCGGTCCACGGCGCCAGGAGAGCCATCGGGACCAGAGCCGACACGATCTGGAGGAGCAGCGGTAGAGTGATCAAGGGAAGGGCACGTGGCCCGGTAGCCGGACGGATCGCAGGCCAGCGGCGGGAGGGAGAAAGAGCGATCATCGCGACCTCTTAGGGGGACCGTCTTCACAAGATCCAGGCAAGCGTCGTCAAGAAATCGCAACAGCGTCGCAGCAAGCCCGCAACTCTGAGACTTCCCCGCTCCGGGAGACAGGTCGGTGCTGCCGCGCGCAATTGTTTCGAGTTGTAGTCCCTTTCCGACACCGTCTCGTAAGGCCTGAACTGCGTCGTCGAGATCTCCTTCTGGAACACGAATAGTACAGGCAGAATCGGCGTAGCCGAACACGGCGAGAGCGACGGATCCCGGCCTGTGAATGGTAGACTCTAGCCTCGGAAATCGACCGCGAAGCTCATTGATGGACAAGCCTACACGACTCGCCTCTCTCGGCCTGCGGCCCGTCGATGGCCCCGCTCAGAACCTGTGGAGATTGCGTCTGGGCCTGAATCGGGTCGGCTCTCTTCCCAGTGCAGACCTACAGCTGAAGGCTGAGGGTGTCTCGAGGAAGCACGCGGAAATCCTCGCCGATCATGACCATTTGCAGGTCGTCGACCTCAGTAGCAAGAACGGCACAACGGTGAATCGGCAGCTTGTCGCACGAGCGGAGCTGCGGGCCGGAGACTCGGTCGCCTTTGGTCCGGCCCAGTTCCGTGTCGAGGAAGTCCATGTTGGTGATCGGGAGCTCGGAATCGATCTCGGTGGGCAGACGCTGGTGGAGCCAGCCAAGGCAGCGTCGACTTCAGCGTTGGGCTGGTCCAGTACGCGGCCTACTCTGGACCAAAGGCCTCTCCTGTCCCGCTGGCTGGATCTCGTCGCCGACGTCGCTCGATCCTTCGGTGGCAGTCTGACGAGACCTCTCGATGTGATTCGATCCGGCTTGTCCGCGGCGTCGGTCGCGTTCGTGGAAGCAGATAGGACCTCCAATCCGTCGATCCGTTCCTATGTCGGGAAGCTGGACCACGAGCGCATCCGCCTCGCGCTGAACCAGCCTGAGGATTGCGGTTCGCAAGACCTCGAGGGAGATCCACTCTCGTGGTGTTGGTCGGGGGATAGGCCGCGCATGGGGTTGTTGGTCTCGGGCGAGTTCGAGGGACGCTATCGATCCGAGCCGCTGCTCCGAACGCTGGTCGCGTTGCTCGAATCATTCGGACGGCCCTCGAGCAGCGGGAGCACTGGAGTTTCGAAAGAGCTGAGGTTCCCTCCGGGATATGAAGTCGGTTCGTCGTATCGCACTCGCGTCTATCACCAGGAACTGGCCTCCGTCGCGACGTCGGATCTACCGATCCTTCTCCTCGGCGAGACGGGTGTCGGCAAAGAACTCGCGGCAAGAACGCTCCACCTGTCCTCGGAGCGCTCCAGGGGGCCCTTCGTCGCGATCAACTGCGCCGCGATTCCGAACGATCTACTCGAGGCCGAGCTGTTCGGAGTCGGTGAAGGAGTGGCGACAGGTGTGTTACGGCGCCCGGGCAGATTTCAAGAAGCCCATGGCGGCACGCTCTTTCTCGACGAGGTCGGCGACATGCCGGCGTCGCTCCAGATCAAGCTTCTCAGGGTCCTTCAGGAGAGTACCGTGACTCCTTTGGGCGAGGCGCCGCGGGAGATCGACGTCCGGCTGATCTCGGCGACCAATTCCGATCTCGAAAGCGCGATGTCCCGGGGTGACTTTCGGCGCGATCTGTTCTTTCGGATCGCAGGGTTTCCAATCGAGATCCCACCGCTCCGAGATCGACCCGAAGACATTCCCTCGCTCTTCGAGGCCTTTCTGCGACGGTTCAGCCAGGACAATGGCAAGCTTATCTGGGGTGCGACCGTACGAGCCGGTCAGGCACTGGTGGAGTACGCGTGGCCGGGCAACGTGAGGGAGCTCGAGCATACGACGCTGCGTCTTCTGACTCTTTGCCCGCAGGGTGGTGTCATCGACTACGAGATGCTGCCAGCGTCGATTCGCCAGACAGTGGAATCCCCGGACGGGCACGCTGAGAACGAGATTTACCGCTCGCTTCGATCGACGAGTTCCCTCGATCTGACCGCAATCGAAAAGACAGCGGTAGCTCTTGCGATGAAGCGTGCGGAGGGCAACCAGGTTCATGCCGCGAGGCTCCTCGGACTGTCGCGCGACTCCTTGCGGCGACGCCTGGAACGTTATGGGCTCAAGCCGAAGACCCGTGCGGACTCCGAGTCGGCAGTTCGATGACCCAAGGAGGCGAGACGAAGACGGTCGGACCGGCCGACACCAAGAGCCTCATCGACACGCCGGATCCGTCTCCTGCGCCACCCGCGGATCCCGACACAGGGATTCAGATCGGCACTCTCATCGGCCGTTTCCTGGTTCTGTACCGACTAGGCAGCGGAGGAATGGGCGTGGTCTATGCCGCCTTCGATCGCGAGCTGCTTCGACGAGTTGCTCTCAAAGTCGTCCGGCGGCGAGGCTCGCAAGACGATTGGAAGGTTTTCTCGCGAGTCGAAGCCCAGGCCATGGCCCGATTGAATCATTCGAATACAGTCACCATTTACGATGTGGGGATCCACGGCGACCGAATTTACATTGCAATGGAGTTTGTCGCCGGAGTCACTCTCGACGAATGGCAGCGCCAAAGGCCCAGGAGCTGGCAGAGTCTTCTCGACGTGGTGACGGAGGCTGGAAAGGGCCTCGCAGCCGCCCACGATTCAGGCCTGATCCACCGAGACTTCAAGCCCAGCAACGTGCTGGTGACGGACGACGGTAAGGTCAAGGTGCTCGATTTTGGGCTGGCCCATCTCCAGGACGGTCAGGAGGAAGGTCTCGAGTTTCGAGGCGGGACTCCCGGATTCATGGCGCCGGACGCTTCACCTTCGGCTGCGACCGATCAGTTCAGTTTCTGTGTGACGCTCTTCACGTGTTTGGCGGGAACGGGCCAGGATGGCCAGGACTTGGCCCAGGACATCGAATCGATCTCTCGAGGAGCCGAACCGGATCAGAGTTGGGGGGCGACTCCCCGCTGGCTGCGCCGCGTGATCCGACGTGGCTTGGCCCAGCGGTCGAGCGATCGATTCGACTCGATGCACGAGCTGCTGAAGAGGCTCTCATGGCGTCAGCGCCGACGTCGCCATCAGCGGATGGCAGGCAGCGCCTTCTTGCTGCTCGCGACTGCAATCGTCGCGTCTTTCGGATGGAGCTGGCCCGACGTCGAGCCGTGCGAGGGGGCCGGACGCCACTGGATGCCAGTTTGGAACGAGCATCGGAGGGTCGGGCTCCGAGAGGTTGCGGAGGCGACTCATCTTCCGGGAGCCACCCAGGCCGTGCGGTTCGTCGAATCGGCCATCGACAACTACAGGGCAGATTGGATCGACGCACACAACGAGTCCTGCCGCTCGTCTCTGGTCCACCAGGACCAATCGGCCAAGCTGTACGACTTGAGAATGGCCTGCTTGTACGACCGCCTTGCCGAAG
This sequence comes from Acidobacteriota bacterium, assembly GCA_039194425.1. Taxonomy (GTDB): domain Bacteria; phylum Acidobacteriota; class Thermoanaerobaculia; order Multivoradales; family J023; genus JAUIJL01. Next base: position 25,424 of record JBCCVZ010000002.1, on the reverse strand, counting down.
CACGGGCCTTCCTCCGGATGATCGAGACTGCGGACAATACGGTCTTGCTCAATGCCCCTCGTGCTGCGGACCAGCTCGCGCCCATCGAGGCATGCAACGATCTTTCTGAGCTGGCTCTGGTTTCGCCACCACCCAAGCACTCGATGCTTCAGGTGAACCGAGTACGGGCCGCGGTCGAAGCGCAGCGAGCGCGCCTTCGAGTTGGGGAGCCCGTGGACCTGGAGGCCCTCCGCGACGCAGCGGATCGTGCACAGGCGATGGACTATCCTCCACTGGAGGCACAGGCTCTCCTCGTCCTGGGGTCCACTCTAGATTCCGTCGAGGGGGAGAGCCTTCAAGCCGCGGAGGTCTTGGAGCACGCGCTCTGGTTGGCAATGGCATCGGGGGATCGGGCGGCGCAGGCCGAGGTCGCCATTCGGTTGATGAGCCTGACGAGCTATCACATCAAGGTCCCGGCGGAGTCTGACACCTGGGAGGAGATCGCGCGAGCATCGACGGCAGCTGTGCGTGACTCGGTTCCCGCCCTGGTGGTTCAATTCGAAGCCGGACTTGGCTATCGCGAATGGGCGCGAGGCAACATGGAGTCCGCTCGTCGTCACTACTATGCAGCCCTGGACGTCGCCGCACACGAGCCCAGCGTACCCCGTCCTGTGGTGATCACGGTGCTGAACAATGCAGCCTTGGCCGCTCGGCCGAGCGAGTCGATCGAGTATCTCGAGCGAGCCATCGCACTGGCCGGCGAGTACGGCGAGTCGAATCCCCTGCTGGCACGGCCGCTGCTCAACCTGGCGAGCCGCTTGAACTCCGAAGGACGATTCGACGATGCACTTCGAATGGCTGAGCGTTCCCTGGAGATCAACTCCGCGAGCTTCGGCCGGGAGCAGCGTGAGAATGCGTATCCATTGATCGGAATCGGACAAATCGCCCTCCATGCGGATCGCCTCCAACGGGCGCTGGACAACCTTCAGGAAGGGGTCGATCTCGCGGCGTCTGGATTTGGCGACCAGCATTTGGTGACGAGCACATTCCGCATCGAGCTGGCGGAAGCCTTGTACCTCGCGGGAGACGTCGTAACCGCAACGAATCTGCTGAAACAAGTCTCTTCGACGATTGTCGCGCAGAGTGACGGCTCGCCAGCCAAAGCTGCCTACGTCGCAGTCTCTTCCTACGTGTTGGCGGGTCAGGGTCGCTACCGCGAGGTCCTGGAGACTCTCGATGCTGGAGTTCCAGACACCGAGCTGGCCGACAAGCGCGCCGCTTTCCTCATTGGCCTGGCTCGGGCGGAGGCCGAGCTAGGCCTGGGACGCGACCAGCATGCTCTCGCTTCTGTCGACGAGGCGCTCGCCCTTTCGGGGCCCTGGTCGCGACCGAGGCTCGAAGCGGAGGCGAAGTTTCTGAAGGCCCGGGTCGTCCGATCGTCGGATCCTGGACTCGCCTTCGACCTCGCGGCTGACGCACGCGCCTCCTTGACTCGCACCAATCCGCTCCAGCAGAAGCTCGCTGAATCCATCGACCGATGGCTCGCCAAGGCTGATCCACCTGCAGAGTCCTGATCGCACCCAAGTCTGCAAGCGATTCCGTGGCCAGCTCCTCTCGCGGCTTGCGCTCGAGGAAGCCATTGAGGGAAGAGTCAAGGCCCGTTTCTAATCGCCAGACTGATAGCCCTGTACGGGACGCAGGCTGCGCCACTAGTATCGCGCAATGAGTTTACGGGACTGTCGAGTTCGGCATAGCGGCTCGCCGGAATGAGCGTCTCCGACAGCAATGAGATCACCGCCCTACTGCGCGCTTGGAGGCAGGGGGACCGCGAGGCGGAAGGGCGTCTCGTCACGAAGCTCTATCCTCAGCTCAGGGCGCTAGCGCAGCGCGAGGTCGCAAAGCGTTCCAGTCCGTCCCTGCGGCCGACCGAGATCGTCCACGAGCTCTATCTCCGGCTCCGCAGAGGGCAACAGCCGGAGTGGCAGGGCAGGACCCACTTCCTCGCGATTTCTTCTCGGCTGATTCGGAACATCCTCGTCGATCGCGCTCGCGGCCGCAACGCGAAGAAGCGAGGCCAGGGCGTGCTTCACATTCAGCTGGATCCAGCCCTACCGCCCCCGGCCGTCCAGTCCGAGGACGGCGTCGATCTGTTGGAGTTCGACGATGCGCTCGGTCGGCTCGCTGCCAAAGACTCGACGGCGGCGCGGATCGTCGAGCTCCGCTTCTTCGGTGGCCTCGAGATCCACGAGACCGCTGCCGTGCTCGACACCAGCCCTTCGACTGTCGTGCGCAAGTGGCGTTTCGCCAAGGCCTGGCTACGGCGCGACCTCTCCGCGGGAGCTGTAGTTTGAAGCCACGCGTCTCACAGCGGGCCGCCGAGCTCTGCGAGCGCGCCATCGGCATGGATGCTTGGCGAAGGGACCGATTTCTCGACGAGGCCTGCGCGGCCGATCGTACGCTGCGACGCGAGGTCGATGACCTCCTCGCTCACGATCGCTCGACAAGCTCCTTTCTCCTGGAGCACGGAGTGTCCAAGGTCGAGCACCGGGCCTCTCAGCGTGCGGGCGAGGTTTTGGGTAGCTATAAGCTGCGGGAGAAGCTGGGCGAAGGGGGCAACGGCCAGGTGTTCCTCGCCACTCGCGTCGACGGCGCCTTCGAAAAGCAGGTCGCGGTCAAGGTTCTTCGCGACCGCATTCCGTCGCAGCTCGAGCGCGAGCGGCTGGTTCAGGAGCGTCAGATTCTCGCCTCCCTCGAACATCCGTGCATCGCCGGGCTGCTCGACGGAGGCACGACCCCGGACGGACTCCCCTACTTCGTCATGGAGCTCGTCTTCGGGAAGCCGATCACCGCCTTCTGTGATCATCGGCGCCTGCCTGTCCAACGACGCCTCGAGCTCTTCCTGTCGGTCTGCCAGGCGGTGGCGCATGCGCACCAGAGCTTGATCGTGCATCGCGACCTGAAGCCGAGCAACATTCTGGTCAACGAAGAGGGCATGGTGAAGGTCCTCGACTTCGGTATCGCCAAGATCGTCGGTCCCCTTCAAGACCGCCCGCCCGATCGCACCGCGACCGGCGACCGCGTGTTCACCCCCGGATATGCGAGCCCTGAGCAGATCTTCGGCGACAGGATCACCACTGCCACCGACACCTACGCGCTGGGCGTCTTACTGTTCGAGCTCTTGACCGGCGGACTGCCGTTCCAGCGAACCGGGGTAAGTCTCGAACAACTCGTCGAACAGGCGCGCCTGGATGCGCCTCGCCCCAGCTCCGTGGCCGAGAACACGGACGACAAGACCCTGGCCGCGCGTGACACGACCGCCAGGGAGTTGTGCCGCACCTTGCGTGGCGACCTCGACACCATCCTCGGAAAAGCGCTGCGCGCGCAGGCCTCCGAGAGGTATGCCTCGATCGCGGATCTGGCGGGGGACGTGCGCTCGTTTCTCGATCGAAGGCCAATTCTCGCTCGTCCACCCAGCGTCGCCTACCGCTCGACCATGTGGCTGCGACGCAATCCGGTGATGGCGGTTGCGACCACGCTCATCGTCCTGGCCACGCTGAGCGTGGCGACCGTCTCGACGGTGCAGTCGTGGCGTGTCGCCCGGCAGCAACAGGTCGCTGAGACCGCGCGACGAGCAGAGGCGGAGCAGCGCCAGCGTGCGGAGCTGGTCACCCGGTTCCTGGTCGACATGCTCGCCGACGGCAATCCCACGGCAGGCGGCTCGCCCCTGGTCGACGTCGCCTCGCTCCTCGACACCGCAACTCGCCGCGCGCAGCTCGAGCTCGCCGACGATCCCCAGACTCAGGCGACGCTTCTCTCGACGATCGCCTCAGTTCATCAGGGGCTCGGGCAGCTCGATGCTGCCCTCGACCTGGCGAAGGAGGCTCTCGTCCTTGGTCGCGAGTCCGGAGGCAACCGCCTGGCCTCGGCGCGGTCTTGGCACCAGATCGCCGCGATCCAGCGCGACCGAGGAGAGATCGAAGCGGCCGAAGAGAGCCTTCGCACCGCGCTCCTCGAGTACTACGCCGCGGGAGTTCGATCGCCGATGCTCCAGTCCCTGCGAAGCGACCTGGCCGTGGCCGCGACTCCAGGCGACGTCGATCTCACCGTTGAATCCGCTCTCTTCGAGCCCGAAGCGAGCGGAGAGCCCGACCCGCGGGAAATCCTGGCTCTGTTCGTCACCGCCGGAACAATCTCGCGCGAGGCGGGCCGCTACAGCGCCGGGCTCGAGCTCCTCACGCAGGCTCTCGAGCTCGCGAAATCGATGGAACGAGCTCCGAGTCTCGAGCTCGCCGCCCGGTGGACCGATGTCGCGACTCTGCAGCTCGACACTCGCCAGGCCCCGGCGGCGAAAGCCAGCTACCGCGAAGCCTTGCGCCAGTACGCCCAGCTCGGCGACGGCGCGCGACCCGAGCTTGCCGCGACCCACACCAACCTCAGCCTCGTCCTGCTCGAGCTCGGTGAGCTCGAGCAGGCTGAGAAGGAGGCCCAGGAAGCGGTCCAACTGCACGACGCACTCTACGGCCAGGAGCATTATCTGTATGCAGTGGCCCTGTCCAATCTCGGCCAGGTGATGGTGCACCGGCAACGCTTCGACGAGGCGAAGCGGCTTCATCACCGAGCGCGTGAGATCCAGAGCAAGGTCCTCGGCCCCGGCCATCCGAAAGTCGCGGACCAGTGGAACAACCTTGCGATCATTCATCAATTCGAGGGCGATTTCACCGCCGCCGAGCGTGCCTTTCGCAGCAGTCTCGAGCTGCGCCGCACGGCACTCGGTACCGAGCATCCGGCGACGACCCAGACGATGATCAATCTCGCACATTTGCTGCGCTCGGCAGGCGGTGGCGCAGAGGCATCTCGCCTCTATCACGAGGCGGCGTCGATTCTCCGTCGTCTCCACGGGACAGACCATCCGGAGTATGCCCGGGTTCTCAACGGCCTCGCCGTTCGCCATCTGGAGCTCGGAGAGTACCCGGAGGCAGAGCGTTTGTCGCGGCAAGTGGTCGCGGTCTATCGCGCCACCTTCGGACAGGAGAGCTGGCGCACCGCGATCGCCGAAGCACGTCTTGGTGTCGCCTTGGCGGGTCAAGGCAAGCTCGCCACCGCCAAGGAGCTTCTCGAACCCAGTCTGGCCACGCTGCGGGCCGTCCAGCAGACCGTCTACCTGGTCCGACTCGAGAAGCATCTGCGTCGAGCTCTCGCGGCGCACGATCCAAGTGCCGAAACCTTCGGCGACTTGTTTGGTCCGCCGATCAGCGAGCAGGTTGGTGAAGAGTGAGGTTCTGCCTCCTCGACGCACCTGGCGCGTCTACTCTCGCCCGTGTGTCGCGTCCCCGTCGTCTCCAGAAGCTGGCTCTGCAGCGGAGGATTCGCATGCTCCCAGCCGGAAGCGAAGGCCGCTGCCTCGAAGGCGCGGGTTGCGGCTTCCCTCCGGGTCGATGGCGAAGGCCCAGAGGCGATGCTCCCTGCAGTCAGCGAAGGTTCTCGGAATAGGGAATGAAAAGCCGTAGTCTCCGCTGCGGCCCGTGAGCGCTCGCACATCGAGACGCGGTCGATCGGTCAAGACCCGGCCCAGATACGTCCCTCCCCTCTTCGCGGAGGGGCCGTCGGCATAGAAGTGCACGACGATCGCGCCGCCGTGCGGATCCGGATCGAGTGCCCAGCCGACGGCGCGACCGTCGCCGTCGACGGCGTTGAGAAAGCCGATCGGGACCCCTGCCGGTACCTGCGCCTCGACTCGCAGACTTCCAAGAGTCAAGGCCTGGCGTGCTCCGGTCTGGGAGTCGATGGCGAGAACCGAGATTGAAGGCAACTGAGATCCCTCGGCGGTGGGCAAAGAAAAGCGGAATCCGTGGTCGCCTGGATAGCCCGTCGCCCGCTGGACCTCGGGACGAGGCGAGGAGGCCCTCACCGAGCCGAGCAAGCCATCCCAGGGAGGAGAGCTATGGCCCTCGACCAAGACTACGATCGGCGTCGTCGGTGTATCGGGATCGAGCGCCCAGCCTGAGATCTCGTGCCGCGATCGGTCCAGGTTCCAGAACCCGATCGGAGCCTGGCCGCCGTCTGGACGATCCGCGGGTGGCGTCGAGTCCGGCAGCCCCAATCGCCGAGCGGCCGAGATCTGGGCGCGCAGAGCGTTCTCGAGGTATCTCGCGACGGGCCGCGGTTTCAAGATCAGCTGCGTGGGGACCGGACCGGTCCCGTGATAGTACGCACGGACGCTCTCCTGGTCCTGAAGCCTCCGCTCCTGCGTTTCGCGATAGACCTCGAAGGACCAATGGTCGCGGTAGCCGAACCAGCAGACGAGCCAAAGCGTCAGGCCGCTGATCGTCACGAGCTCACGCCTCGTGCGCAGAAGACCGGCCCATGCCAGAAATGTGAAGGGAGGCAGCATGGCGACGAACTGGAAGTAGCGCGGACCCTTGAGGGCGCCACGACCGAAGGCGATCGCAACGAGAATCGCCAGGACTCCGCAGACGATTGCTGCGACCGCCCAGGTCGACTCTTCGTTCCTTCGGCGTCCCCAGCACAGCGCAGCCACGACCGGGACGACGACGAGAGCCAGGCAGACGAGCCCCCACCCGATGGAGTCGCCGGTGTAGCCGAAGCCGTACGAAACCTGATTGGAAAGCGAGCGCCAGAACGCCGGCGTCCAGGGCCAGGTTCGCCCATGCGAGCTCGCACCGTCTCCGTAGTCGAGAAACCAGAGTCCGAGACCGCTGCCCAACCCGAAGAGCACTGTTCCTGCCTGGAGAAGCTCGCGACGTCCAGCGATCGGGCCAAAGCGGAGTCTACGTTCGGCTTTGAAGACGAGAAACACGAGCAGCGTCGCAGCCGTCGCCGCGGCTCCTCCAGCCTGGGAGAAGACCGCCAACCAACCGCTCGCGACCCCCAATGCGAGGATACGACTGCTCTGCTCCCGCCCGAACAGTGCCGCTGCTGCGAGAGGAAAGAAGAGCATCGAGAAGTGAAACTGCGATTGAATACCCCAAGCGTGATTGACGTGGCCGAGAGGCGAAAGCAGAAAGACAAGGAATCCAGAAACGGCCCAGAGAGGAGTCTCCGGACGGATGCGGCGTGCGATCCACGCGAAAGCAGCGAGTACGATTCCGTAGAGAACGAAGTTCAGGAGCTGATGGGTGACGAGATTCCAGCCGTCGACTCGATACAGCAGCCAGACTTGCAGCCGGCTGAGCACAAAGCGATGCTCATTGTGTCGCCGAAAGAGCCAGTCGAAGCTCGGAACCTCAGTGAGAGTACGCGGCGATTCGAAGAAGACGACCCACTCGTCTCTCTCGGGGAGATCGACCGCGGTTCGACTGACGGCGGCGAAGTGAAACAGGTAGAGGACGGCAAGAGCCACAATCCCCAGGCTCGACAAGACGACCGACAGGTTGCGATCGATGCGACGAACCTGTGAGACCGTCTGATCGGTGGAGGGCTCGTCGAAGGAACTCATTGGAGGTAGCCCAGGGCCTCGAGCTGCGCTCGTGTTTCCGAGTGGGGACTTGACAACGTGCACATGAGAGGGTGCCGGATCTTTCGCAACCACCGATCGAGCTGCCGTTCGACGACCGAGGCCTGTGACGGACTCAGTCCGTGACGCTCTGTGGGATCGTCTCGCAGGGAGTAGCGCAGCACGTGATCGTAGTTCCGTCCCAGGTTGCGAATGACCTTCACTCCGTCGGCCTGAATCGCCGACGTGAAGATGTGTTGGACGTCCGAGGCCACCGGCCAGCCTTCCTGCCACGCCGAAGCCGAATAGACCGGCCGAGACGTCAATGGAGAACCGTTGAAACGAGGAACCAAGCTGCGGCCGACGAGTCCCTGCCATGCGGGAATCTCGAGAAGTTCGAGCAAGGTCGGCACGATGTCGACCAAGGCGACCGTCTCCTCCTCCCGCTGCCCCTTTGGCACTCCGGGGCCCCAGAAAACGAGAGGCACATGAATCGACTCCTGGAACACGGCCAAGGTATGGCCGGTTCGGCCGTGCTCGTAGAATTCCTCGCCGTGATCCGAGGTGATCACCACAATCGTATCGTCCATCAAGCCGAGCTCTGACAGTTTCGCGAACAACTGACCGAGGTGGCGATCGGCATCGAAGAGCAGCGCCGCATACAAATCCTTGACGTGGTCGATTCCCTCGGCGCTCATGACACACGCTTCCCATTCGTCGGCGTCCTGGGCAGGCTTCGAGAAGTCGATCCCGGCGCACGCCTCCGGCTTGTCACCGGCGAACAGATCGCGTGCTTGAGATGGCGGAGCGTACGGTCGGTGTGTGTCGTAGCTGTGCAAGAAAAGGAAAAACGACTCGCGTCGGAACCGCTCGAGCCACTCGTTCACTCCGGGCAGGCTATGCGAAATCAGCCGGCCATAGGTCCGAAAGAAATCGAATCCCTGGGCGAAGCCGCTATCGTAGCCGACGAAGCCGCCTCCGGTGAACGCGGCGGTGAGGTAGCCGTTCGCTCGCAAGGTCTCCGCGAGGGTGACCGCCGAGTCGCCGACCCGGCAGATCGATTCGTCGTAAACCAGCATCTGTCGATCTGGGAAACGCCCGGTCAGCATCGCGAAGTGGGCGGGCAGTGTCCAGGCCGACTGCGACATCGCGTTCTCGAAGACCAAACCGTCCGCCGCCAAGCTGTCGATGGAGGGGCTCGTGTCGCGCGGATAGCCGTAGGCGCCCAAGAAATCGGCCCGGAGCGTGTCGAGTGAGATGAGAACAACGTTCGGTCCGGCTCTCTTCTGGGCAACGCCACTCACCAGCTCGGGTTCCCCCCAGAGGGCGCGATCGAAATCGGCATTGCCTGCTGGGCCTGGGTGGATCTTCAGCGTCAGGTCGACCACCCGGTCTCTGAATCGAGCGAGTGAGACCTCTTCCGCCAACCAACCGCGGTCGGCCTGCACGGCTCGAGGATTGACCGCCCGTTGCATCACGACCTCCGACGTGTCTCCTGCGCTCACTTCGAGCTCGAACTGCACGCCGTCACCCCCTCGGGACCACGAAGCCTCGGTCAGCGCCAGCTTGGCTCTGAACACCGGCGCCGCGTCCAGCGCCAGCCCTCGAAAGACGATTTCGGCCTCGGGAGTCTGGACGATCGCCGGCCGCCGAACCCCCGAGACTCTGGCGACCTCTCGCCTCACATCAGGGTTTGCAACTCCATCGGTTGCAATGATCTCTGCGTCCTCCAACAGGCGGTGAAAGGACCAGATTTGCGGATCTGACCTGGAGGCTTCGTCGACCTCCGTGGCACATCCGAGCGCGATTCCGAGGACGAGGAGTACGGGCAAGATGGGGTTTTGCATAGTGCTCCGCGGAAGTGTCAGCTTCACCGAGCGAAGCTCAGCGCTGCCGATTCTCTGGTAGCTCATAGCGGCTCGAAAAGATATTGCGGCGGATCTTGAACATGTCGAGGATGGTCGCAAGAATGTTGGCCGGCGTCGTCGTCTGACCTCGGCCGAAGTTTCGAGGAAACGTCTGGATCCCGACTTCTCCGACCCGATATCCCTTCAGCATGGCTTTGATCGCGATCTCCGCCCCGATGAATGGACTCGTCGACTCCAGGTCGAGCTCCGAGGCAAGCTCCTTTCGGATCAATCGCAAACCGGTGCTGATGTCGCGGTATCGGGTGTCAAAGAGCCAGCGCACCAAGCGATTATAGGTCCATGAGACGAAAACTCTGAACGTCGAGTAGAGCTTAATGTAACGAAAGGTGATGATCAGGTCGTAGGAATCGAGGTGAGGAACGAGCTTGGTGAGATCGAAGACATCGTACTCGTCGTCGCCATCGGTGAAACAGATCCACTCGAAGCGGGCCGAGGCAAATCCGGTACGAATCGCCTGTCCGTAGCCGCGATTGCCCTCATGGTGGATTACCCGCACTTCCGGGTACCGCTCGGCTAGCCCGTCCGCGATCTCGCCCGACCTGTCGGGCGAGCCATCGTCGACGATGATCACTTCCCACTCGCTGGCGAAGCGACCAAGGATCTCGAGCGACTTGCGAGCCACTTCTGCGACCGTCGCTTCGTCGTTGTAGACCGGGAAGAGAATGGTCATTCTCGGCTTGGTTCCGAGTGCCACCTCGCCATCGGAGGCCGGCCCACACGGCTCTGCCCGAGCCCGATCGATCACCCGTCCGACCCCACATAGCCGAGGGAACGCAGGCGATCGAGTTCTTCGTCGCTGAGACTCGGCACGATCGGCTCTTCGGAAGAATCCGCCTCGGACTCGAGGCTAGTACGGTGTTCCATCAGAATCCGGCGAAGGGCTCCTAGAGTTTCCAGCGACTCGGACGAGAGATCGGATCCGTCGGTGGTCTCGAGGCGCTCCGCGAGAACCTCCGCCAAGGGGAGCTTCACCGGCGGCGCAGCACGGAGATGTCGCTCTCGAATCACTTCGGGCGGCACCGTCGCCTCGGTGACGTACATCTGCTGTTGCGATCGAACGAAGGACGCTCCGATGTTGTTCGAGTAGCCGAAAAGAAGAGCGTCTCGTCGCCCATCCATCCCCCCCAGCAGCGAGCGACCCTCGAACTGAGGTGGCGTGGCGACACCGAGCACGTTCAAGAGCGTCGGCGCGATGTCGATCGCGCCGGCGATGCGTAAGGGACGTGTTCCCGCGCCGCGGTTCCGCGGCAACTTCAGAAGCAAGGGAATCCGCAACTCGGCGTCGGTGAGGAAGAGACCATGTCCGACATAAATGTCCTCGTCGAGAAAGCTCTCGCCGTGGTCCGAAGTGACGACGATCGTCGAATCGTTCCATCGCCCCGTCGCCTGCAGGAGATCGAAGAGCCTGCCGACCACGCCGTCGACGTGCGCCAGACCTTCGTCGTAGCTCGCCAGCAGCTCATCGAAGCTGGCGTAGCGGTCGAGTCGCAAGTGGTCGTGGAACCCCACCTCCTCGAGGTGTCGGAGCTGCGGAGACTCGGAGCGATCGGCTGCGTCGAGCGACGCCCGAAACCGGCCACCATGAGGCGCCGGAGCACCATAGGGGGCGTGGGCGTCCATGATGTGCCAGAAGATGAACGCTGGCCTTTCGTCGGCCGACTCGAGCCAGTCGATCACTCTCTCGAGCACTGCCCGCGCACCGTGCCGATAGTTGCTCGGTGGCGCAGGCCGATAGTCGAAGTGCTCGAACCCACGGTCGAAGCCGAATTCAGACGACAAGTACGGGCTGTCGACGAAGGCCGCAGTTTGCCACCCGGCGGTCGACAGGACATCTGCGAGCGTCGCGACGCCCGGAGCGATGGCGCGGTGCGCATCCGCTCGATGCACTCGCGGATCGCGACTGGTCAGCAAGGTGGCATGCGACGGGATGGTCCAAGGAGAGGGAGCGATCGCCGTCTCGAAGACGATTCCATCCGCAGCGACTCGCTCGAGATTGGGCGAGTTGTCCCGCGGCCCACCGTAGAGCCTCAGCCGATCCGGTCGTAGAGTGTCGACAGAGATCAGGACGGCGAACTTCGAAGGCCGCATCTTCAAGTCGCGCTCGACCGACGCGCTGGGCTCCCCCCAAAGTGCCCAGTCCGCCTTGCAGTCGCCGAGCGGCCCACACGTGGTGCGAAGCAAGACTTCAGTGGTCGGTCGCGAGCAGACGGCCAGAGAGACTTCCCGATCCTGCCAGCCTCGGTCCTGGGGACGCTGCCGGGGCGCAAGCTCGAGCTCCAGAAGCTCGATCCAGTCTCCCGCCGCGTCGCGACAACGTACCTCGAAGACGACACCGTCAGTCGGCTTGTCGTAGGCCGCAGGATTCAACGCCGGCGCCAACGCGAGCCGGCCTCCTTCATGGGCCGGCACTGCCGAGAAACGTGCCTCGAAGGGTGGGTGCATCGGCAGCGCACGACGCATATCTTGGCCGATCTCGAGACTCGGCACCTTGATCGTCCAAGTGCTCGGTGCCTCGATGCGATCGAGATGGTTGAGGAGAAGGTACTCTCCCTGCACGAGGGTTCCCTTCTCGGCAGCCGGAGAGCCGCAGGAGAGGAGGACCGTGACCACAACGAGAGTCGTCGGTGCCATCGGACCGAGTTTGGCGAGTCTCGGGATCATTGTCGGGGCTCGACCGCTTGAGAAGTGATTCGACGACGCACGGAGGCTCTCCAACCGAAGCGGACCAGGTCGTCGACCAGGCGAGCGCTCCGCCGACCATCTTTCAGTCCCTTGGTGCAGGCCGGCCCCAGCCATTGGGCCAGGTTCTGTCCGAAGCCGAAGAGCGCGCAGTCCAGCTCCCAAGCCAAGCGACCTCGGCCGGGAGGCCGCGGCAAGTGGCGCAGCCGCGAGGCCTCCCGGAGGCCACATTTGAAGGCGGTCTCGAGTCGCGGCACGGTCCTCAGCCCGACCAGATCGAAGAGCGATTGATGGTCGAGATAGACTCGTTGGAACTCGCTTCGATGATCGAGCTCGTGGGTATGGTAGACCTGGGACCTTGGCTCGTAGGCGAGAGAATAGCCGCAGCGCACGGCTCGAAAAGACCAGTCGAGATCCTCCCCAAACGGCACGTCTCGGAAAGGGATGCGAGCGAGAACCGACTTTCTGATGCAGGAGCTGACGTTGTCGAAGCGAATGACCTCGAGCTTTGCAATCGGGTCCATCTGGCGGTACTCGTCGTGCGAGCGGATGCCGGTGCGCCGAGGTTTGGCCTGGGGGCCGTAGAGCATCGTCTGGCGGCTTGCCAGAAAGGGGTGTGCCGGCCTTCGCACCAGCTGTCGACTGTACGAGCCCGCCACGTCTCCGCTCGAGAGAGGTCGAATCAAGTGCGCCAGCCAAGAGGAGTCGGCAGGTTCCGCGTCCTGGGAGAGGAAGACGATCAGCTCACCCAGCGCCTCGCGCGCACCCAGGTTGCGCGTCAAGCCGTGGTTGAAGCTTTTCGGCTCGACTTCCAGGATCCGAGCCTCGAATTCTTGAGCGAGCCCGAGAGTTCCGTCGCTCGATCCCGAATCGACGACGAGGATCTCGGGTCGCGAGACGCCTTGCTGGTCGACGATCGTCTCGAGGACGCTGCGAAAATGCGGACCCGCGTCGAGTGTCGGGATGACGATGCTCGTCCTCGTGTCGGTGTCGCTCACTGGTCGGCCCCCACGACTCGACGATAGACCTCTTCGAGCGCCTGCAGGCTTTCCTCGATCCGACAGACCTGGCGTCCGACGCACCCGAGGGCAAGACGCCGCTCGGGGTCGTCGATCAGTTCCGCCAGCGTTGCCGCCAGGGCTACATAGTCGCCCGGCGGCACGCCGACGGCAACACCAGAGTCGGCCGCCTCTTGAAGGCCACCCAGCGCAGAGACGACCACAGGCAGTCCGGCCCGCGCCCCTTCTCGAGCGACCAGGCAGAAGCTTTCCCACCACAGCGAAGGCACGACCAGCAGGTCGATGGCGGCGAGGGTTCGCGCAAGATCGCTCGGCTCGTAGCGGCCGTGAAACCGCACCCGCAGGCCCGGTGCGGGAAGGGCCTTGAGAGCCTTCTCGTAGGACTCGATCTCGTGATAGCGGACCGACTCGCCGAAGATGTCGAGAGTCAGGTCGGGCCGATCGAGCTGGTTGAACGCCTGGATCAAGACGTGGGCTCCCTTGCTCGGCAGCAGCGTGCCGATGTAACCGATCGACTGAACCGGCCTGTCGTGTCGGGAAGGCACGATCTTGGGCCGCGGCAGGCCGTAGGGCACGACCTCGGTTGTCCGTGCCTCGATACCCCAGTCGTCGAGAAGCCGCTGATGGCCTGCCGACGGGACGAGGATGGCGTCACAACCGACCAGCGTCTTGTCGACCGCTGCTTTCCATTGCGCGAGATCGCGTGGAGTGGTACTCGGCCAGAGTGCGGTCAGGCACTCGAGACACCGGCCCGTTGAGTTCTCCGCGCAGGGACTCATCGAATAGGGGTGGAACCTCTGCCCACGCAAACACTGCATCCAGAAGTCCGAGAGCCACAGAACGACTGGAAATCCGCTCTGTTTGGCCACGTCGACCAGCGAGAACGACAGCTCCCCCAGGTGATGAAAGTGCACACATCCAGGCTGGCGTTTTGCCAAGTAGTCGCTGAACGGCTGGTCGAGCTCTCGGTTCATGTAGATACTTTCGAACGACCAAGGCCGCGACCTTGATGCTCCGAGACGTGTGACCGGTACTCCGGAATACTCCCCGCGCGTCTCCTTGCTCTTGGCTCCGGGCCCTTGCGCGAGGGTGACGACATCACTGCGATAGCCTTCCCGCCGCTGTGCGATCGCCAACTGGAGAAGCTGAGTTTGGGTACCGCCCAGTCGCTCGGGAAGAAACCCGCCGATGACGTGAGTCACATCACGAAAGCGTTCGAGAGTCATGCCGTACGCCGTTTCTCGGTCGATAGGCTTTCGATCGAAGACTTCGAGACCGTCCGGTGCCACCGCTCGAGTTCCTGAAGGCGCTGTTTCCAGCGTGCCTCGAACAAGGTCAGGTCGGCCGCCGCGAGCTCACCGGACTCGAGACCGTTCTTCGCTCCGAGACGAAGGCACCTCTCGGGAGCGCTGTAGACCTCGCCACCGAGGATGCCGAGCCGCAACGCAAAATCGAAGGCTTCGAGGCCGACGTCGGAATACAGCCTGGCGAATCCTCCGAGACTGAGGTAGAGCTGGCGCTCGACGAGGAAGCAGAGATTCTCGAGCCGCGCGGAAGGCGACACCTCGGGCAGGCCGGTTGCGGCGCCGGCCGAATCGAAGGGCGTCGCCTCGTGCACAGCTCGCTCGATGGCGTTGTGATCGTCGGCTTGCACGATCCTCGGTGCGACGACCATTGGACCCGCTGTACGGGAGGCCCGGTCCAAAAGCTTGGCCACGACCGAGCCTCCGTCCTTGAAAAGAACTCGAAGTGCAAAGAACAGCCATCGGCACCGGAGCTCCACGGCGGCTCGGTGGAGGGCCACCGCAGGAGGTTCCGGACCGGCGAGCGGAAGCAGAGCGGCGTCGACGGCGAACAGCCTGCTCAGGTCCGATATCAGCTCCGATGCCCCGGACGCGGAGGACTCGGCCACCACGACGACCCCTAGACGTCGTCTCAGGGGGGCCGGCGCCGACCCGAGGGAGGCGAAGAGCGCCTCGAGGCTCCACGGATCCGCACCCGCGACGACGATCCCTACATCGGGCGGTCGCTCGAAGGCGATCCGGAGGCGCTCCCCCGAGGATTGATTGGCCCGGGGCTCCGCGAAGCCCTCCACAGCCTGATTGTTCAGAGCGACATAGGACGGTTCTCCCGCCGGCCAAAGGGCCTCGAGCACCGCCACGTCGCGGCGGGCCGACCACGGCATGGCCAGCTGGAAGGTCGAGACGAAGGACTCGAGGTGCTCTTCGTCGTGCGAGCGCCGCCAGCGAGTGACGCCATCGAGAGGAACTGGGTCGCAGGCAGCCGCTCGAATCGCGAGCGACGGTCTGGCCCCTCGGCAGGTGCCCGATAGTGTCCCCAACCCGCTGCCCAGGAGCGCGAACTGCTCGATCTCGATCGTCGGCGCCGGCGCGACGGGTGGTGCCGGCTGCTGGTCGAGTCGCTGCAGGAATCTCAGACTCTCTTCGGCGACAGGATCACCGCACCTGAGCGCCTCGGTGATCGAGCCAACCAGCAACCCGCGCGCGTGATTCGTCGCGTCGGGCGACAGGTTTGCTCGAAGTCGGTCGAGCTGCGCGTCGGGCAACCACTCGGGTCGCACCTGATGGGATCCTGGAATGTCGTACCAGCGCCCCCCGAGCTCGAGGCCGAGGGGACCGAGGCGGCTGCACGTCGAGAGCGATCGAACGGTCTCGACCTCGAGAAGAAAACGATAGGACGGCGGGGTCGGCGCGGTCAGAAAGAGCGACAGCCTCGAGCGAAGAATCTCCCACGGCTCGAGCCTGATACGGACGGGCAGTTCCTCGACGTCGGCGACCGGTACCTCGGGCGCCAGGGTCCCGGCGAGCCAGCCATCAAAGAATACGGTTCGGCTCGCGAGAAGGGCCGCGCCTTCGAGGTACCCTCGCTGCCCACGCGTGCTGTGTCGTGTACCTGTCGTGCGGAGCCTCAACGAGCGCATCTGCGAGCTCCGATCGGTGTCGGCCGAGCTCCACCCGTCAGCTCCTCGTAGAGCTCGAGGTGGAGATCCGTCGTCCGCTCGACGTCGGGCACGTCGGGAAGCCACTCGCGGAGCCTCTTCCACACGATCGGTGACTGGGCAGCTCGCCTCATCACGTCCGCGAGGTCGTAAGGATCTCCGGCCCGAAAATGGAGTCCTCCGACTCCCGGCTCGACAGCCTCCGCCATTCCGCCGATATCCGAGCAAATGACCGGCCTGCCACAACGGAAAGCTTCCTGGATCACCAGCGGACGGTTCTCCCACCAGATCGACGGCACCACGACCCAGCCGACCCGAGCCATTCGTGAGACGAGGGCTGCCGGGTCATACGCGCCGTTGTCCCGGACCCGGGCGCCCAGCGCGACGACGGACCGGCGAATCGAGTCTCGGTAGGCTGGCGTGGCGAAGGACGAGTCGCCGTTGACTTCGATCTTCCAGCCCTTGGTGCCGTCGTCGACCAGGATTCTCGCGGCTTCAAGGAGGACATGCAGCCCCTTCTTTTCGAGAATCTGGCCGAAGAAACCGAAGGTCCCGACCGCCTCGTCGTCGACGGGCACAGGACCGAGAGCAGCGGGCTGGCCGTTGTCGATGACCCGAATGCGGTTAGCGTCGGTGCCCCACTCGATGAATCGTTGGCGAAGAAATTCGCTCGGAGAGATCAGCAGATCCGCGTGCCGGAGGCATCCCTGAATGAAAACCTGCCGCTTGAAGAAGTTTTCAGGCGACATCTCGGGGAAGCACTCGTGGCAATCGCTGGGGCTCGATCGCTCGCAGAGCCGCTGGCTCCGACGCTTGTACATATGGCCATCATCGTGGCAAATCAGTCGCAGCTCGTGCAACGTCAAGAGGACGATGGCTTCAGGACGGGCGCGCTTCGCTTCGACGACGAGATCGATTCCCAAGCCGAGGTAGTGCTGAAAGTGGATCACGTCGGGCCGGAAACCGTGGACCAGGTCGCGGAATTCTCGCCGTGCCCGGGCCGATGCTTGGCGCAGGTTGAACTCGACAAAGGCTCCCGGGGCCCACAGCAGCTCGTCGCGACCGGTGCGGCGAAAGGCTCCCGTCGCTTCGCCGCGGTGAGGACGTAGATCCCGGGCCAGCAGCTGACAGTCGACCGATCGATCGCGCAGTCCCTCGACCAGGCGGGCAGTGAACAGCTCCGTGCCTCCGCGAGCCTGTTCCTGACTGTTGTGGGTGACGACGAGGACTCTCAAAGAATCCTCCCCGGACAGTGCACCATCCTGCTGTTTCCTCTCCCCATGAAACCTCCTGTAATCCGCTAGGGACGGCGCAGGCCCGACACTCAACCTCACTGATTCCTGTGAAGGGGCGCCGACCTCTCGGGGCATCACACCCGTCGAGTCCTGACCTAGCTGGCCCTCATCAAATAGTTCGAAAAACAGGCATGTGGATGGTCACGAAGAGCCAAAGAGAGTTACTTCTTCCGGTCTTCGCATGACCCAGCCGCTCGGCGCGCTCAGATCGCGCACGACGAGTGACAGACAGACGGCAGGCAGCCGCGAAGAAGGCTTCATGTTTCGGAGCTCGGGCGGGCCGCATTGCGATGCTCCGAGCTTGTGACCATTCTCGGGAAAAAAGAGCGGGCAGCGGCGGGCCGCAAGAAAGACGGTCCGCCGCTGCCCGACCGTCAACTCCGTTCAGGAGGAGTCAAGAGTTGCGCACCGGAGCAACGCGCATCGCACGGTGCGAGAGGGGTCGGAGCTGGGCGACCGATCCGAGCGTCCGGTTCGTTCGCCCTCGATGGCGCGCCGAATCAGTTCGAGGCCTTGCGATGGATAACGTCGAGGATTTAGTCTGCGTACAAAAAGCGCCCCCTCCTGCACCTCCGGAACGTCCCATGTTCTTGAAATGGGGGTGCCGGAGGGGGCATGATCCTCAGAACGTTCTGGAAGGACCGGCCCCCCTCGGGGGACCTTTCCTTCTGCTCCTACCATCGAGTACGGCGCCCGCCGTGAAGACCGCATCGAGGCAGCGAGACTCATCAGGACCCAGTGCACGGCATCGCGGCAGCGTGAATTCTTCAAGACGATGCGTCCTGCCTACGGGCAGCCCACGTAGTGAGCCCTGGATCGGACGAAGCGGTGGGATTCGAGCCGCACGTTCCCCTCGAACTGGACCGTACACTCAACTCCAGAGATCGGGCCACAGCTGTAGGTTTCGTAGTCGAGGCCCACCCACACAATCCCTGCGTCGGCCATCGACGCAAGCTCGTCGACGGTGCTGTGGCCGTTCCGGTCGCGGTCGAACCAAACTCCGAGACGACGAAACGCCTCGTCCGCAACGCTGAGAATCCCGTCTCGATTGCCTCCGAGTTCGGGCTGATCGAAGACTGCCAGCGCCTCGTAGCCATTCGCGTACGGCACTTCCGGTCGCCCCGCGAAGCGACCGAAAAGCTCAGAGCCGTCATCGATGAGCCCGTTGTTGTTTCGATCGAGCACGAGCCATCCGTCATCCGGGTCTTCCAGGGTCAGCTGGACGAGCTCCAAGGAACCGTCTCCATCGAGATCGAAGAGGACGGGTTCGAGGCTGTCGCTCACGCCGGATCCTTGAACGCCTAGATCGACGAAGTCTGGGTGGTCGCCGTCGATCTTCGGCTGTGCCAACGCAGGGCTCGAGCTCTCAATGAGCCAGGCTCCCAAGAGGTAGACGACAACCGTCGCGATGTTCTTCACTGCTCTTTGCTTCATGAAAACCTCCTGCTACCGCTCGGGTGAGGCTCGGGCTTCGCCCGCAGGGACCGCTGTCGGGGCGGGCTCGGACCCAACCGGCACTCATTTATTAGTTCGAGAAACTGCTACGCCGATGGTCAATGGAATCCAGGAGAGAGAGAGTTTGTTTCTGTATTTCGCGATGCGCTACCGGGAACCTCGATCCCACAACAGAAAAAAAGGGGGAGGACAGCGGCAGTCCCAAACGCTTGGTTCCGCCGCTGCCCGACCGTCACTCCGTTGAGGAGAGTCCAAGGGTGCACATCCGTCCGCAGCGTGCCGTGCCGTGCCATGCCTAAAAAAGTACCCCCTCCGGCACCTCCGGAACGTCCCATGTTCTTGAAATGGGGGCGCCGGAGGGGGCGTGGTTCTCAGAACGCTCGGGAAGGACGAGCCCCCCTCGGGCCACCTTCCCTTTTCCTCCTACCTTCGAGTACGGTATCCGTCGTGGAGGCCGCATCGAGGCAGCAAGAACAAGCTCGGATTCTGCTGGGATCTTCGGACCGCGATCCGGAATCCACCGGCATCGAGTCCAGGGACTCGCGTCATCGGGTTGGTTTCCGCGCTGTTGCTGGCCCGGCACTCTCAGCTTCAAGTCGAGGAAGCCTGGGTTGTCGCCGTCGATCTTCGGCTGTGCCTTCTTGCGGCACGTGCCCCTACGACCCCGGCTCCGCAAAGATGGAAGACTAACGTTGCTACGCTTAGTGCCGCGACTTCCCTTGCGAAAGTTTTTTTCACGCTGACGCCTTGATGGGTCTTGGCCATCTTCTCGCGGCCCGATGAAGATCAGTCTTGCCGGCATAGAGTGTCTTCTGAGCATTCTCCCGGTGAGGCACAGCGCCGGAGTCGAAAGACGATTGGACAGCTCATCCATGTGGGCAACCGGTGACGACATCACGGCATCCACCCTAAGGATTGGTGAGCAGTGAATAGGTCGTGTTCTTCGGCATGATGCTTGTGTCGGGCGTCGGCATGACCAGGAGATTGAAGGTGTAGGAGACTCCACCAGTTGCACCAATCTTGGAAGAGGGCCCTACATTGACATCAAGGCCTGTCATCCCCTCGCCGTGTTGTCCGGTTCCTTGGAACCCTCCCATGGGGGTCGTGAAGCCAGTCGTGTCTTCGCGACCCGTCATTTCTTCGACGGTCTCAGTCGAAGCTCCCCCGATGACACTCACACGGACTCTTGGAACGATCGATCCGAAGATTTTCCAGAAGAGTCCCTTGTGCGAGTGGAATCCAACGTCATTATCTGCTCCGACGGTGACCTGTAGAGCATCCTGCTCGCCGTCGCTTGCCATCTGGACACCACCTTTCATGCTGTCGGCCGCAAACTCGATGCCCAGCTTCTTCAGCAACCACTTGAGCAGCCCAGGAGGCCCAAGCTCAGCTTCGAGTCCGTAGTGGAACTCGGAGATCTGGTTGTCGCAACCTCCTTCAGCACTGGCGCCATTCCTGACAGCGGCGGCACTTTCCTCCGCACAGTCGGTACCGCTCGCCGGACTCTTGCCGCCGCCATCGACTGTCGCGGTCTCCGTCCCTGGCCTGTCAGCTTCTTCTTCCGTCAGCCCGGACGGATCGACCATGTTGATGGGATCGTTCGCCGCGTAGGCGTACAGGCTCCACGCACCGGCCGAGCGCGCAGGATCCGGTGAGACGAATCGCCCCAGCTCCCCGATGTAGCTCCGAGCGTTCATGTTGATCGAGTACCACTCTCTGTCCCGCGGAATCGGATACAGAGCTCCCGGAGCGCCTTCGGGATCGCCGTTGGTGCCGTTGCGATCCATCATGTGCCCCGCGTAGCCGAACGTCTCGCCGATCGCACTGTCTTCGAGGTGCCCCCAGGCCGAGAAGTCGTCGCGAGCGAAGCCTCCTGCGGCGCCACCACCATCGAGGAACCTCCGCGAGATGCGAGTACTGCCCAGGTGGTCGGACGTCAGATGCTTCAGCGTGTAAGGAATCACACTGGTTCCGTCGGAGCCCTCCCGCAGGACGGCCTCCTTGCCGATGTAGGAGCGAATCCCGAGCGCATTGTTCCGACTCGTGCTCGTCACTTCGTCGGTTTGTCGGAATTCGCGCAGCGGACCTCCCCCGCCGAAGAACGTGAAGATCGACTCCGAGAAATCGTCATCCAAGCAGCCATCCGGGTTGCCGTCGCCGGGCTCGCACGGAGCCGGGTCGATCACGCCGGTCGGTGTGCTGTAGCCCTCGTCTTCCGGCAGGCGCGAGAACAGGAACACCCGCTCCCCTGCCGCCGAGTAGGCATACACCGCCTGCTGGTCCCAGTCCGTCACGTCGCGTCTCGGCGTCGTGCCCGGAAGGTCGCCGTCCCCGTCATGGTCGGTCCGGGAATTGAGGTTCCACCAGAAGGATAGCTGGCGTCCGTAGGCGTCGTACCTCGAGTTGAGAGCGCAGATGCCTTCGTCCGGGCAGCCGCCGCCGGTCATGTTGCCCCGCGAGTCGTACTCCACTGGCACACCGCCCAACGCCGTGTTGAGGCGGTTGTTGTACTCGTTGACGGTGAAGGACACCAGTTCGCCGCCACCGAGCACGTTGTCGAACTCGTCGTACGAGTAGGCCGAGCCTGTGCCCGCGTGATGCAGCCGACGCAGCGCATCGTAGGAATAAGTGGTGGCGCCGATCTGGTCGATCTGGCCCCGTCCGTCGTAGTCGTAGGCGCCGGAGGACCAAACATGGAACGGGTTGGTCCCGGTCTGACCGTAGACGTGAATTTCTCCGACCCTCGGCAGCCGCAGCTCCGGGCTGCCGGCCCCATGGGCACCTTCCGCGGCGTATGCGTACTCCGTGATCTCGTCCCAGCCCCCGAAATCTCCCGCCAGATCGTAGCGATACCGGTAGTGAATCGAACCACTCGGATGGTAGTCGTAGCCGAGCACCGGGCGAAAAGCCGGTGTGCCGTCGGTATCGCTTAGGCTGACCCCGACCAGCTCTCCGACCTCGTACTCGAGCTGGAGGCGGAGATCTTTGAAGGCATCGAACGGAGACGCCCCCACCGCTTCCGGATAAATGACCTCGACCGGTCGTCCTGCTCCATCATAGGTCCACGAGGCGGTGAAGTGCACGGGAGTGCCTCCGGGTTCGACCTCGACGTGGTTGCCATTCAGGAACGAACGGTCGATGCGGGTCGTCTTGGTCTTGACGTTGCCCCGATCGTCGTACTCGAAGCGGTCCTGGACTTCGAGCAAGAGAATCTCGCCACCTATCACGTGGTCGGGGATCAGGGCCTCCGCGTACCCACCAGTCTCGTCCGCGGAGTAGTAGTTGTAGCGAATCGAGCGATCGAGGCGGCCGCCGTTCGGAATCGTGTCGTAGAACCTCCGTTCCAGGAGCCGGTCGTCTCGCGTCACTTCCCGGACCGTTTCCAGCCGGCCGGCCGCATCATAGGTGAAGGCCAGATGCACGCCATTGTCCTGCGACGTCAAGACATTGCCCAGGGAGTCGTAGGTATACCGGACCTTTGCAATCTCCAAGTTGCCGACTTCATGCGCGTCGATCTTTTCGGGAATCAGCTCCCAGACCAGCAAGCCGCGGCCGTCGAGCTGCCGTTGCCGCTTTTGATCCCCGCGCTGCGCGGTGGCGACACCCCCGTCGTAGGAAAAGGTCGTCCGTCGTCCGGGACTATTCACATCATTGTTCAGAATTCCTTCATCGACCCGCACAGGCCGGCCCAAGTGGTCGCTGATCGTGTCGCCGCGCACGAGACCATTTCCGAACGCAGTCTCCGTGACTCGCTGGCTCACCGCCCCCTGGAGGTATTGAAACGTGGCGCGCTCACCCTTCGGATTGTGAACCCCCAGGATCCGGCCATGGATGTCGTATTGCTCATACTGGAAGCGGGTCGCCTCCCGCGGAGCGTCTTCCATTGCGTCCCACAACGTCTCGTCATGCACCGAAGTCACATAGTCGAGACGCCCCCGCTGGTATCCCTTCACCTGGACGATGCGATCCGCCGCGGCGTCCGGCTCCCGCGGGTCCGACCTCGCCTCCGAGATGGCTCGATAGACCTCGGTCTCGCGACCGATCGAGTCATAGACCATCTCGATCTGTTCGACGAGGTTCGTATTCTGGTTGGAATTCCTCGCGTCACGGACTTCAACGACGACGCGGCCACCCCCGTCCACATCGGACGAATTGTAGACATCGAGGGAATAGTCGAGCGTCGTGTTGACCGCAGTTCCCGCGCTGGTTCGACTCGTCGGACGGCCCAACACGTCGTAGGTGATGGTGGTGCAGAGCGTGGGACGCACCGAGTGGTCGCACGATGCCGTGATCCAACCCGTCGCGGGGTCGGGCTCGCTATGGAGACTCGGCGGCGCGACGTCCTCTCCGCCACTGTCGACAAACGCGGTTCTCGTGCGCTGCCCCAGGGCGTACGCGTGCTTGACGCGGTACTCCGGAGCCGCCACGCAGCCTCCAGAGCCGGCGCCCAGACCGTGCTGCTCGAGCTCGACCCAACCCTTGCCGTCCGCGACCTCTGAGTAGGCGGTCGAGCGGTGGGCGGGGTTGCCCGTCGGATCATTGCCAGTAATCGAGTTGAAGAGTGTCGAGTACGTCCGCTCGCACTCCAAGAATCCGCGTTCGTCGAACGTATAGTCGCTGCGACGCACCTTGCCGTCCGGGTTCGACTGCTTGGTCTCGTAGAGGCCGAAGATCCACGGCCCCACGGACGACTGAGCGGGCATCGTGCCGAACGTCGTCTCGCCGGCTGGCAGGGTGGCGATCTGCTGGATCGGAGCGCCGCCAGGTCTCATCGCATAGGTCTTGGTGTACTCCACCGTCTGCAGACTCGTTCCGAGGTTCGACTTCGTCGTCTGGCGGCGGAAGTTGCCGAAACCATCGAACTCGGCGAAGAGGTCTTCGCGGTACTCGTGGACCGCCGCGTTGCGGAAGAACTGCTGCAGACGGCCACTCACCGGCCGCGAACGGAAGTTGCACGATCCATAGATCGACCCGCCGTCCGTACACGAGCTGGCCGGCGTCGAGTACGCATGGCGAAGGTAGGTCTCGCGATGCACCGCGCAGCCGGACGGGACGTTCGGAGTTTCGAGACCCGGTTCGTACAAGAAGGTCCCCTTTGTCTCGCAGTCGAGCACGATCGACGAGAGATAGAGGTCGAGCTCGGGCTGGGAGCCGAAATTGCTGGCAATGCTTCGAGACTTGGCGATCGGCAGCCCGAAGTCTCGATGCGACCACTCGGTATCCTCCGGAAGGTCCACACCCGTTCCCACGGCCTTCGTCACGTTGTGGAAGTACACCTCGTGGCGGTAATGGTGATTGTTGACCGAATCGCCGCCGAACGGCACGTTCTCGATCACGTGAGTCTCCATCGTGTTCGATCGACTGCACTGGCCTCCGTCGGTCTTCCGGTCGACCCCCTGATACGTAAAGATCTTGTGCGACTCCAGCATCGCGTCGGCCGTACGGACGATGCGCTGCGTCACGCCCTGCTGCTGACTCGTGAACGGAGGGTTGATGCCGGCGCTGCCGTTGAATCCGCAGGTGATCGGCAGGAAGACATTGCCGTGCACATATTCGATGGAGCCTCGGAGCGGACTCGTCACTCTCTCGAGCAGACCGCCCTTGGGGTTGGCTCCCTCCCGGGAAGGCGGATAGAGCGCTTCGTTGTACTCGAAGTCCCACCGACCGTTGGCCCCCGGCGGAACGATCCCGCGCAGAAGGTGCACCGTGATGTCCATGTCGTCGGCCGGGAAGTTCTCATGGTCGACCGGACTGGCTCGTGTGATGCGTGTCGGGTCGAGATCCAAATCCCAAGTCACCGGGCCGTTGGTCGAGGGAAAGTCGATGGAGTCGATGTGGCGCGTCGCCCAGGTCTGGAATCGCTCCCCTCCCGTGTTCAGCGTCGTGTACTCGACGGTGATCTCGCGGCCGTGCGAGTCGGTGATCACGGTTTCCGCACTGTCCGAGTGGTCGAATTGGACCCAGTTACCGAAGGAGTCGCGGATCGCCTGGAGCCGCCAGCAGCCCTTCGGAGCGGACCCCGGAATCGGACAGTGGCCACCGAGGAAGTGCTCGAATTCCTGGGTCAGCCCGCTGGGCAGGTCCAGATGGACCTCCTCCGAGGAGACTTCGCGCAGGCGCAGATAGCTGCCGTCACGCGAATACATCGTCTCTCCGTTCCCTCGGAATGCGTGCCGTCCGCCCGAGGAGTCGACATAGATCCAATCGTCCTCCCACAGACTGTCGCGGTTGGCCGGCCAGCCCGCGGGGATCTGAGCGATCTCCGTGTCCGCGAATTTGTCCTTGGCCACATAGAGCTCGCCGCCGAGACTGACGTTCCACCCGAGGCCCGCGTTGCTCACCGCCGGAATCGTGGTCACTCGATTCGACACAGGGCCGCTCGGACCGTCGAAGTCTGCGCCGCGGCGCACCAGCCAGGCTGCCGAGTTGTAGACCGCTGTCAGGCTGTAGGTGAAGCTCGGACCCACTTGCCATGACGTGCCGAGAGGCACACTGGCGACGAGATTGCCGTTCATTTTGTTGATGGTGTCGATGTTCAGGTCGGAGAAGAACGCATTCTGGTTGACCAAGCCGCGCGCCCCACCGAACTCGTCCGGGAAGGCGACCGCGCCGTTGGCGCCGGTGGAGTCGTTGTCCCCTCCGTCGGGCGTCTCGCCG
>JBCCVZ010000001.1:0-597531 GCA_039194425.1 Acidobacteriota bacterium | reverse complement strand
GAGATGGAAGTGCGTCGAGAGGACGGCGACGGCGTGCACGCGGCACTCCGTGTGCTTCTGGGCGCGCGAGAGACAGCCGACGACCAGCGCGTTGAGGCGCCGGGAGGGGCGGAGGAGAGACCGACCCTGGATCGTCCGCTGTGTGATCTCGACAAGCGCCCCTGGGGAGGGAAGATGACGCAGGTCTCGCATACCTTGATAGACGAAGACCGGCGGTTCGATTGCACGGGGAGGCCGAACGCGCTCGAGGAAATCGAGTGCGAGGGAATCGGGTGCCACGCCTCTCTGTGGGGATGGCAGTGGGGGAGAGCGCCTGTCGACTGAGCGGGGCAAGCTCGGTCGGATTTCGGATCGCTCATCGAAAGAATCAGACCAAGGGCCAGTGTGACGGCTCAAGGGCTCGGCGGCTCCAGGTGTTTCGTGATCCACGGCAAGACCACGGTTTCGAGCCGCTCGCCGATCTGCTGGCGGTGGTCGCCGTCGTAGACCGACAACTCGTGGGCGACGCCGAGTTCGGCGAGGACTTCGGAGAAGGCTTGGGTCGTGTCGGGTATATGGGAGAACTGATCACTAAGACCATAGTCGAGCGCCAGGCCGTGCAGCGATCGCAGGGCGGGGAGATATCGGACTGCAGTGTAGAGCGGCAGAGCGTCGCGGAAGCGATCGATCACCCGGGTCTCCGGAACCAGCTCACCACGTTCCGTGCGGTAAGGCGGCTCGCACAGGTAGATCTCGTCGTCCGGGTCGGGGAGAAAGGAAGTGCAGACCGCCCACGCCGCCACCGGCCAGAAGTCGCGGCGCTCGAGGGCGGCGGCCAGCCCTTCCTCACCGCGCATCTCCAACAGGCCCTGCCAGCCCTCGGGGTTGCCGTGGGAGATGTCGTCGTCGATGCCCAGGAGCCCTGGGCTCATCGCGTAGGCGACGGAGAAGACGTCAGCGCTTGTCATCGCGTGCCAGACGGCGCCGAAGCCGCCCATCGAGTGGCCGGCGATAGCGCGGGCCTCACGCCGGGGGAGGGTGCGGTAGTTTGCGTCGACGAAAGTGACCAGATCGCGGCGCACGAAGTCGCCCCACCCGCCGGCCACGGTGGAGTTGCGGTAGAAGCCGCCACCGAGGTCGTTGCCGCCGGCCGGCATCACGACGATCAGCTCCCCGACGGCGCCGGCAGCGATCGCCCGATCGAGGCTCTCGGAAATCCTGAAGAATCGGTCCCAGACTTCGGGCGTGTCGAAGATGCCGTGCAGCAGATACAGCACGGGATAGCGGCGGCTCAGCGCCAGGTGGTACGACGGGGGCAGGTAGATGGCGGCGCGCTGGACGTCTGGGCTTCCGAGCCGGTTGCCCGTCAAGGACGGTGCGGGTACCTCGGTCGACTCGATCCTCTCCACCTCCCCGTGGCCGGTCGCGGCCGGAGCCAGAGTGAGCAGGGCGATGAGTACGGCGCGGCCGGTCGCTGCAAGTCGAAACATGGTGTGAGCCTCCTTTTGAGGGACTACGGACCGGTGGCAATCTGGTTACGACTGGCTACAGCCCCTTCGAAGTCTGCCTGGCCAAGGAAGAAGGCTTCTCAACAGCTCGGCGACCAGCCCGGCAGCGGCGCGGGCGGCACCCCCGTAGTCTTCATGCAGACCAACTCGAGCCCCACTGCCGGCACGGGGCTCAACTTGGCGGACTACTACGGCTGGAAACCAGGCTCGAAAGCGCCGAGTGGCACCTTCGACCTGCCCGCCGCCTGCGAAGGTCAGTCCAAGGTTGCGGTGCCTCAGGCCTGCAACAACTGCCATCGTCCAGTCAACGGTTGAGCCCGTCGCAGCGTGCGAGGGGCGGCAGTTCGATCTTCGACTGGCTTCATGCGGCGAGGCGAGAACGGCGGGGCCGCTCTCGCAGAGGGTCGGATGCGAGTGAGCAAGGGCCCCGGCGCCTCGTTGGCCCTTGGAGACCTGCCTCGGCCGGCGCGGTGAGTCGTTGCGCTCGGGCAACGTCGCGGCAGGTGATCAGCTGGACGCTCACTGACTCGATCAGAGGCGGCCCTAGAAGTTGACTACGATGTTCAAGAACCCGCCGGTCCAGTTGGGAGCCGATCGGCCGATCGCGTCGTCGATGCCACGTCCAGGGAAGGAAACCGCGGCGCCGAAGGACAGGAACGTATGGCGATTGAGGACCCGGTTGTACTCCAGGAACACATCGTCCGAGAGGTGAGCCTCAGTGACGCCCGATACGACATTGCTTGTTGGACCCGCGACGTCGACCCGAGCGGCCTGGCCAAATTGGATGGGGCTGCGTAGCTCGTTGGCCCGAATGTGGGAATAGCGAAGGGTCCAGGTATCTCGCGGGGTGGGCTGAACCCGGAAGGCCAGAGAGTGGGCATTGACGTTGGAGTTGATGAAGGTCATCGACGACTTCGAACCCGTGGACCAAGCGTTGGGATTGCCTTCATAGAAGAGCGGATCAAAACGCTCGAGGGTTGACGTGTCTGGATCATCTCCCGAGAACGTCTGGTAGGTGTAGGTCCAAGACGGCGACCAGGTGCGTTTCGGGAACGTGATGCCGGCCTGGAGGCGCCCCGCCCAGGCCTCGAGGTCAATCCGATCATTCCACTGGATCGCGAGATCGGCCGCGAGGAAGAGGTGTTGGAGGGCTCCGTCGAATGGCAGAATCCGCCCATAGGTCGTCACCGTATTGAGATCTCCTCGTGCCGCCGGGACCACGACCGGCGCTCCACTTCCGCCGGGGGGCGCCTGTGGGTAGGGGGAAGTGGACTCGAGCACATGGACATAGGTCGCTCCGAGGTACTGATTCGTCGAAGCAGCCCAACGCACATCAATCCCTGCGAGTTCAGTTTCACCGTCCGTCGCGGGTCTCTCGTTGGGGTCGATATAGAAAAAGGTTCCAGTCAAGCCGCGGCCCGCGAGGCGGACGATCAAGGCTTGCTCCCATGCCTTGCGAGGGCCGAATTTCAAGGCTCCTCGTTCGAATCCACTCGAGCCGCCGCTGGCGATGATCATGCCGGTCCCGAGCCGAAGCTCCCGCAGGCCCAGGGAAACATCCCACAGCAGAGTTTCCTCCGTGCCGCCTCGGAGGCCCAGATAGGCCTCTTCCAGATTCACCTCACCGGAGTCGCCGGTGTCGAAGGCATCCGTGCCGGATGTGTAGGAGCCGACGGCTGAGACCTTTCCGTAGAACGTCTGCCCGCCTTCCTTGCCCCGCGTGAAACTCAGGCCAGGCTTGAAGTAGGCCTCTAGCCACTGCGCATCGGCGTCGAACTCTGCGTCGGGGGCAAATGTCTCTGCGAGCTCCCAGAATAGGTTCTCTTCGGCCGGAGCGTTCAGGCCCGCCTGAAAATGCCAACGCACCGTCAGGCCGTCCTTTTCGTATACGACGGTAGGATCCGCTGACTCGTCTTCCGCCGGCGCAACGGAGCCGGCCAAGAAACCGAGAATCGCGATCGTCAAGACACGGCTCCACTGGAAGGTCGGAGTGGTGCTCGGCAACATCGTCAGATCTCCTACTTCGGGCTCAGGCGGAGTAGACCCGGGATCCGTTCATCCATGTTTCGAGCACAGCGATGTCTTTGATGCCTTCCGGCTTCACTCGGCGCGGATCCGCATCCAGGATGACCAGATCAGCATACTTGCCCACCTCGAGACTGCCAACCTCGTGCTCTGAAAAGAGCTGCCAGGCTGCCTCTGAGGTCACTGCTCGAATCGCAGATTCTACGGAGATCCGTTCTTGGGGCGCCAGCACGTAGTCCGGCTCCTTCCAGGTCTTGCGGGTCACAGCCATTTCCATCATGTGCAATGGAACGGGGTCTGTGACCATGAAATCGGAGTGGAGCGAGAAGCCGACCCCGGCCTTCTCGACGCTCTTGCACCGATCCAGGAGTTGGGCCTTCTCCTCGCCGAAGACCTCGTCGCGCATCGCGACACCCCAGTAGTAGACGTGACCGATCAGAAAGCTCGCCGACACCTGGAGCGCCTTCATCCGCGCGATCTGCTCGTCGTGAAGGATGGAACAGTGCTCGATGCGAACGCGCACTTTCTTCATGTCGACACCGGCGTCTTGAAGCGCTTGGCAGGTATCCAAGATGTTGTCTATCCCGGCGTCTCCGTTCCCGTGGATCGCCAATTGCCATCCTTTGCGTGCGCGGTCGAGCGCCGTCCGGGTGAGCTCTTCTCGCGACATATAGGCCAACCCGCGGTCTTCCGAACGCAAATAGGGCTCGCGCTGCAACCCGGTGAATCCTTGGTTCGAGCCGTCCGCCACGAGCTTGTAGCCCGTCACGCGGGCCATGGCGGTGCCGTCTCCGGGCTTCACCCCCGCCTGGTCCCAGGCTTCGGCTCCAATGGTGTAGAACGGATAGGCGCGGATGCGCGCCTTGAGGCGACCGGACTTTGCCGCTGCAACCATAATGTCGACATCGGCAGGTGACTGCGAAAGCCCGCCGAGGCTCAGCTCCGAAACCGTCGTCAGTCCGAACTGGTTCCACTTTTCGAGCAGTGCGATGAGACCGCTGATCGGATCGGCTTTCGCCATGGCCGGATTGTGGGAGGCCACCTGGGTGAATGTCACATTGTTCTTCATGACTCCCGTCAGAAGGCCCTCGGCGTCGCGAACGAATTCCCCGCCAGGGGGATTCTCGACGTCATCTGGAATTCCGGCGACGGCGAACGCCTTCCGGTTGGCATACGCGAGGTGCCCCGAAGCATTCATGATGAAAACGGGGTGCTCCCGGCTCGCGGCATCCAGTTCCGAAAAGGTCAGAGCTGCTGGGCCTGTCTGGATGGCCGGATCGTAGTTCCGGAACGCTAGCCACTCGCCCGCCGGCGTTTTGGCGGCCTTCTCTTTGATGTGCCTCAGGATCTCATCCGCAGAGCTGAAACGCGCCACTCCGACATAATCCATCAGCGAGTCGACGATCGATCCCGCCACGACGTGAGAGTGTGCGTCGATGAATCCTGGAACAAGCGTCTTCCCCGCCAGATCCACGACCTCGGCACCCGGACCGGCTGCTTTCTGCACGGCCTCTTCTGCGCCGACGGCCAGTATCTTCTCGCCGCGGATTGCAAGGGCCTCCGCTTCAGAGAAGTTCGCGTCGACCGTCAAGATGGTGCCCCCTCGAAAGATGATGGTCTTTTCTTTGTCCATTCCCGAACCACCGGCCGCAGCAGGCGCCATTGCCAACCCGAGCGCGGCGGCACTCCCTTTGAGGAACTCCCGGCGCCCGAGTTGTGCCCAGTCCACTCCCCAGTTGCAGGACCAGCCATTCTCGGCCTTCGATCGCAAGACGCGGATACTTTCGTTACTGCCGAGGAACTCTCCGAGCACCCCACCGCAGCATGCACATCCATAGACTTCTCGAGCCATTGGATTATCCTTTCTTATGTCGGATTGATATGCCAGTCGCCGGCAGCGACGACTCCCCCAAAGCGCCGACAGACGTCCCAGCGAAGGGCTGTGGTCTGTCGCAAGCTCCTACGAGTGACTTTAGAGAGGAAAACAAAAGAGATTAGACTGATCAGCAGCCGGCCTCCTCAGACCCGCGGTACTCCTCTGACCTTCAATCTCTTCTCCAGACTGCGCCGATCGGATTCACCACCGTGGCCTGAGGCGTCGCGATCGATTTCAAGTTCTTCGGAGTTCCGCTCCGCCAGAATCCCACTGCAGTTGGACTTGCTTTAGCAATCCCTGTCTTCCTGATGTGCATCCTTCACGGGCCGCTGAGAAAGGCGGGGAGCTGATTGCAGGCATTTTGGCCTGGGGGTTGTTAGAAATAGCACCAGGAGCCCCAAGTCGACGCGGCTAGACTGCTCGGCGTGAGCATAGCCGGTCGAACTCGTTCTAGCCGCTGGCAGCCGCCGATTGCCGTTGCGACGGCTGTGCGTTGGTGGATGGCCGGCGTCTTCGCGGGGCTGCACTTACCCTGGAGTTTCGAGCGACAGAGGCTGCTCGGCTCGCTTCTCGTTCTCGCTCTGGGGGGCTGTGCTCTTGGATGCGAACGCCAGATCGGCGAGCCGCTGGATGCGCTTCCGCAGTTCGAAGGAGCGCCGACGCAGAATCTCGAGAAGGCTGCCGTCGCACGCTTCGACCCTCAGATCGACTACTTTCCCGAGAAGGCGACCATTCGCCACGCCACGCAGATCGAGATCGAGTACCACCGCCACTATAAGGTCGTACGGATCGAGACTCGCGGCATGGGAGAGGAGCTCGAGTTCGTTCTCGTCCAACGCGGAACCCCTGTGCCCCCGATCCGACGGGATGCGCTGGTCGTGCACGTCCCTGTGTCTCGCTTCAGTCTGGGTACCTACCGTTACGGCAAGGCGACGGAATTGCTGGGAGTGGTTGATCGCCTGGTCGGCTTCGGAAACCATACACACGCGACGGTTCCCTCCATCCTGGAGCTCTTCGAGACTGGCCAGCTCAAGAGAAACTTCAACTTGGAAGCGATCGCTGAGCGCGGGACCGAGGCCCATTTCGAGTGGTACTACCCGGCGAGCTTGAGTCGATCGGCAACTCACCGGCGGCTTGGCATTCCCGGCATTCCCATGGCCGAGCACCAAGAACCCACCCCGCTCGCGCGGGCCGAGTGGCTCAAGCTTTTCGCGCTCTTCTTCAACAAGGAACGAGCTGCGGAAGAGATCTTCGACCAGATCGAAGACGCGTACGAAGAGGCGCTCTCAGAGCTCGCCTCAATGGATTCGAGGCCCAGAGTGCTCGTCGGAGTGCCCTGGACCCAGGGCTGGAGCCTTCATGGTGGCAAGAGCCTTGGGGCCAGGCTCATCCAGGACGCTGGAGGGGTCTACCTGGACGCGGGCAACCGAAGCGGCGAAGCCAATACCATCGTGCCGTTCGAAGCTGCCCTCGCAGGTGCCCGCGAAGCGGACGTCTGGCTCCTGGGGCCCGATTTCTCGTTCGGGAATCGCCTCGAAGAGCAAACAATCGACGATCCACGGTTCGGCTTCATACCCGCTGTGAGCTCGGGGCGGGTGTTTGTCGGACATGTCGACTATCCCGATGGAGCCAATCCTTGGTGGGACTATGCGCTGGTCGAGCCGCATCTCGAGCTCTTGGACCTGATGGCAATTCTCCACCCTGAGCTCCACGGAGATCGAACGCTTCGCTTCTATCGACCGTTGGAGAGCGGAGTGAAGGAAGGGCGCGCCGAAGAGGGGATCGATCTGTGAGTGAGCCATCGTCGAAGACTGCAGAGCCGAGATCCGAATCCTTGCGACCCCGCGGAGTGGGGGCCCTGCCCTGGCTGCTTCTACTCGGCGCGGTGGGAGTCGTCTTCTTCCTGGAGCTCGCGTTGGGCGTCGTCTGGATTCCTCTGCGCGACGTTTTCTCACTGCTCCTCGGCTCGGAAGGCACGGTGGATCGATGGCACCGCATCGTGCTCGATTTCCGCCTTCCCCGAACCCTCACAGCGCTCACCGCCGGGTCGGCGTTGGGTGTGTGCGGCTTGCTGCTTCAAACGACGTTTCGCAACCCGCTCGCCGATCCCTGGTTCTTCGGACTCGTCCATAGTGCTCGTCTGGGCGTTGCACTCTTCGTCGTCGTTTCAGGGTCTTTCGGCAGCACCGTGCTTGCGAGCCTTGGCTTGCTATCGAATTTGGGGCTCGTCCTCTCGGCCGGTCTAGGAGCCTTGGGGATGACCTCGGTGCTGCTCGCGCTGGCACCGCGAGTGGGCGCCGTAACCCTCCTGCTCAGTGGGCTCATGCTGGGCCAAGCCGCCAACGGCTTGATCAGCGTCGTTCTGCACTTCACGACGGAGGCTCAGTCGCGGGCTTTCAGCCAGTGGAATGAGGGCACCTTCGTGCATGTCGGCTTCTCGCAATGGAGTCTCTTGGTGTCCATCGTGGCTCTTGGCTTCATGTGCAGCGTCGTGCTGGCAAAACCGCTGAACATCCTCCTCTTGGGAGAGAGCTATGCCCGCACCCTGGGGCTCGCGGTGGAACGAAGCCGGCGTGCCACCGTCGCGGTCGCGGCGGTTCTGGCCGGTGCCGTGACTGCATTCTGCGGTCCGGTGGCCTTCCTGGGCATTTTGGCCCCACACCTGGCTCGCGTGCTCTTCCGAAGCGCGGATCATCGGGTGCTGTTGCCGGCCTGCGCCTTGATCGGTGCCGGATTGGCCTCGCTGGCCGATCTCATCGTCCATCTTCCCTGGAGCCGTCACTTTCTGCACCTCAACGCGATGTTGGGTCTGGTGGGAGGTCCGACCGTCGTTCTCTTCCTGCTTCGAGGCTACGGCTCACGGGAGACTTCATGAGTTGGGCTGCACTGACTCTCGAGAATCTGGCGATCGGCTATCGACTGCCGCGCGGGCAGGAGAAGCGGATCGCCGGGGATCTGAGTCTGCGAGTCCATCGGCGGCAACTCACGGTTCTCCTCGGGCCCAACGGGGCAGGAAAATCGACGCTGCTGCGCACGATCTGCGGGCTGCAGGAGCCGCTCGAAGGACGCGTGCTCTTGGATCGCCGAGATCTCGCCGACATTCCTCCTCGCGAACGAGCCCAGCTGCTCGGCGTTGTGCTCACGGAACGGGTCGACACCTGGGGGCTGACCGTTTGGGATCTCGTGGCGCTCGGGCGGGCGCCCCACACCCGCTGGTCGGGCCGACTCACGGAGCAGGACCAGGCTGCGGTGACCAGGGCACTGGTCGAGACGGACACCGAGAGGTTCGCCGGGCGCAAGGTCTCCGAGCTCAGCGATGGTGAGAAACAGCGTGTGCTGGTCGCCCGAGCGCTCGCTCAAGAGCCGACGGTGCTGGTGCTGGACGAGGTGACTGCGTTTCTCGATCTAGCGCGCCGGGTCGAGATCATGCAGCTGCTGCGAAGGCTCGCGCGCACCGGTGACAAGGCTCTTCTTCTGTCGACCCACGATCTCGACCTTGCGCTGCGAACCGCGGATCGGCTCTGGATGATCGATCGCAAGGGGCAGGTCGTTGAAGGGTGCCCCGAGGATCTCGTCTTGGCCGGTTCCCTGGCCGAGGTCTTTCGGCACGAGGGTCTCGAGTACGACCCGGCGGCCGGTCGCTTCGAGCTGCATCCGCCGACCGGAGCGGAGGTCGGTGTCGTCGGCAGCGGAGTGACGGCTCAGTGGACGAGGAATGCGCTCGAACGCCTCGGCTTTCGGGTTGGCCCAGGCGGTGCGACCGGCGCGTCGGCGTCCATCGAGGTCGACGACGAGGAACCGCAGTGGCGGCTGCGCGTTCGGGACCGCGAGTCACTCCATTCGACCGTGGAGGACCTGACCCGCGAGCTCGAGTCGCAACTCGAGGATCTCGACTCGAGGCGTGCGTAGCGGTCGGGACGGGACGTCCTCCGTTCGACCCAGCCAACACTCGACGCCTGCAGGCGTCGCGAATCCAGTCCGACCCCCCACGAAGGAGCTACGGCCATGCTGCGTGCCATTGGAGTCACCAAACGATACGGAACCAACATCGGCGTCGATCGCCTCGATCTGCAGGTCGATCCCGGCGAGGTCCTCTGCTTGCTCGGCGCCAACGGCGCGGGCAAGACCACGACGGTCCGCCTCTTCCTCGGTTTCACATTGGCCGACGAGGGCAGCGTCGAGGTCGACGGAGTCGATCCGTCCCGGAATCCGGTCCGGGCGCGTCGCGCCGTCGCCTACATTCCCGAGAACGTCATGTTGTATGACGAGCTGACGGGCCTGGAGAACCTGGTGCTCTTCGATCGGATGAGCGGCGGCGCGCGGAGCGACGAGGACTACCTCGGAATCCTCGCGGCGCAGGGGCTCGAGCTCGGTCGCGCCAAAGAGCGGGTCGCCGGCTACTCGAAGGGAATGCGTCAGAAGGTGGCTTTGGGCATCGCCGCAGCTCGTGAGGCGAAAGCGCTTCTGCTCGACGAGCCGATGTCGGGACTCGATCCCTCGGCAGCGAATGAGTTCGCGCGCGCCATCCTCGCCGAACGCGACCGCGGCGCGGCCGTTTTGCTCACCACGCACGATATCTTTCGCGCCAAATCGATGCTACGCGCATCGGCATCATGCGCGCGGGAGTTCTGTCCGAAGTGCTCGACGCGGCGGCGGTCGACGCCCACGAGATCGAGCGAATCTACCTGCACCACATGCAGGTGGATACCCGGGAGGCGTCGGCATGATCCGCTTGGTTTTCCAACACGAGTGGACTCGGCTGCTGCGCTCTCCTCGGCTCTTCGCCCTGCTCGGCTTCATGGCGTTGGCCCTGGTCGGCACGACCTGGTGGTCGGCGTCGACCGACACGTGACAGAGCGACTTACAGGTCGCGGCAGCTGAACGAGCCCGCGCCGACTGGCTGGGACGTGGCGCCGACAATCCGCACGGTAGAGCGCACTACGGCGACTTCGTTTTCCGTCCGAACGGTCCTCTTGCGCGCCTGGACGGTGGGGTGCAGGCCACCATGGGGCGGGTGCTCCGCATCGAAGGCCATCGCCGCGGCATGCCGCTCTCGACGGCGACGAGCACCGCCGGCCCGCTTGCGCGCTTCGGGCGCTTCGATCCGGCCTTTCTGCTCCAAGACATCGTCCCCTTGATCCTGATTCTCGTCGGCGTCGGTCTCGTTGCCGACGGGCGGCGAGGGCGCCAGGGCTGGATGCTCGCGCATGGTGCATCTGGACGGACGCTCGTGCTCGGGCGCGCCGCCTTCCTCGCATCGATCGCTGTCGCCCTCTTGACAATCGTCGCGCTGACCACTCTTCTCGCCTCGCCGGAGCGGCTCGCTGGCGCTGACGGGTTGCGCTTCGCCGGGCTGATCGCGGCGTACCTGATGTTCCTGCTCGTGGTGGTGGCGCTGATCGTCGTCGCGTCGTCGCTCTTGCGCTCGTCGACGGCCGCGACGTTTTTGCTCATCGGGGTGTGGATCGTCGGCACGACGATTCTGCCGCGGGCTACGGCGACCTTGGCATCGACAGTCGCCCCCTTGCCCTCGCGCGACGCGTTCGAGACAGCGATGCGTGAGGCACGCTCGGCCGAGATCGACGGGCACAATCCCGAGGATCAGCGCCTGGCCGAGCTGGAAGCACAGCTGATGGAAGAGCATGGCGTCACGACCCGCGAGGAGCTGCCCGTGAACTTTGATGGCATCGCCATGCAGGTCGATGAAGAGGTGGGCAACATCGTTTGGGACGAGCACTTCGGACGACTCGAGAATCGGCTCCACCAGCAGGGCCACGTGGCAAGCGCAGTGGCGTTTCTGAACCCGTTCCAGAGCGTGCGCGCGATCTCGATGACCTTCGCCGGCACCGACCTCGCCCACGACCTCGCGTTTCAGGATGCAGCCGAGGAGTATCGACGCGCCCTCGTGAAAGCGCTCAACGATGAACATGCCTTCGGCGGATCGACGACCGGCGACTGGTCCTTCGAGACCGATGCCGCGTTCTTCGCGGGCCTCGCTCCCTTCGAGTATCCGGCCACTCCGATCGGACGCGCAATGCAAACGCGCACGGTAGAGATCATCGGCCTTCTGCTGTGGACCATGCTCTCGAGTTTCGCGCTGGCCGCTGCCGGGCGCCGTCTCGAGATCGGAGGTGAAGCATGATTCTTGAAGCCGTTCGGCAGGAACTGGTCAGTGCCCGCCGTTCGCCGGTTCGTCTCACTGCTCTCGTAGTCTTCTTCGCTGCGAGCGCTCTCGCCATGCTGACGGGGGTGCGTTTCGTCGACGACTGGGCGGCGAGCCTCGAGGAGGCCCGGCAGCAGCAGTCCGACTCGGCGCAATTGGTCCGCGGCTGGTTTGCGGACGGCGTTGCCGGTCCCGAAGATCGCCCCTGGGTGAACGTCGCCGAGCCGCTCTGGCAGGACTGGTACGCCGGAACGCGGCTCGTCCGCGAGCCGGCCTCTCTCGCCGGAATCGCGACGGGAAGCTTGGACGACTCGCCGCGTGTCGCTCGCGTGAATCGCCTGGCCAACCCCTTTCTCGAAGAAGGGTCGAAGATCGAGAATCCGGAGCTCGGCCGGACGGAAGCGGTCGACCTGATCTTCGTGCTCGCGGTCTTCGTCCCCTTGCTGGTGGGCGTGCTGGGAATGGGCTGTGGCGCCTACGAGCGAGAGAGTGGTCTCGTTCGTCTGATCGCGGTTCAGCGAGGGCGGACGAGCCAGTGGTTTCTGGCCCGAGCCGCCGCGATCGCCATGCTAGCCAGCGGCGCCGTGCTCGGGGTGACCTCGATCGCGGTCGCGCGGGCGGGTGCCTTCGACCGCGATGGACTTGGTATGATCGCGATCGCGCTGCTCTACACGACTCTCTGGGCGGGGTTGCTCACCGCGACGGCGGTCGCTGCGCGGAGCCGTCGGGAAGCTGCGCTGGCCTACGGTGGCGTTTGGGTTCTGCTCGTCGTGCTCGCGCCGACCTTGATGTCGGAACATGCGCTCAGCTCGACCGTCGAGAACGCGGGACTCACCAACGTGCTCGACCAGCGGGCGCAGCAGTACGACGGATACGCCGAGGATGCAGCGGTGCTCGTCGAACGACTCTACTCCGCACGCCCTGCCCTGCGAACGTTCCCCGCCGCGTCACTCGAATCACTGCCGCCAGAGATCGAACGCCACGTCTACGATTGGAGTCGGGTGCAGAGTCTGGTTGCCGAACACGAGACGAAGGCGGTCGAGGAGCACCGCGTCATGGCCGCTGCCGAGCGGACGATGGCCTGGTCCCCCACGGTCACATTGACCCTCGCGGTCGAGCGGCTTGCTGGTCGTGATCTGCGCTCGGCCACGATTTTTCGTCGCGTGGTGATCGATGCCGTGGCCGAGCGTGCCGACTGGGTGGTCGAGCAGGCCTGGCGAAACAGGCCCCTATCACTGGAGGACTTCGAGACTCTGATGGATCAAGCTCCCACCAAGGTGCCGGCGACCTCGGCCAGCGTGATGCCTCATCTGACTGTCTTGCTGGGTTGGACGGTGGTCGCGTGGGCCGTGGGCGTGGTTCGCGTCCGCCAACGAGATACTGAACTCTGACCCTCTAGCCTGAGCGATGGAGCCTCGGGGGGAATGAAACGGTCGACCAAAGCCGAATCGTGAGCGGCGTCCGTCGAGGTCGACGACGAGGAGCCGCGGTGGCGGCTGCTCGTTCGGGGCCCGAGTCTCTCCATTCGACCGCGGAGGACCTTGGCATTGGTGAGACGCCACCTGACCTCCTAGCAGCCTGTGATAGGTCTCCCCAGACGCGTCGACGCGATCGAGACGCCGACATCTCATGAGCTCTGTACTTCCCAGTGCGTCCCCGATCTTCTTCCGTACTCCAGCGGAGTTCCGCGCGTGGCTCGAGACGAACCATGACACGGAGTCCGCTCTCTGGGTGGGCTACTACAAGAAGGCGACAGGCAAGGCGTCGGTGACCTGGGAAGAGACTGTCGATGAGGCGCTCTGCTTCGGCTGGATCGACGGCATCCGACGGTCATACACCGAAGAGTCCTATGTCGTCCGTTTCACGCCCCGAAAACCCAAGAGCGTCTGGAGCCGAAGGAACATCGAGCGCGTGGAAGCGCTCAAGGCCGCGGGCCGCATGGAACGTCCCGGACTCAAGGCCTACGCGACCAAGGACGTGCATGCCGACAGCGGGTACGCGGTCGCTGACCGACCCGAGGCACTTCCCGACGAGATGAGAGCGGAGTTCAAGAAGCATGCAGAGGCGTGGGCGTTCTATGCGTCGCAGCCGCCGGGCTACCGAAAGCAAACTACGGCCTGGGTGACGAGCGCAAAGCGCGAGGAGACGCGGCAACGAAGGCTGGCCACGCTCATCGACGACTCGGCGAATGGGCTTCGAATCAAGCCGCTCCGCCGCAAGTAGCGCACGCGCCAGACGAGGTCGGGCGGAGTCAGAACGAGCGTCCGATCAGCAAGTAGAGCGCGCTCTCTTCATCCTCGCCGAATCCGCCGGCCAGGTAGAGCGGGCCAAACACCGTATCGAGACCGAGAGAAAGACTGGCGGAGTAGCGCAGATCGTCGAGGTCGACCTGGTCTTCGTCCTGCCAGAGGTTGCCGGCCTCCAACGACGCACCGAGGTACACCCCGTCTCCGATGCCGGTGGGCAGCTCGAAGAGTCGGAAGAGGTAGAGCAGGGCGAGCGAGCCACCATAGCGACCGCTGATGCTCCCCTGCGAGTACCCGGAAAGCCTGAACAGCCCGCCCAGCTCTTGGATCTCGGGGGACTCGGATCCCAGGGCACTCCACACATTCGAGAGGCCCAAGAGGGTGTGGCGACCCCGGGTCGCCGCCACGCCGAGAAAGGCGTAGAGTGTCTCGTAGTCCAGCTCGCCGCCGAGGTCTTCCCGGTAGGCGCGCAGATCGACGAACCCGAGGTACCCGTTGCGGGGAAAGTTGACGTTGTCGAACTGATCGAACACCGCGCCGAACCGGACTGCCGCGAAGTCGCTCTCCAGCTCGCGAGGGAGGTCTGTGGGCACGCTGGAATCAAGACGCAGCTCAGACGCCAGCGCTCCACGGAAGAGACCCAGGCGAAACTCGGCGAAGCGGCCCCATTGCACTCCGAGGTCTACACCGAGGGTCACGGAGTCGTCGCGGTACGGTGCCACGGCGCCGCCCTGGAGAGGTCGTTGCACGGTCGAGGTCGCTCTGCGCAGCCAGGTCGCAGCGAACAGTGTTTGGGAGGTGCTCAGGGGCTGGTAGAACTCGGCGAAGAGCTCTGGGTTTTCACCAAGCTGTGTCTGGACCTTGAGCTCCCCTCTCAGTGAGTTCAGTTTCGTCATCGTGTAGCTGGTCAGGAGGTTGGAGAAGCCTTCGCCTTCGAGATCCGCGGAGAGTCCAACGCCGAAGCGTAGGTAGTTCGGCCCCCAGGACTTATCGATCGGTTCGATGATCAAATGGAACTCGTCGCCTGTGCGGACCAGGCGAAAATCGACACGCTCGTAGTCACCGGAATGGTAGAGCCGTTGAAGGTCTCGGCGAATGGTCTCCAGGTCGAACGAGTCGCCGCGTCCGGTTTCGACCTGGCGCAGGGCGAACTCCGGATCCGCGGTACCTGTCGCACTGATCTGGACACTCCCGATGCTCGCCGTCGCGGGAAGAGCAGCGCGCTGGCGACCGTCGAGCCATGACCGATACTCGTCTTCGGACACGGAATACCGCCGAAGCTGGTCGGCGACCCTTTGGGCCGCCTCCTCGCCGAAGGGAACCATCTCGGCGCCGCGTTCGAATTGAGACGATCCGAAGCCTTCGAGGATGGGCTGAATCAAGACGTCCGCGTCGGCTTCCTGCTCTCGGACGCTGTTGGCGATCTGCAGGCCCATCGCCTGGCTGATCACTTGCGGCATCGATTGGAGGTCTTCCTTCGGCAAGAGAGGCTCCGCGACGCTGACCGCAATGACCACGTCGGCTCCCATGGTGCGGGCCACGTCGACCGGCAGATTGCGCACCAGGCCGCCATCGACCAGAAGACGGCCGTCGATCTCGATGGGCGAGAAAACTCCCGGCAAGGACATGCTCGCCCGCAACGCCTGCCCGAGGTCGCCATGGCCGAGGACCACCATCTCACCGGTCTCGAGATCCGTCGCCACGGCACGGAACGGCGTCGGCAGCTGGTCGAAGTCGTCGATGCCGATGGCCTGAAGCGCCAGCAGCTGGAAGGCGAACCCCAGCTTCTGCCCGCTGATCAGTCCAGGGCGCAGCTGAAAGGAGCCCCGGTTGAAGCCCGCTTCGAAGCGAGACAGGTACGTCTGGTCGTCCACCTTCTGGCGATACGGCAGGGATCGTCGGGGTGGCTGATCGTCCAGCAAGTCTCGCCAGTCGATCTCGGACAGGATGTCCTCCATCTCGGCGGCGGAGACGCCTGCGGAGTAGAGTCCGCCGACGATCGCCCCCATGCTGGTTCCGGCGACGAAGTCGACAGGTACTCGAAGCTCTTCGAGTACCTTCAGAACGCCGACGTGGGCGCTTCCTCTCGCCGCTCCGCCGCTCAACACCAGGCCGATGCGCGGTCGGGCTTCATGGGGCTGCGGTTCTTCCGCTGGAGGCCCCGAGGCTGCGGTCGGCGCCGCCAGGGCCAGCAGAATCAACGCGATAGCAGAACATTGTCTCATGAGCCGATCCTAACTGGCCGAAGAACCTGCTGTAGGGCCCCGCAGGAATTTGATAGCGGGCGAATGTCGTCTCGCCGACGATGGTGCAACGTCCAGGCGCGTCCAGCCCTGGGCGGCTTCAAGTCGCACCTCAAAGGAGAACTGCAATGCTGAGAGTTTGCTTCGTCGGCTTCAGCTTCCTCGTCCTGGTCAGCAGCGTCGGCGCC
This sequence comes from Acidobacteriota bacterium, assembly GCA_039194425.1. Classification (GTDB taxonomy): domain Bacteria; phylum Acidobacteriota; class Thermoanaerobaculia; order Multivoradales; family J023; genus JAUIJL01. The sequence continues at coordinate 581,303 of JBCCVZ010000001.1, read as the reverse complement.
CAGAGCCTCTTCACGCTCGAGGACCGGGCGTCCCGACCGGCGTCCTTCGGTCCGGAGTCGTTCGGCCCGGATTTGGTCGGAGCAGCAGAGCTCTACCGAATCCAGGTCGAGCCCGCCCTGGTCGCCTCGGCGCCGGAACGTCTCGAGATCGTGTTGCCCGATGGCCGGGTGCTCGAGGCCGAGCAGCGCCGCGTCCGGACCTACAGCCCCACCTGGAAAAGCTGGAGCGGTTCGCTTCGGCTGGCTGGCCGCGGTGAGCACGCGCCCGGATACATCCACCTGAACTACCACGGGGACTCCCCACCGGGCAGCGAGTCGCTCACCGGCATCCTCAACTTGAGCAGCGGTGAGCAGTACCAGATCTCGATCGTCGACGGGGAGCACCTCCTGGTGCGTCTCGCCGACGACAACCGGCCGCCGAGCTGCGGACTCGACGTGTCGGGTCGAGACCTGGCTGCGGATACGGGGCTGGGCAGCGGCTTCGAGCCGCGAGGCGCGGCGCCTGACGCCGCGCCCGACGCTGCGCCCCTCGTCGGCACCGCCCAGATCGACGTCCTGGCGGTGTACCCGAAGGCGGTCAGCGGTTTGTCTCAGCTTCTGACCCTGCAGTTCTTCGTCCAGGATTCGATCTCCTTGGCCAACGACGTGTTCGATCAGAGCAATGTCGATGCCGAGTACCGCTTGGTCGGGATCGAACCCTTGCTCCAGATGAGTCAGCCGAGCAGCGGCGTCGGCGCAAGCGTCGGCTGGATGAACGACCAGGGCCCTGGCTCCGAGCTCGCTCAGCTACGGACGACCTTCGCCGCCGACATGGTGGCGCTGTTCGTCCCCGCCTCGTGGAACGGCACCGCCGGTGCCTGCGCCTGGGCCAACATCCCGGAAGCTCCCGCGTCTCCCGGTGCCGATTGGGGCATTCGCGGCGAGTCGGGGACCTTCAACGAGCGCGCGTTCAGCGCCCACCGCATCGGCTGCGGTCTCAACGACCTGACCTTTGCTCACGAGCTGGGGCACAACTTCGGCATGCGCCACGAGACCGAGACCGCGGGCAGCGCGGCCCATCTCTTCTCCTATGGTCGCGGCTACGACTACAACCACTTCGGCGTGACCTTCGCCTCGCTCATGGCGTGCCACAACCCGAGCGGCAGCACGGACATCTTCGCCGGGGTCTGCAACCGCGAGCCCCGGTTCTCGGACCCGACGGCGCGCCCCGCCACCGGGACCTCCGACCGTGACAACGCCAGGGTCGCCCGCGACCAGGTGGGGATCTTCGCGAACTTCCTCCCCTGAGACAGGCCTCGGGCCGGAGCGAGCCGTCGGTGTCGGTCTCGGTCCTGGGTGGTGGCCCGCGGGCCCGCGGCGTCCTGCGCTGCGGTAGGCTCGCGGCCACCACTCGACCCGAGGAGCACGGCCATGGCGCGATCCGTCTTGCGTACGCCCGAAGAGCGATTCCACGACCTGCCCGACTATCCCTTCGAGCCGCACTACGCCGAGGTCGATGGGCTGCGGATCCACTACGTCGACGAGGGACCGCGCGACGCAGCGCCGGTGCTGATGCTCCACGGCGAACCGTCGTGGTCGTTCCTCTACCGCTTCATGATCCCGATCTGCGCCGAGCACCACCGGGTGATCGTTCCCGATCTGGTTGGCTTCGGCAAGTCCGACAAACCGACGAAGGTCTCGGACTACAGCTACCAGAGCCACATGGACTGGATGCGCGGTCTGGTGGTCGACGCGCTCGATCTTTCGGACATCACCCTGTTCTGCCAGGACTGGGGCTCGCTGATCGGCCTCCGTCTGGCTGCCGAAGAGGAGGCACGCTTCGCGCGGATCGTGGTCGGCAACGGCTTTCTGCCGACCGGCGACCAGCCGTTCCCGGCGGCGTTCAAGATCTGGCGCGCCTTCGCCCGTTTCTCGCCCGTCTTTCCGATCTCCAAGATCGTCGACACGGGCACTCGCCGCCAGCTCACGGCGGACGAGCGGCGCGCCTACGACGCCCCGTTCCCTTCGGCGCGGCACAAGGCGGGAGCCCGCGCCTTTCCGGCGCTGGTTCCGACCTCGCCCAACGATCCGGCGACCCCAGCCAATCGGGCCGCTTGGGAAGTGCTCGAGCGCTGGCAGAAGCCCTTCCTGACTACCTTCAGCACCGGCGATCCGATCACCCGCGGCGCCGATCGTTTTTTGCGCAGCAGGATTCCGGGCGCCGAGGGCCTTGAGCATTCGCGGGTGCGCGGCGGTCACTTTCTGCAGGAAGACTCGGGGCCGGAGCTGGCGGCGAAGATCAACGCCTTGATCGCCGCCACGTGATCAGGCCGACTCGATGACGATCGAAGGCTGGAAGGCCCGCGGGACGTACCACTCGATCGAGGGCCATTCGGTCTTCGTGGTCGACACGGGCGCCGACGGAGACAGCGAACGGCCGACGGTCGTGCTGCTGCACGGGTACCCGACGTCGTCGCACGACTTCTACCGCGTGATCGAGGACCTGGCGGGCGCGTACCGCGTGATCGTGCACGACCACCTCGGCTTCGGTCTGTCGGACAAGCCGCGCGACTACTCGTACTCACTGCTCGAGCAGACCGATGTCGCGCTCCTCGTCTGGCGCCGGCTCGGGGTCCGCTCGGCGCACGTGGTCGCGCACGACTACGGCACCAGCGTGGCCACCGAGCTGCTCGCGCGGTGGAATCGCGGCTTTCGGCCCGTGGCTCTCGAGTCGATGACCTTGTGCAACGGCAGCGTGCACATCGAGCTGGCCAAGCTTCGCCCCATTCAGAAGCTGCTGCGCAATCGCACAGTCGGCCCGTGGGTCGCGCGGCTGACCAGCCAGCGCGTCTTCAACCACAACATGCGCCGGCTGTGGTTCGACCCGGACACCTTGACGCAGGACGACCTCGACATCATGTGGCAGCTGCTGACGCGCGACGGCGGCCGCGTCGTCTTGCCGAGGATCTCGCAATATCTCCGCGACCGCGTCCTCTACTGGCACCGCTGGGTGGGGGCGCTCCAGCGGAGCGGGCTACCGCTTGCCTTTCTGTGGGGCGCCGAGGATCCGATCGTCGGCGCCGACGTCGCCGCGGTGCACCACGCCGAGGCGCCGGGCAGTCGCCTCACCGTGCTCGACGAGGTCGGTCACTATCCGATGCTCGAGGCGCCCGCCCGCTGGACAGGGGCGCTGCTCCATCACTTCGCGCAGTGGTCTCGGAGCACGGCCGTTCCCAACGAGTCACGCGTCCTCGGCCAGAAGCAGATCGTAGGAAAACGACTGGTCGCCGTCCTGCAAACGCTCGAGGACGACGGCCGGATCCACCATGCCGGCCACTGCTTCGTCTTGGACGATGGAGTCGTGTTCTCGTTTCCTTCTGGCCCGCAGCCGGAGTTTCTTGCTCGCGACGTGCCGAACGACACCGAGGAGCTGGGCTGTGTCGCCGTCGGTGCGACAATCCAGAACGTCTATCGATACGGTGGCGAGCTCTTCGAACCGGACGACGTCGTCCTGAAGATGAGCTCCGGGCATTGGATCTCGCAGCTTTCGAGCGCACCCGAAGGAGTCCACTTCTCAGTCGGTTTGTCTGTCGATGAAGAGCCGCCCGACGAGCTCGAGGAGGAGTATGTCGAGTTCTGGGCCGAGTGAGGCGATTTTCACCAGACTCGGGTGAGAGCTTTCGGGCAGGTGCAGCACTTCAGGGACAACACGCGACGGATCGGCCGTCGCGTGGGCCGACCACGGACTTCCCTGGAGACCCCGCGATGCTCAACAACCAGACTTGTTTCGGACGAAGCCCTCTCGATCACCTGGCCTTCGCACTGTGTGTTCTGCTCGCCGCCGCCGTGGCCGAGGCGCGTGAGCCCGTGGACGACGGCCTATTCGTCGCCAAGGGGCTCTACCGCGTCTTCGACGGCGCCTCGTTTCCCGCGACGTTCTACGCCGACGCCGCCCGGGAGCTCGCCTGGATGGAGATCGAGGCGACGCCCGGACAGCGCTCGTGGGCCCTCTTCGACTGGTCGTCGGGCTCGCCGATGGGACACATCGGCAACGAGCATCAATGCTTCAGCATGACCCTCGAGCTCGGCGGCTTCGTGTCGCCCGCCCGGTTTCTCGAGACGCTGCCGCGTGACCTCGCCGCGGAGCCACAGCTCGAGCTGGCGCAGATGCCTCGCGGGCTGAATGTGTTCGACCGATTCATCGTGTTGAACGACGACGAGGCGGTGGTCGTCTTCGAGGCGCTGGAGCTCGATCGTCGCCTGGGCACTGCCGACGCCGCGCCGCCGCGATTCGACCGCGGTTCCTGCCAGCTGATGAGAGCGCTGCTCGATCGACTGACTCCCGTCACGGATCGCGGCTTCGACGCGGCCTCCGGAGTCGGTGGCGGTGCGGCCAAGAGCGCGTCGCGGCTCGGGCGGAACTACCCGTACACCTTCCACGGCGCCGGCTACCACTGGCTGACCTACCAGGGCGGGGTCTTCGAGCAGACCAAGGCGCAGTACGACGCGGCGGTCGAGTCGTGCGAGGCTGACGGCCCCGACACGTGCAAGCCGTACTGGGTCACCGGCGGTCTCTTTGGGCGCTATGGACGCTACTGTGGCGACGGTTGGGGAACCGGCCGCGGCGCGCCGGTCTCGTCGGTCGACTACTGCTGCAGCCTCCACGATGGCCAGTCCTGGGACCGGTCTGGCGACTTCGGGCACGAGGCGCGCAATCTCTGCGGCTTCGCGGCCTGTCTCACCTGCAAGTACTACGTCAGCCTCTCGGACTGGGAGGTCAACTTCCGCGGCGACTTCTGGGCGTCACAGCCGATCAGCGCCTTCGTGGCGGCTGGCATCGCCGCCGCCTGGTGTCATCCGCAAAGCTGGATCACGGGGTTCCTCTGCAGCTGAGCGAGTCTCCGCTCAGCTCGAAGTCGGCCGGATCGATGTCGTCAGGTCGGTAGGGCGCGGGCCGGGGTGGCGCGCGCTGCGCAGGCCGTAGGCGATGAGGGCGGCGATGACGGCGCCGGCGAAGAGGCCGGCGCCGGCGTACCAAGCGTCGACCTCGTAGGTGAGCGGGAAATAGCGCACCATGTTGAACGAGAACGAGGCGGCGGCGAAGGCGAGCAGGCCGAAGCGTGCGAGCACCAGCCCTTCGGTGAATGCGATGAACACTCCGAACGTCCACAGCGACACCGACGGCACCACGCCGACCGGCGCGTAGAGCGCGGTGAAGAGCACGGCGTAGGCGAGAATCGCGGCCCAGGTGTTGCCACGCATCAGGATGCGCAGCAGCGCGAGGATGAGCAGCGAGAAGACCGCTTCGACGCCGGCGCTGTGCGCCAAGAGCACCGTGCAGCCGAGCGACGAGGTGGCGTCCGAGGCGAAGTCGAGCTGCAGCGAGCCGACTGCGGGCGGGAGGTGGGCGAGCTCGAGCCAGCGCGGCAGCAGGTGGTCGAGATGGTCGGCGAGGGCCCAACAGAGGCCGACGACACCGCCGACCGCGAGGTTGCGGCCGACCAGCGGATCCCGCAGGTGGCCGCGCAGGAGGCGCGTCCAGGCGACCAGCGCATGCGGCAGCATGCGGCGCACGGTCGGTTCGAGCGCGAGGTAGAGCACCCAGATCAGGGCGGCCTCGAGCAGCGCGCGCATCACATGGACGTTGACCAGCGCCCACTCGATCGACACGTCGCCGATGTGCGGACCGAGGAAGATCCACTCCAGCAGGCTGCCGGCGGCGAGCACGATCGCCAGGCGCTGGGCGCCGCGACGATCACCGCGCCCACGGCGCAGGTTGCTGAACGCCAGCGGTACCGCGATCGCGATCACCAACATGTTGACCAGGTCGTACCACTCCCAGATCTCGTCGACGACGTTCGACACCGCCGCGACCAGTCTGTGTGGCTCCGGGCCGGATTCGGCGCCGGGGAGGGACGAGCGGAGGCGAAAATACGTCGGCCGGCCGGCGTAGCCGGCGAGCTCGATCCGCAGATCGAGGTCCGGGCGCTCGGCGCTGGTTCCAGTGAGGCTCCAGCGCTCGTCGGCGAACGACGGCGGTGGAAAGGTCCCAGGGGCGAGCTCGAAGCGGGCCGGGTCGAGGCCGGCGGCGGCGAGAATGGCGTCGATGTCGAGTGACGGCGTGGTCGGATCGCTGCGCGGCGGCACCTCGACCGCCTCGTCGAACGGCACCACTTCGAGCTCGTCGAGGAATCCCGACGGGTGCAGGACCACCAGCGCCATTCCGGGACTGCTGAGCGGCGGATCCGCGAGCGACGCCTGCAAGTCCTCGTAGATCATGGTCTCGATGTTGGCCGAGATCAGCGCTTTCGGGCTCTGTCGATACCAGAAGTAGATCGACGACGCGGCGGGTGCCCGCGGGTCGGGCAGCGACTCGCCGGCGGCGAGGGGTGCCAGCGAGGCGCGCGATCGAGTCCAGCCCGATGCGGTGTCGATGGTGTCCAGTTGCCAGCCGAGGTCCTGCAAAACCTCCTGCGCCTTGACCTCGAGCGCCTGCGGCGGCAATTCGAACGTCTCACGGTCGAGTCGGCGAGCATCCGGTGTCAACACGAACGAGACGACGAGGAGGAGAGTCGCCGCGAGGGCGAGCAGCGCGGCGGCGCTGCGTCCGAGTTCACCGCGCCCGCCGGCGCTGGCAACCAGGTCGGGCGACGGCGTGTCGCCGACCGCGGCCGCGAGCTCCAGCGGGTCGCCGCCGCCGAGAGCGGCCGCCGCGGCGAGCGCCGAGCCGGGGCGCTCGGAGGGATTCTTCTCGAGGCAGCGCAGAATGAGGCGCTCAAGGCGCGGCTCGAGATCGTCGATCAGGCCCGACGGTGGGGCCGGGCGCCGCTGCAGGTGCGCCTCGAGCATCTCGTCGCGCGTCGCGCCGTCGAACGGGTGCCGACCGGTGCAGGCCTCGTAGAGGACGACGCCGAGCGAGTAGAGGTCGCTGCGCGTCGTCACCTCGAGCCCGGCGAGCTGCTCGGGCGCCATGTAGGCGGGCGTGCCGACCATCAGCGTCCGTTCCGGATCGTCGGCCTGGGCGGCAATGCCGAAGTCGGTGATCTTCACCTGACCGCGGCCGTCGATCATCACGTTCGCCGGCTTGAGATCGCGGTGCAGCACGCCACGCGCATGGGCCGCGGCGAGGCCGGCGAAGAGCTGGTACGCGATCGGGGCGCAGCGATCCGACGGCAGGCGCCCGAGGCGGGTGAGCAGCGACGCGAGGTCCTCGCCGTCGACGTACTCCATGCTCAAGAACGGCCGATCGTCGATCGTGCCGACATCGTAGACCCGGCAGACGCTGGCGTGGGTGACCTGGCGTGCCAGGCGGACCTCGCGCACCAGGTGCTCGCTGGCGATATCCGGGCGCAGGAACTTGAGCGCTACCGGCTCCTGCAGCACGAGGTCGTCGGCGCGATAGACCTCGCCCATGCCGCCACCGCCGAGGCGCGACACAATGCGGTAGCGACCGTTGATCAGCGAGCCGCTGTCGTAGTCGACGAAGGCGGGCGTCGCCTCGCCGCGCGTCTGGTCGTGGAAGCGCAGCAGCGAGAGCAGCTCGCGGCGGACGACCGTGTCGTCGATCGCCTCGAGACGCCGATCTCGTTCGGTGGTCTCGAGGTCCGCGAGCTCGAGGAAGAGCTCTTTGGCGCGCGCATGCTGTTCCGGGCTCATCGCTTGACTCCGCGTGCGCGCCGGGTCAACTCAGTCGGCGCGCCAGCCAGGCCCGAGCGTGGGTCCAGTCGCCTTCTGCCGTGCGCTTCGAGACGCCGAGCACCTCGGCGATCTCGGCCATCGAAAGGCCGGAAAAGAAGCGTAGCCGCACCAGCTCGGCCTGCCGCGGATCGAGCTCCTCGAGCGTGTCGATCGCTTCCTGGACGGCCAGCACGTCGACCTCGCCGCCGAGAAAGGGCGCCACTTCGGGAGCGAGGGTCACCCGCAGCCAGCCGCCGCCGCGCTTGGCGCGCTTGCGTCCCCGGCCGTGATCGATCAGCAGGCGGTGCATCATGCGCGCGCCGACCGCCAGAAAGTGGGTGCGTCCCTGCCACGACACGCGGTTCTGGTCGATCAGTCGCAGGTAGGCCTCGTGGACCAGCGCCGTCGGCTGGAGCGTGTGGCCGGGCGCCTCGCGCCGCAGATAGCGTTCGGCGAGCCCCCGCAGCTCGTCGTAGACGAGGGGCAAGAGGGCGTCGGCATCGCGCTCGTCGCCGGATTCGACGCTCGAGATGATGCGAGTCGCTTGATCGCGCGGGGAGTCGCTCATGGAGACCTGGCATTATGTCCGGCCGCCGAGCGCTCGACAATGCCCCGCCGCCGATGAGGGACGCGCCGTCAAGGGCTGCGGTCCGCAATGCTCGGACGGTGGGGCGGTGGATCTCAATACGTGGCGAGGAGCCTGGGCACGCCCTTTCGACAACAGAAAGACTTTACCTTTCGCTTTGCCTTGTCATAAAGTCTTCGCCTGACGCTTCGGGCCGCCGTCAATCGCAGGCGAGCACCCGATTCCACTCGTGGCACCAGCATCGACCGGCTCTGGGTGAGCGCATGCCCGCCGGTCGTCTCGAGCTGAAGACCGAGGAACTGGTCCTCGCGAGTGGAGATCTCGGCACGGTTCAGGGAGCGCTCGAGTGGTCCAGGACGATCACGAACCCGTCCGGACCGCGCCAGGTTCTGAGTGCTCAGCCGGTGTTGTGCAGGCCCTGCGCGATGCCGTGGACGGTAGCGAGAAGGGCGTCGAAGAGCTCGCCCTCCGGGCGGCCGGCGGCGCGCCAGCGGCGCAGCAGGTCGATCTGTAGCCAGCTCATCGGGTCGACATAGGGGTTGCGCAGGCGGATCGAGCGGCGCAGCGCCGGGTCGCGCTCGAGCAGGCGGGGAGTGCCCTGAAGCTCGAGCAGCAGCTCGACGGTGCGGTCGTGCTCGGTGCGGATCTGCGCGAACAGGCTTTGGCCGACGGGGGCTCCGTCTGCGCCGGTGAGCTCGTCGGCGAGCACGGCGTAGCGCGCGGCGATTCCCAGGTCGGCCTTGGCCAGCACCATCTCGGCGTCGCCGACAAGGGCGCTCAGGAACGGCCAGTCGGTCACCATGGCGGCGACCGTGTCGCGTCCGTGGTGCTCGATGGCGCGCGCCAAGCCGCTGCCGAGGCCGTACCAGCCGGGCAGGATGTGCCGGCTCTGTGTCCATGAGAAGACCCAAGGGATCGCGCGCAGGTTGGCGAGGCCGGTGCGCGCACGGCGCGACGCCGGGCGCGAGCCGATCATCATGCGCTCGATGACGTCGATCGGCGTCGCATGGCGAAAGTAGCTGTAGAAGTCGGGATGCTCGTAGACCAGCGCACGGTAGACCCGACGGCTTTCGGCGGCGAGGTCGTCCATCGCCTCGCGCCAGGCCGGCTCGCGCGCATCGTCCGGAGTCGGCGCCGCGGTCGCCAGGGCGACAGCACCGAGCGTTTGCTCGAGCTCGCGCAGGGCGATGCCGCGAAGGCCGTACTTTTCGTGAATCACCTCGCCCTGCTCGGTGACGCGGAGACGCCCGTCGACGGTACCGCGTGGCGCCGCCAGCACGGCGCTGCGCGTCTTGCCGCCGCCGCGGCTCACGGTGCCGCCGCGGCCGTGGAAGAGCGTCAGCTCGACGTCGTGGCGCGCGCACACCGCGGCGATTTCTTCTTGGCCCTGGTGCAGCGCCCAGCGCGCCGCCGCCAGGCCGCCGTCCTTGTTGCTGTCGGAGTAGCCGATCATCACCATCTGACGCCGGCCGCGGTGCTCGAGGTGACGGCGATAGAGGGGCAAGGAGAAGAGCTCGTCGAGAATCGCGGGGGCCGCCTCGAGATCGCCGACGGTCTCGAAGAGGGGAGCGATGTCGAGCGGCACCGGCGGCATGGTGCCCGCGGTCTCCTCGCCGTTCTCGCGGTCGCCGAGACCGGCCCAGCGCGCCAGCAGCAGGACGGTGAGGATGTCGTCGACCCCCTCGGTCATGCTGATGATGTACGGGCCGATCGCGTGGCGGCCGAAGCCGCTCGACTGCACCTCGGCGACGGCGCGGAAGACATCGAGCGCTCGGCGCACGGCGGCTCCGGCGGGGGTCGCAGCGTCGTCGGCCTGCGGAGCACGCGGCTCGACCGTGGGCAGTAGCTCGAGCAGCCGGCGCGTCCGCCCGGCGGCGCGGCGATCGGCCCAGCGGTCGTCACCGAGGACGGTGCCGACAACCTCGCGATGTGCCTGCGCGTCCTGACGCAGGTCGAGCGTCGCGAGATGAAAGCCGAAGGTGTCGAGGCGACGGAGCAGACGGCGCATGCCGAAGAGGCCGGCATGGGTACCGCGGTTCCGCGCCAGCGAGTCCAACACCAGCTCGAGGTCGTGTCGCAGCGCCGCCGCGTCGGGGTAGACCAGGTGCCGGTTCTCGGGCCGCGGCTCGCGCGTCAGCTCGACGCGCTGCGCGATCAGCCGCAGCAGGGTGCGGTACGGCATGTCGCGCTGACGCTCCGGCTGGCGGCGCAGCACGTCGGGCAGCATCTGGCCGTACTCGTCGAGGCGCTCGGCCAGAGCCGGCGCGAGGGTGACACGCGAGGCGCTCTGCGACAGCTCGCGCGCCAGCGTCTCGAGGTCGCGCCGATAGCAGCCGAGCACCTGGCGACGGTGCTCGTGCAGGGTTTCGCGCATGGTCTCGGACGACACGTACGGGTTACCGTCCATGTCGCCGCCGACCCACGAGGCGCAGCGCAGCAGGCCACGGATCGGCCGGTCGCTCTCCACATCGGTGCTCCCGAAGACCTCGTCGAACGCTTCCTCGAGGTCCTCGTAGAGCGGCGGAACGATGCGGTAGAGCACTTCGGTGACGTGGTAGAGCACGTGCTCCATCTCGTCGCGCACCGTCGGCCGCACTCCCGGCTGCTCCTCGGTTTGCCAGGCGATCGTGATCTCGGTGCGGATGCGCTCGAGCGCGGCCCGCTCTTCGGGCGGAGTGCGCTCGGGCGCCAGGCGCTGCACCAGAACCTTGGCGATCTCGAGCTCTTTCTCGAGCAGCACGCGCCGCGTCGCCTCGGTGGGATGCGCGGTGAAGACCGGCTCGAACACCAGGTGATCGAAGAGCGTCCGCGCGGCGCCGCGGTCGAGGCCGGCGCCTCGCAGCGCATGCAGTGTGGCGAGCAGCGAGCCCGCCTGCGGCTGGCGCTCGCGCAGGTAGTCGCGGCGTCGCCGGATGCGGTGCACCGCCTCGGCCAGGTTGACGACGCGAAAGTACGCCAGGTACGAACGCACCAAGAGCTCGGCGGTGGCGGGCTCGAGCGCGTCCAGCAGATGGTCGAGCGGCGTGTCCAGGGCCGTCGCGGCGTCGTCGCTCGCCTCGCGGCGTGCAATGGCGGCGCGGCGCGCGGCCTCCACCCGGTCGAAGAGCTCGTCGCCACCCTGGTCGCGGATCACGTCGCCGACCAGAGCGCCGAGCAGGTGCACATCATCTTTCAGCGGCAGATCTTTCTCTTCGAACTCGGCGGTGCGCTCGCTCATCGTCGTCCCCGGGCCGTTGAGGTGCTCCTGGCCGCCGGAGCATACCGAACCGTCTGGACTAGGCGAGCTGGAAGAGGCGGCCGAGGAGGGCCTGGAGCGGGAATCGGCCGAGGGCGCCGCCGGCGACCGACGTCTCGTCGTAGGCGTCGACAGTGTCGGCCTCGATGCTCGGGCCCCAGATCAGCACCGGCAGCGGGTCGGCGGCGTGTTGGCCGCTCTCGGAGAGGGTGGCGTGGTCGCCGCCGATGGCGATGCGCAGAGGTGCGTCGTGGCGCGCCTCGAGCAGGCGGGCGAGGGCCTCGTCGACGGCCTCGAGGAACTCGGCCTTGCGATCCGGGCGCATATCGTGGGCGGCGATGTCGGCGCCCTTGAGGTGGACGACGACCAGATCCGAGTCGACGAGAGCACCGGCCGCCGCGGCGAACTTCTCGTCGAGATTGGTGTCGAGGTTGGCCGTCATCGTGTCGCTGGTGACCAGCTCGGCGCCGAGCCAGCGCGCGATGCCGAGGATCGTGAGGTCGCCGGCGACACAGGTGACGCGCAGCGGCACGCCGTCCTCTTCGAGCGGTACCAGGCGGTGGACGTGGCCGGCGCCCCGGGTGAGCAAGAGATTGGCAGCCGGCAGGCCTTTCTTCGTGCGCCGCTTGTTGATCGGGTGCGCATCGAGAATCTCGCGCGCCCGCTGCTCGAAGAGTGCCACAGCCCGCGCGGTGTAGACGGCGCGCTCGTCGCCCGGATCGACCGGCGCCGGTGCCAGCGGTGGGCACGGGATCGCGCCGTCGCCGGGGTCGCTGCCGCGGATCGCCGAGCTCAGACCGTGACCTTTGAGCACGATCGCCAGGCGGTGCTCGGTGGCCGCCCGCACGCGCACCTCGACCTCGTCGGCGAGGCTGCCCGGAAGATCGAGCCGATCGAGCGCTCGGGCAAGCTCCTCGGCCTCTTCGCGGATCCGGCCGGCGCGGCGGTCGACCACCTGGCCGCGCTCGTCGAGCGTGGCGAAGTTGCCGCGCAGGGCGACATCGGCGGTCGACAACGCGAGGCTCGCTCCCAGCGCCTCTACCGGTCCACGCTGCAGCGCCAGCGGCGACTGGGCGAAGAGCGCCAGCGTGCCGGCGGCGGTGTCGGGGACGACGCCGGGAGCCACCGCATCGGCGAGGCCGCAGCGTCCTTCGAGGGCGAGCCGGTCGAGGGTCGGCGTGCTCGCGGCCTGCAGCGGCGTGCGGCCACCGAGCGTGCGTGTTGGCCGGTCGGCGATGCCGTCGATGGCGACCAGCAGCACCGGGTGGCGTTGCTGGTCGCCGCGGCGCACGGCGAGGCGCGGCACGCGCTCCTCGAGCACGCCGGTGATCAACCGCAGTGCGCGCGCCGCCGTGTCTTCCATCGTCGTGTCGAGCGTCGGCACGTCCTCGGCCTCGGCCTGCTCGAGGACCAGATCCTGGACGCTGCGGATCGACTCGAAGTTCTCGACGTAGCGCTCGGCGCGTCGGCCGCCGAGGCGCGCGCGGGCGAGAAAGCGCGCGCGGTGCGCCTCGTCGTCGGGCAGGCCGAGCACCAGCGGCACCTGGTAGCAGCTGCCCTCGAGGTCGGCGAAGGGCACCAAGGGCGGAAACAGGTGGACGCCTTCGACGATGACGCTCAAGTTCTCGGTGATCGCGCGCTCGACCACCGCCCGCACGCCGACGGTGACGCGCACCGACTGCTCGACGAAGGCGGCGAGCGCGCGATGCTCCGGGTCGTCCTCGTCGATGCCGAGCAGCTCGTCGAGCAGTGTGTGGCCCTGGCCGGGGAAGGCGCGGTCGAAGCTCGAGCGGTGCAGCGCCGGCAGAATCTGCGGCGAGAACAGCATGCGCATCACCTGGCGAATCGTGTCGGTGGCGGTGATGCGATAGATCCGCAGCAGCGGCGCCAGCTCGACGGCGAGGGTCGATTTACCGGTACCGCTGGCGCCGCCGACGTAGATCACCAGCGGGCGCGGCAAGCGTCGCAGGCGTCGCACCAGGCGGTAGCGGCGGGCGACCTCGGGGCCTTCCATGCGCTCGAGCAGGTCGCCGACGCGGCGCGCCAGCTCGTCCGAGGCGACGGTGTCGTGGCTCTCCTCGAGCAGCGCCTTCTCGACCTCCTGCACGAGGCGGTAGGCGCGGTCGAGGCCCGGGCCGGCGGCGTTGATCGAGCGCGCGAGCAGGCCGCGCGAGAACGGTTGCGGGCGACCCCCGGCGATCACCACCGGGCCGCGGCGCCGGCTACGCGCCGGCGTCGCCAGGCGTAGCGACGCCTCGGGGCCGAGGCTCTCCTCGACCTGGAGTGCGACCAGTTCGCGCAGCTCGGTGGTGTCGACCTCGTCGCGCTGCGCCAGTTGATCGCGCACCGCGCGCGCCACGGCATAGGCGGCGTCGAAGTCGATGCCGACTTCGACGAGATGATGGGTCACGATACCGCGCAGGAAGCGCTGGCGCTTGCCGTCGGAGCTGCGAACCCACAGGGTTTTGCGACTTGATTTCTTGGCCATCGGCTCGGGCATCGTATCCGAGACGCCGGCCGAATCTCTCGGCATCCACAGACCTGGGCCGTCGGTTCGCCAGAGCCCGCTTTGCGGTGGTAGCATGGGGAGCCCATGTCTTCTCTCCAGGGCGACGGCCCTCCGATCGATCTCGACCTCTTGACGACGCTCGCCAAGCGCTTCGCCGACCACAGGCTGACTGGCGAGGCGGCGGAGCTGTTCGAGATGGCTCTGCGGCTCGATCCGACCAATCGCGGGGTCCACCTGGCGCTCGCCAGCTTGCGCAAGGATCTGCGCAGTGATCTCGGGGCGCGTGAGAAATCGCTCGAAGAGGAGCTTCGCAAGACCTATCGACGGAACTCGATCGACGCCTGTCACTTCTTCGGCCTGGCAGCGCTTTACGAAGAGCGCGGCAAGGCCGAGCCGTCGCGCGAATGCCTCGGCATCGCGCTCGCCAAGGAGCCGATCCACCCCTTCGCGTTCAAGCTCCAGGGGCGCTTGCTCTATCGTGCCAAGGAGTACGACCGCGCGCGCGACGCGCTGCGGACGGCGCAGCGGTACAACCCGTTCGATCGCGGCATCGCGGAGCTCTTGGGACGCGTCGAATATGAGCTGGAGCGATATCGCGACGCGCTCGAGGCGACCATCGACGCCTTCTTGCTTCTGCGCGAGGACCACACCGAGGACACCGACCGGCTCAAGGACCACATCCGTACGCTGAAGCAGATCCTCAGCCTCGACAGCGACGAGGTGCGCGAGATCTTCCGTCAGCGTCGCCAGCGCCTCGAGACCGCCTTCGATCGCCTCGAGCTGCAGCGCGAACGGCATCTGGAAGCGACGACACCGACGTCGACGCGGCCCGACGATCCGGAAAAGGGGCGTATCTTGCTCGCCGGCCGGCTGCGCGAGCTCGACGCCTGGTCGCTGCTCAACGACGAGCAGATCTTCCAGCTGACGCGGGTCGTCGAAGAGGTCGAGCTCGCCGATGGCGCCAAGCTCTTCTCCTACGGCGACACCGGGCGCGATCTCTACGTGCTCGCGGAAGGCCAAATCGTCATCCGCCATCCGACGCACTACGGCTCGTATCTGCTCGCTCGCCTCGAGTCCGGCACCCTGCTCGGCGAGGTCGGCTTCGTGTCGCAGATCGAGCGCACCGGCGACGCGTTTGCCGAGGGCTCTTGCCATCTGCTGCGTCTCGACGCGGGGCGGCTCGAGACTCTGCTCGAAGAGCGTCCCGACATCGGGGTCAAGATCTACACCAGCTTCTGGCAGGTGCTGGCCGACAAGCTGCGCGGCGCCAACGAGCAGCTGCGCACGTTCTTCACCGGCGACGAGCCGTCGCCGCACCTGCTGCAGGGCAGCCAGGAAGGCGCCGCGGTCGACATCGCCGCCGCCGACAAGGTGCAACTGCTGCGTGAGCAGGGCCTGACCGGCGCCGAGCTGCAGACCCTGGCCGATTTCTCGAACGTCAAGCGCTTCCCCGGCGGCACCTACCTCTTCCACGAGGGCGATCCAGGCAACGAGATGTACGTCGTGCTCGAGGGGCGCGTGATGATCAGCAAGTACCTGCCGGGCGGCGGCGAAGAGGCTCTGGCGATCCTGCAGCGGGGAGACTTCTTCGGCGAGATGTCGCTGGTCGACGGCGAACCGCGCTCGGCCGACGCCAAGGCGTTCCAGGGGCCGGCGACAGTGATCGCCTTCGACAGCCTGACCCTGCAGGAGGTGCAGGCGGTCGATCCGCACGCCTCTCTCGACTTCATCCGCCTGCTGTGCCGCTTGATGGCCGAGCGGCTGCGCGAGATCGACGAGAAACTCACCTCGTGGCGCATCATGTCCGGCGATCGCCCGGAGGAGCCTCAGGCCGAGGCGCCTCACGGTGGTGAGCACGGCGCCGACAACGCCTGAGCGGCGTTCGGAACGACTCGGCGACCCCGCCGAAGATGGTTGGCGAAGACTAATGCTCATGCTACGTTACCGCCGACCACCGAGCCGCCGGCGCATGTGGAGGCGGCGTCGCCGCCCTTCTCGCTCTTCACCCGGTTCGCCCGTGCGCGGGTGGCTCTCCACGGAGGCCCCCATGCTGAAAAAAAGCTATTCGAAGACCGGAAAACGCTGTCGCGTGACGTTCAAGGTTCCCGAGGCGGAGGCCGAGCGCATTGCCGTGCTCGGTGAGTTCAACGCCTGGGACGCCGGGTCGCATCCGCTGGTGCGGCGCAAGGACGGCAGCTTCAGTACCACCATCTCCCTCGAAGCGGGACGCGAGTACCGCTTCCGCTACCTCGTCGACGGCGACGAGTGGCGCAACGACGACGCGGCCGACGCCCTGGTGCCGAATCGATTCGGCACACAGGACTGCGTGCTCGCGCTCTGACGCTGCGCGGCGGGCGCGGCGCGCCCGCCGCATCCGGAGCCCTGTTCATGGACCCCCGATATCGACGCCTCGCCGAGCTCCTGGTCGGCTACTCCTGTCGCCTCGAGGCGGGCGAAAAGATCCTGATCGAAGCGATCGACGTCCCGCACGACTTCACCCGCGCCATGGTGCGCGCCGTGCGCGCCGCCGGCGGCCATCCCTTCGTCACCCTGCGCTCGAATCGCGTCATGCGCGACCTGCTGCTTGACGCCAGCGTCGAGACCCTGAGCGTCTACGGTGAGGTCGAGGCCCAGCTGATGGCGCAGATGCAGGCCTACATCGGCGTGCGGGGCAACCCGAACACCTCCGAGCTTTCCGACGTGCCGTCCGAGACGATGGCGCTCTACCAGCAGCATTGGTGGGTGCCGGTGCATCGCGAGATCCGCGTGCCCAAGACCAAGTGGGTGGTACTGCGCTGGCCCGACCCGTCGATGGCGCAGCTGGCGCAGATGTCGACCGAGGCGTTCGAAGACTTCTACTTCCGCGTCTGCACGCTCGACTACGCGCGCATGACGCGGGCGATGCAGCCGCTGGTCGAGCTGATGGAGCGCACTGACCGTGTGCGCCTGGTGGCGCCCGGCACTGACTTGCGTTTTTCGATCCGCGACATCCCGGCGATTCCGTGTGGCGGCGATTGCAACATCCCGGACGGAGAGGTGTTCACCGCGCCGGTGCGCGACTCGGTCGACGGCACGATTCAGTTCAACACGCCGACGATCTACCAGGGCGTGACCCACGACGCCATCCGCC
Source organism: Acidobacteriota bacterium (assembly GCA_039194425.1). Classification (GTDB taxonomy): domain Bacteria; phylum Acidobacteriota; class Thermoanaerobaculia; order Multivoradales; family J023; genus JAUIJL01. Next base: position 564,187 of record JBCCVZ010000001.1, on the reverse strand, counting down.
TGCGCTTCGAGCAGGGCAAGATCGTCGAGGCGACCTCGAGCGACACCGCGCATCTGAACCAGGTGCTCGACTCGGACGAGGGTGCGCGTTTCGTCGGTGAGTTCGCGATCGGCTTCAATCCCTACATCACCCAGCCGATGAAGGACATTCTCTTCGACGAGAAGATCGCCGGTTCGATCCACTTCACGCCCGGCTCCTGCTACGAGGAGGCCTCGAACGGCAACCAGAGCAAGATCCACTGGGACCTGGTGCTGCGCCAAGCGCCCGACGCGGGTGGCGGCGAGGTCTACTTCGACGACGTGCTGATCCGGCGCGACGGCCTCTTCGTCGTGCCCGAGCTCGAAGGACTGAACCCCGAGAACCTGGTCGACGCGGGCACCACGGCCGACGCCTGAAGCGCGCCGAGCCCCGCGATGACCACCGCCCGAGCCGATCTCGCCGCACGGCGGCTGCTGGTCACCGGCGCCGCCAGCGGCATCGGCCGGCGCGTGGTCGGCGATCTCGACGCGCGTGGCGCGCGCGTCCTCGCCGCCGACCTGACGCGCGAGGCGCTCGATGCCGCATCGTCGCAGGACGGCTGGAGCGAGCGCGTCGAGCCCGTCGCCTTCGACGTCCGTGACCCTGATGGCTGGGACGCCGCGATCGCCCGCGGCGTGGATCTCTGGGGCGGGCTCGACGTGGTGCTGAATGTCGCCGGATGGCTGCGTCCGTCCGAGGTGCACGAGGCGAGCGACGACGACATCCACCGCGTGTTCGATGTCAACGTCAAAGGCGTCACCTTCGGCCTGCGCGCCGCCGCGCGTCACATGATCGAGCGCGGTGCCGGCGGCCACATCGTCAACATCGCGTCGCTCGCCTCGCTCGCGCCGATTCCCGGAATCAGTCTCTACTCGGCGTCGAAGTACGCCGTGCGCGCGCTCTCGCTGGCCGCCGCCGCCGAGCTGCGGGAGCACGACATCGCCGTCTCGGTGGTGTGTCCCGACGCAGTGCGCACGCCGATGCTCGACCTCCAGCTCGACTACCCGCAGGCCGCGCTCACCTTCACCGCGCCGCGTTTCCTCGAGGCGGCCGACGTCTCGCGCGTGATTCTCGACCGCGTGCTGCCGCGCCGCCCGCTGCTCGTCGCCCTGCCGCGCCGACGCGCGCTGCTGGCGCGCTTCGCCGATCTCTTTCCGCGCGCTCAGCAGCTGATCTCGAGCCTGCTGCGCCGCCAGGGCCTGAAGCGCCAGCGCGCGATGCGCCGCGGCGAGTGATCGTCCGACCGTCTCAGTCGGCCTGCACGGCCGGTTTTTCGAGCGCCAGCTCGGGCTGTGCTGCGCGGCGCACGCGGTCGCGCCCTGCTGCCTTGGCGCGGTAGAGGGCGGCGTCGGCGGCGCGCAGCAGAACCTCGCGGGTCGTGCCGTACTCGAACTCGGCGACGCCGGCGCTCAGCGTGACGCCCGTCTTGGGTGCGCCCGGCTCGACCGAGAACTCGAGCGCGGCGACACATTGGCGCGCGCGCTCGGCGACCACGAGCGCCTTCTCGATGCCCGTCTCTGGCAACACAAGCGCGAACTCTTCGCCGCCGTAGCGCGCCACCAGGTCCGATGTGCGGCTCACCTGGCGCAGCGTGTGGGCGACAGCGATCAAGACATCATCGCCCGCCGGGTGGCCGTGCGCGTCGTTGTAGCTCTTGAAGCGGTCGATGTCGGCCATGATCAAGGCCAGGGGGCGACTGTAGCGCTCGGCCCGCTCGACCTCCTGCAGCAGACGTTCCTGCAGGTGGCGATGGTTGTAGAGGCCGGTGAGCCCGTCGGTGTTGGCCAGGCGCCGCGCCTGCTCGAGGTCGTACGCGCGGCGGATGCGCAGATCGAGAAGCTGGGGGTCGACCGGCTTGGTGACGAAGTCGGTCGCGCCGCGGCGCATCGCGTCGACCGTGTTCTCCGAGGTGCCGTAGCCCGTCACCATCACGATCGGCAGCACGTTGAAGTGCTCGCGAATCTGTTCCACCAGCTCGAGACCGCCGATCTGCGGCATCATCACGTCGAGCAGCATGACGTCGAACGCGCCCTTGCTGAGCAGATCCATCACCTGGCGCGGATCGGTCTCGGTGACCACTTCGTAGCCAAGATCGCCGAGAGTCGTCGACATCACCTCGCAGATCACCGGGTCGTCGTCGACCACCAGGAGATTCTTGGGTTCTGTCGGATACTCCATCGACGCGGAGCTTCGACGCCGCGTGGCGACAGACCGACTCTGAGACTTGAGATCAGGAGTTCGAGACACGGCGGCTTCGCTCGGACACACCGAATTCAGGAAGGAAGAGGCGAGGGGGAGCGGGGCCGATCGAGCGAACGTCGTAGCGCTCGCGACTGGATACAGTGAAAAGACTTCATGAAGTCTAGCATGAATTCTCTCCAATTCTTGATCGCTGTGTTGGCTCAATCGTTTGATCGCATGCGCCGATCCTCGGGCACTGCGCCCACCGGGGCCCGCACCCAACGCAGGATCTCTCGCAGACGCGGCGGCTTCCCGGTCATCAGAATGCCGACGCGGAAGACCTTGGCCGCCGCCCACAGAACGCCGGCCACCGACACCAGGAGCAAGCCGGTGGTGATCGCGTACTCCGGGAGCGTCGGCGGACCGGCGGCGCGGTTCATCATCACGAACGGAGTGAAGGGCGGGATGTACGACAGGACCTTGGCGAGCAGGCCGTTGGGGTCCTCGGCGATCGGGATCATCGCGAAGAGGGGCAGCATCAGCGTCACCAGCACCGGTGTCTGCAGGTTCTGCGCCTCTTTCAGGCTGTTGCACACCGCGCCGATTCCGACCAGCACGCCGGCATAGAAGAGGTAGCCCAGCAGGAAGTAGACGACGAACGAGGCGAGGTAGATCGGGTCGACGACGGCGCGCAGATCGAGCGGTAGGTCGACGCCCAAGAGCAGCGGAATCGCCAGGCCGAGGAGCACGAAGGTGCTCCAGCCGGCGAGCATCGCCAGCCCGGTGGCCGCGATGCCGAGGATCTTGCCGGCCATCAACTGCAACGGCGACACCGACGACAGGAGCACCTCCATCAGCCGATTCGACTTTTCTTCGATGGTGTTGGTGAGCAGCATCTGGGCAATGCTGAAGATGGCGATCCAGAGCAGGTAAACGAAGCCGGCGGGCGCCCACTGGCGCACCATGTCTTCCACGCCGACGGCCGCCTCGACTCCGTCGGCGCGGACGTTGACGACTTCGAAGCGGATCGGCTCGGAGACCCAGGCCACCAGCTCCGGATCGAGCGCCGCCGCGTCGAGTCGGCGCGCCTGAATCGCGTCGCTGACGATGCCTTCGAGCCAGGCGCGCAGATCGTCGTCGGTGAGGTTGGCCGAGGCGTAGCGGAAGCCGACGGCCTCGCCGCTGTCCTCGTCGGCCTCTTCGTCGGTCCCCTGGTCGTTGATCGTGTCGGCCACGCCGAAGGCGGCGTCGTGCGGCCGCTCGGCGTCGGTGCCGAGCACGGCGTAGGCGAAGATCTCATCGGCTGCGACCTGGCGCCGCAGCGTGGCGACGAGCGCGTCGAGGTTCGTGTCGGGGTCGACCGTGCCGGCGAGCTCGCGGCGCACGAAGCGATCGCCGCCCTCGGCGTCGAGCCGCGGGGCGATTTCTTCGAGCAGCCATCCCGAGCGGTCGACCAGCACGTACTCGCGCGCGTCCTTGGCCCCTTGGAGCAGGAGCGGAACGACCGTCGCTAGCACCAGGATCACCGGGAAGGTCAGGATGCCGATCCAGAACGCCTTGGTGCGCAGGTTCTCAAAGAGCTCGCGCTGTGCGACCAAGAAGGCCTTGCCGACGGCGGCGCGGTCGATGGCGGTTCGGTCGGGCTCAGACATCGGCGGCGTCTCCACCCTGCACCGCGCGTACGAAGACTTCGTGCAGCGACGGCTCGCGCAGATCGAAGCGGCGGATGCGGATCCCGCGCGCGACGAGGTGCTCGAGCACTGCCTGCGGATCGGCACCGTCGTCGAGGTGAATCTCCGCCTGCTTGCCGGCATCGGCGATGCGGTGGACGCCCGGCAGCGGCGCGGCGTCGTCGAGAGCTCCGTCGTAGTCGAGCAGGATGCCGCGCTCCGCCGTCGCTTTCACCTCCGCCAGCGGACCGTCGAGGATCTTGCGTCCTTGGTGGACGATGGCGATCGAGTCGCAGAGCTTCTCGGCCTGCTCCATGATGTGAGTCGAGAAGAGCACGGTGCGCCCGCTGCGCGCGACATCGCGGATCACTTCGCGCATCGTGTCGACATTCACCGGATCGAGTCCGGAGAACGGCTCGTCGAGGATCACCAGCTCGGGCTCGTGGATCAAGGTGGCGAGGACTTGTACCTTCTGGCCCATGCCCTTGGACAGCGTCTCGCAGCGCTGGTCGATCCAGTCGCCGAGGCCGAGGCGCTCGAGCAGCTCGGCGGCCCGTCGCCGCGCCACGCGCCGCTCGAGGCCTTTGAGGCGACCGAAGTAGACCAGGATCTCGCCGGCGGTCATCTTCTTGTAGAGCCCCTTCTCCTCGGGCAGGTAGCCGAGACGATCCTTGATCGCCTCGGCGGGCCGTCCGAGGACGCGGATCGAGCCCGCATCGGGGTAGAGGATACTCATCACCATGCGCAGAGTCGTCGTCTTGCCGGCGCCGTTCTGGCCGAGGAAGCCGTAGATCGTGCCGCGCGGTACGCGCAGGGAGAGGTCGTCGACGGCGGTGACGCGACCGAAGCGCTTGCTCACGCCGTCGATACGGAGCGCATCGACCGACGAATCGAGCGCAGGAGAGGGGGAAACGCTGTGCATGGGCGTTCTACGGACCGGGCGAGTGAAGGATTCGCGCGCTGCTGGCGATCAGCTGGCGCGCCCGCCGGTCGTCCCCGTCCGGCCCCTGCCGACCTCGGTCTCGTCGTCGTCGGGCGCCCGCCGCACGCGTTCGACGGTGCTGGCGAGGCCGAGCACGAGGTCGTACCAGAAGGGCGCGCCGAGGCCCGCGAGCAGGGCGGTGGCGAGACAGCCGAAGATCCACAGGACGAGATGCCCGGAGGCGCGCGACCCGGCACAGCGGGCGTCGCGCAGGCTCGAGCTCTCGCCGTCCGCGCAGTAGGGGAAGTACGAGAACCCGATCGGCAGGCCGGCGCTGCGCATCCAGATCAGCTGCTCGCGCGCGACACGAATCTCGTCGTCGAGGCTCGCTCGGTCGACGAGTGTCGGCGCGCGCGGGTCCGCGGGTGCGGCGGGAACGACGGTGCGTGCGCGCTCGAGCGTCGACCCGAGCTCGGCGATCGCCGCCTCGCGCGCCATCGGGCTCGAGAGGTAGGTCGCGGCCAGGTGCGAGCTGTCGATGTTGAGCGCGAAGGCGAGCAGCGCGCCGAGCACCGTCGTCCACCAGCGCATCCACCGGCGGTAGCGCCGCGAGCTGCGCCGTCCCAGGTCCTCCCAGCGCTCGCCCAGCGCGTCGAGCACGCTGTCGAGCTGCTCGCCCAGGCCAAGCCGCAGGCTGCGGCCGGCGTCGGTGTCGAGCAAGGCGCGGCGCAACTCGGCGGTGTCGAGGTGGTCGAGGCCTTCGGTGCGCACGCGGGCCCGCAGCGACTCGCCGGCGTCGACCAGCGACTGCGTCTGGGACTCGAGCAGAGCGGCCGGCGTTTCGTCGTCGTCGGTCGACGGAGCGCCGGCGGTCTCGGCCGTGAGGCGCGCCGCCTCGGTGCCCAGCGCCGCCGCGACCTCTCGCTCGAAGAACGCCGTCAGCAGATGCTCCAGCCCCCGACGTCGCAGCCCGACGGTCCAGGTCAGCATGCCGGCGACCATCGACACCAGGGTCGACAACGCGAGCATGGTGAGAGCGAAGGCGAGAGCGGCGTCGAGCAGCGGCATGGAGCGGTCGTTCCAGATCTAAATATCGAATTATTGCGATAAGCTAACGAATCGATACGCAGGCCCAACAACTGACCCCTTGGCGCGCTGTTCGTGTCGGTCCGTCAGACGACGAGGCTAGCATGCGCCGCGCCGCGGCCGGAGAGTGCACATGCGACGACAACCTGCGGCTCGATCCATCGATCCAACCACCTTCAGCTCCCCACCCATCGCGCGGCGATCTCTCAAGGTCGCCTGTGTCTTCGCCTGCTTGCTGGCGGCCTGCGCGCCGCTGGTTCAGCCGCCGGCGAGCACTCCGCGCGGTGCGGCGGTGCGCGTGCGCGGCCCCTGGCCGGAGTTCCAGGGCCCCGGCCGCGCCGCGCAGGTTCCCCAGGCACCGCGGCTGCTCGACCGCTGGTCCGCCGACGGGCCCCCCGAGCTCTGGCGCCGGCCGCTCGGCGCCGGGTTCTCGCAGGTGGCGACCGACGGACAGCGCCTCTACACCTTGTTCGCCGACACGGCGACGGAGTTCGTGGTGGCCCTCGATCCCGCCGACGGCGGCACGCTGTGGCGCCGTGCGCTCGGCCCGCGCTACGTCGACGAGTGGGGCGACGGGCCGCGCGCGACCCCGCTGCTCGCGGGCGGCAGTCTCTGGGCGCTCGGCACCGACGGCGTCCTGGTGTGCTTCGATCCGGCGACCGGCGAGCCCGTGTGGAGTCTCGACTTCGGCGAGCGATTCGGCGCCGCCGCCGCGCCGACGATGGGGCGGGGCGGGCTGCCGGCTGCCGACGAGACCGATCGCTTCGGCCACACCGCGACTCCGCTGTGGGTCGATCTGCCGCTCGGTCATCCGCTCGGCGAGGCGCTGCTCGTGGCCTACACCTCGAGCAGCCTCGGTCCGGCGCTGGTCGGTCTCGAGCCGGCGACCGGCCGTGTCTTGTGGACGGCTCTCGAGACGGCCGGTCCGGCGTTCAGCTCACCCGCGCTCTTCGCGCCGACGGGCGACGAGGAGCTGCAGATCGTCCAGATCATCGCCGGCCGTGTCGTCGGCTTGTCGCTCGACGGCGTCGAGTTGTGGAGCCTGCCGTGGGATTGGGTGACGATCGCTCAGCCCGTGGCGCTGAGCGATGGCGCCCTCTTCGTGTCGACGGTGAACGACTGGGGATCGGCGTTGGTGCGTCCGCATCGGGATTCCGACGGCTGGCGGGTGGAAGAGCTCTGGCGCCAGCGCCGGCTGCGCACCGCCTGGTCGACGGCTGTGCCGATCGGCGAGCTGATCTGCGGTTTCGACAACGCGACCTTCCGCTGCCTCGGGCGCGCCGACGGAGCGCTGCGCTGGGCGCAGCGTGGTCTCGGTAAGGGCAACTTCCTCCGCATCGGCGAACGACGTGTGCTGCTGCTCTCCGACCGCGGTCGGCTGACTCTCGGGCACGTCGACGACGCCGGCCTCGAGGAGCGGGGGAGCGTCGAGGTCTTCGCCGGGCCGAGCTGGACCCTGCCGTCCTTCGCCGAGGGCCGGCTCTACCTGCGCAACCACGAAGAGCTGGTCGCGCTCGACCTGCGCGCGTTGCCGGAGGACGCGTCGTGATCTGCTCCGGCGTGAACGCCATCGTTTGCTTGCTGCTCGCCGTGGCGCCGTCGGTCGGAACGCCGTCGGCCGGGGTACACGACACAGCGCTCTTCGCCGCGGTCGCCGCGGCGCTCGGCGGCGAGGACGCATGGCGTCGGATCGAGACGATGGAGCTGGTGGGCGAGCACACCAGCTTCAGCCGCACGCGGCCGTTCACCATCCGGCGCATGCGGCCCGACCTCTACCGCTTCGACTACTTCGAGTCGACGCGCCCGGCGGTGGTCGCCTTCGACGGTGAGCACGCGTGGTGGCACAAAACCTTCACCGTCGAGTCGCTGGTCGACTGGCCGGTGCCGATGCCGCTGCTCTACGCCCGGGGCCTGCGCGCCGAGGCGGCGTTCGAGCCGCCCTTCGTGCGTGCCTCCGCCCGCGGCCTCGAGCTCCTCGACCGTGGCTTCGCCGAGCTCGACGGCGTGAGCTATCGGCAGGTCGACGTCGCCTGGCCGTGGGGCCTCGAGGAGAGCTGGTACCTCGACCACGACTCGCTGCTGCCGGCGGCGCGCGTGGCTCCGGGCGCCTACCTGCGCATGCCGTGGACCCAGCGCACGTTCTATGGCGATTATCGGCGCGTCGGTGGGGTGGCGATTCCACACCGCATCGACACCGAGATCGGCAACGACCAGCGCGTGCTCGAGATCCACGGCGTGCGTCTCGGCGTGCCGCTCTCGCTGGCACTTTTCGCCCGCCCGGTGCCGCCGGCGCTGGCGAGTTTCCGGCGCCTCGCCGGCAGCTGGCGAGTCGAGGGCACGATGCGGCCGAATCTCGAGCAGGCGGCGCTGCCGGCGCGTGGGCGCTCGACGATCCGCGTCGCGGCTGGCGGTGATCTGGTGACCGAGTGCCTCGAGCTGGACGTCGGCGCGGTGCGGCGGGTCGTACGCCGCTGGTGGTCGTGGGACCGCTTCGCCGAGGTCGTGCGTGTGGTCGTTTTCGACCCGCGTAGCAGCCATCTCGACGTGCTCGATGGATCGCTCGACGGCGGTCCGTCCGAGGACGGGGTCGACGGCCTCAAGCTCCGTGTGTCGAACCTCGACACCGGGACGTCGTGGCGGGTTCACGACCGTACCTTCCACCGCCGCGAAACCTGGTCGCTCGGAGCCGACGCCGCGTCGCGAAACGACCGCGCGGCCTTCGTCCTCGAGCTCGAGACGAGCCTCGACGCCGGCATCGCCTGGCGCCCGCGCGGTCGCCTGGCGTACGCCCCCGCGCAAGAGCCGGAAGAGGCCGTGACGGCTTGTTCAGACGAGCTGCGGCCGCTCGACTGACGAGCTCGACTCGGTCTGCGGGAAGAGCGAAATCTCGCGCAGGCCGTCGCCGACGCCGCGGTCGAGCAGTGATCGCACTTCGGCGGCCAGCGCCTGCGGCGTGAACGGCTTGCGCACCAGCACGGTGCCGCCCTCGCTCATCCGCCGCCCGAGCACCGCCTCCTCGTTGTAGCCCGACATGTAGATCACGCGCAGGCCGGGAGCGCGCAGCAGCAGGCGGTCGGCGAGCTCGGGGCCCTTGAGCTTGGGCATCATTACGTCGGTGAGCAGGAGATGCACGGCGTCGTCGGCGGCGGTGAAGACCTCCAGCGCCTCGAGCCCGTCCGCTGCCTCGAGCACGCGATAGCCGCGGCCGCGCAGCAGATCGGCGACCACCCGGCGCACGCTCGACTCGTCCTCCACCAGGAGAATCGTCTCGTGACCGCGGGTCGCCAGCGGCTCTGGCGGCAACGCGTCGGCATGCTCGCCCCGCTCGCTCGACACCGGGAGGTAGATCGAGAACGTAGAGCCTTCATTGGGCGTCGAATCGACCACGATCTGGCCGCCGCTCTGGCGCACGATGCCGTAGACCATCGACAGGCCCAGGCCGGTGCCGGCGCCGAGCTCCTTGGTGGTGAAGAACGGTTCGAAGATCTGGTCGAGGAGCTCGGGCTCGATGCCGGTGCCGGTGTCGTGGACCTGCAGGCGCAGATAGGCGCCATGCATCAGCTCGGTGGCCTCGTCGTCGTCGCTGTGGTCGGCCTCGATCTCGACGGCGTCGGTGCGCAGCGTGATCACGCCGCCCTCGGGCATCGCGTCGCTGGCGTTGACGACCAGGTTCAGCAGCACCTGCTCCATCTGTCCGGGGTCGATGCACACCGCGGGCGCGTTGTCCGCGAGCTCGGTGCGGACCTCGATATCCTGGCCGATCACGCGCTGCAGAAGGCTGTCGAGACTGCGCACCGTACGATTGAGATCCACGACACGTGCCGCCATCACTTGCTGGCGGCTGAAGGCGAGGAGCTGCGTGGTCAACGCCGCCGCCTTCTCACCGGCGTCGCGGATCCCCTCGACGTACTCGCGGCGCTGGGCCGCGGCGGCATCGCTGTCGGTGCCGACCGGCAGGTCGCCGGGGAGCAGGTCTCCGAGCAATAGATTGCTGTAGCCGAGGATCGCCGACAACAGGTTGTTGAAGTCGTGCGCGACACCGGCCGAGAGGCGACCGATCGCCTCCATCTTCTGGCTCTGGATGAGCTGGCTCTGGAGCCGGCGATTCTCGGCCATCTGCATTTGGGCGCGCAGCACGGCGGCGATCTGGTTCGACAGCTGCTCGAGCACCTCCAGATCGTCGCGCGGATAGGCGTCGTCGGGATCGCGGCGGCCGAAATACCACAGGCCGAGAGTCTGACCCTGGCTGCGCAGCGGCACCGCGACCCGGATCCATGACGGATGACGCTTCGCCGCCGTCGGAGCAGCCCGCGGCGCCTCGGTCTCTTCGTCGACGTCGTCGACGCTGACCGCTCGTTCGAGCGCGGCCGCGTCGCGCCGCGCGACGTCCGTGGGGAGCTCGTCGGCGGAGACGTCCTGAAGGTACAGAGGCTCGACCGCATCGTCGTCGAGTACCACCAGCGCCGAGCGCCGCACTTGCAGCGCCGGCAGCAGCTCGTCGCACAGAATCTGGCGCAGGACGTCGCGATCGAGCGCGGTGGGGATGCGCGCGGCGAAGACGTTCACCACCTGGCGCGGCGGGATGCGGATACCGAAGATCACGCGGTCGACCCAGAGCTGGAACCCGGCGCGCGCCGGCGGCGCCAACAACACGAAGGGGAGTGACAGGACCAGGCCCGAGAACACCGGCTGCTGTTCGAGCAGCGGCACCTGGCCGGCCACCAGCAAGAAGAACGCGAGGTAGACGATCGCGTAGAGGGACCAGAAGCCGTAGGCGCCGAGGGCGCGGTTGGCGCGCAGCTCGAGGCGCCCGAGCTCGAAGCGATGGATCGCCCAGAGGTACGACAGGGGCCAGTGCGGCAGCATCAGACCCGCGACCGCCACCATGAAGAGGTGGTCGGCGTCGAACGGCAGATTGCGCAGCAGCTGGAGCTGGAATAGGGTCAGGAGCACGACCCACGGCAAGATGCCGAAGCCGACGCCGGCGACCATCAGGCGATGCGCCGCGCGCTCCGGCGCCGCCTGTGGCCGCCACAGGCGACCGAACAGAAGCATCATCGAGGCTGCCAGCCCGCCGATCACCAGCAGGCCCATCTGCGCCGGGCCGAGGGGCGCGAAGAGATCGACGACCAGGGCGGTGAGCGAGGCGAGCCAGAGCGCCGGCAGTGCTGCCTCGAGGCGCGGGTAGGCGCGGCGCGGCAGGATCAGGTGGAGATGGACCGCGAGCGGCAAGAACAGGATCGCCGCGGCGTGGGTGAGGTAGGACGAGTAGGCCTGCTGAGTGTAGGAGACGAAGCCGGCGGCGAAGAGCAGGGCAGTGGTGAAGTAGAGGCTCACCAGCAGCAGCCAGCGCAAATCGCGCGGCCGCACCAAGAGCGCCGCAGCGGTGCCGGCGAGCCAGAAAAGCAGCGGAAAGCCGGCCGCGACCAGGCTTTCGACGAGGATCACCCGCGCCGAGTACCCCCAGGTCCACAGCACCGTCTCGGCGCGCCCGTCGGGACCGTCGCCGCGCAGCACTTCGAGCTCGATCGGCGGCTGGCCGGAGAGAATCGCCCGCGTCCGGTCGACGAGGAACTCCTGCCGCGTCACGCCGCCGATCGTCAGTACCTGGTCTCCGGGTTGCAGGCAGCGGGTGTCGTCGATGCACGTGGTCGAGGCACGCAGCACCTGCCAGCCGGCGGGGTCCCACGGGACGTTGCGGCTCGGCAGGCGCAGCTGGAGAGCGGTGTAGAGCAGGCATACCGCGAGCACCACGACTGACGCGGTGACCGCGGCCAGCTCTAGCCACGAGCGCCCGAGCCGGTCGGGGGTTCGGGCGAAGCGCGTCAACGCCAGGAGGGCCAGAAGATCGCGATCTCGTCGCGCAAGAAGAGAGGCACGAGATCGTCCGCGGCCCGGGTCAGCTGGCGCAGCGGCAGGGCCGCGACTCCGCGCGGCATGTCGCTCATCACCGCAGTGTGGAAACCACGGATGTCGAGAGCGAGCGCTGGCTCAAGGGCAGGTCGAGAGTTAGAGCACAGGGATGCAGTGGTCATCGAAAGAACTCCTCGTCGCATCGAAAGCCGTTCGGCGACACCGCGTGGTCCGGGATGGAAGACACCGTGTCGCCCGGGAATCAAGGCGGCCGGACGCGCGGCGCTGCGCGCATCGCGACCGGGTCCGTCGGGTGCCGGCTCGACGCACGAACCAATGTCCGTGCTTCGAGTCGAAGCACCGCAGCTGTGGCACCGCATGGAAGATCCGAAACCGGCATCGGCCGTCTCGAGCACGAGGGGGAGCGAGAAAGAACGGAGTCTTTGATGATAGCGCCGGCGGCGCCTCTCGGCAACGCGGTGTCGTCACGCACCGGCGTGGCGCGCCACCAGATCGAGGATCGCATCCCCGAACTTCTTCGCCACCGAAGGGCCGATGCCGTGCACCTGGAGCAGCGCGTCGGCGTCGCGTGGGCGCTCTCCTGCGATCTCGCGCAGGGTGCGGTCGTTGACGATGCAGAAGGCCGGCACCCGCCGTCGCTTCGCTTCCGCCAGGCGCCAGGTGCGCAGCTCCTCGAACAGGTCGCGGGAACCAGGGTCGAGAGATACGGTTTCCTTGCGCGGCGCCTTGCCGCGCGCCCGGCGCGAGGTCTTGGCGCTGGAGCGCGCCGAGCGCGTCGACGGCAGGTCGTCGAGCTCGGCCGCCAGCCGCACCTGCGCCCGCAGGTCGCCGACCGCCAGGCGCCCCTCTCCCGGCGCCAGCTCGACGCGCTGGAAGCGGATCGTGCGGCCGTTCTTCTCGAAGCTGTCGTCGCGGAGTACCACCAGGCCGGCGCGCGCCAGGCCGCCGAGCAGCGCCTCGTAGCTCTTGCGCTGCACGCCGTGCGGCTCGCAGGTGGCTCGGAAGAGTTGGCCCTTGCCCTGGCCGTCCTGGCGCTCGAGGGTGTCGAGGATGCGGCGCAGCGACTGCGCCTCGGCCGGCGACGGCGGCCGGAACGAGCGCACCAGGCAGTCCTCGTCGGCACACACGTCGCAGGCGCCGCAGGCGCGCCCGTCGTCTTCGAGGTCGCCGAAATGGCGCACCAGCGACAGCATGCGGCACCGCTTGCCCTGGGCGAACGCGGTGATCTGCTCGAGCTGGGTCTCGCGCTGGCGGCGCTGGTCGAGGTAGCCGGGGCGCCAGTCGGGTCGGCCGCGGGCGAAGCATTGGCTCGGCGGATCGAAGACCGCGCCGCCGTGGATCAAGAGCTTCTCGAGCGCCTTGTGCAGCACCTGCTCCTCGACGCCGACATGGTTCGCCAGGCCGTCGATCGGTCGAAGGCTCGACGACAGTGCCCGGTAGATGCGCTCGAGCACCTCGGCTTCTGGGTAGTCGCGGCCGTGGAAGAACTCGTGCGTGCGCCGGTCGGCCCACGACCACAAGAGGAGCGCGCGCGACGGCGCTCCGTCGCGTCCGGCGCGGCCGATCTCTTGGTAGTAGCCCTCGAGGCTGCCCGGCAGGCCGGTGTGGATCACGGTACGCACGTCGGGCTTGTCGATGCCCATGCCAAAGGCGATGGTGGCAACGATCACATCGAGCTCGCCATCGAGGAAGGCGCGCTGCACGCGGTCGCGCTCCTCGCCCGGCTTGCCCGCGTGGTAGGCCGCGGCGGCGCGCTCGGCACTGAGCAGCTCGCCGAGCGCGTCGGCCTCCTTACGCGTCGGAGCGTAGACGATGGCCGGAAGACGGGCGTCGTCACGCAGCACCCGCTCGACGGCGGCGCGGCGCTGCGAAGGCCGCAGCTCCACCACCTCGACGGCGATGTTGTCGCGCCGAAACCCGTGGATGAAGCGCCGCGCCCGCTCGACTCCGAGCTGGTCGACGATGTCGCTCTGCACCGTCGGCGTCGCGGTGGCGGTGAGCGCCACTACCGGCGCCGGACGCAGCTGCGGCAGGCGCTCGCCGAGAAGCCGGTAGTCGGGTCGGAAATCGTGCCCCCACTGCGAGATGCAGTGCGCTTCGTCGACCGCGACGAGGGCCAGCTCGCGGCGTGCCAGCATGTCGGCGAAACCGGGCACGCCGAGCCGCTCCGGGGCGATGAAGAGAAAATCGAGACGGCCGTCGAGATAGTCGGCGCATACCTGGCGCGAGGCGGCGCGGGTCATCGCGGAGTGGATGCGCTCTGCGGCGAAGCCGAGGTCGCGCAGCTTGGCGACCTGGTCGTCCATCAGCGCGATCAGCGGCGAGATCACCAGCGTGGTGCCGCCGCGCGCGATGCCCGGCAGCTGGTAGGCGAGCGACTTGCCGGCGCCAGTCGGCATCACCAGCAGCACGTCGCGGCCCTCGGTCACCGCGCGGCAGGCGGCTTCCTGGAACGGACGGAAGCCGTCGAAGCCGAACTCGGCGCGCAGCAGGTCTTCGAGCCCGTCGGGCGGCGTCGGCTCGCGGCGCCGGATCGGCTCCTTGGTCGCTGGCTCGCGACGCGTGGGCTGCCGAGTGGACGTGGCGCGGCGCAGTTCCACGGGCTTTGGGGCCTCGTCGCGGTGTGTCTGCACCGCCGGAGTCGGGGCGGCTGGCTCAGGTGAAACGACGGACGACGGGACGGCGTCGTCGATGCCGAGCAGCCAGGGATCGAGCGCGCCATCGTCCGCGAGGTCGTCCGGCGGCTCACCGTACGACTGGTCGCCGTAGGCCGAATCGTTGAAGCCCGGATCCGGTGCGTCTTCGGGCTTCGGATCCCGCGCGCTCGCGGCTGAAGTTTGCTCGGTGGGCTGCAGGGAGAGCTGATCGGTCATCGTCGGTCTCGGGCCCGAGTCGTTGGCTGGACTGTGGCGGCTGGCGTCGTCGGTCGTCGGCCGGCCGCAGACCTCGCCGACGACCTCGCGGAGGTAGATCTCCACGTCGTGCAGGAAGGAGCCGAGGTCGTCCTCGCCGCGCTGGATGCGCGCCAGCCGCGCCTCCCAGCGACCGGTCATCTCCGCGCTCTTCACCTGTGGATGCACACGCTCGATCAGGCCGATGCCGCGCTCGGTGGCGTGCAGGCTCTTGCCGCGGCGTTCGAGGTAGCCACGGCGCAGCAGGGTCTCGAGAGTTTCGGCGCGCGTCGCCGGAGTGCCCAGGCCGGCGTCGCGCATGGCGCGCGACAGCTCTTCGTCGTCGAGCGTCTTGCCCGCGCCTTCCATGGCGCTGAGCAGGGTCGCCTCGGTGTAGCGCTTGGGCGGCTGGGTCTCCTTGCGCTCGGCGCGCGCGTCGGCGACGCGGCGCGCCACATCAGGTGCGAGCTCGGCAGGCAGAGTCTGCTCGGCGTCCCGGCGCGCCTTCTTCGAGCGCGGCGAGCTCTTGCGCCGCGGCTGGAGGTCGAGAGCCTTCCAGGCGATCTGGCGCACCTGCATGCCGCGGCTGTGGTAGCGATCGACGGTCTCCTCGGCGGTGTCATCCTGCGCGGTGTCATCCTGCGTGGTGTCGTCCTGCGCGGTGTCGTCGGGCGCGGTCTCGGGTGGTGTAGTGATCGCGGTGATCACATGGGTCACCGCCTGCACGTGATCGTCGTGCCAGGCCATCAGCAGGCGGCGGACGATCAGGTCGTAGAGGCTCTCCTCGTCGCGGCTGAGCGACACGCCGTCCGCCGAGGTCGTCGTTGGCAGGATCGCATGGTGGTCGCCGACCTTGGCGTCGTCGACAAAGCGCTTGCCGAGGGGGCGCTCGCCGGTGCCCTCGGCGCAGTCGGCGCGATAGGGCCCGGCGACCGCATCGACGATCGCCGGCAGCGTGTCGGCGACATCGCGCGACAGGTGGCGGCTGTCGGTGCGCGGGTAGCTGATCAGCTTCTTCGATTCGTAGAGCGACTGCGCCACCTGCAGCGTCTTTTTGGCGCTCCAGCCCCACAGGCGATTGGCGTGGCGCTGCAGCTCGGTGAGGTCGTAGAGCAGCGGCGGCGCCATGCGCTTGGTCTCGCCGCGTACGCTCTCTACCCGCGCCGCACCGCGCCGTGCGCGCTCGACGATTGCCGCCGCCCGCGCCTCGACGGCGGCCAGCGCCGCCGCGGGGTCGTCGCTGTCGGCCGGCACCAGTCGTTTACTGTCGCGGGTCGCACGCGCGCCCTGAAAGTAGGTGCCGCGGTAGGTCGTCTCGCTGTCGCCGCCGGAAGGTTCCGGCGCCGCGAAGTCGGCCGACACTTCAAAGTACGGCTCGGGCACGAAGCCGCGGATCTCGAGCTCCCGCTCGACCACCATCGCCAGAGTCGGCGTCTGTACCCGGCCCACCGACAGCACCTCGGGCTTCTCGCCGTTGCGTCGACGCTCAGTTTGCCGCCCGGTCTGCCGAGGTGCGCGCGCCCGTTCGGTGAGCGTGTAGGCGCGCGTGAGATTCATGCCCACCAGCCAGTCAGCGCGCGCTCGCCCGCGCGCCGCGTCGGCGAGGCCGTCGAACTCGGAGGCGGGGCGCAGGCGCGCGAACCCGGCACGGATCGCGGCCGGGGTGAGCGACGAGATCCATAGTCGCTGCACCGGCTTGCGGCAGCCGCTCAGCTCGAGGATGCGCCGAAAGATCAGCTCGCCCTCGCGTCCGGCGTCGGTGGCGCACACGATCTCGTCGACGTCGGGATCGTCGAAGATGCGTCGAATCGCCCGAAAGCGGTCCTCGGTCTTGCCGTCGGCGTGCAGCGGCCAGTGACGCGGCAGCATCGGCAGCTCGCCGAGTCGCCAGCTGCGCCAGCGCGCATCGATCTCGCCCGGCTCGGCAAGGCGCACGAGATGTCCGACGGCCCAGGTCACGACATAGCCACCGCCCCGCAAGCACCCATCGCCACGCTGCCGCGCACCGAGAACCTGCGCCAGGTCGCGTGCGACGGACGGCTTCTCGGCAACGACGGCGACGGTCATGCGGCCAAGGATACCGCCTTGTTTTCGCTACGTCGACTGGGAGCGCGATCGGGTTGGGGGCTGCCCATAGGTCGATCACGACCGCCAGGATCTGCGGCCTCAGTAGCGAATCGACAGGGCGAGCGTTTTCTTGACCTTCCGATGCGCCGGCGCACGGGGGCTCGCTACCACTCGTCCAGATCCTCGCCGTCGTCGGGCTCCGGAACGAACACGCCCGCGGCGTCGTTCCACTCGAGCCCGACCCAGGGCACAGACTCGATCACGTCCTCGATGTTCCCGAGGGACGCCAGGATCCTGGCTTCTCCCTCGAAGGAGAACTCGAGCTTCGAGTGGAGGATACGTGCCAGCTCGGAGTCTGAGAGGTACTCGGCCATCTTCGCGCCGTCGACCACCCAATCCGCGAAGCTATCGACGATGTGCTCGAACGGCACTACGCGCGCCATCACGTCGGTGCACCGACCGTTCTGCACCTGGAGGCAGTGGTAGTGATCTCCTTGGGGCCCCCGCCAGCTAACTTTGTCGTAGCAGGCCACGAGCAGCACGGTGCGACTCTCGCCGAAAGAGTGCGCTTCGCATTGGTACTTCTCCTTGCCCTCTCCATCCAAGAGCCAGAAGGTATGCAAGCCATTCCTGTCGGGCAATGGATCGATCGAATACTCGGGGTAGTAGGTGACCCTGAACGCACTCAGAGCCTGATCTATCGCTTCGTTCATAGCTTTACCATCTCACGGCTCGCGGATTCCGAGCCACGCTCGACGAACCGACGTTCATCAACGCGAAGGCGGCGTGGAGCAAGCCGATTGCGATGATCCATCACCCTTCCAGAGCTTCATGACGGTTTCCACCTGAGCGGGCAATGAACGAGGAGATCGGAGCCGCGAGACTAGCTCGCAGGCTCACGGAGCAGAACCTGCCCGGGGCGAACCGCTCTCGAGCTAGGCGGGTTCTGGCGGATCGAAGGCCGCGCCAAGCACGACGCGTCCGCTCGTTGGGCTGCAGGGCGCCCGACGCCGGTGCGCCTCAGCCGAGGGAGGCGAGGAAGTTGCGGACTGCTGCCTCGGTGGTGTCGTCGGTCCACAGGCGACGGATCGAGTCCTCGAGATTGATCTTGAGGGTGCCGATGGTGTCGACGGTCGGCTGGCGCAGGTGGTCCTTGGTGGCGGCGAAGGTCTTGGCGGGGATGGCGGCGAGGCGGTCGGCGACGGCGAGGGCGCGGTCGAGGACCTCGTCGTTTGCGACCCGTTCGTCGACCAGGCCGATCGAGAGGGCTTCCTCGGTGTCGACCAGGCGGCCGGTGTAGACCAGGTCTTGGACGACGTGGGTGGGGAGCAGGAAGCGCATCACCTCGAGCGCGGCGACCGGGAAGGGCACGCCGACCTTGAGCTCGGTGAGCCCGAGGCGGGCCTTCTCGTTGTCGGTGGCGATGCGGCGGTCGCAGGCGGCGGCGAGCACGAGGCCGCCTGCGATGGCGTGGCCGTTGACCGCGGCGACCACCGGACGCGGGAACTCGAAGAGTGCCTCGAGCGCGCGGCTGAGCTCGGGCAGGAAGGCGCGGACGTAGTCGTCGCCCTCGGTGAGCACGCGCTGCAGGTCGACGCCGGCGGAGAATGCCGAGCCGGTGCCGGTGAGCACGAGGGCACGGGCCGGCGAGACCTCGAGCTGCTCGAGCTGGTCGCGCAGGGCGCGCAGGAGATCGAGGTCGAGGGCGTGGACTTTGTCGTGGTCGAAGCGCAGGACGGCGAGGCCGTCGCGGTCGTCGCGATGGAGCATCGGGATTCCTCGGGGAGTTCGTTCAAGGGCTGATCGGGATCGAGCGTCGTCGGGCCCGTGGTGCCGTCGGCCAGGGGGTGGCCGGCTCGAGCGTAGCAGCCGACGTCACCAGCGCGGCGCGCTGCGCAGCAGAGCCGTGGCGTCGTCGGCCGGCAGCGGGCGCGCGAAGAGCCAGCCCTGGGCGTGCTCGCAGCCGAGGCGACGAACGCGCTCGAGGTCGTGCTCGGTTTCGACGCCCTCGGCCACCACCTCCTTGCCGAGCTCGTGGCCGAG
Organism: Acidobacteriota bacterium; assembly: GCA_039194425.1. GTDB lineage: Bacteria > Acidobacteriota > Thermoanaerobaculia > Multivoradales > J023 > JAUIJL01. The sequence goes on along the minus strand of JBCCVZ010000001.1, from coordinate 545,435 downwards.
CGCCACCGCGGCCTGCAGCACCGGCGAGTCTTCCGACGGACCGCTGACGAACGAGCGGTCGATCTTCAGCGTGTCGACCGGGAAGCGGTGCAGGTAGCCGAGCGACGAGTAGCCGGTGCCGAAGTCGTCGAGCGACACGCGCACGCCGAGCTCGAGCAGCTGCCCGAGCACCGCGACGGCGGTGTCGGTCTCCTCGATCATCGCCCCCTCGGTGACCTCGAGGCGCAGGGCGTCGGCCTCGAGGCCGCTGTCGTCGAGCGCATGGCGTACGCGCGACACCAGCTCGAGCTCGGCAAAGCGGCGGCTGGCGACGTTGACCGCGATCCGGCGCGGCGCCCGGTCGCCGAGCGCGTCGCGCCAGGCGACCATCTGGCGGCAGGCGATGTGCAGCATCCGGTCGTCGATCACGCCGTCGAGGTCGAGCTCGTCGGCGAGCGGCAGGAAGGCGTCGGGCAAGAGGAGGCCGCGGCGCGGATGGCGCCAGCGCACCAGCGCCTCGAGCTCGTCGATCCGGCCGGTCGCGAGGTCGACGATCGGCTGGTAGAAGGCGACCATCTCGTCGGCCTCGAGGGCGCTGCGCAGCCCGTGCTCGAGATCGAGACGATCGACCAGGCGGTCGTGCATCTCCGGGTCGAAGACGCGGTGGCCGCCGGTGCGTCCGCGGCGCGCGTCGGCGAGGGCGATGTCGGCGTCGCGCAGGCAGTCTTCGGCGCGCTCGTATCCGCCGTCGCCGGTGACGATGCCGACCGTGACGCCGAGGTAGACGTCGCGCCCACCGATGCGGAAAGGGCTCTGCAGGCGACGGCTGATGTCCTCGGCCAGCTGGCGCGCGTCGATCACGCCGCGGATGGCGTGCAGCAGGATGGCGAAGAGGCCGTCGCCGACCCGCGCCGGGGCGTCGTCGGGCGCCACCGCGCGCAGACGCTCGGCGAGCCGACGCATCAGGGTCTCGCCGGCGACGTGGCCGAGCCCGTCGGCGAGCAGGTCGATGCGGTCGACACCGATGGCGAGAAGCGCGAAGCGGGAGTCGGGTCGCCGCCCGGCGCGGTCGATGGCGAGCTGCAGGCGGTCGAGCAGGTGGCTGCGGTTGGGCAGTCCGGTGACCGGATCGTGGAACGAGGCGCGGTGCAGGCGCTGCTCGGCGTGGCGTTTCTCGGTGAGGTCGCGAATGTGCGCCTGCAGATGCGGCCCGTGCGCCGAGGGTGCATGGCCGTTGCCGGTGTGGAAGCGCTGCATCGCCAGCTCGACGGTGAAGATCTCGCCGCTCCGTTTCACCAGCTCGAGCTCGAGGCGTAGCGAGGGGTCGGCCGAAGCGATGTTCGGAGCGACCGGAGTGTCTCGTGAGTCGGTGGCGCGGGCGCCGGCGCCGAGCGTGTCGAGGGCCTCACGCAGCGTGCCGCGCCAGGCCGACTGAACGAGGTCGCCGAGCCGCAGCCGCTGCAGCTCGACGGCGCTGTAGCCGAGCAGATCGACCGCGCGCCGGTTGGCGTCGACGAGCCCGCCGTCGGCGTCGTGGATCAAGATCGCGTCGCCGGAGAAGTGGAAGAGGCTGGCGTAGCGTGCCTCGCTGGCGGCCAGGCGATGCTCGATGTCGCGACGGCCGCGCAGATCTCGCACGAGCGCGACGACGTGCGACGGCTCGCCGCGTTCGTTGAGCACCGGCCGCACGCGCCAGAGCACCGGGATCGCCCGGCCGTCGGCGTCGAGCAGCTGACGCTCTTCGTCGTGCTCGGGCGCCATCCCGAGCAATCCTCCGACTCGAGCGCCTGGCTGAGTGTGGCGGCCGGCCTTGCTCAGGAGCCCGGTCGTACCCAGCAGCAGCTCGTCGAGGCCTTGGCGTGCACCGCGTCTCTCGTCGATCGGTGTCAGCGAGGTGAGGGGCAGACCGCGGAGCGCGTCGGATGAACGGCCGACCAGGCGAGCGAACGTGGCGTTGGCATCGACCAAGCGGCCGTCGAGCGTGAGCACGACGACGCCGTCGAGGCTGCTGTCGAACGCTTCACGCAGCCATGAGCCGGCGGTACGCGGCGGAAATGTTGTGGATTGGAGGCGAGGCTCCATGAGCTGTGGACCGGTGTCGGTCGGGCCTTTGGTCGAGGCCTGCCGGCGAGTTGCGCGGCGAGCGCGTCGGCAGGAAAAGATCTCTGGTCGGGCGGCAGGGCGGCCCGAGCAGGGGCGAGAGACGGAGAACCACGGCCGAACCGGAAGGGTCCGGGGCGTCGCAGTGTACCGTGGCGATCACTGCCCGTTGTGTTCGTCCGGTGAGAGTCTCTGGATTTCGAGGTCGTCGTGCGCCGCGTCGTCGGCCGTCTTTTCTCTCGGATCGGTAGCCTGCGCCGCGGCGCGCCACGGACGGATGCGCTCGTTGCCCTCGCGCACCAGTCGACGCAGGGCGGCGGGGGCGAGCGGAGGCGCCAGGTGAAAGCCGAGCGCCTGGGGGCAGCCGGCGTCGATCAGGGCGTTCATCTGCTCGGCGCTCTCGACGCCCTCGGCCACCGGCTCGAGGCCGAGGTGTCGGCAGACGGCGATGGTGGCGCGCACCACGGCCTCGGCGTTGCGGTCCTGCGGCAGGCGCCGCACCAGCACCGGATCGAGCTTGAGCTTGCGAAAGCCGAGCGCGCGCAGCTCGACGAGCGATGAGCGTCCGCTGCCGAAGTCGTCGAGGGTCAGCCGCACACCGGCCTCGGCGAGCTCGTTCAGCGTCGCGCGCCGGCTGCAACAGGCGAGCAGATCCTCGGTGACCTCGAGCTCGAGGGCATGGGGAACGAGGCCGATCGTGTCGAGCACGTCGGCCACGCGGCGCGAGAACCCGTGGTCGGCGAGCTGCGAGTCCGCCAGGTTGATCGCCACCGGCACCGGCAGATGCAGCTCGTTCTGCCAGCGGCGTGCCTCGCGACAGGCGCTGCGGAGAACCCAGTCGCCGATCTCGCCGAGTAGGCCGGTGCGCTCTGCGAGGCCGAGAAACCGGGCCGGACCGAGGCGCCCCTGCTCGGGATGGCGCCAGCGTACCAGGGCCTCGACGCCGTCGATCCGTCGCTCGACCAGGTCGACCTGCGGCTGTAACTCGAGGAAGAGCTCGTCGCGCTGCCAGGCGCCGTCGAGCGAGCGGCCCATGGCGAGGGCGCGCTGGACTTCGAGATCGACGTCGAGATCGTCGAACCGCACGCTGCCCGGCCCGCCGCGGCGCGCCAGCTCGAGCGCCAGCTCGGCGCGCTGTAGCAGGCTGTGGCGGTCGGCGCGCCCCGGAGGCCAGACGGCGATGCCGCACACCAGGTCGTCCTGGTTGGCCTGCGCAGCGCCGCTGCCCTCGATCAGGCGCCGCGCCATAGTCGCCGCGTGCTCCGGGACCTGCAGGTCGCTCTTCACGACCGCGAAGCGACAGCCGTCGAGATGCGCGAGGAAGTCGACGCGGCGGATGCGCCGCGCCAGGTGTCGTGCGATGGCGTCGATCTCATGGTCCGAGGCGGACGACGCGCCCGGGTCCGAAGCCGCGTCGGAGGTGACGTCGCGGTCGGGCGTGGACGGATCGGCGAGGGCCGGCGCCACCAGCAGTAGCGCGATGCGACCGCCGAATCGCGCCGCACGCGCGATCGCCAGCTCGAGACGGCCGTCGAGATCGAGGCTCGACGGCGTGCCGTCGGCCGGTCGGTCGGAGCGATACGTATCCACGATTCCTCGCGTCGGATTCTCTCATAGCGGTGAAACGACGAGGCGGCGATTGTTGTCGCCGAGAGAACGCGGAGTCTTTGGTAGGCTCCGCCGTCCCGAGACGACCGCTCGGTTGTCTCCCCCTCGCCATGTTTTCGACGACACCGCGTTTTTTCCGCACCTGCCGGCGGCTCGCTGCTTGCGCTGCGTTCATGCTGCTCTCACCGCCGACCGGTTGGGCGCAGGATCCGCTGCGTCTCGATCTCGCGGCAGTGGTGGCGCGCGCGCTCGAAGCCAGCCCGGCGCTCGGCGTGGCGCGCGCGCGGCGGGCCGAAATCGAGGGCAGCGTGACCGAGGTTGCGGCCGACGCCTGGCCCCAGGTCGACTTCGTCGCCGGCTGGAGCCGCAGCCGCGATCCGTCGTTCCTGGTGAGCGCAGACTTCGACGACATTGTCGAGCTCTTTCCTGGCTTCGAGCCCGAGGAGCAGGAGGCGTGGACGACCGGGGTCGAGCTGCGCCAGACGCTCTACAGCGGTGGCAAGGTGCGTGCCGCCGTCGAGCTGGCGGAGATCGCGGTCGAGGTCGCCGACGAGCGCCTGGCCGAGACGCGGCTCGACGTCGCGATGACGGCCGCCGAGGCGTTCTACGAGCTCGCCGCGGCCGAGCGCTCGGTGGCGATTCTCGACGCCGAACGCGCGGCACGCGACGCCGCGCTCGAGGTCGTCGAGGCGCGACTCGAGATCGGCGAGGCGACGCGCCTCGAGCAGCTGCGTGCGCTCGCGGCGCGCGACGAGGTGGCGCCGCGTTTGGCCGAGGCCGAGGGACGGATCGAGATCGCGCGCGTGCGCCTGCGGGCGGCGCTGGCGCTCGAGCCCGATGCGCCGGTCGCCCTCGAGGCGCCGATCGTCGGCCGCGACGACGGGCCAACGGTCGATACCCTTGCGGTCGAAACGCTCGGGGTCGAAGACGTGGTGTCGTCGGCGCCGCCGCTCGATGTCCTGCGCGCGGAGGCTCGCAGGGGTCGCCCCGCACTGCGCGACTTGGCGCTGCAGATCGCCGCGATCGAGCGCGAGCGCACGGTTGAAGCGGCGGAAGGCAAGCCGCAGGTCGATTTCACCGGTGCATACGGCCGCCGCGGGCGCACGCTCGATCAGCTGCCCGACGCGCTCTACGACGAGTGGCGGGTCGGTGCCGGCGTCACCTGGTCGCTCTTCGACGGCGGGCGTCGGCGCGGCCTGCTGGCGCAGATCGACGCGCGCGGCGAGGCTCTACGCTGGCGTCTCGAAGAGCTCGAGCGCGAGATCGACGCCGACCTGGCGACGCGCCGCGCCGCGCACCAGGCGGCGCGTGAGCGCCTGCGGGCGAGCGCGGTGGCAGCGACGGCGGCGCGCGAAGCGGTGCGCGTCGCCGATGCGTCGTATCGCCAGGGAGTGGCGCTGCAGGCCGACCTGCTCGACGCGCGCGAGCGCTCGACGCGCGCCGAGCTGGCGGTCGATGACGCGTTGTTCGATGCATTGCGCGCGGGTGCCCGCCTGCGCCGCGCCGTGGGCCTTCTGCCGACCGAGGAGTGGAGCCAGTGACTCAGCGCTCGAGATTCATCCTAGCCCTCAGTATCGCTCTCGTGCTGGCGGCTTGCGGCAGCTCTCCCGATGGTCGAGATCGGGACTCCGCGTTGGCGTCCAGTGGCGGGGCGGCCGCATCGGCCAGCACGTCGACCGAAGCCGATGCACAGACCACCGCACCGACTGTGACCGTGGCGGTCGAGGTCGTCACTCCGCGGACGGTGGTCGACTGGATGCGCCTGCCCGCCGACTTGCGCGCCGCGCGCCGCGCGGCACTCGGCGCCCAGGTCCCCGGCACGGTCGTCGCGGTGCACGCCGAGGTCGGCGAGACGCTGCGCGCCGGCGCGCCGGTGATCTCGGTCGACACGCGCGCGCTCGAGCAGCAGCTGGCCGAAGCCGAGGCCGTCGACCGCCAGCGCGCACGGCAGCTCGAGCGCGCCCAGGCGCTCTTCGAGCGGCAGTCGATCACCCAGAGCCAGCTGCTCGACGCGATCACCGAGCGCGATGTCGCCGCCGCGCGCCTCGCCGCGGTGCGCCTCGAGCTCGAGTACTCGCGCCTGCTCGCGCCGTGGAGCGGCACCGTCGCGGCGCGCCATGTCGAGGTCGGTGACTTCGTCGTCCGCGGCCAGGCCGTGATCGACCTGGTCGAGCTCGATCCGCTGGTGGCGACGGCGCCGGTGCCGGCACGCGACGTGCCGGCGCTGCGTCTCGGCATGCCCGCGCGGCTGCGCGTCGATGCTCTCCCCGGACGCGCGTTCGACGGCGTTGTCACGCGACTCGGTGCCGAGCTCGACGCCGCCGCGCGCACGCTCGAGATCGAGGTCGAGATTCCGCCCGCCGACGGCCTGCGGCCCGGTATGTCGGGCCGCCTCGAGCTGCCGCGCCGCAACCTCGACGCGGCGCTGGTGGTGCCGCGGGCGGCGGTGCTCGAGCTCGAGGATGCGCGGGCGCTCTATGTGGTCGAGGACCAGCGCGTGGTGCGTCGGCGCGTCACCCTCGGGCCCCGCGTCACCCTGGGACCCGGTGCCGGCGACGGCGCGGTGGTGGTCGAGAGCGGCCTGGCGGCCGGCGATGCGGTGGTGGTCGCCGGCCAGCAGACGGTGAGCGCCGGCCAGCGGGTGACGGTGGAGGAGCGCGCCGTCGAGCCGGGCGCGGGCCGACCGTGAGCGTCGTCGACGCCGCGCTGGCGCATCGCGCCACGGTGTTCTTTCTGCTCGCCGCGCTGCTCGTGCTCGGCCTCGGTGCCTATGGCGGTCTGCCGCGCGAGAAGTACCCGGATATCGAAGTGCCGGTGGTTTTCGTCACCACTGTCTGGCCGGGCGCCGCGCCGGCCGATATCGAACGCCAGCTCACCGATCCGCTCGAGCGCGAGCTCGCCGGCGTCGATCACCTGAAACGCATCACCTCGCGCTCGATGGAGGGCGTGTCGCTGGTGTCGATCGAGTTCCTCGCCGGCACGCCGGTCGACCCGGCTCTGCAGCGCGTGCGCGACCGCGTCGACTTGGCGGCGGTCGATTTCCCGGACGAGGCCGAGGAGTCACGCATCGAGGAGATCAGCTTCTCGCAGGTGCCGGTGCTGCAGGTGCACATGTCGGGCGAGGTCGGGCCAGTGGTGCTCAAGCAGCTGGCCGAGGACCTGCAGGACGAGCTCGAGGCGATTCCGGGCGTGCTCTCGGCCGACCTGGTCGGCGGCCTGGAGCGCGAGGTGCGGGTCGAGGTCGACCGCGAGCGCCTGGCCGGCTACGGCTTGTCGCTCGACGATGTCGTCGACGCGGTGCGCGAGGGCAATGTGTCGATTCCCGGCGGCGACCTCGACCGCGGGCGCCAGAGCCTCGCCGTGCGCGTGCCGGGTGAGGTCGACGACCCGACCGACATCGGCGATTTCGTCGTCCGCGCCGAGGCCGGCCGGCCGGTCTTCGTGCGCGACGTCGCGGCCGTGCGCTTCGGCTTCGAGGAGCGCAAGGCCTACGCCCGCATCGATGGTCGCGAGTCGGTGGCGCTGCTGCTGCAGAAGCGCATCGGCGCCAATGTGCTCGAGGTGGTGGAGCGGGCGAAGGCGACGGTCGAGGCGCGCGCAGCCAACTGGCCGGCCGGCGTCCGCGCCAGCTTCCTGTCCGACGAGAGCCTCGAGATCCGTCAGCAAGTGGCCGACCTCGAGAACAGCATCGTGTCCGGACTGCTGCTCGTCGTGATCGTGCTGATGACCGCGCTCGGGTTTCGCACCGCGGTCTTCGTCGCGCTGTCGATCCCGTTCTCGATGCTGCTGACCTTCGTCGTGCTGCAGCTGGCCGGCATCACGCTGAACATGGTCGTGCTGTTCTCGCTCGTTCTGGCGGTCGGCATGTTGGTCGACAACGCGGTGGTGGTGATCGAGAACATCTATCGCCACATGGAGGAGGGCGGCCGGCGGCGCGAGGCGGCGAGCCGCGGCACGCGCGAGGTGGCGGCGGCGATCACGGTGTCGACCTTCACCACTGTCGCCGCCTTCTCGCCGCTGCTCTTCTGGCCCGGCGTGATGGGCGATTTCATGCGCTATCTGCCGCTCACCGTCTGCCTGGCACTGCTGTCGTCGCTGGTGGTGGCGTTCACCATCAATCCGGTGCTGTGCTCGGTCGGTCTGCGCGCGCGACTCGGCGAGGATGAGCCGAGGAGCGGCGTCTCCGAGCGGGTCGGCACCGCGATCTCGGCGCGGTACCAGCGTCTGCTCGAGGCCTGCTTGCGCCACCGCTTGCTCACGCTGACCGGAACCTTCGCCGCGTTCCTCGGTGTCGTCGCGGTCTACGGCGTGCTCGGTCACGGCGTCGAGTTCATCGCCGAGGAGCAGCCGAGCCGGATCAAGGTCGACATCGACCTGCCGCCGGGCACGCCGCTCGAGGTCACTGACGAGGTCACGCGACGGGTCGAGGCGCGGCTCGCCGACCTCACCGATCTGCGCATCCTGGCGGCGACGGTGGGGGAGGGAGCGCAGAGCGACGATTTCTCGGACGCCGGGCCGACGCCGCACGCCGCGCGCCTTCTGCTCGACCTGGTGCCGCGCGGCGAGCGGTCGCAGATCTCGTGGCGCACCCTCGACGAGGCCCGAGCGGCGGTCGGCACCGTCGCCGGCGCGGAGATCCGGGTCGAGGTGCTGGCCGACGACCTGCAGACCGGGCCGCCGGTGGCGATCGAGCTCGGCGGCGACGACTTCGCCACCCTCGGCGCCATCGCTCGCCGCGCGCGCGCCGCGATCGAGGACATCCCGGGGCTGGTGGCGCTCGAAGACGACTTCGACCTCGAGCGCCCGGAGCTGGTGGTGCGGGTCGACCGCGTGCGCGCCGGACGCCTGGGCCTGGCGGTGCAGGACATCGCGTCGACGGTGCGTACGGCGGTGCACGGCACCGAGGCGTCGGTGTACCGCGGTGACGGGGACGACGACGAGATCGATGTCGTCGTGCGCCTGGCCGAGGAGGCGCTGGGCGACCTCGAGCGTCTGCCGATCGTCACCGACGACGGCGCGCAGGTGCCGCTGAGCGAGATCGCGACGATCGAGCGCGACAGCTCGCTGGTGGCGATCAACCACGCCGACCGGCGGCGCCTGGTCACCGTTTCGGGCCAGGTGACGCGGCCCGAGCTGGCCGGGCCGATCCGCACCGAGGCGCTGGAGCGGCTGGCGGCGATGCCGGACTTGCTGCCGCCCGGCTACACGGTGGCTCTGGGCGGCCAGAACGAAGAGGAGGAGGAGTCGCGCGCCTTCCTCGAGCGCGCCTTCCTCTACGCCCTCATCCTGGTGCTGGCGCTGATGGTGGGCAAGTTCGACTCGTTCGCCATCCCGGTGATCATCATCACCTCGGTGGTGATGTCGCTGGTCGGCGTGCTCCTCGGCCTGCTGGTGACCGCGACGACGTTCAGCATCGTGCTCACCGGGGTCGGCATCATCAGTCTCGCCGGCATCGTGGTGAACAATGCCATCGTGCTGCTCGACTATGCCGAGCAGCAGCGTGCCCTCGGCCTCGAGCGGCGCGAGCTGGTGGTGTCGGTCGGGCTGCGCCGCCTGCGCCCGGTATTGCTCACCGCGGTGACCACGATTCTCGGCCTGCTGCCGCTCACCACCGGCCTCGAGCTCGACTTCCGCTCGCTCACGCTGTCGACCGGCAGCGCGTCGAGCGACTACTGGGGCGCCATGGGCGTGGCGGTGATCTTCGGCCTCGCCTTCGCCACCTTCCTCACGCTGGTCGTCGTGCCGGTGCTCTACGATCTCTACCTCGGCGTCCTCGCGCGGCGCACCGGCGCCCGCTCCGAAGAATAGAGCCGGCTCTGGAGGGTGGGCGCGCATCGACAGCCATCGCGGCGTGTGGTAGAAATGCGCCCCGCGGTGGCCTCCCGCCCGTGCTCTCCTTTGGCCACGCACCCCGCCCACACGACTCCCGACCCCGAGACGATACGCCGATGAAGATCCTCGGCATTTCCTGCTATTACCACGACGCTGCCGCCTGCCTGCTGGTGGACGGAAAGGTCGTGGCCGCGGCGTCCGAGGAGCGGTTCACCCGCATCAAGCACGACGCCGAGTTCCCGGCCCATGCGATCCGTTTCTGCCTCGCGGAGGGCGGGCTCAGCGAGAGCGATCTCGACTACGTCGCCTTCTACGACAAGCCGTTCCTGAAGTTCGAGCGCATCCTCGAGACCTATATCGCAGGAGTGCCGCGCGGTCTGTCGTCGTTCCTCAAGGCGATTCCGCTCTGGATCAAGAAGAAGCTCTTCATCCCGAAGCTGATTCAGGACTCGCTGCCCGGCTTCGACGGCCAGATGCTCTTCCCCGAGCACCACGAGTCGCACGCAGCCTCGGCCTTCTACCCGTCGCCGTACGAGGAGGCCGCGTTCCTCACCATCGACGGCGTCGGCGAGTGGGCCACCACCAGCTGGGGTGTCGGCCGCGGCAGGGATCTCGAAATCAAGGAAGAGATCCACTTCCCGCACTCCGTCGGCCTGCTCTACTCGGCCTTCACCTACTACACCGGCTTCAGGGTGAACTCGGGCGAGTACAAGGTGATGGGGCTCGCGCCGTACGGTGAGCCGAAGTACGTTGACACGATTCTCGAACACGTGGTCGACCTCAAGGATGACGGCTCGTTCCGGCTCGACATGTCGTACTTCGACTACGTCTCCGGCCTGCGCATGACGAGCGAGAAGTTCCACCGCCTGTTTGGTGGCCCGCCGCGCGAGCCCGAGTCCGAGCTGACGCAGCGCGAGATGGACCTGGCGCGCTCGGTGCAGGTGGTGTGCGAGACGATCATGCTGCGCATGGCCGAGCACGTTCGGCGCACCAGCGGCATGAAGAACCTCTGCCTGGCGGGCGGTGTGGCGCTCAACTGCGTCGGCAATGGCCGCATCCTGCGCGAGTCGAGCTTCGACGACATCTGGATTCAGCCGGCGGCCGGCGACGCCGGTGGCGCCCTCGGCGCGGCGCTCGCCGTGCATCATCTCTACTGCGACGCCGAGCGCTCGGTTGCGCCGCGCGGCACACAGCACGGCTCGTACTTCGGCCCCGGCTTCGCGCCCGACGAGGTGCGCGAGCATCTCGACCGCTTTGGCGCCGTCTACCACGAGCTCGGCGACGGAGAGCTGCCCGAGCGCGTTGCGCAGCTGATCGCCGACCAGAACGTGATCGGCTGGTTCCAGGGCCGCATGGAGTTCGGCCCGCGCGCCCTCGGCTCGCGCTCGATCATCGGCGACGCACGCTCGCCGAAGATGCAGCAGACGATGAATCTCAAGATCAAGTACCGCGAGTCGTTCCGCCCGTTCGCGCCGTCGGTGCTCTACGACCAGGTCTCCGACTGGTTCCAGATCGACCGCGAGAGCCCGTACATGCTGCTCGTGGCGCCGGTCGCCGAGGAGTATTGGACGGCGATGTCCGAGGAGGAGCAGGCGCTTTTCGGTATCGACAAGCTGAACATCTCGCGCTCGGCGATCCCCGCCGTGACGCATGTCGACTACTCGGCGCGCATCCAGACCGTGCACCCGGACGACAACCGCGCCTACTACGACATGATCCGCGCCTTCCACGCCAAGACCGGCTGCCCGGTGATCATCAACACCTCGTTCAACGTCCGCGGCGAGCCGATCGTCTGCGATCCGACGCACGCCTACACTTGCTTCATGCGCACCGAGATGGACTATCTCGTCTGCGGGCCATACCTGCTGGCCAAGGACGAGCAGCCCGAGTTCCGCGACGTCGGCGACTGGCGCGAAGAGTTCGAGCTCGACTGAGCCGCGCCGCGAGCCGCCCCGAAAAGAGACCGTCATGTCGATCCGCGAAGAAATCCGCCTCCTGCCCACCGACACCAGGGCGCTGCGCAACTTCGGCCTGCTGGTCGGCGGCGTCTTCTGCCTGATCGGTGGCCTGCTGCTCTGGCGCGAGGTGACGTGGGCGCTCATTCCGCTGTGGATCGGCGGGCCGCTGATGCTCCTCGGCGCCGTCGTGCCGCGCGTTCTGCGCCCGATCTACCTCGGCTGGATGACGATGGCGATCATCCTCGGCGCGTTCATGACGCGCGTGCTGCTGACGCTCTTCTTCTTCCTGGTGCTCACGCCGGTCGGCCTCTTCTTCCGCCTGATTGGCCGCGACGCCCTGCACCGTCGCCTCGACCGCGACGCCGCGAGCTACTGGATCGCCAAGGAGTACCCGATCCCCGGCCGCGAGCGGTTCGAGAAGTTTTTCTGACGCCGTCCGAGTGGAGACTGCGAGATGATGATCTTCCTGAAGCAGTTCTGGGAATTCCTCAAGGTACGCAAGAAGTGGTGGCTCGGGCCGATCATCGGCATGCTGCTGCTGCTCGGCGTGCTGCTCGTGGCGACCCAGGGCTCGGCCCTCGCGCCGTTCATCTACACGCTCTTCTGAGCCCTCCCGGAGCTCGGAGGCCGGCCACGTGCCGGCGCCGTCCGCCGTGCGCGTCCTCGTCGCTTCCAACACCTACCCGCCGAAGGACATCAGCGGCGTCGCGTCGCTGGCACAGGAGCTGGCGCGTGCGCTCGACCGCGCCGGCCACTCGGTCGACGTGGTGACACGCGAGGCCGCGTGGGACGACGCCTACGCGGTCCCCGTTGGCGGCTCGAAGGGGCAGTACCCGCTGCGCGCGGCGCTGCGCTACTTGCGCCTCGAGCGGCGCCTGCCCTACGACCTGGTGCACGTCCACGAGTCGGACGGTGCGTTGATCGTGCTCGCGCACTGGCTGCGTCGGCGGCTCGGCCGCCTGCTGCGGCGACCCTGGGGACGGGGGCGCCTGGTGGCGACACTGCAGGTGTCGTACGACCGCGAGCGCGCCGAGGTGCGTCCCCTGCATGCCAGGGACGGCCGCGTGCTGTCGACCCCGACCGCCGCGGAGCGTCGCTTCGCCCGCCGCGCGCTGGTGCACGCCGTGCTCGGTCGCATGATGGTGCGCTTGTGCGACCGCGTCGTCGCGCCGAGCGAAGTGACCCGGGGCGAGCTCGAGTCCGACTATGGCGCCCGCGACGTCGCGGTGCTCTACAACGGCATCGACCTGCGGCAGGTCTCGTCGACGGGTTCTGTTCCGGTGGCAGACACCGTCTCTTTGGCAGACACCGACTCGGTCGGCCAGACGTCGCAGAGCTCCGGCGACGGTCCGATCGTGCTCTACGCCGGCCGTCTGCGGACCCGCAAGGCAGTGGCCTTCCTGCTCGAGGCGTTCCAGCGCGTGCGCGCCGAGCATCCCGAGGCGCGGCTGTGGGTCGTCGGCGACGGGCCGCAGGAGGAGGCGCTGCATGCGCAGGCCCGTCGTCTCGGGCTCACGGCAGGGTCCGACGAGCTTTCCGCGTCGGACGGCGAGCCTGGAAGACACGGGCCCCTGGTGCGCTTTCTCGGCGCTCTCGACCGCGACGATTTGCTGGCACTCTACGCCCGGGTCGACGTCTACTGCCTGCCGTCGACCTACGAGGGCTTCCCGGTCGCCATCCTCGAAGCGATGGCCGCCGGGCTCCCGATCGTCGCCACCACCGTTTCGGGCATTCCCGAGGCGGTCGTCGACGGCGCAACCGGTCTGCTCGTGCCGCCGTGCGACGACGTCGCGCTCGCCGCGGCGCTCGGCCGCCTGCTCGCCGACGCGGAGCTGCGCCGGCGCCTCGGCGCTGCCGGCCGCCGACGCGTGCACGAACGCTTCGGCATCGAGACCATCACCGCCGACCATCTCGCCCTGTGGCAAGATCTCACCCACCCTGACGATTCCCGAGGACGCCGATGAAAGCCGTGATCCTGGCCGGAGGCATGGGCACTCGCCTGGCCGAAGAAACCGCCCTGCGCCCGAAGCCGATGGTGAAGATCGGCCCGCAGCCGATTCTGTGGCACATCATGAAGATCTACGCCAGCCACGGCGTGCGCGAGTTCATCATCTGCTGCGGCTACAAGGGTTACATGATCAAGGAGTACTTCGCGAACTACGCGCTGCACTCGAGTGACGTGACCTTCGACCTCGCCAGCGGCGAGCAAACCGTGCACCAGAGCACCGCCGAGCCGTGGCGGGTGACGGTGGTCGACACCGGGCTCGAGACCGCCACCGGTGGGCGTTTGAAGCGGGTGCGCCAGTACCTCGACGACGAGCCCTTCTGCTTCACCTACGGCGACGGCGTCGCCGATGTCGCGGTCGACGAGCTGGTGGCGACGCACGAACGCCACCGCGACGCCCACGGCTCGCTGGTGACGATGACCGCGATCCAGCCGCCGTCGCGCTTCGGCGTGCTCGCCTTCGATGGCGATCGCATCGTCGATTTCGAGGAGAAGCCGCACGGCGAGGGTGGCTGGATCAACGGCGGATTCTTCGTCGTCGAACCCGCCGCGATCGACTACATCGACGACGATCGCACGCCGTGGGAGCACGGCCCGCTGCGTCGCCTGGTGGCGGAGGGCAAGTTGATGGCCCACCTGCACCACGGGTTCTGGCAGTGCATGGACACTCTGCGCGACAAGAACACGCTGCAGGCCCTCTGGGATTCGGGTGAGGCGCCGTGGAAGGTCTGGTGAAGACGGGTCTGGTGACGTCAGGTCTGGTAGAGACAGCTCAGTCTTCGGCGCGCGGCGGACGCTCCGGGCGCGGCGGACGGGCCGGCCGGATCTCGACCGCATCGCGCGCCAGCAGCACCCGCGCACCCGCCGGCACGTCGCGCGCCACCACCACGTTGGCGCCGATGAAGGCCCCGTCACCGACCTCGATGCCGCCGAGCAGACGCGCACCGGCAGCGATGAAGACCTCGTCGCCGACCTGCGGCATCTTCTCGAGTCGCGCCATGCCGGTGGCGCCCAGCGTCGCCTGCTGCAGCAGCGTGCAGCCGGAGCCGATGCGCGCCCATTGACCGATCACGATGCCCTGGCCGTGGCTGATCATCAGCCCCGGCCCGATAGTGGCTCCGGGCGCGATGTCGACGCCCGTGAGAAGCTGCGACAGGCGGCCGATCAGCGGCCCCATCACCGGAATCCCCCGCACCTTGAACCAATGCGCCAGGCGGTAGAGCACGACGGCCTGGAAGCCGGTTTCGAAGAGCAATGACTCGATGACGAACCACGGAAAGGGCTTGGACTTGATAGCGCGGAGACGGTCGATGTCCTGGCGCAGCGCGGCGAGCATGGAGACCTCCGGATGAGCGGCGACGCGCACGACACGGCGCGATCCGACGCTGCGCAGCGTAGCGACGCCTCGACGTCGGCGCAAGCGCCCGCGACGCGGCGGACGGGCCGCGGTGCCGAGTGGGCCGCGCGCCTGGCGCTCGTGGTCGGTTCGCTGGTGCTCACTCTGCTCGGGCTCGAGGGCGCGCTGCGTCTGCTCAGTGGCAGTGCGCCGCCGGTCGACGCGGTCTCGGGCGAGGACGAACCCTTCACCTTCTTCGGTCACCATCCGCGCCTCGGCTGGGATCTCGTGCCCGGCGCCGTCGATCGTCATACGACCGGCGAGTTCGACGTCACGATCGCGATCAATGCCCAGGGTCTGCGCGAGTCGAGGCTCTACGATCTGTTGCCGGCCGAGGGACATCGGCGGGTGGTGGTGATCGGCGATTCGTTCACCTTCGGCCACGGCGTCGAGGAGCCCGAGAGCTGGACGGCGCGGCTCGAGAGCTCCTGGAGTGGCGTCGACATCGTCAATCTCGCGGTCACCGGCTACGGCACCGACCAGCAGCTGCTGCGCCTCGAGCAGCGGGGCCTGGTCCTGGCGCCCGATCTCGTCGTGCTCGCCCTGTTCGAGGGCAATGTCTTCCGCAACACGCGCAGCGAGTACCTGGGCTACCCGAAGCCGCGCTTCGTGCTCGACGCCGGAACCCTGCGGCTGGTCAATGTGCCGGTGCCCGAAGGACGTGTGCCGCCGCGGGGCTGGCAGCTCTGGCGTCTGGTCGGCGCGCGCGGCGTGGATCTCGCCGAGCACCTAGGCTGGGGCAAGGCGTGGCCGGTGACCGAGGCGCTGGTGCGACGCATGAAGGTCTCGACCGAGGCAGCCGGCGCGCGCCTGGTGACGGTGCTGATCCCGAAGAACCGCGCTGTCGACGGCGACGGCCTGCGGCGTCGCCTCCACGCCGAGACCCTGGCGCTCATCGGGGATCTGCACGAGCGCGCCGGCGTGCCGATGCTCGACCTGACGCCGGCGCTCGCCGCGGCGTCGCGAGACACCTCGTCCGAGTCGCCCTACTTCGTCGCCGACGGGCACTGGACCGCCGCCGGCCACGCCGTCGCGGCCGAGGCCGCCGCACCCTTCCTGGCCGCCGCGCTCGACGGCGCCGACTCACCGACCGCGCGCGATCCGCGCGAGAGCCTGTTGCCATGACCTCTTCGTCTCCTTCGGCCGACTCGTCCGGCACGCCGCGGCCGTCGGGCCTCGGCGCGCGGCTGCGCGCGTTGGCCCTCGCCGCGCGGCTGCGCGCGTTGGTTCCGAGCCTGGTGCTCGCCGCGGTGTCGCTGCTCCTAGCGGTCGCCGGCGCCGAGCTCGTCGTTCGCCTCGTCCGCCCGCAGCCGCTGACCGACGCGACGCCGGGTCTCTACGCGCCCGACCCGCCGCGCCGCTATCAGCTGACGCCGGGGCACGAGGGCAGAGTGTCGAACCTGGTCGAGTTCGACACCCCGGTGTCGATCGACGCGCGCGGCATGCGCACCGCCGCCCCCCCGGCGCGATCGACCGGCGACGAGCGGTTCGACGTCCTGGTGCTCGGCGATTCGTTCACGTTCGGCTGGGGCGTCGAGGCGCAGGAAACCTTCGTCGCCCGTCTCGGGGACGAGCTCGCCGGGCGGGTCGCGACGCCTGTTGTGACCCACAACGGCGGCGTGCCCGGCTTCGGTCTGCCCGATGCGGTCGACTGGTTCGAGGCCCACGGCCTGTCGCTCGAGCCGGAGGCCGTGGTCGTCGCGGTCTTCCTCGGCAACGACTTGCTCGACGCCACCGCCAAGCACCGCGAGGTCGACCTGGTCGGTGGTCTGGTGTCACAGGACGGCGGCGGTGGCGGACCGCGACGCTGGGTGAATCGACATCTGCACTTGGTGCGCCTGGCCAAGCGCGCGCTGCCGCCGTCGCTTCTCGGCGCGCTGCGCGGCCTCGTCGGCATCGACGAGGAGCCCTGGGAGATCGCCTACCTGCGCGACACCATCGGCACCTACGCCGTCGAGCCGCCCCCGCTGGTGCTCGAGGGACAGCAGGCGACGCGCCACGCCTTCGATCGACTCGTCGAGCTCTCGCGCCGCGAGCGCTTCGAGCTCGCCCTCGTCTTGCTGCCCGACGCGCGCCAGGTCGACCCGGCACGCTGGGCGTCGGCCCTGCGTCTGCTCGGCGCCGACGACGCGGCCTACGATCCGTACCGCCCCGTCGAGTTCTTCCTCGAGCTCGGTCGCACGGCCCACGATGAGGTGCCGGTGCTCGACCTGTTGCCGAGCTTCCGCGACGCGCACGAGATCGGCACCGCGCTCTACTTTCGCTACGATCCCCACTGGACCGTCGACGGCCACGCGCTGGCGGCCGACGCGCTCGGTGATTTCCTGCAGGGGCAGTGGACTTTCGATCTCGAGGAGAGGAACGACGTGCCGACCGACGACGAGAGACCCCAAGGCGAGCGACCCCAGGGCGAGCGGCCCCAGGGCGAGCAACGGACGAGCCCTTCCTGATGGCGATTCTGCGCGGCGATGCGCGCTTGCTGTTCGACGAAGCCGCGCGTCGCCCGCTGCACGGCTCGCTGCTGCAGCTCGGCCGCATGGACGTTTTCCTCGACGAGGCCGAGGTCCGCCGGCTGGCGCAGCTCCACGGGGTCGCCCTGGCGCCGGGGGTCGATGTGCGCCTTTCGCCCAACCCGCGGATCCGTCGCCAGGGCTGTATCGACGATCGCAGCTTCTTTCGCCTGCTCGGTGTCGACGGGGTCTCGAGTCTCGACGTCAACGACTACGAGGGCGCTGAGTTCCTGCACGACCTGAACCAGCCGATCCCGCCGGAGCTCGAGGGGCGATTCGATCTCGTGCACGAGGGCGGTACGCTGCATCACGTCTTCGACGTGCCGCAGGTGCTCGACAACATCTATCGGCTGCTCAAACCGGGCGGCCGCATCGTGCACGGCATCGTGCCGGCCAACAACCACCTCGATCTCGGCTTCTACCAGTTCTCGCCCACCCTTTTCGCCGACTTCTACAGCGCCAACCACTGGTCGATCGAGCGCCTGGTGTTCTTCGAGTACGTGTCGTGGTGGGTCGCCGGCCGGCTCGAGACCGGGCCCTGGAAGATCTACGACTACGAGCCCGACGCCCTGGCCGGGGTGTCGTACGGCCGCGCCGGCAATCGCCAGATCGGTCTCTTCGTCGTCGCTACGAAGACGGACGAGTCCACCGGCGACATCGTCCCCCAGCAGAACTACTACCAGCGCGCCTGGCGCCAGAGTGACACCACGACCGCCGACGACGTGACGCTCCACGAGCTCGAGGCGGCGGCGTCCGATCTCGGCAGCGCCGCGCCGCATCCCGAGGAGGCGCCGCCGCGCCTGCCGATTCCGCTCCTGCGGCTGTGGAAACGCGCGGCCGAGCCACTGCGCCGACGGCTGCCCGGTCGCCTGCCGAAACCGATCGCCATATATTAAGAAGGAAGCTCTTCGATTCCACGCCCTGTGAACCTGTCTGTTCGGCATCGACCCCCCAGACGACGCGGACCGTACTGGGACCGCCGGCATCTTGCCGGCCGCGCGGGGCAATTCCCGCGCTCCGCTCCGGCACGATCGCTTGCGATATGGGAAGAACTTCACGCAACCAGCTTGTCTGCACCCAGGCCGGCAGGATGCCGGCGGTCCCAGTGCCGCTCGAGCACTCCGACGGGCGTTCCAAGGATTCTGAATTCGAGGACTTCCGCGGCATCTCCACTCGGAAGGATTCGTTGACTCGCTT
This sequence comes from Acidobacteriota bacterium, assembly GCA_039194425.1. Taxonomy (GTDB): domain Bacteria; phylum Acidobacteriota; class Thermoanaerobaculia; order Multivoradales; family J023; genus JAUIJL01. The sequence goes on along the minus strand of JBCCVZ010000001.1, from coordinate 526,850 downwards.
CATCCATCAGGGCCGGTCGCGAACGCGGCCCATGGGCAACGACTGAGGCACCGAGGACTGTCGTGCTCGTCGAGTCGATCGCCGGCAAAGTGATGAAGTCGGCCGGGGCCGCCACGGTGTCCCAGGTGTGGCGCATCGTCGTCACCTTCGCCACCCACATGGCGCTGCGCCGCATGATCCCGCCCGAGGAGATGGGCGTTTGGGCGTGGGCCGAGCCACTCTTCCTGCTCCTGGCGCAGGTGCGCGATCTCGGGGTGCCGGGTCATGTCGTGCGCGATCGCGACAAGCCGTTCGGCAACTTCCTCGCGCTGCAGGCGGGCTGGGGCGGTGCGCTGTCGACGCTGGTCTTCGTCGGCGCGCCGCTCTTGGCGCTGGCCTACCACGACACCGACGACGCGGCGCCGGCGGTGATCCGCGCGCTCTGCCTCTTCCTCTTCGTCCAGGGGCTGGGGGCGGTGCCGATGGTCTTCTTCGAGTCGGAGCTGCAGGTGCAGCGCACGATCCCGGCCGAGCTGGCGCGCAACACGGTGTTTGCCGGCCTGTCGCTGCTGCTGGCCTGGCAGGGCCACGGGGTGTGGAGCCTGATCGTGGCGCACATCGCGGCGGCGGCGGTCTACACGCTCGTCCTCTGGTGGTCCGCGCGCCACGTGATTCGGCTGCGCTGGATCGCGGGCGGCACGCGGCGCCTGGTTTGGGTTTCGCTGCCCCTGATGTGGATGGCGCTGCTCGAGCAGGCGGTGCTGAAGCTCGACACCTTCGTCCTCGGCCTGCGCTTCCCGAGCGCCGTCGTCGGAATCGCGGGTCTGGCGGTCTTCGCCGTGTTCTTCTTTCCGCGCCTGCTCGCCGACCCGCTCGGACGCGCGCTCTACCCGGCCTTCGTGCGCTACGACGCGCAGCCCGGCAAGGCGTTCGAGGCCTACCGCGTAGCCACTGTCTTCCTCGCCGCGCTGGCCGTGCCGACGGCCTTCTTCCTCTTCGTCAACGCCGAGCTGGTGGCGCTCGTGCTCGGCGGGCGCGAATGGATCGGGGCGGCCGACTACCTGCGGATCCTGAGCCTGGTGCCGCTGGTGCGTCCACTCTCGATGTTCGGCCTCGAGCTGCTGCTGACGCGGCACATGGATCGCCTGCTCATCGTCTACACCCTGCTCAACCTGGTGTCGCTCGGCGGCCTTGGCCTGTTCCTGACGCAGACTCGGCTCGGTGCCAATGGCATGGCTGTCGCCGGCTACTTCCCGCTCGGTATCCTGGTCCTCGCCTGGGGCATCCATCGCCTGTCGGCACCCGGCTTCTGGCGCCTGCTCGGAGAGCTCCTGCAGCTCGACCTGGTGGCGGCGCTGCTCTTCGTACCGATCTTCGTCTTCGTGCCGGGCGACCAGGTGGTCGGGCGCGCCGCGCTCTCGTGCCTCGCCGGCCTGCTCGCCGTCGGCTATGCTTGGCGCCGCTTCGGCGACTCCTGGCGGACCTTCGTCCAGGGCGATCTGACCGCCGACTCGCGATGATCGACCGATGAGCGCAGACACCCCTTCGTGGTCCGAGGCCGAGCTGGCGGCGCGGCGCCGCCTGGCGCGTCGCGGTCAGCTGCTCCGCGACCTGACGCCGAACCACCTGCGGTCCGAGGTGCGCCGCCTCGCGGCGAAGTGGAGCCGGCGCCTGCAGCGCATCGACCGCGAGGTCGTCTCGCTCGAGCCGGAGGGCCCGCATCGCGGCGACGCGCTCTTCTCGTACATTCTCGATCCGTTCCTGCTGCGGCGTGCGCGGCCGCGGGCATCGGCCGACGAGATCGAGGCGGCGATCCCGTACTCGCACACGCATTTCTGGGAATCGTGGACCATGGCGCGCACCTTCGCAGCGCTCGGTCGACGCGTCGACTGCGTGTCGTGGACCCACGGAGGGTTCGTGCCGCAGAGGCGCTATGAGCTGGTGCTCGACGTGCGGCTCAACCTCGAGCGCTGGGCGCCGCGGCTCGGCGACGAGACGTTGAAGGTGCTGCACCTCGACACCGCGCATTGGAGCTTCCACAACCCCGCGCAGCATGCGCGCCTGACGTCGCTCGAGCAGCGTCGTGGCGTGCGCCTCGCCGGCCACAAGCTGCTGCCCGAGACGCGGGCGATCGAGACCGCCGACGTCGCCACGGTGCTCGGCAATCGCTTCACCCAGGGCACCTACGGCTTCGCCCGCACGCCCTTGTTGCACGTGCCGATCTCGGTGCCGCGCGTCTACCCGGACGTCGAGAAAGACTTCGACGCCGTACGGCGGCGTTTCCTGTGGTTCGGCAGCGGCGCGCTGGTGCACAAGGGGCTCGACCGCGTGCTCGAGGCCTTCGCCGGCATGCCCGACTTGCACCTCACCGTCTGCGGACCGGTGCGGCGCGAGCGCGACTTCGAGCGCGAGTACTTCCACGAGCTCTACCGCACGCCGAACATCCACACCTATGGCTGGATCGACGTCGCGTCGCCCGAGTTCCTCGAGCTCGCCCGCGGCACGCTCGGCCTGGTCTATCCGTCGTGCTCGGAGGGCGGTGGCGGCAGCGTCTACACCTGCATGCACGCCGGATTGGTGCCGGTGGTGCAGCGCGAGGTGTCGGTCGACTTCGACCCGTCGGCCGGCGTGCTGCTCGACGACGTCACCGTCGACGGCTTGCGCCGCGCGGTGCGTGCGCTCTCTGAGCGGCCGGCTGGTGAGCTGGAGGCGATGGCCAACGCGGCGCGCGACGGTGCCCGGCGAACACGCACCAAGGACGCCTTCCGCACCGGCTGGCGGCAGGTCGCCGAACGCCTGCTCGACGGCTCGTGGCGCGATTCGCCGCCGCCGGCGCCGCTCGCGCCCGACGAGACGACGCCGCCGGAGGCGGACGCGGCGTGACGAGCCCCGAGTCGCCGATCGACCTGCTCGTCCTGTCGCCCCATCTCGACGACGCGGCGCTCTCGTGCGGCGGCCAGATCCACCGCATGGCGCGCACCGGCGGACGGGTCGTCGTGCTGACCGTCTTCGCCGGTGGACCGTCCGACGACCCCTGTTCGGCGGTGACCGATCGGGACGCCTCGCCGGCGGCAGTCGCCTTCCATGCGCTGATCGGGCTCGAGGCCGGTGAGGCCGGTGTGGCGGCGGCCGACGCCGCGGTGGCGGCGCGCCGCGCCGAGGATCGCGTCGCGTGCGAGATTCTCGGCGCCGAGGGCGTGCGCTGGCGCCGGCTCGATGCGGTCTACCGCCGCCACCCGGACGGCCCGCTGCCGTCGCTCGCCGCCCTCTTCGACCGCGCCCGCCCGGTCGACGAGGCGCTCGTCGCTGCGCTCGCCGCGGATCTGCGGGCGCTGCCGCCGCTGCGTCGCCTGCTCGTGCCGCTCGGCGTCGGAGGCCATCTCGACCACCGCACGGTGCGCGCTGCCGCTGAGCGGGCCTTTCCGCCCTCGTCGCTGCGTTATTACGAAGACCTGCCGTACGCGCGCTCGCGCCGCGCCCGCTGGCACGCGCTCGGGTTGTCTTTTCTCGGCGAGCTGATCGAGCGCCCGCTCGGCCCTTGGCGCAGCGAGCCGGCGCCCTGGGCCGAGATCGATCTCGAGGCCAAGATTGCCGCCGTCGCCGCGTACGCGTCGCAGGTCGAGCCGCTCTTCGGCAGCGCCGAGCGCATGGCCCACACTCTCGACACCGTCGCCGAGCGCCTGGCGATCCGCTTCGACGAACCGCTCGCCGAGGCGGTGTGGCGCGCGACCGGCTCGCTCGACAGGCTCGATGAAGACTCGTTCGACCGGATCGATGCGACCAGCCCCCGAGGAGCCTCCCACCGATGATTCGATCGCTTCGCCCGCCCGCCCGCCCCGCACGATCCAGGGTCGACGACTCGCTGCGTTTCGTGGTCGCACTCGGCGTTCTGTGTGTCGTCGGCTTTGCCACGAGTGGCTGCGGCGCCGGAGACAGCCCGGAGGAATCCACCATGTCCGCACCGAGCCGTCCGTCGCCGCCGCCGGCCTTCTACCTCGGCGGCATCCAGGTCCACGAGGCCGACCACCAGCTTTGGTTCGACAACCTGGAGGCGCAGGGCTTCAATGCGGTGCAGGTGACCGAGTATGCCAAGCAGGGCGATTGGGACACTGACCACCTGTGGTGGGAGGAGGAGTCGCCGTGGGTGGTGGAGGAGATGCGCGGCGCCGAGCGCAACGGCCTGCACGTGGCGCTGGTGCTGCGCGTCGCGCTCGACCATGCCTTCGAGCGCAACCAGTTCTTGTGGCACGGCATGATCATGCCGCGCACCGACGAACAGGTCGACTCGTGGTTCGCGCAATACGAGCGCTTCGTCGTGCAGTGGGCTGAGATCGCCGAGCGCGAGGGGGTCGACTTGCTGATGATCGGCAGCGAGATGAACGCGCTCGCCTCGACCCTGCCGCTCGACGAGCTGCCGCCGCTCGAGGATTGGTACCTCGACGACGACAAGCAGGCGGAGCGCCGCGAGCGTCTGCTCGCGCAGCGCGACGTGATCGAAGACCGCGAGCTCTGGCTGCGCGAGCGCGAGCGTTACCCGACGCTCGAGGAGTACCTCGACGCGCGCATCGCCATCGAGCAGGGCTGGGCGCAGACGGTGACCGGCGTCGCCGGGTCGCTCGATGCGCCGCCGTCGCTCGAGCAGATCAACGCCCGCCGCGCCGCGCTCGATCGGCACTGGCGCCGCATCGTCGAAGCGGCGCGTGCGGTCTACAGCGGCCGCATCGGCTACGCGGCGAACTTCGATCAGTACCACGAGGTCGGCTTCTGGGATGCGCTCGACGTGATGGGCGTCAATGCCTACTTCAAGCTGCGCGATCGCCTGCTCGAGGATGAGACCGAAGAGTCGCTCTATCCGCCGCTACTCGATGGCTGGCGCGCGGTGCTCGCGGATCTCGACGGTTTCCGCGCCGCCCAGGATCTCGAGCTGCCGGTGGTTTTCACCGAGCTCGGCTACACCTGGCGCGCGCTCTCGACCCTCGAGCCGTGGGCCGACACCGGCTTCTCGTTGATCGAGCCGATCGCCGACCCGGCGGCCGAGGTCGAGCAGCCCGCCTCGCCCGAGCAGCCGCGGGAACCCCTGGTGATCGTTTGGCGCGAGCAGCCGAGGCGCCTGTGGGAGCGCGCTGTCGCGGTGCGCGCCCTGCACGACGCCCACGCCGAGCGCCCCGATCCCTTCCTGCGCGGCATCTTCTACTGGAAGCTCTCGTCGCACGACTACCACTACGACGATGAGTCCTTCATGGTCCACATCGGCCCCGACACCGAGGAACCGATCCTCGCCGAGCTCGGGCGGTTCGTCGACTGAGGGTTTCGCGTCGTCGAGCCTTGGCGTCGTGGCGGCGGGCCCGGCATCGTGGCGGCGCGCCCCGTGCCGTGGCCTGCGATAAAGTCGTGTCATGAGCGACTTGCACCTCGACGACGACTTTGGGACGACCGCCCAGCCGCGGTCGGGCCGACGCGGGCTCTGGATCTTTCTCGGGCTGATCGCTCTCGGTGCCGGCGCCCTGGTGGCGCTCGGTCCCTCGATGGCGCCGGATGCGGCGGCGCTGCAGGCCGAGCTCGAGCGGCGAGAGGTCGTCCTGTCGCAGGTCTACGAGGTCGACGACGTCTACCCGTCGATGACCGGGCCGTCGTCGCAGGTCGGCGTGCAGGTCGGCGATCCGGACGCCGACGAGTTGGTGTGGATCACCGGCTACCGCGCCACCATGGTCGGTCCCGACGGCACGACCCAGCTGCCGCAAGAGTTCATGTGCCACAGCAATCTCGACGTCGACGCCCAGGTGCACCAGATGCTGCACGGACCGTCGCCGAGCTTCAATCCGCGATTGTTCACGCTGTCGCAGGGGCAGCTCGAGATCGAGTTTCCGCCTGGCTTCGGCATTCCGATGCGCTCGACCGAGACGCTTTCGCTGACCACGCAGGTGCTCAACCTGAATCTGCCGGCAGAGCGGCTGGCCGCCGAGCCGGTGCAGGTGCGGCACCGGGTCGAGATCGAGTTCGTGCGCGACGCCGACCTGGCGCAGAGCGACCTGACGATGACACCGCTCGTGCCGACCGCGGCCTTCGGCCTGGCGCTGCTCGAGGGCGAGGACGGCTACTACGGTGTCGCGTCGCCCGACGAGGAGATGCACGGCTCGAGCTGCCTCACGGGCGAGGCGGCGTCTGCCCACGCCTACGACGATCCGCACGGCCGCGTCTTCACCGGCCACTGGAAGGTGCCGCCGGGTCGCCAGGTGAACGAGACGCTGGTCACCGAGCTGCTGCGCGTGCCGTACGAGACGACGATCCATTACATTGCCGTGCACCTGCATCCATTCGCCGAGAGCCTGACCCTGCGCAACCTCACCACGGGCGAGGTGCTCTTCGAGAGCCGTGCGCAGAACTTCGACGACAAGATCGGGCTGGCCCACGTCGACGCGTTCTCGAGCGTCGAGGGTGTGCGCATCGATCCCGACCACGAGTACCAGCTGGTGTCGGTGTACGAGAACACGTCGGGCGCCGAGCAAGACTCGATGGCGGTGATGTATATCTACCTGCGCGACCATGAGACGGAGGAGCGTCTGCGCGAGCGGGTGGCCTATCGTGCGGTGGACGACGCGGTGGCGGCGGGGTCGTGAGTCCACGGACCCACGGCCGATGAGCGGATTCGAGGTCGACGCAGCGGGGCGCGGGCGACAGGGCAGTATCTTCTCTCCCGGCGATCTGGTGCGCGCGCGCTTCCGCGTCGAGGAGTTGATCGGCCGCGGCGGCATGGGCGAGGTCTACCGCGTGGAGAATCTCTCGTCGGGCGACGTCTTGGCGCTGAAAGTGGTGCAGCCGGATCTACTCGGCAGCAGCCGCACGCGGACGCGATTCGAGCGCGAGGTCGACCACACGCGCCGCATCAGTCATCCGAATGTCGTGCGGATCGTCGATTTCTTCCACGAGCCGCCGCCGGGTGACCTCGACGCGGAGCCGATGCCCTGCCTGGTGATGGAGTACCTCGCGGGAGAGACCCTGGCCGATCACTTGGCACGGCGCGGGCCGATGTCGAGCGAGGAGGCGACACCGCTGCTCTGCCAGATGGCGGCCGCGCTCTCCGCCGCCCACCGTGTGGGCATCGTGCACCGCGACCTCAAGCCCGACAACGTGTTCCTGGTGCCGCCGAGCAGCGAGGAGAGCGAGCGCGGACCGCGCGTGGTGCTCACCGACTTCGGCGTGGCGCGCGAGGAGCGCCCCGGATCGCTCGACGAGTCGGAGCTGACGGCCACCGATGTGCTGCTCGGCACGCCCGACTACATGGCGCCCGAGCAGCTCGATCTCGAGGAGGCCATTCCGGCGAGTGACATCTACGCGCTCGGCCTGGTGGCGTACCAGATGGTCACGGGCCACCTGCCGTTCGAGGACGAGCGACCGCTCGAGGCGCTCTTCCGCCGGGTGCGCGAGAAGGCTCCGCCGATTCGCCTGCACGACCCCGAGGTCGACCCCGGATTCGAGGCGGCGGTGATGAACTGCCTGGCGCGCGATCCGCGCAACCGCACGTCCGATGCGCAGGACTTCTTGCGCGAGCTCGACCCGTCGTCACCGCTGCGCGTGCGCCGCGGGCCGCGCCCCGAGCACCTGGCCGCGGTCGGGGTCGTGCTGGCCCTCGTCGTCGCAGTGGCGATCCTGGTCTGGCTCTACGCCGGATAGCGCGCCGCGTCAGGCGGCGACGGTGAGCGACTCGAGCAGATCTTGCAGTGCGCTGACGGCGGCGCTCTTGGTCTTGCCGCGCAAGTCGATGCGATGGTGGGCGACGTCGAGCGCGGTCTGCCGGATGTCGAAGTACGGCTTTACCTGCTCGACACGCTCGAGCGGCCCGGAGTGCAGCGGGTGCCAGAAGTCCTTGTCGGCAGTGTCTCCCGCCTGCAGCCGCCAGTAGGTGTTCGCCAGGTCGAGGTCGAGGGCGACCAGGTGCGTCTGCTCGAGCAGGCGCTTGCGGTTCACCGGATCGAGAAGCGCGCCGTCGCCGAGCGTGAGAATGGAGAAGGGACGGGCCGAGAGCGCTCGCTCCAGCTCGCGACGCTCGAGATTGCGGTACTGCGCCTCGGTTTCGGTCCAGATCAAGTGCCAGATCGACTTGCCGGCATCGTGCTCGATGCTGCGGTCGATGTCGACCACCGGCAGACCGGTGACCGCCGCCAGACGGTAGCCGATGACGCGCGTTTCCGCGCCGAGGTACCCGGCGAGCGCGACGTGCCGGTCGAGGGAGAGAAGGGGGTGGTAGTCGTAATAGCCGTCCATCGTCGGTTCATTCGTCGGCCGGCTGTGCTTGGTTGTGCTCGGCGCCGGATGATGGCTCGGAGACTCTCCGCGTCTGCGCCAGCGAGGTCTCGAGCGCATCGAGCGCGGGCAGCAGGTGCTCGGTGATCGCGGACGCCCGCTCGACGATGTCCGGGCACGACAGGATGGCGACCGCGAGCGCGCCGTCATAGCTGAAAATCGGCACGATCATGCCGATGCCGTCGAAGATCGGTGCCGCGCCGACGTGCTGCAGCAGGAGTCCACCGGCGATGTAGAGCGGCACCTGTGGGCCCGGCACGTTGGTGATCACGAGGTTGAAGATCGGCCGGTGGCGCCCGGCGAGGCGCAGTCGGCTGTAGAGGCGCGCCGCCTGGCCGGAGACGGCGAAGGGAAAGAGCTCGGCGGCCTCCATCAGCGAGCGCGCGCCGATCGCCTCGTGGTACGTCTTCGAGCCCAGCGCGCTGCGCCGGACGCTGCGCAGACGCTCGGACGGATCGTCGATGTCGGTGGCCAGCGACACCAGCATCGCCGACACCAGGTTGCCGCCGTCGCCGCGCTCCGTGTCCTCGCGCACCGATACCGGCACCATGGCGACGAGGGGCTCGTCGGGCAGCTGGCCGCCGCTTTCGAGCCAGCGCCGCAGGGCGCCGGCGATCAGGGTGAGGACGACGTCGTTCACGGTCGCCCCGGTGCTCTGGCGCAGCGCCTTGATGCGATCGAGCGGCAGAATCGCCCAGCTCCACGTGCGCCGCCCGGTGATCGGCTGGTTGAGCCGCGTGCTCGGCGCCGAGAACGGCAGGGGCGGTGCCTCGGCTCGGCGCAGCGTCGGATCGAGGGCGCCGCCGACCACTCGTCGCAGGGCGCCGGCGGCGAGATCGCCGAGCTCGGGGGTTTCGAAGAGATCGCGTCCGACCTGGCGCGCCATCGCCAGGCGACCGGGTCGACGGCCGCGCGGCGGCGCCGCCGGCAGCGTGCGGGGTGTCGGCGTCGGATCGAAGAGCGCGGCGACGATCTCGCTGCCCGACATGCCGTCGATGGCGGCGTGGTGGATGCGGCAGATCACCGCTACCGAGCCCGGCGGCACGCCGTCGATCGAGTCGACGCCTTCGACGAAAAGCATGTGCCAGAGCGGGCGCGAGCGATCGAGGCGCTGCGCCATCTCCCAGTTCATCAGCTCTTCGAGCTCGTGGCGCCCGCCCGGCGCCGGCAGCTGGGTGCGCTCGAGGTGGGCATCGAGATCGAAGCGCTCGGCCGGCACCCAGTACGGACGCCCGAGGCCGAGCGGCAGGCTCGCCAGCTGGTCGGTGAACGCGTGACTGACGTGCAGCCGCGAGGCGACGTGCGCGCGCAGACGCTCGAAGTCGAGGCGGCCGTCGGGGGTTTCGGCGTCGACGATCGAGACGCCGCCGATGTGCATCGGGGCGTTGTCGGTCTCGAGCGATAGAAACGAAGCGTCGAGGCTGGTCAGTCGTCGCATGCTCAGGCGGGCTCGCCGGTGGCCTGGTCGATCGGCATCTCTCGCGCTTCGCGCCTCACCGCGTCTGTCGGGATCGCCTCGTCGATCGACGCGTCGGCGTCGACTGGACGATGGCGCAGCGGACGCGGGTAGAGGAAGCGACGCATGCCGCTGCGGCGGAACGGGCGCCAGTGGTCTTCCGGCTGCGCCAAGCGGTCGGCGATGAGGTGCAGCACCAGCGGGTTGACTCCGAGACCGCAGTGGCTGCCCGGCACCTCGATGTTCTCGGCCAGCGCGCTCGGCTCGAGCACGCAACAGCGCCACGACGTGATGCCGTCGGTGCGCGAGTAGACGGCCGTCGTCGGCACGGGAGGATTGCGCCGGATGCGCTCGAAGTCGGTCTCGGTGAGATCGCCGATCTTGCGCGGACTGAGGCGCTCGTAGAGTCGCCAGCTGTGGTTCGCGCGCGGGTTGTCGGTGAACGGTGAGCCGAGGCTGATCACCTGGCGCACGAGCTCGGGAGCTTCGTTGGCGATCCAGCGCGCGTAGACGCCGCCCAGACTCCAGCCGATCAGGCTCACCTTGCGCCCGTAGCGGTCGTGGATCTCGCGCAGGCGCTCGAGCAGCTGCTCTTCGAGCTCGTGCGACAGGCCGAGATTGCGCCCCATGCGCCAGCAATGTGGGCTGTACCCCTTGCGCTTCAGGAATCGGCGGAGGGGACGGGTCGACATGCCGGAGGCGATGAAGCCGGGCAGCGTGATCACCGGGTGGCCGTCGCCGCTGCGCCCGTCGGCGAGCCAGGGCATCAGCGCCTCGGTGGTCGCCCACTCGCCGAGGGCACGCCCCTCGAGCAGCAGATAGAGACGCGGTGGGGGAGTGGCGCTGCGGGCCTGGGTCTTCGACATGGCAACCTCGTCTCGAGAATTGGGTCGAGAGGAAAAAGGAGACATCGGGGAAGCGGACGGCCCGTCTCGAGCCACCGAGCAGTGTACCCGATGCGGTCACCGATGCGGAGGACGGATTGTGCGTGATGGATCGCCTCGCGGGGTGTAGACTCGGAGCGCTTTTCCTCGCATCCTGTCCATGACCGCTGGAGATTGCGCTGTGCAAGATTGGTCCGACTCACCGACGCCTCCGCCACCTGCATCGCCGCACAACCCGTACGCTCCGCCCTCGGCTCCTGGTGGACCGCCTGTCGTCGGTGGCGGTGATCGCCTGCCGTGGCTCGACCGCTCACAGCTCGGCTGGGGCGCCGCCCTGATCGAGACCGTGAAGCTGATCGTCCAAGATGCACGCGGAGCGTTTGCTCGGGTGCGCCCGGACGGTGACTACGTGTCGCCCTTCCTCTTCGGCCTGTTCATCGCCTGGGTCATGACGATCATCGGGCAAATCTGGTCGTTCGCCTTCAGCGGGCTGTGGACCGGCATGCTGGGTGGCCTCGAGGGCATGGAAGGCATGGGCGCCATGGGTGCGGTCGGCTTCGCGCAGGTCGTGATGGTCGCCTTCCTCTTCCCGATCATCTACCCGATCATCATTCTCATCAGCTCCGGCATCTACCACCTGGGGCTCATGGTCCTCGGTGGGCTCAACGACTCGGAGAGCCGCTTCGAGGGCACGTTCAACGTGATGAGCTACAGCCAGGTGGCGACGTTGGCGAACATCGTGCCGATCGTCGGCGGTCTCGTCGCCTTCGGCCTGCAGGTGTACTTCAACTACCACGGCTTCATGCAGGTGCACCGGACGAGCTCGGGCAAGGCGCTGGCGGCGGCTCTGCTGCCGATCATCTTGTGCTGCGTCTGCGTCATCGCCATGATCATGGCCGCCGGCGGCGCCGCGTTCATGGGGGCCGCCAGTCAGTGACGTGACGACGCTCGCGACACCCCCCGGCGCGGCGGCACCCGCCGATCCGGTCGCCGTGCGCGGTGGTCGCCAGCTGGCGATCCTGTGGGCCGCAGCGGCGCTGGCGCTGCTCGCGCTGGCGCCGTTCGGCGGATTCTTCGCCGGCGTCTTGCCGCCCTGTCCGTTCAAGAGCCTGACCGGGATTCCGTGCCCAGGCTGCGGCACGACGCGTGCGGCCCTCGCGCTCGCCGCCTTCCGCCCGCTCGAGGCGCTGATCCTTTTTCCGCTGCCGACCGTCGCCTGGGTCTTCTTCTTGAGTGGCGGCGCGGTGTCGGCTGTTCTTGCGCTCAGCGGACGCGGCCTTCCCGCCGTGCCCTTGCCGCCGACCTGGGCGCGCTGGGCGCTCGTCGGCGTCGTGATCGCCCACTGGGCGTACTCGATCGCCACCGGCGTTTGAACGCACTCTTCCTTGCGCCCGTGCGGGGCCGCCGATAGGATCGCCCGGCACGCTGAGGAGAAAGTACGCCTGATGGTCCAAGTCTTCGTCCCGAATGAATCGAAGGCCGGCGAGACGCGCGTCTCCGCGACACCGGAAACGGTGAAGAAGATGCGCGCCGCGGGCTTCGCGGTCACCGTCGAGGCCGGCGCCGGCGTCGGCTCGCATTTCGCCGACGACGCCTACCGCGAGGTCGGTGCCGAGGTCGCGGACGGCCGTGACGGGCTCGCGTCGGCCGATCTGGTGCCTAGCGTCGGTCCGCTGCCGGTCGCCGACCTGCAGGCGATGCGTCGCGGCGCCTTGCTTGTCGCTCTGCTCGCCCCCCACCAAAATCTCGACGCCGTGCGCGCGCTCGCCGACTCCGGCGTCGACGCACTGGCGATGGAGCTGGTGCCGCGCATCAGCCGCGCGCAGTCGATGGACGCGCTGTCGTCGCAGGCGTCGATCGCCGGCTACAAGGCTGTGCTGCTCGCCGCCTCGAGACTCGGAAAGTATTTTCCGCTGCTGATGACCGCGGCGGGCACGATCACGCCGGCGAAAGTCGTCGTGATGGGCGCCGGAGTCGCCGGCCTGCAGGCGGTGGCGACCGCCAAGCGCCTGGGCGCCGTCGTCGAGGTCTCCGACATCCGCGAGGTGGTGAAGGAGCAGGTCGAGTCGCTCGGCGGGCGCTTCATCGAGCTGCCGGAGGCCGAGGGCGGCGAGGGTGAGGGCGGCTACGCGCGGGAAATGACGGAAGACTTCTTGCGCAAGCAGCGCGAGATCGTCGCCCGCCACGTCGCCGCCGCCGACGTCGTCATCTGCACCGCGCTGGTGCCGGGCAAGAAGGCGCCGACCCTGGTCACGACCGAGATGGTCGAGGCGATGCGGCCGGGCTCGATCGTCGTCGACCTGGCGGTGGCGCAGGGCGGCAACTGCGAGCTGTCGAAGCAGGGGCGCGACGTCGACCACGGCGGCGTGCTGGTGCTCGGTCCAGCGAACCTCCCCGCCGAGACGCCGTACGACGCGAGCCAGCTCTACGCGCGCAACATCTGGGCCCTGGTCGACTCGATGCGGCCGAAGGGCGACGACGCCGACGCGGCCGGCATCGCGCTCGACCTCGATGACGAAGTGATCGCCGGCGCGCTCCTGGTACACGAGGGCACCGTGCGCCACGAGCCGACGCGCCAGCTCCTGGAAGGAGAGAGCTGATGGTGATGGGCCCGCTCTTGATTGGCCTCTACGTCTTCGTGCTGGCGATTTTCGTCGGCTTCGAGATCATCAACAAGATTCCGCCGACTCTGCACACGCCGCTGATGTCGGGCGCCAACGCGGTCTCCGGCATCACCGTGGTCGGCGCTCTGGCGATGGCCCAGGCCGGTGACACGGCGACCTCGTCGCTGCTCGGCCTGTTCGCCATCATCACCGCCACGATCAACGTCGTCGGCGGCTTCCTGGTCACCGATCGCATGCTGCGCATGTTCGGCAGGAAGAAGAAATGAGCTTCGTCGAAAGCGCTCTCGTCCCCTTTCTCTACCTGCTCTCGGCCGTCCTCTTCATCCTCGGCCTGAAGGGTCTCACCCGCGTGCGCTCGGCGCGCAACGGCAATCGTCTGTCGGCGCTGGCGATGCTGGTCGCGGTGGTGGCGACGCTGATCGAGCTCGGCACCGTCGACTACACCTGGATCGTCGCCGGGCTGGTGATTGGCGGCGCCATCGGCCTGATCGCGGCGCTGCGCGTCGAGATGACGCAGATGCCCGAGATGGTGGCGCTGTTCAACGGCTCGGGTGGCGGCGCCTCGGCGCTGGTCGCCGCCGCGGTGCTGTGGCGTGAGGCGATCGAGGCCGGCGAGCCGACGACCCTGGTCGGCGTCAGCGGCCTGGCTCCCGGCGTCACCACCGTTCTTTCGATGCTGATCGGTGCGCTCACTCTCTCCGGCTCGATCGTCGCCTACCTGAAGCTGGCGGGCAAAATGTCGGGCAATCCGATCCTGCTGCCCGGCCGCCACGTGCTCAACGCGCTGCTCTTCGTCGGCACGCTCGGCGCCGGCGTGTGGGCGGTGTTCCAGGTCTCCGATCCCGGGCAGCTGACGGTGCTCGCCCTGGTCGTCCTGGCCGGCAGCCTGATCCTCGGCGTCATGTTGGTGATCCCGATCGGCGGCGCCGACATGCCGGTGGTGATCTCGCTGCTCAACAGCTACTCCGGCATCGCCGCGGCGGCCACCGGCTTCGTGCTGATGAACAACGTCCTGATCATCAGCGGTGCGCTGGTCGGCGCCTCGGGCCTGATTTTGACGCAGATCATGTGCGTGGCGATGAACCGCACTCTGGCGCACGTGCTCTTCGGCGGTTTCGGTGGCGAGGACCAGGCGGCGGGTGGCGGTGGTTCGTCCGAGTACACCAACGTACGCTCGTTCAGCGCCGAAGAAGCGGCGCTGGTGCTCGAGAACGCCGAGTCGGTGATTTTCGTCCCGGGCTACGGCCTCGCCGTGGCGCAGGCGCAGCACACGGTGCGCGAGCTGGCGTCGCTGCTCGAGAAGCGTGGCGCAAAGGTGAGCTACGCGATCCATCCGGTCGCCGGGCGCATGCCCGGGCATATGAACGTGCTCCTGGCCGAGGCCGACGTGCCCTACGAGCAGTTGGTCGAGATGGACGAGATCAACCCCGAGTTCCGCAATACCGACGTGGTGATCGTGGTCGGCGCCAACGACGTGGTGAATCCGGCGGCGGAGAAGCTTCCGGGCAGCCCGATCTACGGCATGCCGGTGCTCGAGGTGTGGAACGGCGCCACCGTGATCATGATCAAGCGCAGCCTGTCGGCTGGTTTCGCCGGCATCAAGAACGATCTCTTCGAGTACGACAACACGATGATGCTCTTCGCCGACGCGAAGAAAGCAGTGCAGGGCATCTTCAACGAGCTCAAGGAGCTGTGAGCATCGCGGCGGTGAGCTCCGGGCGCGCCCACGCCGCGCGCGCCCACGCCGCGCGCGTCCGCTCCGCGCTCCGCGTCGTCGCGGTGACGATACTTGGCGCGGTTGCGCTGCTCGCGGGCCTGGTCTGGACGCCCGCTGTGGCCGACGCGGCGTCGCGTCCGACGCTGCGCGGCACCGGCGGCGCCGTCGTCAGCGACGAGCAGCTGGCGACAGCGGTCGGCCTCGACGTGCTGCGCGCCGGCGGCAACGCGGTCGACGGCGCCGTCGCCACCGCGCTGGCTCTGGCGGTGGTCTCGCCTGAAGCGGGCAACCTGGGTGGCGGCGGCTTCGCCATCGTGCGCCTCGATCCGGACGCCGAGCCCTTGTTCCTCGACTTCCGCGAGACCGCGCCGGCCGCGGCGACGCGCACCATGTACCTCGACGCCGACGGCGAGCCGGTGCCCGAGGCGTCCACCGTCGGCGCGCTCGCCGTCGGTGTGCCGGGCTCGCCGGCCGGCCTCTATACGCTGCATCGGCGCTTTGGTCGCCTGCCCGGGGCGCGGGTCGTCGAGCCGGCTCGACGGCTCGCGGCACGGGGCTTCCCGGTCAGCCGCCGCATGGCCGCGACGCTCGAGAGCGCGAGTGCGCGTCTCGCTCGGTTCCCCGAGGCCGCGGCGGTGTGGCTGCCCGGCGGCGCGCCGCCGCCGGTCGGCTCGACGATGCGCCTGCCGCGCCTCGCCGACACTCTCGAGCGCTATGCGCAGAGCGGCCCGTCGGCGATTCACGAGGGCGCCGTGGCCGCGGCTGTCGCCGACACCGTCCAGCGACAAGGCGGCATTCTCACCGCCGCCGACCTCGCCGCCTACGAGCCGGTTTGGCGTCAGCCGGTTCGCTGGAGCGGGTTCGGCTGGCAGGCGGCGACGGCCGATCTACCGTCGTCGGGCGGCATTCTGCTCGCCGGCGCCGTCGGCATGCTCGAGCGCATCGGCCTCGAGACCCTGACCACCGGCCTGGGCGCCGTGCGTTCGCATCGGCTGGCCGAGGTCTGGCGACGCACCTACGCTGATCGATTCCTGCTCGGCGATCCGTGGACCACCGAGGCCGCGGCCGGCGAGCTGCTGGCGAGCGCGTGGCTGACGCGGCGCGCGCGCGCGATCGACCTCGAACGCGCGACGCCGTCGCGCGCGGTCGAGCCGTGGCCAGGTGCGCGTGCCGAAGGGGCCGCCGTCGAGAGCCTCGACACGACCCATCTCTCGGTGATCGATGCGGGAGGAGGCGCCGTCGCCCTGACGACGACCCTCAACGGTGCGTTCGGGAGCGGTGTCTTCGTCGCCGAGGCCGGCTTCTTCCTCAACAACGAGATGGACGACTTTGCCGCCGCGCCCGGGCGGCCGAATCTGTACGGTCTGGTGCAGGGCGAGGCCAACGCCGTGCGCCCGGGGCGCCGCATGCTGTCGTCGATGAGCCCGACCGTCGCCTGGCGCGACGACGCCACGGGCAGCGAAGTGCTGGCGCTCGGCGGCCGCGGCGGCTCGCGCATCCCGACCGCGACGCTGCAGGTTCTTCTCGGCTTCGTCGTCGACCACCTCGGGCTGCAGGCTGCGGTCGATCGTCCGCGAGTGCACCACCAGTGGCTCCCGGACGCGCTCTTCCACGAGCCCGACGCGCTCTCGCCCGAGAGCCTCGAAGCGCTCGCCGCACGCGGCCATGCGCTCGAGGTGGCCCGGTCGCTGGCGCAGGTGCACGCCGCGCGCTCCTTCGTTGCCGCGAGCGACCCGGCCGAGGAGACGGCCGCGCATACGCCGCGCTGGCACGAGGCGGCGGCCGATCCGCGCGGTGGCGGCGGCACCGCGGGCGTCGTCGAGCCGCTGCCCTAGTCGTTCGCAAAAACGCGACTGTTCGCAGTGCCGTGGGCGCGGTCTCGGAGGGGTGACGAGGCGTCGGTTCAAGGTAAACTCGCGATCCGCTTCTTCGAGAGCGATCGTGAACTGCCGAGGACTGCCATGAGCCAGCTCGACTCGCTGCGTCGATTCGCCTGTTTCCGTCCCTGTGCCTCCCACACCCCCGGGCACCGCGCGCGCCTGCTCGAGGCGTTGATGCTCGCCGGCCTGCTCGTCCTGCTTGGTGCCTGCGCCGCCGACGAGCCGGCTCCGCCGCCGCCCGAGCCCGAGCCGGTGGTGGTGGAGAACGTGGCGCTCGGTGTCGTGATCGTCGATCTGCCCGAGGTCTTCGTTGTCGCCGAGAACCAGGGCGAGACCCTGCGCCTGGTGCCCAACGCGGACGCGCTCGGCGAGGAAGCCGCGGCGTCGGCGGCCGAGGGTGCACTCGACGTCCACGTGCGCAGGCCCGAGGTCGGTGGCGTCAACCTGGTCGCCGCCTGGCAGCAACACAAGGCGGAGATCGAGGCGCGCGCGCAGGGTGAGTACAAGGGTCAGAACGAGCTCGTGACCCAGCTCGGACCGGCGTTCTACTCGCGCGGACGCTACGTCGACGAGGGCGGCGCCGCGACCGAGGAGACCAAGATCTTCACGCTGCACCCGACCGGCGACGCGATGCTCGAGCTGGTCTACAGCTATCCGGCAGGCGACGATTCGCCGACCCGGCTGCAGGACCAGCTCTTCGTCGTGCTCGGCGCGATCGAGGGACCGCCCCCCGAGGCGGGGTCTCCAGAGGTGGACGTCGCGGGGGAGGGCGACGGCGCCTGAGAGCGCACCGTTCGGACTCGAGACGATGGCGAAACGTCAGCCCAAACCGCCGCTGCGCGCGCGTCGCGATGTCGACCTCGACCTCGTGCTCCGGCGCCTGCGCGATCACGATCGTCCCTACGACGAGGGGTTGTTGCGTGCCGTCTACGAGTTCAGCGCCGAGAAGCACAAAGACCAGATGCGCAAGAGCGGTGAGCCGTACGTCACCCATCCGGTGTACGTTGCGTTCCTGCTCGCCGACCTGAAGTTCGACGCCACGTGCGTCGCCGTCGGCCTGCTGCACGACGTGCTCGAGGACACCCTGACCACCAAAGAGGTGCTGGTGGACCAGTTCGGTGAAGACATCGCCGACCTGGTCGACGGGGTGACCAAGATCTCGAAGACCGAGTACGTGCGCCGCGATGAAGCGCAGGCCGAGACGTTCCGCAAGATGATCTTGGCGTCGGCGCGCGACCTGCGGGTGATTCTGGTGAAGCTCGCCGACCGGCTGCACAACATGCTCACGCTGCAGCACATGTCGCAGGAGGCGCGGCGCCGCATCTCGTCCGAGACCCTCGAGATCTACGCTCCGATCGCCACCCGCCTCGGCATGTCGCGGGTCCAGGGCGATCTCGAGGACCTCGCCTTCTACTGGCGCTGGCCACTCCAGTTCGCCGAGCTCGACACCGAGATCCGCGACAAGATGCGCTCGGCGCGCTCGGCGCTGCAGCAGATCGGGGATCGCTTGCGCAAGCAGCTCGACGAGGCCGGGATCGAGGCCGAGATCAGCTACCGCGTCAAGCGCTACTACTCGATTTTCCGCAAGCTGCGCCGCCAGGGCATCGACATCTCGCAGCTTTACGACTTTCTCGCCTTCCGCGTCATCACCGGCACGCTGAAAGACACCTATGCGG
This sequence comes from Acidobacteriota bacterium, assembly GCA_039194425.1. Classification (GTDB taxonomy): domain Bacteria; phylum Acidobacteriota; class Thermoanaerobaculia; order Multivoradales; family J023; genus JAUIJL01. The sequence goes on along the minus strand of JBCCVZ010000001.1, from coordinate 508,333 downwards.
CGCTCGGCGTCGTGCATCAGAACTGGCGGCCGATTCCGGGGCGTTTCAAGGACTACATCGCGATGCCCAAGCCCAACCTCTACCAGTCGTTGCACACGACGGTGCTGGGCGAGAAGGGGCAGCCGTTCGAGGTGCAGATCCGCACGCGCGAGATGGATCTGATCGCCGAGGAAGGCATCGCCGCGCACTGGCAGTACAAGGAAAGTGGCTCGAGCGGCGAGGCGACGAACGACCCGAACATCCTGTGGCTGCGCCAGCTCCTCGAGTGGCAGAAAGAGGTCCAGGACCCGCGCGAGTTCCTCTCCGCGCTGAAGATCGATCTCTATCCCGACGAGGTCTACGTTTTCACCCCGATGGGCGACGTCTTCGCCTTTCCGCGCGGTGCCACGCCGGTCGACTTCGCTTACCGCATTCACACCGACATCGGCCACGAGTGCACCGGCGCGCGAGTGAACGGCAAGCTGGTGCCGCTGCGCAAGCCGCTGCGCAATGGCGATATGGTCGAAGTCGTCACCACGCAGGGCTCGCATCCCAGCCGCGACTGGTTGAACTTCGTCGCCACGTCGCGCGCCAAGAGCAAGATCCGTCACTGGATCCACACGCAGCAGAAGCAAGAGGCGCTGGCGCTCGGCCGGCGCATCCTCGAGCGCGAGATTCGCAAGCTGCGCAAATCGCCGCGCCGCGTGCTCGAAGGTGAGAAGCTCGAGAGCTACCTCCGCCGCGAGGGGCTGTCGAAGCTCGACGACCTCTACCAGCGCATCGCCTACGGGCGCATCTCGTCCAAGCAGGTACTGGCGGCGCTGATCGAAGAGCAGGAGATCCCGCAGGCGCCGCCCGAGCGCCCGGGTATCGTGCGCCGCACGGTCGACCGCCTGCTTTCGTCCGGTCCCGTGGTGGTGCGCGGCCACAACGACATGCTCGCCACCCTCGCCAAGTGCTGCCGACCGGTGCCCGGGGAGGACGTGGTCGGCTACATCACGCGTGGGCGCGGCATCTCGGTTCACTCGGCCGACTGTCCGAACCTCAAGCAGCTGGCGGTCGACGGCGATCGGCTGGTGGACGTCGAATGGGCGCGAGGCGCCAGCGACGTCTACCCGGTGTCGCTCGAGATCGAGACCCAGGACGACCAGGGCATGCTGGCGCGGCTCACCGAAGTGATCGCCAAAGAGTCGTCGAACATCCGCCAGTTCGAGGCCGAGGCGATCGAGACCGGCCGCGGCCTGATCGACGTCGTCGTCGAAGTGCGCAACCGGCGACACCTCGATCGCATGTGCCGGGCGATCGAGAATCTGCGCGGAGTGCTCAACGTGTCGCGTCGAATGAGCGACCGACGGCGCAGCGACGCGAGAATCTGAGGCCCCCGAAACCGCAAGATCTTGTGGTCCTTTCGGGGTGCCGGCGGATCCGTGGTGGAGCACCGACGAGTCGTCGCTTTTTGTATAGCAAAAAGCAAATGTACTATCTTGACTTCCCCGAAATCGGCTGCTACGCTCCCAAAACGCCTGAAGGATAGCAGATAAACTCGCATCAACACAGCGCTTTCGGCCTCTCGCAGGCGAGACGACGGCCGGGCGCGGGAGACGGCCGGAGCCGTCGATCGAGAGGCAATTAGGTGTTCTTCTCACGCTCGAAAGGTGTCGTCGGACTCGATATCGGGAGCGCCACCATCAAGCTGGTCGAGCTCCGCGAGAAGAAGGGCGGGACCTATCAGCTGCAGCGTATCGGCGTCGAGCCGCTCTCTCCGGAGGCGATCGTCGATGGCTCGATCATGGACTCGTCGCTCGTCGTCGACGCGATCCAAAGCCTCAACAACCAGACGGGCGTGAAGGCCGCGAGCTACGCCACGTCGGTCTCCGGCCACTCGGTGATCATCAAGAAGATCCAGCTGCCGATGATGCCGCCGGACGAGCTCGGCGAGTCGATCCAGTGGGAGGCCGAGCAGCACATCCCCTTCGACATCAACGATGTGCGGCTCGACTACGTGACGCTCTCCGAGGACGAACCGGGGCGTGAGGACATGGACGTCCTGCTCGTCGCGGTCAAGCGCGAGAAGGTGAACGACTACGTGTCGGTGATCTCGCAGGCGGGCAAGAGCCCGGTCGTCGTCGACGTCGACGCGTTCGCGATCCAGAACGCCTACGAGATGAACTACGAGCTCGACCCGCTGAAGAACGTCGCGCTGATCAACATGGGCGCCGGTGTCACCAACATCAACGTGATCGCGCGGGGGCAGAGCGTCTTCTGGCGCGACATCTCGTTCGGCGGCAACCAGTTCACCGAGGCCTTGCAGCGCGAGTTCAATCTCTCCTTCGACCAGGCCGAATTGCTCAAGCGTGGCGAGACGGTCGGCAGCTACAGCGCCGCCGACGCACGCCGGGTGCTCGACGGAGTGTCCGCCGAGATGGCCAACGAGATTCAGAAGACGTTCGACTTCTTCGGTGCGACCTCGTCCGAGGGTCCGATCGACGAGCTCGTGCTCAGCGGTGGCTGTGCCCTCACGCCGAACCTGCAGGAAGTGCTCCGCGAGCGCTTCGGCGTCCCCACCGAGCCGATGAATCCGTTCCGCAAGATTCAATACAAAGAGAGCGACTTCCAGCGCGAGTGGCTCGAGTCGATCGCGCCGATGCTGGGCGTCGCGGTCGGTCTGGCCATTCGGCGCGCCGGAGACTGAACGGCATGATTCGGATCAATCTACTCTCCGAAGGTCGTCGCCCGGCCGTCGCCCGCAAGACCGGCAGCAAGCTGGCGATCGGCGATACCGACCCGTCGGTTCTATTCCTCGCCGGCGGCCTCGTCTTGGGGCTGCTGATCGGCGGCATTCTCTACTTCCTGGCGCAGAGCGCGCTGAAAGAGAAGCAGGCCGCCGTCGGCCGTGCCCAACAGCGGGTGGCCGAGCTCGAGCCGATTCTCAAGGAAGTCGACGAGTACAAGGCGAAGAAGGAAGAGCTGAGCACCAAGATCGACGTCATCACCCAGCTCACCACGGCGCAGAAGGGACCGGTCAACCTGATGGACCGCGTGTCGCGCGCCCTGCCCGAGCAGCTGTGGCTGAACTCGATGACGGTGAAGGGCTCGAAGGTCCAGCTCGACGGCATCGCGTTCAACACCACCGCCATCGCGTCCTTCATCGAGAACCTGGCGAGCGTGCCCGAGTTCAAAGAGCCGGACACGAAGGACGTGTCACGCAACGGCGGCGCCGGGACGACGACGAGCTACAGCTTCAAGATCGAGTTCGATTTCGAGTACGTGGCCGAGGAGCCGGAGACCGCGGTCGCCGCCGAGACGGCGGAAACAGCCGTGGCCGACGCCGCCTGAGGAGAGAGACGAGATGGCAATGCAAACCGGACTCGAGGACAAGCCCTGGTACGTGTCGGCCGCCGTCGCCGCCGCGCTCGCTATCGGCATCGTCCTGGCGTTCCATTTCCTGCTGGTCAAGAAGACCAACGAGCGCACCGTCCGCGCCGAACGGCAGCTCGCCGATCTCGACCGCCGCATCCAGGAAGGCGAGGCGGCGAAGCGCAGCCTGCCGCAGTTCCGCGAAGAGGTGAACCGGCTCGAGCTCGAGCTCGACAAGCTGCTGGCGGTTCTGCCCAGCCGCCGCAACACCGAGGATCTGCTGCGACGTCTGCGCCGGCTCACCGACCAGGGTGACTTCAAGCTCCTGCGCTTCACGCCGCGGCGCCTGTCCGAGCGCGACTTCTACTACGAGTGGCCGATCCAGATTCGCCTCGACGGCGACTACCACAACCTGGCGCTCTTCTTCGATCGCATCTCGCGCTTCTCCCGCATCATCAACATCGAAGACCTCGACATTCGCGCCAGCCGCGGTTCCGGCGGCAATCCGAACCATACGATCGGTGCGAGCTTCATCATGAAGACCTTCCTGTACATCGACGACGAAGACGGGGAGGGCGCATGAGCGAGCATCGGATGATCCAGGCGTCCTCGTGGTGGATGGCAGTCTGCGCACTGTGCGTCGTCGCCTGCCTCTTCGCCTCGCCGCTGGTGGCGCAGGACGACTCTTTCGGCGCCGAGGACGAAGCGACGGTGGCCGAGGAAGAGGTCGACTTCAGCGAGATCGACGACCTGCTGGCCATGGACGACGAGGTCATGAACGATCCCGGCGTCTACAGCTACGAGCCGGGGGCGCGCCGCGATCCCTTCCGCTCGTTGCTGCAGCGCAAAGACCTGCCGGAAGACGTCGAGCCCGAGCGTCCCGAGGGCGTCGCGGGTCTCTTGATCGACGAGATCGAGATCGAAGGCATTCTGATGCTCGAGGGTGCGGGCCCGGTCGCCCAGGTGCAGACCGCCAGCGCCGACATCAGCTATCTCCTGCGACCGGGAGACGAGTTGTGGGACGGCGACGTCGTCCGCATCACGCTCGACGAAGTCGTATTCAAGCAAGAAGACCGAGACCCGGGGGCGCGCAAGCCGTTCCGCGAAGTGGTCAAGAGATTGAATCCGTGAGCTTCTCATGAACCGAGGAAGATCCATGTCCGCCGCGAGGATCCCACTTCTGCCGGAGGCGAGCACGATGGCCGAGACACTGATGGCCTACAGACACCGCACCGCCGAGGGTCGGCGCCGCTGGCCGTCGCAGGCCGCTCTGGCGACGTGCCTGCTGGCGCTCGCCCTTCTGGTCGGCTGTTCCTCGGCCGGCCCTGAGACCGCCCAGACCGCGACCGCGACGACGAGCTCGGACCCGAGCCCGCGCCAGGCCGCCGAGATCCGCTCGCTCGACCTCTCCGAGGACGACGGGCTGGCCTCGCTCGAGCTCGTCGCCGATCGCCCGCTGGTGTGGACGAGCTTCCGCAATCCAGAGGGCGACCTGGTCGTCGAGCTGCCCAACAGCGCGCCGGCGCCGAGTCTCGCCGACCTCGAGCCCTCTGCCGGCCTGGTTGCTGCGGTCGAGGTCGAGACGGTCGACGACTCGGAGCGCCCGCTGACCCGTCTCACTGTGCGGACCCGCGAGCCTAGCGAGCACTCCCTGGTCGGTGACGGTGATCGCCTGCAGCTGACCCTGCTGCCGATCGACAGCGCCCAGGACGTGACTCTCGCCTACGAGCCGCTCGAGGAAGAGGAGCCGCCCGCGCTCGCCGTGGCGCCGGCCCCGGCCGAAGAGACCCAGGTCGCCGAGCAGGCGGCCTCGGACGCTCCGCAGACCGGAATTCCGCCCGCTGGGATTCCTCAGACCTACGGTACCGCCGACGAGCCGCAGATCGGTCCGGCGCCGTCTGGCGTCGTCGCCACCCAGCTCTTCGACGTCGATGTGCTCGACACGCGGGGCGCGACGATCGTGCAGGTCGCTGGCGACGGCGAGTTCGCCTACTCGACGTTCCGCCTGCAGAATCCCGATCGATTCGTGGTCGACCTCGAGGGTGTGGTCAACACCGCCGCGAGCAGCACGGTGCCGGTCGCCAGCGCCGAGGTCGAGCAGATCCGCATCGGGCAGTTCAAGCCTGCGCCCGAGCCGGTCTCGCGCGTCGTCTTCGATCTGCGCGAGAGCACGATCCCGCGCGTCGAGCGTGGCCCCGACGGCCTGATCGTTCGCTTTGGTGAGGGGAGCGCCGCGCCGCTCGAGATGGCGCAGGCGCCGTCGATGGACGAGCCGCCGACCGCGGCCGAGATCCTCACCGACGACAGCGCGAACGTCGAGGTCGCCGAGCTGGCCGAGCCCGCACCGATCTTCGAGGAGCCGGTCGCCGAGCCGATGGCCGCCGAGCCGGCGATGGATGATCCGATGGCCGCGGACCTCGAGCCGGCCGACGACGTCTCCAACCAGTACGCCGCCCCGGCGGCACCCGCGCCGACGCCGGTGTACGAGCCGTCCGGGTTCGAGCCGGCCCCGCCGTTGAGCGAGCCGGCGCGCATGTCGGGCACCGGGGCCGACGTCGCCCTGTTCGAGGCCCAGCAAGTCGATGTCGCGGATCCAGACGTGCGCCGCGAGCGCCTGCTCGAGAGCTTCGGTGAGCTGGTGGTCAACCGCGAGGAGCGCGAGTACGTCGGGGAGCCGATCAGCATGTCGCTGCGCAACGCCGACCTGGTCGAGACCCTGCGCTCGTTCGCCAAGATCAGCGATCTGAATTTCGTCATCCAGCCCGGTGTCCGCGGCAGTGTCACGGTCGAGCTGACCTCGGTGCCGTGGGATCAGGCGATGGAGCAGATCCTCAAGATCAACAATCTCGGCATGGACATCGACGGCACCATCGTGCGCATCGCGCCGCGCCAGCAGCTCGCGCAAGAGGCCGAGGAGCAGGCGAGGCTGCGCCAGGCGCGCGCTCAGACGGTGCCGCTGCGCACGCTCATCCGCAGCCTGTCGTACGCCCGCGCCAACGAGGTCGCCAGTCTGCTCTCGTCGAGCGACGGCGCGATTCTCAGCCGTCGCGGCACGGTGCAGGTCGACGTCCGCACCAACACCCTGATCATCCGCGAGCTGCCGGATGTCATCGACACCGTGCTCGCCGTGATCGACACCCTCGACACGCCGGAACCGCAGGTGTCGATCGAGGCGCGGATCATCGAGGCGACGAAGAACTTCAGCCGCACGCTCGGCATCTCGTGGGACTACGACTACATCGCGTCGCCCGAAAACGGCAACACCACGGGTCTCGTCTTCCCGAACACGGTCGACTCCGACGGCGGCGTCAACGTGCTGACCGGTGGCGCCAACGGTTTCCTCAACGTCACCCTCGGCAACATTCTCGACACCTTCAACCTCAACGCCCGCATCCAGGCGGCCGAGGCGGAAGGCTTGATCAACGTCGTGTCGGCGCCGCGCATCACCACGCTGAACAACAACTCGGCGAGCATCCAGAGCGGTCTGCAGATTCCGATTCAGACGGTCTCCGATCGGACCGTGTCGGTGCAGTTCGTCAACGCGACGCTGAACCTCACGGTGACCCCGCAGGTCACCGCCGAAGGTACGGTGCTGCTCGACATCAACGTCGCGAAGCGCACGCCGCAGCTCGCGTTCGCGGTCGTCGGTGCGACCAATGCGCCGATCGCCACCAAGGAAGCGCGCACGCGAGTCATCGTGCGCGACGGCGGAACCGCCGTCATCGGCGGCATCTACGAGGTGTCGTCGAACCAGAACCAGGACCGGGTGCCAGGCCTCGCCAACATTCCGATCCTCGGATACCTGTTCAAGAACCGGAACCGATCCAGCTCGAACGACGAGCTGATGATCTTCATCACGCCGCGGATCGTGCAGATCTGACGCCTCGGAGATCTCGATGAATCATCCCGCAAGAATCCTCACAGCCCTTCTCCTCGCGCTCGCGGCGGTCGGCCTGCTCGGCTGCGAGGACAGCATCGAAGATACCGATCAAGGTGGCGTCGCGCTGCAGCTCGAATTCGTCGACTCGCTGTTCCGCGTCGGCGTCAACGACACCGATCTGGTGGCGCTCGACACGGTGACCATCGACAACGTGGTGGTGCGGCCGAACGGTGCGCAGTCGAACCTCATGGACGTGCAGCTCGACACCCTCGAGTTCACCTACACCCGCGCCGACACCGGCACACGCGTCCCGCCGCCGTTCGTCTTCCGCGTCGTCGGCGTCGTGCCGGTGGGCGGTAACTTGTCCTACACCGGCCTGCCGATCATGACGTCGGACCAGCTGCGCAATCCGCCGCTCTCCGATCTCCTGTTCGAGAACGGTGCCGTCGACGCCGAGACCGGCAGCAGCACGATCACGATCAATGTGACTCTCCGCGCATTCGGCCGTACCCTCGGCGGCGAGGAAGTCGCCAGCTCTCCGCGCACGCAGACCATCGAGTTCGTGCCGTCCACGATCACGACCTTCTGAACTTTTCCAGGCACAGCCTGACGAGAACCGTCCGACACGGGGATCCGATCATGCGTCACCCGAAGCTCCTCCGCTCCCTCTTCATCGCGATGCTGTCGATGACAGCCGCGATTCTCGTCGGCTGCGACGCCGAATCACCCACAGAACCGATTCAGCAGCAGGCGACGCCGCCGCCGGTGAGCCCGCCGGCGAACGCCGCCTACAGCATCAGTGTCAGCGTCTCGCCGGATACCTACGACATCGGTACGGCGATCGCCTCGCAGATCGAGGTGCGTGCGACGCGGACCAGCAACGGACAGCCGGTGCCGGTCAACACCACCGCGCGCTTGACCACGACCTTCGGCACGCTCAGCTCGACGAGCGGTGCCGGATCGACGATTCCGATCCAGTTCCAGGCCGATGGGGTCGCGCGCGCGTCGTTGAGCGGCGTCGCGCCGCTGAATCCAAGCGTGATCACGATCCGCGCGCAGATCGAGTCGAGTCTCGGCACCGACGTGGTCAACATCGTCGAGCCGGTCGACGTGCCGTTCCAGCTCACCGGCGTGAGCCCGAATTTCGGTCCGCCCAGCGGCGGCACCCCGATCACGCTCTTCGGAACCGGCTTCGAGGGTCCGGTGCGCGTCACCTTCAGCGTCCTGGGCCAGAACCTGGTCCTCGCCGACGCCCAGGTGCGCAGCAGCACCCGGATCACGGCGACGACTCCGCCGGTCAATCTGCCCGCGGGCCAGAACGCGACCGCGTCGATCCTGCTCGAGAACGCCTTCACATCGGGCGGTGCGACGCAGACCGATCTCCTCTCCAGCGGCTTCACCTACACCCGCAGCGGTGCCGGTCCGACGACGCTGAAGATCATCTCGCTGTCGCCGACCGCGGGTCCGAACGAGGGCGGTACCCAGGTGACAATCCTCGGTGAAGGCTTCACCGACTCGGTGCAGGTCTACTTCACCAACGGTCCGCTGGTCGAGGCCACCGTGCTCGAGATCACGCCGTCGCGCCTCGAGGTGATCACCCCGGCCGCCACAGGCCTGAACGCTTCGAACGCCAACAGCATCGTCGACGTCCGCGTCGTCGACCCGGTGTCGGGCCAGAGCGCGACGTCGCCGGGCAACTTCCAGTACGGCTTCCCGGACGGTGCCGGCCTCTTCATCTCGGCCATCGCACCGGGACAGGGTGAGTACCTCGGCGGTGACCGTGTGACCGTCTTCGGCTCGGGCTTCGAAGAGCCGGTGGCGGTGTCGCTCGGCGGTATCGGGCAGCAGGTGATCTCGGTCACCGGGACCGAAATCATCGTGCTCACCTCCGGCATCGCCCTGTCGGGCTGCAGCCCGGCCACGGGGCCGGCGGAGGTGGTGAACATCGAGACCGGCGCCGGAGCCACAGGGCCTGATTTCGCCTACTTCCCGGTGGAGCCGTTCATCACCGGCCTGTCGACGAACATCGGCGCCGCAGGAGACGTGATCACGATCTTCGGCCCGCCGCGTGCCTACCGGGTGGGCTTCATCCCACCGGTGCGCGTGCAGTTCGGCAATGTGGGCGTCGGCGCCTCGGTCTCGGCGGACTTCGCCGAGCTGACGGTGACCGTGCCGCCGTTCGACGGAGAGTTCACCTGCGGAGACGACGGCTTCCTGGAGCCGGAGTCGGTCGATCTCGAGGTGATCAACCTCGACACCGGCTGTAGCGACGTGTTGACCGGTGGCTTCACCTACGACCCGGGCAGTGTCGCTTGCGACACCGGCGGCGGTGGCGGCGGTGGCGGCACCGCGCCGGCCGCGAGCTTCACGCTCGAGACCGACGCCGACGACGGCACCCTCGGAGCGACCGAGATCCGCGTCACCGACACGTCGACCGGCCAGTACACGCTGGTGCGCTGGGACTGGACGACCGATGGATCGTTCGACGAGACCTCGCTGCCGGGCCAGGCGGTCACGCACACCTACGCGCTCCCGGGCACCTACACGGTGACCATGGAAGTGGTCGGTGCGTCGTCGGACCAGACCTCCCTGCCGGCCGACGTGAACTGACCGCGCGCCGTTCCAGCGGCCGTCGGCAACTCGCCCGAGGGCGTGAGCCGACGGTCTGCCCGGGCAGACCGGGACACTGAGGCGATCGCCTAGACGGGCGATCGCCTCTGTCCGTATACTGCGGCGAGATCGGGGCTCGAATCGCGATGCCTCAACCCCCTCCCACGTTCCTCTCCCCGGCGCACCATGATCAGACGATTCGGCCTCCTCTTCCTGTTCCTTTCGCTCGCTCTCCTCGGTTGCGACAGCGCGGACAATCCCGTGGCGCCGCCGAACAGCGTGCTCTCGCTGACGGCCAATCCGTCGTTGATCGAGCTCGCCGGCGGGCCCTCGACCATCACGATTTCGGGCTTTCGGCCCGACGGAAATCGGCTGAATCCCGGTACGCAGATCACGCTCTCGACCTCACTCGGCGTCCTGCGCGTGGCTGCTGATCCGAACGCATCGAGCGCCAACGTGGTCGAGGTCGACGACTCGGGCAATGCCTTCGTCTACCTCTATCCCGATGGCCGGACCGGAGTCGCGTCGATCACGGCGTCGCTCACCAACGCCGGTGAGACCGGAACCGCCATGGTCGATGTCCAGATCGGCCGCGACGCGACGTCGCAGGAGACGGTGACCATCGACGCGAATCCGACGTCGATCGCACTCGGCGAATCGAGCACGGTCACCGTCACGGCGCGCAGCTCCGACAACTCGCCGCTCGCCGGAGCGACGGTGCTCCTTCGGACCTCGCTCGGCTCGCTGTCGCCGTCCGGAACCCTGACCACCAACAGCAACGGTGTCGCCACCGCGACGCTGACCTCGAGCCAGTCGGGGACCGCGACCCTCACCGCGTCGGTAGGCTCGAGTGAAGAGGTCACGACCACAGTCGAGATCGGCACAGACCGCAAGCCGACGCTGTTGATCAACGCCAATCCGTCGACAGTCGACGTCACCGAGTTCTCGCAGATCACGATCACCGCGCGCGACGAGTCTGGCAACAATCTCGGTGCGGGCGAAACGATCCTGCTCACCGCCGATCTCGGCGTCCTGCGCTCCTCGGCGAGCACGACGGCGTCGGTGATCGACCGCGCGCGCACGGGCAGCGACGGTCGCGCCGTCGCCTGGTTCGAGGCCGGGACGAGAGCCGGCGGCGGCAACGTGACGGCGATTCTCGGCAACAGCGACCCGGCAATCGTACCCATCACGATCCGCGCGGCGCCGGCTTCCCTGATCTTCGTCAGCAACAAGAACACCGTCGACAACAACGGCGACACCCTGACGCTGATCGCCACGGTCTTCGACGGAGAGGGCGATCCGCTGGGCGGCGAAACCGTGCGCTTCGACCTGCCGTCGGGTGTTTCCGGCACCTTCGATCCGGCTGGCGGAACGGCCAACTCGGACAACAACGGTGAGGCGCGCTCGACCCTGACCTTCGACGACGACGACCTGCCGGCGGTCGGCACCTCGTTCGACATCACGGCGACAGTCGGCAGCATCCAGCAGTCGGTCACGATCACGGTCGAGTGATCGCTCCGCCCGCGGGCCTGGTTCCCGCGGGCTCCATTCCTGCTGGCTTGTACCGCGTCGCCCCGCGCGCCGTGGCGTACAGGCGCTAAGTGCCCCTGAACAGGGGCGCTTGTGCTATCGTCGAAGTCCTTCAGACGCTGTTTCGATGCAGGAACCGACGACGCATCCGCGGATCGAGAGAGGTATGGCCGGGACCGACAACGACGATCGGGTCACAGAGCTGCGGCTGCTTTGGGAAAGTGATCCCAGCTCGAAGGTCTACCTACAGCTCGCCGAGGAGTATCGGCATCGCGGCGCGCTGGACCAGGCCGTCGAGGTCCTGGAGACGAGTCTTCAGCATCGCCCCCGCGACCCACGTGGGCGAGTCGCTCTGGCGCGTTGTCGACTCGACCAGGGACTCGCCGCCGAGGCCTGCGCCCTGCTCGAACAGGTGACGGCCCAGGACCCCGCCCACACGGTAGCGAACAAGCTGCTCGTCGAGGCCTACCTTCGGTCCGGTGACGCCGAGAACGCAGGCCAGCGGCTGGAGATCTATCGCCTGCTGAACGATCGCGATCCGGAGCTCGATCACCTCGAGTACCGCCTGCGCAATCTCCAAGAATCTCCGCCCGTCGTGGTCACCGCGCCGCCGCCCGCGGATCCTCCCCAGGAGCAGACGCCGGCTGTGGACGAGATCGTCTTCGAGCCGGCCGGCGCCGAGCCCGCCGTGCCGCCTGGGGGAGACCCGGCGGCGGATGACGGCGGGTTAGTGTTCGAGCCGGCCTCGGCGGTCTCACCGGAGGCCGAGCCGGCCGGGGAGTCCGAGCTGGTCTTCGAGTCCGCGGCCGAGCCGGTCGAGTCCGTCGCGGAGGACGCCAGCGTCGTCTTCGAGACGGCCGAGCCGGTCGTTCAGCCCCCGGTCGTTGAGCCGCCGGTCGTCGGCGCGGCGTCCGTCGAGGCTCCGGCCTTGGCCGAGGATCTGGTCGTCGAGGGTCCGGTCGTCGAGGGTCCGGTTGTCGAGGAGCTGGTTGTCGAAGAGCCCGCCGCGGCCGAGCTGGTCGCCGAGGAGCACCCTGTCGCGCCGATCGAGGGCACCGTGTTCGACCTCGAGCCGCTGCCTCGACCCTCGCTCGAGGGGCTCTGGCGCCAGAGTCGCGGCCAGGTCGAACGGGAAGAACCCTTCGCCGTGCTCTTGACGGCGCCGCCGCCGAGCCCGAGGACTGACGGGCCCCTCGATCTTCCGGTACCGGCTGCCGAACCGCCGAGTGCGCCAACGGCCGAGTCAGCGCCGATGACCGACGTCGCGCACGAAGAGCCGGAGGCGGCGGGACTCGATCCTCGTGCCGCGGAGGAGGTCGTCGCGGAAGTCGTCGAAGTCTCCGCCGACGAGCCGCTGCCCGCATTCCGCCACGAGGTGGTCGAAGAGGCCGAGCCGGTGGTCGAGGCCGCGTCGTTCGAGGCCGCGTCGTTCGAGGCCGCGTCGTTCGAGGCTGCGTCGTTCGAGGCTCAGGTCGTCGAGGCCGAGCCGGCTGTCGAAGCCGAGCCGGCTGTCGAGGCCGAGCCGTTCGAGGAGCCGGTCTTCGAGGTCGAGCCGCTGGCCGAGGCCGAACCGGTCGCCGCGGAGCACGAGGAGACACCGAACGACACCGCGACGCTCGGCATGGTCTACCTCGAGCAAGGACACCTCGACGAAGCCGAAGAGATTTTCCGCCGCGTCTTGAGCCGGGCACCGGACCAGCCCGCGGCGCTCGAGGGCATGGCGCGGCTGGAGGCCGTCCGTCGAGCGACCGGGGCAGAGGCCGAGCCGCAGATCCAGCCCGAGCCGGAGATCCAGCTCGAGCCGGAGATCCAGCTCGAGCCGCAGATCGAGCCCGAGCTGCCGCCTGTCACGGACTCGGTCGAGCTCGAGGCCGCGGAGCCCGAGTCTGTCTCGATCCCCGAGCCCGTCTCGATCTCAGAGCCTGTCTCGATCCCCGAGCCAGTCTCGATCCCCGAGCCCGTCGCAATCCCCGAGCCGGTGTCCGAGCCCGAGCCGGTTCCGGTCCCCGAGCTCGCGCCGGAGCCTGAGCTTGCGCCGGAGCCGGAGATCGAGGAGCCGATTCAAGTACAGCCTCCGGTTCCGGAGCCCGCGCCAGCCCCGGAGCCCGCGCCGAATCCAGAGCCCGCCGCGCAGCCAGAGCCGCCGCCGGCCGAGGTCGAGACTGCCGCTCGTCTCCCGCTGACCGCCGCGGCCCTGCTGGCCGACCGCACGATCGAGCATGTGCCCGAGGGGCTGACGGCGAAGAAGATTCTCGTTCTCGAGCAGTATCGCAAACACCTTCGCAGCGCGAGCCAGAGCCATGTTTCTTGACCGACTCGAGACCGTGATCGATCGCATCGGAGGAGCGCGTGCGCTCAGTCTGGTGGCACGCGACGGGATTCCAGTAGAATCAATTCTTCGCGACGAATCGATCGACATGGAGATCCTCGCCGCCGAGCTGATGTCTCAGGTGCGAGCGATCACCCAGAACCACGAAGAGCTGGCAGTCGGTGCGGTGCGCCATCTGTCGGTTGCGACCGACGAGCTCGGGCTGATGGTCAGCGCTCTGACCGGCGATTACTACCTCCTCGCCGTGCTCGACACCAGTTCGAGCGTCGGGCGTGCCCGCTTCGAGCTGCGCCGGGCGGTCCTGCTCTTCGAGGACGACTTGCTCTGACCGCCGCGTCGTGCCGCGGGCGTTCGGGGCCGTCGTCCGGATCTGCCGTCTGAACCCGTCTGCGAGACCCCGTCTGGGCGCGCTCCGTGGGTGCCGCGCAGACACGTCCACGCCAGACGTCCGAGGAGACTTTTCTTGCTCACATTCGACCAAATCAAAGAGCTGATCGAGCTGGTCGCCAAGCACCGCATGACCGGCATGGAGCTCGAACGTTCCGGCTTCCGCCTGCAGATCGACGGCTATCCGGCGCCCGAAGTGACCGCACCTGCCGCGCCGCACGCTCCCGCCGCGCCCGTGGCCTCCGCTCCGCCAGGACCGGCGCCCCCCGTCGCTTCGCCGCCGCCGGGTGGCGGAGGAGAGGTTTCGGCGCCCGCCGACGCCGCCGCCGAGGATCCTCATCCCGGCGCCGAGATCGTGACGTCGCCCCTGGTCGGTACCTTCTATCGCCGCCCCAAGCCGGACGCCGATCCGTTCGTCGAGGTCGGAGATCGCGTCAAGGTCGACCAGGTGCTCTGCATCATCGAGGCGATGAAGCTGAACAACGAGCTCCAGAGCCCGCTCGACGGCGTGATCGTGAAGATCTTTCCCAAGGACGGTCAGCCGGTGGAGTTCGGTGAGCCGCTCTTCGCCATCGACCCGAGCTGATCCGGCGCATTCTCCACGATGTTTCAGAAGATCCTGATCGCCAATCGAGGTGAGATCGCGCTGCGCGTGATCCACGCCTGTCGGGAGCTCGGCATCAAGACGGTGGCCGTGCACTCGACCGCAGACGCCGACAGCCTTCATGTCACCTACGCCGACGAGGATGTGTGCATCGGGCCTCCGGCGTCGGGTGATAGTTACCTGCGTATTAGTCGAATCATCGCTGCCGCCGAGATCACCGGCGCCGACGCGGTGCATCCTGGCTATGGTTTTCTGTCGGAGAACGCACGCTTCGCCGACGTGCTCAGCGATTGCAACATCGGCTGGATCGGACCGAAAGCGGAGACGATCCGGTCGATGGGCGACAAGGCCAACGCGCGTCGCATCGCCGTCGAGGCCGGAGTGCCCGTGCTGCCCGGCACCAACGAGCCGCTCGAGAACTTGGACGAAGTGCAGCGGGTCGCCGCGGAGGTCGGCTTTCCGGTGATTCTCAAGGCGGCGGCGGGCGGCGGCGGGCGCGGGATGCGTATCGTGCGCGACGCATCCGAGCTCGAGCATGCCTTCAGCACCGCGAGCGAAGAGGCGCTGCGCGCCTTCGGCGACGGTTCCATGTACCTCGAGCGCTACCTCGAAGAGCCGCGGCACATCGAGTTCCAGATCTTCGGCGACCACCACGGCAACATCGTGCATCTCGGCGAGCGCGAGTGCTCGATCCAGCGTCGCCATCAGAAACTGATCGAAGAGTCGCCGTCGCCGGCGCTCGACGACGACCTGCGGGCGCGCATGGGCGAGGCCTCGGTGCGTTTGGCGCGCGCGGTCGGGTACCGCAACGCGGGCACGATCGAGTACCTGCTCGACAGCGACGGCAGCTTCTACTTCATGGAGATGAACACGCGCATCCAGGTCGAGCACCCCGTCACCGAGATGGTGATGGGGGTCGATCTCGTGAAGGAGCAGATCCGGGTCGCCGCCGGCGAAGAGCTGTCGTTCTCGAGCGGCCTCGAGCCGCGCGGCCACGTCATCGAGTGCCGGATCAACGCCGAGGATCCCGAGACCTTCCGCCCGTCGCCGGGCCGCATCACGACCCTGCATCTTCCCGGTGGTCCGGGTGTCCGCATCGATAGCCACGCCTACCAAGAGTACGTGGTGCCGCCGTTCTACGACTCGATGATCGGCAAGCTGATCGTCTCGGCGCAAACGCGCGACGACGCGATTCGCCGCATGCTGCGTGCGCTCGATCTCTTCGTCGTCGAGGGCATTCACACCTCGATCCCTCTGCATCGCGAGATCCTGAGCGACGAGGTCTTCCGAAGCGGCCGGCTGTCGACACGCTTCATGAGCGAGATGGCGGACCGGCGCGCTGAAAGGGGCTCGGTCGGCGCATGACTCCACCCTCGCCTCCGCTGCCGCTGCTCTACGGCATCGCCTGCGCCGACGCGCTCGGTGCGGAGCGGGTGCCCGAGGCGGTGGAGGCGATGGCCGCGGGCGGCGTCGAGTGGATTCAGCTGCGCCTCAAGTCGGGAGACGATCGGACGCGCTGCGCGGTGATCGAGCAGAGCCTGCGCCGGCTCGACGGATCGGCGGCGCAGCTGTGGATCGACGACCGGGCCGATCTGGCGGCGCTCTATGGGCTGCCCGGAGTTCATCTCGGCCAGCACGACCTGCCGCCTGACGAGGCCCGGTGCGTTGTTCCGCCCACGACCCGCGTTGGCTGGTCGTGTCACGACTCCGAGCAGGTGGCGGCGGCCGACGCCGATCCGTCGGTCGACGTGGTCGCGATCGGTCCGGTGTTCGCCACGGCGAGCAAGCAGAATCCGGATCCCGTGGTCGGCCTCGACGGCGTCGCCGCGGCGCGCCGCGCGACCTCGAAACACCTCGTCGCCATTGGCGGTCTCGAGGCCGAAACCGTTGCGTCGGTGCGCGCGGCGGGAGCCGACACGGTCGTCGTGCTCGGTGCCCTTTGCCGCGCGGGTGACGCGGCGGCGATCACCGCGTCCGCGCGTCGTCTGGCGCGAGCTCTCGAGGGCGCTGAACGAGATCGAGAGGTCGCGTCATGAGCACGAGCCACGGATCGATCACCGAGACCTTCGGCAGCCGCTGGGGCATGTTGATCGCGACCCTCGGCATGGCGGTCGGCACCGGCAACATCTGGCGCTTTCCGCGGGTCGCGGCGAGCAACGGCGGCGGGAGCTTCTTGGTCGCCTGGGTCGTCTTCCTGCTGCTCTGGTCGATCCCGCTGATGATCGTCGAGTTCGCCTTCGGCAAGCATGCGCGCCGCGGCACCGTCGGC
The DNA here is from genome assembly GCA_039194425.1 of Acidobacteriota bacterium. Lineage (GTDB taxonomy): Bacteria > Acidobacteriota > Thermoanaerobaculia > Multivoradales > J023 > JAUIJL01. The sequence goes on along the minus strand of JBCCVZ010000001.1, from coordinate 491,388 downwards.
GCGTTCACTCATCTCTCCGGGCGCGGCACCGCGTGGATGGGCGGCTGGGTGGCGCTCTGCGCGACCGGCATCATGTTCTATTACGCGGTCGTCACCGGCTGGTGCTTCCGCTACCTCGGCGCGGCGCTCACCGGAGGCCTCGCCGACAGCCAGGATGCCGCGGCGCTCTGGGCTTCCTTCGCCGGGAGCGGTCAGGCGCTCGCGATGCAGGTGCTGGCGCTCGCCGCCGCGGTCGCCGTCGTCGCGTTCGGCGTGCGCGGCATCGAGAAGGCGACGCGGATTCTGATCCCGACTTTGGTCGTGATGGTCATCGTGCTCGCGGCCCGCGCCGTCACGCTGCCGGGCGCCGAGCGCGGCCTCGCCTTCCTCTTCACCCCCGACTGGTCGGCCCTCGCCGAGCCGCGCATCTGGCTCGAGGCGCTGACCCAGAACGCCTGGGACACCGGGGCCGGTTGGGGCCTCATTCTCACCTACGCCATCTACCTGAGGGCGCGGGAGGACGTCTCGCTCAACGCCTTCGTGGTCGGCTTCGGCAACAACTCGATGTCGCTGCTCGCCGGCATCATGGTGTTGTGCACGGTGTTCGCGGTGAACCCCGGCGCGCGCGACGAGATCGTCGGCGCCGGCAACGAAGGGCTGACGTTCACCTGGATGCCGCAGCTCTTCGCCGAGATTCCGGGCGGCGCCGTGTTCATGGTGCTCTTCTTCGCCGCGCTCTCGTGCGCCGCCCTCACCAGCCTGATCGCGATGCTCGAGCTGGCCACTCGGGTGCTGATCGATCTCGGGCTCGAGCGCCGTCGCGCGCTCCTCTTCGTCGCCGCCGCGGCCCTGGTCTTCGGCGCGCCGTCGGCGCTGCGCATGGAAGTGTTCCAGAACCAGGACTGGGTGTGGGGCGTCGGCCTCATCGTCTCGGGCCTCTTCTTCGCCATCGCCGCCTTCCGCTTCGGCCTCGAGCGCCTGCGCACCGACGTGATCAACGCCGAGGGCTGCGATCTCCGCATCGGCCGCTGGTGGACCCTGGTCATCGGCATCGTCGTGCCGCTCGAAGCGGTGGTTCTCCTGGGTTGGTGGCTGCGGGATCGCAGCGAAGGCTGGCTCGATCCACTGGGCGTCTACAGCGTCGGCACCGTGCTCGTGCAGTGGACGATCGCGCTCGTCGCTCTGCTGGCGCTCAACCGCTGGCTGGCGCGCCGCTCGGTTGGCGAGGCGCCGCCGAACGCAGGTCCTCGGAGCGACGACGCGGCGGAGGGCCCGGCATGAGCGCTGTCGCCATCGTGACCATGATCGTCATCTGCGGCAGCGTCTGGGGCGGTTTCATCGCGCTCCTGGCCTATGCCTTGCGCCGCGAAGCGACGAAGAGCGACACGCCCTCCGTCGATCCCGGGTCGTGAGCGCCGGCGTCGGGGCCGGTGCGAAGCCTGTTTTTCTCTGGGGTTTCATGGCCAGCGGCAAGAGCTCGGTCGGTCGCCGGCTGGCGGATCGCCTGGGTGGTACCGCGGTCGATCTCGACATGCTGGTCGAGGAACGTGCCGGCCGTCCGATCCGGGAGATCTTCGCTGCGGACGGAGAAGCGGCGTTCCGCGAGCTCGAGACCCGGTGTCTGCAGACGCTCGACACCGCCGGTGTCGCAGTGATCGCCACCGGCGGCGGCACGCCGGTGAGCGCCGTGAATCGTGGGTGGATGCGCGAGCGCGGAGACTGTGTCTGGCTCGATCCGCCGTTCGACGTGGTCCTCGGCCGGCTCGATGAGACGGGGCGTGCCGCACGACCGTTATTCGACGATGTCGAGGCGGCCCGAGCGCTGTATGATGCCCGGCGAGAGTTTTACCGGCACTGCGATCTACGGATCCCGGTGCACGCTGAGGACACGGTCGACGAGATCGTCGACCGGACCTTTCGACAGCTTCGAGATCCCTTGTGAAATACCTCATTCTTTCTGACATGCATGGCAATTGGGATGCTTTTGCCGCCGTGCTGCGCCATGTGCGGCGCAAGTCGTTCGATGCGATTCTGGTTCTCGGAGATCTCGTCGGCTACGGCGCGGGGCCCAACCAGGTTGTCGAGGCGGTGCGCGAGCTGCCCGGCAAAGTCTTCGTCGTCCGCGGCAACCACGACAAGGTCGTCGCCGAGCTCGAGGACGGATCCAACTTCAATCAGCCGGCCCTGGCCGCGGCGCGCTGGACCACCGAGCGGCTCACGCCGTCGAACCTCCGCTACGTGCGCGAGATGACGCTCGGGCCGGTGGCGGTCGACGACGACGTCCACATCTGCCACGGCTCGCCGCTCGACGAAGACACCTACGTGTTTTCGATCTACGACGCCTACGAGATCTTCACCCACTACCCGCAGGCGCCGCTGGTCTTCTTCGGCCACACCCACATCCCGTCGCGCTTCGTGCTGCACGACAACAACACGATCGAGGTGGCGGTGGTGCAGGGGGAGAGTGAGAGTCTCGAGCTCGATCCGGACAAACGGTATCTGCTGAACCCGGGCTCGATCGGTCAGCCGCGCGATCGCGATCCGCGCGCGGCGTACCTGGTCTACGACACCGAGAAGCGCATCGCCCGCTGGCAGCGGGTCGAGTACTGCATCACCAAGGCGCAGGCGCGGATCGAGCGATCCGGCCTGCCCAAGGTGCTGGCCGACCGGCTCGCTCTCGGAATCTGACCGTCTTTCGAGCCGATCCTCAGAATCGGTAGCTCGCGCTCAGGCCCCACTCGCGCGGCGGCCCGGCAATGCCGATCGCCGTGCCGAACGAGGCGGCGAAGAAGCCCGTCTCGAGGTACTCCTCGTCGGTGAGGTTGGTGCCGAAGAGCGCGAGATCCCAGGTGCCGGACGCCGGCGTGAAGAGGAGCCGCGCGCCGACCAGGGCGTAGCCGTCCTGCGCGATCAGCTCGGTATTCTCGAAGTTGTTGTAGACGTCGCCTCGATAGGAGTAGTCGGCGCTGGCGATCCACGACGCGCCGCTGTCGGCGAGCCAAAGGTACTGCGCGGTGATCGAGCCCGACCACTCGGGGGTCTTCGGCAGCTCGTTGCCGGCCGCGACCGTGTCGGGTGGCACGCGCGGATCGACGGTCACCAGCTCGCTCTGTAGGTAACCGAGATCGAACTCGAAGAGCCAGCCGAGGGTCGGTCGTGCCTCGAGCTCGAGCTCGAAGCCGTAGATCTCGGCGTCGCCGGCGTTCTGCGTCACGAACACGGGGACGCCGTTGACGTCGAACGACGCGGCGAAGTGAATACTTTCGTAGTCGCTGAAGAATCCAGCGCCGTTCAGCCGTAGTCGGCGCTCGAGCCAGTCGCTCTTGAAGCCGGCTTCATAGGCGACCACGGTCTCCGGATCGAACGGGTCGAGCACCGGGCGTTGCTGTGGACGACCGTTGAAGCCGCCGCTCTTGAAGCCGCGCGACAGGCTGGCATAGAGCAGCAGGTCCTCGTTCGCCTGGTGCGCCAGACTCAGCCGGCCCGACCAGTCGGTCCACTCGTCTTCGGCGCTGAGCGGTCCGAAGGCGAGGTAATCGAAGGTCTTTTCGTCGCGCGTGACGCGTGCGCCGGTGGTCAGGGACGTGCGGTCGCCCAGAGCCCACGTCGCCTCGCCGAAGAGCGCGTAGCTGGTGGTTTCCAGATCGTACTCCTGGCGCAGTCCCTCGCGAGGAAAGAGAAGGTTGTTCAGCGGATTGTTCGGGCCACCCAGAAAACCGAGGCCGGGAAATGGATAGATGGGGCCCGGCGCCAGGTCGAGCGCGTCGGGAAGATCCGCGAACACTCGCTGAACCGTCACTTCTTGCGGGCGCTCCCGAAAGTAGATGGCGCCGAGAAGCCAGTCGGAGTCGCCTGCGGTCGAGCCGGTCACGTGGATCTCTTGGCTGAACTGGTACTGCTCCTGCTCGGACGTCGCTTCAGCGACCGTTCGCGGCGAGCCATCGCCTTCGCCGAGGCTCGAGTACTCGACCGTGCGATAGGCGGTGATGGAGCGCAGCCCGAGCGACGCGGAGCTCCACGAAACGTCGGCGGTGGTGCCCCAGATGTCGCCTTCGAGGAACTGCGGGTCCGTGCTGAACGAGGTGTAGAAATCGGGCGCAGCCCAGAGCTCAGGCGTGTAGGGCTGGAATCCCTGATCGGCGAGCACCTGGTTGTAGAACAGGAGCAGCGGTGTCGGTGTCGTATCGAGGAGCAGCTGGTTGCCGCCGACCTCGTCTTCGCGGGTGTACTCGGCGGTGAGGTAGATGTCGACCCGCTCGGACGGCGACCACTCGAGGCCCAGCCGAGTCGCCAGCCGCTCGTCGTCGTGGTAGCCGAGGTCAGTGAGCCGCGAGCTCGAGTAGCCGTCGCGGCGGCTCGAGAGCAGGGAGGCGGACGCCCACAGGTCGTCGCCGAGCTCGGCGTCGAGCAACACGCGCGCGTCGGCGCGGTCGAAGCGCCCGACCGTCGCGCCGACGCGGGCGGCCGTGCGGTGCTCGGGCCGCTTGGTGATCAGCTGGATCGCGCCGCCTGTGGTGTTTTTGCCGAAGAGCGTGCCCTGGGGGCCGCGCAAGATCTCGACCCGGTCGAGCTCGAGCAGGTCGAGCACGGCGCCCTGCGCACGTGCCAGGTAGACGCCGTCGACATAGATGCCGACACCCGGATCGGAAAAGATCGCCGTGTCGATTTGACCGACGCCGCGGATGAAGACCGCCGCTTCCGATGTTTGCTGCGAGAAGCCGCCGGTGATCGTGATGTCGAGATTGGCGGTTTGCTCGCTGAGCTCACTCAGGTCGTCGAGCGAGCGCTGTTCGAGCTGTTCGGCGCTGAAGGTGGTGAGCGAGATCGGGATCGTCTGTGGATCCTCGGCGCGTCGGCGCGCGGTGACGACGATCTCTTCGCCGAAGCTCGCCTCGCGGGGCTGCGTCGCCTCCGTGGATTCGTCGGTCGCGGACTGTGTCTGGCTCCGGGCGACCGGCGAAACCGCCAGCGTCAGGCAGGCCAGAGAGAGAATGAAGGACAGGCGAGAGATCGATGCGAGTGGACCGCGCCGGCACGGGACGGGCGGTCGCTGAACGATTGATGGCATGACTCGGTCTCCCCGATAGGGTGTGTCGTACTGCGCAAGAGCATCGTTTCTTCTCGCTCGCGGGGGCTGCAGCAACAGCAGTAGAACTACGGATCATCTCGTCGAATGCCATGATATACGCTACGGAGGCCGAGAGGATTCATTCGTGGAGATTCTGGGGCGAAACGCGTGAGCCGTGACATGATCGGCGCCCCGTTCTCCTCGGCTCCGTGTCGACGACTCCGTGTGACGACGTTTCGGACGTGCTTTCGACCATGACTTCCTCTCCGCTTCCCATGCTGCAGACGATCGAGCAGGAACCCGCCTCCGAGGCCACCGCGTCGGTGATCTGGATGCACGGGCTCGGCGCCACCGCGCACGATTTCGAGTCCGTGCCGCCACACCTCGGTCTCGCGCCCGAGCTCGCCGTCCGCTTTGTCTTTCCGCAGGCGCCGAGCATTCCGGTCACGATCAACGCGGGGATGGTGATGCCGGCCTGGTACGACATCCAGCAGCTCGACACGACGGGCCGCGACGGTGACGAAGCCGGCATCCGGCGCAGCGAGGCGCAGGTGCGCGCGCTCGTCGATCGCGAGATCGAGCGCGGTGTGCCGGCGGAGAGCATCGTGCTGGCAGGCTTTTCCCAGGGCGGCGCGATCGCGCTGCAAGCTGCGCTGCGCGATCCGCGGCGGCTGGCGGGGGTGATGGTGCTCTCCGGGTATCTGCTGCTCGCCGATCACCTCGACGAGGAGGCCTCGCCGGCCAACCGCGATCTGCCGATCTTCCAGGCGCACGGTACGCACGATCCGATGGTCCAACTGTCGTGGGCGCGGCGCAGCCGGGAGCACCTGGAGCAGCTCGGCTGGCGGCCGGAGTCGCACGAGTACCGCATGGCGCACCAGGTCTGCCTCGAGGAGCTCGAGGAGATCGGCCGCTGGCTGAACCGCGTGCTCGCCTGAGGCGTCAGTCGGGGTCGGGCCCAGAATCCGAGTCGGCGGCGTCTTGCTCGCTCGCCAGCCGGGCGACGCGTTCCACCGTCGCCTGGTCGCCAGCGCTCTCGCTGTAGCGGCCGACGATTTCGAGCGGCGGTCCCTCGGCGACCTTGCGGCCCTGGTCGATCCACACCGCGCGCGTGCAGTGGCTGAGAATCTCGCCGGCGCTGTGCGACACCACGAGGACGGTCGTGCCGGCGCGTCGGAACTCCTCGATGCGCTGATGGCAGCGCGTCAGGAAGCTCGCGTCCCCCACCGAAAGGACTTCGTCGAGCACCAACACCTCGGGCACCCAGGCGGTGGCGACGGCGAAGCCGAGGCGTGCCTGCATGCCGGTGGAGTAGTTGCGCACCGGCGAGTGGATGAACTCGCCGAGGCCCGAGAACTCGACGATCGAGTCGCGGACCGCGTCGATCTCGCGTCGCCGGTAGCCGCGCAGCAGCGCGTTGAGGTAGATGTTCTCGAGGCCCGTGAGCTCGGGGTCGAAGCCGGTGCCGAGCTCGAGGATCGGCGAGATCCGCCCGCGCACGATGCGCTCGCCCTCGCTCTGCTTCAGCACGCCCGAGATCACCTTCAGGAGCGTCGACTTGCCGGCGCCGTTGCGGCCGACGATGCCGAGCGTTTCGGCGCGGTGGATCGTGAGATCGATGTCGCGCAGCGCCCACAGGGAGCTGTAAGCGAGCGAGCCGCGCACGGTGTGGATCAGGTATTCCTTGAACGACGAGACCTTGCTCTTGGCCAGGCGATAGCGCAGCGACACGCCGTGCAGCTCGATCACCGGACGGTCGTGCGACGACGAATCTGTGCGCGAGCTCGACATGGTTCGGAGCGGCCGGGGCCTCAGAGGTAGAACGGGATGCGGTCGGCGCTGCGGCGGAACGAGATCAGGCCGACGACCAGGGCGAGGACCGCGACCGCGATCGACAGCGAGAGATGGGTCGTCGGCGGGAACTTGCCGAAGTAGATCGGGTCGCGGAAGACCTCGAGGATCGAGCGGATCGGGTTGTAGTGCACCAGAGCCTGGAACTTCGGCGGCACGATGTCTTTCGGGTAGATCACCGGCGTCAGGTAGAAGAGCAGGGTCAGAATCACCCCCACCATCTCGACCACGTCGGTGAAGAATACCGCCAGCGGTGCCAGCAGCAGACCCGCGCCGAGAGTGAATGCGACCGCGATCGCCACCGCCACCGGCAGGAAGAGCATCGACGGGCCGATGCGATGGCCGGTGACGAGCAGCAGCCCGACCAGCGGCACGAAGGCGAGGCACAGGTTGACCACGCCGGAGAGCACCGTCGCCACCGGGAAGACGATCATCGGCACGGGCAGCTTCTGCAGGATGTAGGCGTGGCTGCGCAGGCTGTTCATCGACACCACGATGCTCTGCTGGAAGAAGTTCCAGAACAGCAGGCCGGCGAGCGCGTAGACCGGGTAGTTGCGGATGTCGAAGCGGAAGATCGAGCTGAAGACGATCGCCAGCACGGCCATGGTCAGGAGCGGCTGCAGCATGCTCCAGAACAGGCCGATGATCGAGCGCCGGTAGCGCACCTTCAAGTCGCGCGCCACCAGGGTCCAGATCAGATCGCGGTATTGGTAGATCGAGCGCATGGGAGTCGAGCCGGAGGAATCGAGCCTGGTTGGACCGCGGGCGCGCGGTGTCGGTCGGTGCGGCGGATCGGCGCGGAAAGGCGGCGAGCGATACCGCGTTTCTATCGGTGAATCGAGCGCGACGCAAGGGCCTGCTCCGGTCGGGAGCCGCGGGCCGGAGATAGAATGCGAGCGATGAAGCTGATCCACGTCGCCGCCGCCGTTCTCGACCAGACGCCGCTCGACTGGAGCGGCAACGTGAGCAACCTCCATCGTGTGCTCGAGCTGGCGCGGGAGCGCCGGGTCGACGTCCTCTGCCTGCCCGAGCTGTGCATTCCGGGCTACGGCTGCGACGACGCGTACCAGAGCCCCGGTGTCCAACAGACCTCGCTCGAGATTCTCGACGAGCTGCTGCCCGCCATGCGCGGCATGGTCGTCGCGATCGGTCTGCCGATGCAGTTCCGCAAGGCGCTCTTCGCGGTGGTCGCGCTGGTCGCCGACGGCGAGATCCTCGGCTTCGCCGCCAAACGCCACCTGGCCGGCGACGGCCTCTACTACGAGCCACGCTGGTTCCGGCCGTGGCCGCGCGGCGCGGTGGCTCGGGTCGATCTGCCGGGCGGGCGCCGGCTGCCGCTGGGCGACGTCTACTTCGTGTGCGACGGTGTCGGCATCGGCTTCGAGATCTGCGAGGAAGCGTGGGTGGCGAGCCGTCCCGGCAGCAGTCTCGCGGCGCGCGGCGTTGACCTGGTGCTCAATCCGAGCGCCAGCCACTTCGCCTTCGGCAAACACGAGATCCGCCGGCGCTTCGTGCTCGAGGGCTCGCGTGCCTTCGGCGTCGGCTACGTCTTCGCCAACCACCTCGGCAATGCCGCCGGCCGTATGCTCTTCGACGGCGGCGCGATGATCGCCTCGCACGGCCGCATGGTGGCCGAGGGCTCGCGCTTTTCGTTCGAGCGCGTCGGCCTGACCTCGGCGGTGCTCGACATCGACGAGATCCGCATGCGCCAGGTGCGAGTCGGCAGCTTCGTGCCCGACGTCGACGTGCGGGCCGACGAGCGCGTCGTCGCTCCGGGCTTCGGCTTCGCCGCGCCACGACCGAGCGCGCCGACCGTCGATCCACCGCCTCGAGTCTTCCCGTCGCCGCGTGACAAAGAAGAGGAGTTTGCCCGGGCCATCGCCCTCGGCCTCTTCGACTATTTGCGCAAGAGCCGTTCGCGCGGCTTCGTCGTCTCGCTCTCGGGCGGTGCCGACTCGGCGGCGACGGCGGCGCTGGCGGCGCTGGCCTTGCGCATGGCGGCGGCAGAGCTCGGGCCCGAGGGCTTGCGCGCGCGCCTCAGCCACCTCGAATTCGAAGCGGTCACGGACGGTGACCGAGCGGGCGATGGTCTCCCGGACGTCGACGCGATCGTCCGTCGCATGCTTCTCTGCGTCTACCAGGCGACGCGCAACAGCTCCGACACGACGCGGGACGCGGCGCGCAAAGTCGCCGAGGGCGTGGGCGCCGAGTTCATGGTGCTTGATGTCGACCCGCTGGTGCAGAGCTACGTGTCGATCGTCGAGCAGGGGATCGACCGCCCGCTGACCTGGGAGCATGACGACCTCGCGCTGCAAAACATCCAGGCGAGGGTGCGCGCACCGAGTGTTTGGCTGCTCGCCAACGTGCGCGGCGCGCTGCTGCTGTCGACCAGCAACCGCTCCGAGGCGGCGGTCGGCTACGCCACCATGGACGGCGACACCGCGGGTGGGCTGTCGCCGATCGCCGGCATCGACAAGGCGTTCCTGCGCCGCTGGCTGCGCTGGCTCGAGACCACGGGCCCGCGTGGCGTGGGGCCGGTGCCGGAGCTGGCCGCGGTCAACGCTCTGGCTCCGACCGCCGAGCTGCGGCCCCACGAGGCGGACCAGACCGACGAGGACGATCTGATGCCGTACGACGTGCTCGACGCGATCGAGCGGGCGGCGATCGGCGAGAAGAAGATGCCGCTCGAGGTCTATCGCGTCATGCACGAGCGCTTTCCCGCGATCGACCCGCCGCAGCTGGTGGTCTGGATCGAGCGCTTCTTCCGTCTCTGGTGCCGCAACCAGTGGAAGCGCGAGCGCTACGCGCCGTCGTTTCATGTCGACGACGAGAACCTCGACCCCAAGACCTGGTGCCGTTTTCCGATTCTCAGTGGCGGCTTCGAGCGTGAGCTCGCAGACCTGCGTTCGAGCGTTCTGGATTAGAGCTTTTCGCTGGCTTTGTTGTCTCCATTAGACGGTCGATCCGTGCCTTGCGGGTCTCGGTGGAGCTGAATCTCTTGAACACTCTCCATTGCTCTGATAGATCTTCGGCTATGTAGCCGCGGCTCCGGCGCTCGAATGGGACAAATCGCCGGTCGAGACACCGCGGGCCGCATCCCCACAGCCACGACTGGAGAAAGCCATGAAAAAGAACCTCTTGACCCCCGAGCAGGTCGCCGACACGCACCGTACGCTCGACGAGATCGAAAGCGCCGTTTTCGGCGTCCAGGTCCAGACCGACGTGCGCGCCGGTGCCGGCTGCCCGCCGTGGTCTTGTCCGCGCCCGCTCTACGGCGTTCCGGACACCTACGAGTGATCGACGCGCGCCCGGTTCGCCCGAACCGGGCGCCTCCCGGCCTCGCCGGCGCCACCTTCGCCCCCTCTAGTTCCGCACGCCGCCAGGAGACAGCATGTCTTCGTCCGCCAGCCCGTCCCCTTCGCCCGCCGACGAGCGTCCGCTCGTGCGTTCGACCTACGCCGTTTGGGAGCTGACGCTGCGATGCAACCTGAAGTGCATTCACTGCGGCTCGCGCGCCGGCGCCGCCCGCTGCGACGAGCTGAGCACCGCGGAAGCGCTCGACCTGGTGCACCAGATGGCCGATCTCGGCATCCGCGAGGTGTCATTGATCGGTGGTGAGGCGTTCTTGCGCCGCGACTGGCTCGAGATCGCGCGCGAGATCACGCGCTCGGGCATGGTCTGCGGTATGACCACCGGTGGCTACGGCCTGGGCCCGAAGATGGCCGAGCAGATCGCCGAGGCGGGTCTCGAAAAGGTCAGCGTGTCCATCGACGGGCTCGAGGCGACGCACGACTTCCTGCGGGGTCGCCAGGGTTCGTACACGCAATGCTTCGTGGCGCTGCGTGCGCTGCGCGCCGCCGGCATCCAGATCGCCACCAACACCCAGATCAACCGACTCTCGGCGCCCGAGCTACCGCGGCTGCAGGAGATTCTGCGCGACGCCGGGGTGCGCATGTGGCAAACGCAGCTCACCGTGCCGATGGGCAATGCGGCGGACCATGCCGAGATCTTGCTCCAGCCGTGGGAGCTGCTCGATCTCTTCCCGCTCCTGTCCTATCTCTTGCAGCGAGGGATCGAGGAAGGGCCGCGCATGATGCCGGGCAACAACATCGGCTTCTTCGGTCCCTACGAGCGCATGATGCGAACGCACCCGAACGATGCCGAGGCGAAGTTCTGGCAGGGCTGCGCCGGCGGCGTCCTGACTCTCGGCATCGAGGCCGACGGCGCGATCAAGCCCGACCCGTCGCTGCCGACGGCCGCCTACACCGGCGGCAACATCCGCGAGCGCCCGCTGCGCGACATCGTCTACGGCGCCGAACAGCTGACCTTCAACGACGACCGCGGGACCGAGCACCTGTGGGGCTTCTGCGAAGGCTGTGAGTTCGCCGACATCTGCCGCGGTGGCGACACCTGGACCGCGCACGTCTTCTTCGATCGCCGGGGCAACAACCCCTTCTGCCACCATCGGTCGCTCTACCACGCCGCGTCGGGGCAGCGCGAACGCCTCGAGCTGGCGGTCGCGGCCGAAGGGGTGCCGTTCGACAATGGTGTCTTCGACATCGCGCTCGAACCGTGCGACGCGCCGCTGCCGAACAATGGCTTCTCGCTGGCCGACGTCGACTGGCCCGAGCCCTGGCTCGAGGCCGATCCCGAGCTGCCCCCACGCCTCGCCGCCGAGCGCGACCGCGCGGTCGAGGTGTGGCGCCAAACGCGCCTGCGCCGGCCGCCCGAGGGCGCCGCAGCGACGGCGTCGCGTCTCGACACCGCGGGTTAGACATCGTGCACTTCGCCCGGAGCCGGCAGAATGCCGGCGGTCCCGGTACGGTCCGTGCCCTCCGGTGGTGTCGGCTTCAATGGTCCGGCGAAGGTGTCCCGAAGGGACAGACGAGGTGAGCCAGGCATTTCAATGCCTGGTTCGAGGCCTGGCTCAGGTCCTTGTGAGACGGCTCAGGCGGTGAGGCGGTCCTTGGCGCGTTTGGCCAGTCGGGCCATGCGCGCCAGTTCTTCTTCGAGCTCCTTGCGTCGCGCGCGCAGGTAGGCGCGCAGCTCGCGTCGGCGCACGAAGAGCAAGAAGACGCGCACTTCTTCCTGGATGCGCTGGCGCTCGCGCGACACCTCGAGCGCCACCAGGCCGGTGATCGGTAGCGACAGCGCGTAGAGCCCGGCCGGCAGCGAGCCCCAGAGCCAGAAGACGGCGAAGGTCTGGGCGCCCCAGAAGCCACCGAAGAAGGCGAGGCCGAAGAGCATGCCGGCGGTGTCGTACTGGTCGCGGGCGCGCGCTGCGCGCCGCGACACCTCGCGCGTCGCCAGGTAGGGCAGGAGCGAGTTCACCAGGCCCCAGAGCGCCGGCGGTACGACGAAGAGGAGGAAGAGCAACGTACGGGCGGTGAAGCGGGCGACGACCCCGGGCGTGTAGCGAAGCTCGAGCTGGTAGTCGCGCACGCCGTAGCGTCGGCACAACGCTTCGAAGCGTCGCAGCTTGGAGCGCAGCGCCTCGACGCGCTCGGGCCACGCGGCGCGCAGCGCGCGATGCGCCTCGAGCAGGCGGCGGAACGAGCGGAACCGGCGCTCGAGGCTCAGGCGCTCGCCGCGACCGGCGCGGAGGGCGAAGAACTGCTGCATCAGCTTGAGCAGCGCGAGGTCTTCCCACGAGTCGACGTTCAGGGTCACGCCCTGCAGACCGCGCAGGATGGAGTCGGTGAGCTGCTGGACGCGGGCCTCTTCGGCCGTGCGCAGCTCTTCATCCGTGGCGTCCTCGCTGTCGATCGGGACCGAGTCGAGAACGGGCGTCACCGGGATCGGCTCGCCGACCTGGGCCAGGACATGGGCGCGGAACCGTCCCTTGTGCGTGAAGGTGAGGCCGAGCGGCATCACGACAGGCACCTCGCCGGTGCGCTCCAGGTGGCCCAGTGCGAGGCGCGCCGCGCCGGTCTTGAGCGGCCGAAGGCTCGGGTCCGAGTGGCTCTGCCCCTCGGGAAAGATCAGCAGGACGCGGCCCTGCTCGAGGTACTCGAAGCAGCGCTCGAAGGTCTTGCGATTCTGCTCTCGCGTGTCGCGCCCGGGATGTCGGCGGTGTACCGGCACTGCCTGGATCAGACGCAGGATCGGTCGCAGCAGCGGATTGCGAAACAGGCCGCTGCGTGCGATCGGGTGGATCGGTCGAGGCACCGCCGCCTGCGCCACGACCGCATCGGCGAGCGCGTTGACGTGATTGGCGCAGAGGATCACCGGGCCGTCGAGCGACAGGCGCTCGGTCCCGGTCACCTCGACTCGGCGATAGAAGGTGCGCGCCAGCACCCGGCACAGTGTGCGCCAGGCACGCTGGCCGGTCGTCGGCGCCGGCGTCGACTCGGCAGAACGGTCCGCGGGTCCGTCGGAGGGCATGGTGCGCGCTATTCTATCGGCGACGAGACCACGACCGCCGAGCATCATGCCCCGACCCGACCTGATTCGATCCCTGCATCGCGCCGCGGCGCACTGGCACACCATCGCGCCGACGCTCGCCGGACGGCTGGCGCCGCCGGCCGAGCCCGCCTGGCGACCGTTCGAGGTCGCGATCGACGACCCCCTCGTCGGGTCGGTGCGCGTCACCGGACGGCTGAGCGAGATCCGGTCGGAGCAGCTGGTCGTGCTGGTGCACGGCCTCGGTGGCTGCGCCGACAGCAGCTACATGCGTCGCGCGTCGCGCATCGTGGTCGACGCCGGGCTCGCCTGTCTGCGTCTCGAGCTGCGCGGCGCCGACCGCACGGGGCGCGACTATTACCACGCCGGACTGACCGCTGACCTGTCGGCGGCGCTGGCTGCCCCGGAGCTCGCCGGATACCGGCGTCTGGTGGTGCTCGGCGTGTCGCTCGGCGGCCACCTGGCGCTGCGCTGGGCGACGGAGCCGAGCGACCCGCGGGTGCAGGCGGTGGCCGCCGTCTCGTCGCCGCTCGATCTCGAGGCCGCGGTGCGCAACTTCGACACGCCGAGCCGCTGGATCTATCGCCAGTACGTGCTCGGTGCGCTCAAGGACACCTACGCCGAGGTGGCCGCGCGCCGCGACGTCGAGACCCCGGTCGAGGCCGTGCGCGCGGTGCGCCTGCTGCGCGACTACGATCGCCTGGTGGTGGTGCCACGCTTCGGGTTCGGCTCGACCGGCGCCTACTACGCCAGCCAAAGTGTCGGCTCCCGGCTCCACCGGCTGGCGGTGCCGGCGCTGCTGGTGGCGTCGGAGCACGATCCGATGGTCGACGCCGAGTCGGTGCGCGCGGGCCTGCGCCGCGGCGGCGTCGGCCTGCGCGTCGCCTGGGTGAGGCGCGGCGGCCACGTCGGCTTTCCGCCGGCGCTCGATCTCGGCTTCGACGCGCCGCCGGGGATCCTGCACCAGGTGCTCGCCTGGCTGCTCGATCCCGAGGTCTGACCCTCCGCCGGGCCGAGTCGGTCAGTCGACCCAGTCGATCGGGTCGCCGACGCTGAGCCTGCCGGCGTCGAGCAGGCGGCCGTAGACGCCGCCGCGCCAGTCGGGGTCGAGCGCCTGCTCGAGGCCGGGCTCGGCGTCGTCCATGATCCGGCACGGACGCGTCTCGCCCAAAATCTCGATTCGACAGCCGCCGATGCGCAGGGTCTTGCCACGGCTGTCCTCGAGGTCGATGCCGCGGACGAAGAGATTGGCGCGCCGAGTGCGTGGATCGACGGAACGGCCGAGATCGTGCTCGACCTGCTCCCAGGCCTCCGCCGAGAGGAGGGTCACCTGGCGGCGCCCGCTCTGGGCGTTGCCCTCGAGGCCGCCGCTCGGATCGGCCGCGACGCTGTCCCGCGGGTCCATCGGACCACGCCGGACGCGCTTGATCCAGATCGCCTCGAGGCTTCCGGGAGCGGCGGCGGCACGGTGATGGTCGATGGCTGGGTCGTCTGCGCTCATGGTGTCTCCTCGGCGACCGGTTGCAGCGTCATCCTATCCGGCCGAGGGGCGCCGAGATGGCGAGGTGGCGGCAGATTTCGGGCACCCGCGGTCGGCCAGATTTCGTCCGGCGTCGTGATAGCTTGCGCGCGTCTTCGCGAACCCCTTGTATCAACCGACGGGACGACGTGCACGATGACCTCGCAGAGCCCCCTCGCCTCACTCGAACCGCGCCCCGTCTGGGAACTCTTCGACGCGCTCCGGCGCATTCCGCGACCGTCCGGAGACGAGGCGCGCGTGGTGCGTTGGCTCGAGGAGTGGGCCGCCGCACGGGGCTGGAGCGTCCGCCACGACGCGTTCGGCAACCGCGTCGTTTCGGTGCCCGCGAGCCCGGGTCGTGAACGGGCACCGCGGGTCGTTCTCCAGGGACACCTGGACATGGTGTGCGAGAAGAACAGCGACACGACGCACGATTTCTCGACGCAGGGCATCGAGGTGCGCGTCGACGACGGCTGGGTCCGTGCCGAGGGCACGACGCTCGGCGCCGACAACGGCCTCGGCGTGGCGCTGGCGATGGCGGCGGCCGACGACGCCGAAACGCCGCACGGACCGCTCGAGTTGTTGATGACGCTCGACGAGGAGCGCGGCCTGCGCGGAGCCTCGGCCTTCGACGGCAGCCTGCTCGAGGGCCGGCTGATGATCAACCTCGACACCGAGGAAGACGACGCGGTCTACATCGGCTGCGCCGGCGCCGGCGGGCTCGAGGCGGTGCTGCCGCTGGCGCGCGCTTCAGCGGCGGCGACCGATCGAAGCCCGTGGCGCCTCCAGGTGCGCGGCCTGCGCGGCGGTCATTCGGGGATGGAGATCCACGACGGGCGAGGCAATGCCCTGGTGCTCGCCGCGCGTCTCCTGGTGGCCGCGCTCGAGCAGGGCGTCGACTTCGACCTGGTGGCCTTCGACGGCGGCGACAAGGCGAACGCGATTCCCCGGGAGTGCAGCGTCGCGCTGCGCCTCGACGACGCGGCGCGGACGGCGCTCGAGCAGGTGCTCGAGGTACAGCGCCCGGAGCTGGTGGCGCAGCTCGGCGCCGCCGATCCGGGGCTCGAGCTGGTGCTCGAGCCGGGCGATGACGAGCGTGCGCCGCTGACGCCGGGCAGCCGCGCGTCGTGGCTGCGCTTGCTCGATGCCGGGCACCACGGCGTCGTGGCGATGTCGCAAGACATCCCCGGCCTGGTCGAGACCTCGTGCAACCTCGCCGTCGCCCGCACCGACGCGGCCGAGGCGCGCGTCCTCTTCGCCTGCCGCTCGTCGTCGAATCCGGCGCTCGATGGCTTGTTGCAGAGCCTCGGCTCGCTCGCCCGTCTGGCCGGTGCCGAGGCGCGGCGCCACGGGGGCTACCCCGGCTGGGCACCGAACCCCGAGTCGCCGCTCGTCGCGCGGACGGTGGCCGCCTACGAGCGCCTCTTCGGCGTCGCGCCGGCGGTGACCGCGATCCACGCCGGTCTCGAGTGTGGCGTCCTGGCGCAGAAGGTGCCTGGGCTCGACGCGGTGTCGATCGGCCCGACGATCCGTGGGCCCCACTCGCCCGACGAGATGGCCGAGATCGCCTCGGTGGCCAAGATCTGGCGCTGGTTGCGCGCGGTGCTCGACGACCTGTCGTCCTGAGACCTGTCGTCCTGAGGGGGGGCGGCGCGAGGCGTGTCGCATCGACTCTGTCGATGGGCCGCGACATGGTGGTACGATCGGACGGACTCCCACGCCGTGCCCCTGTCGGCTCGCCACACCCATCGATCGGCCACGCGACGGGCGCCGCTCGCGGCCAGGAGCTCGCCACATCGAATCTGGGCTCGCGATGAGCTCGCTAAGGAGACTTGAGATGAAGAATATGTTCGCAGCACTGCTGATCGCTGCTGTGCTCGGCATGCCGGGTCTCGCCGCGGCGGAAGACGGGCAGGCCGCGACGTCCTCGAGCGGCCATACCGGCCTCTTCGAGCTGATTTCCGGTGAAAACCTGTGCCACGGTGACTGGTCGTTCTCGACCTACTACAACAAGTGGGATCGCCGTGTGCAGAGCGATCCCGTCACCCAGGCTTTTGATCCGCTGTGGACCGATTGGGACATGGACGTCGAGCGCGCCACCGTGGCGATCGGCTACGGTGTGACCGATCGCATCGAGCTCGCCCTGATGGTGCCCTACTGGAGAATCGACGCCAACGGCATGCATGGTCCGAACGCATCGGCCGGAATTCTCAACGGTCGTCTCTTCGAGGGCCGCCTCGACCAGGAAGGGATCGGCAATGTGCGGCTGGGCGCGAAGTTCCAAATCGCCCGTGGCGAGAATTGGGCGACCGCGATCAATGCCTTCATCGACGCGCCGACCGGCGACGACGACGAGTCCGTGGTCACCGGCGAGACCGGGTACGGCATCGGCTTCGCCGGCAACCGCGACAACTGGGTGTTCAACGCTCGCTACTTCGATCCGGGTGACAGCGACTTCGGCGAGGTCAGCGAGGAGATCTTTCTCGGTCTCGGCTACGGCTACGACGTGAACGAGCGCCTCGAGTGGATCACCGAGCTCGCCGGCACGGTGTTCACCGAAGACAACGGCGAGCACAACCAGGCCGACCTCACCTCCGGCGTGCGCGCGCACTTCGGAGAAGGCGACTGGGCGTTCAACGCCGCGCTGCGCGTCGACCTGTCCGACGACGACTTCAGCTACACGCCGATTGGCGGCCTGATCGGCCTCAGCTACGCGCCGAAGAATCGCTTCGACCTGGCGGTCACCCGCGACGGCTCCGGCACCGGCACGGTGACCGCCACCGGCCCCGACGGCGCCGGCTTCACTTGCGGCGACGTGTGTGAGAGCAGCTTCCGCTGCGGCGCGACGGTCGCCCTGGAGGCCGCGCCCGACGCCGGCTCGCGCTTCGACGGCTGGGCCGGCGACTGCGCCGGGGGTCCGGACCAGACCTCGATCTCGATCACGCTCGACGCCGACAAGACCTGCTCGGCGAAGTTCGTGAAGATCTACGACCTGACGGTGAAGGTGGTCGGCCAGAAGCATCCGGACGGCGACGAGCTGGGCACGGGTGAGGTCGAGATCGCCGGTCCGAGCGGCTCGAAGGTCTGCACCGACGAGTGCACCATGACCTACGACGTGAACACCAAGATCGATCTCACGGCGAAGCCGGGCGACAGCTCGACCTTCGGCGGCTGGAGCGTCGACTGCAGCGGCCAGGATCCGAGCACCGACGTCACCCTCGACGGCGACAAGTCGTGCACCGCGACCTTCGTCGGACCGCCGCGTCCGTGCATCGACGAGCCGGTCGGTGGCGACTTCGCGAAGTGCGGCCGCTACGCCAAGGAGGGCGATTGGAGCTGCGACTCGGCGACCTTCACCTTCCTGGTGGACGGCTACGCCAACGGCAGCTTCGACATTCCGGCGGCGCAGCTGCCGACCGACGAGAACGAGAAGAAGACCCCGCTCTGCGACCTGGTGAACTTCATGCGGCTGTGCCCCGAGTTCACCGCCTGCATCGCCGGGCGCGAGGCCTCGGGCGAGGCCCACTGCACGGCCGAGGAGCGCGCCGCGCGCATCGCCGGCTTCCTGCAGGCGCAGTCGGAGTACCCCTTCTTCCAATCGATCACGGCCGATCGCTACCAGATCGCGCCGGCGTGTGACGCCGACGAAGGAACCGGCGGCAGCGTCGAGGTCTTCCTCGATCGCTGATCGCAACGTGATCCGAGGGCGTGATCCCGTAAGGTGATCACGCCTTTCTGGCAACTGCTAGCCAGGACGACAAGCCCCCGATCGACCGCGATCGGGGGCATCGTTTTTTCGCCCGTCTTTGAGCGGGGCGTTGGCCTGCGCGCACGCTTTGTTCGAGAGCGTGCTCGTTCAGGCGAGATCCAGGGGCGGTACGGGGCGGCCGGCGAGGGTGTGCCAGAGCTCCCGTAGGTCGGCCGGCACCGGCGCCTCGACGACCACGCGCCGACCGTCGCGCGGATGCGCGAATCCGAGGCGGGCGGCGTGCAGCGCCGGGCGCGCGAAGGCGCGCAGCGCGGCGCGTGCCGGCCCGTGCACGCCGCGCCAACGTGCCTCGCCGTAGACCGGGTCGCCGACCAGCGGATGGCCGATCGACTTCAGGTGGACGCGGATCTGGTGCGTTCGCCCGGTGTCGAGGTCGACGGCGAGCAGCGCGGCGTGCGGCGGCGCGGCGTCGAGCCGGCGCCAGACGCTGCGCGCCGGGCGTCCGTCCTCGCGCACCGTCATCTTCTTGCGCTCGCTCGGATGACGGCCGATCGGCGCCTCGATCACGCCTTCGCTCTCGCGCGGACTGCCGTGGACGACGGCGACATAGGTTTTGTCGACCCGGCGCTCGGCGAACGCTGCGGCAAGCGCGCGGTGGGCGGCCTCGGTGCGCGCAACCACCAGAGCGCCGGTGGTGTCGAGATCGAGGCGATGGACGATTCCGGGTCGACCTTCGCCGCCGACCCCGGCGATCTCGGGCCAGCGATGGAGCAGGCGGTTGGCGAGCGTGCCGTCGGGGCGTCCGGCCCCAGGGTGCACGGCGAGGTCGGCCGGTTTGTCGAGCACGACCAGGTCGTCGTCTTTCCACAGCACCTGCAGCGGGCCGGCCTCGGGCGCGACCCGCGGGTCCGTTCGCGGCGCCGGCGGAGGCGTCACCACGACCCGGTCGCCGTCGTTCAAGAGCAGGCTCGGCTTGGCCGTCGCGGGGCTACCGGCGCTCTCGACGCGCACGTGACCGTCGCGGATCCAGCCCTGGACGCGGCTGCGGCTGACGTCGAGGCGCGCGGCGAGGTGGCGATCGAGGCGCTCGCCAGACGCCTCGGCGTCGACTCGCCAGTCCCTCGGCTCCGCCTGCCGTCGCGCGCTCACGCCGCGGGGCGATCGCCCTGCGAGCCGCCGTCGCCGTCGACCTCCGTGGGCGCGTCGGGATCGTGCGCCGGGCGCAGGGCGCCGTAGAGCATCAGGCCGATGCCGACCGTGATCGCCGAGTCCGCGACGTTGAAGGTGTGCCAGTGGTACGTGCCGACATAGGCGTCGATGAAGTCGGTGACGCCGCCCTGCAGCATGCGGTCGAGAAGATTGCCGACCGCGCCGCCGAGCACCAGCGCCAGCGCCAGCGTGAGCACGCGGTCCCAGAGCGGCACGATCCAGAAGTAGAAGCTGACGAAGGCGAGCGCCGCGAGCCCCAACGCGGTGAGCAGCAGCGTGCCGCGCGGGTCGCCGTGCGAGGCGAAGAGTCCGAAGGCGACGCCGGTGTTGCGCACGTAGATGAAGTCGAGGAAGCCCGGGATGATCTCGAGCGCGCGGCCGGCGGTGAGGTTGCCTTCGATCCACCATTTGCTCCACTGGTCGAGCACCAGCACAGCGAGGGAGATGAGCAGGTACGGAGCCTTCGTGCGCCACCGCACGGCGGCGGACGGACCGGCGGATGTCGCCGAGTCGGTACCGGCGGTCGATTCGGTGGCGTGCGGGACGTCGGGGCTCTGAGCGCTCGAGGTGGGTTGCGTCATGCGGGCTCCGGGCGGGCGGTGATTGCGGAGACGTGGGCGGGTGCGCCGGCGGGAAAGGCGAGCCGGACGGCATCGACCAGGCGGCGGGCAGCGTCGGCGTCACGGCAGGCGCGGATCGCAGCGACGCCGACGGCTCCGGCTTCGCGGGCGGCGTCGACCCGAGACGGGTCGATGCCGCCGAGCGCGAGCACAGGGACACCGTGCGCGGCAGCGCGTCGCAGGCCCGCCGGGCCGGGCGGCAGGCCGTAGGCGGCCTTCGACGGGCTCGCCGCGAACGGGCCGAAGGTGACGTAGTCGAGCCGTCCCGCGGCGGCCAGCGCCCGCACCGCGGAGACCTCGTCCGCATCGTGGGTCGAGAGGCCGAGCACGAGCTCGGGCCACTGGTGAGCCAGGCGCTCTGGCGCGACGCCGGCTGAGGGCAGATGCACGCCGTCGGCGCCGACGGCGATGGCGAGGTCGGCGCGGCCGTTGATCGACACGCGCAGGCGACCGGCGGAGGCGGCGACGGCGGCACGGCCGGCGCGCCACAGCTCGTGGTCGGTGCGGTCGTGCAGCCGCACCTGGACCGCGTCGACCCCGGCGTCGGCCATCGCCTCGACCCAGGCGCCGACCTCCGCCGGCGGCAGCGTCGGCTCGGTGATCGCGAGCACCCGGGGTGCGCCGCGCCGCCTCGTGGCGCCGAGGTCAGTCGGTACGCGATGCATCGCGCGGCAGCAGCAGGACATTGAGATCGTGCAGCCCCCACACCAGGTGGACGAGACCGAATCCGCTGAGCGCACCGCGGACGAACGGAGAGTGCAGGATCCGCAGCGAGGGCGGCAGGTGGAGGATCATGAAATCCCACCCGGGCGTCCACGGCAACATCAAGAGGGCGACGCCCACAGACGTGCAGTAGAGCACAAAGACGAAGCGAACGATGCTCTCGAGGGCCATCGGGGGCCGCATTGTAGCGTCTGTCATCGGTGGTCTCCAGCCGGCGACCCGAGAGCGGCCGGGTCGGCTATACTGCATCGATCTGATCGAGCTGGCCTCGAATTCGCCCCCGGGGAGGCAAATCTCGTGCTGAAGAGCATATTTGGTGGCAAGAAGAAGAAGTCGATTCCCGATGCCGAGGACGGTGAGCTGACGATCGAGGACCTGATCACACTCGAGCGCTACGACGATGCGGAGCGGGAGCTGAAGAAGCGTCTGAAGATGCTGCCCAACGATCTGCATGCGCATCTTCGTTTGGCCGAGGTCTACACCGCGCAGGCGTCGGCGGTGAAAGCGATGGACGAGTACGTCTTCGTCGCCGACTCGCTCGCCTCGGACGGATTCTTCGACAAAGCCGTCGCACTGCTCTCGAAGGCGGCGAAGATCGCGCCCGGTGACGACACCATCCCGCGCCGGGTCGAACGATATCGCAATCTGAAGCGGCTCGAGGCGCGCCGCGGTCTGGTGATCGAGGGGCTGCTCGCGAATCCCTCGACCGGCGTTCAGACTGCCGGCAACACCAAGCTCCAGGCCGAGCTGTTATGGAACAAGCTGTCCAAGAGCCACCTGGTCCAGGAGCTGAGCGGTGAGCAGTTGAAGCATCTCTTCGCGGTGATGAAGATGGCGCAGATCGCCGACGAGCAGGTGCTCGCGCGGCGTGGCCAGACGTTGCCGCAGATGGTGTTGATCGCGAGCGGCACGGTGATGGCCAGCGCGTCGGTCGGCGGTGGCCAGCCGATGGAACTGCGCAGCTTCGGCACCGGCGACCTGATCGGCGACGGCGCGTTGCTCGAGCACAAGCCGTGGCCGGCCGACTATCAGGTCGTCGAAAGCGGTACGGTCTTCATTCTCGATCGCAGCGGCCTCGAGAAGGCGATGATCGGCCAGGAAGACCCGCGGGCCTTCATCTCGGTGCTGCGTCGCCAGCAGAACGACCGCGACGTGGCGACCAGCCTCGCCAAACTGAACGCCTGATGGCGCTGCTGCCGATTCGCACCTATCCGGACCCGGTGCTGCGCGTCGACTGTGCCGAAGTGGTCGAGTTCGACGACGCCCTGCGCCAGCTGGTCGACGATATGGTCGAGACGATGATCGCCGCTCCCGGCGTCGGCCTGGCGGCGCCGCAGGTCGGCATCGAGAAGCAGCTCGCGGTGGTCGACGTCAGCGTCGGCCGGGAGCCGGAGCGCCTGATCGTGCTGGTCAACCCGACCATCGTCGAGGAGGCGGGGAGCGAGCTCGACGCGGAGGGCTGCCTGTCGATCCCGGAGCTCACCGAGAAGGTGCGCCGGCCGACCAGCGTACGCGTCGAGGGACGAGACCTCGACGGTGCGCCGGTCGAGATCGAGGCCGAAGGATTCGAGGCACGCGCCATCTGCCACGAGATCGACCACCTGCACGGTGTCCTGTTCATCGACCACCTGCGCGGTCTGCGGCGCGAGCGCGTGCGCCGCAAGCTGAGAAAGCTGGTCGGAGCCTGATCGCGGCGTCGATCGGCCGACGAGGAGCCTCGAGCCGCGATGCGCCGCTTCGACGACCTGCCGCACACGCGGGCGCGCGGCCGTCTCGGTGAGGACGAAGCCGAGCGTTGGCTCACCGCGCGTGGCTATCGGGTGCTGGCGCGCAACGTGACCAGCCACGCCGGCGAGATCGACCTGGTGGCGGAGGAGGGCGAGGTGCTCTGCTTCGTTGAGATCAAGGCGCGCGCGAACGCGTCGTTCGGCTCGGCGCTTGAGGCGGTGACGCCGTCTAAGCAGCGCCGCATCGCGCGCGCCGCGGCGCTCTACCTGGCGCGCAATCCGACCGATCGCCCGTGCCGCTTCGACGTGGTGGCGATGGACCGGGTCGAGGGTCGCTGGCACATCACCTTGGTGCGCGACGCATTCTCCGCGACCTGATCGCGGCGCTTGACATTCCTCTCCGGCCCTCCCTACAATACGCCTCCCGCGAGCGGGAGTAGCTCAGTGGTAGAGCACAACCTTGCCAAGGTTGGGGTCGCGGGTTCGAATCCCGTCTCCCGCTCCATTCTCCATCCCCGCCCGGCGACGATGCCGGTGTCCGCATTCGGCGTCGACACCTCGAGCCAGCCGGGGCGCCGAGAGGGACCGTCAGGCGACGTGGCCAAGTGGTAAGGCGAAGGTCTGCAAAACCTTTATTCCCGGGTTCGAATCCCGGCGTCGCCTCCAGCCTTCCACCCCTCTCCGCCGGTCACCCGAACCCGCCACTCGGCGGGTTTTGTGTTTCAGGGGCCGCGGACGGCCTTTCAGAGGCCGCGGACGGACCGGACGCAGGCCGTGACGCGCGCGGCGCAGGACCGGTCTGCAGCAATTGGTCTGCTACATTGGGCGCGCTCCAACGTGCCGTGCCGGAGTGGCGAAATCGGTAGACGCAGCGGACTTAAAATCCGCCGCCGTAAGGCGTAGGGGTTCGAGTCCCCTCTCCGGCACCAGTCCTCGAAGCCTGGAGGACTTGACTCGATGCCTGGTTTCGAGGTATCAAGGTCAGAAGATTTGTTTGATCCGACGCGAACTCGAGGAGAATGCCGAGCTCTAGCCGGATCGTCTTTCATGGGATCGGACGAACCCCCCACTCCAGGCTCGACAAGGAAGGCAGGAGATCATGAGCGACTCGAAGCGTCACGACCCCAAGGCCGCAGAAGACACCGCACCCGAGGGCAACACGCCCGCGACGACCGACGACGAGCCATTGAGCTTCGAGTCGAAGCCGGCGAGCGGGCCGGGCATCGACCGGCGGCGGCTGCTGAGCCTGTCGCTGACCACCGCCGCCGCGGGCTACGTGGCACCCAAGGTTCTCGGCGCGACCGGTGCCGCCGGATCGCCCGATTCCGCGCAGCAGGCCGTGGTCGCCGAAGAGGTCAAGGTGGACCTGCCGTTCGATGCCGTGCTGAACTTCGTCGACCAGCGCGGCACACTGCGCAGCAATGACGGGACCTCGGAGTACACCTTCAGCGGCAGCGGCCATCTCCACATCACGAAGGACGGCGCCGTCCAGCTGAGCCAGCTGAACCTCAAGGGGTACCACATCGCGGGTCCGAACAAGGGCGTGATCTCGGTCGAGCAGGAAGCGATGGGCCACGGCTCGTACGGCTCGGGGAGCAGCAAGACTGCGCTCATCGCGTCGGCTCCGGTGCGCTACGGCGACCTCAATGGCCAGGGCGGCGGCGTCGCCCACTTCGACGGCTTCGTCGCCGCGGGCCGCGCGTCGTTCAACAGCGAGCTCGACATCTACGGTGGCACCAACGGCAGCGACGTCTACGTCGGCGTGCGCTGGAGCAAGAGCTGCTGAGCCGCGTCTGAGCCGCGCCGCCTCGAGGTGCGCGGCTCGTTCGCTTCAGAGTCTCGATGGTTCAACCTTCCGCTTTGTCGGGCGGCGCTCGGCAGGCGAGGCCTCGCACACCGCGGGTCTTGCTCGCCGAGCTGCCCTTCCGTGCCGCGCGGATGCCCTCGCTCGCCTTCGGGCTTCTCAAGGCGCTTGGGCAGCGCGAGGGATTCCAGGTCGATGTCGCACATTTCGACCTTCACTTTGCGCTGCGCTTCACCGGCATGTCGGCGTACTCGTTCGTTGCCGACGCCGCCGACGGTGGTCTCGGAGAGTGGATCTTCTCCGAGGCTGTGTTCGGCGACGGCGCGCCGCGTGGTGCGCACGGACGCAGTTTCGGTGAGTATCTCGCCGCGCGCGACCTCGATGCGGAGCAGATCGAGCTCGTGGAGAGACTGCGGGCCATGGTGCCGGCGTTCCTCCGCCACTGTGAGGCGACGGTCGACTGGAGCGCGTACGATCTCGTCGGCTTCACCACCACCTGCTCCGAGCTGACCCCGGCACTGGCGCTCGCGCGTCGGCTGCGCGCGCGCCATCCCCATCTACGATTTCTGCTCGGCGGCGCGCAGTGTGAGGGCGAGATGGGGGAGGAGATCCTGGCGCGCTTTCCCGAGATCGACTACGTCTTCTCGGGCGAGGCCGACGTCTCCTGGCCCCGCTTCCTCCACGCCTGGAGCCCGGAGGGCGTTGAACCGATTCCCGGCATCTTCAGCCGCGACGCTGGCGCCGCGGAGGCCCCTCGGCGCCCGGCTCCGCGCGCCCAGCTCGACACGCTGCCGACGCCCGACTATTCGGACTACTTCCGGTGCCTTGGCGAGCTCGGCGGTGGATCCGACGATGTCCTGCTGATGATCGAGGGCTCGCGCGGCTGCTGGTGGGGCGAGCACAGCCACTGCACCTTCTGCGGCCTCAACGGCACGATGATGGCGTATCGGCAGAAGGACCCGGAGCGCGTGGTGGGCGAGATCGAAGAGCTGGTCGAGCGCCACCGGCATTTCCAGTTCTCCTTCGCCGACAACATCCTCGACTACGACGCGCACAAGGACCTGCTGCCGCTGCTCGCCGACGCCGACTATCCACTCAAGCTCTTCGCCGAGGTCAAGGTCAACCTCAAGCGTCCGCAGCTCGAGCTGATGCAGCGCGCCGGCATCGATTCGATCCAGCCTGGCATCGAGAGCTTGAGCACCTCGGTCCTGGCGCTCATGCGCAAAGGCGTCAACGCGCTGCAAAACGTCCAGCTGCTCAAGTGGAGCGAGGAACTGCGCATCGTCGTCTTCTGGAACCTGTTGATGGGCTTTCCCGGCGAATCGGACGACGACTACGCGGTGATGCTCGACCTGCTCGAGTCGGTCACCCACCTGCAGCCGCCCCAGGTGGCGACGCCGCTGCGCCTCGACCGATTCAGCCCGTACTACACCGAGGCGCGCGCTGCGCACGACGGCGAGGGAGCGTCGCCCTTCCGCCTGCGCGGGCCCGCAGAGTCGTACTTCCACACGCTCGCCTTGCCGCCCGAGTCGATCGAGCGGCTGGCGTACCACTTCGAGTACGACCTCGACATCGAGATGCCCGAGGAGCGCATGCGCGAGGTGCGCGCGTTCGTCGAGCGTTGGCGCGACGGCTACCGGCCGCAGAGCCTGGTGTCTCTGGTCGGCCGCGACTTCTTGCGCATCGATGATCGACGCTTCAACCGGGTGGCACGCAGCTACACCTTCGGGCCACGCGAGAAGGCGATCTACCTCGCGTGCGGCGAGATCACGACGGCGAAGAGCGTCGCCGCGACCGTGGCCCTGGAGGCGCACGGGGGCTTCGATGTCGGCGCGAAGCAGGTCGGCGCCTTCCTCGACTCGCTGGTCGGCGAGCGCCTGGTGGCGCGCGAGGGCTCGCGCTACCTCGCGCTGGCGGTGCCCTGGGACCCCGCCTACCGCAACTTCTTCGATCTGGTGACGCGCAACGGCGCGCGTCCTTTCGAGACCCAGCCGCCGGCCGGTGTGCCCGAGGCCGCGAGACAGGAACCCGTCCATGCCGGCTGAAACCGCGGCCGAAACCGCGGCTCGGCCGATGGACGCCGCGCCCGGTGAGCTCGCCTTGCACCAGGTCCGTCCCGAGCCACCGCTCGCCGAGGCGGCTTCAGAAGTTCGAGCGGCCGAGGCCCTCGAGCGCCTGCGCCGCGTGTACTCGCCGCTGCTCGCCGCCGCGGCTCCGGGTGCGGCTCCGTTCGCCGCCGCCGGACGCCTGGCGCGAACGGTGCGGCGCGTCCTTCGCATGCTCGAGCCGGGTTCCGGGCTCCACCGCCCGGTCGACCAAGCGCTGCGTGGTGGCAACTTTGCCTACGCCGAGTGGGTGATCGACACCGGCGTGCAGGCGGTGCTGCAGGCCTCGACTCTCTTTTTGCACGGAGTGGTTCTCGAGCGCCCGAGCGGTCGGCGACTGCTTCTGGTCGCGACGCGAGACGCATGCCGCCCGCTGCTGCGTGGGCTGCTGCTGCGCACGCTCGCCGAGGGTGGTGCCTCGCTCGCCTCCGGTCTGATCGTGGTGCCGGTCGGTGCTGCGCCGGACGACAGCCCCGCGCGGACGCCGGCGGGGTGGGTGCCGTACGGAAAGCGGGTCGGCGCGAGGCCGGACGAGGTGGAGCGCTGGGCGCCGGCCTTCGAGGCCGTGCGGCGCGCCGCGGCCGATCGTGTCTACCTCGACCCCGGAACTCCGCGGGAGGGACGCATCGGGACCGACACCGACGGTCGAGCTCCCGGACTCGATGCCATCGTCGTCTGCGGTACCGCGCGCGACGACTCGCTGCGCCCGCTGCCCGCGGCTGAGGCGGTCTTGGCGCTGTTCAGGGCTCGCTCCAGCCGAGGGGCCCGCGGCATCCGGGCCGTCGACTCGTTGATCGAGCTCGGATCCGGCGCCTCGACCTGGTGCCTCGAAGTCCCCGCCGCGGCCTTCCCCGATCCCGATCGGGCCGCGGCGACACTCTCTGCCGCGAGGCTCGATCGCCTGCTCGCCCGCGTCGACACCGCGACGGAGGCGTCGTGAGCACGGGCACCGTGGAATCCTCGGGCGCTGAGAGGGCCTCGGGCGCCCGGGGGATTCCCGCGGCGGCCGACGGAGCATCGGCCGCGCGCTACGACGCGCTCCGCCAGCGGGTCGCGTCGGCCGCGTCGGGCGGCTCGAGGCCGGCGGCGATCGCGCGCCTGCTGGCGCGTGCCGCCGCCACCGACGCGCTCCACCCGGAGCCCGTGCTGCGGCCGACGGCCGGGCCCGACGCCGAGCCGTCGCTCGCCGACGACCAAGTGCGGATGCTGCGCGCCGTCGTCGCCTCCGACCTCTACGCGACGAACGCGGACGGCGATCCTCTCGTCGGTGCCGCCATGCCCGAGAGCGCGTCGAGCCTCGGCAGCGCCGAGCAACATGCCGTCGCCCAGGCCCTTTTCGATCTCGGCCGCGACCTCGACCCGGAAGACCGCGCGCTCTTCGACGTCCTCGTGCGGCGCGGCCTCGACCCCTTCGAAGCGCTGGCGACGGTACCGCTCGAGGCGCTCTTCGACGCCGACGAGCAGGCCGCGCTCGACGCCGCGCGCCGTCTGCGTCAGCGCCCGACACCACGCCTCTTTACCTGGCGGCCCGGCCAGGACGCCGACTACGGCGGCTACGTCGGCGTGATCTTCAAGGTCACGCGCTGGTGCAACCTGCGCTGCACCTACTGCCATGACTGGCGTACGGGACGCGATCAGGCGATGTCGTTCGGCGTGCTGCGCACCCTCTTCGAGCGGCTGCTCGAGCCGGCAGGGCACGGCAACGTCGACGTGATCTGGCACGGCGGTGAGCCGACGATCCTCGATCGCCGGGCCTTTCTGCGCATCCTCGCGCTGCAGCGCCACTTCCAGCGACCCGGGCAGAGGATCCAGAACTCGATTCAGACCAACGCGACCCGGATCGACGACGAGTGGGTCGGCTTTCTGCGCCGCTACCGCTTCTCGGTGAGCGTGAGCCTCGATGGACCGCCCGAGGTGCACGACCGGACGCGGGTCGACATCGCCGGCCGCGGCAGTTTCGACGATGTGCGCCGTGGCCTCGAGCTGTTGCGCGACGCCGGCCTGCTGCGCGGCGTGCTGCTGGTCATCACGCCCGAGATCCTCGAGCTCGGTGCCGAGCGGCTGCTCGCCTTCTTCCTCGACGAGGGCATCGATGCCGTCGACCTGCTGCCGGCGCGGCCGAACAACGGCCCCGGCGCGCCGGGCCTCTACATCGAGCCGACGCGCTTCGCCCGTTTTCTGGTCGAGATGCACCGCGCCCGCCAGGCACGGGGCGGCGCGACGCCGCGCATTCGCATGCTCGACAGCGCGCTGCAGGCGCTGCACGGGGAGATGCCCGGATTCTGCGAGCTGCTCGGCAATTGCATCGGCAGCTTCTTCGCCGTCGACCCCGACGGCTCGGTGAGCCACTGCGACAAATATGTCGGCGATCCGGCGTATGTGCTCGGCAATGTGCTCGAGCACGACTTCGATTCCCTGCGCCGAAGCGAGGCGGCGCGCAGGATCCGGCAGGACAACGAGCGCGGCCTGGCGCGCCAGGCGGGCTGCGAATACTTCGAGATCTGCCGCGGCTGGTGTCCGCACGAGCGCTACGTTCAGGCCCAGCGTGGCGACATCGCCACCTGCTGTGGCCTGCGCCCGCTCTTCGACCAGCTGCGTGCCGAGGACGACGGGCGAGCGGTCTCTCCGTGAGCGGTGAGCCGTGAGCCGTGAGACGCGGCCGACGAGCCGCGACGATCTCGAGCTGCGCCAGGTCGGCGACGAGTTCTTGGTCTACGATCCCGCGGCCGACGAGCTGGTGGTGCTCACCGCCGGCGCCGCCGCGGTGCTCGCCCTCGCCGACGCCAGCCGAACGCCGGCCGACATCGCCAGGGCGTTGGCGGCCGCCAGCGGCCTCGACACCGAGCCGGTCCCGGGCGCCGTCGTCGCCGACGTCGAGCAGGCGCTCGCCGCTCTGGCCTCCGGCGGCCTGCTCGCTGCCGGCGCCTCCGTGGTCGACTGATCGGGGACCCAGGATCGGGGAATCTTTCCCCGGTTCGTCCGATGCCTTCGGTCGGAGCAGGGGGCGCTGCGCGCTCCTCGTGCTCGAAGAAAGCCCCGTCCCACGGGGCTTTTCTACGTCTCTGGAGGACTTGGCACACCGGTTGCTCTTCGTTCGAGCGTGCGACGACGAACACCCCATCCGGAAGCACTCGCGCTGCATCGAGACCGGCTTCTGATCCCCGCGTCGCCGCACGAAGACTCGAGGCCATCGTCCACACTGAGAACCAGACGCGAGGAGGTGCTGATCAGCGAGACCAGTCGACCGTCCACTGAGCGACCGAACCGAACGTGGAGCTCCCCGGGGCTCGCCCGCGCTTCGCACCGTCACGACACAACTGAAGTTCGAGCTGTACAGCTCGTCAGAAAGGAACGCACCATGGCCAACGCGATCACCATTGCCGGTGGCAGCAACTTCGAGATCGACTTCGGGACCACCTCGGGCCCTCGTCAAGACGCCGTCCAGAGCCTCCAAGATTCGAAGACCGGCATTCTGGAGGAGATTGCCGCCATCGACTTCGCGAATGATCCCGAGGCGATGGCGAAGCTCTTCGCCTACGAAGTGCAGATGAACGCCGCCGACAAGATCGAGCAGACGATCTTCAAGGCCGAGGAGCAGGACCAGCGTCGCTACGAGCAGGTGATCAACGGCATCTCGACTCGATGATCCCACGCGGGCTCGCGCCCGCTCCGCCCGGGGCCGACAAGGTCGGCCTCCGGGCCTCGGGCCTCGCGTTCTACGCCCGTCTCGCCGCGCACAGTGACCCTCGAGGCCGCACCCGCCTCGACCCGGAGCACAGGAGCCAGTCATGCAGACCGATTCGACTCGAGAGACCGCGTCCGAGCGCGCGGCCGACGCCGCCGCGGCCGACGCCGCCGCGGCCGAGCACTATCTCGAGCTCTTGATTACGACCGGCGAGGAGCTCGCGCGGAGCTTCGAGCCGGAGCAGGCGGAAGAGATCTTCCAGAAGATCGCCGCCGTCGTGCCCGGCCACGGGTATCCGCACCGCGCGGTGGGCGAGCTCGATCTCAATCGAGGCGAGCTCGACAGGGCTCGCGCCAGCCTGGAGACGGCGATCGAGCGGTCTCCCGAGGACGCGCGGGCCCACATGCTCCTGGGTGACCTGCTGCTGCAGGTCGACGACCTCGAGGGTGCCTCGCGCGCGCTCGAAACGGGCCTGGCGCAGACGGATCCGAGCCATCCTCTCTACGCCAAGGCGACGAGCCAGCTGGCGCTGTCGCGGCGGCTGCAATCGATCTTCGTCGCGCGCGGGCCGGCAGGTCTCGAGGAAGCCAAGGAGCGCCTGGCTCGATTCCGGGCGCAGTCGGCTGACAGTCCGCCGACCGAAGCTGTGGCGGACGGACCGATCCCGGCGCCGGAAACGGAACCCCCACGATTCGATGATTCCCCAAGAAAGTGAGACGACCATGGCCGACTCGATTCTTTCCGCCGTGAACGCCGTCCGCGGCACGAGCAGTTCCTCGGGGGCTCGCCGCGCGGGCTCGGGAAGCGCACCGGGGCTCGGTGAGGTGCCGTTCGACGACATCCTCTCGGACCTCGATTTTCAGAACAACGAGGGAGATCTGACGCGTCTCTTCGACTTGCAGATCAAGATGAACCGCGAAACGCTCTTCTACACCGGCATGAGCAACATCGCCAAGGCGCGGCACGAGACCGCGATGAACGCCGTGCGGAACGTCCGCAGCTGATCCAGACGTCACGATCGTCGGATAGACTGGCCTCTGTCACTGGCCGATCTCGAGGTGTCTTGATCCGTTCCTCTTCTGTCTCGGTCGCGGTGTGCGCCGCCGGTCTCGCGGTGTGGGTCACAGCCGGCCTCTGCGTGGGGCGCCTCTCGGCGCAGCCCGCGGAGCCGGCATCGCCTTCCGGAGCCGGCGCAGAGAGTGGCGTGCGGTGGGCTGGCGATCCATGGCGCCAGATGGAGGAGTCGTCGATCCCCCGGCGCTCGCCGCTGCCGGTCTCGCAGCCGCCGGTCTCGCAGCCGCCCTTCTCGCAGACACTGACTTGGCGCTGTCTCGGAATCGAGGGTGGCGTCGACGCGGTCGCCGAGGATGCGCTCGGCTTCCTGTGGCTCGACACCGGTCGCGGCCCGAAGCGTTTCGACGGGATGCGAGTCGTTGCGGTCGGTGGCACGGCCGATGCCGGCGTCGCCGGGTCCGGTGCCGCGCTCTTGGCGCGCGCGCGCACACGCCATGTCGCCGAGGTCGAAACGATCCGGGAGACGTTCGCGTACCTGCTCGAGCCGCTGCGTCGCTCCGCGGGCTTGGAGCTCGGCACCGCGCTGCACGATCGACGTGGGACGCTCTGGCTCGGCACTCGGCCCCACGGCTTGGTTCGGCTCGTCCAGGACCCCCCGAGACCCGCCGGCGCGGGACCGCTCGGCGCGGCCCCGCCGGTCGCCGCGGACGCGCCGCCGCGGGCGCAGAGCATCGCCGAGCTCCCGGCGCGTTGGCGGGTCGCCGGTGCGTGGAGCGGACGCACCGAGGGTGCCCCGCGGACCGAGTCGGCGACCGCGACCTTTCACGTCCTCTTCGAAGACAGCCGCGAGCTGCTTTGGGCGGGGACCGACGCCGGCCTGTGCTTGCTCGATCCACACCGACGTGCGGGGCGACCGGCTCCACCGCTCGACCGGGAGGTCCAGGCGAGCGCGCTGGCGCAGGGTGCCGAGGGCCGGCTGTGGCTGGGGACCTCGCGCGGGATGATCCACCTCTGGGATCTCGCCGACGCCGCCTGGCGGCCCGACACCGTCCGCCTGGCGGGTGCGTCTCCGATCCGCGCCCTGCTCGAAGATCGGGCCGGGCGTCTGTGGATCGGCACGGCGTCGGGCCTGTTCCTGAGCCGCAACCGCGGGCGGCCCCGGGCGCTCGCTGCCGACGACCCCTCGCTCGGTCGCATCGACGCGCTCTACCAAGACCGCCGTGGCCGGGTCTGGGTCGGCGGGCCGCGAGGTGTCTGGGTGGTTCCGCCGGCCGATCGTCTCGAGTCTGTGCCGCGGCTCGAGACCCCCGCTCGGCTCGAGGCGGTGCGCTCGGTACGCGCCTTCACCGAGGACGACGGGGGCGTCGTGTGGGTCGGTACCGCGGGCCGTGGGGTCGTCCTCGTCCCGCCCGACCCGACGAGCGCTCCGCGCTGGCTCGACCGCGCGGCAGGCCTGGGCTCGGCCGTGGTCACCGGGCTGCGCCGCGATGCCCGCGGCGGGGTCTGGGTCGGGACGCTCGCCGGTGCCGAGCGCTGGGGCTGGCGCGGCGCGGCGCCTGGACGCCTGCACGACGCCGTGCTCGGCGAGCGCACCATGGCACTGGCACCGTCCGCCGGCGGATCGACGGTGTGGATTCTCGGCAGCCGGTCGATGGTCGAGGTCGACGTCGATCGCGCCGACCGGGCGGTGGTCCGGCACGAGACACTACACCGTGCGCTCGGCTCCGTGGCCGACGCCGTGGTCGGTCCGCGCGGACGCCTCGTCCTGGCGACCTCGCGCGGTCTGTTCCACCTCGAGCCGCGGGCGTTGTGGCGTGCACCCGGGCCGCCGAGCCCGGTCGTCGGACGTCTCGCCGTCGACGGTGTGCCGGTGATCGAGCCGCGGCTCGACGCGGCGGTCGCCGGCGACGCAGCGTCGGCCCGGCTTCGGCTCGCCGCCGGGAGCTCGATCACCTTCGAGGTCTCGGCCGCCGAGTTCATCGCTCCCGATGCCGTGCGCTACGCCTACCGCCTCGGCACCGAGACCGCCCCCTGGATCGACGTCGGCGCCGCAGCGCCGCATGTCGAGATCGCCGCGCTCGCGCCTGGTGCGCACCGTCTCTGGGTTCGTGCCCGGCGCTTCGCCGGCCCGTGGGTCGAGCGCGCGGCGCCGATCGAGCTGGATGTCGAGGCACGCGGCTGGCGCGGCGGCTCGACGTGGTGGACCTACGGCCTGCTCGGTGTCGTTTGCCTGGCCGCCTACGTCGAGCTGCAGCGGCGACGGGTGGCCCGCCAGCGCTCGCGCAACCAGGCGCTGCGCGAGGCCGACCGTGAAAAGGACCGCTTCCTCGAATCGACCTCGTACGAGTTGCGCTCGCCGCTGGTCGCCGTCACCACGCTCGCCGAATCGCTCCTCGACACGCGGTCGCGGTCACCGGACGACGGGGTGCGGGTGAATCTGGCGCGCATCGCCGCGATCGGCCGACAGATCAGCCGCCAGGTCGACGAGATCCTCGACTTCTCTCGGCTTCGCCACGGCACCTTGCGTCTGCGGCCGCAGCGCCTCGACTTCCGGTCTCTGGTCGATGTCGTGCTCACCCGCTTGGGCGCGCTCGTTCCCGACGGTGTGCGGCTGGTGCAGTCGATTCCGCCGTCGCTGCCGCCGGTGCGCGGCGACGAGCAGAAGCTGCAGCAGGTGCTGCAGATGCTGGTGTTGCAGGCGCTCGAAACCACGTGGGACGGTGTCGTCGAAGTGGCGGCACAGGCCACCGGTGGCCAGCTCCAGGTGCGGATCTCCGACACCGGAATCGGCTTCGAGGCGGCCGAGCTCGAGCGACTCTTCCAGCCGTTCGTCGGCACCAGTCTGGGCCTGCTCGTGACCAAGGAGCTGATTCAGCTGCAGGGCGGCGAGCTGTCGGTGGAGTCGCTCGCCGACAGCGGCACCACCTACACCTTTTCGCTGCCGCTCGACGGCGCCGAAGCGGCGGGTGCGGGGGAGCGCGCCACCTCGGTGGGCCTGCAGGAGACCTCGGGCATCGTCGGCCTGCCGCGACCGACGGACGACGCCGGAGGGCTGATCTACGCGGTCGACGACGACGTCACCGAGCAGCAGCGGCTGAAACGGTACCTGGTCGAGCGCGGCCACGAGGTCGAGCTCTTCGCCAGCGGTGAGGAGCTGATGACCGCGCTCGACGACTCCACGGTCACTCCGGATCTCGTGTTGCTCGACGTGATGATGCCCGGTCTCTCGGGATTCGAGGTTTGCACGCGGCTGCGGCTTCGCTTCTCGCGCCACGAGCTGCCGGTGATCTTCCTCAGCGACCAGCATGGCGACGACGCCGCGGTCGCCCTGTCGATCGGCGGCAATGACTCGATCGACAAGCCGGTGTCGCGCGCCGAGCTGCTGGCGCGCGTGCAGCTGCATCTCGAGTGGGTGTCGGCCTATCGCAGCCAACAGGCCAAGCTCGGGACCACCAGCGACCAGGTTGCGGCGCTCCACGATCTGCTGCCTCTCTGCCCGGCCTGTGGCCGCATCCGCAACGCGCGCGGTGCCTGGGAGACGATCGACGCATTCGTCGAGAGTGCGATCCAGGAGGGGCTCGACGATCCGGTCTGCGACCGATGCGTGGTCGAGAGTGCGACGGGCGAGGCGGGCAATGGATCGGGCGATGGGTCGGGCGATGTATTGGGCGGTGTATCGGGCGACGGGCCGGACGATCGATCGGGCGATGGGTCGGACAATAGGTCGAGCGATGGCTGAGCTCCTGCGGCGCGTGCTCGGCGGGTTGCCGATCCTGCTGCTCGTGGGGCCGTCGGGTCTCGTGCCGGGGCTCGCGGGAGCGACCCCCTCGGCGACGTGTTGGTCGCCGGCCGACGGCCTGGTCGATGCGCGAATCGACGCCCTCGCCTTCGACGCCTCGGGCCGGCCGTGGGTCGGGACACCCACGGGCCTGTCGACGCGTCACCTCGGAGCCTGGGGCGCGGTCGAGGTCCCGACTCTGCCCGAGGGGCCGGTGACCGACCTCGTGGCGAGCGCCGACGGAGCGCTCTGGATCGCCTTCGACGAGCAGGGTGTGGCGCGCGTGGACGACGGGGCGGTCAGCATGCTCGTTCCGCACGGGCCGGACGATGACGACGGTCTGCGCTCGGCCGCGATCACCGCGCTCGCCGACGGCGGACGGGCGCTGTGGGTGGGCACTCGCTCCGGGCTCGATCGCGTCGGGCCCGACGGACGCGTCGCGCACCAGCTGCTCGATCCGATGCGACAGGGCGGCGAAAGCATCACCAGCGTGCTCGAGACGGGCGGACGGCTCTGGATCGGTCTGCGCGTGTCCGAGGGCTCGGACGATGCGGCGCTCGAGCTGCTCGATCTCACCGCATCCTCGGCGCGTAGCACCGCCTTCGACGGAGGACCGCGGCGCACCGTGCGCGCCCTGGCCGCCGATGCCGACGGCGCGCTGTGGGTGGGCGCCGACGACGGGCTCTTCGTCCTTCGCTCGCCGTTGGCGGACGGCGACGTCGTCTTCGAGCGGCTGTTGCTGCCCGGTGCTCGCGACGCCGAGGAGCCGACTCCTGTGCTCTCGCTCGCGGCCGTGGACGCCGACGCCGACGCCGACGCCGACGCCGGCGAGCGTGCGACTCTGTGGGTCGCGACCGCCACCGGCGCTGCTCGCCTCGATGCCGACGGGACCGTCCACGAGCTGGTTGCTCCAAAGCTCTCGGATCAATCGGCGGATGCGCGCGTCACCACCCTCGCCGTCGCGGCCGACGGAGCGCTCTGGCTCGGAACCACCGCGGGTCTGTGTCGATCCGCCGCCACGCCGTTGACGCCGTCGGTGCAGGTCGCCGGCGTCCAGGTGGTCGATACGACGCGTGGGATCACGCGCGTCGGCGCCGGCGAGGGAATCGAGCTCGTCGAAGGGCAGGGAATCGTCGTCGGCCTGGCCGACGCCCCGAGCGCCGGGCCGGCGGGTTTCCGGCAGGTCAGCTACCGTCTCGAGGGCTTCGACGCCGAGTGGCATGTCGGTGGCGCCTCGATCCACTACGCCGCGCTCCCGGCCGGCGAGTACACCCTGCACGTCCGGGGTCACGATGCGGCGGGCGAAGAGCCCGGCCTGTCGCTGCCGGTGACGGTGCGGCATCACCTGTGGCGCTCGACTGGCGCGTTCGCGCTCTACGGTTTGCTCGTCGCGGCCTTGATCGTCGGACTCGTCTGGAGCGATCAGCGCAAGGTGGAGACCGAGAAGGCGACGCACGAGCGCCTGCGCGAGCTCGATCGACTGAAAGACGATTTTCTGATCAACACCGCGCGCCAGCTCTTCGGGCCGCTGCATCGCCTGGTCGGGCTCGCCGAGTCGCTGCTGCAAGGAGCCGCCGGCGAGCTGCCGGGGTCGATGCGCAAGAGCCTCCGGCTGATCATCGACTCGGCTTGGCGGCTGAACCGCACCATCGGCGATCTGTCCCGCTTCTCGGGTGGCGGCTTGCTGCACCGGCAGGCGCCATCGCAGGTTTTCGACCTGCAGGAAATGGTCGAGCGGGTCGCCAGCCTCTACCATCCGCTGGCCGAGCAGCGCGGCATCGACCTGGTGGACGACGTCGCGCCCGACGTGCCGCTGGTGTTGACAGATCCCGAAGCGCTCGACGTCGCGCTCAAGGGGCTGATCGGCCATACGCTGCAGAACCTCGCCTACGGGCGGATTCTGCTGACGGTGACGCCGACGATGTCCGACGCCGGAGCACGATCCGTGCGTCTCGAGCTCGCGGTGCGCTCGCGCTCGGCCGGCGCGCTGCGCCTCGACGCCGGCACGCTCGAGTCGCGGGGCTTGCGCCGAAGCCTCGAAGAGCTCTCGGGCGGCACGTTTTCTGAACAGGTCGGGCCCGAGGGCGGTCTGCTGTGGCACTGGCTGCTGCCGGCGAGCGACCAACAGACACCGAGCACCACGGCGCTGGCGGCGAATCCGGACGTGCTCGACACCACGATGCGCGGGCGGGCGTCGCACGAGACGGCGGCCACGCCGCGGCGCTCGTGGGAAGCTGAGCGCGGTGAGGTCCCGTGGCGGGTCTTGATCGTCGACGACGAAGAGATCGTGTGTCACCTGCTCGAAAGCCTCTTGCGCGTCGAAGGCTTCGAGGTCCTCGTCGCGGACCACGGCGAGCGCGCGCTCGAGATCCTCGAGCGGGAGCCGGTCGACCTGATGCTGGTCGACATCCGCATGCCCGGCATGTCCGGCTACCAGGTGTGCCAGGCGGTCCGCGAGCGCTTCTCGATGTACGAGCTGCCCGTCATCTTCCTCACCGGGCTGCGGGGCTCGTCGAACCTGATGCAGGGCATCGCCGCCGGTGGCAACGACTACCTCACCAAGCCGCTGTCGCGCGAAGAGCTCCTCGCGCGTCTCGATCTGCACCTCTCGCTGCTCTCGATCCACCGCTCGCTCGAGCGCATCCTCGAAGAGCACTCCACGCAGGTGCAGATGCTCTGGAAGCTGATGCCGCTCTGCTCGGTGTGTGACCGGCGATTCCGCGATCTCGAGGGGGTTTGGAGACCGGTCGAGCACGGGCTCGAGACGGCGCGTTCGAGCGAAGTCGGCGTGCAGCTCTGCGGCGATTGCGCGGCGCAGGTGCCTTCGGGCGGCGAGCCGTCGGCAGGGGGTTGAGCGCAGCGACGCGCTCGGAGAGAAGGTCTCCGGAGGTTCTGCCCGGGCCCGTTGGCGCGGTATTGGATACGATCAGCATGTGATTTTTCGCTGTGCTGCGTTCGCGATCGCTCTCCTGGCGCTGGGGGTCTGGGCACCCGTCGGCGGATCGGCCGAGCCCGACCCCGTGGTCGATGGGTTGCCTCGGCTCGTCTGGCGCCCGGTGTTCCAGCCGCTCGAAGCGCCCGGTCTCGACTCGGTGTTTCGCGACACGTTGGTGGTGGACTCGAGCGGCTTCCTCTGGCTCGGTGGGCTCGACGGCCTGATCCGCTACGACGGCCAGCGGCGGCGCATCGTCTCCGGCACGCCGGACGATCCTCAGCTCTTCGTCGGCACGATCCGCGCGATGGTCGCGGACGCCGTCGAGCCCGACGTGCTCTGGGTCGCCACGGAGGACGCGGTGACGCGCTACGACCTGCGCCGCGAGCGGTTCGACGTCTTTCGCTCCGATGCGGCGACGCCCGGACCGCCGGCCGGCTCGATCCGCGCGCTGGTCAGCGACCCGCGAGGCCGGCTTTGGATCGGCACTCTCCAGGGCGCGCTGGTGCGCTACGACCCAGCGCACCGCGCATGGCGCACCTTCGACTCCGACGACGGGTTCGACGCCTCGACCGTCGTGGCTCTCTCCGTCGGTCGCTCGGGCCAGGTCTACGTCGGCGGTGCGCGTCAGGTCTACGAGATCCTGGCCGACGACCGCGTCGCGCTCTTCGAGAGGCCCGGACCGTCGATCGGCGTGCGCAGCGTGCACGAGGCGCCCGACGGCACGGTGTGGATCGGGACGATCCAGGGCCTGGCCCGACTCGACCGTGCGACCCAGAGCTTCGATCTCGTGCACGCCGCGCCGCCGGGCAAAGACAAGCCGGGTGTTGTCTTCGAGATCGTCGATGCCGAGAACGGCGCGCTGTGGATCGGGTGGTCGGACCACGGCCCGGTGCTTTTCGATCCCGCGACCGGCTCGATGCAGACCGTCGCCGGCCACGAAGAGCCAGAATTCTCCGTCCACGGCCTCACGAGAGAGCCGCGCGGCGTCGTCTGGCTGCAGAACACCGTCAGCACCGAGTACACCCGCTTCGATCCCGCCGGCCAGGCCTACCGTTTCTTCGAGCCCGAGTTTCCCGGCAGCCCGTCGGTCCATCAGATCATGGGCCTGTGCGGCGATCTCGACGAGCGTTTCTACATGGGCACCGACAAGGGTCTGCTCGAGATCGAGGCGGAGACCGGGAACGTCCTCGCCTGGCATCGACCCGAGACCGATTTGCCCGCGCTGGTCGTTTCGAGCTGTCACTTCGATGCCCAAGGCACGCTGTGGGTCGGCACGTTCGACGGCCTCTTCCGCCGCCGCGCCGGCGACGACCGCTTCGAGCTGCTCGAGCACGACGGGGAGCGCGCGGGGGCTCTGGCGCACAAGGTCGTCGCCTTCGTCGAGCAGGCCGCGGACGGCTCGCTGTGGGTCGGCACTTTCGCCGAGCTTCATCGCTACGACTCCGTCGGCGACCGCTTCGAGCGCTTCCGCTGGGAGCTCGAGGGCACGACCTTCGACTCGCTGACGCCGCACCGTATGCTCGTCGATCGCGGCGGGCAGGTTTGGTTCACGACCTTGCTCGGCGGGCTCTACACCATCGAGCCGGGCGGCGAGGCGATTCGCTTCGTGCCTTACCACCCGGACGAGCCCGACATCTCCTCGAGCCTGAAGATCTACGACCTCGCCCAGCAGGGGAACGTGCTGTGGTTGGCCACCGACGGCGGCGGGTTGCGCAAGCTCGACGCATCGCGCCGGCTGGTGGCGGAGTACGACCTGGAGCAGGGTCTCGCCAACGTCGTCGGCAATCTCCAGATCGACCGCGACGGCATGCTCTGGCTGTGGACCGACCGCGGGCTGCTGCGCTTCGACCCGGACTCCGAGTCGGTTCTCGGATTCGAGATCGACCGCGCCACCAAGGGGTCGCATTTCTCCTCGACCTACCTCCTGCCGACGGGGCGCATCGTGCGCACGCATGTCCAGCGCATGGCGGTCTTCGATCCCGATGAGATGGTGGCTCGGCGCACGGAACGCCGGCCGCCGCGCATCGCGGTGTCGGGCCTGCGCTTCGCCCAGGAGGCAGTGCCGATCGGCGACGAGGCGCCGATCGACCGCGCCGTCCACCAGGCCTCGCACGTCGACCTCGGCTACCGGGACGACATCGTGTCCTTCGAGCTCGCGACCTTCGATTTCGACGCGCCGAGCAGTCACCGCATCTCGTACCGACTGCGGGGCTTCGACGAGCGCTGGATCGTGACGCCGCCGGACTGGGCCGTGGCGACCTACACCGACCTCGATCCGGGGCAGTACGTCTTCGAGGCGCGCGCCGCCCACGCCGATGGCCCGTGGTCCGAGCCAACGGCGCTCGCCGTGGTCGTCGCGCCGCCGCCGTGGCGCACCGGCTGGGCCTACGCCGGCTACTTGCTCGGCGCGCTCGGCCTGGCCTTCGCGACCTGGCGCGGCCACCGCCGCAAGCTCGAACGCGAGCGGCGG
Source organism: Acidobacteriota bacterium (assembly GCA_039194425.1). Classification (GTDB taxonomy): domain Bacteria; phylum Acidobacteriota; class Thermoanaerobaculia; order Multivoradales; family J023; genus JAUIJL01. Next base: position 450,790 of record JBCCVZ010000001.1, on the reverse strand, counting down.
GTGAATCGCCAGCTGCGCGAGCTCGACCGGCTCAAGGACGACTTCCTGGCCAACACGTCGCACGAGCTGCGGACACCGCTCTTCGGCATCTCGGGGCTGGCGGAGTCGGCGCTAGCCGGGCGCCACGGCTCTTTGAACGCTCCGTTGCGCGACGATCTCGAGCTCATCGTGTCGAGCGCGCGGCGCTTGTCGACTCTGGTGAACGACATCCTCGATTTCTCGAAGAGCCGGCACCAGGGCATCGAGCTGCGGCGTCGGCCGGTCGATTTGCGCGCGCTCGTCGATGTCGTGCTCACGCTCATCCGGCCGCTCGTCGCCGACAAGGAGCTCGAGCTCGAGAACCGGATCGACGCCGGGTTCGAGCCGGTCGAGATCGATCGCGACCGCATCCAGCAGGTGCTGCACAACCTGATCGGGAACGCGATCAAGTTCACCGCCGCGGGCAGTGTGACGGTGGATGCCGATCGGCGCGACGACGCGGTCTACGTGTCGGTGCGCGACACCGGGGCGGGCGTGCCGAAGCCGCTGCAGGCGGCGATCTTCCGGGCCTTCGAGCAGGGCTCACCCTCGGTCGAGCGAGAGCACGGTGGCACGGGCCTCGGCCTGGCGGTGAGCCGTCAGATCGTCGAGCGTCACGGCGGCTCGATGTGGGTCGAGTCGGAGCCGGGGGCGGGCGCGACGTTCTATTTCTCGTTGCCTCGTCGGCCCGCCGCCGCGCCGGCCGCCGTGGCGGACTCCGGCTCCGAGCGCGCGGTCGTCCCGTCGGCAGTGCGGCGCGCGGTGGAGGTCACCGTCGAGGCCGAGTCGGCCGCCGAGACGGTCGCCGGACAGGCCATGATCAGCGGCGGCGTCACCGGCCGCATTCTCGTCGTCGACGACGATGCGGTGAATCGGCGGGTGCTCGTCGGCTACCTCGAAGACCTCGGCCACGACGTGCTGCAGGCCGCCGACGGCCCGTGCGCGCTCGAGATCCTGACCTCCGAGCCGGCCGATCGATCTCCAGTCGATTCATCTCCGCACGAATCAGCTCCTCGGGATGCGACCGATTCCGACCCTGCGACGGGAGACGACGCTGAGCGCATCGACCTCGTGCTGCTCGACATCATGATGCCGAAGATGTCGGGCTACGAAGTGTGCCGGGCGATCCGCCGGCGCTGGAGCCGCGAGGACCTGCCCGTGCTCTTCCTTACCGCCAAGAGCCAGGTGGCCGACCGCGTCGCTGGCTTCGCCCAGGGCGCCAACGATTACCTGCTCAAACCCGTGGCGCGCGGAGAGCTGATGGCCCGCGTCGCCAAAGAGCTCGAGCTGCTGGCGCTTCATCGTCAGCTCGCCGGCGAGGTGCGCTCGCTCTCCGGACTCTTGCCGATCTGCGCGTCGTGCAAGAGCGTCCGCGACGACGACGGCTACTGGAGCCAGATCGAGACCTACATCTCCCAGCGCTCCGAGGCGCAGTTCTCGCACGGCATCTGCCCCGACTGCCTCCACCGCCTCTACGGCGATCTCGACGAGACCGTGACGCCCTCCGAAACCTCCACCGAGCCCTGAGCCCTGAGCCCTGAGCCCGAGGCGGGAGTCTGCGGGACCCCTGCGGGACCCATGGACGAGGCGTTCGCAGCGCGTCTACACGATGTAGGCCTGCAGCAGTCCCTCGGAGATCAGGCGCCAGCCGTCGACCATGATGAAGAGCAGGAGCTTGAACGGCAGCGACACGATGACCGGCGAGAGCATGTGCATGCCCATCGCGAGCAGAATGTTGGCGACCACCAGGTCGATCACCAGGAAGGGCAAGAAGAGCAGGAAGCCGATGGCGAAGGCCTCGGTGAGCTCGCTGATCATGAACGCCGGCAGCAGCACCATCAGGTCGCGGGCGCCGGGCTCGGTGAGCGGCGATTGATCGGCGGGGTGCGGGACGGGTAGCGGCGCCGCGGTCGGCGCCGACGGCGCCGACGGTGTCGAGCGAGACGGTGCGGCGACACCGCGCGAGCGGACGAACTCGTCGAACGGGTCGGTGTGCAGCGGCGCGGTGGCGGCGCGTACGGTGCCGTGTGCGCTCGCCGTCGTCTCGGGCGGTGCAGCGCCTTCGACGACTGTGGCCTGCTGCAGAGCTGCCTGCTGAAGAGCGGCCTGCTGGAGAGCCGCGCGTTTCTCTGCCAGGCCGAAGAAGACGGCGATTTCGTCCTCGTGGGCATGCCGGGCGAGGAACTCGCGTAGCGGTTCGATGGCGCGCGGAACGCTCTCGAGCAGGTGGCCGGTCGTCGGGGTCTCGACGCCTCGCTCCTGGAGATCGGCCTCCAGGGCGTCGGCCATGTCGACGCCGACCGGTGCCATGACGTAGAGGCTGAGCACGCCGGCGAGACCGAGCACGACCATGTTCGGCGGCAGTTGCTGGGTGCCGAGAGCGGTGCGCAGGATCGACAGCACGACGGCGAACTTGAGGAACGAGGTGCAGGTCATGAGCAGGATCGGCACGATTGCCAGGCCGACCAGCAGCAGCACGAGAGTGATCGGATTGCCGTCGAGGCCGACACGGTCGATCGCCGTGGCGCCGGCCGCCGTGCCGAGCAGCGTGGGGCCGGAGACGGTGACGCCGAGCATCACGCCACCTCGCGCTCGAGATCCGGCCGCGGTGCGCCGGCGCGCACCTCGTCCGCGTCGCTCGACGCGCCGGACACTCGCTCGTCCAGGCTCTGCCAGGCGCGCAGCAGAGTGATCTCACCGGCTCCGAGCCCGAGCAGGATCTCTTCGCCGCGGGCACGGACCAGCGCGATCTTGTGCTGGCGGTCGAGCGCTCGCACCTCGAGGGTCTCGAGGCGTGTCGTCGCGCCGGCGAGGACCCCGAGGCGGGGGAGGCCGAAGCGCAGCAAGACGACGGCGAGGCCGGCGACGACGACCAGCGAGACCAACATGCGTGCGATCACCTCCAGCTCGGAGCCGTTCATGATGCGGCCCCCGGATACCATTCGTCGAGGCGAACGCCGAGCTGGTCGTCGACCCGCACGACCGTGCCGCGTCCGACCAGGCGCTGGCCGCCGGCGTGGTGGAGCAGAACGCGGACCGCGTCGGTCGGTGCGCGTTGCAGGGTGACCGCGGCGCCGGCTCGCCACGAGCCGAGCTCGTTGAGCGAGACCGAGAGGCGATCGAGCTCGAACGAGAGCGCGACCTCGAGACCCTTGTCGAGAGTCGGGGCCTGGTGGATGGTGGACTCGTCGTGGACTGGGCGGGAACTCGGCATGACGGGGACGTCTCCCTGGGGTTGTGCGGACCATTCCGCGGCGTGGAGCTTGAGGCGAACGCGCTGGTCGGAGACCTCGAGCTGCGCGCGCCGGCAGAACTGCTGCACCGTGACCAGCACCGGTCCATCGGGCGCCGGTCCGGAGTCCGACCACCAGTGATCGGGGACCACGATGTCGCCGGTCTCGAGCACGTCGAGCACACTCCTCTCGAGCGCGACCGAGCCGGCGAGAATTGAAGCCGTGAAGCGAAGTCGCCCCGGGTCGAGCAGGCGACGGCCGGTCGTCGGCCGGGGCCACAGCGCGGCGGTCGGAAGACTCCGCCCGTGCACCTCGAGCTCTCCGTGCCAGCGACACCATCCGATGGTCTCCCGCGGCTTCAGCGAGCCGGCGGGCCCGAACCGTAGGAGCTCGACGGAACGGTCGGTGCGCGCGGCGACCTCGTGCGCGACGGCGCGCAGCATGGCGCGGGTCAGCGCGCGGTCGATCACCTGGTCCATCGGCGCCAGCGGCACGGCGGGCTCGCCGAGCGCCTCGTAGGCGAGAGCGGTCCAGGTCTCGGGCACGTGGACGAAGAATCGCTGGCGGTGGAGGCTCACCTCGGCCCAGAGTGCGTCGTCGCCGAACGCGGCGAACGGATCGTCGTCGGCGTCGAGCACCTGGATCTCGCCCGGGTGCACGGCGACGCCGGCTCCCCGCGGCGCGCGACACCAGTCCTCGAGCACGAGCCGATGGCCCGCGATCTGCACTTCGGCGCCGACCTCGAGGCGGGCATAGCGATGGGGATGCACTCGGTCGCCGCGGACCAGGACCGGCACTGAGCTGTCGACCGGCACGAGCCACGGTCCGGCGTCGGCGACGCGCACCTCGGCGACCTCGTCGGGGAGCTCGTGGTCGTCGAGGCGCAGGTGGCAGGTCTCGCCGCGTCCGAGGCGCAGCACCTCTCCGCGCATCTCGAAACGATGGCGTCGGCCGCTGCGCGACAGCACGCCGAAGACCGCGCCGGGGCTCGGCTGCAGGCCCGACACGACGCGCACCGCGGCGGCGAGATGGTCTGGGAGCCCCGGCGGAAGGCTCTCGAGCAGGGTGCGGATCTCGGCTCGCGGCCCGGCGTCGGTCGTTTCGTCCGCGGTCGCCAGGCCGTCGCTCCACGACGGCAGGACGGCCGCCTGGTCGGGCGCCAGGTAGCGCGGCGCGGCGCGTATCCAGCCTCCGTCGGTGGCCTCGGCGATCGTGATCCCGTCGTTCGGGAACCGCCGCGGGAGCGACTCCGAGGCTTCGGCGCCGCCGGTCTCCCCGTCGCCCGCGACCGACGGAGCCGACGGCGCGGGCTGGACGCCGGTGAGCTGTCCGACCGACGGGATCGCGAGGTCGCCGTCGACGTCGAGATCCCAGTCGATCGAGAACGGCCGGGTGGTGGCGGCGCTCACGGCCGGGCCTCCGCGTGCTCACGGCTGACGAGGGGCTCGTCGACGGTGACGATCAGCTGATCGAAGGGAGTAGCGGCCGCGCCGCGCCACGCCGGGACCTCCCGGCGCGCGTTGTGCGGCTGCCCGTCTCGACCGTCTCGTCCGTCTCGGTCGTGCCCAGCGGAGCCCGAAGAGTCCCCGCCGCCCGATCGGTGGCTCGGCTCGAAGCTTTGGAGCTCCTTGCCGTCGGCCGACAGCAGATGCAGGCGGCCGACGTCAATCTGGCTTCGCTCGAGCGCGTCGGACAGCTCTCCGAGGTGCCGTTTGAGCAGGTCCTGCGCGTCGGCCCCGGTCTTGCCGAGGACCACTTCGATCTGTCCCGCCGCGGTGCGCCGGACGGCGATCTCCTCGACCCCCAGGACTCCCGTGTCGACCGCGACGCGCAGCTCGTGGCCCGGAGCCACCTGGTCGACGCGGGCGCGCACGACGCCCGCGATGCGGTCCGCGAGGTCGTCGATCGCGGCTCGGATCTGTTGCGGCGTGAACGTCGTTTCGGCGGTCTGCAAAGGGCCGCCGACCGGCTCGACGCGCTCATCGTCGCGCCGCCGGCTCGACTCGGTGCGGCGCACCGGCCGTTCGCCGGCTCGGGGGTCGCTCGAGCGCGCATCGGCGGCTTGCGCGTCGGCTCGGTGCGTTCCTCCGGAGCGCGCGTCGAGCTCGGTGTCGAAGAGACGCCCGAACGGGTCGCCGCTCACCTGGCTGGCGCGGCTCGGCCTCGGCGTCGCCGGGGTGGCTCGCGGGACGAACGGGGAGTGGATCGGGGTCGGCATCTCAGGCTCCTTGCAGGCTTCGGCGCAGCCACAGGCCGCGCGCAAGCTCGGCGCGCTCGGACTCCTCGCGCCGCGCCTGCTCGCGCTGTTTGCGCCGCCGCCAGGTCTCGTGGTGTCGCTCGACGGCGTCGAGTGCTCGATGGGCCTCGAGCAGCTGCTGTCGCGCCGCCGCCACCCGCCGAGCGGCGACCTCCAGATTGTGGAGCTCGGCCTGCACGGTGCGCTCGCGGTCGTCGATCTGGTGCTGGAGCGCTTCGAGCGCGACATAGCCGTCCTGGGCGGAGCGCACGTCGAAGGCGTCGCCGAGCGTGCCGCGCATCATCTCGGCACGTGCCGTGCGATACGAGGCGAGCGCCCGGTCGCGGAGCTCTTGCCGCAGCCGCAGCCGCTGGCGCGACGCATGGCGACGATCGAGCGCCGTGGCGACACCCTTCCGCGCTTCGTCGAGCTGCTCCTCGAGCTGACGGCGGAAGGCGCCGAGCGGGTAGTCGTTGCGTGCCATGTGCGAGTCTCCAAGTGCGGTGGCTCGGGAGTCGACCCACCGACGGCGAGGGCAGGTGGATCGTTCTATGCGTGCTGCCCGATCGAATGGCAAGCCGCGTGCCATCGCCTGCCGGAGGGCTGAAAGACCCTGTCGGAGCGGGCCTCAGCGTTTCGGCGAGGCCGCGAAGCGCCTGGGCCGCGACCTCGGAATCGGGGAAGTTTTCCCTGCCCGGGCTGCGCCTCGTCTGGGCTTTGACTCCGGCCCCCGACACCGACAGAATCGACTCTCGATTCCGTTCCGAGGAGCCCGCTGCTCCAATCCCGTGACTTCGTCGTGCCGAGGCTCGTCCCCGCTGTGTACCGGCCGACTTCCAGGAGAGAGCATGACCAAGATCCTCGTGGTCGACGACGAAGACTCGATGCGCGAAGTGCTGGCGATGCGCCTGCCGCCGTGGGGCTTCGAGATCTGCCTGGCGGCCGACGCCGCGCAGGCGCGCAAGGTGGCCGAGCGCGAGCGTCCCGACATCGCGATCCTCGACCTCTCGCTGCCTGACGACAGCGGCCTCGAGCTGCTGCGCGCGCTGAAGCGGGCCCATCCGCGGCTCGAGGTCGTGATGGCCACCGCTTTCGGCACCATCGACGCCGCCGTCGAGGCGATCCAGTACGGCGCGCGCGACTTCCTCACCAAGCCGCTCGACTACGAGCGCCTGCGCAAGATCCTCGACACCATGGTGCGCGACCTGGCGGCCGACGGCGACCGGGAACGGCTCGACAAGACCCTCGACGAGAGCGCTGGACTGGGCGAGATCGTCGGCACCAGCCGGCCGATGCGCAAGCTCTACCGCCTGCTCAAGATCCTCGGCGCCAATGAGGCGTCGGCGTTGATCACCGGAGAGAGCGGAACTGGCAAGGAGCTGGTGGCGCGGACCATCCACGACCTGAGCGCGCGCTCCGGCGGTCGCTTCGTCGCCGTCAACGTCGCGGCGATTCCCGACACCCTGGCCGAGAGCGAGCTCTTCGGCCACGAGAAGGGTGCGTTCACCGGCGCCGTGTCGCCTCATCCGGGCTGGTTCGAGCAGGCCGATGGCGGCACCCTGATGCTCGACGAGCTGGGCGAGATGCCGATGACCCTGCAGCCGAAGCTGCTGCGCGTGCTCGAGGAGTCGAAGGTGCGGCGCCTCGGCGGCACGCGGGATCTTCCGTTCGACGTGCGCATGCTCGCGGCGACCAATCGCGACCCACGCCGCGCCATCGAAGACGAGAAGCTGCGGGAGGACCTGTACTACCGTCTCAACGTCTTTACGCTCGAGCTGCCACCGCTGCGCAAGCGTCTCGACGACATTCCGCTGCTGGCCCAGAGTTTCATCCGCCGCTTCAATCGCAAGCACGAGACCGCGGTCGAAGGCCTCGCCGATCCGGCGCGGGAACGGCTGCAGGAGTACGGTTGGCCGGGCAACGTGCGCGAGCTGCGCAACGTTCTCGAGTACGCGGTCATCCTGGCCCACGACGGCATGATCCAGGTCGACCATCTGCCGCGCTTCATTCGGCGCCCGGCCGAGGCGACGCGGCCGCCTCTGGTGCTCTCGTCTAAGGTGACGCTGGCCGAGGCCGAGCGCCTGCTGGTGCTCGAGACGTTGAAGAGCGTCGGCCACAACAAGGCGGCGGCGGCGCGCCGCCTCGGTCTCGACGTGAAGACCATCCGCAACAAGCTGAAAACCTACGAGGCGGCGCGCGGCGGTGAGTGAGCCGCGCCGCGACCGATGCGTCTCGGCCCGCAGCTGATCGCCGGCCACGCGGCGTTGGTGGTGCTCACGGCGTCGATCCTGCTCTACACCGTCGGCCTGGTGGAGCGCATGGCGCGCGAGGATCGCGAGCAGGCGCGCCGCCAGGCGAGCGCGGCGGCAGTATTTCTCGACCTGTCGCGCCATGCCGACGAGCTGACCGCGCTGACCTCGGAAGAGCCCGCCGCGGCGGGACCGGACGCCCGCCGGCGTCTGGTGGCCACGGCGCGCGCGTTCGCCGAGCGCCTCGACGAGGCGCGCGAGCTGGAGCTGGCGCCGGAGCAGAGCTCGCTGCTCGGTCGCCTCGAGGCCCGCTGGTCGCGCTATGTGATCGCGGTCGGCGCCTCCGGAGCCGCGGCCGATGGCGGCTTTCACGGTGCCGAGATGCGGGCGCTCGCCGCTCTCAGCCGCGATCTGCTCGAGACCTCGCGCCAGGTGCGCCTCGACGGCCTCGAAGGCACGGCGGTTCTCGTCGACCGGCTGAAGGCGATCGCCTGGATGTCGATCGCTCTCCTCGTCGGCGCCGCGGTTGTCCTCGGGCGGTCGAGCATGCGCTCGCTCGCTCGGTTTCGTGACCGCCTTCTCGCCGGCCTGCAGGCGGTCGCTGCCGGTCACCTGCAGCACCAGATCGAGACCGATCGCCAGGACGAGCTTTCGACCGTCGCCGACTCCTTCAACGCCATGGTGCGTCGGCTCAGTGACCTCGAGTCGACCAAGAAAGACCTGATCGCCAATGTCTCCCACGAGCTCAAGTCGCCGCTCGCAGCGATGCGTGAGACCAACGAGCTCCTGCTCGACGAGCTGCCCGGGCCGCTGAACGAGAAGCAAAAACAGATCTTGCGCCTCAACAACGAGAACGGTGCCCGGCTGTCGTCGATGATCTCGAAGCTGCTCGACCTGTCGCAGATGGAGGCGGGGGGCCTGTCTCTCGATCTGCAGCGTCACGACCTGACCGGTCTCACGCGCCGGGTGATGGCCGAGCTCGACGTGCGGCGGGTGGAGAAGGACCTGCGCGTCGACCTGCAGGCGCCGTCGCGGCCGACCTGGCTGCACTGCGACGGTGACCGGGTCGTGCAAGTGATCGACAATCTGCTCGACAACGCCATGAAGCACTCGCCTCGCGGTGGCGCCATCGCGATGCGCATCACCGCCAGCCACGGTCTGCCGGGCGACATGCCCGCGCGCTGGCGACAGCGGCTGGCCCGTGTCGGTTCAGAGTTCGTGCTGCTCAGTGTCGTCGACAGCGGTCCCGGGGTGCCCGAGGATCAGCGGGAGCGGATCTTCGACAAGTTCCATCAGGTCGACGGTCGGTTGAAGAAGGGCGGCGTCGGCCTCGGCCTGGCGATCTGCCGCGAGATCGTCGAAGCGCACGACGGCGCGATCTGGGCCACCGACCTCGACGGGCGCGGCGGGGTCTTTCGCCTGCTCTTGCCGTGCCGGCCGCTGGTGACGGCCCAGGAGCCGGCGCCCGAGAATCGGGGAATCTCTCCCTGATCGGCCGCGGTGCGTCGCGCCGGGGCGCTGGCGCAAGATCGCGTCGGAGGCCGAGCACTCGGGGGTTTCGCGGCAGTGCACGCGCGCTGGCACGACTCCTGCTGAGTCGATGTGGACGGCGCGGCAGAGTCCGCGCGACAGAGGGGCCGCGCGACATTGCACTCGACCGAACAGGAGTCCACGATGAGTCTTCAAGGTGTACAGGGCGTGACCGCGGTGGCACCACCGACGGTGGCACCATCCACAGCAGGCACCGGCTCCGGTGGAGTCGCCGGTCCGGTGGGCGCCGGCCCTTCGTTCGACGAGGTCCTGGAGCGTTTCACCGCCGAGCGGACCGGGGCGGGTCGCGACGTGGCCGCGTCCACGCAGGCGCCGGCCGCCATCGAAGAGCCGTCGGCGGTCGGCCGGATCGTCCGCGGTGCCGACGCCATGCACCACCGCCTGGTCGACCTCACCGAGCGCCTGTCGGTCGACGAAATGAGCGCTCGCGAGCTGTTCCAGGTCCAGCTCGAGGCGCAACGCCTGACGATCGGTCTCGAGACCACCACCAAGGCGATCTCCGAGAGCAGCAACAACCTCAAGCAAACCCTGCAGCAGCAGATCTGATCGCGAGGTCGCCATGTCGTCCAGGTCGTCTCCGCTTCATCCGTCTCCTCGCCGTCCGGCACTGTGCCTGCGCTGGCTCCTGATGATCGTCCTGACGCTGCTCCTCGGCTGTCGGGCGGATCTCCTGCATCGCCTGCCCGAAGTCGAGGCGACACAGATTCTCGCCGTGCTCCAAGAGCACGGAATCGAGGCCGAGAAACAACTCGACGACGAGGAGGCCAACCTGTGGCGGGTCACCGTGCCGCGCGGCGAGGCGACGCGTGCCTTCTCCCTGCTCGCCGAGTACAAGCTGCCGCGCACCTCGGATCGTCGCATGCAAGACGTCTTCAGCCAGAACAAGCTGGTGCTTTCGCCGGTCGAGGAGCAGGCGCTCTACCTCGAGGCGCTGCAGGGAGAGATCGCCCATACTCTCGAGGCGATCGAAGGCGTCATCGACGCCCGCGTCCACCTCGTGCGGCCGCAGCGCGACCTGGCCGGTCGGCCGCTGTCGCAGGCCAAGGCGTCGGTGGTGATCGAGTACCAGCCCGACGCCGGAGGCCTGCAGCCGATTCGACCGCGCGAGGTGCAGGCGCTGGTCGCCAACGCCGTACCCGATCTGCAGGCCGAGCAGGTGGCGGTGGTGCAGAAGGCGAGCAAGCTGGTCCGCGCCGAGGGCGAACCGCGGGGCGAGGCGCGAGGCGCCGACCTGGTGACGGTCGGGCCCCTGCTGCTCGAGGCGTCGTCGCTGTCGTCTCTGCGCGCCCTCGTCGCCGCCGTGCTGGCGGTGCTCTTCGTGCTCGGCTTCTTTCTGCTGCGCCAGATGCGCCGCGTCGACGCGCTGCGCCGAGAGCTGGTGTCGAGCCGTACCGGTCTCGAGTCAGTGGAGAGCCCGTCGTGACCGCCGCCGCCGAGGACCGCGGGCCGCGACGGCTGCCGGCCGTCGCGTCGGCCGAGCCGGACCCCGGGATGCGGAAGGCCTGGCCCCTGCCCGATCCCTGGGACGACGTCTTCGAGGCCGCCTTCACCGCCTGGATCGGGAATCGTCCGGCACCCGCCCTACCGCCCGCGGCGCGCGGCTTCGTCGCCGGCTGGCTGGCCGAGAGAGAGCGCCGCGTCGAGGTGCTCGCCGGCCTGCGCCGGCGCTTCGCCGCACCGCCGTTCCAGTGGATCCATCCGTCGTGGGTCATCGCCTTGCTGCCGACCCACCGCGTCTTGCGAACCCTCTTGCTCGAGGCGCTGCCCGAAACCGTGCGCCCCGCCGTTCTCGAGACCTTGCGGGGCGAGAGCGTGCCGGTCGAAGCGCGCGCCGCGCTGCGCGTGCCCGACTGGCTGCGTGCCTGGTGGCTCGCCGAGCTGCAGACTCGGCTCGCCTACCCGCGCCCGCTGCCGGGAGACGCCCGGTCCCGGAGCCCGCTGACGCAGCTTCACCGTCTGCCCACGGGCCAGCTCGAGGCGACCCTGGGACGGCTCGGCCGCCGCGCGCTGGCGCGCCTGCTGCCGATCCTGCCGCGACATCGCGCGGCGCGGTGGGTATTCGATCTTCCGGCCGATGACCTGGTGGCGCTCGACGCGATGTCGCGGGACGCCGAGCCAGCGCGAGAGGGACCTCGTCCGTCGCGCCGTCGCCTCGAGGCGCTGTTCGAGGATCGCTCTCTCCGCCAGCCGCTGCTAGTGCGCCTCGGCGCCGTCGATCTGGCGGCCCAGGCCGGTCCGCTCGAGCATCCGGCGGCTGCCGTCCGCGCGGCGTACGCGCTGCCGCGTCCGCTCGGCCGCGTGATGCTGGGCTTCCTCGAGCAGCCCGACCCGGGCTGGGTCGACCCCGATCCCGCGGCCTGGCAAGGCCTGCTCTCGCGCTCGCTGCTCGAGGTCACCCACGGACCGTCGGACGCCGAGTCTCCGGACGCCTCGAAGGCGGGGATCTCGAGCCCCCGGATCTCGGAGACCGCAGCCGCGAGCATCGCACCCGAGGACATGGAGCCGACGCGCCTGGAGGTGGCGGCATGAGCTCCGTCGAGCCCGTATCGTCCGCAGAGCCGCCGGTCGACACGCCGGCGACCCGACGGCGCAAGGTGATTCGGCGCGGCGTCGTGACCGCCTACGACCAGGCCGACGAGATCCTCGAGCGCGCGCGGCGCGACGCCGACGCGCTGCGCGCCCGCGCCCAGGATGAGGCGAGGGCGTTGCGCCGCCGGGTCGTCGAGCGCGCCTATCGTCACTGCCTGGCCGCCTGGCAGGCGCGCATGGTGGCGCTCGAAGACGAGCGACGCGATCTCTACGACGAGCTGCGGCCGCAGCTCACCGAGCTGGCGCTGTGGATCGCCACCAAGATCGTCCGCCGGCGGTTCGACGCCGATCCGGCGCTGGTCCACGAGCTGGTCGAAGAGGCTCTGGCGTCGCTCCAGGGCATGGTCGAGGACCGGCTGCTGATCCACGTCCATCCGGCGCATCGCGAGGCGGTCGAAACGCTCGTCGCCCGCCTGGAGGCGGCGAACCCGCAGTGGAAGATCGTCAGCGTGCTGACCGACGAGGCGATGTCGCCGGGCGGCTGTCGTCTCGAGAGCGAGATCGGTGAGGTCGACGCCACGCTCGAGACGCAGCTGCGTGCGCTGCGCCAGTTGCTGCGCGGCGAGGTAACTTGATGGACGGCGCGCTCGGAACACCCGTGCTCGCCCCGCTTCCGGCCGATCCGGACGCGACGCCGCGTCGCCGCTTCGACGCCGAGCTGCAGGCACTCTTCGGCCGGATCCAGGACGCCAAGACCTTCACGGTGCGCGGCCGGGTGGCCGAGGTCACGGGACTGCTGGTGCGTGCACAGGTGCCAGGGGTGCGCCTGGGCGAGGTCTGCCGCATCCAGACGCCGCTCGACGGGCGGACGATCCCGGCCGAAGTGGTCGGGTTCCGCGATCGCCAGACGTACCTCATGGGTCTCGATCGGCTCGAAGGAGTGGGCCCGGACAGTGTCGTGTCGGCCACCGGCGAGCCGCTCACCGCGCCCGCCGGCGACGCGCTGCTCGGCCGCGTGCTCGATGGGCTCGGCCGGCCGATCGACGGCCGGGGCCCGCTGCGCGCGGACGACGCCAAGGCGTACCCGGTCGACGCGCCGCCGCCGCCGCCGCTCGGCCGCCAGCGCATCGACCGGATCGTGTCGACCGGCGTGCGCTCGATCGACGCGTTCCTGACCCTCGGCCGCGGCCAGCGCGTCGGCATCTTCGCCGGCGCCGGGCAAGGCAAGTCGACTCTGCTCGGCATGCTGGCGCGCAACGCCAGCGCCGACATCAACGTCATCGCGCTGATCGGCGAGCGCGGGCGCGAAGTGCAAGAGTTTCTCGAGGAGTCGTTGGGTGAGGAAGGCATGGCGCGCAGCGTGGTGATCGCGGCGACTTCGGATCAGCCGTCGCTGGTGCGCCTCAAGGCGGCGTTCGTCGCCACGGCGATCGCCGAGTCGTTTCGTGATGCCGGGCACCACGTGTTGTTGATGATGGACTCGGTGACTCGCTTCGCCCGTGCGCAGCGCGAGGTCGGCCTGGCGATCGGCGAGCCGCCGGCGCGGGGCGGCTTCCCACCGTCGGTGTTCGCCGTCTTGCCTCGCTTGCTCGAGCGCACCGGCAACTCCGCCCGGGGTGCGATCACCGCCGTCTACACGGTGCTGGTCGAGGGCGAAGACTTCCAGGAGCCGGTGGCCGACGAGGTGCGCTCGATCCTGGACGGCCACATCGTGCTCAGCAGCGACCTCGCGGCACGGGGCCATTTTCCCGCCGTCGACGTTTTGCGCAGCGCCAGTCGCCTCTTCCTGCAGCTGGCCACGGACGAGCATGCGCGCTCGGCGCAGCAGCTGAGGGCGCAGCTCGCGGCGTACGAAGAGAACCGCGACCTGATCCTGATCGGCGCGTACCAGAAGGGCTCGGATCCGGCGGTCGACCAGGCGATCGCGCAGCAGGACGCGGTCGACGACTTCCTGCGCCAAGGGGTGCACGAGAGCACCGCGCTCGACGACTCGTTGCAGCGCCTCGCCGCGCTGGCGCGCACCGACTGACGCCGCGCCGTCTCAGAGCTCTCGGGGACGCGAGGTCGGGGCATCCCGGCCTCTTCTTTGTCCTGGGTAGCTGTGTCCTGGGCAGCTGTGTCCTGGGGAGCTCTGTCCTGGGGAGCTGCGTCCGGCCGACGCGGGCCGCATGGGTGGGTGCGGCGAGCCTGCCGCGGGGAAAGCAGGGCGGAATTCCCCGCTCGGGTGCGCAGAGGCTCGTTGGATGTCGCGGGCCTGTGAGCGTAACTCTTTGAATGATTGGACTTGCTGTCGACTCTGCGGAGTGGCATGCATCTCGCTCTATATCTCGGTGCACGATCACTGAACTTCAGGAGGTGAGCCATGACCAGCCTCGTGTTCGCATTCGTCGAGAAGTCCCCCCATCATCCGCTCTTTCCGGCGATCGGTCGCCCCGAGGGCCTGCGCCAGGCCGGCCGCGAGCGCTTCCTGCGTCGCCTGATCAGCCTCGAGCTGCAGGCCACGCTGCGCCGCGTCGAGATGCCGCAGGGCCTGGCGCAGGCCTTCGTCGCGGGGGATTCGGATCGTCTCGAGGCGGAGCTCGGTGCGCTTGGCCTCGAGCGGGCCGAGCCGTGGCTCGACCTCGTGTGGCGCCAGCGCGCCGCGATCTGCCTCGAGACGCTGTCCTGCCTCGTACCGCGGGCGCGGCGGGGCGACCTGCGGGCGGCGCGCCTGGCTCTCGTCTGGCCGATTCTCGAGACCAGCGCGCGCGAAGGAGCCGAGTCGATCCTCGCCGACATGCTCGGTCTCGACTGGCTGGCGACGCACCTCGATCCCGAGGCCACCTGGGATCCGCGCGAGCTGCTCGACGAGCTGTCGGAGTTGGAGCACGACCTGTCTCTGCAGCTCGAGCTGGTGCAGCCGGAATCGATCGACGTGCTGCCACTGGCGGCGTGAGAGCGACCCGATGGACGCTCACTTTCTCCACCTCGCGCAGCGCGGGCTGATGATCACCGCCTTGGTGTCGGCGCCGGCGCTCGCCGCCGCCGTCGTCGTCGGGCTCGGCATGGCGACGCTGCAGGCGGTCACCCAGATCCAGGAGCAGTCGGCGCAGGTGGTGCTCAAGATCGGCGCCATCTACGGCACGCTGCTGGTTCTCGGCTACTGGATGGCGGCGCAGGTCTTCTCGTACACGCGCCTGATTTTCGACAGCTTCGGCACGTGGGTCGGTTGACGCGGGACGGATGCAATGACTCCCGGGTCCCACGGCGGGATGCATGTCGCGTCGATCGACGATCTGGCCGCACCGGTCTTGCTCGCGGCGGGTCTGCGTCACGGCCTCGGCGACACGCTGGTGCTCTTCGCGGCGGCGCTGGCGCGCTGTCTTCCGGTGGTGGTGCTGGTGCCGTTTCTCGGTAGCCGCGGCATGCCGGCGATGGTGAAGATGGCGGTCGGCGTGATGCTGGCGCTGCCGCTGGTGCCCTGGCTCAGCGCCACCGTGCCGGCGCCGCTCGCGGTCGACGCGCTCACCTGGTGGCTCCTGGTGATCCGCGAAACCGTCCTCGGCCTGGTGCTCGCGCTCGCTGGTGGCATGGTGTTCTGGGGCGCCGAGATGGCGGGCCGCTGGATCGACCTGGTCCGCGGCCAGACGATGGCCAACTTGTTGGTGCCGCAGGTCCAGGTGCAGAGCTCTCAGCTCGGCGCGTTCTACTACCAGCTGCTGTTGGTGCTCTATCTCCTCGCCGGTGGCCACCGCGTGTTCCTGGAGGCGGTTTTCGGCTCCTACGAGCTACTGCCGCCGTTCGGAACAGGCCTCAGCGTTGGCCTCAGCGTTGGCCTCAGCGCCGGTCTCGAGACGATCGCCCACGATTTTATCGCCATCACCAGCGGCCTCTTCGTCTTCGCCGTCCGGCTGGTGGCGCCGGGAGTCCTGGTGGTGATCTTCCTCGACCTGGTGCTCGGCGTCGCCAATCGCATGGCGCCGCAGCTCGACGTGTTCTTTCTCGGGTTGTCGCTCAAATCGACCGCCGCCCTGACCGCCCTCGCGCTCTCGGTCTACACGCTCGAGCCGATCGTTCTCGAGGCGTTCCGCGAGCAGAGCATGTGGCTGCTCCACCTCTTCACCGACGCCGGGAGCTGAGATGTCGGGCGAGAAAGATCAGAAGGCGACGCCGCATCGTCGCCGCGAGAGCCGCAGGAAAGGGCAGATCGCGTTCAGCCGTGACGCCAGCTCGATGGCAGTCTTTCTCGGCGCCCTTCTCGCGCTCTCGCTCGGCGGTTCGTGGATGGTGCACGGCCTGCGCGACGCCTTCGAGATGGTGATTCCGCCGATCGAGAGCGAGAGCCTCGGGCCGGCGGCCCTGGGTGAGATGGTGCGCCGAGCCGTGCTCAGCGTCCTGCTGCTCAGCCTGCCGCTCTTCGCACTGACCTTCGGGTTGACGCTCGCCAGCGGAGTGCTGCAGACGCGCTTCAACGTGTCGTTCGAGCCGCTGATGCCGAGCCTCACGAAGCTGAATCCGCTGCAGAAGATCAAGCAGTGGGTCTCGATCCACGGCCTGGTCGAGCTCGCGAAGACGCTCGGCAAGCTCGCCGCCGTGTTCGGGCTCGCCTTCTTGGTGCTCGACCAGGTCTCGACCTGGGTGCTCCGCCTCGGCCTTCTCGACGCCTCGGCGCTGGCGACCCTCTACACCGCGATCGCCAAGCGCTTCCTCACGGGGGTCGCGGCCGTGTTCGCGGTCGTCGCGGTGCTCGACTTCGTCTACCAAAACTGGAAGCACGAGCGTGACCTGCGTATGAGTCACCAGGACATCAAGCAGGAGTACAAGACTCAGGAAGGCGACCCGCTGGTCAAGTCTCAGCGCAGGCAGATTCACCGCGAGATGTCGAACGAGGCGGTCCGGCAGACGGTGAGCAAGGCCGACGTGGTGGTCGTCAACCCCACGCACTACGCCGTGGTCGTGCTCTACGACCGCGACGCCTCGGACGCGCCGGTGGTGACGTTCAAGGGCCTCGACTCGGCGGCGCGCCGGATCCTTCGACTGGCGCATCGGGTCGAGACGCCGGTGGTGCGCAACGTTCCGCTCGCCCGGTCGCTCTACGCGCTGGTGCCGGAGGGCGAGGAGGTGCCGCCGGACCTTTACCTGGCGCTGGCCCAGGTGCTCGCCTTCGTCCATCGCCTCGACCGCGAGCAGGTGCGCGAACAGCGCGTGTGGGAGCTCGCGACGTGACTGTGCTCGGCACGACTTCATGTCCCTTCGTCTGCTCATCGTCTCAGCCGGCGCCCGCGCGATCTCGTCGCGGTCGCCGGACGTCCCAGGAGATCGCATCATGATCCGACGACTGAACCTCGACCGCATGGGTCGCCACCTGACGGCGGGAGATCTCACCGCGGTGCTCACCCGCTACAGCGACATCCTGCTCGCGGTGCTGGTGATGGCGATCATCGGCATCGTGATGGTGCCGCTGCCGCCCTTCGTCCTCGATCTATTCCTCGCCACCAGTCTGGCGATCGGCGTCACCATCCTGATGATCACGCTCTATGTGCCGAACGCGCTGGCGCTGGCGTCGTTCCCCACCATCATCTTGGTGGCGACGCTGCTGCGGCTGTCGCTGAACCTGGCGTCGACCAAGCTGATTCTGCTCGACGGCTACGCCGGTGAGGTGATCAAGGCCTTCGGACGCTTCGTCGTGCAGGGAGACTACGTGGTCGGCTTCGTCGTCTTCGTGATGGTGACGATCATCCAGTTCGTGGTCATCGCTAAGGGCGCCGAGCGCGTGTCGGAGGTGTCGGCGCGATTCACTCTCGACGCCCTGCCCGGCAAGCAGATGGCGATCGACGCCGACCTGCGCGCCGGCATCATCGACGCCAACGAAGCGCGCCGGCGCCGCGACCTGCTCGGCCGCGAGTCGCAGTTCTACGGCGCGATGGACGGCGCGATGAAGTTCGTCAAGGGCGACACCATCGCCGGAATCGTGATCTCCTTGATCAACATCGTCGCGGGGCTCGGCATCGGTGTGCTCGGCAACGGCATGGCGGTGGGCGACGCGGCCAGGCGCTACACCCTGCTCACCGTGGGGGACGGCCTGGTGTCGCAGGTGCCGTCGCTGATCTTGGCCACTGCGGCCGGCATCATCACCACCCGCGTCGCGTCGAAGGCGGGCGAAGAGTCGAGCCTCGGTCGCGAGATCGGGACCCAGATCCTGGCTCAGCCGAAGGCGATCTCGATCGCCAGCGTCCTGCTGCTCGCCATCGCCCTCATCCCCGGTCTGCCGATGGTGCCGTTCCTGGTCCTCGCCGCGGTGCTCTCCGGCTTCGCCTGGACCGTGTTCCGGATGCGCAAGCAGAAGGACCGCGAGTCGTTGCGCGCCAAGATGATGGATGCGCCGGGCGCCGACGCCGAGGATCGTGATCTGCCGATGACGGTGCCGATCCTCGTCGAAGCCAGCGCGTCGTTGACGCCGGTTCTCGACGTCGGCGCGCGCGGCAACCACTTCGTGCAGCGCCTGATTCCGCAAACGCGCGAGTGGCTCTTCCAGGAGCTCGGCGTCCACTTGCCGGGCGTGCGCGTGCGCGGCGAGTCGGACGAGCTGGAGCCCAACGCGTATCGTGTCCACCTGCACGAGGTGCCGGTGGCCAAGGGGACGGCACTGCCCGATCGGCTGTTCGTCGGCGAAGGCGCCGAGGACCTGGTGATGCTCGGGGTCGACGGTGTCCCCGGTGTCGATCCGGAAACCGGCGCCAAGGGAGTGTGGGTCAAGCCCGAAGACGCCGACTCGTTGCGCGACGTGGTGGGCGATCGTGCGCTTCGGGCCGACGCCTACATCACGCGCCACCTGCGCCAGGTGCTGCGTGAAAAGGCCGACCGCCTGCTCAGTGTGCAGGACGTCCAGTCGATGCTCGAGGCTCTCGACTCCCAGGGCTACGGTGCGCTCATCAACTCGATCGTGCCGCAGCGGGTGCCGCTGCAGCGCCTCACCGAGGTCTTCCGTCGTCTGCTGCGCGAGGATCTCTCGATCCGCAATCTGCCGGCGATCCTCGAGGCGCTCGCGGAGTGGGCGAGCCCGGAGAGCGATCCGTCGTTCCTCGCCGAGTGCGCGCGCTCGAACCTCAAGCCGTACATCGGCCATCGCTTCAGTAGCGGCGGCTCGGTGCTCTGCGCCTACCTGCTCGACCCGCAGATCGAAGAGCTGTTGCGCGATGCGCTGCGCTCGTCGCCGGGCCCTTCGGTGATGCGCCTCGATCCCGACACGCAGACCGAGCTGGTGCGCTGCTTCGCCCGCGTTCTCGGGGAGCCGTCGGCCGCCCGCGGCTCCGGCGAGCGACCGATCCTGCTGACCCAGAGCGATGTCCGAGCCCACGTGCGCCAGCTGCTGTCGAGTCACTATCCGCGCGTCGTGGTGCTCTCGTTCCAAGAGCTGCCCGCCGAGCTGCGCGTGCAGCCTCTGAACCGTGTGACGCCGTCGAGCGCTCTGCTCGACGCCACCCGCCCGTCGCTGCAGGCGGCCTGACGAGCCGCGCCCGCCCCAGAACTGACGATCGCACCGACCAGACCTGTTGCAGGAGACCATGCCATGACGTCGATTCCACGTCCGAAGCTCACCACCCGCCAGGGTGATCGGCAGCTCGCCGAGCGCGAGATTTCTCCGGGTGCCGACCTCACCTTGGGCCGCGGCGACCAAGTCGCGGTCCGGATCGACCATCGATCGGTGTCCGAGCTGCATGCTCGGATCTTCGAGATCGACGGTCGGGTCTATCTCGAAGATCTCGACTCGCGGCACGGCACCTTCGTCGCCGGCCTGCGCGTCGAGCGCCGGCTGCGTCTCCGCCACGGCCAGACGATCCTGCTCGGCCAGCACGAGACGCTGGGCCCGGTCGTGCTGCACTTCGACGATCGAGCGAACGCTCTGCTCGATCGACTCGGTGTCCCCGACGACGACAACGTCGTGCCGTTCCGTGGCGCGGCCGATGACCCTCCATCGCTCCGGGCGGGCGATGCGCTCGGCGACCCGTCGCCCGATCGGACTGACGACGCGGTCGACCAGGTGTCCGCTCCGCCGTCCGACCCGCCGTCCGACCCGCCGTCCGAGCCGTTGGCGGTGCGCCGCGCCATCGTCGGCTCGGTCGCTCAGATCGCCGCCACGGCGCGTCGCGCCGATGTCTCGTCGTGGACCGGGGGCGCCGCGCTCGGCCTGCTCGGTCTCGTCGTGCTCTGTGTCGGCTGGCTCGCCGTCGAGGCGCTGCGCCCGGCGAGCGTCGCCTGGCGTGCCGTCCAGCTGGCGCCGCCGACGCCGCTCGCCGGCGGGCGGGTGACGGTCACGAGCCCCGACATCGAGGCCTGGGACGAGGTCGCGGCGTCGATCGACGGTCGGGCGGCCGACGTCGTCGAGATCGCCACCGGTCGCATGACGCTGGAGGTTCCACCGTTGCCGACACGGGCCGGTGGCGACTATGAGGTGCGGCTGGTGGTCCACCGTGGGGTCGAACGCCTGGTCGAACGTCGGATGTCGGTGCGGGTTCGACCTTCGCCCGAGCGCCTGGTGCCGGCGCGCGTCGCCGTCGGGCAGGCGTTCGCCATCGAGGGCCGCGGTCTCGGCGGCGGCGATCAGACGGTGCAGGTCTGGGTCGACGGACGCGAGGCCGAGGTGATCCGCCACGAGCCCGGCCGGATCGAGGCGACGGTTCCCGATCTCGACCTCGAGACGCCGCGGACCGCCCAGGTCGAGCTGAGAGTCGGCACGTGGCGGCTGCCGATGGCCACGGCCCTGTGGCTGGAGCCACCGTTGGTCGAGATCGTCGACTTCGATCTGCAGCCGACGTGGGACGCCGAGCGCTCGCTGTGGCGCCTCGCGCACCCCTTCGGCGGTGGCTTCTGGATCGGCGGCGCAGCGCCGGCCACGGCCGGCGAGCTACCCCAGGGAGTCGTCCACGTAGTCGAGAACTGGCGCGGTCTCTTCGCTGCCGCGGCCGACGACTCGAGTCTGCGGGTCGAGGTCGAGGCCGGACGGGGCCACCTCTCGCTGGTGACGCGCGGCGACGACACCGCGGGGGCTCTGGTGACCTGGCCGCGCCGGCGTCTGGCGCAGTGGCAGCAGATCGAGCGCGAGCCGCTGATGGCGGAGCTCTACTGCTACACCATGGCGCGCGAGATCAACGATCTGCTCGAGGTCTTCGCGCGCGGCCGGGAGCTGCCGAGCGACGGCGACGGCGGGTCCGTGGCGCGCCCCTACGTGCCGACGCTCAACCGGCTAGTGAACTTCAGCCGCCTCAGCGGCCGTGACGGTCGTCCGACCTGGCGTCATGTCGACAAGCTCGGCGCCGAGGAGCAGCTGGCCCTGGCCGGCCTGTTGGCGCCGGGCGACGGGCGGCTCACGCCGCTCGGCGGGCGTTGGGACGTGATGCTCGAGAACGTCTTCTTCCCCGACGGCGAGTACCGGGTCGAGATGGCGCTCGAGCTCGAGAGCCGGGGTCGTCGGCTGAGCGGCGAGGCACGGGTGGCGCTCAAGAGCGAGACGATGGCGCTCGGCGTCGAGCCGGCGGCGATCGAAGGTCGGCTCCGGACCGGAGAGCGGCCCGAGATCGTGCTCGAGCTCGAGTTCGATCGCCCGATCGGCAAACTGGTGCTGGTCGGCGAGCTCGACGGCCGAGTGATCGATGGTCGCTTCGTCGACCCCGCGAGCGGGCGCGAGGCGCGCTGGCGGGCGGTGCGAGCGGCCGGAGACGCGTCGACGTCGCCGCCGGACCGTGGTTGGGGCGTGGTCGGCTGACGCGGTCGGCTGACGCGGACGGCGGCCGGGTCACCGGCGCACCGAGAGTGGATCAGGAGGCGGCATTCAGATCGACGAGGAAGAGCTCGCGTCGACTCCGTGCTGCTGTGAGTCTTCGTCGCCTGCCGCCCCAAGCGAGTCGAGCACGCGGATCGTCAGGTCGAAGACGGCCCAGTCGTGGGCCGGCGCCGACGCCGAGCGGGTGTCGGCAGAGCGCACCGCACGTCGGTGGAGGCCGGGCTGCTCGAGCCAGCGATGGCTGACCGAGTCGCGAGTGACGAGCACTTTCAGCCGGTCACGGCCGATCGGCGAGCAGGCGTTGATCGTGCGTACCAAGGCCCCTCCGGGCTCGAGCGGTAGGGTGTCCTGCAGGCTCGGCACCAGCTGGCGGATGCACCAGTCCTCCGAGAGGACCATCACCGCCACTTGGAGCACGCCGACCGGCGCGGTCCCGCGGTGCATGCGCTGGCCGCCGCGGTGCTCGACGACCAGCTCAGCCGAGTCTCCGGCGCACAGGGCGACATGCCGCTCGAGGCTCTGCCGTGACGGCAGCCGCAGGCCGACGTGCAGCGCGGTGTCGAAGTGGGAGGCGACCTCGAGCTCTTCGAGACGACGAAAGCGGACGACGTGCTCGAGAATCTCGAGCAGCCGCGGGGCGTCGAGAGTGTCTAGCGAGGGTGTGCTCGGAAGCGAGAGCGCGCCGCGCGACGGCTCGATCAGGCGCAGGCGACCTTCCCCGTCGGCGCCGACTTCGAGGAGGCCGCCGTCGTCCGAGCACACCAGCTCGGCACTCGCGTGCCGCGTGTCGACCAGGTCTCGCAGTGCGCGCCACAGGAGCCGGAGCCGGCGATTGATTCGGGTGCCCGGCTGGGTGGATCGGAGGCCGATCGGGGCGCGCTCGGTGCCGCGGCAGACCAGCTCGACCCGCGTGCCCGGAGCGAGCGCGTGCAGCGCGTCGATCGATGCGGTGCCGACCGGTACGGCTCGCGACTCGGTCGCCTCAACGTCGACGACGCGTAGCTCGCGGTGCCGTCGTGCGCTCGAGCCGCCGCCGGCGACGGCGAAGTGGTGGCCGGGCCGCACGCCGTGGATCTGACCGACGGTGAGTCGAATACCGGACGGCCCGGCGAAGAGGACGCGGGGCGTTGTGGCGGCGTCCGAGCCCCGGGCAGAGCCGAGGATGGCACGCTGTGGGTCGCCCTCGATCTGAGGCGTTTGCGCGCTGCCCCACAGCCTGTGGAAGTCGGCGCGCACTGCCGCGTGGCACGCCTGGTAGCTGAGGCGCGGGCCGTCGGCCGCGAGCTTCTCGACCAAAGCGTGACTGAACAGGCCGGTGCGGATGCCACCGAGTGTTGCCTCGAATGCACGTTGATAGGGAGCGCAGGCGGCGAGCACCACGAGGCGCGAGGGCGCCGCCGCGATCAGCGGCGCGGCGCCGAGGCGGACGGGCTGCGCCGGCGGACGACTACGGGTCGCGTAGCTCTCGAGCAGGACATCGAGCGGTTGCAGCATCGGCGCTTCGAGCCGCCGTAGGCGAACGGTGTTGTGACGCGCGCGCGGCGCCGGGGCGCGCGGCAGGTCGTCGCGGCGCATGCCGCCGGAGTGGCAGGAGTCGAGCACGACGGTGACCAGACGCCCGCCGTCGGTCAGTTCGGCGAGCAGCCAGGCGATCTCGAGGTCGCGCACATAGCCCGCCGTCGGACGGGCGATGTCGACCGGCACCAGCGCCTCGTCGTGCGCGCCCGGGCCTTTGACTCGCTCGAAGCGACTGGCGCCGCGTCCGCCGTGGCCGGAGTAGTGGATCCAGACCTGGTCGCCGGGGCGCGTGCGCTCGACCAGCCCGCGCAGGGCCTCGAGCAGGCGGGCGTGGGTCGGCTGCTCGGCGTGCCGAGGCAGCGGCCCGTGCGGCGCCACCAGCAGCTCGATGCGATCCTCGCGCACGCCCCAGAAGGTGAGCAGGTCTCGGACCTGCAGCGCATCGTGGACGCAGCCCTCGAGCGGTGGGTAGGCCGGCTCGTTGCACCCGTCCGCCGGGGGCTCGTAGGCGTCGATGCCGATCAGCAGCGCATGCAGGCGCGCGGCACCTGGCTCAGACACTGCGCGTCCAGACACTGCGCGTCCAGACCTCGCTGGTCCAGGCGTCGCGCTCAAGCATCGGGTGCGATCACGCCGACGCGAACCGCGGGATCGCCCAGCACCGAGACCGAGCGCGCGTCGCGATACGCCATCCAGATCTCGGCCAGCTCCTCGATCTCGTCGTCCGTGATCTCGAGGTTGCGCTCGAGCATCAGCGTGTCGTGCGTTTCGAGGAAGGTCGTGGCGAGCTGCTGCGCGCGATCACCGAAGCTCTCGAGGGCATGGCCGAGGCGCTCGCCGCGCAGCAGGCGCTGGGTGAAGTCGAGGAAGGTGTCGGCGCGGCTGCCGACGCCCGGCCAGTGGTAGGTCGGCGCGAAGGTCTGGTCGACATGGCCTGCCACGGCCAGGGCCGGGCCGGCTGGCTGGGCCAACATCGCCTTCGGGAGCGCGGCGACGAAGGGCTCGAGGGCGAGCCGCGTCCGCTGTGCCCGAGCCGGCTCGAACGAGTCGGCGTGCGGCGTGCCGACGGTGTCGCAGGCGAAAAAGTAGGCGATCAGGCCGTCGAGCGCATTGTCCGGCAGGTCGCTGGCGGCGAACAGGTGTCCCGGCATCAGCGGACCGCGCGACCGCCTCGGCCCCGGCCAGTCGGCGCAGAGGAGCGCGCCCTGCTCGTCCGCCTGGCGTCGATGCGCCGCGGGAAAGCGGGCCGCGTGGCCGCTGGTGAGGAGCAGCGACGGCGGCCGGCGCAAGACCTCGAGCAAGCGGCTCTTGGTCGCCGTGTCGGCGTCGACGAGTCGCGGCGGAGGGTGCGATCCCTCGTTCTCGGCGAGTTGCTCGAGGTGCCGCGCCACGGGGTGTGCGAGGGAGTCGGTGCTGAGGGCGGTCAGCCGGTCGTCGGGATGGCGGATCGGGAAGATCACCGACGTCGGCGTGACCGTGCGCGTCTCGGACTGGACCACGGCGCGCGCATAGCGCGCATAGTCTTCGACGCGGTCGAAGGCCAGGCGACCGACGGCGCGTTCGTCGTCGAGACCGTGCTCGATGCGGTACGGCACGCCGGTGGGCTCGCCGACGATCAAGACGAAGTAGGGCAAGACCTCGGGGTCGGGGGGGCCGGGGCTGAGCCCGAGATCAGCGAAGAAGTGCGCGCGACGCCGGCCGCGCAGGTAGACGATGTCGTCGCGGTAAAGGCGGCCGGCCTGCTGGCGCCGCAGCTCGAGCAGGGGCGCCAGCGCGTCGAGCACCGCGGGATCGAGGCCGTCGTCGGTGATCAGCGCCCAGCCAACCTGGGCGAGGTCGTCGCCGTCGACGCCGACCGGCAGGCCGCGGCCGGCCCAGACGACACCGCGCTGCGCCAGCCCGTCGACGACTTGCCGGGAGGTGATTGGGCGAGACACCGCTCCGGTCGAGCCGTCGACGCCCGAGGTGTAGAAGAGGTGCCGGTCGGTCATCCCGCGCGACCGGTCGCCTGGAGCTCACGCTTGCGCTGTGGTGCCTCTGCCATCGGGTGCAGAGTCATGGGCGTGTCCAGGGTGCGCTCGGAGTCGGCGGACGCATTCCAGGAATCTTTGGGCAGCACGGGGTCGACCGACACGGTCATGTGCAGAGTGCCGCCCCATGGGTCGGTCATCTTGGTTTCGAAAAGCACGCCGCGTCCGAAGACATTGTGGCCGGTCTTCGGATAGTCGTTGTCGGGCGGGTCGTTGGCGGCGGCCTGGGCACTCGAATCCTTGCGCTCGTTGGTGGCCATGGGAGGGACCTCTCCGCGAGACGGTGAACGGATGCTCCAAGGGGGGAGCGGATGGTCTGTGCATTCCGTTCAGACACGCGCGATCGAGGCTTTGTTCGGAAGGTTTGTCTGTCCTCGGGGTGTTCTGTGCCGCGTCACCGCCAGTCGCCCTGCACCTCGAAAGGGGCCCAGTAGTAGGGGGCGCGCCACCGACCGTGGCCGGCGGCACGGAGGTCGAGCTGGGCTTGCCGTAGGGCCGCCGGAGC
The DNA here is from genome assembly GCA_039194425.1 of Acidobacteriota bacterium. Lineage (GTDB taxonomy): Bacteria > Acidobacteriota > Thermoanaerobaculia > Multivoradales > J023 > JAUIJL01. The sequence goes on along the minus strand of JBCCVZ010000001.1, from coordinate 425,161 downwards.
GTCCAGCCCGACGCCGAAGAGCTGGCGGTAGAAGCGCTCCATCAGCTCGGCGGTCGCTTCGTCGTCGACCGGCCAGTGGCTGACCACGACCCGACGCGCGCCGGCACCGAGGAAGGCGTGTGTCATACCGACCATGCCTTCGCCCGGCAACATGTCGCCGAGCGCCGTCTCGCAGGCGCCGAGCACGACCATCTCGGCCGGCAAATCGAGGCCGAAAATCTCTTGGAGGTGAAGAGTCTCGTCGCCGAACGGGCCAGCGAGCACGAGCGCCGACAGCTCGGGAAACCGATCGTGGAGCACAGCATGTGCGCTGAGGTGGAGGATGCGGACCCCGGCGAGCCCGCCGAGCAGCGCCCGCCGATTGGCCGCGGCGCCGGCGAAGATCTGGAGGTGCCGCTCCGGCACCAGCTCGCGGAGCGCCGCGACTTCGCGCTCGACGTCGAGCCGTGGCAGATCGTCGGCGCGGCGCACGCGCGGCGGGCTCCCTGCGGGCGCGGCGGCGTCGGGGGCGATGACGACCACGCGCTCGGTCGACGGATCGGCCGCCTCGGCGCGGCGGCGTAGGACCGTGAGCGCGCCCAACGACGGAACGGCGACGATCTCGTGCCGCTCGATCAGCGGAGCGCCGGCTCGCGGCAGGGCGGCGAAGGGCAGGCGATGCAGGGCGTCGTCTTTGACCACCACCAAGCGACGGCGCAAGGTTTGGCGCGCCGGCTGTCGCTCCGCCGGGGACGACGAGGGCTCGAGCGACGAGAAGAGCTGGCGGGAGAGCTCGTCGATTGCGGACGATCGCTGTGCCCGCGCCCGAGGGGTGCGGGCCGACAGCGACCGATGGGCCGCGTCGGCGCCGCGTCGCAGGGTTGCGCGGTCGGGCAGGGCGTGGAGCGAGATCCGGTCTCGGTCGACGACGAAGAGATGGCTCTCGCTCTCCCCGACGACGAAGCTGAGCACGCTGGTGTCGTCGTCGATCAGCGAGCGCACCGTGTCGAGGCGCACCAGCTCCTGCGGATCGAGCACCGAGCGCGGCATCGAGACCTCGTCGCGCAGCCGCTCGTAGCGCGCGGTGAGGACGGCGAGGTGTTCCGCGGTCGAGCTCGGGTCGTCGAGCGGCGAGCGGCGCGTGCGCAGCCGCAGGGTCGAGATCTCTTGCCCGATCTCGGCCAGCTCGCGCGCCGTCGACTCCGGATCGGCGCTCGACGACGCGGCGCGTGACGCCTGCATCAGCGTGTCGAGCAGCATGCGGCTGCGGCCTTGCTCGCTGGCGCTCAGCGCGCGCTCGAGGTAGGCCGGATCCTCGTGCGCGAGGGAGGCGAGGAGATCGACCCGATCGACGAAGGGGCGCTGGCGCGCCGCGGCGGCGAGAAACGAGCGTCGCTGCGTGCGCAGGTCGATCTGGCCGCGCAGCTGGTCGAGGCGGGCGACCGCGGCGTCGAGATGGCGCAGCGCGTCGAGCGGTCTGCCGAGGACCCGCTCGGCGCGCGCCAGACCGGTGAGCGCATGGCTCACGGCGTCGTCGTCGTCGAGAGCCTCGAGCATCGGCAGCGCGGCGCGCAATTCGTTGCGCGCCTGCGCGGCCTGCGCGCGGTCGAGGGAGGACGGGTCGTGCAGCCGCAGCCAGCCGAGGTTCGACAGCACGTGCCCCAGGCCACTCTTCGCCGAGGCTTCGTCATGCCGGTACACATCCAGCGCGGCCCGGTAGGCCGCGGCCGCGTCGTCGAGACGACCAGCGGCGGCGTGCACGGTGCCCAGCCGGTCGAGCGACGCGGCGCGCCCGGCGGCCTTTGTCCGCAGCGCGTACGATCGCTCCAGGAGCGCGGTCGCGGCGGCCAGGTCGCCGCCCAGGTAGGCGAGCCAGCCGAGCTGCATGAGCGTCGCGCCGAGCGAGTCTGGCGACTCTGTGCGCTCGCGGAGGTGCAGCGCAGCCTCGAGATGCTCGCGTGCCGCCTCGAGCAGACCCTGGTCCAGCTGCAAGACGCCGGCATTGTGCTCGGCCGACGCCAGCCATTCGATCGCCTCGGGACGGGCGTCGCGCGCCGCGAGGCGGAAGGCCGCGAGCGACCGCCGTGAGAGCTCGCGCGCCGCATTCGTGATTCCACGGCGTTCGTGCCGGAGCGACAGCACATGGTCGAGCTGAGCGTGGCGGAACGGGTCGGCGCCGGCGAGGCGGCGGCCCCGCGCGAGCAGCGCGTCGACCTCGTTCTCGTGGGCGTCGAGGAGGTCTTTGAGGATCTGCTCGAACGGTGCGTCGAGCGCCCGCTCGACGCCGTCGGATGCGTCCTTGGGTTTGGCCTCGGGGCTGGCCTCGGTGGCGGTGGCGCCCGTGGCCGAGACCCCGCGCTCTGTCGGCCGCTGGGGCAACGAGGGGCCGACGAACAGCCAGGTGAAGGCCAGAGCAAGGAGCAGGCCGCGGCGCGCGCGGGTTCGGCCCAAGGACACTAGGGGCCTCGGGCGTGGCGACGGAGCGTCGGATACCGAGCACCGCGGGCGGCTCCGCCCGGCTTGGGTTCAGTCGTCGCGCGGCCGATGCGCCGGACGCTCGTGCTCGGTACGGGCCTCCGGCTCGTCGGTCGGCTGGTCCAGCTCGCGCAGGCGCCGGCGCACGGTGTCGATCTCGACGGCGAGATCGACACCGTCCGTCGGGTCCGGAGCCCGCGCCTCGATGCGCGGAAAACGAGCCAGGTCGAGCACTGCTCGGCTGCAGCGCGGGCAGAGTGCCAGGTGGTCCAGCAGCGCTTCGCGCGCGGGCGACGGAAGACGCCGCTCGTGGTAGGCGAGAAGCACCTCCGGGGTCGGATGCTCGGTCTCGCAGGGTTGCGCCGAAGCCATCGCTCGACGCAGAACGTTCGCTGGGAGCTGGTCACCATGCGTCGCCCGACCCCTATTTGACGCCATCCCTCGTCACCCCATACCTCCGGACCCGATGCGTCCGGACTCGATGCCTTCGGACCGCGTTCCGCACTCGGCCCCAGCGCTCATTCCCAACCTTCGAAGTACTCGCCCAGTCGGTCTCGCAGCCGAGACCGCGCCTGGAAGAGCTGTGATTTCACAGTCTGGATGGAGATCTGCATGGTGTCCGCGATCTCGCGGTACTTCATGTCTTGCCCCACCCGGAGCTGGATGCATCGTCGCATCTGGGCCGGCAGCTCGTCGATCGCTTCGAGCAGCAACCGTGCGCGCTCCTGCTCGAGGACCCCGTCGAGAGCCGAGTCGTCTCGGTCATCGTCCGCGCCGCTCGGTTCGTGGCCGACCTCGAGCAAGGCCTCGAGCGAGGTCTCGTCGGCCGATCGCTTGTCGGCCGATCGGCTGCGCAGCTCGTTGCGCCAGATGTTGGTGGCGATGCGAAAAAGCCACGTCTCCTCGCTCGATTCGTGACGAAAGCTGTCGACTCCTCGGTACACTCCGATGAACGTCTCTTGCGCCAAATCGAGCGCCCGATCGCGATCGAAGCCTCGATTGGAGAAAAAACGGGCGACGGGCTGATAGAAGCGGTCGAAGAGTCTCTGAAAGTCCTGTTCTTTCTCGGTTCCCTGACGAAACTCGGTCTCGGTCTCCACTAGCCTAGATCCTTTCGGATGGCTCGCGGAGGGTCCTCCCGACACGAGTCTAGCATCGGCAAATTGTCTCGAGCTCCGATTTGTTTGGGCATCTCCTCCGGTGTCGGCCGTGATAATCTCCCTGGTCTTCGTCCGACTCGCGACCGACTCGATTCGATCTCTTGACCCGCCCGTTCGCCACCCTCGCCCTCGCCGCGGCCGTGCTCGCGCTCGCCGTGCTCGCCTCGCAGACCCGTCTCGCCCGTCTCGCCAACCTGCGCGTGCCGGACGACGGGCCGCCGGCGGTGTACGTGCAGAACGCCACCGGCGACCCGTCGAAGTGTCTGGTCGCCGACCGTGCGGCAGTGACCACTCGTCGCTCCGAGCCGACGCTCGCGGGCACGAGCTGGAAGTGCTCGTGGCCGACCGGCGCGGACGGCGCCCTGGCCGCGCTCTCCGGAAAACAGCCGGCCCGCCTCTTCGTGCCGTTCGAGCAAGTCGACGACCCGATCCATCCGTGGCTCTACGAAGCGGTGCGGGAGGTCGCGCGCGAGGCAGGCGTCTATGTCGACGGCGGGGTACGGGATCCGGATGCGCAGCCTCTGCCGCCGCCGCTCGACGCCTCTCGCGCGCTCGTGCTGCCGCGTGCCCGCTGGGTGCAGCTGTGGGTCGATCGACAGTTTCGCGGCCTCTTTCTCGAGCTGCGTCTGCCCGGCAAGCGGTTCGCCGACGCCCGCGCGCTCGGCCGAGTGGAGTTCCTCGCCGCGACCGGCGAGACCTTGTTGTGCTGGAATCGCAAGCTCGAGCACGCCTGTACGGTCTACACATTCTGGGTCGCCGAGGGGATGTGGCCCGACCCGGCATGGCGCGACGACACCGCCTGGCTGGCGTCGCTGCTCGAGGGCGTAACTCCGCTCCGCACGTTCGCGCTTGCCGAGCGCGCAGAGCCGGCGTTGCTGCCCTGGCCGCTGCCGCTGTCGCTCCGCCGGACGCTCGGCGCTGCCGACGATCGGCGCTGGAGTGATCCCCGCTTCGCCGCGTGGGCACCGCCCGAGGACGCGGCGCCGTCGCGGGCTTTGCGCGACGCGCTGAGCGCGCTCGACGTCGCGTCGCGTCTCGGTGAGCTCGAGGCGATTCTGTCGGCGCACTGTGCGGTGCGCGGCTGCGATGCCGCCGCGGCGCAGGCTCGCCTCGCGGCGAGTCGGTCGCTGGCCGCGCTTCAGGCCCTGCAGGCGGAACCGGAGAGTGCCGTGGCTCCTGGAGAGGGGGGCTGAGATGGCCGGCCGGATCGAGCTCAAGTACCTGATCGACTGGCGGCAGAAGGTCCGTTTGCTCGACGCGTACCGCCCCTTCCTCGTGCCGGCGCCCTTCACCGACGAGTACGCCACCTACCCGATCATGAGCCTCTACTACGACTCGCCGTCACTGCGCTTCTTCGACGAGAAGCTCGAGGGCGAGATGCTGCGCAACAAGGTGCGGCTGCGCGGCTACGGGTACCGCTGGCGCGCGCTCGCGCCGGTGTTTCTCGAGGTCAAGCGCAAGGTCGACCAGCGGATCCTCAAGTACCGCCGGCGTTTCGAGCGCTACGACCCGTCGCTACTCGAGCCGTCGACCTGGCCGCTCGACGACCTTGAGAGCGCGCGCGACCGGCGCGATGCGGCGCAGGTCGCCGCGCTCGTGCATCAGCATCGCCTGCGCCCGGCGGTGCAGATCCTCTATCAGCGTCAGGGCTTCGAATCACCGCTCTTTCGCAGCCTGCGCATCGCCTTCGACTCGCGCATCGTCGCCCTCCATCCGGGGCAGGCGGCAGAGCCCTGGGTCTTCGATCATCCGTCGTATCGCGTGCTCGACGACACCCACTTCGTGTTCGAGGTGAAGTCCGACGGCGGTCTGCCTGGCTGGGTGCTCGACGGCCTGCGGGCGGCGCAGGTGACGCAGCGAGCGATCTCGAAATACTGTCTCGGCATCGAAAAGCTCGGTCTCGCCGACCGAGAGATCGGAGTGTACGCGTGACCGATTTCTTCGACCAACTGGGTTTGACGCCCGACCCGGTGCAGGATCTCTTCCATCCGCTCGACATCGTCGTCGTGATGGCGATCGTCTGCGCCTGCATGCTGATCGTCTCGCGCAGCTACCAGACGACTCATCGTGGCACGTCCTACGCGCAGTCCTACATCCACTCGCTCTTCCTGATGGGGATCTGCACCGGCATCGTGATGATGATCATCGGCAGCAACATCGCCCGCGCATTCAGCCTGGTGGGCGCGCTGTCGATCATTCGTTTCCGCACCGCGGTGAAGGATGTGCGCGACACCGCCTATCTCTTCTTCGCTGTGGTCATCGGCATGGGCGCCGGCACTGGCTTTTATGTCCACACCGTGGTCTTCACTCTCGCCGCGTCCCTGATCATGTGGGTCCTCTACCGCAGCGACTACGCGTCGCGCTCGCGCACCGAGGAAGTGCTGAAGGTCACCTTCCGGCGCGACAGCGAGGCGCCCGACGGGATCGAGAGCTTCCTCGGCGAGACGTTCGAAGAGCACCGCCTGATCAACAGCATCCGCAGCTTCGAGAAGGAAGAGGACACGCTGGTCTACGTCGTGCGGAGCCGCAGCCCGACCGACGCCGACGCCCTGTCGAGCGGGCTGTCGGCGATCGACGGCGTGACCCAAACGGCGCTCTACGTGCACGACGAGCAGGTTGCGCTTTGAGCCTGTCCGAGACGGTCGTGAGATCGGTGTGAGAGGTCTCGGCCCGCTGATGCGCGCCGTGCTCGGCGCCGGCCTGGTGGTTGGCGGGCTGCTCGCCGTGTGGGTCGGCGTGGGCGCTACCGAGAGCTGGCTCTACTACCGCGCCATCGAGCGCGAGCCGTATCGCACCAGCCATGTACGGATCGCGGTCAAGGACGTCGTTTCGCGCCTGCTCGAGCCGTACTACGACCACGCCCTGGAAGCCGATGCCGGTCTGCCCGAGTATCGTCTCGAGCTCTCGCCGCGGCGCCTCGAGCAGTGGCACGAAATCCTGCGCCGGGTCTACGCACGCGGTCACGCCACCGCCGAGGACCAGGTCTGGCTGCCGGCCGAGTTCTCGCACCGCGACCGACAGCTCGAGATCGACCTGCGCGGACGCGGCACACTCTTCACGCACTACAAAGAGCGCAAGCCGTCGTTCCGGCTGAAGTTCCGCCGCGACCAGTTCTTTCGCGGCACGCGCTACACCAATCTGATCATCCCGTACGACCAGGCGCGCATTGTCGGCGACACGACGCTCAACGCCCTCGCCCGCCACTACGGCCTGCTCACCTACCCGACTCGCTTCGTTACCGTGCGTCTGAACGGTGATCTGCTCGGTGTCTACCAGGAGGTCGAGCATTGGCGCGAAGAGCTGGCGGTGAAGCAGTTCCGCTCCGAGGGCTTCTTCATGAGCAGCCTGGGAGATCCGAAAGGCGGCGCCGGCGATCTCGAGCACGCGGGCTTCGCCGAAGCGCAGCGGGCGTTCGCGCGCTGCGTCGTCGGTCTCGCCGACGAAGCCACCCTGGGGCAGGACGGAGTGTCGCTGGCTGTCGAGGTCGCGGCCTGGCTCGGCGAGGGCGTGGGCAGTCTCGAACCGTGCTCGGAGCCGGAGATCGACGATTTGCTCGAGCGCTATGTCGACGTCGACGCGATGACCGCCTACATGGCGATGACCACGCTCTTCGGCGCCAGCCATGCCTGGGGCGAGGACAACCTCATCCTCTTCTATGACCCGCCGCGGGGACGCTTCGAGCCGGTGCCGTGGGACATGGGCACTCTGCGTTTCCCGGCCACGCTCGACGATCCGTGGACGCAGCTCGAGCCGGTGAAGGGCATTGGTCGCGCCTTCCTGCGGCGTCCGGCAGTGCGCCTCGAGCGCAACCGCTTGCTCTGGGACATGCTCGAGCGCAAGCAGGAGTGGGCTCGGCGCGAGGCGCTGCGTCTCTATGCCGACATCCGCCCGGCGCTCGATCACGACATCGAGCACTCGCGGCGCTATACGCAGCGCTTCGTCGACTACTTCCTGGGCGCCGCCAAGCACAACAGCGCGCTGTGGCGCGAGCATCTGGCGCGGCAAGAGCTCACGGTGGAGCTGGCGCCCGACGGCCTGCGGCTCGTCAACGGCGGCTCGACGACGCTGCGGCTCGACGCCCTGCGCTTGCTGACGGCGTCCGGTGACGAGGTGTCGGTGTGGCCTGAGCCCGAGTCCGGCGATGCGCTCGACGCCGCGGTGACGGTGCCCGGCCGCTTTCTCGAGACTCCGGGGACCTTGCGTGTCGCATGGCCTACGCGAGGTGATGCGCCGTCCGAGGGTGCCGCTCTCGGAGTCGAGGGCGCGGTGACCGCCGTACATGTCGAGGGGCGGAGCCTGGTCACCGGCGCGTCGATCTCGGCCGACGCGGTGCGCTGGCTCGTCGTCGACTCGCTCGGCTCGGCCAGTGCCGCCACAGACGGCGCCGGCTCGCCAGCAGCCACCGGGGACCCCGACGAGGCTTTGCGTCTCCCGATGGACGCGCCGCCGTCGTGGGCGCGTGTCGAGCGTGACCGCGAGCTCACGACCTGGAGCGTCGACGGAACCGTCCGTCTCGAGCGCGACCTGGTGCTGCCGCTCGGGGTGCGCCTCCGTCTCGAGCCCGGCAGCCGTCTGCTTCTCGGCGCCGGCGTCGACCTCTTCGTCCGCGGCGACTTGCTGGCCGAGGGAACCGCCGAGCGACCGATCGAAATCGCGCCGCTCGATGACGATCCCGCCGCCGCCTTCGGCACATTTGCCGTCGTCGGCCGCACTCGGCATCCGGTCACCGCCGTGCTCGCCCACGTCACGATTCGCGGCGGCAGCGAGGGTGGGCTCGATGCAGCGCACTACAGCGGCATGTTCTCGGTCTACGACGGCTCTCTGTGGATGCGCGCGAGCCGCATTCTCGACGTCCGCGGCGAAGACGGCCTGAACGTGAAGTTCGGCTTCGCGGACATTCGCGACAGCCTGTTCGAGAGCGCCGCCAGCGACGCCGTCGACCTCGATTTCTGCCACGGCGTGCTGCTCGGCAACACCATCCGCGACTCCCACGGAGACGGCCTCGACTTCTCGGGCTCGCTCGTTCTGGCGCGCGACAACCGCTTCGAGGGAGTGCTGGACAAGGGCCTGTCGGTCGGCGAGCGGACCACGATTCTGCTCGACGACAACGAGATCATCGCCGGCCGCGCCGGCCTGGCGGTGAAAGACCGCAGCCTCGCCGAGCTGCGCCCGGGCCCGATGCGCGACCTCGAGATCGGTCTCGCCGTCTACCAAAAGAAACAGGTCTTCGGCTCGGGCGTCGTCGGTGTCACCGACCTCGAGGCTCTCGAGGGCGCCGCCGCGCCCCTGCTCACCGATCCCGGCGCCGTCGTCGAGCCGATCGACTGAGGCGCGACGGCGTGCCGGCAGCGGGTTGGCGGCACGTCGGTGCCTGCTAGGCTCGCGCCATCGAGATCCAAACCGTCGCCCGGAGTGTCCTCGCATCGTGAATCGATCCTGGACCGACAAGCAAGAGTACGCGAAGCTCTCGGGTCGGCTCGGCGCGAGTGCCGGCGCCGAGCATTGCGCACTGGTGGCGACATTGTTGCGCTTGGCCGCGGATCGATATCTACCGGGCGAGGTGGTCGTGCAGAGGGTCGACGACGAGCTGTTGAGCCTCAGCACGGGAGGTGAACGTGCCTGGCTCTGCCTGGTCGCCGCGATCGGCACGCCGGAGGACGAGGTCGGCGAGGCGGACCTCGTCGGCATCCTCGCGCGAGCGCGCGGGCTCGAGGGGCGGTCGGCCGAGCGCTTGTTGGTCGTCCACAACCGCGACGGCCGCAAGAAAGACCTGTGGTCGGGTCTCGAGGGGCAGCTGCGCTCGATCGTCGACGGCTCGTTCGACCAAGTCGAAGTGTGGAACCGCCAACGTCTTCTGCGAGAAGCGTTCAACGGCTTGCTGCGGAGGGCATTGGAATGGTCGTCCGAGCATGCCGCGGGTCTGTCTGCGCCGAGAGTGACGTCGTCTCACGAGGTCGACGAGGTCGACGAGGTCGACGAGGTCGATCTTGCCGCGACCGAGCCGATGCCCGTGGAGCAGGTTCCGCTCAGGAGCTCGAGACTTCAGCTCGATCAATACAGCTTGCTCGCGGAGCTCGACGAGACGACGGGGGTCGGCGATCCGGTGGATCGCCTCTCGGCCGGTGGCCGGCTGGCGCTGCTCGTCGGTCCGTTCGGCAGCGGCAAGTCGACGACCGTCCGCCGCATCGCCTCGCGACGCGCACGGCGCGTGCTCATGGTGCAGGCTGCGACCTTGTCGTCCGAGATCGTGAGCACCAAGGATCTCCTGGCCGAATGCGTGGATCTGGAGTGGGTGGTCGAGCGCTTCCCGGCGGACGACGGAGCCACGATTCGATTCATGATGCGTCCGGTGATCGAGCTCCTGATGAAGGACCCGACCCAAGGAATGACCCTGATCCTCGACGGCATCGACGAGTCGGCGTTCTTGACGCGGCGCGGCGGAATGCAGCACCTGTGCAATCTGCTGCGCCCCGTGCGCATTCCCGTGGTGCTGACGTTGCGGACCGAGCTCTGGAGCCAGGCACGCGAGGACTTCGCCCTTGCGTTCGGTGGCCCGGGACAGCGGAGCGAGCCGCAGCAACAGGTGGTTCGCCTCGTGTCCCTCTTGCCGTGGCGCCGCGATGAGATCCTCCTCGCGGCGATGCGCGCTCGCGACGCGGCCGACGCCGTCGCCCGGCCGCGTCTCGACGCCTTGGTCCGGCTGCTGATCACGGAGAGCCTGGAGCCGCTCTTCGGCGATCTACCGACCCGTCCTCTCTTTCTGCGCATGATTCTCGACACCGTCGCCGATCGTGGGCTGCCGCGCGATCGTGTCGGCCGTGCCGACCTGCTCGAGAGCTGGGCGCGGTTCAAGATCCGGCGCGACGTCAATGAGCCGATTCGTGTCGGTGGTGCGGGTCGCCGCCCGCTGACCGGCGACGATGAGAGCGATCGCCAAGTCGGGGATCTGGCCTGGTCCGCGATGACGACGGCTGCCGGCCACATGCTCGCCGACGAAGACGGCCGGCTGGTCCTCGTCGGCGACTGCTCGTGGCGCATGCTGCGCGAGGCCGACTCGGCGCTCGAAGCCATCGATCCACTGGCCCTGTGTCTCCACAGCCTGCTGCAGCCGAACCCGCGATCGCGGCCGGGAGACCTGCGACTGCAGTTCTCGCATCGCGCGTACCAGGAGTTCTTCTTGGCGCAGAGGCTCTCGGCCGATCCGTCGGTGGCCCGAGAACTCGAGGTTCCCAGCGCGGTGGCCGACTGGCTGGCGGAAATGGCGAGTCGCGATCGACCGGCGCAAGAGCCGGTCGTCGGTGTCGGTCGGAGCGTCGAGTCGGCTCGTCCTCGTCGATCCACCGGCAGAGTCGCGGACGCCGACAGCTCATGGGGTCCGACCGGAAGGCCGGACCTGGTGCTGCGCATCGACCGGCCGTGGCTCGCCGGGCCCGGCGCGCTGCGCTTTCGGCTGGAGTTTCCCTCCGGGCGCCTCGGCGGTGCGCCGCACGACCTGCCGGTGCTCCGTCTCGAAGAGGACCTGGAGAGGTTCCGTCGCAGCCTCGTGCCGCGACTCGAAGCCACGCCGACGGCTGCTCGAGACCTCCTTGGCCTCGGCCGATTCCTCGCCGAGCGCCTGCTGCCGGACGAGGTGCGCCGGCTGCTCGGTGACTGGCGCGACGACCTCACCGGCGTCGTCGTGTCGAGCGAGCCGTGGATCCCGTGGGAGCTGATGGTGGAGGGCAGTGCCGACGGCGCGGCGAGTCATGCGATGAGTCACTTTCTGCGCTGGTTGCCGGACGTCCCGGCACCGCCCGTCGACCTGCACGTGCGGGCGCTGGCTTGCCTCGTCGGTTCGGGTGAGCGCGGGCGACGACTCGGCGGTGCGGCGCAAGAGAGAGAAGTCCTCAGCGCGCTCTCGGCCCGGCACGGAGTGGCCGATCTCAGCCCTCCGGCGGCCAGGTGCGAGGAGCTCGATGCGCTGCTCGAGCAAGGCATGGTCGACTTGCTGCACTTCGTGGGTCACGGGAGGGCCGGGACCGAGGCCGTGAGATCGGAGCTCCTGCTGGCCGACGGGTCCGTCTTCAGACCTCTCGACCTGTGGTCGCTGCGCACCGACGGCCTGGAAGCGCGTCGGCCCGTCGTGGTGATGAGCTCGTGCGAAGGCGGGCGCCAGGGCTGGGCGCTGACCCGCCTGGGAGGGTGGCCGGAGGCCTGGCTGTCGCGGCGATGCAGCGCATTCGTCGCCCCGCTGTGGGCGGTCGGAGCGCAGAGCGCGACGCGATTCGTCGAAGTGCTCTATGGCACCCTGGAAGCCGGAGAAACGCTCGCCGTCGCGGCGAGACGAGCACGACGAGCCCTGCGCGAGCAGGACCCGGCCGATCCTGCATGGCTGGCGCACCATGTCTACGGCCATCCGGCGGCGCGACTCCGATTCGATGCGCGGCGAGCGGATGGAGCCCGGGAGCGATGAGCGCGGCGCTGCTCCTCGAGCCCGATTTCGCGTTGCGCTGGGCGCTCTGGCGCCTTTGCCGGCTCGCGGTGGGAGCGGATCCACTGGCGGGATCCGCGGATCGCCTTCGCTTCGCCGTGTACGAAGACGAGCTCGGCATCGGCTGGCTGGAGCTGACGATCCTCGATCGAGAGGGCGCGGTGCTGGAGCGGGCCTTCTGCGAGGAAGAGGTCCTGCTCCCGTTGAACGAAGACGCGCTGCGGCGAGTCCTTTCACGGGTCGACGAGCTTCGAGCGGCGGGCGAGACGGCTCCCTTTCGCTGGGTGCGCGACGTGCGGCTGCTCGCGGTCGAAGGGGATGCTCGGACTGTCGACTTGATGAGCCCGGGCGACCGCGAGTGGCTCTGGACGACTCTCGGACTCGGTGAGCCTCCGCCCTCGATGATCTGGGATCTCGGGAGCCACGAGAGTGGCGAGACGACGTCGCGAGTCCTGCTGACGCTCGCTACCGTCGAATCCGACCCGCGGCCGCTGTTCGACGACCTCTACGAGTCGCTGAGGGCGCGCCTCGGCGATCGGCTGCCCGAGCGAACGCGCGAGATGATGCGCAATCTTCGCTTCTTCCTCTTCGGCCGGCCGCTGCAGCGAGAGCCGACTCTGCGCGAGTCGGCGATGAGTGTCGGCTGGTGGCTCGAGCTGCTGGGCGGAGCGCGGTCCGAGATGCCGGCTGCGGTCGTCGAGCTGCTCGCCGACGAGGCGCAGCGAGGTCTCTTTCACGACACGGTCGTGACCCTGGAGTCGATCTACGTGGCGCAGCAGGGTTCGGCCGTCTGGCCCGACGCCGACGGCAAGCTGTCGCGGGCAGCGCAAGGGCGGGCGATGGGTCTCGTGCTGCGGTGGATGAGCTTGCCCGAGGACGAACGCCGGGCGCCGTTCCTGGTGCTGGGCGCCTTCGGCAGCGGCAAGTCGAGCCTGTTGCGGAGCCTGGCGCGCGAGATGACGACGCTGGTCGGCGCGCCGGTGCCGCTGCTGATTCCACTGCGCGAGCTGCGCGAGGTCTCCGAACGCGAATCGCTCCAGGCCGTCTTGCTGCGCTTCGTGCGCGAGCGATGGGAACTCGCGCTCGAGACTCCGGGAAGCCGGCGGTACTGCCTCTTGTGTGATGGCTTCGACGAGCTCGAGCTCTACTTTCGCGGGCTGTCACTCGACCGCTGGGTCGACGACGGCTTTCGCTCACTCCAGACGCTGGCGATGCGGCCGGATCTCGACCTGGTGATCTCGAGCCGACCGGTGCTGCTCATGGACGTGACGCGAAGCCGATTCCTGGGTGGTGCCTGCGGGCGCCTCGATCTGGAGCTCTTCGAGCGGCCCGAGATCGCCTTGTGGTGCACGCGATACCGCCGCGCCGCGGGCCTCGACAGCTTTCTCACCCTGCAGGCCCTGGAAGAGCGAGAGCTCTACGAGGTCGCGAGAACGCCGCTCGTCCTTTACATGATCGCCCGCATGGTGGAGCACGAAGACAAGGTCTTCAGCGAGCCTCGGCCGTACTCGAAAACCGAGGTCTATCGTCGGTTCATCGACTGGACGGAGCGCGGTGGTTACCTGGCGGACGACCCGAAGCACGTGGTGCCGGAGAGAATCCGCGAGATGCTGCAGGCGATCGGCTGGCTCTTCTATCGCTCCGGGGACACGTTTCTACCGGAAGACGAGCTGCTCGAGTCTCTCCGCTCCCGGTTCGGATTCCGCGTCGAGCGAGTGCCGGTCGACCGCAACATTCTCGTCACCCACATGCTCCAGCCGGCGCGCCACGCCGCGGACCGACCGCGGCGCGGCCACTTGGTCGAATTCACCCACCAGTCGTTCCGGGAGTACTTGGCCGCCGAGTGGATCTGGCGAGGCCTCTCGTCGGCAATCGAGGGCGAAGGACTCGATCGCGTCTTCTGGCATTTGCTGGGAAACCGCCCGCTGCCGGCTGCCGAAACCGGGTTCTTGCTTGAGATGGTCGATGAGCTGCCCTGGCCCCGGGCCTCGGCGCTCTTCGAGGCGCTCGAAGGCACCGAGAACGTGAACCTCTACTGGAGTCGCTGGATGCTCGACGAGCCCGACGGGGCCGGCTCCGCCGACCCGGACGCGAGGATCGAGCCCCTCGCCTCTCGAGTCGCGACAGCGCTCGGCCGCGCCTGTGCTCTCGGAGTGCTCGGGTTCCTGCTGCGCGCCCGCGCGCAGGCGCGGCTGCGTCGACTCTCCAGCGAGCGCCGAGACGATGCGCCCGATCCGCTCGACGCGACCGACCTCGATCGCCTGCTCCACTTGACGCGAGTTCTCCCGGGCCAGGGAGTCGGAGGCGACTCACGTCGTCTGCTGCTCGATCATCTCGAGGGAGTGGCGCTCGCGGGCTCGGCGCTCGATGGCCACCAGCTGGAGAAACCCAATCTGCGTCGCGCGTTGCTCCGCGGCCTGAACTTCTCGTTCTCTCGCTGGCTCGACGCCGACCTGCGCGGCGCCGATCTCACCGACACGACGTTTCAGCACTCGCTCGTCACCGTCGCGGCCAGCCGCGGGGCGTCGTTCGCCGAGGCCACGCTGAACGACATTACGCTGACTCATCCGGAGTCGGCATCGATCGAAGATGTCGATTTCACCGCGGCGAGCTTCTACCGGGCTCGTTTCCTCGACGTCACCTTCGTCGGCTGCCGATTCAGCGACAACGATTGGCGCGGTGCGCACAGGGGATTCTCGACCACCGAGCGGCCGTCGATCGTTCGCGACTCGTGCCTCGACGCCGCCGCACACAGGTTCTTCACCGCTGCGGGCTTCGTCGTGGAGCGGTGCCGAGTGGCCGAATGACCCGGCCCATCGAGCGCGACGGCGCGTCCCACGTCCCGACACGACTCGGCGCATTTTGTTGATCCTCTCGGCGCACTTTCTGCGCGTCACTCTGTAGGCCCGAAGGTTGGACTCCACGGCTTCGGCTGGACGGGGCGAGGATGAGCGACGCGATCTGGTACTACGAGAAGCACGGGCAGCAGCACGGCCCGGTCACGGAGGCCGTGCTCAAGCAGCTGGTCGCGAGCGGTGCGATCGACCGCGCGAACCTCGTGTGGAAAGCCGGCGAGCGCGACTGGACGGCCAGCGGAACGCACGAGATCTTGATCCCGTCGTTCACCACGCCTCCGCCGCCCCCACCCGATGCGCCGAGCCCATCGTCGGTCTCCTCCGTTCGATCGGATGCCCCTTCGTCGGATGCGGTGGCGGAACCATCGGCATCGAGTACGCCGCTCGCCGCGTCGACAAAGACCGTCGATCCGGCGTGGCTCGAGAGAACCGAACCCTTGCGTCCCTCGGAGCTGTTGCCGGAGGCGCCGTCCCCGGGTGCCGAGGTTTCGATCTCGATCGGCGATCCGCAGCGCCCTGAACAGGGCAGCCATCAGCAAGACCGTTTGGGGCCAGACGGTCGAAACACCGACAATCAGGAAGACGACGTTCCCGAGCGCGACAAGCCAGGGCAACAAGACCCGCCACGAGATCGCGACCGGGAGACGCGGCGAGAAGGGCTCCCGGAGTGGGTCAAGGGCTTCCTGGGACTCGTCGTGCAGTCGATCGGGCAGTCCAACGCACCGTCGCGTCTCGTGGTGACTATCAGTCTCGCGCTCCTAGTTCCCACCTCGGTCATTTCGTACGTCGTCTTCGTTCCTCGCGAAACACCCCCTCTGAAGGAACTCCCCGCGCCTCTGGTCGCCGTCACTCAACTCCACGGAACGCGCGTGCCCGTCGGCTACGCCGGGCCGGTCGGTCAGCTCACGATCGACGCCAACCCATGGGCCGAACTGACCCGCCTGGTCGATGCGAATGGCACCGTGCTGGACGTCCCCGGTCTAGCGGCGACGCCGCTCGTCCTCCTGGTGCCACCGGGCACCTATCGGATCGAGCTCGACCGCGAGGAGGCCTGCACGGTCACGGTCGCTCACGAGCAGTCGAGGGCGTGCAGCCACACGATGCGGATCATCGACGCGGCGACCTACTACCAGGAAATCGGCTGGTGAGCGGCCGGTGCACGCCGTTCCGCGATCGGTTCGCCCGCGTGGCGGTCGTGGCCTGCCTCGCCGTGTGCGTCGCCTCGGTGCCGGCCGAGGCCAAGCCCGACTACCTCAGGCGGTACCAGGCGGGACTCAAGGCGATCGAGCGCGAAGACTGGGCCCGCGCCTCCGATTTGATGCAGAAGGCGGTGATGGAGCGGCCGAACGAAGCCGGCAAGCTCTCCCAGTGGTTCTACTGGGATCCGTATCTGCCGAACTTCTACTACGGCCTCGCGCAGTATCACCTCGGCCGCTGTGCGCAGGCGATGCGATCGTTCAACGCCTCGGAAGAGCAGGGAGTCTTGCTCGCGGAAGACGAGCTCTACGCGACCATGATCCGTCTGCGCGACGAGTGCCAGGCCCGAGGCGCGAAGGCGGCGACGGCCGGGCCCGGCGGGGAGCGTGAGAAGCGCGTGCGGATCGCCGACCTGGCGGCCTCGGGCGATCGAATCCTGGGCGCCGCCGAGCCGCTCGCCGAGTCTCCCGAGGCGCAGCGACGTCTCCGGCAGACGCGCGCGGGCCTCGACGTCGCGCGCGTGACCGACGAGGAGGCCGAGCGCATCGGCGAGCTCGCCGACGCCGGGCCACCGCCGGCGCTCGATCGGGCGATCGTCGCGTACTTCGGCGGAGACTCGGGGCAGGCGCTCGCAGCTCTCGACGGCGTCGTCGACGACGACCCGCGGGTGGAGGCTCACCTGCAGCTGCTCCGCGCGGCCGCCGCGTACCGGCTCTACCTGCTCTCCGCCGAGACCGAGGCGGCTTGGCTCGAGCGGGCCCGCTCGGCGGCCCGGGGATTCAAGCGGTCGGAGGCGTCGGTGGCTGTGCCTCGAAGCCTCTTCGGTCCCCGCTTCCTCGACTTCCTGGGATCGGTGAGCCCGTGAGCCGATTCGTTCAGGCTCAGTCCTCGTCGCGCTGCGTGACGAAGACCCAAGCCGTGCGCGAGTTGCTGCTGTAGTAGAGCCGGATCCACACCTCGAGCGTGCCGTGCGGAAACCTGAAGGTGAAGGGGAAGACCTCGTTCAGGATCTCGGACTCGACACCTTGCCGAAAGCGGCCCGCGAACTCTTGCACATTGGTGCACGGGGCCACCTCCTCGAAGAAGCTCTTGCCGATCACGGCCCGAGGATCGCGATTCGCGATTCGTCCCTCGGTCTCGTTGTAGGCAACGATCCGACCGGCTCGGTCGAGCTGGATCGCTCCGAACGGCAGCGAGTCGAACTCATCTTGTGACAGGTCTTCGACCCGTTCCATGTCATGCCAGCCGAGGAAGAGGCGCTGGACGATCGTTTCGACAGACTGGTCGGGTGAAGGAGAAGTCGTAGCCACTGGGTGCTCCCGAAAAAAAGCCGTGCGTTACGGAAGAGATCTCTAGCAGTGTATCCGAAGTTCCTATGGAGGGAGATTCTCCATGCACGAATTGCAGCAGGCGACTGGATCCACTACTCTAGGCCGCTGATTCATCGAAGGTTAGCTCATCGGTCGTGCTTCGAGTTCACGGATTTCTCTTGGCGCGCCCTTTGCTTACCTTCGAGGCAAGGCGGATTGCGGCTGGGGCTCGGTGACCCGGCTCTCGACATCTCATCGCGTCAAGGCACTCGCTCTCGAAAAGGCTGGTTGTGATCGTGTCCACTCCATCAGGTCACCACACGGTGGATCTCACTTCGCTCCGCGAGCTCGCACAGCGTGTTCGCGCCAATGATCCTTCGCTGCACAGTCTGTCCTTCTTCCGCACCCCGACCGATGCCGAGCTGGCGGATTTGAAGGCTTCGGTCGATCAGCTGGCCAAGACGGCGGACCGTGCGGCGGAAGAGCTGCTGATGCACCTCGAAGTGGTCGCTAGTGAACCGAAGATGGAAGATCTCTGCGGTATCGTGCGGGCCGAGATCGACATCGAGCGCTCGCGCCTGGGCGGCCTGCGCAAGAGCGGCAACACGTGGGAGCTCGGTGTGGCGGCGGTCGCGACGATGTCGCGGCTCGGCAAGGCCACCGCCGCCATCGAGAACACCTTGTGCGACCTACGGGGCGTCGATCGCCGGCTGTCGGTGCACGAAGGGCTCGAGGTCGCGCTCGCGATTCGCAAGGCGTACGCCAAGCTGTGGTCGGCGATTCCGGCCGAGACCGGTGGCGACACGACCGTGGAAAAGAAGCTGCGGCGGGGCGCGACCGCGATGGCGTCGTTGGTCGGACGCAACGTCTTCCTCGACCTGCGGGCGACCGATCGCCGTCTGCTACTCGAGAGCCAGCGCCGCATTCGCAAATGGCTGGCATCAGGCGGCACGTCCGAGGACGGGGATCAGCTGTGGTCGGACTTCAGCTCCTTCGTCAGCCTGCTGCGGCTGATCAACCAGCGCTCCGTCCTGATCGAGCACGACCTACAGCTTCTGCCCGAGATGCAGGCTCACCTGGGGAGCGCCGATCCAGCCTCGAAGCCGCTGCTCGAGGACGTGTATTGCCGCGAGAAGATCCGGCGCCTCCGCGGACGCTCGTCTGTTCTCGACGAGATGCTGAAACGGCCCGATGAAGTGACATCTCAAGAGCTCCTGCAAGCGTTGGGAGCGATCGAGATCGAGATCTTCGGCTCGACCATGGGGCAGCCCATGAAACCGAGTCGAATTAACAACAATGCGATGGATTCTGGAGGTTCTGAATGAGCGCAGAAGCGATGGTTCGCGAAGCGATGAAGGATGTTCCCAAGGCAGTGGCGGCGGGTGTCGTCGACATGGCGTCAGGCATGATGCTGGCGATGAACACGGTCGACAGCCATCCCCAGGCCGTGCTCGACATCCTCGCCCCGGCGACCAAGGAGATGTTCGAGGGTGAGCTAGTGATGCAGATCGAGAAGCTCTTCAAGCGAGCGCGCGGCGTCGAGTCCGACGAGCGCTACTTCAAGGAGATCCTGATCTCCTCGAGTCACTTGTGGCACTACTTCGGTCGCCTCAAGGGCAACCAACAGACCGTTCTGGCGATCGTCGCTCGCGGCGATGTCAACATGGGGCTCTTCTTGGTGAAGGCCCGCGGGATTTGCGAAAGCGGCGCGATCTGAGCGCCGCTCAGGGTGGGAGTTTCTCCATGCCGTGGAGAAACTCCCACCCTTTTGGAAGCCCTGAGACCTTCCGTCGTCGTCAGCGGCGGCTTGCGTCCGCTGGTTAGGCCTAGTCTTCTTGCCTGGCATCGTTCGGCTCACCGATTGAGATGCGTGGGTATCTCGACCTCGAGTTGATCGACGCCGGGCACGACGGCAGTTTTTGAGTGCTGGTCCGATCGCCGGGTCAGAGCACGGTGAGGAGATCCTCGCGGATCGCCGCGGCGACGGACGGCCAGCGGTAGCGCTCGGCGACGGCGCGGGTGGTCTCGGGGGAGTAGCGGGAGCGCTCGGCGGCGAAGCGGCGGAAGGCGTCGGCCAGGGTGGTCGGGTCGGAGGCGTCGACCAGGAAGCCGTTGTGGCCTTCGTCGACGGCGTCGATGGCGCCGCCGGCGCGGCTGGCGAGCACCGGCGTGCCGGCGGCCGAAGCTTCCATGTAGACGATGCCGAAGCCTTCGACGTCGTCGGACGTGGCGCGCGAGGCGAGGACGAAGAGGTCGGCGCGGCGGTAGGCGGCGAGCAGCTCGTCGCGGGCGACGGCGCCGAGAAAGCGTACGCTCGCGTCGAGCTCGAGGGCTGCGGCGAGGGCTTCGAGCCGGGCGCGGTCGTCGCCGTCGCCGACGACGTCGTAGCGGATGCGCGGTGCGGAGTCGTCGCGAGCGAGCAGGGCGAGGGCTTCGAGGACGCCGTCGACGTTCTTGCGCCGCGTGTGGCGGCTGAGGCGCGACACGGTGAGCAGATGCAGCGTGTCGCCTCGGTTCCGCTCGGCCGCCGGCTCGAGCGGCTGGAAGAACACGTCGTCGACGCCCGGTGGATGCACGGCGACCTGCTGCGCCGGTCCGCCGAGCGCCGCGATGAAGCGCTCTTTGGTTTGCCGGCTGTTGGTGAGCACGGCGGCGACATGGGGCAAGGCGGCGGCGAGCGCTCGCCGGCGTAGCGGCAGGCGGAGGCGCGGCGCCACCGGGCGCCGCAGCGCCTCGAGCCAGCGTGGACCGCACGCCAGCCAAGGCTGCAGAAAATCGTTGCCGTGGACATAGGCGACCAGCGGGCGCTCGAGGTGCCGAGCGAGGGGGAGCAGCCCCGCGTTCATCGCCAGCCATAGGTCGATCGAGTGTTCGGCGGCCTGCAGGGCGTCGAGAGCGCGCCAGGGGCGGCGCGAGAGCGCCCCGGCACGGGAGGTGCCGTCGGGAATGCGGTGCCCCGGCGCGCTGAAGACCTCGACGGCGTCGCGACGCGCCAGCTCGCGACCGAGGCACCGGGCGAGCTCCGACATGCCACCCATCATCGGCGGAAGCTCGGGGGCGAGGAAGCCGATGCGCAAGCGATCGGGCGGCGAGGTCGTTTTGCCGCCTTTAGGGGACGAGTCGTCAGGTCGAGACATCGCGTGCGACGGTATCGCGTCGCGGACGATACGGCCAGATCCCGAGCTTCGTTTCGTAAGACTCGGTGTAATTGGCTTCGTAATGTCGTCGCGAGATCTTGACAATTGAAGTCTTCCACCGAGGTTCGATTGTTGGTTCTCTTGCGATGAACGATATCCGGCGACAGCTGCTGAACGAGGCCCTCAAGCTCATCGACCTGGCCATCATGTTGATGGCCTTCGGGCTCAGCCTGTGGGTGCTGGCCCGCCACGGAGCGGTGGCCGACGTGCTGCCGGCGGGCCTCCGGCTGATCGACGTCGTGCACTGGATCAAGATCGACAACGTGGCGGCGATGCTCGCGCTGGTCTTCGTCTGGCACCTGGCCCTGTCGGCGCGTGGGCTGTACAACTCCGATCGCATGGATGCCCCTCTGTCGGACGCGCTGCGCGTCTTCCGCGGCGGGGTGTTCGCGTCGCTGGTGATGGCGCTGATCGCGGTCGGCGCCTTTCCCAAGCTGCAGATCGAGCCGCTGCGCTTCTTCATCACCTTCTTCATCTTCGCCACCGGCACCACGGTGGTCGCCCGCCTGCTGATCCGTCTGCTACTCGAGCGCGCGCGCCTGCGTGGGCGCAACCTGCGCTCGGTGCTCGTGGTCGGCACCAACAGCCGCGCCCTGGCCTTTGCCGAGACGATCTCGAACCGGCCCGACCTCGGCTACTACATCGACGGCTTCGTCGACGACGAGTGGGAAGGAATCTCCGGCTTCCGCCAGGGCGGCGGCCGGCTGCGCGCCAGCCTGTCGACCCTCGGGTCGTACCTGGCCGACCACGTCGTCGACGAGGTGGTCGTGGCGCTGCCGGTGTCGCGTGCCTACCTGCACTCGAAGCGCATCGTGTCGCTGTGCCAGGAGCAAGGCGTCGCGGTGCGCTTCATCTCGCAGATCTTCGACCCGCGCCTGGCCAAGGGCAAGCTCGACGTCTTCGAGGGCGAGCCGATGATCACCCTGCAGGCGACTGGCGAGGTCGGCTTCTCGAAGCTCGCCAAGCGCCTGCTCGACCTCAGCGTCTCGGCCGTTTTGCTGTTGCTGCTCGCGCCGCTTCTCGCGGTCGTCGCGCTGGCGGTGAAATGGACCTCGAGAGGTCCGGTGTTCTTCGTCCAGGAACGCCTCGGCGTGAACAAGCGCAAGTTCCGCCTCGTCAAGTTCCGCACCATGGTGCAGGACGCCGAGGCCAAGCTGGCCGAGATCGAGCACCTGAACGAGGTCGGCGGGCCGGTGTTCAAGATCGAGCACGATCCGCGCCTGACGCGCATCGGCGCCTTCTTGCGCCACAGCTCGATCGACGAGCTGCCGCAGCTGTGGAACGTCTTTCGCGGCAACATGAGCCTGGTCGGCCCGCGGCCGCTGCCGGTGCGCGACTACGCCGGCTTCGACGACGACGCGCATCGGCGTCGGCTGTCGGTCAAGCCGGGCATCACTTGCCTGTGGCAGGTCGCCGGCCGCAACTCGATTCCGTTCGAGCAGTGGATGCGGCTCGACCTCGAGTACATCGACCAGTGGTCGTTCTGGCTCGACGTCAAGATCTTGCTGCAGACGATTCCCGTCGTGTTCGGGCCGTTGTTCTTCGGCCGCCCGGGCGAGTTTGTGAAGGGCCAGCAGAACGATCCGACGACCGCGTCGAATCCGAGCCACGGCGGCTGATTCACGGCGGCTGATCGACGGTGGCTGACGCACTGACCCGCCGCGCGCGCCGCGGCGGCAGCGAGTAGACTTCCCGCATGGCGACTACTTCTCTCGACGGAAAGACGGCGCTGGTCACCGGCGGCGCCGGGTTCATCGGATCGCACCTGGTCGACGCGCTGCTCGAGCGCGGTGTGCGCGTTCGCGTGCTCGACGACTTTTCGACCGGCCTGGAGAGCAATCTCGAGCACCTCGCCGGTCTTTCGGCGCTCGAGGTGCAGCGTGGCGATTTGCGCGACGCCACCGCCTGCAGCGCCGCCTGCGACGGAGTCGATGTCGTCTTCCACCAGGGCGCGCTCGGTTCGGTGCCGCGCTCGATGCAAGATCCGGCGACCTCGATCGCGGTGAACGTCGGCGGGACGTCGAATCTCTTCACTGCGGCGCGAGACGCCGGCGTGCGGCGTCTCGTCTATGCCTCGTCGTCGAGTGTCTACGGCGACAGTCCGGCGTTGCCCAAGCGCGAAGGTGAGGAGGGCGAGCCGCTGTCGCCCTACGCCGCCTCCAAGCATATGTGCGAGGAGCTGGCGGCGGTGTTCGCGCGCTGCTTCGAGCTCGAGATCATCGGCCTGCGGTACTTCAACGTCTACGGCCCGCGCCAGCGGCCCGACGGACCGTACGCGGCGGTAATCCCCCGCTTCTTCGACGCCTACGCGCGCGGTGAGGCGCCGACGATCCACGGCGACGGCGAGCAGAGCCGCGATTTCACCTTCGTGCTCGATGCCGTGCGCGCCAATCTCCTCGCCGCCGAGGCGGCGCCGGCGGCCTGTGGTCGCGCCTACAACGTCGCCGGTGGGCGCCGCACCGATCTCAACACTCTCGCCGCGGCGGTGCGCCGGGCGGTTGGTGGCGGTCCCGAACCGCTGCACGGTCCGCCGCGACCGGGCGACGTGCGCCACTCGCTCGCCGACCTCACCGACGCCACGCGGGCGCTCGGCTATCGACCGATGATCGATCTCGACGAAGGGCTGGCGCGCGCCGCCGGTCACTACCTGGTCGCCGCCTCCGCCGGCGCCTGAGCTCGCGATGAACGGCGCGTCGCGCTCGCTCGACATCGCGTTCATCGGCGCCCGCGGCGTCGTCGGCACGTATTCGGGTATCGAGACCTACTATGAAGAGGTCGGCTCGCGCCTGGTGGCGCGCGGTCACCGCGTCGTCGCCTACTGCCGCAACTACTTCACGCCCGACGTCGCCGCGCATCGCGGAGTCACGGTGCGTCGGCTGCCGTGCCTGCGCGGCAGCAAGCACCTGGAGACGCTCTCGCACAGTTTGCTTGCGACGTTCGACTGCCTGCCGCGCCGCTTCGACGTCGTGCAGTTCCACGCCATCGGCTCGGCGCCGCTGGCGTGGATGCCGCGTCTGGCCGGGGCGCGAACCGTCGTGTCCGTGCGCGGGCTCGACTGGCAGCGCGCCAAGTGGGGTGGGTTCGCCCGCTTTGTGTTGCAGTCCGGCGAATGGGCCTCGGCGCGGGCGCCCAACGCCACCTCAGTGGTGTCGTCGACCCTCGCCGAGCACTACGCCCGGGTCCACGGACGCCGGCCGACGATGATCCCCAACGCTGTACCGCCGGCCGAGCGCGCGCCGCTCGAGCGGCTGCGCGCCCACGGCCTCTCGGGCGACGATTTCGTCCTCTACGCCGGCCGCCTGTCGCCCGAGAAGAACGTCGACACGTTGATCGCGGCGTTCGCGGCGCTGCGCCCGCGCGAGACGCTGGTGATCGCCGGCGGCTCGAGCCAGACCGACGAATATGTCGAGCAGCTCCGTGCCGCGGCCGACGCCGCCGACGGCGCGCGCGTGCTCTTCCTCGGCCGGGTCGACCGCACCGGCATGCGCGAGCTGCTCAGCCACTGCCGTGTGTACGTGCTGCCGTCGACGATGGAGGGGTTGTCGGTCGGATTGCTCGAGGCGGTGGCCTACGGCGCGGCGATCGTCGCGAGCGAGATTCCCGAGAATCGCGAGGTCGTCGGCGACGCTGCCGTGCTCGTGCCGCCAGGCGACGTCGACGCACTGCGCGGCGCCCTGCATCGCCTGCTCGGCGAGGGCTCGGCGGTGCGCGAGCGTCTGAACACGCTCCGTGCACGCGCGGCGGCGCGCGCCGCCTCCTGGCCCAATTGGGACGAGGTTGCCCGGCGCACCGAGGCGCTCTACCTGCGGCTCACCGAGCCCGACCCTAAGCGCCTTCGCTGATGAGACGCTGCCGATGAGACGCCGCCGATGAGCCAGATCGCTGCCGATCTGCGTCGAGTCGCCTCGTCGAGCGGCCTCTACGCGCTGGCCAACCTCCTGCAGCGGGGGCTTTCCTTCATTCTGCTGCCGGTGTACACGCGCTTTCTCGAAACTCCCGAGTATGGTGTGCTCGAGCTGCTCAACGGCCTGTCGGCGATTCTCTTTGGCCTGCTGCTCCTCGGCATGCCGTCGGCGCTGCAGAAGGTCTTCCACCGCGACTGCGACACCGAGGAGGAGCAGAAACGGGTCTTGCCGACCGCGCTGCTGCTCGACCTGCCGGCGCTCGCCCTCGGTTCCGGGCTGCTCTTCATTTTCGCCGAGCCGGTGGGTGCCTGGCTCCTCGGCGAGCCGGGCTACGGTCCGGCAGTACAGTTGACGGTGGCGGCGGTGGTCGCCTCGAGCCTGGTCGCCATCGTGCTCTCGGCGTTTCGTGCGCGCGAGCAGGCGGTGGCCTACGCGATGCTCAACTTCGCTCAGTTCGGCCTCGGAATGGCGCTCAACGTGGTGCTCGTCGTCTGGCTGCGCATGGGCATCTACGGCGTGCTCTGGGGCAACCTGGTCGCGGCCGCGGCAACGCTGCCGGCCGGGCTGTGGATCGCGCGCCGCGACATCGAGCTGCGCATCGACCGAAGGCTCGTCGCACCGCTGCTGCACTTCGGTCTGCTGGTGGTGCCGACGGCGATCACCGGTTGGGTGATCACGATGGCCGATCGCTACGTGCTGCGCTTCTTCGGCAGCCTCGAAGAAGTCGCGATCTACAGCGTCGGCTACAAGATCGGCATGATTCTCCAGATGGGTCTGGTGTGGCCGTTCCAGCTTGCCTGGCCGGCGGTGGCGTTCTCGATCTCGCGCCGCGCCGGCCACGAGGCGACCTACGCGCGCGTTCTCACCTATCTGGTGTTCGGCCTGGCCCTCGGCGTCGTCGGCCTGTCGTTGATGGCGCGGGCCGGGCTCGGTGCCTTCGCCGGGCCGAGCTATGCCGAGGCCCATCGCGTGGTGCCCTGGGTGGCGCTCGCCTATGCCTTCGCCGGCATCCAGTTCTGCCTCTCGCCGTCGGTGCACATCCGTGGTAAAACAAAGTATCTGGCTCTCTTTTCCGTCGGCGGCACGATCGTCAATCTCGGGCTGAACCTCCTGCTGGTGCCGAGCTACGGCATGATGGGAGCGACTTGGGCGACGACGGCCTCCTACGCCGTCCTGATGCTGGCGACCGCGATCCTCTCCCTGCGCATTCACCCGCTGCCGCTCGAAACCGGGCGCCTGCTCAAGATCACCGCCGTCAGTCTGGCGGTCCTTGCGCTCGGTCTGTCGGTCGACCCACACAGCGGTCTCTTCGCCAGCCTCACCTGGCAGGCGTTCCTCGCCCTGGCGCTCTTGCCGGCTTTGCTGCTGGCGGTCGGCTTCCTGCGCCCGGGCGAACGGCGACGCATCCATGACCTCTTCCGTCGGTTGACGGAGTGGACTCGGGAGAATCGAGTTTGAGCGACGGTCCAAACGACTGCAGTCCCCAGAACCGGTCGGCCCCCGAGGCGCTGGCCGCGCTCGAAGAGCTCAGCGACGACCTGACCGCGCGGTGGACGACGCCAGGTCTGGCCGCCAGCCTGCTCGAGTATCTGCACGCCTGCCCGGTGTGCGGCTCGACCGACCTCGGGCACTATGTGCGCGTCCCGTCGCTCTTCGAGGCCGATCGATTCATCGTCTACGAGCGCTGCCGTGGTTGCGGCGTCGTGCTGCGCAATCCGCGCCTGCCGGCGGCGCTGCGGCTACAGATCTACGAAGACAAGGTGCTGCCGCCGGACCAGAAGCGCCTGCTGCCGCGCAACCAGCGCCACTATCGCCATGTGCTGCGCCTGATCCGCCGCGCCGCGCCGCCGGCCGGCCGCGTGCTCGATTTCGGTTGCGGCGCGGGTGGTTTCTTGCTGGCGGCGCGCGACGCCGGCTTCGACGTCCTCGGGCTGGAGGTGAACAAGTACCTGGCGCGTCATGTCGAGGAGAGCTACGAGATTCCGGTCTTCCGCGGCCTGATCGAGGATCCGGCGTTCGGCGACGAGCGCTTCGCCGCGATCCTCACGTCGCAGGTCTTCGAGCACCTCCTCGATCCGCGCGGCACGCTGGCGACGCTGCGCCGACATCTCCTCCCCGGCGGCCTCTTGCTCATCGAGGTGCCGAACCAACGCGCCTTCAAGGAGCGTCGGCGCAAGGGCTCGACGATGGACGATTCGCACTACTTCTACTTCGACGCCGCGTCGCTGCGCCGGCTCTACGAAGACCAGGGCTTCGAGGTGGTCTGGGTGTCCGAGGGCGCCCGCCTCTACCGTCTGCTGCCCGCGCTGGTCCACCTGCCGGCGCCGCTGCTCGAGCTCGCCGGCCGGGTCGTCGCGCGCCTCGGGCTCCGCACCGGACTCAGCATGTTGGCGCGGCGGCGCTGAGGCGACGGTGCCCGGCCTGTTCGGCATCGTCCACTGGCGGCGCGCACCGCTCGAGGAGGCGCCCACGCGGCGCCTGCTCGACGCCATGGCCGACCGGCTACGCCACGTCGGCGGCCTGCAGGTCGATACGCTCTTCGATCCGGCGCGCGGTGTTGCGATCGCGCGCATCGATCGGCCGCGACCGTCACTGCCGCCGTGGCCTTCGCCGTCGCTCGGTGACGGCGCCTCCGTCTGGCTGCACGATGGCGTTCTGCACGATGGCGTTCTGCACGATGGAGCTCAGCAGCATGGGGTGCAGAGTGGTGCCCTGAACGACTCGCGCACGAGGCGGGCCACGGCCGACGGCAACGAGGCCGTGATTCGGCGGCTGCGCGCGCTGCGGGGCCACTGGGCGGCGGCCCACGTCGGCCCGCGGCGTATCGTCGTGTCGACCGACCGCTGCGGCGCGCGTCCGCTGCTCTGGGCGCGCGTTGGTGACCTGGTCTGCTTCGCGCCCGAGCTCAAGGCACTGCTCGCTGTGCCCGGCCTCGACCGCACGCTCGACGACGGCGCTCTGGGGATGTTCTTCGCCTCCGGCTTCTTGCTCGCCGACCGGACCTTCTTCCGCGGTGTGCATCGCCTCGAGGGCGGGCGCGCGCTGGTGATCGGCGACGTCACGGAGCCCGACGGTGCCGGGGTCACGATCGTGCCCTGGCATCGCTGGCATTTCACCGTCGACGGCGACGGGACGTCCGAGGCCGAACTGCAGCGCGAGCTCGGCGCGATCGTCGAGCGGAGCGTGGCGCGCGATGTGCTGGGAGCGTCAGGCGCGCCCGACGCGGCGGAGCGCGCCGTCGTCTTTCTCTCCGGCGGCAAGGATTCGCGCATGATCGCCGCTGCCGCCGCGCGTGCCGCCGGGCCGGAGGTGGTGCGCACGATCAGCTGGGGCGCCGAAGGCGTCGAGGCGGGCGACGGCGACGCCGCCCTCGGCGACGTCGCTCTGGCGCGCCGCGTCGCCGCGCGCCTCGGTGTCCAGCACCGGGTCGTCGCGCGTCGGCTCGACGACCCGTCCGCCAGCTTCGGCCAGAAGGCGCTGCGCCTCACCTACATTCTCGACTCGCTGGTCGACATCGGCATGTTCCACGGCGACGAGCTTCGGCTCATGGAGGATCTCGCCGCCGGCGGTGTCGACCGCGTGCTGCGCGGCGACCAGGCGTTCACGCGCGGTCGCGCCATGCTCGATCCGGCCTACGCTGTGCTCCGCATGTGCATCCGCTCGACCAGCGGTCTCGCGGGGGCCGCGGATGTGTGGCACGAAGCGCCGCACCGCCGCGCCTGCGACGGCAGCGACGCCTGGATCGACGCCCTGGTGCGCTCGTACGCCGGCATGCAGGAAGACAACGTCGGGGACGCGGTCTACCTGCGCCATCGGCTGCAGGGCTATCTCGGTCCCGCCGGCTACTTCAAGCAGCTTGTCGTCGACCACCGCAATCCGCTGCTCGACGAGCAGATGCTGGACCTGGTGCAGCGCCTGTCGATCGCGTCGCGGCGTGAGCAGCGTCTGCTCGACGCCGCCGGTGCCGAGACGTTTCCCGAGGTGTGGGACCTGCCGTTCGCCACCAGCTCGAGCCTCGAGAGCTACGCCGAGTTGCTGGCGCGGCCGACGCCGGTGCGCCGCGCAGTGCACGCCGCGCTCGACGACGCCGCGAGCTCGGTGTGGCAGGTCTTCGATCGTCAGGCCCTGCGCGCACGCCTCGACGGTCTGCGCGCCGGCACCGCCGCGGGCGGGCTACGGTCTCTACGCCGCCGGCTGCAATCGCGAGTCAAGACCGTGGTGCGCGACGCGATCTACGACATCCCGGCGCTCGACACGCGGGTGCGCGGGCGCTACCTCCGGCGCAAGACGCAGGATGACGAGATCTTCCTGCGCATCGTGGCGCTCAAACACTTCGTCGATCTCTACGTCGACGACGACGCCTCGTTCGGCGCCTTCGAGCGCCGGCGCGAGGCGCTGGCGGCTCGTGAGCACGCGGTGCCCGAGATCGAAGGGGGTCCGCGGGACAGGGCACAGAACAACGACAGGGCTCAGAACCACGACAGGGCTCTGAAGAACAGGCCGCAAGCCAATGCGTGACGACCTGGTCCAGGTCCTGTGCTGCCCGGAGACCGGCGCGCCGCTGGAGATCGCCCACGTCGAGAGCGCGTTCACTCTCGGCGGCACGCGACACATCGTCGAGGGCATGCTGCGCGGGGTGTCGGGTCCGCGCTTTCGCTACCCGATTCTCGACGAGATCCCGCGCGTGGTGCCGCGCGACCTGCTCTCCGAGGCCGAGATCGCCGCGGCGCTGCGGCTCTACGACGCCGACGACGCCGAAGGCTACCGCGCCAGCGTCGTCGAACCCGAGATCGTCGACGACGCCGGCCTGGCGGCGGCGATCCGCGCGCGCATGGAGGGACTCTATCGGCTGTCGTCGGTGGGCGACGAGCACGAGGAAGACGCAGCCGCCCGCAGGCGCAGCGAGGGCGAGATAACCTACATGCGGGCCGAGGCGAGCGGCGCCAACAAGCGCAAGTATCTTCCGCTCGTGACCCGCCGGCTCGACGGCGCGTCGTCGATCCTCGAGCTCGGCGGCAACTTTCCGGGCCTCACCCGCTTGCTCGCCGAGCGCTTTCGGCCTCGGCAGTCCGTGGTCGCAAACCTGCAGATCCTCTTTCCGCAGGCCTACAAGACGGCCGACCGCTCCGTTCAGGCGGTGCGCGCCGACGCCCAGAGCCTGCCGTTCCGCGACGACTCGTTCGAGCTCGTCGCCTCGGCCTTCATGCTCGAGCACGTGCCCGACTGGCGTGCCGCCCAGGAAGAAATGCTGCGCGTCGGTGCACACGTTTTCCTCGCCTTCGGCCCGAACAAGCACTTCCCGTTCGAGGTCGGCCACATCGATGCGCCGCTCGCCGGCACGCTGCCGGCGCCGTGGGACGCCTACGTCGCCTGGGCCTGGCTCGCGGCCATCGGCCGGCGCCGCCCATTCCACCGCGTGCGCGAGATCCTCGGCGAGGTCTTCCACGTCTCGTCGCGGGCCTTCGAGCGGCGCGGCCGGCGCCTCGGCGCGCGGCTCGAGAACCTCTTTCCCGAGCTGGTCGACACCCTGGTCGCAGACCGCGACGCGCCACCGACCCCGACCCGGCGCCTCGCCCGGCGGGCCCCCGGCCTTGCTCGCACCGTCGCCCGCGCGCTCACCGCGGTGCGTCTCGAGCCGCAGATCTACTACTGGCTCGAGCCGCCGGGCCGAGACTGAGTCTTCGCCGGAGTGCCGGCGGGGCACGATTCGGCGCTGGGCCGCGAGCGACCGCAGCTCACATCGAGACGCGCCGTCTCGGGTCTGGGACTGTGCTGCATTTCGACGGCCGACGAGCGACGAAGGAACGCGTGTTCCGGCCTCTCGGGTGCCTGGCACGGGCCGTGCTCTGAGCAAGGGAGAAACCGCGTCGTCGAGCCGCAACGGCATCGAGTGGGCGTCGACGCGCTACACGTACTCTGGGATCACACAGACGATGAACATCACCGCGCACGACGGCGTGAAGGTGACGTTCACGGTGATGGGCGACGACTACTCGACCGATCCGGGTGTGCGCGCGATCTTCGACGCGCTGGTCCTGCGATGATGTGCAGATCGTCGTGACTCGGGAGCCTTTGATGCCGTCGTCTCAAGCTCTGTGCGTAGCCCTGGGGATCGTGCTGCTCCTCGGCTGCGCGCTGCTCGTCGCCGGCTGCTCGCGGACGCGCAGCTGGGCCGACGTCGTGCGCGGCGCGGTGGTGGTCGAGGCGACCGACCGCGCGGCGGTCGACGAGCTGTTGCGCGCGCACCAGATTGCGCCCGAGGGGGTGCAGGTGGTCGGTGCCGACGGCAGGGGCGAGGCCGCCGGGGCGCGGCGCGTGCACGTCGACAGTGGGCGAGTGACAGTCCTGGCGTTCGATCGCCTGGCGCGGCCGGTGCGCCTCGTTGGTGCGGAGCACGCTGGGGGCGAGGCCTTCACGCGGCTGCGCGATGTGCGCCTGGCGGGCTCGTTCGAGGCGCTGGAGGTGCAAGGCCTGCCGGCGCTGACCTCGCTCTCCGCCTTCGGCGAGAACGAGTCGTTGCGGCGAGTCGTGCTCGACGATGTGCCGGTGCTCGCCGATCTGCTGGTCAGCGGTGGCGACCTCTCGGGCACAGGCCTCGACCTGTCTCGCCTCGACGCTCTGCGCACGGTCGACCTGGCGCATCTCGGGCTGCGGCAGGTGCCGGCCTTGCCGGCAGGTGTGGAGAGCCTGTCGCTGGAGCACAATGCTCTCGACGACGGCGTCGCGGGGCTCGAGCGGCTCGCCGAGCTGCCTGCGCTCCGGCGTCTGTCGCTTGCCGGCAACGGCCTGCGGTCGCTCCACCGTTTGCCACCGCTGCCGTCACTGCGCTCGCTGTACCTCCACGACAATCCGTTGAGTGAGACTCTCGACCTGGCGGTCGACGACTATCCCGCACTGCGTCGACTTGGCGTCGAGCGCACCGCGGTGCGGACGCTGTCGCCCGGGCTCGCGGCGCGCGAGGACCTGCGGCTCGGGCTCACCCCCGAGGTCGAAGCCGAGCAGGAGCTCGTCGCTACGCTCGAGCGCCTGCGCGCGAGCTACGCGGCGGCCGGCGAGCGCGTCGCGGCGCCGGAAGCACGCAGCGGCCGCATCGAAGGCCGCAGCGGTCGCTGCAACTGGCGCACGAGCACCTTGTCTTCCGCGAAGGTCACCTGCTCGCTCACCTTCGAGCGCCTCACCGGCCGTGCCCAGGCACGCCTCGGCACCACCGACCCGGCGATGCCGTACTCGGGCGGCGGCGCGCCGACCGTGCGGGTGACGCTGCGGGTGGGCCGTGGCTCGGCCGCCGTCTACTTCCGCGAGAGCTACGACCTGGTCGAGCTGGCGGCACGCATCACCGACGTCGACGCCGCCGTCGCCGAGCGCTTTCGCGGTCCCGACGATCGCTTCGACGGCTATCGCCGTCACGTCGCCACCCCCGATGCTCCTGCCGTCGGCACCGGCCGTCCGAGCCTGCTCGGCTCCTCGGTCCTGCTCTGGATCGAGGCGCTCGAGGGCCCCGCCGAGGATCTCGCGCTCGAGATCGAGCCGGCGTTTTGAGGTCGCTGACCCGACCGATGACGATGCAATCCTGCCGCGGTCGCTCGGGCGCGGCTCGTGCGGTCGACGCCATCGATCGTCGACGCCATCGATCGTCGACGCCACCGTTCATCGACGCCACCGTTCATCGACTCTTTGGATGGGCTCGAATCCGTCGGCGAACGGTCACGTCAGGCATTCCTGGGGCGGTGCGAGGCCGAGGGCTCGGGTCAGGCGGAGCAGGCATGTGGGGTGGAGGAGGCAGTGACAGCGCTGGCTGTCGGCGGAGTCACGGGGATTCGACGGGAGCGGGAGCGGGTCGAAGCGCGCGTCGAAGTGCTCGTCGACGATTGGGCACTCGGTGCCCCAGGGGCAGAGCAGCTCGAGAGTCGCGCCGACTCGCCCTGTGTTGGCGTCGTCGGCCGATGGATCGGCGAGACCGAGCCGAGCCTCGCCCCGTGGTCCGCGGCGCACGGCGAGAGCGCGCGGAAAGCGGTTGAGCAGAGCCTCGACCAGGCGCTGCTTGCAGCGGCGGAAGGTGTCGGCGCTGCGTAGACGGTCGGGATCGCGGGCGAGCAGGTCGTAGACGGCGATGGTCTCGGCCGTCGAGTAGCCATAGACCAGGCGGCACAGTCCGACGGTGAGGTAGAAGACGTTGCGCTCGAGGCAACTCCACACCAGAAAGACGAGAACGTGGGTCAGCAGATCAACGCGGTCGGTCCGTGATGCATGCCGCTCGAGCCAGCTGGCCAGGAGGCAGCGTTGGAGCAGCGCCGAGTGGTCGGAGACCAGCCGATAGCGTCCTCTGATCGACCGGTAGCGCAGGCGATGCTGCTGGCGGGCGATCGCCGCACCGACGCGGCGGAACGCATCGTCGACGATCGCGCGAGCCACCGCGCCCTTGCTAGGGCGACTGATTCTGTCCGCTTCAAAGGTGCCGAGCGCTCGGGCCAAGCGCAGGGCTTTCGCTTCCAGTGGGCATCCCACCGGTCCTCCTGATCTGGATGGCAGTCGAAAACCATCGGTAGATCAAGATGCGTGCCATGGCGCCGGGACGAGGGGTCGGCGATTTTCGCTGTCGATGCACGCCAGTATGCGGCCGAGCGGGCAAAAATCGTCCTCTGGTCGGAGATATGGCGACAGAAATCGGGAAGATCAGGCGTTGGCGAGGACAAAACATCAAAAGTGCCACGCTGGCTCGAGGCACACGGTGCCACGCTCCAGTCGTCTCATTTTCGACCACGATTGGAGGAACCCATGCCCCGAGTCCCTGTCCCTCGGAGTCCGTCGCCGCGAGCGCGCAGCGCGGGCTTCAGCCTGATCGAGCTGATGATCGTCGTCTCGATCATCGGTATCTTGACCCTGGTCTCGATTCCGGTCCTCTTCGGCTACCAGGAGCGGGCGCGAGTCGGAGCCGCCAAGGCCGATGCGCGCTGCATTCAGAACGCTCTCTCCGTCGAGGAGAACTACCCGGACGGCGTCGCCACGTACGAAGACCTCGTGACCCTCACCGACGGCTACTGCGCGTTGGCGACTCCGCAGGACATCCTCGATGGCAAGGCGAAGGCGAACGTCGCTGTCGCGGGGTGCAAGAAGTGGCGCAAGATCACCAAGCCGGACGGCACGATCATCGAAGAGCACGTGGATTGCACCGACAGCCTGCCGGCGGTGACCGATCCATTGGACGGCGTGCAGCTCGACTACAAGCTCGAGCTTGGTGTTCCAGGTGTTCCCGGCGTCTTCCTCGCGGTGTCATCGCACACGCCGATCATGGAGATTGGTCCAGAGGATCTCGACGACTCGATCTGATCGGAGCTGAAGCGAGCTCTTCGCACGCTCCGATCCAGTACTGAGCCGACTCCGATCGTAGGGGAGACGCTTGCCTCCTCCCGTGGTGCCGCGGGCGCGCTGCGTGCGTGTGCACGGTGGAAGGCTGGTGCAAGCCTCGCCACTACATCCGGAGGTTTGGCTCGGTCGAGTCGCCGTAGCCGACAAGCTCGACATAGCCGTGACCTGTGATCGCGGCGCCGCGGTTCGTGCCCACGATATCCACCGCGCCTTCCCAATAGCGGAAGGAGATGTCGAGCTCTTGATCGGCGAGCACCGGGAGGATCTCGAGTTCGAGATCCTCCCTGGGTACGTGGAGACGCCAGCGGCTCGGATACTCGATTCCGGTGACCGGGCTCCGCCAGCGATCGAGGACCTCGAGCTCGAAGTCGTCGACACCGAGAGGGCGGGACGTGCCATCGGGAGAGACCAGAGTGCCCGAGCTCGCCGGGTCGATTCCACCTCCCGCGAGGCGGAGCGTGAACGCCATCAGCTCATGGCCCGAGTCGAGCTGGATCGAAAACCAGTCCCAGCCGGTCTGCTCGGCGGTCAGGACGCTGGTCGACCACTCGTGGTCGAGCCAGGCGGTGCCCGCGACGGGCCAAGTCTCCTCGCCGACAGTGACGGTGCCCTCGGCGAGAAGGCGGGTGAAGGAGTAGTAGAACGAGGCGGCGCCCGGCGTGTCGCCCTTGCGGCTGAAACCGCGATCGCCTTGCAGCACGACCGGCTTGGTGCTGCGCAGCGTCAGGTCGACGGCGAGGCGTTCCTCGGTTTGGTCCTCGCTCGGCGTCCGTCCGGTGTCGGCACGCAGGCGCAGCGGCAAAATCGCCGACGCGTCGGCCGGGTCGCCGCTCGGCGGCGCGACTGACTCGAGGCTCCAGTCTTCGAGCCAGATGCGGAACGGCGCGGCCTCGAAACCCGCCAGCCCGGCGGCGCCGCGAGCGTAGCGCTCGACGCCGCGATGTCCCCGGCCACCGCGATACGTGCCGCCGCGGTACGTGCCGCCGCGGTCCGTGTCGTCGAGGCCGCGACCGGCGACGACGCCGGCGTCGGTGAGAGCGAAGTGCCCCATCGCCAGCTGCCGTGTTGCCCACGCGGAGGCGCGCGCAGGTCCGTCCGCCGCATCGCCCTCACCCTCGGGAGGTGGCTGGAGGGCGCGTCGAAAGACTGTCCACTGCAGGCCGAAGCGCCGCGCCGCCGGGTCGTCGGGCTCGCCGGTCCAGAGATTCGCCGTCACGTACCACCACTCGGTCTGGTAGTCCGGGTGTGCACCGTGGTCGGCGGGGAAGACCAGCTCGCGCGGCTCGAGCACGCGCCGAAAGCGCGGATCCGGCGGTGCGTCGTCGCGCGCCGCGAGCGCGTCGACGGCCGAGCGCGTCGTCGCTGGTGTGGAGCCTGGCGGTGCTGTGGCGTCCGGCGTCGTGCCGGGGAATCGGCCGCAGGCGGTCAGCAGGCCGGCAAGAGCCATGGCGCACAGCAGGAAGAGAGCGCGCCGCGTCGTCGTCGGCATCGTCGAGGTCCTCATCGCACGTCCCCTCATTCGTCGCGCAGCGCCGCTGCCGGAGAGACCGACGCCATCTTGTGCGCTGGTGCGAGGCCGCCGAGCAGGGCGGCGGCGAGCGCCAGCGCGAGCGCCTGCAGCAGGAGACCGGGCGAGACCTCGAAGGCGAGCGTCCAGCCGAACGAGCGCTTGTTGATCACGTGCACCAGCAGGGCAGCGAGCAGCACGCCGAGCGGCATCGCCAGCAGGCCGGCGAGCAGGCCGAGCAGCCCCGTCTGGCCGCCGACGAGGGCCCAGACCTGGCGCGGCGTGACACCGGCGGCGCGCAGCACGCCGATCTCGCGCCCGCGCTCGAGCTGTAGCGCTGAGAGCGCGCTGAGAATGCCGAGAAAGGCGACCAGGACGGCGAGCAGGCGCAGCACGGCGGTGATGCGGAAGGTGCGGTCGAAGATGTCGAGTGACAGCCGCCGCAGCGCGCGATTGGGCAGGATCGACAGATCGTCGGCGCGCAGCTCGGCGCGCAGCGCCTCGGCAATCTGGTCGGCCCGCGCTTCGGCGTCGTCTCCCGCGTCGTCCGGCTCGGCGAGGTAGATGCCCAGCGACTGGATGCGGCGGTCGTCCCAGTGGCGATCGTAGAGCGCGCGCTCGATCAGCAGCCGGCCGCGGTCGGAGGCGTAGTCGTAGAACACGGCGAGGATCTCGAACGGAAGCGGCCCGCTGTCGGTGAGCAGCTCGACCGTGTCGCCTGCCGCCAGGCCGTGGCGGTAGGCGTAGGGCTCCGAGGCGAGGACACCGTCGCCGGCCGCGAGCCCGCGCCACACCTCCTCGCGGTCGCTGCCGGGCACCAGGTCGAAG
Source organism: Acidobacteriota bacterium (assembly GCA_039194425.1). GTDB lineage: Bacteria > Acidobacteriota > Thermoanaerobaculia > Multivoradales > J023 > JAUIJL01. The sequence goes on along the minus strand of JBCCVZ010000001.1, from coordinate 388,912 downwards.
CCCTCGAAGGCGCGGCGGTCGAGGCGCAGAGCGTGGAGCTGTGTGTCGTTCTCGCCACGATCGCCGATCGTGGCCGGCACCTCGACGCGGCGGTAGGTGGCGACGAAGCGGACGTCGTCGCGGGCCTCGACAGCAGCCAGAACGGCCGGATCGAGAGACGGGCTGGCGCCTCGTGCGGTCTGAGCCGCGGAGGTGACGAAGACATCGGCCTGCAGGGTCGTGTCGAGCCAGCGCACCAGGGTGGCGCGGAAGCTGTCGATCATCACACCGATGCCGACCGTGGTGGCGACGGCGACCACCAGCGCCGCGGTGGCGACGCCGGTGCGGCTGAGCGTCGCCGCGACGCCGCGCGCCGCCATCGCGCCGAGGCCGCCGGCGCCAGCCAGCGCGCCGAGGCGGCGCATCGGCCCGGCGGCCGCCCGTGCGCCGAGCCAGACGGCGGCGGGAACGACGCAGGCGAAGGCGAGAACGGTGACGAAAACGGCGGCGAAGGCGACCACGATCGATCGTGTCGGCAACACGAGGAGCAGCGCCGCGAGGCCGCCGAGCGCTGCGCCGGCGACAGCCAGGCGCGGCATGGCGCGTCGGCTGCGGGTCTCGAGATGCGAGCGCCGCAGCACCGCGCGCGCCGGAGCCCGCGTCGCCTCGCGCGCCGGCGGCCAGGTGGCGAGCAGCGAGCCTCCGACGCCGAGCGCCAGTGCCTTGAGAATCGACGCCGCGGGCAGCGCGACGTCGCGCACCGAGACGGCGAAATAGAGGTCGTTGATCGTCTGCGTCACCAGGCCGAGCAGACCGTGGGCCAGCCCCCAGCCGAGTGCCAGGCCGAGCAGGCTGCCCGCGCCGCCGAGCGCCAGCCCTTCGAAGAGCACCTGGCTCAGGATCTCGCGCCGTGTCACGCCGAGCGCACGCAGTCGGCCGAGCAGCGGCCGGCGCTGGACCACCGAGAAGGTGAGGGTGTTGTAGATCAGGAACATGCCGACGACGAGCGCCAGCAGCGACAGCGCGGTGAGGTTGAGGCGGAACGCCTCGGTCATCTGGTCGAGGGCGCCTGCGCGCGCGGCGCGGGCGCGCAGGGTGGCACTCCCGATCGAGGAGTCACCGGCGAAGAGCGCGGCGACGGCGTCGGCCTCGCCCTCGTCGAGTCGCAAATCGATGCGGTCGAGCCGGCTGACGCGCGCCAGCAGCTCTTGCGCCGTCGACACGTCGGTGACCAGCAGATCCTCGGCGGCGCGGCGGCTCAGCGGATCGGCGGGCTCGAGCCGGGCGACGATGCGCAGGGTCGCCTCGCCCTCGGTCGCCAGCACCGGCAGGCGGTCGCCGACCGCGACACCGAGGGCGGCGAGCAGATCGGCGGAGGCGGCGACGGAGCCCGACTCGGCGAGAAACGCGCCGAGCGCGCCGCCGTCGTTCCCTGCGCCGGGTTCTCCTGCACCGCCTGTCGGTTGGTCGTTCGAAGCCTGCGTCGGCGCGCCGAGTCCGCGCGTCAGGTCGCGAATCGCCGCCTCGGCGAACGGGTCGACGCCGAGCAGCCGCAGCGTGCGCCCTGGGGTGCCGCCGTCCTCGGACGGACCACCTTCGAGCAGACGGACCCGACCGTCGACCACCGGCGCTGCGCGCTGCGCAGCCGCCAGGCCGCTGACGCGGAGCCGGGCGTAGACGCCTTCGTTGAGCCCGCGGGGCCCGCCGACGATTTCGTGCGTGGCGCGGCCGGCGACCCCGTCGACCCCGAGGCGGAAAGCCCGCTCGGCGCTGACGTTGGCGAGATCGATACCGGTGACCACGGCGACTGCGAGCGCGACGCCGAGCACCGTCGCGCCGACCTGCCACGGGTGGCGAGCGAGGTGACGCAGGGTGGCGCGGTGCAGCAGACTCGTGCGCAGGCCCCGCCTCACGAAGCGAGCACCTCGGTGGGACCGGCGTCGAGCGCCGTGGGCGTCTCGTCGACCAGGTGGCCGTCGCGCACGCGCAGCACCCGATCGGCGAGGTGCGCGACTTCGCGGCTGTGCGTCGCCATCACGAGGGTGGCGCCGGCCTCGCGTACGGCCGACTCGAGCAGCTCGAGCACCGGCGCCGCGGTGTCTTCGTCGAGATTGCCGGTCGGCTCGTCGGCCAGGACGAGCGGCGGCGTGTGCACCAGGGCACGGGCGATCGCCACTCTCTGCTGCTCACCGCCCGAGAGCACGTCGGGAAAGCTGTCGGCGCGCTCCGCCAGGCCGACGCGCGCGAGCAGATCGAGCGCGCGGTGGTGACCGGCGTCGTCGAGGCGGTCGGCGAGCTCGAGCGGCAGCAGCAGGTTCTCGCGCACCGTGAGCGTCGGCACCAGGTTGAAGAACTGGAAGATGAAGCCGATCTGGTGCCGGCGCAGCAGAGTGCGCTGCCGTTCGACGAGCGCGCCGAGCGACCGGCCGGCGAGCTCGATGCTGCCCGCGGACGGCGGGTCAATGCCGGCGAGCAGGTTGAGCAGGGTCGACTTGCCCGAGCCGCTGCGGCCGAGCAGGACGACGATCTCGCCGCGCGCGATCGACAGGTCGACGCCGGCGAGCACGGTGTGGCGACGGCCCGCCTCGGCATACGATTTGACGACGCCGCGCAGCTGCAGCAGGGGTGTCTCGCTCATGGTCGTGCCTTCGCCGGCCGCCGCCGCGCGGATGTGCCAGGGCGGCGGCGCTTAACATCTTCGCGCCGAGACTCTATGATGCCGGGGCGGCGACGAGCCCGCCTCCGCGGACGGGCGCCCCGCCGCTGGATTCGATCAGGAGCACGATGTGAGCGACGCCGACGCACCGTCGGTTTCTACAAGTCTTCGCCCGCTACCGCATCTCGACGACGAACCGGTCACTCGCTGGCTGTGCCGAGGCCTCTCGGCGCTGGCACGCCGTCGCGTCGTGTCGCTCGAGGGTGTCGAGCACGTGGCTCCGGAGCTCGATCCGTTCCTCCTCGCCTCCAACCACAGCCAACGCCTCGAGGCGGTCTTGCTTCCGGCCTTTCTGGTCTGGCATCGCTACGGCCGCCTGCTGCACTTCTTCGGCGACTGGCCGATGATGATGGTGCCCGGCGTTGGCCTGATCTACCGCCACAGTGGCATCATTCCGGTCGCCACCAAGAGCGCCCGCTTCAAAGTCCTCGATATGCTTCGTCCCCTCTACTGCCCTCCCACGCCGGCCGTCGATCGAGCCCGCGACCTGCTCGCGCAGGGCCGCTCGGTCGGTGTATTTCCCGAGGGCACGATGAACCGCCATCCGCGCCAGTTGCTGCGCGGTCGGCTCGGCTGTGCCCGCCTGGCGATCGACGCCGGCGTGCCCGTGGTGCCGATGGGAATCCGCTTTCCGAGCAACGACGGCCGTGCGCCGATCTCGGATTTCGACACCATAGCGGTGCGCATCGGCCCCCCACTCACTCCGCCCACCGGCGCCGGACGCAGTGCTGACGTCCGGTCTTTCCACGAGCAGGTCATGAATGAGATCGCGCAACTCTGCGACAAGTCGTGGAGCCCGAAGGCGCCGAGGAGAAAGCAAGATGTCGATGCGAGATGATCTCTCGGTCGAGAAGGTCGACGACGAGGCCGCTTGGCGCGACAGTCTCACGGTGCTCGAGAGCGTGTACCAGGGTGAAAAGGGCTGGATCCAGTCGACCGAGGACTTCTTCCCGGCGGCCGATCTCGGCAGCGAGCGGGTGTCGTGGTTCTTGGCGCGCCTGTCCGGCGAGCCGGTCGGCCTGCTGCGCGTGCTCTACGAGATTCCCTTCGCGCTCTACGAGGAGTACCAGTTCGAGCTAGTCGACTCGTCGATCGATGTCGAGGCGTTCGTGCGCGACAATCGCATCGCGGAGATCGGCCGCTTCGCCGTGGTGCCCGAGCACCGCAAGAAGATCCTGGTTGCCGCGATCCTGATGCGTGCCGCCGCCACCGAGACCGTCGAGCGCAACTTCACGCACTTCATCACCGACGTGTTCGAGGGCGACCCGAACAGCCCGTTCGATTTCCATCGCCGGATCCTCGGTTTCCAGATCGTCGCGACCCACGATGCCGGCGAGCTGCACACGCAGTTCCGTCGCATCACCATGCTGCTCGATCTCCGCGAGGCGTTGCTGCGGCTGCGCAGTGGCAACAACTGGATCTTCCGCTACATCACCCAGGGGTGGAGCGACAAGATCTGGCAGCAGCTCAGTGCCTGAGCGTCGTTCGCTGTCTCGCCTGCTCGCTGCCCTGTCGCCGCGGCGGCTGCCGCCGTGGCTGATGCGCGGTGCGGCGGCGCGGCCGTGGCTGGTGCTGGTGCTCGCCGGTGTCGCTGTGGTGGTCAGCCTGCTGGCTGCGTCGCGGGTGCGGGTCGAGACCGACTTGCTTGGTCTCGTGCCGTCGAGCGACCGGGTGGTCGCGGCCTATCGCGACACGCTCGAGCGCTTCGGCTCGACTGACTTGATGCTGGTGGCGGTCGAGCTCGGCGACGACCGAGAAGCGGCCTACGCCTACGCCGAGTCGTTGGCCGACACGCTGCGTGGCTCGGAGATGATCTCGTGGCTCGAGTATCGCCTCGGCGATCTCGAGCGCGCCCTGCCCGAGCTGGTGCCGCTGGCGCCGCTCTACATGGCGCCCGACGAGCTCGACTCGTTCTTGCGTCGGCTCGAGACGGCCGACGGGCGAGCCCGCGAGGCCGCCGAGCTGCGCGCGGCGCTGCGCTCGCCGGCGGCCCTCGGCCTCGAGTCGCTGCACCGCGTCGATCCCTTCGGCATGGTGTCGACCGCCGCCGGCCGCCTGCCCCAGGGCGACGAGGGGCTGGCCGGCCGGGTCGGGGCCGGCGGCTATCTGCAGGACCCGGGCGCGACGATGCTGCTCATGCTGGCCAAGCCGGTGAGCCCGCCGGCCGACCTGCCGTTCGCGCGCCGCCTCGCCGCCGAGCTCGACGTCTTCGAGGCGTCGGCGGAATCGGCCTGGCGCGAGCAGGGCTTCGACGGCTCCCGGCCCGAGGTGCTGTGGGCCTCGGGACACCTGGTCGGTGTCGGCGACACCGCCGTCATCGTGCGCGACCTGCTGCTCGGCACCGGCTCGGCGTTGCTCGCCGTCGTGCTGCTCTTCGGCGTCGCCTTCGGGCGCCGCGTCGCGCTGGTGATCGCCTTCGTGCCGCTGGTCACCGGTCTGCTCCTCACGTTCGGCTTCGCCGCCGTCGCGCTCGGTCGTCTGAGCTCGGTGACGACGGCCTTCGCCGCGCTGCTCATCGGTCTCGGGGTCGATTTCGTGATCGTGCTCTACGGACGCTACGCCGAGGAGCGCGAGGCGGGCACTTCGCACCGCGAGGCGATCGACGTCATCGGCCGCTCGACGGCCCTGGGTGTGCTGCTCGGTGCGGTGACCACGGCGGCGACGTTCTACGCGTTCTTGACGTCGGAGTTCCGCGGCCTGTGGGAGCTCGGCCTGCTCACCGGCACCGGGATCTTGATCCTGCTCGTCACCGTGCTGTTGCTGCTGCCGGCGCTGCTCGAGCTCTCCGAGCGCCGTCGCCTGCGGCGCGGCGCGCACCGTGGACATCGCCTGCGCGGCTTCGGCGCCCGCACGCTCTTCCGCTGGAGCGCCGCACGCCCGCGGCGCACCATCGCGGTGGTGTCGCTGGTGGCGCTGGCGCTGGGTACGCTGGCGTACTTCACCGTCGAGCTCGACGACGACTCGCTGGCGCTGCGCTCAGGCGACAATCCGGCGATGATGGCGCGCGAGCGCATCGTCGAGGCCTTCGGTTTGCGCTTCACGCCTTACATGATCCGCGTCGACGCCGGCGACGAAGATGAGGTGATGACGCGGGCGCGCGACGTGCTGGCGGCGCTCGAGCCGCTGATCGACGACGGCTCGATCGCCCGCGTCGAGTCGATCGCGGCCTTCTTGCCGCCGCCCGCGCAACAGCAGGAGGCGCTGGAACGCCTGGCCACGTTCACGCTCGACGGACAGCCCGCGGACGGTGCACTGCGCGCCGAGCTCGAGCAGGCGCTGCGTGCGGAGGGCCTGAATCCCGTCGGCTTCGCCACCGGTCTCGACATCACGGTGGCGGCGCTCGAACGCCGCCAGGGGCTGCGCCTCGAGGAGCTCGAGCGCGGCAGCCTCGGCCATTTGCTTGAGCGCTACGTCGCGCACAGCGACGACGGCGAGACGGTGTCGACCGTGCTCTACGCGTATCCGCCGCCGTCACTCCGCCTGCCGCCGAACACGCTGGTCGAGCTGGTCGACGATCGCCCGTGGGCGTCGCTCACCGGCGGTATCGTCGTGTCGCAGCGCCTGCGGCAGATCGTGTGGCGCGACGCCATCCTCGCCGCCGCGCTCGGCACGGTGATCGTCTTCCTCTTCCTGGCGCTCGATCTCGGCGGGATCCGCCAGGCGGCGCTGGCGCTGCTACCTCTCAGCGTCGGCCTGGTGCTGATGCTCGGCGGCATGTCGATTCTCGACGTCTCGGTGAACTCGATGAACCTCTTCGTCTTCACCATGATCATCGGCATCGGCGTCGACTACGGGATCCACCTGATCCATCGCTGGAGCGAAGAGTCGCTGGCCGACGCCGAGGGTGTCGCGGCGGCGGTCGCGGTCGCCGCGCTGACCACCGTCTGCGGCTTCGGCTCGCTCGTCTTCAGCCACTTTCCGGGGCTGCGCTCGATGGGCGCCGCGGCGATCCTCGGCACCCTCGCGGCCGCGCTGGTCAGCGTCACCCTGCTGCCGGCCCTACTCTCCCTGGTCGAGCGCCACCGACGCGACGCCGACGACTGATCAGCTCCCGGGCGGCGAGCCCTCCCGGGGGCCGCAATCGTTGGCCAGCAGGCGGTCGAGCGCAGCGCGAATCGCGTCGGGGTCGATCCACACTTGCGACTCGACGACCGTGCCGTTACGGTCGAGCACGAAGGCGGGCGAGGATGCCGCGCCATACGCCTGCCAAACGCCGTCGTCCATCGCGTCAACCAGGTAGGTGATCGGGATCCCGAGCGCGTGTTTCGACGTCGCGGCTCGCTCTCGGCGCGCGGCGTAGGTCGGTGGCTGCTCGACGCGGACGCCGACCATGCGGTTGATCCATGGATCCCACTCGTCCTCGGCATAGGGACTCTTCGAGCCGACCGGGTGGGCCTCGATCGTGTAGACCATCACGAAACGCACGCGCTCACCGTACTCCTCCCACAGCCCGTCCATCCAATGGCGCCGGTAGCGGTACACGGGGCACGAGTGGCTGCCGAACTGCAGCACCACGGGACCGTCGCCGAGAAGGTCGTCGAGGTAGACGCGCTCGCCGTCGAGAGTCTCGAGCGCGAAGGACGGCGCGCTCTCACCGACCGCCGGCGCCAGGTCGTCGAAGTGCTGAAGCGACGGCCCGGCGTCGCGCGGAAAGCAGCCGGCGAACAGCGCCGCGGTGGTGGCGAGGGCGAGTAGAAGCACGAGGTGGAGGCAGCGGCGTCTCATGCTCGGAGGTTCGCGGCACCTGGGCCGCCGGATGGGTGGGCGCGGCCTATCGCGCGTCGCAGGTGGCGAAGGCGTCGGTGTCTGTGACGGCGGGGGAGGCGTCGCCGAGCGCGTTGACGTAGGTGCGTTCGAGGCCGGTGGCGGTGTCGAGCACCCGGAGGGTGTACTCGACGTCGGTGGTGGCGGCTGCGAAGACCCAGAGGCGAGCGTTGAGCGCGCAGCCGTCGAGCACTTTGACCAGCAGCTCCCAGTTGGTCGGGCCGAAGAACCACAGCATGCCGGCTTCATCGCTCGGCGGCGCGCCGGCCACGGCGCGGCCGATGCCGGTTCGGTCGTCGAAGTCGCGCCAGGTGGCGAGCACCTCGAAGCGGCCGCCCCGCAGCCGGAGGACGGTGTCGTCGTCGCCATCATCGCCTCCATCGTCGTCCTCGGTAGGGCGATGGTGGGACGCGAGGAAGGTGAGCCCCTGGATCATCGAATCCTCGGGCCAGTTCGAGTGGCCGAAGCCGGCGCGGACGTCGTCCTCGAACGGGACTCCATGGTGCGGCCAGTAGGCGAGGTAGCGCGGGTAGGCAGTGGCGTGGTTGGGGTCGGTGGTGCCGTAGTACATGCGCACCGGCGGTCGGTAGGCATCGAGCACGGGATCGTCTGGCGGACGGAAGGGGGCCGAGAGCTGGAAGACGGCCGACCAGCGGGCGCGCAGCGGCGAACTCGAGCCGAAGGCGAGATCGGCGGCGTAGGCGCCGCCGTCGCTGTGACCGGCAAGGCCGACGCGCCGTGGATCGATCGCCACCTCGCCCAGGACCTGGTCGAGAGCCTCCGCGATCGTCGCCGGGTCGCCGCCCGAAGGCGCGTCGACGGCGCCGTCGCGCACGCCCCACTGCACCCCGTCGAGCGACTTCGGCACGATCACGACGACATCGGCCGCTGTTGCCGGGTCGCCCAGGAAGGGCTGGTAGTCGAACGGCGTACCGCCCGAGCCGTGCAGGAAGACGACGGCTGGGCGCTCCACGGCCGAATCGCCGCCGGGGAAGTACCAGCGCGCGAACGAACCCGTTGCTGGCACTTGCACCGAGCGCCAGCCGGCCGGCTGCTCGGCGCCTCGCGCCTGCACCGCGACTAGCAGGCAGGGGATGAATAGAACCGATGTCGTGAGGCGCTGGACGAGACGGGCGGTTGGGCTGCTCATGACAGCCGCAACAGCTCGGGCCGGTTCGTTCTTCCCTGAGGCCGGATCGGGCGGCCAGTGGACGCCTGGTCAGGCTCAGCATTCATCGCCTGCATTCGTGATATGATCATGTGAATGCAGTCGGCGCCTTCGCAGGTCACTTCATTGACGACGCCGTCTTCGATAGACAACACATGCAGACTTCGATCCACGGAGGCCGAGCCACGATGCGTCATCTCACTGTCCGCAACGTCCCGGAGCACGTCGCACGAGCGCTTCGTACGGAGAAGGAAACTCAAAGCAAGAGCCTCAATCAAACCGTCATCGACGTGCTCGAGAGGGGGCTGGGGTTCGGTCCTCTGGGCACGCGGAGCAACGGCCTGGCGCGGTTTTCCGGCGGCTGGACGGCTGAAGAGTTGGACGAGTTCAACGATGCGGTCCGGCCGTTCGAGGAGATCGACGAGGACCTCTGGACATGAGCCGATACTGCCTCGACACGTCGGCATACAGCCAGTTGAGGCGCGGCGAGCCGCAAGTCACCGACCTCATCGACACAGCCGAGTGGATCGGGGTGCCGGCCGTCACGCTGGGAGAGCTTCACGCGGGCTTCGCCTGCGGGCGCCGCCGCCGAGAGAACGAGCAGACCCTGGAAGACTTTCTCGCGGATCCGGTGGTGGTGACGCTCGCCGTCGACCATTCGGTGGCACGGATCTTCGGTGAGGTCATCGTCGATCTCCGGCGAGCCGGCACTCCAGTGCCGACGAATGACGCCTGGATCGCCGCGCAGACCATCCGGGAGGGCGCCACGGTGCTGACCTTCGACCGACACTTTCGGAAGATCCCGCGGGTCAGCGCGCTCGTCCTCACTGTGGATTGAGCTCGGCGTCCTCCTGCAGCATCACCAGCCCGGTGGGCAGCGTCACCTCCCAAGGTTCGCCGACCGGCTCTTCTTCGCCCGGCCGACCGCTCTCCTCGGCCAGCAGCTCGAAGACCGGAACATGCGGCACCTGATCGCCCGCGAGGGTCGGAGGGGCGCCGCCGTTCCACAGCGTGCCGTCCTGCAGGTAGCGCCAGATCGCCTGCTCGTAGCCGCGGCGGACGGGGACGACGGCGCGCGACGAGCCGGCCTGTAGGAAGGTGCGGTGGACCGGGTCGTTGTCCGTGCGGCCGTCGAGCTCGAGCCAGCGGTCACGTCCGGCCCACACGCCCGGATAGAGCACGTAGCTCATCTGCGGCCACTCGAAGGCGTCCTCGAAGAACTGCACGTAGTCGCCCTCGACCGCCGCCTCGTCGAGGTGAATCCGCGGCGCGCCACCGGCGCCGGCGAGGAGCGCTCCGAAGCGCTGGAAGTGCTGGCCGGTGAGCAGCGTCAGCACACCACGCTTGATCTCGCGCGCTTCGACGGCGCGCAGGCTGTCGGCGTCGGTGCCGGCGGCGGGCGCGCCCTGCAGGGTCGCCAGCTGGACCTGCGCCTCGAACGCGGCCTTCATCGCGTCGTGAGCGGCGCGCAGGCGCTCCCAGGTGTCGATCTGCCACTTCGTCCAGGCCTCGTCGGTCCGTTCACAGCGGATCTCGATGGCGACGGCGACGCCGCGTTTCTGGTTCGCCGCCATGGCGATCGCCAGCTCGCCGGCGCTGTGAGAGCCGAGGTCGAGGTCGACGATCTTGTCGCGGTCCGGATCGTTGAGCACGACCAGGTAGCGATCGCCGATCGCCAGGCGAATGCGCTGCAGGTTGTCGAGCTCCCAGCCCGTGGGCAGCTCGGGAGCCGGTGCCCACGGAACGTCCGGAAGGTTTTGGGCGGCCTCTTCGGCGAGGTCGACCCAGCGTCCGTGCTGGCCCCAGGTGGCGATGACGGTGGCGCGGGTCGCCTCGTATCCATCCGGCACCTGGACGGTCTTGGTATGGGCCGAGTAGGCGCGCGTCGGCTCGGAGTCGTCGACGTCGCTCGGCATGTCGACGCGGTTCGCCGGTTCGGCCGAGAGGGTCGTCGTCACCTGGGTGTAGCGCGGTGGCGGCGGCTGGATCTCGGTGGCGCCGTAGCGCGCGGCGACCTCGAGGTAGTTGCCCTCGTCGATCTCGGCGGCGGTCTCTTCGAGCGGCACGGGCGCGTCGAGCGTCACGCCGCCGGGTGGCCGAGCAGCCAGCGAGTAGGCGAGCCAGGCGGCGGGCTCGGGGACGACGAACTCGAGCATCATCCGCTTGCCGTAGCGGAAGAGCTGGACGCGCAGCACCTGGTCGACCCAGCGGTAAATGCCGACGATGTGGCGCGCGTCGTCGTCGTCGTTCTCGAAGCGGTGCTCGTTCACTTCCTGGGTGCGCCGCCGGCTGCGGGCGACGATCTGTGTCATCGAGCGCTCGCGCACGCTGGAGGTGGCGTTCTCAGTGACCTCGCGCGCGAAATCGCTGGCGGTGGAGCTCGAACGCTCGTCCGACGATCCGCTGGTCGTCCCCAGGTCGGCGCCAACGCTCACCGGGCCGAAGCCGCCCGATACCGACACGCCGAGCGACAGCGATTGCTGAGTCTGGGCCGACTCGGAGGCCGTCGTCTGGAGCTGAAGCGCTCGTTGCTGCCGAGCTCGTGGCTGAACTCGTCGATCGTCTCCTCGAGCGTCGTCACCGTTTCTTCGACGTCGGTCTTGGCGGTGTGGGTGCGCCCGCGAGTCTCTGACGCGAGCACGTTCTCGATGTGTGAGATCTCGCGCGCTTCGTAGCGTGCCAGCTCCTCGCGCACGACCACCAGCTCGCCGATGCCGAGAACTCGCGCGGTGCCGAAACGCTGCGGGACGCCGTCGCCGTCCGGGCCCGGCGTCTGCAGCTCGGGCACCGACTGCAGTTCGAGCAGGCCGCCGTTGTACGGCACCATGCGGCGCACCTGGCGCGGCGTGCCGGCGACGGCCTCGCGGCCGGCGTCGCTCAGCGCGTGGTCGATACGATCGAGCAGACGCGGCACTGGCTGCTCGAGATCGAGACCGAGCGTCTCGACGACGCGGCGCGTCGGCTGCGAGACTTGCGATCTGGTGTCTCCGTCGAGACCCTCGGAGCTTGAACGGCCGGTGCCTCGCGGTGGGCGGAGGCGCTCGATCTCACGCCGAGCGGTCCGCAAGGCGGGCCGCGCGTCGGTCGCGGCAGGCGGAGCGGTCAGGACGGACTCGCTTCCGGTGGACCCGGTCGTTTCGGGTCGGGCCGCGGAGGATGCGACGGGCTCGATCGACGGCAGCTGGACCGGCGTCGCGAGCACCGTGGCGATCCGGTCCGTGGAGAGCGGGTCGGCGGAGAGCAGAGACTCGTCGACCTCTTCATCGAGCACGAGGCGTGCCAGGCGCAGGCCGCGCAGGCGCTGGTCGAGAACGGTGCGACTGGCGCGCGCGTCGCTGTTCGAGCCGGCGGCGAGCGAGAGAACGAGGGCCGCGTCGACCAGCGCTGTCTCGAGGTGGTCGAGATCGCTGCCCGCGAGATCGCCGAGCCGCCGTGTCACCTGCTCGCGCAGTCTGGTGGCGGGCGGACGCTGACGGCGTGCCCACTCCGCGAGACGACCGAGAGCCTCAGCCTTGGGCGCCTCGGCCGCCTCGAGCAGCTCCGGCAACGCCTCGCCGGCCTGCCCGCGCGCAGCCTCGAGACCGCGCGCGGCCCAGGTTCCGCGCAACGACTCGGCGAAGTCGCTGAGCTTCGGGAGGTCCACCTCGGGGCCCTGAGGATCCGCCGGCGTCGGACGGTCCGCGGGCGGTAGGCGGCGCAGGTGGACGAAGCGGAAAAGCTGGTTCATGGGGTCTCCAGTCGAAGCGGTCAGTGCTCGCGCGCGGCCGCGACCTGGTCGAGCCAGGCGAGGACGCGGCGGTAGGCGAGCGGTTCGTTCGGAATGGCGTGGAGCACGATTTCGTGGAGCGGGCGCAGCAGGCGGTCGGGCAGCAGCGCGAACGGATTCTCGGCCCGTTCGTCGTAGAGGCGGCTGAGCTCGAGATCGCGTGCGGCGCCCCAGAACGCGCCGTCACGATCGGCGCGCGCAGGATTGGGGCGGCCGAAGGTGGTGCGCGCGAAATGATCGAAGAAGGCATGCTCCATCGGATCGACGAGGAGCAGATTGTCCGAGTCGCACAGGCCGCAGAGGCGGCGCATCTCCGACAGCGACAGCTCGTCGCCGAGCGCCTCCTCGAGCCGGCGTACGCCGCGCTGCACGCCGCCGGCATGCTCGAGCTCGGCGGTGATCAGGTCGAACGGCGGCGTGCCGTCGTCGACGATCCGCAGCAGCTCGTCGTCGCCGAGCTCTGCGAACCGCGTCGGCCGCGCGCTCCGCGCCGGCTCGCGCCGCTCCGGCAGGACGGCCTCGATCTCCTGACGGGTGCCGTCGCGGATTTCCTCGAGCCGGTAGCGTGCCCGCAACTCGGCGCGCGCTTCGAGCTTGCAGCGCTCGGTCGGCAGGCTCGCCGGCGCCGGCCGGCCGCTCTGGAAGACGCCGCCGACGCGCGGCGCGTAGCCGTGCTCGTGATTCACGAGCAGCTCGGCGAGCGACAGCTGCTCGTCGCCGACCAGCGACTCGGTCGAGCGCAGCTGGGCCGAAGACAAGTCGTTCCACAGTGGCTCGGTGCCTCGGGAGCCGTCGAAGGTTCGGCCGAGGCGGCGCTGGAGCTCGAAATGGGCGATGTTGCGGTAGGCGCGGGGTCGGCCGGTGTCCCAGGGCGGATAGTCCTTGGCCCGCGGCCGCGGCATGTCGATCGGATCTCCCGGCTGCCAGCGGAGCTGTCGCGCCTCGAGGTCTTCGCCTGGAAACCGTCGAGAGTCCCACGACCATCCGACCTCGCCGCGCGGTGGCCCGTCGGTGGTCTGGGCGGCCCGGCGCAGGGCGGCGAGATAGTCATCGGGCCGGGTGGCCAACACGACGTCTGCTGCGTCGCCGAGGTAGGTGCGCACGGCGCGGCGCACTTCGAAGTGGCGCGCTGTTCGCAGCCAGGCGAGGCGGTCGAGGTGGGCGCTCGCCGGGTCGTCGCGGTAGAGCTGTTCGAGCCACGGAGACGACAGCACCTCGTCGCCTTCAACCAGCAGGTCGTCGAGCGACCGCCGGACCGACGGCACCGCGCGTGCCGTCGGCAGGCGCTGGGCCAGGTCGAGGACGGTGCGCAGGCCGAGATACGACGCGCCGCTCATCGCACGCCTCGCGTCGTCGCGATCGGTCGGCTCCTGGCGACCCGTCGGTTCCTGGCGATCCGTCGATTCCTGGCGATCCAGAATCTCATGGTGCTCCCGAGGCGATGTCGTGAGCCAGCGTCAACAGCTCGGCACGGCGCGCGGCGGGAACCTGGCGCCAGGCATCGACCACTGCGTCGAGGCGCTCGAGGACATCGGGCAAGCGCGCACCGACCTTGCCGCCGACACGCAGCGCGCCGCCACCGACCCAGGGCAGCCCGGCGCCGAGATGGAGGAGCGCGGCCTCCGTCGGTGTCATCGGCCGACCCCACTTGTCGGTGCCGCGCGTAGCGTACGCGGCGATGTCGGCGATGTCGGCCAGGTCACCGACGACCGGCAGTACGCCGAGGCAAACGTCGAGTAGGTCGAGCAAGAGATCGGGTGGCGTCAGGGTCAGGGTGGCCGGTCGACCCCGGAAGCCGGCCGGCACGGTCGCCGGCACGCGGGCGAACGGCTCGATGGCCTCGACGACGTCGACGCGCGCCAGGAAGCGACGCCGTTCGAGGTCGCCGCCGACGATCTCGCGCACGACACCCTCGGTGCAGGCCAGCCGCAGCTCGAAGCGCGACGCGTCGTGGATGGACCGCGCGAGAGCGAAGGCGAAGCGCTCGTCGCCGCTCTCGGGCGGCACCCGCAGGCGGAGCGTCTTGGGCGCGAAGGGGTCGAGCGTCAGGCCGGCTTGCGCGCCGAGCCAGCCGGCCCAGCCGGCACCCTGGAGCGCCGGTCGGTTCTCGAAGAGCGTGAATTCGACCCCGTCGTCGCGCGTTGTCGTGGCGACGAACGGAGGAATCTCGCGTCGGCTGGCCTGCTCGACGAGACGTCCCTCGGTCGGCTCGTACGGCAAGCCGAGTGAGGGGACCGCCTGCGGATCTTGGACGCGCACCACGCGCATCGCGAGTTGGTGCCGCGCCGGCACCGGGCGCAGAGCCTGGTGCGCGCCGCGCGCCACCTCGACGGGCCAGGGCTCGCGATCGATCGACACCTCGACCCCGGGCGCCGCGACGACCGTCAATCGCGGCGCCAGACCGACGCGCAGCGAGCCGGTATCGACAGCGCGCGACGGGGCGAATTCGTACGAGTACGGCAGCCGACGAGCATCGGCGCAGCGCCGCGCGACGCGGAGACGGAGAGTCGTCGGCGGCGGCAGCATCAGCGCAGCGAGCGGGTCGAAGAGTCCCACCGTGGCCAGCGGATGGAAGCGCAGCGTCGTCTGCGCGCCCAGCCCTTCGCGCACGAAGAGGTTTCCCGCCGCGTCGAGCACCGCCCAGCGCTCGCTCACCGGCGAGCCGCGCTCGCTCCACACTCCGAGCCGTCGACGGTGCGGCTCGGCGCGCGGATCGAGCCGCAGGCGCAAAGCCTCCGCGGCGGCTTCTCGGTCCACGGTCTCCGTCTCCGTCTCGGCCACTGCTCTCCTGGCGATGTCCTTGAGATCGCGAAGAGACTACAGGACGGGTAGCGGCTCAGGGTGACCTCGGAACGCTTCGTCGAGAGCGATTGTGTGCGCCTCCGCGTCGAAGGGGCGGAGGCGCCCCCGGCTCAGCCGAAGTAGTCCTGGATGCGGCGTAGGCGCTCGGCGTCGTCCGCGGCGGAGTCCGCCGACGTGCCCGAGGGGCCCGCGCCGTCGGGCTCGACGCCGGGGACGTGATGGACCTCGTCGACCAGGCCATCGAGGTGCGGGATCTCGGCGAGCAGAGGCGTCAGCTCGCCGACCTCGCGGCTGTAGGCGCGGCTCGAGATCACTTCTGGCTTCATCAGGTGGAGCTCGCGCTTGGCGCGGGTGACGGCGACGTAGAGCAGGCGTCGCTCTTCTTCCAGGTCGTCGTCCGAGCGAAGGGCCGCGTAGCTCGGGAACCGGCCGGCGTTCATCTCGAGCAGGAAGACGGTGTGCCACTCGAGGCCCTTGGCGGAGTGGATGGTCGACACGGTGAGCCACTCGTCCTCACCGTCGCCAACGCTGCCGCCGCGGCCGAACTCGGGGGGATCGATCGCCAGGTCGGAAAGGAACGACTCGACGTCGTCGTACTTTTCGGCCACCACGCGCAGCGACTCGAAGTCTTCGGCGCGCCGCGAGGCGTCGTCATAGGCCTTGGCGAGCCAGGGCCGGTAGCCTTCGAGCACCGTCTCGAGACGTGCCGGTAGGGGGTGCGACGGTTTGCCGGCGTCGAGCAAGAGCTCGGAGAGGCGGCGTAAATCGTCGCCGTACTTCTTGCGCGATAGCTTCGGCTGCACCAGCACCCGCGGATCGGCGCCGCGCTCGAGCACGTGATCGGTGATCGAGCGCGCGGTCTTCGGCCCGACGCCCTCGAAGAGCTGCAGCACGCGGAACCAGGCGGCGGTGTCGGCGGGGTTGACGGCGAGGCGAAGAATCGCGCACACGTCTTTGACGTGCGCCGCCTCGACGAAGCGGATGCCGCCGAACTTGCGAAACGGAATGTTGCGGTTTTGTAGCTCCAACTCGAGAGTGTTCGAGTGCCAGGCGGCGCGCGAGAGCACGGCCATGTCGGTGAGCGGTACGCCTTCTTCGCGCAGCGCCAGCACGCGGCGGCAGATGAAGTCGGCCTGGCCGTGATCGTCGGGTGTGCGCACCAGGCGAGGCTTTTCGTCGCCAGGCTCCTCGGTGAAAAGCGCCTTGTCGAACTTCTCGCGCGCCTGCGCGAGCACCGCGTTGCCGAGATCGAGAATCGGCTGGCTCGAACGATAGTTCTGCTCGAGCAGGATGCGCTCCGCGTCGGGGAAGATCTTTTCGAAGTCGAGGATGTTGCGGAGGTCGGCGCCGCGGAACGAGTAGATGCTCTGCGCGTCGTCGCCGACCACCATCAGGTTGCCGTGGGCCGAAGCGAGCAGGGCGGTGATGTGGGCCTGCAGGCGGTTGGTGTCCTGGTACTCGTCGACCATGACGTGGCGATACTGCGCGGCCAGCTCGCGGCGCACCGCGCCGTGCTCGGCGAGAAGGTCGCGCAGATGGACGAGCAGGTCGTCGTAGTCCATGACGTTCTGCTCGCGCTTGCGCCGACGAAAACGGCCGGCGAGGTCGGTGACGGCGTCGGTTTCACCGGCGAAGTTCGGAAACTGCTCTTCGAGCAATTGGTCGAGTGGTTTTTGGGTGTTGACGTGGCGCGACACCAGGTTCACCAGCGTGTCGGCGCGTGGGAAGCGCCGCGAGCCCTTGCGGTCGTAGCCCGCCTCGGTGCGCAACATGCCCATGAGGTCGACGGCGTCGGCGCGGTCGAGGATGGTGAAGCGAGTGCCGAAGCCGAGCGCTTCGGCGTGCCGCCGCAGCACCTGAACAGCGAAGGAGTGGAAGGTGCCGCCGGCGACTCGGCGGCAACGCTCGTCGAGCAGTTGGGTGGCGCGGCGCAGCATCTCGGCGGCGGCGCGCCGGGTGAAGGTGAGAAGGAGGATCGACTCCGGACGCACCCCCTGCTGGACCAGGTGGGCGACGCGGTGGGTGAGGGTCCGCGTCTTGCCGCTGCCGGCGCCGGCGATCACTAGGTGGGCGCCTTCGATGTGGGTGACAGCGCGCAGCTGGCGCTCGTTGAGCGCGGTGCGAAGATGGACCGCGAAGTCGGGGTCGGCAGCGGGGCGGGACTCGGAGCTCATGTCCCGATGCTATCCGAGCGCCGTCCGCGGGCCGCTATGCTCGGCCTTCGCGCGGGCTCGGCCTCGAGCGGCCGACCCACCGCCTCGACGACGAATGCTCTGGCCAAGCGAGTGCCCTTCATGAGAGACTCCTCTGCACTTCAGACACAGTGCGATCGATCACTCATCGGACGATCCATCGAGACTCGGCGGATCGACCAACAGCTGGTCGACCTACGGTGTCTCGATCGACGGTCGCTCCACAGGCTGTCGCTCGACAGGCGGTCCATTGCACGACGACCCCACGGGGCACAGAGACCACCCCATGGGATCTAGGGACGGGTGGGATGAGGCAACGATCCACGTCACCGTGCTCGGCTGTGGCACCTCGACCGGGGTGCCGGTCGTCGGCTGCACGTGCGCTGTCTGCACCTCGGACGAGCCACGCAATCGGCGCACTCGGCCGAGCCTGCTGCTGCGGCTGGAGGCGGCGGGCGCCGAGGCGCCGGTGGTCGTGTTGATCGACACATCGCCCGATCTGCGCATCCAGTGCCTGCGCGAAGGCGTCGACCGGGTCGATGCGGTGCTGTTCACGCACGGTCATGCCGACCACGTCTTCGGCCTCGACGACCTGCGACCGTTCAACTTTCGCCAGGGCGGTGCGATTCCGTGCTACGGCTCGACGGCGACGCTCGAGCAGCTGCGTCGCACGTTTGCCTACGTGTTCGACGGCGACCCGGGTGAGGGCGGTGGCAAGCCGCGGCTCGTGCTCGAGCCGATCGCGGGCGCTTTCCAGGTACCGGGCTTCGACCTCGAGATCGAGGCGGTGCCGGTATTCCACGGCTCGCTCGAGGTGTACGCCTATCGCTTCGGCGACTTCGCCTATGTCACCGACTGCAACCACATTCCGGAGGCCTCTCTGGGGCGACTCGCCGGCGTCGACACGTTGATTCTCGACGCCTTGCGGTATCGTCCGCATCCGACGCATTTTTCGATCGACGAAGCGCTGGCCGTCGCCGGCCGACTCGGCGCCCGTCAAACCTGGTTCACGCACATGAACCACGATGTCGACTACCGGACGACCGATCTGCCGCCCGGTGTGGAGCTCGCCTACGATGGTCTCGCCTTCTCTGTCTGCTGATGCGCTCCCGGACATCTGGGGCCCCGTGCCGACCCAGCGCCGCGTCGCCGGGCGTGTCACTCTGCCCGGCTCGAAGAGCGTGACGCAGCGCTACCTGTGCCTCGCTCTGGTCGGCTACCGCGACATCGTGATCCATCGCCCGCTGCTCTCGGACGACACGCGGCGCTTCATCGAGGGCCTCGAAACCGTCGGCATGACGGTCACTCTCGACGGTGAGCGCCTCGAGGTCGCTGCGGGTACGCTGCCGACCGAGGACGACGCGCGGACGGGCACGATTTTCTGCGGTGCCGGCGGCACGATGCTGCGTTTCCTCACCGCCGCGCTCACCGTGGTTCCGGGGCGCTGGCGACTCGACGGCGTGCAGCGTCTGCGCGAGCGACCGCTGGCGCCGCTGATCGATGCGCTGCGGGTGCTCGGCGCAAGCATCACCTGCCTGGAGCAGGAAGGATTCGCCCCGTTGGAGATCGTCGGTGGCAGTTTGAGCGGCGGTCGAGCGCGCCTCGACGCCGGTGAATCGAGTCAGTACCTCTCGGCGCTCCTGATGACCGCTTGCGGCGCTCCCGCCGAAATCGAGATCGAGGTCGAGGCGTTGACCTCGGAGCCCTATGTCGATCTCACGCTCGCCGCGATCCGCGACTTCGGTGGGGCGGTCGAGCGCGACGAGTCGGTGTGGCGACCGCGCCGCGGGCTCGGCTCGCCGCGCGAGGTGTCGGTGGAAGGGGACTTCTCTGCCGCCGCCTATCCGGCCGCCGGGGCCGCGCTCACCGGCGGCACGGTTCTGCTCGAGCCGCTCGGCTCGGCCTCGCTGCAGGGCGACCGGGGCTTCATCGATCTGCTCGGCCGCATGGGTGCCGAGGTGAAGTGGCACCAGGGCGCCCTGGCGGTCGACGGCGGCGGCACGCTGCGCGCGCTCGAAGTCGACCTTGGCAAGATGCCCGACCAGGTGCCGACGATGGCGGCGCTGGCGCCGTTCGCGCTCGGCACGACGCGGATTCGCGGCGTGCCGCACCTGCGGCTCAAAGAGAGCGATCGGCTGGCCGCGATGACGACCGAGCTGCGGCGCGTCGGCGCGACCGTCGAGGAGCACGACGACGGCCTCACCATCCCGGGCATCTGGGCCGACACCGAGCCGCCCGAGGAGCCGGTGATCTGCGAGTCGTGGGACGACCACCGAATCGCCATGGCGATGGCCCTCGTCGGGTTGCGTCGGCGCAACTTGTTCATCCGCCACCCGGGCGTGGTGTCGAAATCGTATCCGGCCTTCTGGGAAGACCTGGAGGGATTGTGCCACCGCTGATCGGGCGCCCGTGAACGGGCCGCTGCCGCGATGACGAACGCCGCCGGGCGCAGGCTGCTGCACCGAGCTTTGCTCGCTGCACCCGGGGGCTGTTCGTTCGATCGTCTCCGTGCCACCGACCAGGCGCGCCTGGCGCTGGTGCTCGAGGGTGTTGCGCTGCTCGCCCACCTCGAGCACGGTGGCTGGGTGCTCGGCGACGGCAGCGCGCAGGGCGCCTGGGACGAGGCGACGGTGGCCGACGACGGCAGCCTGAGCGTCCCGTCGATTCGCCGCGGGCGGCGCATCGATCCACCGCAGATCGTGGCGCTGGCGCTGCTGCGGCGTGTTTTCGGGGTCGATGAGATCGCCGGCCGCGGCGCAGCGCGCCGAGTTGCCCGCGGTCTGGTCGAGCTTTGGCGCCAGGAGCTGGCGCCGGTGCCGCCCGACACGCTGGTCGAGCAGATGCTCGAGCCGTCGCCGCTGCTCTGGCAGCCTTCGCTCGGTGAGGCTCGCCGGGCGCTCGTCGCGGTCCACGTGGTCGACGGGGTGCGCCATCCGTGGATCGTCGGGCCGGGCCGCGTGCGCCGCCGCTTTCTGGCCGCGTCGCGCGACTTCGTCGAGCTTGGCGATCTGCTGGCCTCAGAGCAGGGGCGCGACCTCTGGGACGGTGTCGACGACGACGCCGATCCGCGCGAGCTGGCAGCCCGCGGAGGCTGGCGCCGCGCCGCGGCGGCATGGCGACGGCGCGGCCGCCGGGGACGTGAGGAGGCGCTCGAGGCGGCGTCAGTGCTCTTTGCGCTCGGTCGCTGGGAGGAGTGTCTACGCCTGCTGCATCGGCGCACCGATCCGCGTTCGCTGCTCCAGCGTCTGCGCGCGCAGAGGGAACTCGGCGACCGGACGGCGGCGGCCAAGACTCTCGGCCGCATCGATCCGGAGGCGCTCGCACCGGCCGACCGCGTCGAGCTCGGTGCGGTCGCCGTCTGGCTCGCCGCCGGCCGCGGCGACCGTGCCGCGCTGCGTCGCTGGACCTCTCGCCTGCTGGCGATCGACGCCGACGACGGCAGCCGGGAGCGGGCGCTGATCGTCGCCGCCGGGGCCGCCTGGGACTCGGGCGACGTCGCCGCGATGGGCGACTACCTCGAGACCGCTGCCGCCTCGCGGCCGTTTGCCGACGACGAGCTGGCGCGGCGCTGGCTGCAGATGGAGGGGCTGCGGCGCTTCTTGCTCGGCGACGGCCCTGGTGCGGTCGAGCACGTCGGGCAGGCGCTGGCGCGCGGACGGCGTCGGATGCTGCGTGCCGAGGCCGGCCGGCTGTGGAACGACATGGCGGTGGCGCGCGTGCTGGCCGACGATCTCGCCGGTGCCGAGCGGGCCTGCCGGCACACGCTGCGCCTGCTTGGCGGCTGCGACGGCTCGTCGCGCATCACGCTCGCGCTCTACAACCTCGGCGAGCTGCGAGTGCGGCGCGGTCGGCTCGGCGGCGTCGAAGCGACTCTCGAGCGGTCGGTGCTCGAGAATCGCCGCGCGCGCAATCCGCGCGGTCTGCTGCGGGACTTCGAGCTCTGGGCGCGGCTCGAGCTCACTCAGGGACGTCTCGACGCCGCGCTGGCGCGCTGCAATGAGGCCCTCGAGCGCGCCGCTACCGGCGACGTGCCCGTGCGCAGCGCAGTGTTCGAGCTCTTCGCCGCGCGCGCCCACGGCTGGCTCGAGCGTCCAGACCAGGCGCTGGCCTGCCTGGAGCGAGGAGGCGTCGAAGCGCTCGACGAGCTCGAGCCCGAAGAACGGCCGGTGGTGTGGGCTCTCGCCGGGGCGCCGGACCGCGCGCTCGACCTCGCTCACGGTGGGCCGTGGCACGACGCCTGGGCGTCGATCGTCGCCGGCAGGCCGCCATCGCTCGAGTCGTGGCGCGCGGTCGACCGCCTGGAGCCGTTTCGCGCCGCGCGCCTGGTGCTCGATTTCGAGATCGCGATGCCGGGCGCGGTGCCGGTGCTGCGTGCGCGTCGTGCCGCGGCGACGCTGCGCGCCGCCGGCGCCGAGGGCCTTGCCGAACGCCTCGAGGTTCGTTCGCTCGGACCCTGGCAGGTGCTCGGTGCGTATCTCGAGGCGCCGCGCGCCGAACCGGGCGCGCTGACCGAGCTCTTCGCCGTCGCCGGCCACGACGAGGCGCGCCTGATCTGGCGTCGCGGTGACGACGAGACCGTGCTGGTCGACGGTGCGGGCGGTGAGGCGGTCGCGCGCCTGGCGTTCGACGGCGGCGAGCTCGAGCTGCGCTGCGGGCTGGTCGACGACGCGTCGCACACCCTGCTCGGCCTGGTACGGCGCGATCTCGAAAGTCGGCCCGAGCGGCCCGCGACGCCATCGACCGAGGAGGCCGACCGACCGCCGCTGCGTGGCGGCATCGTCGGCACCAGCGAAGCGCTCGTCGCGGCTCTCGATCGGCTCGATCGCCTGGCGGCGGGGGAACTGCCGGTGCTCATTCTCGGTGAGAGCGGCACTGGCAAGGAGTTGGCGGCACGGCGGGTGCACGAGATCAGCCGGAGGGGCGCCGCTCCGTTCCTGGCGGTGAACTGCGCCGCCCTCTCCGAGTCTTTGGTGCAGAGCGACCTGTTCGGCCATGTTCGGGGGTCGTTCACTGGCGCCGAGCGCGACCGTCCGGGCGTCTTCGAGTCGGCGCGCGGCGGCACCGTCTTTCTCGACGAGATCGGCGACCTGCCGCTGCCGCTCCAGGGCAAGCTGCTGCGCGTGCTGCAGGAGGGCGAGATCCGCCGTGTCGGGGAGAGCTTCGCACGCAAGGTCGATGTGCGCATCCTCGCCGCGACCCACCGCGACCTGGCGCAGATGGTGGACGCCGGAGCGTTTCGTCAGGACCTCTTCTTCCGCCTGAAAGTGGCGAAGGTGGAGCTCCCGCCGCTGCGTTACCGCGGCGGCGACATCCAGCGCCTGGCCGAGCACTTCCTAAATCGCATTCCGGGCCGGCGCCTGCGGCTCGACGCCACCGCACGCCGCCAGCTGAGCGCCTACGGTTGGCCGGGCAACGTGCGCGAGCTGCGCAATGTGCTCGAGGTGGCGGCCGCTTTGACCTCCGACGAGACGATTCGGATCGAGCACCTCGATCTGCAGCAGGCGTCGTCTGGAGGCCGAGTGGGAGGCGTCGGTGAGCACAGTCGCGACTATCACGGCCAGGTGGAGGAGTTTCGCCGCCGGCTGCTGACCACGGCTCTCGAGCGTGCCGGAGGGAATCGGTCGGCGGCGGCGCGGAAGCTCGGCATTAGCCGCCAGGCATTGTCGTATCTGGTCCGTCAGCTCGACCTGCTCTAAGCACGCAGTGACGGAGCCGCGGCACCGGAAAGATACCGTCCGGTAGGTCGAAATCAAAAAGATCGTTCAGTGCATGGTGTTTTTTTCACTCGGGTGTTGACAAATGCAGTGTTATCCGAGTTGAATAGCAGGAGTATGCCGCACGCCGCCGAGCCCAAGAAACTCAGCCATCACCTGGATGATCACGCCATTGTCCGGATGATCACAGTCTGGAACGTTACAAGGGGCTGCGGTTGGTGATCCTTCGCTCCGCGCAGGCGGCATGCCGTGGACCGAACGCGCTGGGCGACTACGTCCAAGAGCCGATTGCACCAGGGCTTGGAGCCGCGGACCGCGCGCCGTCGGGAGACTGGGCTCAAGGCGTCGGGCACGGGCAGGGGTGGGAGAAGATGATGATCCTCGAACCGTCGATTCGCGGGTGGGGGACACGTGCAACTGAATGGTTTTCACGCCCATGGGAGTGAAGCGCACCCATGCGCAATGATTCGAAGACGAAGGGTCCGATGACGGTTCGAGACGAAATCCCAGGAGGCTCCGTATGGCCGAGTCCGGCAACGATCAGAACCTTTTGACGCTCACCGAAGTGTCTTCCCGCACCGGCATTTCGATGCCGACGCTTCAGCGATACAAGAAGCTTTACCAGGATCGCTTGCCGACGGTCGGCGAGGGGCGGACCCAGCGCTATCCGCTCGAGGCGCTGCCGATCTTCGAAGAGCTGAAGAAGGAAAACATGCGCAAGCGTGGCCGTCCGCGCAAGACCTCTCAGCGCGCGCAGGCGTCCGACGCCGAGGCTGCGAGCGAGACGCACGCGACGGTCGACGCGGCGCCCGGTCCGGCGGCCACGCAGGCAGCCAAGGGCGGCGGCGAGCGCCTGCTGACGCTGAAGGACGTGGAAGCCGAGACCAGCATCTCCTATCCCACACTGCTGCGCTACGTGAAGACCAGCCTGAAGCGCATTCCGCACAGGGGCACCGGGCGCAAGCGACGCTATCTGCCGGAAGCGATCGACGTGTTCAAGACGCTGCGCGAAGAATCACGGCGTGGGCGCCGCGGCGGTGCTGCCAAGAAGGCCACCACCAAACCCGCCTCGGCTTCAGCACCGCGTCCGGCGGCGTCCGGCGATCTCGTCGCCATCGAACGGCAGCTGCGTGATCTGCAGGCCGCGCACCGCGAGCTGCAACGTCACGTGAAGCAGCTCGAGAAAGAGCTACGCAAGCCGCTGAAGGTGACAGTGCAACGGAGCTGACGGACCGAGCGCGGTGCCCGGCTCAGGCGAGGTGATCGAAGCCGGTCGGCGGCAGGAGCTCGCGACGCGCACCGCGCACCAGTTCGACCGCCGGCTCGGCGACGATGCGACCGACGCGGCGCGCACCGTGTCGCGTCGGCGGCTCGATACCGGCCGGTAGCGTGAACAGCAGCACGTAGTCTTCGCCGCCGCCGAGGGCGTCGTGGAACGCATCGCGTTCGATGCGGCGGGCGAGCTCGGCGGCCTGAGGCGCCAGCGGCAGGTGCTCTGCCTCGAGCGCTGCGCCGACACCGCTGGCGCGGCAGAGTCGGTGCAGGTCGCGCGCCAGGCCGTCGGAGACGTCGATCACGGCGGCCCGTGGCTGCTCGGCGAGCCACGCGCCGAGCTCGAGCTGAGGGCGCGGCGCCAGGTGCCGGCGCACGGCCCGCCGCGCCGCATCGCGCTGCGCCGCCGAGTCGAGGTCCCGGTCGAGGCCCGGCGGTAGGTGGACCACGGTGCCGTCGAGGTGTGCGCCGAGGTGCTGCAAGGCCAGCCCGAGAGCCGCTTCACCCACGCTGCCGCCGAGCCAGAGCGAGTCGCCGACCCGTGCCTCGTCGCGGCGCCGAAAGGCTCCGGGTGCCCGCCGCAGCCCGAGGAGCGTGGCCGTGGCGGCGAATCGCTCGGCGCGCGCCACGTCGCCGCCGACGAGCTCGACGCCGAAGTCCGCCGCGGCGTCGATGAAGGCATCGAGGAAGGGGCGCGGCTCGAGGCCCGGTGGCAAGGCCAGGGCGACCAGCGCCCACGCCGGCCGCGCGCCGACCGCGGCGAGGTCCGAGAGATTCACCGCCAGCAGCCGCCGGGCGACCACCGGCTGCTCGACTCCGGGGAGGAAGTGCACACCCTCGATCTGTTGGTCGGTGGTCGCCGCCAGCTCGCTGGCACGACCGTCGAGCAGCCCCGGCACGAGGAAGGCGCAGTCGTCGCCGATCGGCGAGCCGGCTTCGACGTCGCCCGACGCACCGCGGCCGCCGGCGGTGCGTGCGCGGAGCCAGTCGACGAGGTCGTCTTCGCCCATCGCGTCAGCGCTCGACCGCGGCGCGGGGCCGCAGCGCGAGGTCCAGCACCTCGCCGACATGTCCGAGGCAGCGAAAATCGATCGCCTTGCGCAGGGTCCGCGGCAGCTCGCCGAGATCGCGCTCGTTGAGGCGCGGGACGACCACGGTGCGGATGCCCGCCGCGCGTGCCGCGAGCGCCTTTTCCTTCAATCCGCCGATCGGCAGCACGTCGCCGCGCAGGGTGATCTCGCCGGTCATCGCGATCTCGCGGTCGACCGGCCGCCCGGTGAGCACCGAGACGATCGCGGTGGCGATGGTGATGCCCGCCGACGGACCGTCTTTCGGAATCGAGCCAGCCGGGGCGTGGATGTGAAAGTCGTGGCGGGCGAAGAAGTCGCGCGCGCCGACGTCGGACGAGTCGGTGGCTCCGGCGTCGGTCGGCTCGCCGTGGTCCGAGGAAGGCGCCTTGTGCGTTCGCAGAGGGTCGGGCTCCAGGCCGTGCGCCGCGGCATAGCGACGCGCATAGGTGAGCGCCGCCTGGGCCGACTCGCGCATCACGTCGCCGAGCCGGCCGGTGAGGTGCAGCCGACCACGGCCCGGGACGGCGATCGCCTCGATCAGAAGCAGGTCGCCGCCGGCGGCGGTCCAGGCGAGGCCGGTGGCGACGCCGATCCGATGCTCGGCGAGCAGGCTCTCGTTGAAGTGACGCTCGGGGCCGAGCAGGGTCTCGACGCGGCGTGCGTCGATGCGTGCGCGTGTGCGCCGGCCTTCCGCGACGCGGACGGCGACCTTGCGGCAAATGGAGCCGATCTCGCGCTCGAGGTTGCGCAGGCCGGCCTCGCGGGTGTACCCGCGGATCAGTCGCTGCAGGCCGGGGCCCGTGAACTGCACCATGCTCTCGTCGAGACCGTTCTCGTCGCGCTGCTTGGGCACGAGATGCCGACGTGCGATCTCGAGCTTCTCTTCCTCGGTGTAGCCGGAGAGACGGATCACTTCCATGCGGTCGAGGAAGGCCGGCTGGATCGGGTCGAGGAGATTGGCGGTGGCGATGAAGAGCACCCGCGAGAGGTCGTAGGGCACTCCGAGGTAGTGGTCGCGGAAGGTCGAGTTCTGCTCCGGGTCGAGCACCTCGAGTAGCGCCGACGACGGATCGCCGCGCGAGTCGGCGCCGATCTTGTCGATCTCGTCGAGCATGAACACCGGATTGCCGGTGCCCGCCTGGTGCAGTCCCTGCAGAATCCGTCCCGGCAGCGCGCCGACGTAGGTGCGGCGATGGCCGCGAATCTCCGCCTCGTCGCGCACGCCGCCGAGCGACAGGCGCACGAAGCGACGGCCGAGCGCGCGCGCGATCGAGCGTCCGAGCGACGTCTTACCAACGCCCGGAGGGCCGACGAAGCACAGGATCGGTCCCTTCGAGTCGCGCTTGAGCGAGCGCACGGCGAGAAACTCGACGATGCGCTCCTTCACCTTCTCGAGACCGTAGTGATCGGCGTCGAGCACCGTGCGGGCATTGCGCAGCTCGAGTCGATCCTTGCTTTCGATGCTCCAGGGCAGGCCGGTGAGCCAGTCGAGGTAGGTGCGCAGCACGGTGTGCTCGCCGCTCTCTGGATGGCTGCGCTCGAGGCGCTGGATCTGCTTCTCGAGCTCGGTCGTCGCCTCGTCGGGCAGGCCGCGGGCCTCGGCGCGCGCGCGGTACTCCTCGATCTCTTCGGCGAGCTCGTCGGTCTCCCCGAGCTCGCGCTGGATCGCCTTCAGCTGCTGACGCAGGAAGTACTCGCGCTGGGAGCGATCGATCTCCCCCTGGGCCTGGCTCGAGATTTCGTGCTGCATGGTGAGCAGATCGAGCTCGCGCGCCATCAGCTCGGCGATGCGGCGCAGCCGCTCGGTCGGCTCGAGGGTCTCGAGAATCTCCTGCGACTCGGGTGTCTCGAGCTCCAGGTTCGACGCCACCAGGTCGGCCAGCCGTCCGGGATCGTCGAGGCTGGCGGCGACCATCAGCACCTCGGGCGAGAAGTTCTTGCCCAGGTGATGGGCGCGCTCCAGGCTCTCGCGCACGCTGCCCACCAGCGCGCGGTCCTCGAGCGCCGCCGGCTGGAGACTCTGCTGCACGGGGTGCATGGTCAGCGGACGAATCCGCCCCTTCAAGAAGGGCTCGAGCTGGCTCAAGGATTCGAGCTCGGCGCGCACCAAGCCCTGGACCAGGATGCGGATGCGCTCGTCGGGCAGCTTGAGCATGCGCATGATCAAGCCGACGGTGCCGACACGGTGCAGGTCGTCGAGCGTCGGCTCCTCGACCGTGAGGTCTTGCTGCGCCGTGAGCATGATCAGGCGCTGGTCGCCGAGCGCCTGGTCGACCGCTTCGACGCCGCGGTCGGGCGACACCGAGATCGGCACGATCACGTAGGGGAAGACGACCGTGTCGCGCAGCGCCAGAACCGGAAGCACGTCCGGCAGCGAGAGTTGCTCGACGTCGTCTTCGGCCAGGCCCGGAGTCTTCATCGCGTCCCGGCCGTCTCGTCGCGGCGGGAGCGCGCGTCGCCGATCAGCTCCTGGATCTCGGCGGTGAACGAGTCGACGTCCTCGAAGCGGCGATACACCGAGGCGAAGCGCACATAGGCCACCGGATCGAGGTCGCGCAGCTGGTTCATCACCAGGCCGCCGATCTCCTGCGTCGAGATCTCGCGCTCCTCGCGCTGGTGCAGCGTGGTCTCGATCAGGTCGACGATCTCTTCTTGCCGCCGGGCGGCGATCGGTCGCTTCTCGCACGCCTTGAGCACGCCGGCGAGCAGCTTGCTGCGGCTGAACTCCTCGCGCCGACCGTCGTTCTTCACCACCAGGTACGGGATCTGTTCGATCTGCTCGTACGAGGTGAAGCGACGGCCGCAGGCGAGGCACTCACGGCGGCGGCGGATGGTGGCGCCGTCGCGGCTCTCGCGAGAATCGACGACACGATCGTCGTTGGTGGCGCAAAAGGGACATTTCATGGCGGGACCGCGCGGCGGAGGAGCGCCGGCGCGAGCGTAGGGGCGGCTCAGGCGTGAGGATTGAGGGCGATGTTGAGTCGCAGCATCAGCTTCTCGATCGACGCCGGATCGTCGAGATCGACATGCACGCGCTGCGCGGCGTCGAGGGCCCGGTGATCGGCGTCCTCGAGCTGCAGGACGAGAGAGAAGCGGCTGGCGCGCGAAAGGTCCGACCGGCTGAGCTGGAGGCTGACGTCGCGGCTGATCTCGCGCCGGCCGTTGACCGACGCCGCGGGAGCGCTCGCCGCCTTGGGGCGCCGCAGCGTCTGCTCCCGCAGCTTCTCGAGCTCGGCGAGCGCATCGAGGCCGGCGAGCTTGCTCTTCTTCTTCTTTTTCTTCTTCGCGGGTGCGGCAGCGGCCGGCGCGGCGGCGACCGCTGCCGGAGCGGGCGCTGGAGCCCTGGGCGCCGGCGCCGCGGCGGGGGACGCGGCGGCCGGCGAGGGCGTCGGTGCTTCGGAGGCGGGGCTCTCGGGGCTGGCGGCCGGTGAGCTTGCGACGCTCGGGCTCTCCGCGCGGGGTCCCTGCATCCTCTCGGGCTGGATGCCTTCGGGCTGCGTGGTCTCGGGCTGCGTGGTCTCGGGCTGGGAGGCGGCCGGCGCGGGCGCGGGGCTCTCGACGGCCGGTTCGGATGTCGCCGGACCGGTCGCCGCGGGCGGAGACGGGGCCTCGGGAGGACGGGTAGCTTCGGTAGGCGAAGGAGTCGCTGTGGGAGCCGACGATTCTCGCGCCGTGTCGGTCGAGTCCGCTCGACGCTCCGGCGGCGGGACGACGCGCCGGCTCGGTGCGCCCTGGGGCTTCGCCGCCGTGCTCGGTTCGGCGACCGCCGTCGCTGTCGCCGTCGGAGCGGCGTCGCTCGGAGAGCTCGCTGCCGGGGGTGCGGCGACTGCCGATGCGGCTGGCGCCGGGGCCGCCGTCGGTGCCGGGGCGGCCGTGGCCGCGGGCTGCGGAGCGCTCGGCGCGTCCGCGGATGGTGCCGCTCCCGGAGGTTTGGGCGGCATCGCGCGGCGCGGTGGTGGCGAGGGTGGGCGCGGTCGCTGGCCTTGCGGCGCCTGGCCGGGAGCGCGCGAGCCGCTCTCCTGGCGACCCTTGGTCAACCGCTTCTTCAGCGCCAGGAGGGTCTGCTTGGAGATCGTCTTCAGTGTCTCGAACACACCCGTGCCGTCGAGTGCACAGGCCTCGAGCGACGGCCAGTTCTGCCGATTCATCGCCTCGTCGAGCTCTTCGACCGAGAGGATGTTCGGCAGATCGCGCTTGTTGTACTGCAGCACCAGCGGGATGGTGTCGAGCGACAGTCCCATCTCGGCGAGATTCTCTTCCAGGTTCTGGAAGGACTCGATGTTGGCCTGGAGCATCGGCTTCTGCGAGTCGGCGACGAAGACGACGCCGTCGACTCCCTTGAGCACGAGCTTGCGGGTGGTGTTGTAGAACACCTGGCCGGGCACCGTGTAGAGCTGGATGCGGGTGCTGAACCCGGCGATCGAGCCGACGTCGATCGGCAGCAGATCGAAGAAGAGCGTGCGGTCGGTCTCGGTGGCGAGTGAGACCATTTCGCCGCGGGAATCGTTCGACGTATGTTCGAAGATCCACTGCAGATTGGTCGTCTTGCCGCAGAGTCCGGGACCGTAGTAGACGACCTTGGCGGCCATCTGCATGGTGCTGTAGTTGAAGAAAACCATGGCTGGAATACCCTCTGGAGGGGCAGTGAGCTTAGCAGGCGCCCCCAGGGCGGTCAACGCTCGTCGAGCGCTCCGCGAGCGAATCGAGAGCCTCGTCGGGCGCCTCTGCACCGGTCTCTCGACGCAGTCGCGTCGTCTCTCCGTGGACGCCCGCGATCACTGCGTGCAGCTCGGGCGCGACCGCCTCGAGAGCCGCCAGCTGGCGCGCCACGGTGGCGTGGTCGCCGCGCGCCGCCGGCCCGGTGATGGCGTCGGTCACCGGACGGGTCGCTGCGGCATGCTCGAGCGCGCCGCGCGCGAGGTCGAAGTAGGCCGGGAGCAGCTCGGCCGGTAGGCCGGAGCGCTCGAGCAGGCGCTCGACGACGGCGAGGAGAGTGGCGACTCCGCCCGCCGCCACCGTCGCCGCCAGGTGGTAGAGCAGCCGCGCGTCACCGGCGATCGCGAAGCCGCGCCCGCCGAAGGCTTCGGCCAGCCGATGGGCGAGCTCGAGAGCGGTGTCGTCGCCGTCGACGGCGCACAGCGGAGGGCGCGGCGTGGGCGTGTCGAGCGGGCGCGGGAAGGCCATGAGCGGATGCAATGAGCCGACAGCGAACCCGGCGTCGCGCAGCGGCGCGAGCCCCTCGGCGTCGTGGATGCCCGAGGTGTGCAAGGCGATGCGCGGAGCCGCCGCCGTGGGCGCCGCGAGCGCGTTCGCGAGGTGCGACGCGACCTCGGTGATGGCACCGTCGGCGACGGCGATCAGCAGCAGGTCGGCGTCCTCGAGTCGGCCTCGGCTGGACGAAAGCTCTGAGAGCGGGCACCAGAGGCCGTCGAGAGGTAAGCTGGCGCCGTCCCTCGCATGCTCCTTGTTGCGGCCGACCACGGCGACCAGCCGCGCGCCTCGATCCTGCGCCCAGCGGGTCAAGCTCCAGCCGACGCGCCCTGGACCGACCAGGGCGAATCGGAGGTCTGCCAGGGGAGGAGTGGACGACATGGTCAGGAGGACGGCTCAGGAGGTCGACCCAAAGGGCCAAGCGGCGTCGTCGCTGGCATTTGGGCTACAATCGGCGGTTGCCGGAGGCGCATGCGACCGGCGAGGCCCGGGCCGTGTGCCGGACCGATGACTGCGGGTAGAATCCAGTGGCGAAGAAGACGACCAGCATGGGTGCCGACAGCCCGGCCCCGAACGATCCGAGCCCGGGCGCGACGACTCTCGCAGCGACGACCCTCGCGGCGAGGGATCGTGAGATCCTGAAAGATATCATCTCTACCTACGTCCTCACCGGCGAGCCGGTCAGCTCGCGCACCGTCGCCAAGCACGAAAAGCACCGCCTGTCCGCTGCCAGTATCCGCAATGTCATGGCGGATCTCGAAGACATCGGCCTGCTGCGCCAGCCGCATACTTCGGCCGGCCGCGTGCCCACCGAGCAAGCCTATCGCCTTTATGTCGAGAGCCTGATGCGCATGCGCCGCCTGCCCGATCGGGTCCAGCGCTACATCGAGACGGAGCTGGCCCAGGCCGGCGCCGACGGCGACCAGCTGATCGCCACGGCCGGGCATTTGCTCAGCGAGCTGTCGCAGCAGGTCGGCATGGTGCTCTCACCCGCGCTCGACGACATCGTGCTGAAGTCGGCCGATTTCTTGCCCCTCGGTGGATCGCGGGTGCTCTGCGTGCTGGTGTCGAGGAGCGGCTTCGTCGACAACATCGTCGTCACCGTCGACCAAGAGCTGAGCCGCGAAGAGCTGCTGCGCATCTCGAACTACGTGACCGAGAACTTCGGTGGCTCGCCGCTGCGCGACATCCGCGACCAGCTGGTGCGCCGGATGGCCGAGGACCGCGCGACGGTGAACCGTTGGCTCACGCAGGCGTTCGCCCTCGCCCGCCGCGCCATCGGTCCGCCGATCGAGCAAGACGTCGTGGTCGAAGGCACCTCGTCGCTGCTCGATCGTCCGGAGCTCGCCGATGTCGAGCGGGTTCGTCGCATGCTCGACGCGTTCGCTGACAAGGCGCGCCTGGTCGATGTGCTCAGTCGCTGCCTCGAGTCGGGCGGCGGCGTGCGGGTGCTGCTCGGCGAGGACTCGGCGCTCACCTCGGAGCTCGACTTCAGCCTCGTGGCGACTGTCTATGGCAACGGCCGCCGAACTCTCGGTAGCCTCGGCGTCCTCGGGCCATCGCGCATGGAGTACACGCGCATGGTTCCGCTCGTGCAGCATCTCGGCGAGACACTCTCTCGCGCCCTGTCGAACGAATTGAGCGATTGAACGGAGGAGTCAGAGCAGCATGTCTACCGATGGTGATCGGACCGACGACGATACGTACGAGCTCGACCTCGACGAGACCGGGAGCGGCTCGGTGGACCGGGTGATGGAAGAAGCTGTCGCCGCCGTCGAGCAGCACGCCGCGAGCCGTGAGTCCGCCGAGGCCGCGGACGGCGACGCCGACTCCGCAGCGGGCTCCGCGCCCGCCGACCCGCCGGCCGCGCGCGAGGTCTCGGCCGAGGACGAGCCGCTGCGCGAGCGACTGCTGCGCACACTCGCCGACTTCGACAACTTCCGCAAGCGCACCGAGCGTGAGAAGAGCGACCTGCGTCGCTACGCCGTCGCCGACCTGCTGAAGGATTTCCTCGGTGTGGTCGACAACCTCGAGCGCGCGCTCGGCTCGGCCGGCGGCATCGACGACCTGAAGCAGGGCGTCGACATGATCCTGCGCCAGCAGCTCGAGCTCATGCGCCGCTACGGCGTGCGCCGCGTCGAGGCCGACGGCCAGCCGTTCGATCCGACCGTGCACGAGGCGGTGATGCGCCAGGAAAGCGCGGAAGTCGCCGAGCCGACCGTGCTGCAGGAACTGCAGAGTGGCTACATGCTTCATGATCGTCTGCTGCGCCCTGCGATGGTCTCGGTCGCCATGCCGAGCGCGCCGGCGAAGTCACGAACCGGCACCGGCGAGGAGGACGGCGACGCGAACTGACGGAGACGGCCCTTCGCGGGGATGGCTCGCAGTGACCTGGCGCTGAATTCACGTGTCGAAGATCATCGGCATCGACCTCGGGACGACGAACAGCTGCGTCGCGGTGGTGGAGGCGCTCGCGCCGAAAGTGCTCGCCAACCGCGAGGGCAGCCGCACGACGCCGTCGATCGTCGCGTTCGCCGAGGACGAGGATCGTCTCGTCGGCCAGATCGCCAAGCGCCAGGCGGTGACCAACCCGCAGAACACGGTGTTCGCCGTCAAGCGCCTGATCGGCCGCAAGTTCGACGATCCCGAGGTGCAGAGAGCGCGCGAAGTGCTGCCGTACGCGCTGTCGAAGGCGCCCAACGGCGACGTGCGGGTCAAGATCGGTGATCGCGAATACAGCCCGCAGGAGATCTCGGCCTTCATCCTCACCGAGCTGAAGAACTTCGCCCAGGACGCGCTCGGCGAGGAGATCTCCGAGGCGATCATCACCGTTCCGGCCTATTTCGATGACTCGCAGCGCCAGGCGACCAAGGATGCGGGCAAGATCGCCGGCCTCGAGGTGCGGCGCATCATCAACGAGCCGACCGCGGCGGCGCTCGCCTATGGCATCGAGAAAGAGGCCGCCGAGCAGGTGGTGGCGGTCTACGACCTCGGCGGCGGAACCTTCGACATCTCGATCCTCGAGCTCGCCGGCGGCATCTTCGAGGTGCGTGGCACGTCGGGCGACTCGTTCCTCGGCGGCGAAGACTTCGACCAGGAGATCATGGACTGGTTGATCGCCGAGTTCCAGGAAGAGACCGGCATCGACCTGCGTCCCGACCGCATGGCGCTGCAGCGCCTCAAGGAGGCGGGCGAGCGCGCCAAGTGCGAGCTGTCGACGGCCGACGAGGCGCAGATCAACCTGCCGTTCATCTCGGCCGACGACTCCGGGCCGCGTCACCTCTCGCGCACCTTGACGCGCGAGCACTTCGAGGAGCTGGTGCAGGAGCTGGTCGATCGCACCGAGGGCCCGTGTTTCGAGGCGCTCGAGGCGGCCGGCATCGACCCGCACGAGGTCGATGAGGTGCTCCTGGTCGGCGGTCAGACCCGCTCGCCGATCGTCATGCGGCAGGTCGAGCGCATTTTCGGCAAAGAGG
Organism: Acidobacteriota bacterium; assembly: GCA_039194425.1. GTDB lineage: Bacteria > Acidobacteriota > Thermoanaerobaculia > Multivoradales > J023 > JAUIJL01. The sequence continues at coordinate 354,782 of JBCCVZ010000001.1, read as the reverse complement.
CCAACCGCGAGATCAACCCCGACGAAGTGGTGGCGATGGGTGCCGCCATCCAGGGCGGCATTCTCGACGGCGAGATCAAAGATGTCGTGCTTCTCGACGTCACGCCGCTGTCGCTCGGAATCGAAACGCACGGTGGATTGTTCACTGCTTTGATCGGGAGGAACTCCACCATCCCGACCAAGAACACTCAGGTCTTCACCACCGTCGTCGACAATCAGGACAAAGTCGAGATCCACGCGCTCCAAGGTGAGCGCGAGATCTCGGCCGAGAACCGTTCGCTCGGTCGCTTCGAGCTCGTCGGCATTCCGCCGGCACCGCGCGGCGTACCGCAGATCGAGGTCACCTTCGCCATCGACTCGAACGGCATCCTGAACGTCTCGGCGCGCGACGTCACCACCAACAAGCAGCAGAGCATCCAGGTCAATGCATCCAGCGGCCTGTCGACCGAAGAGGTCGACCGGCTGGTCAAAGAGGCGCAAGAGCACGCCCAGGACGACGCCAAGAAGCGCGAGCTGCGGCGGGTCAAGAATCGCCTCGAGGGCCTGGTGTATTCGAACGAGCGCGTCTTCGATCAGTTCCAGGAGCTGATGGGCGAGAAAGAGCGCAAGCGCATCCACCAGAGCTTCCTGCGCGCGCGTCTGGCGCTCAATGAAGACGAACGGTCGGAGCTCGAAGCCGCCATCTTCGATCTCAACACCGTGTCGCAAAAACTATCCCAGATCATGCTCGAGCACGCCGGATCTTCCGACGGCTGAGCGGCCCGAGAGCATCATGAAACGTGACTTCTACGAGGTCCTCGGCGTTTCGAGGACCGCGAGCGCGGCGGAGATCAAATCTTCGTATCGCAAGCTCGCGATCAAGTATCACCCCGATCGCAATGCGGACGACCCCGAGGCCGAGGCGCGCTTCAAGGAGGCGGCCGAGGCCTACGCGGTGCTTTCCGACGACCAGAAGCGCGCGCGCTACGACCGCTTCGGCCACCAGGGCGTGGCGGGGGCCGGCGGCGGGGGCTTCAGCGGCGGCTTCGATCCCTCCGTCTTCGGCGACTTCTCGGACATTCTCGGTGATCTCTTCGGCTTCGGGGGCGGCCGGCGTCGGCGCGGCGGCGGCGTGCCCGGAGCCGACTTGCGCTACCGCCTGCAGCTCGACTTCGAGGAAGCCGTCTTCGGCGCCGACAAGGAGCTCACCTACCGCCGCCTCGAGGCCTGCGCGCAGTGCGCTGGAACCGGCAGCGCCGACGGCGAGCTCGAGTCGTGCAGCACCTGCGGCGGCGTCGGCCAGGTGCGCTACACGCAGGGCTTCCTCAGCGTCCAGCGGCCGTGCCCGGAGTGCCGCGGCGAAGGCCGTCGGGTCACCAACCCGTGCGCCGAGTGCAGCGGTGCCGGGCGGGTGGAGGTCGAGCGCACGCTCGAGGTCTCGGTGCCGGCCGGCGTCGAAGACGGCATGCGCCTGCGCCTGCGTGGCGAAGGCGAGCACGGTCTGCGTGGCGGGCCGACGGGCGATCTCGAGGTGCAGCTCTCGGTGCGCCCGCACGAGCGGCTGCAGCGCCAGGGCTCCGAGATCCATGAAATCGTCGAGCTGACCTATCCGCAGCTTGTGCTCGGCACCGAGCTCGACATCGAAACGGTGCACGGCGCGGAGCCGCTGCGGGTGCCAACGGCGACCCAGCCCGGCGCCGAGCTCCGCCTGCGCGGCAAGGGCGCGCGGCGCCTCGATCGCGACGAGATGGGCGATCACGTTGTGCATGTCGCGCTCCGCGTGCCGAAGCCGCGCGAGCTCGACTCCGAGCAGGTCGAGCTGCTCGAGCGGCTGGCGGAGCTCGAAGGTCGCAAGGTCGGCGACGGAGGCGTGATGGGCCGCGTCAAGAGCCTCTTCCACTGAGTGGGCTGGAGGGGACGGTGCGTTACCAGCGCCGCGTCTACAGCCTGCCCGAGGCGCTGCACGACGAGCTGGTGGCGGCGCTCCATGCGCGCGGCGCTCTCGGCTTCGAGGTCGATGAGACCCTCGCGGTCGGCGCGGTCGGCGGCACTCGCGTCCGGCTGACCGCCTGGCTCACCGAGCCTCCACCGGTCGGCTTCGACGCCTTCGATCTCGAGACCGACGGCTGGCTGACGCGCGGCGTGCGCGAGCTCGAGCGCGCCAGCCTCGACGAGCAGGACTGGCTGGCGCCCTACCGCGCGCGCTCGCGCCCGCTGGCGCTCGGTGGCGGTTTCGTCGTCGACCCGCGCGATCCCGAAGAGATCGATGGCGCCGACGATCCCGAGGCGGGCGACCCGATCGCCGCGCCGGGCCGGCGGCTGGCGATCCCGGCGCAGAACGCCTTCGGCACCGGCAGCCACGAGACGACGCGTCTGGTCGTCGCCTGGCTGCTCGCGCTCGGACGGCTCGAGGCGCTCGACGTCCTCGACGTCGGCACGGGCAGCGGCATCCTCGCCTTCGTCGCCGAGCGCCTGGGCGCTCGCAGCATTCTCGGCGTCGACCTCGATCGCGACTCGGTGATCACCGCGCGCGCCAACGCCCACCGCAACCGCTGCCGGCCGCGGCTCGCCGTCGCCACACTCGATGCGCTGCGGCCGGCGCCCTCGGTCGACCTCGCCCTGGTCAACGTGCTGCCGGAGCGCATTCTCGACGCCTACCCGCACCTCCTCCGCCTGCTGCGTCCCGGGGCGCGAATCGTCAGCTCGGGCAATCTCGCGACGCAGCGGTCGAGCTTGCTGGCACGTTTTGCGGCGCTCGGCCTGAAGGCCGTCGGCGAAAAAGTCGACGGCGAGTGGGTCGCCTGGTTGCTGGAGTCGCGGGGTGAGACCCGGTGAGCGCGCTGCGCGCCACGCTCGTCGCCGCTCCCGAGGCCTTCGACGCCGGAATCGTCGAAGTCGAGGGCGAGGCCTATCGCCACTTGTTCCGTGCTCGGCGCCTCGCCATCGGCGAGGCCTTGCGGGTGGTCGACGGGGCCGGGCGAGCGCGCCGCGGCACGGTCGAGTCGGTCGATCGGCGCCGCGCCACGATCACGCTCGGTGATCCACTGGCGCCGCGCGAGCCGTCTCGACACGTCGAGCTCCTGGTCGGCACGCCGCGCCCCGAGCGTGCCGATTGGCTGGTGGAGAAGGCGACCGAGCTCGGCGCGTCGGCGGTGCGCTTCCTCGCCACCGAGCGCACGCTGCGGGCGCTGTCGCCGGCGCGCCTCGAGCGGCTAGAGCGGGTCGCGCGCGCGGCCGTCGAGCAGTGCGGCCGTGCGCGCATTCCGGCGCTCAGCGGCGTCCATGCGTGGGGCGAGCTCCCGGCGCTGCTCGAGCCGTGGGCCGAACGCTGGGTGCTGACGCCCGACGGTCCGGCCGGCGAGGACGGACTCGCATCGCCTCAGGACCTGGCCGTGTCCTCGGGGGTGAGCCGGGCCGCGAGCGGTTCCCAATCGTGCAGCGTGTGCATCGGTCCGGAGGGCGGCTTCACCGCCGACGAGGTCGCCGCGCTGCGGGCTCTCGGCTGCCGCCCAGCGCGGCTGGGATCTCGCGTCCTGCGCGTCGAGACTGCCGCGCTCGCCGCCGTCACGCTGCTCCTCGCCGCGTCCTAGTCCCTCCCGGCCGGGGGCCGAAGCGCTGAGTGGTATGCTCGGGCGACCATGAATATCAATGATTTGCTCAAGCTCGCCGTCGAGAAGAACGCCTCCGACATCCACTTGAAGGTCGGCAGTCACCCGATGGCCCGCATCGATGGTCACCTGCAGCCGATGCAAGAGATCAAGCGGCTGATGCAGGAAGACACCATCGCGATGGCGTACTCGATCATGAACGCGCGCCAGAAGCAGCGCTTCAAGGAAGAGCTCGACATCGACCTCGCGTACTCCGTGCCCGGCCTCGGCCGCTTCCGCTGCAACATCTTCCAGCAGCGCGGCGTCGTCGGCATGGTGCTGCGCGTCATCCCGGCGCGCATCAAGACGGTACGTGAGCTGATGCTGCCGAAGGTGCTCGAGAGGATCTCCGAGGAGCAGCGCGGTCTGGTGCTGGTGACCGGAACCACCGGCTCGGGCAAGTCGACCAGCTTGGCGGCGATGATCGACCACATCAATGCCGGGCGCAATGAGCACATCATCACCATCGAGGACCCGATCGAGTTCCTGCACCGCGACAAGCGCTCGCTGGTGAACCAGCGTGAGATCGACGTCGACACCCGCGGCTTCGCCCAGGCGCTGCGTGCCGCCATGCGTCAGGATCCCGACATCGTCCTGGTCGGCGAGATGCGCGACTTCGAGACCATCGAGACCGCGCTGCACGCCGCCGAGACGGGCCATCTAGTGTTCTCGACGCTGCACACGCTCGACGCCACCGAGACGATCAACCGCATCATCTCCGTCTTCCCGCCGCATCACCAGAAGCAGATCCGCATCCAGCTCGCCCAGGTGCTCAAGGCGATCATCTCGATGCGCTTGGTGCCGCGCGCTGACGGTATGGGCCGTGTGCCCGCCGTCGAGGTGCTGATCACCACGCCGTACATCCGCGACTGTATCGAGAACAAAGAGAAGACCAAGTACATTCGCGAGCAGATCTCGCTCGGCACCAGCCAGTACGGCATGCAGACGTTCGACCAAAGCCTGTTCTTCCTCTACAAGGGCGGCCTGATCACGGTCGAAGAGGCGCTCAAGCGCGCCACCAACCCGGACGAGTTCAAGCTCAAGCTGGCCGGCGTGCAGTTCACCTCGGACGAGGCGATGGAAGACATGGAGAACAACCTCAGCCTGTCCGGTGGCGACGACCTGATGGGCGGCGGCGACTCGCTCTTCGAGGCCGACATCGAGCGCATCGGTGGCTGACGGCGAGCTCTTCGCCTCAGACTCGGCGGACGACCAAGCTCCCGACGAGGAGGAGCTCTTCAAGGACGCGCGTGATCGTGCGCTGAAGCTGCTTTCGCGGCGCGAGCACTTTCGCCGCGAGCTCGAGCGCAAGCTGGCGCAGCGCGAAGTGCCGGCGGAGATCGCTGAGCGCGTGCTCGACGATCTCGAAGAGCGCGGTTGGCTCGACGCCGAGCGCGCGACGCGCGCCTATGTGTCCGAGAAGCTGCGTCGCGGGCCGATCGGCCGGCGCCGACTGGAGGCCGAGCTCGGCGAGCGCGGCGTCGAGCGGGAGCTCGCCGCTCGCGTGCTCGACGAATCGCTGCCCGACGACGAGCGCGCCGAAGCGCTACGCGCCGCCGCGCGCAAGCCGCGCGCCACGCCCGAGGCCCTGGCGCGACACCTCGAGCGACGCGGATTCTCGACCTCGGCGATTCTCGCCGCCGTCGACCAGCGCCGCGCCGAATCGCAGATGTTCTGAGCGGTGCGCCTGACCGCGTCGGCGCAACTGTCGATCACCAGGGCGCTTCCTGCGTCGTGCAGTCTGCGGGGCGATCGCGGGCTCGACTTTCCACAAGGCCGCGGCGTGCGATATGCTGTTCTGCCAGGTCCGACACCCGAGCCGATGAATATGCCATTTCGCTCTCTCGCGCCCGCCTCGCTCCGCTCGACCGCAGCGCTCCGCCCGACGGTGTGCGCGGCGGTGATCGCGGCCTGCGCGCTGGCGCTCGCCGCGCCGAGCCACGGCGGCGACGACGAAGTGAGTATCAAGCGGCTGGCCGACGGGACACGCCTGATTTACAACGAGAACACCACCCAGCGCGCGCGCCGCACCGCCGGCCGCCTGCTGCCGGTGCCGAGCCCTGAGATCGACCGACTGATCGGCGAGTCGGCGCGCCAGGCCGGGCTGCCTCGGCGCCTCGTGCAGTCGGTGATGCAGGTCGAGTCGGGCTACAACCCGCGCGCGCTGTCGCGCAAGGGCGCGATGGGCCTGATGCAGTTGATGCCCGCGACCGCGGCCGAGCTCGGCGTCGTCGACGCCTATGACCCGGCAGAGAACGTCCGCGGCGGCACGCGCTACCTGCAGCGCATGCTCGATCACTTCGGCGAGCTCGAGCTGGCGCTCGCCGCCTACAACGCCGGCCCCACCGCCGTCACCCGCTTCGGTGGCATTCCGCCGTACCAAGAGACTCAAGCCTACGTGCGCAAGGTGCTCGAGCTCTACCGCCGTACGCCGCCGGAATCGGCGGTGCTCTCGGCGCGCGAGGCGGCGCGCGAGCGGCGTGCCGACGAGGCCCGCGAGCGCGCCCAGGACGAGGCGCAGCGCGGCGCCGCGGTGCACGTGACGCGCGGCGCCAACGGCGAGATCGTCTTCACCACGACGCCCCCCGGCGCCCCCTGAGCCGCCGCCCTGCACGGAGCCGCCGCGCGATGTTCAATCTGCCGAACATCCTGACCTGCCTGCGCATCCTGATGGTGCCGCTGCTGGTCGTCGTCTTGCTCACCAAGTTCGAGGGCAAGGAGTTCGTCGGCCTCGCCGTCTTCTTGCTCGCCGCCCTCACCGACCTGCTCGACGGCTACATCGCCCGCCGCTACGGCCTGGTCACCCGTCTCGGCAAGCTGCTCGACCCGGCGGCCGACAAGATCCTCACCTCGGCCGCCTTCATTTCCCTGGTCGAGCTCGGCCGCGTGCCGGCCTGGATCGTCGTCACGATCGTCGCCCGCGAGTTCGCCATCTCGACCCTGCGCAGCGTCGCCGCGTCGCAGAATCTGGTGATCTCGGCGTCGTGGTCGGGCAAGCTGAAGACCATCACTCAGATGGTCGCGATCTCGCTCCTGATCTTCGTCCAGCGCCTCGGTCCGCTCGAGCCCCTGGCCGAGATCGCCGTCTACGCGGCCCTCGCCGCCACGGTCTACTCGGGCATCGAGTACGGCGTTCTCTACGCCAAGCAGGTGCTGAGCGAAGACGTCCCCGAGCCCGACCTGCGCGACGCCGACGAAGACCGCGCGGTGCCTTGACCCGCGGGTCGGCCCCGTTTGTCCTGTGCACTCGGCCAGAGCCGGCAAGCTGGCGACGGGTCTGAACTGCTCGGATGCTCGTCTGCACCGGCCGTCGTTTCGTCTCTCCTAGAGCGAGAGTCCCGTTCGCTAATTCCTAAGACCTGGGACCTGAGCTCCGCGTCCGATGCTCGGAAGCTTCGGCTTCGATTCGGGCCTCGAGGGGATTCGGCAGCATCTTGACCATCAGCTGGAAGACTGTCGCCGTGCTGGCGCCGAAGAGCAGCAGTCCCGACATGGCTTCGAAGACGGTGAGCATTCGCCAGCCTTCCGAGAGCGTGATGTCGCCGTAGCCGAGGGAGGTGGCCGTGACCACTGAGAAATAGAGCGCGGTCTTGAACTCGTCGAACTCGCCGACCCAGCAATAGAAAGACGCCCAGACTCCGGCTCCGACGAGGTGGAGAAGGATCAACAAGAGCACCGCCACGCTCAGGAAGAGGGTTCGGTGCACAGGATTCCGAGCGAATCGCCGGGGCGACATCAGGACGCCGAGCAGCTGGCCCAGGTGGACCAGTCCGACGATGTGCACGGCGACGGTGAAGAGGGTGAGGAGAACGCCCCAGCCGAGCGGGCCGATCATGTCTCGGCCGATCTAGGGGCCTTCGGAATCGCTTCGTTCCGGCCTTCTGTGCGATAGAGCACCGAATAAAGCACGGGGACCAGCAGAAGTGTGATGACGGTGGCGAAGAGGAGACCGAAGAGAATCGCCACGGCCATTGTTTCGAACATCGGGCCGCCGCCGAGCCATAGCGGGATCATGCCTCCGATGGTGGTCGCCGTGGTGAGCAGAATGGGCCGCGCGCGCTGCTGACTGGCTTCGAGGATCGCGGCGCTCGGCTCGAGTCCGTTCTCTTCGATCTCGAGCTTGATTCGGTCGAGGAGCACGATGGCGTTGTTGATGACGATGCCGGCCAGCGAGATCAGGCCCAGGAAGGTGAAGAAACCGAAGCTCGAGCCGGTGATCAGTAGGCCGGCGACGATGCCGATCAAGCCCAGTGGAATCGTGATCAACACGATGCTCGACTTGCGGATCGAATTGAATTGCAGGATCAGCAGCATCACGATCGCCACCGCCGCGAAAGGCAGCGCTGCGACCACGGAAACAGCGGCTTTGTCGGACTCCTCCGTTTCGCCGCCCTCGAGATAGCTGTAGCCCGGCTTCCAGGTGGTCTGCTGCTCGTCGAGCCACGGGCGGAACGTGTCCAGCACTTCGGCGACGGTGACACCGAGTTGCAGCTGCACCTGGATCGTGATCATACGCTCCCGGTCGAGGCGCTCGATGCGCGCCGGCTCCCACACCACCCGCGCCTCGGCGACCTGACTGAGCGGCACCACGGCGCCGCTGCTTTGGGAGAAGACGCTCAGGTTCTCGAGCTTTCGGAGGTCGTCGCGGTCCGAGCCCTCGGTGCGCAGGATGACTGGGATGGTCTCGTCCTGCTCGCGGAACTCGGTCATCTCCATGCCGGCGAGCCCGGCGTTCAGCGACGTCGCGATGTCGAGGTTCGAGACGCCGGCGCGGAAGGCGCGGGCCTGGTCGACGTCAACGATCAGTTTCTTGCTTTGCGGGCCCCAGGTGTCCTGCACCGCGGTGACGACGTCGTATTCCCAGAGCTTGGACTTGATCGTCGACTGCAGGGCGAAGAGCTCGTCGAAATCGGGACCGGAAAGCTTGATTTCGATCGGATAGGCCACCGGCGGACCGTTCGCCAGCCGGTTCACCAGGAGCCGGGCGTCGGGGTGAGTCTCGAAGACGTACTTCTCGATCGCCAGCTTGATCGGGTCGAGGGAGGCGCTGTTGTTGACGTTCAGGATCACCGTGGCCACGGAGTTGCGTGGGTTCTCCGGGGAGAACGAGAGCACGAAGCGGGGGCCGCCGGAGCCGATGTAGCTCGTCCAGCCGCGAGTACCGATCGCCTCGGGGTCGTCTGGATCGACCCTCTTGGACTCGAAAAAGTCGTCGAGGTCCCGGATCAAGTCTTCCGTCGCCTCGATGTCCGAGCCCGGTGGCAATTCCAGGGTGGCGGTGAGCACGGCGTCCTCGGACGGCGGGATGAAGACCTGCGGCACAGAGCCCATGCCCACCATCGAGAGGGCGAAGAGCGCGATCACCAGCGCGCAGAAAATCAGCGGAAAGCGGATCACCGTAGCAAGCAGACGGCGGTAGCCACGGTAGAAGGCGGTGTCGAATTTGGCACCGTCCTCGCTCGTCTCTTTCGGCTCTACCTTGATGAACGGCGTCAGCATGGGGATGAAGGTCATCGCCAGGGTCCAGGAGAGCAGCAGAGCGATGGTCACCACGTAGAAGATCGAGGCGGTGAACTCGCCCACCGCCGATTCGGCCAGGGCGATGGGCGTGAACGCCGCGGCCGTGGTCAGGGAAGAGATGATCAGCGGCACCATCATTTCCCCAGCCGCGCCGATCGCCGCCTCGATCGGCGCCTCGCCGTTCTGGCGCCGCACGATGGTCGCCTCGACCACGACGATGGCGTTGTCGACCAGCAGTCCGAGCGAGATGATCAAGGCGGCGAGGGAGATTTGATCGATGCCGATCGAGAAGATCGACATCATGACGAAGGTCGAGACCATCACCACCGGGATCAGCGAGGCGACCACAAGCCCGGTGCGCACGCCGAGCGAGACGATCATGACCAGGATCACGATCAACACCGCCTGCACCAGGTTGCTGACGAAAGCGTCGACGCTGGCGCCCGTGAGCTTCGACTGCAGAAACATGGGCCGGAGCTCCATGCCCAGCGGCAGGCCCGACTCGATCTCGAGGGTCAGCGTTTCGAGGCGCTCGCCCAGGGTCAGGATGTTGCCGCCCTCGCGCATCGAGATGGCGAAGGAGATGGCGTCTTCGCCGTCGACGCGCACCTTCTGGCTGATCGGATCTTCGTAGGCGCGGTAGATCTCCGCGATATCCCGCAGCCGGACCAGCGCCCGGCTGCCGGGGATCTCGATGATCGCCTCGCGCAGGTCTTCGACGGTGTCGAAATTGCCCGTCGGCTCGAGCACGATCAGCTCGCGGCCGATGGTGATGTCGCCGCCCGAAGACAGGATATTGAGCGACTGCAGCACGCCCTCGAGCTGCTGCGGCGAAACCCCGAGCTCGGTGAGACGAGCGTTGTTGTACTCGATATAGATCGCGTCTTCGATATCGCCGTAAAGGTCCACCTTGGCGATATCCGGCTCCTTGAGCAGCACGTCGCGCACATCGAGCGCGGCGTCGCGCAGATCCTTCGGACTGAAGCCAGTGCCGACGAGGCTGTAAAGGTGGCCGTAGGTGTCGCCGTATTCGTCATTGACCATCGGCGTGATGGTGCCCGCCGGCAGCTCGGGAATGACGTCTTCGACCTTCTGGCGCAGATCGTCGAAGATCGGCGGCATGTGCTCGTAGCTGTCCTTGAAGGTGACGGTGACCACGGAGACGCCGCTGATCGACTCGGAGGTGATCTCGTCGACCTCCGGCATCTCCTGGACTTTCTCTTCGATCGCGTCGGTGACCAGCTGCTCGACGCGCTCGGGGCTGGCGCCGGGGAAAGGCGTCGTCACCGTGGCGGTGCGGATCGTAAAGCCGGGGTCCTGGGCCTTGGGTAGCTGCACGTAGGCGGAGAGACCGCTGACGAAGAGGGCCAGGACGGCCACGAGGGTCACGCGGTTGTAGCGGATGGCGGCGGCGGTGATGTTCATGGCGGGCCCCTGCTACCGCGCCGGCTCGCGCACCAGCATGCCGTCGCGGGCGTGGATTTGGCCCGCCGTGACGATGCGTTCACCGACTTCGAGGCCGGAGAGGATTTCGAGTCCCAGCTCTGAGATTTCGCCGACCTTCACCGAGCGCCGCTCGAGCGCCGCGGCGCCGGGCTGATCGCTCGGCCCGACAACGAAGATGAAGGTGCCGTTCTCGTCCTCGAGCGCCGCCGACGGCGGCACGTAGAGGCGATCGGAGCCCGCCGCCCCGAGGGAACGGTTCGCGCCGCCCTCTTCGTCGCTGAGACGTTCCGGGAACTGGAACGTGACCTCGGCGGCGAGGTTCGATCGGATGTCGTCGGGAACGGTGGCCAAGGACAGCGTCACCGGGAAAGTCCGGGCGTCCCGGGTTCCGACGCCCACTTCGCTGACCACGCCCTCGAAGGAAAGGCCCGGCACCGACGGGAACCTGGCGACGCCGGCCATGCCGTCCTCGAAGGAGGCGATCAGGCTCTCCGGCACGGCCAGGACCACTTCCCAGCCCTTGCCGCAGTTGACCCGGGCGACGGTTTGCCCGGCCGCCGCGTTCTCGCTGACCTCGACCTGCAGCTCGGCCACCGAGCAGTCCTCGGACGCCGTCAACCGGGTATAGCCCAGGTTCAGCCGCGCGAGGCGCACCGTCTGAACCGCGGCGTTAAAGGAAGCCTTGGCCGCTTCGGCGTTGGCCAACGCCGTATCGAGCTCGTTCCGGGATGCGTTGTCGTTGGTGAAGAGCAGCCGCACCCGCTGGTATTCCGCTTCGGCGCTTCGACGGGTCGCCTTGGTCCGCGCTTCCTCTGCCAGCGCCTGCTCGAGCTCGACGTTGAACAGATCGCGGTCGAGCGAGGCGATCAAGTCGCCCCGCTTCAGCTGGTCGCCGACCTCGACGGGCACTTGGGACACCGTGCCCGAGACTTTGAAACTGAGCGCCGCCTCCTCGGCGGAACGGGCCGTGCCGCTGAAGACGCGGTCGCGGATCGACGCCGAGCCGCTCTCGACGACGATGGATTTCACGGGGCGCAGGGCGGTATCGGACGGCGGCGCCTCGCCGCCGCAGCCGACGAGCAAGGCGGCGCCGGCGGTGAGCGCCCAGGGCGCCAGCGAACGGAGGAGAGGGCGATTTGTCATCGGGAGGCGTCCTCGGTGGATTGAAGATAGAGGCCCAGTCGGTCGAGCCAGGCCCGCTCGTCCGCGGGCGATGCGGCGAAGTCGAAGAAGGCGATGGATCGCTGCAGCTCCACCAGGTCCTGCAAGTGCTGGTAGACCGCGCCCGCGGCGGCCAGCCGGGCGCTGAGGAAGGTGTTCTGGGCATCGATCAGGTCGATGTAGCCGGCCGCGCCGCGGGAGTAGGCGTCGGTGACGAGCTCGAGCGTCTCCTGCGCCGCCTCAGCCGAGGAGTTGGCGAAGGCGATGTTGAGCCTCGTCGAGGCCGTTTCGACCAGCCGCGCGCGGACGTCAGCCTCGACGAGGTCGGCGGTCTGCTCGAGCGTCAGCTCGAGCTGGTCCACGCGCTGCGCCTCTCGCCGCTGGCTCGCCGCGATGGCGCCGCCTTCGAAGAGACTCCAGGTGAAGTCGACGCCCACGCTCCAGTCGCTATCGAAATCCGTTTCGAGAATCGCACCGCCGTCGTCGACAATGCGGTTGACCCGCGACACGGCGTCGATGTTGGGCACGTAGCGGCGTCGCTTTGCGGCGACCAGCAGCCGCTCCTGCGCCTCGATGCGGAGGCGCAGCGCCGCCAGCTCGGGGGAGTTGCGCAGCGCCTCCTCAGCCATGAACGCGCCCAGGGTCTCGACGCCGTCGGGGCTCTCGAGCAGCTCGAGCAGGCGTTCGTCGGCCAGCAGCTCGGCGGAGTCGATGCCCGGCTCCTCGGTTTGGAAGTCCTCGCCGATCGGCCGACGCAGCACCCGGTTGAGCTCGAAGCGCAGCCGCTCGTAGGCCGCCACGGCAGCGGTGACGGCTTGCCGATCCGTGCCCAGCTCGGCCTCAAAGCGCAGCACCTCGGAACGATTCGCCGAGCCGACGTCGGCGCGGAATTGCGCCCGCTCGAGGTTGGCCCGGGTCAGATTGAGGTTCTCCAGCTGGATGTCGCGTTCGGTCTTGGCGACGAGCACCTGCAGGTAGGTGAGCGCCACGCCCTCGATGACGTCGAGCTCCGTGGCGCCCCGGTCGAAGGCTTCCGCGTCTTCCGAGAGAGCGGTCGCCCGGAAGTTGCTGCGCAGGGACTCGGAGTAGATCGACTGCGACAGCGTGAGCGCGGCGTCGAGGGAGCGGGTCGGGCCCGTCAGCGCCAAATCGCGGTCCTGGCGCAACCAGCTGAGGCCGCCTCCGGCCTGCGGCAGCAGCGCGCCGCGGGCGACGGCCGTATCCTCGCCGGCGATGTCCAAGTCGCGCTGCGCCACGGCGAGGCCGAGGTTGCGCTCGAGCGCCTCGTCGACGGCGCCGCGCAGGCTCAGGACTCGACCGTCGCCGAGCTCCTCTTCGAGCACGTCGGCTTCAAAGAGCAGCTCGAAGGTGGGCCGAAAACCGATGGCGTCGGCGGTGCGACGGTTGATCGCCAGGCGATCGCGCACCTCCATCGTCACCGGCAGGTTGGAGGCCGAGCGCCCGAGCGCGATGTCTCGGATGTCGATCGCCAGGCGCCGGGCCAACTGGTCGGGCGAGGTGACGAGGCTTTGGCCCATCAGGAAACCGGCCTCCACTTGGCCGCGGCCGAGCGTCGTGAACGTGGGCCAGCGTAGCTCTTTGGCGAGCTCGATCAGCGCGTCCGAAAGCTCCCGATCGAGGCGCGGCAGCGGCGTCAGAAAAAGCGCGTCGACTCCGCTCGGCACGGTTTCGCGCCACCTCCGGAAGTCGCCGGCCGGTGCTTCGATCGGGCTGAGCTCGAAGTCGAGCTCACCGCGGATGCGCTCCGTTTCCCGCGGCAGGGACGGGATGGCTTCAAACAGGCTACCGTCCACCACCAGGCCGATATGCCGTGCGCCGGCGTAGCGCTGGAAGTCCCTCAGCGCGCCCGCAAGGTCGAAGTTCGCGGTCAGGAAGTGCAGATTGTGCACGCCGCTGGTGCCGTCCGCCGTGACCGAGAAGCCCTGGAGCTCAGGCAGCGCGACGGCCGTCGCGATCAAGGGCTTCGACGGCTCGAGCCCGGCGGCGACACTGCTCGACAGCACGTCGAGGGCCACGACGAGATCGATCGAGTCCTCGGCCAGCGCCAACTCGATGGCGTCGCGGGCCCGCTCGAGCTGCCAGCCGTGGGCCAGCTGCCAAGCCTCGGGGTGGCGAAAGGTGTACTCGAAATCGCTGAGCCCGCCGAGCTGTTCGATCAGCGCGTCCTTGGTTTCGAGCGTCAGGGCCGACTCGCCGTCTTCGATGATCGCGATGTCGATGGTCTCGGCCGAAGTGGCCGTCGGGGCCATCACGCCCAGGACTGCCGCGCCTAGGACTGCCGCGCCTAGGACTGCCGCGCCTGGGACCAAGGCCAGGGTCGCCAACGCGGAGGCGAGCGTCCGCACGATCAACAGCGCGCGCTGACGCGCTTCGCATGCTCTGATGTGTATCATTTGATGGATTTTGGACAAGCAAAGAGAGGGCGTGAAGGACAGTGGCGGATCAAAAACGGACAATTCACGCCAAAGTGAGCCAGCCCAGAGCTCACGCCAGCGTCGCTTCCACCACCGCGGCTTTCGCGCTTTCGCGGGGCTGGAGCATGGAGAGGATCAACGCCATTTGCGGCGTCTCGGGTCTCGACTTGGTCAACCCGAACGACCGCCTGCCCGACAACGTTCTGCCGTGCCTTTGGCTGGCTCTTTGGGAGGAGTGGCCCGATGAGGCGCTACCGATTCAGATGGCCAGAGCCGCACCGCTTTCTTGCATGGCCGGCCTGGCGGAAGGCATGCAGTTCGCGGAAAACCTTCGGCAGGCGCTCGAGCTGCTCACCCAAAACAGAATGCTGCTCGGTGATCGGCTGGAGCTGGAGCTCATCGAGCACAACGGGGTCTCCCAGCTGAGGGGCATGCACCCCGCGGACACCATCGACGAGGGGCGCTCAGCCGCCATGGCCGGGGCGCTCACCGTCCGGCTCATCCGCGAATCCCTCGGTGTCGACGACGCCGTCGAGAGGGTGGGCTTCACCTGCAGCCGTTGGGGGCCCGTCGAAGACTACGAGGACTTTTTCCAAGTGCCCATCGAGTTCAACCTGCCGGCCAACGGGATCGTTTTCCGCCGCGGCAGCTTGGATTCGGCGATCAGCCATGCGAATACTGAGCTTTTCGCCTACGTGGAGCAGCACTTCCAGCAGGCGGTGGAGCGCATCAAGCGCGAAGGGTTTCCGGCCCAGCTGGACCGGCTGCGCCAAGCGATCGCCGACAACGCGTCGATAGGAGAGTTCAGCGGCCGCGCCGCCGCCGAAAGGGCCTTCATGAGCCTGCGTTCGGCGCAGCGACTGGCCGCGGCCCACGGACACTCGCTGAAAAGCTTGATCGACCACATCAGGGCCGTCTACGCCGAAGAGCTCTTGGGTGATCCGCGGATCACCATCGGCCGCGTGGCGCGGCTCTTGGGCTACTCCGATGAGCGTGCCTTCCGGCGGGCGTTCAAGCGCTGGACGGGGCAGTCTCCGTCGCAGTTTCGGGCGCGGTGATCCCAGGCTCGCAGGAAGTCAGCCGCGGCGTGCGATCCGGGCCCCTCCACGGGTCCCACGGTCTTCCGCGTCGCCGTCCGCCGAGCCTGGACGACTCACCCCCGCACGCGGTGGATTCGCATCAGGTTCGTCAGCGGCTTCTGATCGATCGGATCACCCATCAGGATGATGATCGTGTCGCCCGGCTGCGCTAGGTCGCGCTCGACGAGGACGCGGTCGACCACGTCGACCACCTCGTCGTGGTGATTCACTTCGTACTCCATGAGCACCGGCTGCGTGCCCCAGACGAGCTGGACGCGGCGGGCTACCTCGAGATCGAGAGTGAACACGGTGATCGGGGTCTCGGGGCGATAGCGCGAGATCATGCGGGCGGTGAAGCCGCCCTGGCTGAAGGCGACGATCTGGCGGACGTTGAGATTGTTGACGACGTGCACGGCGGCGGCCGAGATCATCTCGGGAATCTCGAGGTGCAGGTCGCGGCGCTCGTTGAGGTACACCTGCTCCGACTTGCCGGGCTCGAGATAGTCCACGGAGTCGACCCGGGCTCGGCGCGGCTGGTAGCTCTCGGGGCGGCGGTAGGCCTCGGCCTCCTGGATCACGCGTGCCATCGTGCGCACGGCTTCGACCGGGAACTGGCCGGCGGCGGTTTCGCCCGAGAGCATCAGAGCGTCGGCGCCGTCGAAGACCGCGTTGGCGACGTCGGAGGTCTCGGCGCGCGTCGGTCGTGGTTGCTCCATCATCGACTCGAGCATCTGGGTCGCCACGATCACCGGCTTGCCGAGCTCGCGGCCGGTGGCGATGATCCGCTTCTGGATCACCGGCACCTCGTGCGGCGGCACCTCGACGCCAAGATCGCCGCGCGCCACCATCACCGCGTCGGCGGCACGCACCGTCTTGCCGAGCCTCTGGACGACGGCGGCGCGCTCGAGCTTGGCGATCAGCGGGATCAGGCCGCCGTGCTCGGACACCACCTCGCGCACGGCCTCGAGGTCCTCCGAGCCGCCGACGAAAGAGACCGCGATGTAGTCGGCCTTTTCGGCCACCGCCAGGGCGATGTCGGCGCGGTCTTTCGCCGAGATGGTGAAGGGCAGGTCGGTGTCGGGCAGGTTGATGCCCTTGCGCGTCGAGACCGGTCCGCCGTGCAGCACCTTGGCGCGCACGCGGTTGTCGCGGCGCGCCGTGACTTCGAGCTCCACCAGGCCGTTGTCGATGAGGATGCGCTCGCCGACCTGCAAGTGCTCGAGGAAGTCGGCGTCCTCCACCGGCACGTCGGCGCCGTCGGGACCGAGGGTGACTTCTGCACCGACGTCGAGCTGAATCTCGCCGTCGATCTGGGCGAGGCGAAAGCGCGGGCCCATGAGGTCGACGATCACCGGCACGAAGGTGCCCCGGGCCTCGGCGAGGCGACGCACGGTGGCGATCATCTGGCGATGGGTGTCGTGCGAGCCGTGCGAGAAATTGAGGCGCGCGACATTCATCCCGGCGTCGAGCAGGCGCTCGATCACCGAGTCGTCGGAGCTGGCGGGGCCGAGGGTAGCGACGATCTTGGCGCGTTTTTTCACGGGCGAACCCTAGCGCAGGTGCGCGAAGTGAAGATGAAGACGAGCCCGCGATCAGTCGATCGACGGATCGAGGGGCTCGGGCGCAACGACTTCTTCGTCACCGGCGCCGGAATCAGAGTCGTCGGGCGCGCCGTCGGTTTCAGAGACCTCGGACGGCGGCTCCTCGGCGACAGGCTCCTCGGTCGGGTCACTCTGCCGCGGCGGCTCGGTGGCCGATGGCTCGGCGGACGGCTGGTCGACCGCCGGTGCCTGCTCGGTGGGCGGCGGCGTCGCGTTGTCGGAGCCGCAGCCGATGGCGGCGAGCAGCAGGACGAGGGTGAAGAAGGCGAGGGCGAGGCGCGGAGTGTGGGAACGGTTCGTCATGGCGTTTCCTTTCATCGTGCCGGCGCATGATAGCCGATCCGACGGCGGAGGATTTGCCGCCTCCCGGGTCGTCGGCTAGGATGACGAGCCGCCGCGCCACGGCGCCAGTCCGCGCTCGCCGCCCGGCCACCGCCGCGCCGGCCCCGACTCGACCACTCGCCGCATCCGCCTCGCCGCGATCTTCGATGGATCGCCGCGCGGACATCGGCCCAGGAGCATTCGATGCTGGATGGCTTGCAAGATCGACTGCAAGGTGTGTTTCGTCGCCTGAAGGGCGAGGGCACCATTTCGAAAGAGGTTCTCGACGCCGCGCTGCGCGAGATCCGACTGGCGCTGCTCGAGGCCGACGTGAACTTCCGCGTGGTCAAGACCTTCGTTTCGCGCATCGGCCAGCGCGCCGAGGGCGAGGCGGTGCTCGAGAGCCTGACGCCGGCGCAGCAGGTGATCAAGATCGTGCGCGACGAGCTCACGCTGCTGCTCGGCGACACCAGCCCGGAGCTCGACACGAAAGGCTCGCCGGCGGTGGCCATGCTCTGCGGCCTGCAGGGGTCGGGCAAGACGACGACCTCGGGCAAGCTCGCCCGTCGCCTGCGCGAGCAGGGGCGCCAGCCGCTGCTGGTCGCCGCAGACCTGCAGCGCGCTGCCGCGGTCGAGCAGCTGATCCAGGTCGGCGCGCAGGTCGGTGTGCCGGTGCTGGTTCCCGAGCCGGGCGAGGACGTGGTGTCGCTGGCCAAGCGCGCGCCGCGCTGGGCGCACGAGCACGGTCACGATGTCGTGATCATCGACAGCGCCGGCCGTCTGCACGTCGACGAAGCTCTGATGGACGAGCTGAAGGCGGTGGTCGCGGCGGCCGAGCCAAAAGAGATCTTCTTCGTCGCCGACGCCATGACCGGCCAGGACGCGGTGAAAAGTGCCGGTGAGTTCCGCCGTACGCTCGACCTGACCGGCGTGATCCTGACCAAGATGGACGGCGACTCGCGCGGCGGCGCCGCGCTGTCGATCCGCGCCGTCACCAAGGTGCCGATTCGCTACCTCGGAACCGGCGAGAAGCTCGAAGACTTCGACCGTTTCCACCCCGACCGCCTGGTGTCGCGCATCCTCGGCATGGGCGACGTGCTGTCGCTCATCGAGCGCGCCGAGCAGGGGCTCGACGCCGACGAGACCGAGCGCCTGGCGCGGCGCATGGTGTCGAAGGAGTTCACGCTCGAGGATCTGCGCGACCAGCTGCGCCAGGTGCGCAAGCTCGGCCCGCTGTCGCAGCTGATGGAGTTGATGCCCAAGGTCGGTCCGTTCAAGGGACTCGACGCGGCGCAGGTCGACGACGGCGAGCTCAAGCGCGTCGAGGCGATCATCAACTCGATGACACCGCTCGAGCGGCGCAAGCCGGCGGTGCTCAACGCCAAGCGCAAGCGCCGCATCGCGAAAGGCTCGGGCACGCGCGTGCAGGACATCAACCGCCTGCTCAAGCAGTATCTGCGCATGCGCAAGATGATGAAGGGCGCCGGCGGTAAGTTCCTGCGCCGCGCCATGGGCGGCGGTGGGGGTGGCGGTCTCGGTGGGGGCGGCGCGCTGCCGAACGATCTGATGAAGGGCCTGCCGAAGGATCTCGGACTGTGAGCCGGCCGTCGGATCGGCGATGACCGTCTCGCGCCTCGCCGGCATGGCGCCGATCGGCGTCGATCGGATGGGCGACCTGGCCGACGGCGCCGCCGATCCCGAGATGCTGCGCCTCGAGAATCTCGACACCGATCTGCGTCCACCCGCCGGCGTCGAGGAGGCGACCCGCGCCGCCGTCGGCCGCGACGACGCCAACAGCTATCTGCCGTTCGTCGGCCACGACGCGACCCGCCGCGCCGCCGCCGCGTTGGTGTCGCGCACCTCCGGTGTCGACTACGACTGGCGCACGACGACGCTGATCTCGAACGGCGGCTTGTCGGGCATCCTCGACGTCCTGCTCGCACTGCTCGAACCGGGCGACGAGGTGGTGCTGGTCGACCCGATCTACATTGGGCTGGTGAACCGCGTGCGGCTGGCCGGCGGCGTGCCGCGTTTCGCCCGCTGCGAGGTCGTCGACGGTGTCTGGCGGCTCGACCTCGGCAGCCTGCACGCGGCGGTCAGCGAGCGCACGCGAGCATTCTTGATGATGAGCCCGGCGATGCCTTCGGGCTGCGTGCTGCGCGCCGACGAGTGGCGCGCCGTCTCCGACGCTTGCCGCGACGCCGACGCCTGGATGATCGTCGACAGCGCGATGGAGCGCATCCTCTTCGACGACCACGAACGCGTGCACCCGGCGTCGCTGTCGGGCATGGCCGAGCGCACGATCACGGTCGGCTCGGTGGCCAAGGAGTACCGCATGATCGGCTGGCGGGTCGGCTGGATCGTGGCGCCGCCGCGAATCGTCGACGACATCGGCCTGGTGACGATCTCGAACGGCTGCTGCAGTGTCGGCATCGCGCAGTCGGCGGCGGCGCTGGCGCTCGAGACACCCGACGGCGACGTCGCGCGAGCCGCCGCGGTCTGGCAGCGGCGGCGCGACGTGATCCTGCGCGAGCTGCGGGACTACCCGGTGATCCGGCCCGAGGGCGGCTGGTCGTTGTTGGTCGACGTCGCGCAGATGGGTCTCACCGGTCGCGAAGCGTCCGACCGATTGATGACGAAGGCCAAGGTGGCGGCGACGCCGATGGACGGCTGGGGCAGCGAGCGCAGCCGCGGCCTCTTGCGCCTGGTGTTCTCGAACGAGCCCACAGAGCGCCTCGAGGGCCTCGGCGCCCGTTTTGACGCGGCCTTCGCCGACCGCTGACGGCTCGACGAAAAAGGGCGCCCCGCGGGGCGCCCCTCGAGCTCAGACGATCAGCACGTCCTCAGAGGCTGTAGCGGATCTTCGCGTAGTAGAAGCCGCCGTTGAAGCCGAAGGGCGTGAACTGGCTGTAGAGGTTGCCGACTCCGGCCCGCGCGCCCGGGTTCTCTTCCGGGAACGTGTCGAAGATGTTGTTGCCGCCGAGCACGAAGGTCATGTTGTCGAGGAAGTCCCAGGCGACCTCGGCGTCGATCAGGTACTCGCCGCCGTAGGTCTGGCCGTCCTCGGAGTCGAACCAGTCGTCGTAGTAGCTCACGCGGCCGAGCAGGTTCCAATCGTCGCCGAGCGCGTGGTTGACCGTGAGGTTCCAGCGCGTTTCGGGCAGCGCCTCCTCGAGCTCCTGGATGCGCGTCGCGTCGAGGGTCGCCGGGTTGAAATCGGCGACCTCGGTCTCGGTGTGGTTGAACACGAAGCTGAAGCTCGTGTTGCCGCCGAGCGCGTACGGCGTGTAGGTGGCGATGAGGTCGAGACCCGTGGTCTCGGTGTCGAAGTCGTTGGCGAAGAAGCGGAAGTTCTGCAGGTTGGCGGCGCTGGTGACGCCTTCCGCGATCAGCTGGTCGACCTCGTCGGGCGACAGCTCGAAGAGCTGGGTGACGGCGAGACGGTCGGAGACGTCGATGCGGAAGAGGTCGGCGGTGAAGGTCCACTCGCCGGCGTCGTACACCAGGCCGACCGCGTAGTTCACCGACTCCTCGGGCTCGAGCGGCTCACCGCCGCGCAGCTCGGCGACGCGTGACGACGAAGGAATGGTGCCGTTGTTCACCAGCTCCATCGCCTGCAGGTCGAACTCGGTCGAGACGTTGAAGGCGTTCGACTGACCCGGCGTCGGCGCGCGGAACCCGGTCGACACGCTGGCGCGCAGCGCCAGATTGTCGTTCACCGCGTAGCGGCCGGAGATCTTGCCGTTGACCGTCGTGCCGAAGTCCTCGAAGTCCTCGAAGCGCAGGGCGGTTCCGAAGTTCCACTGGTCGCCGGTCCACTCGACGTCGCCGTAGATCGCGTAGTTGGCGCGGCTCCAGTCGCCGGCGGCGATCGGGCCGAAGCCGGGGAAGCCGTTCGAGGCGGCGCTGAAGCCCTGCTCGGCGAGCGGGCCGATGGCGTACGACTCTTCTTGGCCGATGCCGATCTCGAAGGTCTCCTCGCGCCACTCGACGCCGCCCGCGAGGTTGGTGCGGTCGTTGAGCGCGTACGAGACGTCGAAGTTGAAGCTCAGCTCTTCCTGCTTGTAGAGACCCGGATCGAACGCGGTCGGCGTGTTCGGGCCGAGCGAGGCGTTCACCGTGTCGAAGATGAAGAAGTCGACCTCGCTCGTGCCAAAGCTGGCACTGGCGTCCCAGAAGAGGCCGCCGTCGGTCTGACCTTTGATGCCGGCCACCAGCGAGCCGTCGGTGGCGTCGCCGCCGAAGTTCGGGGTGAAGCCGCCGGGGAAGATCTCCTGGAAGCTGAAGCAGTTCGGGTTGGCGAAGACCTCGCCCAGCGCCACCGGATCGGGCACGTTGTCGAAGATGCTCACGGTCGGGCAGCCGGCCGAACCGTCGAGCACGCCGTCCTGGGCGTCGAGCAGGTCGCCGACCAGCAGAGTCGAGCCGCCGTCGCCGCTGAACACCGCGCTGCGGGTGTTCGGGTTACGGAAGTAGAAGCCGCCGGTCACCGTCTTTTCGGCGTAGTTGGCGTGGGCGTAGAGCTGCCGGCCGCTCTCGAGCGGCACGCCGAAGTTTCCGAAGAACTTGATGTTGTCGTCGACCTCGGGCGAGCCCCAGATCTGCGCCGGGTCGGCCACCGCGGTGTTGCCGGCGGCGATCAGCCCGGCGGCGTCGTCGCGCTGCACGCTGCGGCTGGTCGGATCGGACTCGGAGAACTCGAGGCTGAGGTTGGCGAAACCGTACTCGCCCAGCGGCAGGCCGAGGTTGGCCGCCACGGTGAGCGCCTCGCCGTCGCCCTCACCGTACTGACCGGCCTGGGCCTCGAGGGTGAAGCCTTCGCGGTTGTCGCGCAGCAAGAAGTTCATCACGCCGGCGATGGCGTCGGAGCCGTACTGCGCCGAGGCGCCGTCGCGCAGCACCTCGACCTGGCGCAGGGCGATCGCCGGAATGGTCGAGATATCAGGACCCTGGGCGCCGTCGGCGACCCCGTTGCCGAGCCAATAGATCACCGCCGCGCGGTGACGCCGCTTGCCGTTGACCAGCACCAGCGTGTGATCGGGCGCCAGGTTGCGCAGGTTGGCCGGGCGGACGACCGTGGCGGCGTCGCTGATCGGCTGCGTGTTGGCGTTGAACGACGGTACGACGGTTCGGATCTGGTTCATCAGGTCACTGTCGCCCTGGCGGGTGATGTCGCTGGAGGAAATCACGTCGATCGGCACCATCGATTCCACCGCGGAGCGCGGCTGGGCGCGCGAGCCGGTGACGACGATCTCTTCGCCGAAGGCCTCGTCGACTGGTTCCTCGGCCGCTTCTGCGTCCTCGGTCGCCGAAGCGGCGCCCTCACTGGAGTCTTCGGCCGCGGCCTCGTCGGCCTGGGCCCACCCCATGGCCGGAAGGCCTAGAGTAAGCAAGAGCAGGCAAAGCCAGGGGACAATCGCGCTGCGCACATAGAGACGGGTCATGTCGTTACCTCACGATCAGGTTCAGAAAACAGCCTGCGCCTCCAGGAGTGGAGTGACGCCAGGCCGGCCGTCCGCCGAGCCGGCGGTGGCCACGCAAGAAAGGGAAGTCTGAAAGATTAAAGGTCGGTAAAGAATAGGTCAAGGCGTGCTGAAAGGCCGTGCTTCGTAACGACGCTGTAAAAGCGCAGCGATCCAGTGGTCGGCTCCGAACTTCCACCCTCGGGTGCGTACTACATTGAGGCTGCCGGTCGCGCCAGGCCCTGCCGTCGGTCCCGCTGCCGATTCTCGCGACCGGTCCCGCCGTTTTCCCTCTGCTCGCCGCCGCTCTCCATCCGCCCGGAGATTTCATGCGCTCGATCCCCTTTCTGCTCGTTCTCTGTTCGCTGCCGTTGCTTGTCGTCGGTTGCGGTTCGAGTGATGCCACTACCGCCACCGATGGCTCGGCCGGTTCTGATCGTGCCGAGGCTTCCGTCGGCGAGACAATGCCCGCGGCGCCTCTCGCGGTTGCGGTCGACACGATCGTGCTCGAGCGCGCGAGCCTCGAGGACGCCGTGCTGGCGACCGGTGAGCTGCGCGCCGACGAAGCCGTCGAGCTGCGCGCCGAGGAAAGCGGCCGCGTCGTCGATCTTCATTTCGACGAGGGGGAGCGCGTCGAAGCCGGCGCGTTGCTGGTCGAGATTCAGGACGCCGACCTGCGCGCCGAGCTGCGCCGGGCCCAGGTGCGCGAGGAGCTGGCCGCGCGCCGCGAGGAGCGGGCTCGGTCTCTACTCGACGAGAGCACCATCAGCGAGGAGGTCTACGACGAGGCGATGAACGCGCTCAAGGTGGCGCGCGCCGACGTGTCGCTGATCGAGGCGCGGCTCGCCAAGATGCGCATCCATGCGCCGTTCAGCGGTGTCATCGGCCTGCGCTCGGTCTCGGTCGGTAGCTATGTGACCTCGCAGACGCCGATCGCCAGCCTGCAGAAGCTCGATCCGGTGAAGCTCGATTTCTCGGTGCCCGAGCGCCATGCCGGCGCGGTGGCGCCCGGCGATCGGGTCGAGTTCCAGGTCACCGGGTCGGAGGCGGTCTTCGTCGGCCAAGTCTTCGCGGTCGAGCCGCGCATCGACTCGTCGACCCGCACGCTGCGGGTGCGTGCACGGGCCCCGAACACTGACGGGGCGCTGCTGCCCGGAGCCTTCGCCGAGGTCCGGCTGGTGCTCGATCGGCGCGACGATGCGCTACTCGTGCCGTCGATCGCCCTGGTGCCCGGCCTCGAAGCGACGACGGTCTACGTGGTCGAAGACGGAGTCGCACAGCCGCGCCGGGTGACCATCGGTCGGCGCACGGACGAGCGGGTCGAGATCGTCGCGGGGCTGGCGGCCGGCGACCAGGTGATCGTGCGCGGCGTGCAGCAAATGCGCCCGGGCGTTCCGGTCCGTGCGGCCGGTGACTCCGGAGCCGCCTCGTGACTCTCTACACTCTGAGCATTCGCCGCCCGGTGCTGGCGATCGTGATGTCGCTGGCGATCTTGCTCTTCGGCTGGCTCGGCTTCCGCGAGCTCGGCGTGCGCGAGTTCCCGTCGGTCGACCCGGCGGTGATCACCGTCAGCACCAACTACACCGGCGCCAACGCCGACGTCATCGAGTCGCAGATCACGCAGCCGCTGGAAGAGCAGGTGAACTCGGTACCGGGCCTGCGCACGCTGACCTCGGTGTCGCGCGAGGGGCGCTCGACGATCACCGCCGAGTTCGAGCTCGGTGTCGATCTCGAGGCCGCCGCCAACGACGTGCGCGACCGGGTGAGCCGGGCGGTGCGCGAGCTGCCGCAAGATGCCGATCAGCCGTCGGTGGCGAAGGCCGACGCCGACAGCGTGCCGATCGTCTTCCTCAACGTGAAGAGCGAAGGGCGCGACCTGCTGCAGCTCACCGACTTCGCCGAGAATGTGCTCAAAGAGCGCCTGCAGACGATCGCCGGCGTCGCGCAGGTCGACGTCTGGGGCTCGAAGCGCTGGTCGATGCGCCTGTGGCTCGATCCGGCGCGTCTCGCCGCCTACGGCTTGACCCCGGTCGACGTGCGCCAGGCGCTGCAGCGCGAGAACGTGGAGCTTCCGGCCGGCAGCATCGAGGGCGACAATGTCGAGCTCACGGTGCGCGCGCTGAGCCGCCTCGAGACGGTCGACGATTTCAACGACCTGGTGCTCAAGGAAGAGGACGGCCGGCTGGTGCGTCTGAGCGACGTCGGCTACGCCGAGCTGGCGCCGCAGAACATGCGCACGCTGCTGCGGCGTGACGGCACGCCGATGGTCGGCGTCGTCCTGCGCCCGCAGCCGGGCGCCAACCAGATCGAGATCGTCGACGAGTTCTACCGCCGCGTGGCGCGGATCGAGAACGAGCTGCCGGCCGATCTCGAGATGGGTATCGGCTTCGACGTCAGCAACTACATTCGCGACTCGGTGGAGGAGGTGCGGCAGACGTTTCTGATCGCACTCAGCCTGGTGGTCGCGATCATCTTTCTCTTCCTGCGCGACTGGCGGACCACGCTCATTCCGGTGCTGGTGATCCCGGTGTCGCTGCTCGGCGTCTTCCTGATCCTCTTCCTCGCCGGCTTCTCGATCAATGTGCTGACGCTGCTCGGCCTGGTGCTGGCGATCGGCCTGGTGGTCGACGACGCGATTGTCGTGCTCGAGAACATCTACGCCAAGGTCGAGCGCGGGCTCGACCCGGTGCGCGCCGGCGTCGAGGGGACTCGCGAGATCTTCTTCGCCGTCCTCGCGACGACCATCGCGCTGGTCGCCGTCTTCCTGCCGATTCTCTTCCTAGGCGGTCTCACCGGGCGCCTGTTCCGCGAGTTCGGCATCACCATCGCCGGCGCGGTCTTGATCTCGTCCTTCGCCGCGCTGACGCTGACGCCGATGCTGTGCACGCGCCTGCTCAAGAAGCGCGAGCGCCAGCCGTGGATCTATCGCGCCACCGAGCCGTTCTTCCAGGCGCTGACGCGCGGCTACGAGGCGTCGCTCGCCGCCTTCTTGCCGCACCGCTGGCTGGCGCTGCCGATCCTGCTCGCCGCGCTCGGCGCCGGCTGGTGGCTGGCGCAGAGCCTGCCGCGGGAGCTGGCGCCACTCGAGGATCGCGGCTCGCTGCGGATCTTCGCCACCGGTCCCGAGGGGGCGTCATTCGAGTACATGGACGAGTACGTGCAGCGCCTGAACGAAGTGCTGCTCGAGGAGGTGCCGGAGACCGAGGCGTTGATCGCCGTCACTTCGCCCGGATTCGGCGCGTCGTCGAGCGTCAGCTCGGCCTTTTTGCGGCTGAAGTTGGTGCCCGCGTCCGAGCGGACGCGCACCCAGGCGGAGATCGCCGATGCGCTCACGGTGCGCGTTGCCGAGCTGCCGGGAGCGCGTGCCTTCATCAGCCAGGATGCGACGATCGGCGGCGGTCGGCGCGGCCAGCCGGTACAGTTCGTGCTCCAGGCTCCGACCTTCGAGCGTCTGCGCGAGGAGCTGCCGGGCTTCCTCGACGCCGCGCGCGGCGAACCGACGTTCTCCTTCGTCACCGTCGATCTGAAGTTCAACAAACCCGAGCTGCAAATCGAGATCGATCGCGCTCGCGCTCGCGACCTTGGCGTCTCGGCGCTGGAGATCGCCCAGACTCTTTCGGCGGCGCTCTCCGGTCAGCGCTTTGGCTACTTTCTCAAGGACGGCAAGCAGTATTGGGTCATCGGCCAGCTGCTGCGCGAGAGCCGCGACGAGCCGCTCGACCTGGCGTCGCTCTACGTCCGCGGCCGCGGCGGTCAGCTCGTCCACCTCGAGAACCTGGTGCAGGTCGAGGAGACGGCGAGTCCGCCCCAGATCTACCACTTCAATCGCTACACCAGCGCCACCGTGTCGGCCAGCCTGGCGCCCGGACAGACGATCTCGGACGGCATCGCCGCGATGCAGCGGGTCGCCGCCGCACAGCTCGACGACGATTTCACCACCGCGCTCGCCGGCGAAAGCCTCGACTATGTCGAGAGCAGCTCGAGCCTCGGCTTCGTCTTCCTGCTCGCCCTCGGCCTGATCTACCTCGTGTTGGCGGCACAGTTCGAGAGCTTCCGCGATCCCTTCGTGATCATGCTCACCGTGCCGCTGGCGCTCTTCGGTGCGTTCGTCGCCCTCGCCGTCTTTGGCCAATCGCTGAACATCTTCAGCCAGATCGGCCTGATCATGCTGCTCGGCCTGGTGACCAAGAACGGCATTCTCATCGTCGAGTTCGCCAACCAAAGGCGCGAGCGCGGCGACGGCCGGCTCGACGCGGTGCGCAACGCGGCGCTCGCGCGCTTCCGTCCGGTGCTGATGACCAGCCTGTCGACGATCCTCGGCATTCTGCCGATCGCCCTCGCGCTGGGCGCCGGCGCCGAGAGCCGCAAGTCGATGGGAATCGCCGTGATCGGCGGCCTGGTCGTCGGCTCCCTGCTCACGCTCTATGTCGTGCCGGCGATGTACACCTACCTCGCCTCACGCACCGTCCGCAAACCGCTCGACGTGCTCGACACCGCCGACGCCGAGCCCACGCCGCTGCACGGCGACGAGCTGCCCGAGCGCGCCTGAGCCCTCGATCCTGCGCTCACACGAGCGCCTCGCGCGGCAGCTCGAGCACGACCTCGAGGCCGCCATCGGGATGGAGGCGGGCCTCGATCGAGCCGTCGTGGACTTCGACGGCGCGACGGGCGATCGCCAGGCCGAGGCCGAATCCGCGGGAGCCTTGGCCGCGGTGGAAGGGCTCGAAGAAGGTCTCGAGCTCGTCGGCGGGCACTGCGTCGCCGTCGTCGCGGACCCGGATCTGTAGCGGATGGGGCCAGCGGTCGACTAGCTCGAGCTCGATGCGGCGTGCGTCGCCGGCGTGTTGCAGCGCGTTGCGCACCACGTTCTCCACCGCCCGGTGGAGTAGCTCGGCGTCGCCTCGCAGCACCATCTCGTCGGTCGGCGGGAGGGTGAGCTCGACCTCGACGCCGATCGCTTCGGCCTCGAAGGCGAGGTCGTCGCGGATGGTGCGCAGCAGCTCGAGCAGGTCGACATAGTCCTCGAGCGTGGTGTCGCCGTCGGCCTCCGCCCGGGCCAGCGCGAGTACCTCGCCGATCAGGCGATCGAGGCGCTGGGCTTCGGTGTCGATGCGGTCGAGGGCTTCGGCGGCGCGCTCCGGACGTCGCCGGGCGAGCTCGGTGGCGACGCCGAGACGCGCCAGCGGTGAGCGGAGCTCGTGGGAGACATCGTGGAGGAGCTGGCGCTGCAGGTCGTTCGAGTGGGCGAGGCGCGAGGCCATGGCGTCGAAGTGACGGCCGAGCTCGCCGATCTCGTCTCGCCGCGCGGTGAGCCGCGGGTCGACGCGGGCCTTGAAATCGCCCGCCGCGAGCAGGTCGCAGGCCCGCTTCAAGAGGGTGATCGGCCGCGTCCAGGCAGCGGTCAGGCCGCCCGCGAGGAGCAGGCCGCCGAGCGCCAGGACGACGCCCACCAGCCACGGCCACTCGAGGAACCAGCGCACCAGCAGCCGGTCGGCGGGGCCGCCGCCGAGCGGGAAGTAGACGACGAAGCGTCGGCCGTCGGGGGCATGGGCCCAGCGCGCGGGGGCCGGCTCGTCGCGCTCGACGGCGTGTGCCCGCGCGACCTCGAGCGTCGCCGGGTCGACCGCACGGCCGAGCAGATCGCGGCCCGCGTCGTCGACCACCAGAGGCGGCTCACCGCGCGGCCACGCCTCCGCCACCCTGCGCAGCAGCGGCTCGCCGCCGAAGCTCAGGTTGGTGGCGATGTACTGCACGATGCCCTGCGATGGCTGGGTCTGGCTGAGGCCCGGACGCCACCACCACTCGGCGTGCTGGAGCAGCACCAAGCCGCCGAACGTCGCCAGGCTGAGTAGAGCCCAGGCGAGCCAGTAGCCGCCGAAGATCTTCCAGAAGAACCGCATCAGCGGGGCTCCGCCACCAGCTGGTAGCCGACGCCGCGCACGGTCTGGATCGGCGAGCGGCCATCGTTGAGCGGGCCGAGCTTGGCGCGCAGGTGGCTCATGTGGACGTCGATACTGCGGTCGTAGCGGGTCAGCTTGCGGCCGAGCGCACGCTCCGAGAGCTCGTCCTTGGTCACCACGCGCCCGGCATGGCGCGCCAGCTCCTCGAGCAGGTTGAACTCGGTGCTGGTCAACTCGAGCGGCTGCTCGCGCCAGACGACGCGCCGCGCTGCCGGCTCGACGCGCAGCGCGCCGGCGTCGAGCGGCGCCGACTCGTCAAGGTGCGCCCCGCCGCCCACGCGCCGCAGGATGGCGCGCAGTCGCGCCACCAGCTCGCGCGGCGTGCACGGCTTGGGGACATAGTCGTCGGCGCCGAGCTCGAGGCCGACGATGCGATCGACATCGTCGCCGCGTGCGGTGAGCATCAGCACCGGCACGGTGCTCTCGCGACGGATCCGCCGCAGCGTTTCGACGCCGTCGATGCCCGGCATCATGACATCGAGCACGACGATGTCCGGCGCCTCGCGCAGGGCTTCGAGACCCGACGCGCCGTCGGCGGCGAGCGCGACGTCGAATCCCTCGGTCTCGAGCACTTCGCGGTGCAGGGCCAGGAGCTCGACGTCGTCATCGATCAGTAGCACGCGCGCGGAAGTCGGTGTCGTCATGCCTCAAGGGTAGACGGATCGGTGCCGTGGCGGAACGGTCTTCAGCGTTCCTTGCAGAGATTTACGTTCCTTGACGAAGCTCTAAGCGCACTTAACGCGGCGTCGCGGCATGCTGGGTCACCGTCGCCGAGGGTGGCGGCCGACACCTCGCATGTTCGACGCGTGCCCGCCGCCGGGCGCGCTCGCCCCGGGAGATCCGTGATGACCAATTCGAACTCTTCTCACGATCCGACCACAGCCGCCGGCGACGAGCTCGATCGCTTGCTGGTCGCGGCGTCGCCTCGGCGCCGCCGACTGCTCGTCGTCGCCGTGTCGCTCTGCGTGGTGCTCGTCGCCGCGTCGCTCGTGCTTGGCGAGCGCCGGACGCGCGGGCCGGCGCTGCGCACCGAGCCAATCGAGCAAAGTGACCTCACCGCGACCGTTTCGGCCACGGGCCAGCTGGCGCCGACGCACCAGGTCGACGTCGGCAGCGAGCTTTCGGGCACGATCACCGAGATCTTGGTCGACTCCAATGACACGGTGCGGGCCGGGCAGGTGCTGGCGCGTCTCGACACCTCGACACTCGAGCGAGAGATCGAGCGCGCCCGTGCCGCGCTGCAGGTCGCCGAAGCGAGGCTGGCGGAGGCACGGACGACCGCCGAGGAGGCGGCGACCGAGGCCGCGCGCTACGAGCGGATTGCGAGCGCTCCGGGCGACGGGCTCCTGTCGCAGAGCGAGCTCGACGCGGTGCGCGCCGCCAGCCAGCGCGCCCACGCGGCGGCCGAAAGCGCCGCGGCGTCGGTGCGCGAAGCGGCGGCCGCTCTGCGCGCCAAAGAGAGCGACCTCGCCAAGACCGTGATCCGTTCGCCGATCGACGGCCTGGTGCTCGAACGCGGCGTCGAGCCGGGGCAGACCGTGGCGGCTGCGCTGCAGGCCCCGGTGCTGTTCACGATCGCCGAGGATCTGAGCCGCATGGAGCTGACGGTCGATGTGGCGGAGGCCGATGTCGGAGTCGTCACGCAGGGTCAGCGCGCCCACTTCACCGTCGACGCCTGGCCGGGCGAGCAGTTCGAGGCGGTTGTGCACAAGGTGAGCTTCGGCTCGCGGACGGTAGCGAACGTCGTCAGCTATGCGGCCGAGCTCGAGGTGGCGAACGACGCGCTGCGTCTACGCCCGGGGATGACCGCCACCGCCACGATCGAGGTCGCGCACCGCGACGATGCGCTCGTCGTGCCGAATGCCGCGCTGCGCTTCAACCCGCCGGTCGCGGAGGCGCGCCGCGGTGGATTCTCGGTTCTGCCGCGCCCGCCGAGCATGCCGCGGCGGGCCGATGCCGACACTGCGCCCGGCGTGTGGGTGGAGCGTGCCGGCGCGATGGAGCGGGTGGCGGTCGAGCCGGGTCTCAGCGACGGCCGACGCACCGAAGTGGTGAGCGGCGCGCTGCGCGCCGGAGAGCGGGTGGTGCTCGAAGTGCTGCGCGACGTCGAGGGAGGTGGAGCATGACGCCGCTGATCTCGCTGCGGGGCCTGACCAAGACCTACGGCCGCGGAGACGCCACCGTCGAGGCGCTGCGCGGCATCGACCTCGACATCGAGGCCGGTGAATGTGTGGCTCTGATGGGACCGAGCGGCTCGGGCAAGTCGACCCTGATGAACTTGCTCGGCTGCCTCGACGCACCGACCGACGGGCGCTACCTCTTCGCCGGCCGCGGCGTCGAGTCGCTGTCGGCCGCGCAGCGCGCCCTGCTGCGTCGCCATTTCCTCGGCTTCGTATTCCAGGGCTTCAACCTGCTGGCGCGGACCAGCGCGCTCGAGAACGTCGAATTGCCTCTGCTGTATCGCGGCATGTCGCGGGCGCTCCGCCGCCAGCGCGCCCGGGCGGCTCTCGACTCGGTCGGCCTCGGCGACCGAGCGCGCCATACACCGGCCGAGCTCTCGGGTGGCCAGCAGCAGCGGGTCGCCATCGCCCGCGCCGTGGTCAGCGAGCCGCGCGTGCTCTTCGCCGACGAGCCGACCGGCAATCTCGATACGGCCACCAGCCGCGAAATCATGGAGCTGATCGTCGACCTCAATCAACGCCTTGGAATCACCGTCGTGATGGTGACGCATGAGATCGAGATGACCGCGTACGCGCGTCGCGTGATCGAGGTGCGCGACGGATTGCTCGCCGCCGACCGACGGGTCGACGCTGTGCAGGAGGCCTGCTGATGGTTTGGAACGCGTTCGGTATCGCGCTGCGGGAGATCCGGCGCAACCTGGTGCGCGCCGCACTCACCGTGCTCGGCGTCGTCATCGGTGTTGCGGCGGTGGTCGTGATGGTGACTCTCGGCGATGGCGCGACGGCCTCGGTCACCGATCAGGTCAAGAGTCTCGGCAGCAACCTGATCGTGGCGCGTCCGGGGCGTGGCCTCGGGCCGGGGAGCACGAGCTCGGCTCCGGGCTTCGAGGCAGCCGACGCGGCGGCGATCGTCGACGCTGTGCCTGAGGCGAGCGCCGCCGTGCCGGTGCGCAACCTCTCGGTCACCGCCGTCTACCTGCAGGAGAACTGGTCGACCCAGGCCGTGGGCTCGACCGTCGACTACTTCGAGGTCGCGGGCTGGAGCCTCGCCTCCGGCCGATTTTTTACCGAGGCCGAAGCACGAGCCGCTCGCCCGGTCTGCGTGCTCGGAAGCAGCCTGGCCGCGACACTCTTCGGCCAGCTCGAACCGCTGGGTGCCGAGGTGCGGCTGAAAACGCTCTCCTGCCGGGTCGTCGGCGTGCTCGAGACCAAGGGGCAAGGCGCGATGGGGAACGATCAGGATGATGTCGTGGTCCTCCCCCTCACCACCCTGGAGCGGCGCCTCGCGGGCCGCGTCGGGCGGCGAGACATCTCGACGCTGATGATCTCCGCGCGCGACGGGGTCTCTACTGATCGCGTGGTGCAGAGCGTCGCCGTCGTGCTGCGCGAGCGGCGCGGGATCGCCGCCAACGAGGACGACGATTTCTCGGTGATCGACACCGAGCAGATCGCCGCTACCCTCGGCGCGACGACACGCATTCTCACCATGCTGCTCGGCGCCGTCGCCGCGGTCAGCCTGCTCGTCGGCGGCATCGGCATCATGAACATCATGCTCGTCTCGGTGACCGAGCGCACGCGGGAGATCGGAATCCGCATGGCGATCGGTGCACTCCCGCGCGAGGTGCGCTGGCAGTTCATGGTCGAGTCGGTGGTCCTCTCCGTGGTGGGTGGCCTGGTCGGCATTGCGCTCGCCCTCGTTGGCAGTATCGCTCTAGCCGACCTGATGGGCATTCCCTTCCGCTTTGGCACACGCATCAACCTCATCGCCTTCGCCTTCTCCGCGGCGGTGGGCGTGCTCTTCGGCTTCATGCCCGCCCGCCGCGCCGCACGTCTCGATCCGATCGAGGCGCTGCGCCACGAGTGACGGCGCGAGGGGCGCAGATCGATGGAGTTCAGGTGATAAGACTCATTAGGGCGAGTTGAGCGAGCCTCTCAGGTCGTATTGAGCAATTTGTAGTGTATGATCGACTGCGAATTGCGCTCGAGAGAAACCAATCGTTCCCCCATCCGGTCGACCGGAGAGCCAGCCGGTCGTCCCTTCGACTCGGAGCTCTTCATGCGAACTACGTACCTGACGTCCTACCGCTCGGTCCTTCTGCTCGTCGTTGCGGCGACGATCTTCGGGGTCGGCCCGGTCTTCGCTGATTCGATCGTCGCGGATTCCGACGCCTTCCCCTATCCGCTACGGCCGGGCACCGAAGCCTGGGCGTCGCTCGACCCCGCGGAGCACCTCACCGCCGTCCAGATTCCGCCGGCGCTTTTGGCGGAGATGAGCACTGAAGTTCTTCTCGACGCGGTGCTGGACTATCCGCTGTTCTCCCAGATGCTCGCCCACAACAACATGCAAAGGGGCTTTGAGACCCTGAGCGAGTCGTTCAACGGTCTTCAGGAGTTGAGGAACCGACCGGACGCGCCGGAGACCCTGCTTGCTGCCTATCAGAGCTTGGATCCGGCGAGAATCGGCGACGGCTGGAGCCTGCTGCAGCAAGGGAAGTTCGCGTTTCGCGTCTATTACCTGGAGATGCTGCTGGCGCAGGATTGGCTAGTGTGGTCGCTGGGCCACCTCGAGACCCAGGCGTTGCTCGCCGAAACGCTCACCGCGCGAGATCAGAAGCTGGAGCGATTCGATGTCTACGGAGCGTTCGGCCTCGAGCGAACGGCCTTGGTGACCGGCAAGGCCCTGGGGCAAGCGGACCCGAGCTTTGCGGCGCAAGAGCTGATCGATCCGGCCCTCGCCAAGTTCCTGACCACCGCCAACTACGCCTCTCCGTGGACGATGGACTTGATCTTCGATCGCGCGGAGGAGCTTCTACAGGGCGAGTCCAGTTGGAGCCCGAAAGACTTCGGTCTGATCGAGCCCTTCGCGACGAAGGACTACAACTCGACGGTGACCACGCCCAACGGCTCGTCAGTGCCGGTCATCGTCATGACGTGGGAGTTTACTGCCGGTACGATCGCGGCTGCGAACGACGAGGTAGAAGCCATGTATCCTCTCGCCGTCCGCGAAACCAATGCCAGCCGCAAGTACAACTGCCACTCGTACGCGTTCTATAGCTCGTCGACGTCGAACAACCGGTGGATGAACACGCCGGGCGACGACACGTACTGGCTCGACGGCAGCTACATTCCGCTGAGCACCATCGTCGCCGGTGCCCGTGTCTCTTACTACGGCGACCACTCTGCGGTGGCGATCAATGCGTCCGAGTTCCGTTCCAAGTGGGGGAGCTATCCGCGCATGCGGCACGCCCCGACCTATGTGCCGCAGAGCTACGGCGCGGTGCGTCAGGCCTACTTTCGAAACAACTTCCGCGTCAATCTGACCGGTCCGACGAGTCGCAACCCCAACCAGAGCGGCACGTGGACCGCGACCGTGAGTTCCGGTGTGCCGCCCTATAGCTACTCGTGGTTCAAGTCGACCAGCAGTGGGATCACCGACCTGTCGAGCACGTGCACCAGCACGAGCTCCTCGTGCTCGTCGTCTACCTCCGACACCCAGTCCTTCAACATCGTCGTCGACGTGATCGACTCCACCGGTCGTTTCGCAACGGATTACGTGTTCGTCGACGTCGATGGCGATCCGGACGGCCCTGGCGGCGGTCTTCCGTTCTGACGATTCAGTGGCCGGGAGTCGGGGCCGTCAGACAACCGTCTCCTCGGTCGTCGATGGAGGTGTCCTTGGCCGCCTGAGATGAGCGCGTGCCTCCGCGTTCAGGTGCTGTAGGATGCTGCCTGAGGAGGCCTCCATGAATCGACTCGCCCCGTGCGCCGTGGCCGTCTGCCTGGCGCTCTCGGGTTGTGCGGAAATGAACCGGACGACCCGGGTCGAGCTGCCGACGCTGCTCGACCTCTGCGAAACTCACCAAACGGACAAGTGCCCGTACCATCACGGCTATGTCGAGTTCTACGACAAGTTGTTCTCTCCTCTCCGGAGCGAGGCGCGCAAGGTTTTCGAGATCGGCGTTCTTCGCGGCGAGTCAATGCGTCTCTGGGAAGCCTACTTCCCGCGGGCCGAGATTTACGGCATCGATATCAAGGACACCAGCGAGCACGACTCCGATCGCATCTCGACAGCCATCGCCGATCAGGCCAGCCGTTCGGATCTGCACCAGCTCATCGAGCAGATCGGCGGTGACTTCGACATCATCATCGATGACGGCGGACATACGATGGAGCAGCAGCAGATCTCGTTCGGCGCGCTGTTCCCACACCTCAAGGCGGGGGGACTCTACGTCATCGAGGACATCCACACCTCGTTCTTCGGTCCCAGGTACGGCGTCGAGCCGAATGGCCAGAACTCGACCTTCGCCATGATCCAAGGCTGGTTTGCTGAGAAGGAGTTTCAGAGCCAGTACCTGGAGCCGGAGGAGATCCAGTACCTCGTCGAGAACGTGAGCCACTGCCTCTACTGGACGCGAGCGAACGAGCATCGGAGCGATCTCTTCGTCTGCTGGAAAAAGCAGTCCAGAGACTCGGGCGCACCGACCTTCTAGCCTCCGCCGACCGCCCGGACGCCAAGGCGTCGGACGGCCCCGGCCTTCCTTTCAGACGCCGCATGTCGGGTCTCTCATTCGACCCAACCGCCATAGACTGGATGCTTGGCGCCCTCGAGACGTCCGCGATCTAGCCTTGAAGCTGATCGGCGGTGCCGCGTCGGCGCAGCCACCAGAAGGCGAACAAGGAAAAGGCGAGAGCGAGGGCAAGGAGTCCCCGAGCGGATAGGGTCGGACCCTCGATCACTGGCGTTTCTCGTCGAGTTTGACCCCTCGAATCGCGTTGACGATGCCGAGTGTGGCGGAATCGGCGTCGTTCGTGGTCGTGATGGTTTTGGCCCCGGTGCCTGTCACCGGCGCGATGGAGTCATCTGGGCCCTTCATCGCGCACCTCCTCTTGAATCGCTCGCAGCCATGCCACAACTTCCTCCGCGTTGTCGCCGGGCGGAAACACCGGGTAGAACACATGCTCGAGATATCCGGCTCGAAGAACCAGTGTTACACGCTGGGCGAACCTCTCGCCTGCCACCTCGATCTCGGGCAGGCCCAGTCCACGGATGAGAGCGAACGACGCGTCACTCAAGAGCTCGAACGGAAGGTCGAGCCGCTCGACAGCCTCCCGCTGATAGGCGGTCTGCTGCACACTGAGCCCGAAGACCTCGACTCCAAGGGCCCGCAGCTCGGCGTGTCGATCCCGGAACGCACAAGACTGGGGAGTACACCCGCGTGCGCCAGGGGTTTGGTTCCATCCTGGCAAGGGATCTTGACCGGGTCGTCCGGTGCGGGGAAAGACGTAGACGATCGTGCGTCCAGGGCGCATGGCGAGATGGACTCGGCGCCCGGCAGTCGAGGCGAGGGCGAGGTCAGGTAGTTGTGCGCCGGGAAGATGGTCGCAGGCGCCGTCGTCGAGAGGGACAGGGACTCCCGGTGGGAGAGAGTGAAGATCGTCGCTTCTAGGCATATCGGGTAGGGCTGGCGCTGGCGTGCCGCCAAGTTCCAGTGAGGTGAGCGTCGAGTGCTGGCGGCTGCTCAGTTCATCGTCCAACCGGCGAGCGCTGCAACGGCGAGGACTTGGTGTAGGACCACGATCGCCCAGAAGACAGCCCGGTAGCTTCGCTTCGCGGTCTTGTGTCGGTAGCTCTGCTGGGCGAGGTACGAGCCCGGCCAGCCGCCCAGCAGCTCGACGAGATGCAGCGTCGCCTCGGGGATCCGGCGCCTGCCGCGACGAGCCCGGCTCTTGTCGGTGGCGATGAGGACGAAACCGAGCAAGGACAACCCGGTGCAGGCCGCGATCACGAGCCACCAGAACGGTCTGTTCGACCGCACGACAGCGAGTGTCGGCAGAACGAGGCACGCTGCAAGTCGAAGGAAGGTCATGGGCCGGCCTTGTGGATGCGCGAGTCTGTGTGCGAGGCAAGGGCTCGGCCGATCTCTCGCCAGGTCTCCTCGTGGAAGAACATGTGCCCGGCTCCCTCGAGGCGGACCAACGTGCTGTTCGGCACAAGGCGCGCGGTCGCCTCGCCATGATCGAGCGGGACCAGTGGATCGTCGCTGCCGTGGATCACGAGCAGCGGGCAGCGCGCCGTGGCGACGTTGCTCGCAAGGGAGCTTGGCACCGTGGCCGGTGCCCCCGCTCCCGGGATCAGGAGCACCAGGGGATCTCGGTCCGAGCCGAACGTGTCGACGGCGAGCCGGATGGACTCGCGCACGGTGATCTCTTGCATCCGCGAGTTGTACCACGGCGGCTCTCGTGGCCGTTGGATCGCTTGGCGCAAGCTAGTTCGTCGAGCTCTTCCTTGCGGTCAGGGTGTCATGACCGTCAACGGCGTGATGATGAATTCGTCGATCCGAAGAACGGCCGATCCAGTGCACCAGAAACGGATCCTCATGCTGTTGACTTGGCTGGACGCGAAGAAGCCCCCCAACCCGACGTACTCCCATTCGGAGGATGTAGGTGCCGGCGACAGGGTCAAGCTACCAACCTGCATCGAACACGACGCGTCGGTGAAAATGGAAACGGAGGCACCGCAGTTGGTGACCTCGCCGCTCACGACCTTGATGTCGACCGAGTTGGTCATGACGGCTTCCCCTTCGAAGAGCTTGGGGAAGCACTGTCCGATCGACGAGAACGGTTCGACGACCATCTCGAGGGCTTGTCCCGGCCCGCCATCCGAATTGTCGTCGACAATCCGAAGGTCAGTCTGAGTGGGGTCGCCCCAGTCCTCGAGCCCTAGGTTGAAGTCGCAGTTGCTCACCTGGCTCAAGACCAGGGTGCAGTCGGCGTTGAAGGAACGGCTCCAAGCGTCGATTCCGCCGCTTTCGAAGTCGTCGAAGAAGATCTCCTGCGCTTCAGCTTGATGAGGCAACGAGCCATTCAGAAGAAGCCAGAGGATGAACCCGCGGGACAGCAGGGATCGGACTCTGCTGGATGTCGTTCCTGAAGACAGTCCATGCATTCCTATCTCCTCTGACTTCGTCGGCGCCCGGAGAGCTATCGGAAGACCGCCAGCGGTACGCCGTAGTCCTTCTGGCAGTCGGGAGCCGCACCGCCGTTGGGATCGACGCCGCCATCGCAGCACGCGATCGTCCCTTCGGGCCCGCCGCTCGGGCAGTCGCTGAAGTAGTCAATGAGGCAGCCCAAGATCCATCGACTGTGCAGGTACCTACCCTCACAGGGATTGCGCGCCTTGGGCACCTGGTCGAAGTCGGGCAATGGACGCTTTGCCGTAGTCGCTGCCTTCACGTCGAGCTTCTGCACGGTGCTCCAGGAACCAGCCTCCCACAGCTCCACGGTCTTCAAGCCTCCATGGTCGTCGAAGGTCACCTCGAGCTTCAGATGTCCGATGTCGAGGGCGTCTTTTCCAGAGGTCGTCCCCGGGATCGCCGCGAAAGAGTGGCTTCCGTCCATGGGGTCGCGGTAGACGGCGATGAGTTGGTCCTCGAGCCCCTTGGCTTCGAACAGTCCACGAACTTCCAGGACGACACCATTCTCGTTGACCAACGGAGGGATGTCGTTTCGCCCAAATTCGGAGCCAGCTGCCCAGGCGACCACTGGAGTGGTGAACATCAGCAACACTGCGATGGCTTTCCACTGCTTCTTCATCATCGACCTCCTGCCCTGAGTCGTCGGTAGGGGCCGGTTCTCCGGCTCCCGCCGCGGAGTTTCGACTGTAACCATTCAGTTGGCCAGTCAGTTCTCTATGCTCATTCAGGGACGCGAGGTTTTTGCATTAAATCCGCCGTCTTAGCGTTTCATAGCGATTCGGGCTGAGGCACGAGGTGTTGGCGCCCACGGTCTTGGTACAGGTCACTTCGCGCCGTCCATGCAATAGCCGGCAACCTCACCCCAGTCCATGCTCATCGTTGCGGCGACCATGGCTTTGGATTTGACAGCGTCGCCCGCGCGAACACACTTCACAGCCTTGGTGAGGGCTTAGAAGTCGACATCATCGATGTCGAAACTCCCGTCCGGCGAGAACTCCTGCCAGTCGGCGGTGCCTCCCACGATCGGGAATCCCAGGAAGATCCCGGCCGCCGTTCCTTTCGATGTCAGCACGAGAATTCCGTCGGTGTTGACGAAGAGTGTGTCGGTGCGCTTTTCGTCGGTGCCGATCCAGCCCTCGCCCGTTTTTAGATTCTCCGACCACACCTTCTTGAGAACGCCGTTCCGGCAGCTCTCGAAGTGGTCGTAGGTACCGCTCTTCCGAATGGTGCCCTGGCGGTCGAGGAAAGCAAACTGCAGCCGGCCACCGCCGATGTGCCGGATTGCCACAGAGAGCTCGGACTGAGCATCGAGGTCGGCAGACTCGTCCGAGGTCTCGAATAAGCGGGTGAGCCACGACGTGTGGCTCCGTTGCGTCAGAAAATCCTCGCCCTCGGAGGTGCGGGCGGCGTTCGAGAAGACGCCCTCCAGGTCACCGCAGTCGAAGAGGCTCCGGCTGTTGCCCGGATACTTCCCGCTCACGCATCCGGATGCGATGATCGCGAGAGTGGAGGAGAGCAGAATCGTGGTGAGAGCCCATCTGCGCGGCCTGATCCTCAAGGGGGCCTCCTGTGTTCGGCGCTCGTCGTTGAAATCCAGACGGCGGGAGGAGTCTAATTCTAGACCAATCTGCGCTCAACAGACCGTCGATCGACCGGCCGGCGCCGCCCTCTCGAGTCTGCCTGGGCCCTTCAGGCGCGCTGCGGGGCTGAGCCGATCGAGACAGCGACGAGCCGATCGATTGGTGCCCTTGGGAGACACTGCCGCCGCCGACTCAGGATTTCTCGACCCAGGAGTGCTCGCTCTGACTCGGTCCTACGGGATTCGTCGAGTGGGACGTCTTCGACCCGGGGGGCCACGGGTTCTCGTACAAGCCGGAAGTGGACGGCCAGTTCCCCTGCTGGGCCACCGGCTCGAACGATCTGGTCGATGGCGTGTATCGAATTGGCTGGGGCTGCGGCGTTGCGATCAAAGTCCCGGACAACGTCAAGCTGATCGCCAGGAGTCCAACCGACGCGGCTTGCTGCCAGTGGCCTATGGCGCGGATCGACAACAAGCGCTGCACGATTGTCAGCACAACCTCCGGGCCGGAGCCGGCTTGGCCGGACTGCCTTCTCAGAATCTGAGGGGTTCAGTTAGAACTCTCGGAACCAATCCTTTGTCTCGCGTCGGCCAACGCAGTATCCAAGGCTTCGGCATGGGGGACGGCCAGGTCGGGCTCGAGCCCCTCGGCCTCCCAGGCTTCTCCGGTCTCCGGATCGAAGGTCCTCCCTTCAGGAACGAAAGCGACGAAGCGATGGCCGAGATCGACCTCCTGGCCCCAGTACCCACCGCCACCGATTCGTTCGCCGACCTGAGTGATGCGATCGTTGATCTTGAGGCCGAAAGTGAATGACTCGGCAGCCGAAAAGGAGAATCCGCTGGTCAGTACGTAGACCGGAACCTCTGCGAGGCGCGGGCCGGGGACATCCTCGTAGGTCCAGCGTTGCCCCGGCACCGTGTCATTTCGACCGAGTGTGGATGTCAAGACCTCTGACCCTAGAGTTGCCGGCAGGCACCAGATCGCGAGCGCATGTGAGCGTCGCACGCTCTAGAAAAAGCGCTCGAAGCGGATGTAGAAGGTGTCGGGCGCCCGTTCGAAGTCTTCGGCTCCGGCTGTGGTGCGGCGGCCACCGAACTCGCTGCCGCGGCCTCCAAAGGGCAACTGCGCGCCGAGCACGAGGTTGGCTTCGTTGGACAGGCTGTACTGCGCCGTGACCAGGGCCTGGGCGCTCCAGTCGTTCAGATTCACGATCGCAACCGGCGAGATCTGCAGCAAGGGTGTGGACTCCACGGTCCCTCCCACGGCAAGGTAATCCTGCCCGGTATTGAAGATCTGCCCGCGGGCGATGCGCTCGGTGAGCCGGGCGGGTAAGCTGTCCACGGGCCGTCGATCTCTCACGCCGAAGCCGTTGCGGTGATACTCGACGTAGGCGGAAACGGGCTTTGCACGCCAGACCCAGCTGTTGTGCAGGCTGGCGACGACCGAAAGAGCGGCGGAGCCGTCTTTCGGGTCCGTGCTCACGATGTCGAGTTTCCACAAGGCGTCCCCGGCGGGGCCGGCGGCCCCGAATGCGAAGACCGGGTCTCCGTAGTCGGACGCCACCACCGCTTCCATCTGCACGTTGCCCTGCCGCCACAGGCCTTTGACCGCCGCCGAGCTGGCGTCGGTGGCCGGGTCTCCGTCGGCGTCTCGGCGCGGCACGACGAGAGCCTGAAGATCAGCGCCGCTCTCGAAGAGGTATTGCGCATAGGCCATGTCAGTGCCGGGCTTGTAGGACGTGTCCTGGGCGTCCGGGGAGAAGGGATTGAAGAGGTCGAGTGGGTGGAAGACCTGGCCATTCCCCCAGGTGAGCGCCTGTCGGCCGAGTCGGACGACCGTACGGGGAGTCGAGTAGGTGATCGAAGCACGGTCGAAGCGGTGGTCGAGGTCCCCGGAGCGGCCCCCGGTGATCGTGGTTTGCAGGTCGAGCAAGCTCGCGTCCGGGGCCGGCCGCGTCAGCGTGGTGAGGCCGGAGAAGTCGCTGCTGAAGGTGCCTTGCAAGAGGGAGTGGAGCTCGTAGGACCAAGACCGTCCGCGACCCTGTGCCTTGAGCCGGAGCGAGCCCGTGGTGAGCGTGGCGCTGTCACCGATCGCCTCGCCCGGCACATCCCCGTCGCGGGTCAGGAGCAGCTGTTGCTGAAGCCTGATTTCGGCGCCGAAGTCCGCGGCCTGGGCGGAGGCCGCGAGCAGCGAGACAAAGCTAAGTGCCAACAAGAATTTGACCATCGGCCCTCCTCTGGTGTCTTCGAACGAAGTCGAATCCCCGAGGTCCGTGTGGACCCAGAGAGACCACAGTCGGGCCCAAGCGAGCCCGAGCGGATCTACGTGTCGGAATGGATCCGACCGTCGACCACCGTCACGTGTCGTCGGACGAACTCGAGAACCTTGGGATCGTGACTGGCGACGACCAGGGTCAGGTTCTCTTTCTCGTTCAGCTCTCGCATGAGTTCGAGAAGCGCCTGCGAGGTTCTGCTGTCCAGATTCGCAGTCGGTTCGTCGGCCAGGATGATGGCCGGATTCGACGCCAGAGCACGCGCCACGGCGACGCGCTGCTGCTGTCCTCCCGAGAGCTCGGCAGGACGCCGCGCCTGCACCTCGGCCAGGCCGACTGATGCCAGGACCTCTGACGCGCGGCGGCGGCGATCGGCCCTGCCGACCCCCTGCAACTGCATGATGAACTCGACGTTCTCGAGACCGGAGAGCACGGGCACGAGGTTGTAGGCCTGAAAGATGAAGCCGATGCGGCGCAGGCGTAGGTCCGCCAGGTCCGAGTTGCCCAAGTCGTTCAAAGACTGGCCTTCTACGCAGACGTCCCCGCTCTTCGGCCGGTCGAGCCCGCCGATGATGTTGAGCAGCGTCGTCTTGCCGCAACCGGAAGGTCCCGTGAGCGCGACGAACTCGCCTTGCTCGATCGCGAGCGAGACGCCCCGGAGGGCGTTCACGTCAACCTGACCGCTGCGGTAGGTCTTCTTGACATCGATGCATTCGATGACTGCCATTTCTAGTCTTCCTCAGGTCTGCGCCCGCGTGAGCACGGTGATGGGAACACGGCGAGTCGCCCGCAGCACGGGATAGAGACTCGTGACGATAGAGAGAAGCACGACGACGGCGCAGGCGAGCAGGATCTGGCTCACGTCCACCGTGGGATAGAGTCGCTCGGACGCGCCGAACATCTGGGCGCCGCGGCCGAGGCTTCCGAGGTCGAGACCGCCGCGCAATGTCAGGAGGGTGCCGGTGCCCAAAGCGGCCCCGAAGACTGCTCCGCACACGACGAGGTAGGTAGACTCGAGCACGACCTGCGCGACCAGGAGGCCGGGTTTCATGCCGAGGGCCTGCAGGAGGCCGAATTCGCGCATGCGCTCGTAGAGGACCATCAGGATGGTGTTGATCAGGCCGAAGGATACGAGGGCGAACGAGACGACGACCCAGATCGCGTTGGTGTTGTCCGTCATCTCGATCACTGCCGCGGCGAACGGCTGAAGCTGGTCCCAGCGCTTGACGTCGAGGTCCGGTGCGGCCAGCGCGAGGGAGTGCGTCAAGGTGTTGATCTCGCTTCTCTGCCTGGCCAGGAAGGCGATTTCGGAGATGTTCTCGCCCAGGCCGAGGAACTCCTGCACCTGGCCCAGTGACGCGAAAACGGCGAACTTCTGGAGATCTGGCTGGCCTCGGTAGAGGCCGACGACCTCGACGCCGATCTCTTCGATCTCGCCGTCGACATCCTGGGCGGCGATCACCAGGCGGCGGCCGAGCGAGACTTGCAGGCGCTCCGCCAGAAATCGCCCGATGACGATGCCGGGGGCCCGGCTGTCGCCCAGCCCCGTGCCCTCCACGTCGCCGGGGTGGAGGAAGGAGACGGCGGCCTCGCGGGCAGGGTCGATGCCGTACAGACTGATCGGAGCGCTCTCCCGTTCGGAGCGAATCAGCGCCGGCGCAAAGACCCGTGGCGTCCAGGCCTCGACGTTGTCTCGCGCCAGAGCCGCGGCGAGCGGGCCGGACGGCGGCGCCATGGACCTTTCCACGGTCGGATCGTCCGTGAAGCCGACGGCATGAATCTGCCCGTGGCCCGTCAGCGCCGCCGTGGTTCGATCGAAGGCGCTTGCGCTCCACGCGGACAGGAACGAGCCCATGATGATCATCGCGGCAACGGCGATGGCGACGGCGAGCATGGTCAGGAGCGTGCGGCCGCGATGGCGCCAGAGGTTGCGCCAGGCAAGCGGTGCGATGAGCGAAAAGAGGTTCATCACGTCCCCCTCATGGCTTCGAGGATGTTCAACTTGGCGACTCTCAGTGCGGGCAGGGAACCCACCGCGATGAGCGCCGCGGCGATGACGGCGGGCCCGGCGAAAAGTGTCAAGGGCGTCAGCTCTGGGTAGATGGTCGACGACATGCCGTAGCGTTCGAAGACCGCCTGGACCGACTGGAAATCGACCCCGGTTCGGGCGAGCCAGGTGGTGAGCAACGCCCCGCCGAGCATGCCGATGGAAACGCCCAGCAGGGCGATGACCCCGGTCTCCGCCCAGACGATGCGGGACAGCAGCTCGGGCCGCAGGCCGAGCGCCAGCAGCATGCCGAATTCTCGCGTGCGCTCGAGCACCGACATCAAGATGGTGTTGAGAAGGGAGAGCACGACGACGGACACGAGCACCAGGTAGGGC
Source organism: Acidobacteriota bacterium (assembly GCA_039194425.1). Taxonomy (GTDB): domain Bacteria; phylum Acidobacteriota; class Thermoanaerobaculia; order Multivoradales; family J023; genus JAUIJL01. Next base: position 310,783 of record JBCCVZ010000001.1, on the reverse strand, counting down.
AACATGGCGGCGGTTACGTCGAGCTCGATGGCTGCATAGAGACCGGGCTGCAGCTCCGGCCAGTCGCGCACCGCGAGTCCCTGCTCCATGGCGGTCGGCACCAGGCGCTCGACCGCGCGCCGATCGGCCGGCGACGAGCTGTTGCCGAGGACGACGGCGTGGCGAAAGCCGTCCATGGCGAAGGTCTCGTCGAAGCGGTCGAGCGAGATGGCCGCGAGCTGGCGGTCGAGGTCCGGCATGCCCGAACCGAAGAGGCCGGCGACGGTCAGGACATCGGCCGCGAGCGAGCCGTCGCGACCGACGCCCATGAGCGTGACGGTGTCGCCCAGCGCGACCTGCAGATTGCGCGCGAGGGTCTCGCCGAGAACGATCTGGTCGTCTCGCTCGAGGTAGACGCCGGCGACGAGGTCTGTCGGAAGGGTCGAGACGAGCGGCTCCGCGTGCGGCGCGGCGCCGATGACCTGCGCGCCGAGACTGCGTGCCCCCGAGGACAAGAGCACATAGGCGATGCCGCGCTCGCTCACGCCGACGCCGGCGGGCAGCTCGTCGAGCGTTTCGCGCAGCGGCGCCGAGATTTCGAACGACTCCCGCATGGCGGGCGTGTCGAGGTATTCGGGCGTCTGGACCTGGGCGTATCCGTCGAGCAAGCCCAGGTAGGCCTTGATCATGCTGGCGTAGCTGCCCGCCTGGAGCGACGGCAGAAAGACGACGACGGCGGTGGTTACGGCGACGGCGGTCAGGCCGAACGTCGTGCGCCTGCGCTGTCGCCAGAGATTGCGCCAGGCGAGGGTGAAGATCATCATGGCGCCCATTGCCGTGGATTCCTGAGGTTCGATTGCGTGAAGAGGTAGCTCGGAGGCTCGATGTCGAAGCCTCCGGCCTCGGTCAGGACGTCGGTCCAATGACCGTCCTGCTCGGCGTCGATCATGCGCAGCGTGCGGGGATACGGACGACCGTCCATGAGCTCGATCCGGCTCGCGACCATGCGGCGCACGAGGGCGCCCTGTTGGTCGTAGTAGGCGCGCTCGAGCAGCGCGTGGTCCTCGCGCACGCGCAAGACTTCCTTGCCCCAGACGACGGGCGCATCGGGGTTGGGGATCGCTTCGATCACGTAGACGCGACGCCCGTCGACTTCTTCCTCCGGCTTGAAGCTGAGCTCGTAGTCGGTGACGATGCGGTCGGACTTGGCCAGGTCGTCATACGAGAAGTCGCTGCCCATCCACGACTGCGCCATCATGCTCGCCGGCAGGCTGATCACCTGGTTGAGCCGGGGCGTGAAGACCCACATCTTCTGGTCGAGCTTGAGGGTCGCGTTGCCGGCGTCTTTGGCCGGTGAGGTGAAGCGGATCAGGGCGTCCTTCTCACCACGCGTGACACTGACCATGGACGTCTCGCGCTGCCAGTCGGGGCGATGCACGACCATCTTCTGCTCCATGTAGGAGCTCTGGCCGCGCCAAGTGTCGACGGCGGCTCGGACGATCTCTGTCGGTGTCTGCTGGGCGCGGGCGGACTGAGCGAAGAGGGAAAGCGGCAAGAGGGTGAGGACGAGCAAAGGCAGGGCTTTATGCATGGGAGTCTTGCCTCCTGAGAGAGTTCAGAATGGTGGGTAGGGCTTGCTGGAGGGTTTCTGAAACCCGGGTTTCCGGCACGGTCCATTGCTGGATCAGCAGTCCGTCGAGGATGGCGATGAGGCAGGACGTGACGGCCGTCAGGGGCGCTTCGGGATCGACCTCGCCTCGGGCCTTGCCGTGCTCGAGCAGCTCGACGATGTGGGATCGGAAGTCGCCGAGCCTTGCGGCGTAGCGCTGGCCGAAGCGGTCTCGAGTCTGCTCGACGCCGCAAACGGACCAGAACTCCAGGGTCAACGGAATGATCGACTCGTCTCGATCGACGGCTTCGGCGATCCGGTAGAAGAGCTGGGCGAGCCGGTCCAAGACGGGCTGGCTCGACTCCGCAGAAGGACCGAGCTCCGTGTCGATGACCTCGTCGCTGAACTCTTCGAAGAGGGCGAAGAAGAGGTCTTCCTTGCTGTCGAAGGCGAGGTAGACTGATCCCTTGGCCACACCGGCAGCTTTGGCGATCTGGTCGATGGTCGCTCGCTGATAGCCGTGCTTGGCGAAGACCGCGGTGGCGGCGGCCAGGAGCCGGCTCCTGCGGGCTTCGATGTCTACGATTTTCGGTGCCATGGTGCGCCTCCTTTTAATGACTGACCAGTCAGTCATGATTCGATCATGGACCGACGACCGTGTCAACAGCGGCAGTCTCCTGATCGACGCTGCGAAACGCTTCGGATCTGTGATCTTCACCGTTCTGCCTGAGCTGAAACGCGATCTGCCGTGAACCGTGCGATGTCGCGGGACTCTTCGAGACGACCGATGAGTGTCGGCGATTGGACCGGCGGGTCCGCGGCCTCGGCGACGTCAAGCAGATGATCAGGGCCGCGAATTCAGGATGTCTTCACCGACTTCGAAGAACCGCCTCATCGCAGCCTTCGCAGAATCCGTTTTCAAAAGGTCGAAGAATGCCAGTCTCTCCGCGAGGTTGCCTTCAGAGAGCTCCGTCCTCGCGGCCGATCGTACGAGCCTCTTCGCCGCGGCGATGCTCTCAGGGCTGCTGCCTGAAATCTCTGAGGTGATCGACAAGGCACGTTTCACGGCATCCGGGGCAACCTCATGTACGAGACCGATCCGCTGCGCCTCGTCGGCGTCGACCGCCAGGCCCCGCAGGATCATGTTCAAGGCGGCTGCTTCACCGATCGCGCGGGGCAGTTGCTGAGTGCCGCCGCCACCGGGAATGATCGACAGACGGGTTTCCGGCAGGCCGATTTCCTTGACGGACTGCGAGGCGATTCGAAGATCACAGGCCAGGGCGATCTCCAATCCACCGCCCATGCAGGTCCCGTTGATGGCGGCGATGACGGGCTTCGGCGACGCCACGCAGGCGTCGTGCAGCCGAGACATGGCGATCTCGTTGAAGCTGGTCTTGGGCAAGTGCCCCGCGGAGGCGGCTTCACCTGCGCTGGTGAGCTCGGAAATGTCGTAATGCCGAATGAACACATCGTCCGTACCCGTCAGGATGATCGTTCGGACGCTTTCGATTTCGAGGGCCCCTCGGACCAAGTCCGCCAGTTGTTCTGCGCCGTCTTCGGTCATGTAGTGGCGCGGCGGGTTTGCGAATTTGAGGGTTCTCGCTCGCTTCTTGTCGATGCACTCAACTGTTGCCATGGCTCAGCCTTCCGATTGAACTGCGGTTTCGATGGGGCGACTCACTGTCGGGGCCTTGTGGCCGACCCTGACTGTCAGTTCTGCGGTCTCGGAGAGTGAGTCCGAACCGTCAATGGTTGGCCGCGTCCAGCTCGAAGTCGCCCTTGAAGTGCCGATGATCATGGGCCGTGAGCTCCGCAACTGTCTCTTTGAGCTCCTGGAGATGCTCCTCGTAGACTCCGCGGGGCGTCGTTCCATAGGCGTTGCAAATCGATGCCGCAGCGGCCGACGCAATGCCGTGCTGCGCACCGTTGCCCATGAACTTCGCGGACGTGGCAGCCACATGGGTGACGCTGATGTGTTTGCCGGCGAGCAGCAAGTTGTCGAAGCTCGCGGAGTACAGACAGCGATACGGGATCGCGTACGGTTTGCTGTCCCGTAGATCCATGATCCAGTCTTCGAGCCGGAAATCGTATTTGGCCTCGCCGTCCGGAAAGGCGCAGTGCACGCAGAAGAAGCCGGCGTTCATCACGATGTCGTCTTCGAATTCCCTGTGCTCGATGATGTCGACCTGGGACAGGGTGTAATCGCCCACGTGGCGGCGGTACTCGCCCTTGGCCACGACGTGCGCCATGTATTCGAACTCCAGATTCGCGTGTTTCTCCGGATCCATCGTCTTGACATTCGAGAACGTGCCGAAGAGCGCCCGCATCAGGTGGTCACGGATCCGCTCTCCCTCCTTGTACGGATCGAGCCACTGGCCGTACTCCCAGAAGTGAGAGGCGGTGAAGACATCCTCGTCGTCGGGGAACTGAAACTCAGGAACATGTGGATGATTCCCGATCCTCGGCCCCGGACCGTTGTCTTTGCCGGGCCTCAGGATCTGCCCGCCCAGGTCGGCGTAGTCTTTGGAGATCTCCGTGGCCCACGGCACATCCGGAAAGGGAACGGGCTTCTCTGCCATCCTGGTTCGGAAAAAGAGCGTATTGCCGTGATGCATTTCATCGGCATTTTCAGGCGCGTGACTCTCTCCGTACTCGGATTGTGCCTCACGCCCGAATCGAGTCTCGCCGCCACCGAGCACGGCGACCATGGCCACCCCCGAGGAGTCGATGAAAACTTTGCCGTTGAATCTTCGTTCGACGCCGCCCAAGGTTTCGACAGCATCCACCGAGGTGATCCGATTGCCGTCCTGATGGACCGCGAAAAGCCGGTGGCCGAGGTACAAGGAGACGTTCGGATGTGCCTCCAAGATGGCCTGAGCTTTGAGGTTCCCGTCGCCTTCGCGTTGTCCGATTTCGGCGAGCAACTCGCCTTGGGCACCGCGTGGCATGATTCCGATCTCAGGGCTTGCGTTCCCGCCGAGGACCGGCCGATCTTGAATCAGCGCCACGGTCTGGTCCAGACGTGCCGCGGTCAGGGCGGCCGCGCAGCCCGAAACCCCGCCGCCGATCACGACCAGGTCGAAGTCACCTTCGACGACCGGTTCCTCCGGCAGGCCCTTCAACTCCTTGCGCCAGGCGCGCATTTCCTCATTCGGCGAATTCGTGGGCACTCGACCGTCTGTGACCAGGTAAATGGCGTCACAGCGCCCTGAAAAGCCGGTCGAATCCTGCAGCGTGAGGGAGGTCCGACCCTTCGAGAGCGTCACTTCACCGCCGTTCTCCCAGGACCAGTCGAGGCCGCTGGCGCCGAATTCGCGCTCGAGAGGCCTGCCGTCGATGAGAACTCGGAAGCGACCAGGATGGTGCTCTGGAACCCAGTCTTTCGTCCTGACCCACACGGTGTAGGTGCCGTCCATCGGCACAGTGAACTCCGTCTGTGCGTTGGCCACCGGACGACCGAGTCCGTGCGCCATCAGATAGGACGATCCCATCTTCGACTCGAACTGCGAGTCGAGAATCCAACCGCCGAAGTCGTCGAAGCTGTCAGCCTCGACCAGGATCTCAGCCACTGCCGATCGACTCGTATCTTGACTCATTTCGGGTCTCCCCAACAGGTGTGTCGGCGCGAAGATCCAGCGGCTCGCGCCGCGTGTCTTCACGAGAGGACGGTAACTCGAGCCGCCTGTCGGCCGACGGGCGAGGCTCACTCCCTGCGCTCAAGAGCCTCCGCCGCGCGCGATCGAGCGGAACCGACCAGGACTCACGCCGGTTCTGGCGCGGAACGTGTCGGTCATGTGAGCCTGCGAAGCAAAACCGCACGCCAAGGCGACTTCGACGAGCGTCAGACGAGTGTCGCTCAGGAGCGCCTGGGCGCGGGCCAGCCGCCTTTCGATGACGAATTGGTAGGGACTCATGCCGACCGTCTGGCGAAAGCTCCGCGAAAAGTAGAACGGTGAGAGCCCCGAGACGTTGGCGAGCTCCTTGACCACGATTCGGTCGGCGAGGTGTCCTTCGATGTAGTCGATGAGGCGCCGCAGCATGGCATCTGAGAGACGCTCCGATGCCATGGACGGAGTGACTCCGGCCTTTCTCAAGAGCTGCGCGACGAGCACACGCACGAGGCCGTCGATCAGCAGATCGGAGGCCGGGTCCGGGCGCAGCGCTTCGTGCCAGAGGCCGCGTGCATTGGAGATGAGCCTGGCGTCGTGAATGCAGCCCAGATGGGAGATGGCGTCGAGGGCCGACAGAGTGAGCCCCTCGTTCTCTGCGAGCACGCCACTCATCTCGCGCTCGGGAATGGCGACGATCAAGACCTCGGCTTCGCCGCCGCATTCGTACGCGATCTCGGTATGTGCCGGAGCGAGGAGTGAGAAGCCGTCCCGAACGTTCGTCGTCCGCGACCAGCCGTCTCCCAGGTTCCAACGAAACCGCATGTTCGCCTTGAGGGCGATCTGAAGCGAGAGCTCGCGCACCGGCGGATCGATCTGGTCGTGCGACGACAGCAGCAGCCGAACCATGCGGACCGGCATTGAACCGCCAGATCGATGCTCCTGCTCGAAGCGCGCCAAGGGCCCTTCGCTGCACACCTTCGCGAGCGATTTCGTGCGGCGAGGGTCGATCGTCTTGTTCATCGAGAAGCCTTGGTTGCCCTGTCTGATGGAGTGACGAGACCAAGATGATAGCGCCCTTCGAGCAGCTTCGCTCGGCCTCTATCGTCCCCGCACCGAGGCCGCGGACCCGGCGGCTTCGCTCGACACTATCTACTTTCGAACCCCTCACTACGACTGCAGGTGCCGGCTCTTCGCCCGCGTCAGCGGCCTCGACCACCTGACCGCCGGACCGCGCACTGAACGTGCTCGATTGGCGACCGACGCGGACAGGCGGCCTACACTCTTGCTCAAGGTGGTCGGTCGATGACACGGGTCGCTTGCTCTGAGCTCCACAGGTGTCCGGGCCACTCGGCTGCGGAGCGCCGAACGGCACCATGGCGGTGTCCTCCACCGTGAACCAAGTTCCGTCGATGGATTGGCTCGCGGCGGACACTCCGTAGACTCGCAGCGTGGTGATCGAGAGTCTTCCGAGTTCTCTTGCGCCTTTCCGAATTCCTGCCGCTGACCGGTTGACATCGAGCCGGACCCTCAAAACACGCCACGGATCGGCAAGGGTCGGGCGTGCGACGGCACGGCGGATTCCGGCGTCGCCCTCGGAGCACCTCAGAGGTTCGAGGATTGCCTCGAGACGGGCCTTTCACCCCTTGTCCTGGGTATCATCCCAGCCATCATCGACTCCACGGAGAAAAGTCATGGTCTACCGAGTTGACCTTCAAGATATCGAGTTCCAAATCTTCGACTGGCTGCAGGTGGACGACCTCCTGGGCGCCGAGGCCTTTGGCGAATGGGACCGCGAAACCCTCAAGATGGTTCTTCAAGAAGCCACCGAGCTGGCGGTTCGCGAGCTGGCGCCGATCAACGCCGAAGGTGACCGAAAGGGCGTCACCTGGAAAGACGGGAGCGTGGCCGTGCCGCCTTCGGTCCACGGCGCCTGGAAGCTCTTCCGAGACGGCGGCTGGCTGGGCATCTCCGGCGCGCCCGAATTCGGTGGCCTCGGCCTCCCCGCCACGGTCGGCTCGGCTCTCAACGAGATCTTCGCTGGTGCCAACCTCTCGTTCAGCCTCGTCACCCTGCTGACCCGCGGCGCCTGCGAGCTGATCGAGCATCACGGCGACGACGCTCTCCGGGCGAGGTTCTGCGAGCGCATGATCCACGGCGAGTGGACCGGCACCATGTGCCTCACCGAACCTCAGGCCGGCTCGGACGTCGGTGCGAGCACCACCAGCGCCCACAAGCTCGAGGACGGCACCTATTCGATCGCCGGCGAGAAGATCTTCATCACCTCGGGCGAGCACGACCTCGCCGACAACATCGTGCACGCGGTGCTGGCTCGCACCCCGGACGCGCCCGCCGGCAGCCGCGGCCTGTCGCTCTTCATCGTACCCAAGCGTTGGGTTGAGCAAGACGGAAGCCTGGGGGCCGACAATGACGTGTATTGCGCCGGCGTCGAGCACAAGCTCGGCATTCACGCGTCGCCCACCTGCTCGATGCTCTTCGGCCGCGAGGAGCGCTGCCGCGGCTTCTTGCTCGGCGAGGAGGGACAGGGCCTGCGCTTGATGTTCGACATGATGAACGCGGCGCGAATCGAGGTGGGAATCGAAGGCGTCGCCGTCGCCTCGGCGTCCTACTACGCGGCTCGAGACTATGCGCTCGAGCGCAAGCAGATGCGCCACTGGGACCGTGCGTCCGGGCGCCGGGGTCAGGTGCAGATCCTCGAGCATCCCGACGTGCGCCGTCTGCTCTTCACGTCCTACTCCTATATCCAGGCGATGCGAGCCCTGCTGATGCGGACCTCTTTCTACCTTGATCAGAGCAAGGTCACCGAGGGTGAGGAGCGGGAGCGCTACAAGGCACTAGTCGCGTTGCTCACGCCGGTGTGCAAAGCCTGGCCCACCGACTGGGGATTCCGCATCACCGAATGGACTCTGCAAGTTTTCGGCGGCTACGGCTACACCCGCGACTATCCCGCCGAGCAATATCTGCGCGACGCGAAGATCGCCTCGCTCTACGAGGGCACCAACGGCATTCAAGCGCTCGATTTCGTCGGCCGCAAGCTCTCGATGGCGGGCGGCGCGCCGCTTCGCGGTCTGCTGCAGGAAATGCGCGAGACCGTCGAACGGCTGCGCGCTGACGACACCCTCGGCGGGGCGGCCGAACAGCTCGCTCTCGGCCTCGACCGATTCGAACAGATTCTTCAGGAAGTGCCTCGACAGGACGAGGCCCAGCTGCTCCTGACGCTGAACGCTGTCCCGATGACCGATCTCGTGGGTGCGGTGCTCGGCGGCGGCCTTCTGCTCCAGCAGGCCGAGCTGGCCGGCCGCCGACTCGACGAGATCCTCGAAGGCAAGGGGCTCAAGGCAGGGGACGAGGCGGCGACCGAGCTCCTGGCGAGCCACGACACCGCGAGCTTTCTGCACAACAAGGTCCAGAGCGCTCTTCACTTCTGCTACCGCGCGGTGCCGGTGGCCGCCGCCCAGTCGAATGCTGTGCTCGGCGCCGAGACCGCGGCCATGGCGGCGGTGCTCGAAAAGACCTGAGCCCAGGACGATTTCCTGGGCTGCGATCTAGACAATGCTTCCTGGGCTGCGGTCGAGGCGATGGGGTGGGGGCGAAGAAGGGACCGCGAGAGGGCATGCAACTCTCCAAACGGGACTCTGGCGAGCAGAAACCGTCCCACGCAGCGCAGAAGCGATTCGTCGGCGCCAGCCGCATGAGTGCCCACGGCGCGTCGCCCGGACAACGAGGACGCAATGTTGGTCGAGACGGGATCTAACCCCCGACTCGCTGCGAAAGATCAGGCAGAACAGCGACAGTCTCGACCTCGGATGGTCGTTCCCTCCGAGATCCCGGAATCGGTGGCTCGGCCCGCGAACCGACCATCGAGTCGCCCAAATCGAAGGAGATCGCGATGACTGCACCACGAGCAGGCCTGCTCTTGGCGTTTTGCATAGGTGGATTGTTGACGGCTACCACCGGCTTTGGTTCGGCCGTCGGGCCGGTGCCCGCAGCGGACGCCGCGAACCGTATCGCTGAACCGAGCGACAGCGACAAGTACGACGCGATGGACGGCGCTGAATCCGCCGCCGTCGATGACAGCGCTTCGCCGACCGGCGGGAGCGCCAGCTCCGACGGTGCCGCAACCGCGAGCCGATCGGACGAGAGGGCCGAGAACGAGACCATCGTCGAAGACATGATCGTCGTGACCGCGAGCCGGCGAGAGCAGCGGCAGAGCGAGGTGGTCCGCACAACGACGGTGATCGACAGCATCGATCTCGCCATCGAGCTCACCAAGAGCTCGAATGTCGGCGACGTGCTCGGCCGGATGATCCCAGGCTATGGCGCTCCGACCTTCATCGACCTGATCCGCAACCAGACGCTGAGAGGTCGTGAGCCGCAGTACCTCTTCGACGGCGTGCCGTTGGTCTACAACGGCGGCGCCGGATTCTCCGAGAGCCCGCTGGTGAAGTTCGAGTCGGGGGTGGTCGATCGGGTCGAAGTGCTCTACGGACCGACCTCGAACTACGGCGCCGGCGCCACCGGTGGCGTCATTCAATTCTTGACCCGCGAAGCAGTCGATGACGCCTTCCGCCTCGAACTGCGGCAGCAGGCGACCACCTACACCGGCGCCGACTCGCCGTTCGGCAGCGACGCGCTGAGCTACAAGACGTCGGTGGTGGCGTCGGGGCGATTGACTGCCTTCGACTACTTGGTGTCCGGCGCTTACGACTCGCAAAATGGCGTCTTCGACGGGGAAGGCGACATCGCCAACCCGGTCTACTACGGCTTTACCGACGACACCAGCTACTTTGCCAAGCTCGGCGTCGACCTCACGGACAGCCAGCGCGTCGAGGGTTTCTACAGCTTCATCGACCGAGAGCTCGACGGACGGGTCTTCGAGACGGTGCTGCGCGACGACAGCTTCGCCACCGGTCGCGAGAGCGGCAATCAGCTCTCGTTCAACTACGGTTCCGACAACACACCGATCGACGAAAAAGCGCTGATGAGCCTGAGGTACAGCCACGCCAACCTCAGCGGTGGCCTCTTCGAGGCGCAGTATTACGACCGCGAGGACGAAATCATCGGTGCCTGGGTCGACCTGCGCGACATACCGCTGCCGCCGGTGTTCCCGAACAACTACCAAACGACTCAGCGCGACAGTAGCGAGGGGCTGCGCACGCAATTCTCCAAGAGCTTCAAGCGCTTCGACGTGCTGGTCGGCTTCGACTCCGAGGATCAGACCCGCGGCAGCCGGGCTCTGGTCTTCGAAGCCGGACCCGATTTCGATCTCGAGCGAGATCTGACCACGCCGATCCGCGACGACCTCTTCCTCTACCCGTTCGACTTGAAGACCGAGGGCTATTTCGTCCAGTTCGATGTACGGGCGAGCGATCGGCTGCAGGTCAGCGGCGGTGTTCGCTATGAGGATGTCGAGTTCGAGATCGGCAGCGGCGTGCGGGTCTTCGATTTCCTGCAGGCATTCCGGCCCGGTGGCGAAGGCTCGAACTCGGGCACGGCCTACAATCTCGGCGCGACCTTCCAGGTCAACGAGACCGACCAGCTCTTCGGCAGCTTCGCCCAGGGCTTCGAGGTTCCGAGTCTGTTCTCGGTATCCAACTTGGTGCCGCCCGACCGGCCGCTGGAGAGTGCGGAGGCCATAGAGCCGCAGATCGTCGACAACTTCGAGATCGGCTACCGTGGCTACCGGCAGAACTTCACCTACTCCGTCTCGGCCTTCTTCACGGAGTCGGAATTCGGCGAGAACTTCGTCTACGACCCGGACACCAATTTCGGTGAGTACAACCGGTCGCCCGAGGAGACCTACGGTTTCGAGACCGTGCTCGGCTGGCAGGCCAACGCCCGTCTGTCGATCCTCGGCACCGCGGCCTGGAGCGAGGGCGATTTCGATCCGGACGGCGACGGCCCGTCGGACTTCGTGCCGCAGACCACGCTTGATATCCAGCCCTGGAAGGCGACGCTGGAAGCCAAGTACGTAGCCACCGATCGGTTGACCTTGACGGCGCTGGTCCTGGCGGTCGGCGATCGCGACCGAGCGTTCGACGAGGGAATCGATCTCTTCGAAATCGATGGCTATGTCGTCGCCGACCTCGGTGTGGACTGGTTTCTCCCGCGCGGCCGTTTGGGCGTTCAGATCAGCAATCTGTTCGATCGCGCCTATCTGGCACCCAGCAGCCAGAGCTACCAAGGCAATCCGCTCTTCGTCGGTCGCGTGGCCGGTGCGCCCGGGCGCACCCTGTCGATGTCGTACTCGATCGACTTCTGACCTACGCCGACGAGCTGGCCTCTCGAGCCGACGGCTCGAGGGGCCGACCGGACGGATCATGCAGCGACGACTGGCTCAGCCTCTCGAACGCGTCGTCAACTCGCCGACACTCCTGCGGCTGAGCCGGTGCAGGGTGAGCAGCAGGTCCTGTTCCGTGAAGGGCCGACGCACGAACTCATCCATGCCGGCGTCCAGGCAGGCCTGCCGGTCCTGCGCGCCGGCGTTGGCTGTCAGGGCGACGATCGGCACGCGCCGAGGGCTGTCCCCGCCGGCGTCCTCGGCTTCACCTGCGCGGATCTGCCGGGTGGTTTCGAGACCGTCGAGATGCGGCATCTGGACATCCATGAAGATCATGTCGAACGAGCGCTGGCGCCACTGGTCGAGCGCCGCCACGCCGTCGATCGCGAGCGTCGTCTCGATGCCTATCTCGTGCAGCATGCTCGAGGTCACCAGCCGGTTGATCTCGTTGTCGTCGACAACGAGGGCGGTCTTGGGCATGCCGGAGTCGGGGGCTGTGGCAGGTGGCTCGACGGCTGGAGCCTCTCCCGCGATCCGCAGCGGCAGGTCGACGGTGAAGATGCTGCCTTCGCCAGGCGTGGAGGTCACGGTGATCTCGCCGCCCATGGCACGGGCCAGCTGACGGCTGATCGCAAGTCCCAACCCGGTGCCATCGAATCGCCGCGTCGAGTGCCCCTCGACCTGTTCGAAGGCGTCGAAGATCTGCGGGATCGCCTGTGCGTCGATGCCGATGCCGGAATCGGCGACTTCGAAGGTCAGCCGCCCCGCGCCCTCGCTCGCGCTTTGCCAGGTCGCGAACACACGGACGCGTCCCGACTCGGTGAACTTGATCGCGTTGCCGACCAAGTTGAAGAGAATCTGCCGGATACGGGTCGCGTCGGCGAGCACCGCGGGGGTCGTTACCAATCCCCGCAGATCCGAGACCAGCTCGAGTGGCTTCGCCGCGGCGACTGGTCCGAGCAGGCCTAGGACTTGCTCGAAGGACGGTCGCAGTTCGACGGGCGAAGGCTCGATCGCCATCTTGCCCGCCTCGAGGCGCGAAAAGGACAGGATGTCATCGAGGATGCGCAGGAGCGACGAGGCCGAGTTTCGGATCAGGGCGAGAAGCCGCGCCTGCTTCGTGTCGAGCTCGGTCCGCTCGAGCAGATCGCTCACCCCGAGCACGCCACTCATCGGCGTGCGCAACTCGTGACTCATGTTGGCGAGGAATCGAGACTTGGCCTCGGCGGCCGTGTTCGACCGCGCCAGCTCCTCCCCCAGCTGCTCGTTGACGGCGTGCAGGCGCCGAATCAAGGACAGGTAGAAGGCCGGCAAGATGAGCAGGCCCACACCCAGCCCGATGCCGGCGACCAGGTTCTCTCGCCAGTAAGGGCTCCAGTAGAGCATGGGGAAGAAGTAGAGTGCGCCGCAGCCAGTGGCGAGGAGCAGGTAGCGCGGGCCGAAGCGCACCCCATTGCCGACGATGATCCAGAGGTACATCGGGTAGAAGGCTGCTCCCTTCGCCTGAAGGAAATGCATGAAGAAGGTGTTGATGCCGAGGTCTCCGAGAATCGTCGCGGCTCGACGCGCTGGACTATGTCCCGGGAATATGTCCCGGTCTGGAGCGCACGAGCCAGATCCAAGCGACCGAAAGCACCGCATAGCCGACGACGAGGACCACGGCTCGGCGAGGAATCCCTTGGGCGAGAATCGACCAGCCTGCCATGTAGAGGAGTGCGACGATGCAGACGACGAGCCGGGCGAAGGCCTGTTTGACCTCCTCGACATGCTCGCGCTCCGTGTCGGTCGACAGGCCCGGCGGCAGATCCGTGGCGTGGGGCGGCGTAGCCTGGTCAGTGAGAGGCATGGCGAGGATGACGCGGAGCGGTGCGAATGCCGCCTTCTTCGGCGTGCGCTTCGGCGCGACGAGCCGTCCGTGTAGGGCGCTGAAGAGGTCGACAGGAAGGATCCTGGCGGATGGTACACGGTCTTCGTCTCGAAGAGCAGGTCGAGCGGGAAATGAGCACCGCGCCGAAGAAGGCGCCCGGCGGTGGCGGGCGACGTCGAGCAGAGGGCACCGGTCGAGCGACTCCGCTCACCTGCCGGGTCGCCGAAGCCGGGGTTCCATGAGGCTGTGTAGCATGTGCGGAAGACTTTCGTCGAGGGCGATCGCGAGTTCGTTGCCGCCCTCCGCATCGCCGCCGAACGCCTGGCGGCCGGCGATCGGCAGGTGACGTTCCCGGCGAACTACTTCCACCCATCGACGCGGTTGAAGCCAGAAACCTCTCGTTCACCGTGGTACAAGTCTGGGGAGTAGGTCGACGGAACTTCCAAACGAGGCCTTGGGAGAAACCGCCAGCGTGAGCCTCCTTCGACAAACCATTCTCGGTCGAGCGCCACGAATTGCCATCGCGGCGATCGTGGTCGCTGCGATGGGAATCGGGCTGTCCAGTGCTGCTCTCCCGATTTTCTACTCCGTCTTTGTCAAGCCGAGTCTGGAGTCTCTTGAGGATCAGGGCTTCTATCTCTATGAGGTCAATACGCTCGACAGCGCCAAGAGCCTCAAGGTCGCGTATCCCGCTCTCCGTGAGTGGAGCGAAAGGAATTCTTGTTTTGAGCAGTTCGCCATCGAGGTGCCTGGATTCGTCAATCTTCGGATCGGAGAGACAATACGAAGCTCGATGATCGGCATGGTGTCTCCCGGTTATGTCGACGCTCGCGGCGGCAGCATTCGAGCAGGCCGCGACTTATCGGATTCGAAGAGTGGGTCACCAGATTCCGAAGTCGTCGTGTCCCACCGTCTCTGGTCCGAGATGGGCTCGTCCCTCGAGATTGGAGGACTTCTACGAATCGGAGATCAGCCGTTCGAGATCGTCGGGGTCGCATCAGAGAGCCTCGACACCGCTGGCCTGGAAGCCTGGATCGACGTTCGAAACCTACCGAGCGTCTTTCCCACGGCCGCAGGCCTTCTGACGGACTGGGAGGCGAGAGAGGCGCGCGGAGTGGCCCGGCTCAAGCCGAGTTGCACGGAAAACTCCGTGAGCGCAGATCTCAGCAAGGTGTCGAATGGCCTCGAGAGGCTCTCCCCCGCGTCTCATCGAGGAGTTCAGGGGCGCCTGGAGCCCTTGAACGAAAAGCTGCTGAGCCAGGTGCGAAGTCCCATGCTCGCCTTCAATTCCGCAGCGTTCCTGGGGCTACTCCTGGCCACGTTCAACATTGTTGTTCTCGTGCTGTACGACGCGATCGCGAGCTCACGCGACCGCGCTACACTGATCGCATTGGGCGCGACACGTCAGCGCATCGTCGGCTCCGGGCTTTGGGACGTTCTGCTCGTCGTGTCGCTCGGCTGTGCTCTCGCTCTGCCAATCGTCGCTCGACTCCGGTCGGCTTTGGACTCCCTGATCCCTGACAGCCTGGCCCAGGCCATGGGCCCTTCGCGCCTTGACCTGGGCTGGCTCAGCATGGTGGCCTCGGCACTTTTTCTCGCTGCGGTCGTCGGCTCTTTCCAGGTCGCTTCCTTGCGACGGGAATCGGCTCGACTCGTCGATCGAAGGGGTTGGACCTCCTCTTCGCGTGCCGGGTGGATCAGTGGTGTGATCGTCTTTCTTCAGATTGCTCTAGCCTCGGGATCCGCCCTTCTCGCCTCGAACTTGATCGTCAGCTATCGGCATCTGAGCGCCGTCGATCCTGGGTATGCCTCGGAGGGCCTGATCGCCATCGGTGTTTCGCTGCCAGCAGACCGATTTGCAGATCGACCATCGAGATTCGAGTTCTTTGAGCGAGCCCGCATGAAGCTCGAAGCTCTTCCGGGTGTGATCTCGGTGAGCGCCGGTCTCGATGTGCCGCTGCAGGGAGTGTCTTGCTGGGAGAAGGTTTCGTTGATCGAAGCCGATGTGCCACAGCCAGGATCCGAAATCGCTTGCCAAACTGTTGGCCCGGACTATTTCCAGACGCTCGGTGTCCAGGTCTTACAGGGCCAAAGCTGGAGGCGAGAGGACTTCCGCGACGGTCAGGTCCGGCGCGTCCTGGTCAACGAGAGCTTTGCTCGTCGGTATCTCTCCGGCGTGACGGCGGTCGGTTCACGACTTCGTTTGCGAGACGAGTCTCTCGTCGAAGTGATCGGAGTTGTCGGAGACGTCCATCAGAATCCCGTCGAGGAGGCGATGACTCCGCTCCTCTACCTGCCTGGATTCAGCAACTTCGTTCAAGTCTTTGTCCGGGCCGGATCCTCTGGAGCGAAGCTGATCGATACCGTGGAATTTGTGCTGACCGCGTCAGACGAAGGGATCGCCATCTACTCCTCACGCATGGCAGACACCATTGTCGAAGAGGAAACCCGTCACATGCGGACGCTCGCACTCACAGTGGTCCTGACTGCGGCTTTGTCGATGATCGTCGGCCTCATCGGCATCTACGCAGTGGTCGCGCAGGCAGTGCGCAGGCGCCGTCAGGAGCTCTTGGTGAGAATGGCGTTCGGAGGAACTGCGTTCCAAGTCACTCGGCGGCTCTTGACTCCGGTCATATTGGCGGCCGGACTCGGCCTCTGCGCGGGTACCTTCTTTTACTTCACGGCCCTCCCTCTGTTTCATCGACTTCTCTATGGGATGTCGGCCGAGCAACCAATGCTGATCGGGGCTGGAGTCGGCCTGGCAGTCTTGGTGGCTGCGCTGGCATCCGGTGGCATCGCATCCCTCGAGCTGCGCCGCGTTTCGCTGCGCGACGTCGTCAAGTTCGGTGTTTCCGATGCTTGAGTGAGGAGCCTTGCGAGCAAGGCTTTCGGGAACTCGGTGCGTCGATTCCAGATTGGAGCTTGTCAACGCCCGGCACCTTCATCTCGGTCCTTCTGTCGGCGAAGGCACGAGCTTGGGTCCGCCCCGAATCGGCATCATGATCTCCGTGAGCAGATCCTCCGGATCCGTGCTGTCCGGATCGTTGAGATAGCTCTCCAGACCGGGAGGTTCACCGGGTTCGAAGCCCTGGGACGGGAACCAGCCACCGAGGAGAGACACGTACGTCTCCCTGAAGCGATCGTATGGGCCTTCATGGAGAGCGACCGCATAGCGACCTCCAGGAAGTGTAGCGACGCCGATTTCTCCGGCTGGCTCGATCGAATCGTCGACTGTGACGCAGGAGTCATAGCGGCATTTTTCGGGCGGCGTGACGTCCGGATCGTCCCAGCAGAGGCCGAAGTACAGGGTGTTGGGGCCGAAGATGCATTCCCGACCCACCCAGTCGATCAGGATCTCCCAGGTCGCCCCGACGTCCGAGTACAGACCTTGATGGCGAACGAACGCGAAACGGCGGGGTTCGAGCACACGCATCCGAACGTCCAGGCGCGAGTGGTCGACCTGAAGAGGAGCGAAGCGAATCTGCTCGACAGTGTCGGCGAGGTGCACGTGGCTGGCCGACTCGATTCGAGTCTCTCGGTTCGTGGCGGACCGAAACTCTCTCGGGGCACAGCCGAAGTTGGCGCGGAATGCCCGGGTGAAAGACTCGTGAGCCTCGTACCCAGCCTCGAGGGCGATGCTCACGATCGATCGTCGCGTGAGCTTGAGATGGCGCGCCGCTCTCTCGAGCCGGAGCCGGCGGACGTGCTGCTTGACCGATTCTCCGACCAGGCCCTGGAAGATCCGATGGAAGTGGAAGGGGGAGAAATTCGCGATCGGAGCCAGGTCGGCCAGGGATAGCTCCGAATCGAGGTTTTGCTGAATGAAGACCAGCACTCGGAGCACGCGCTCGACATAGCTTCGTTTCGTGGTCTCTTTGATACCGATGATCACTCCGGTGAGGCTATCAACAGAGGCAACCGAAGGATCGTTCTCAGCCGCTCGGGGGGTACTCGACGCGGGTCGCTCAAGTAGATCTCGTGGTGCCAGAGGTGGGGCGTCAGGTCCCGCGTGCGTGCGAAGTTCCTCATCTCCTCGAGGGTCGCGGCCTCTCGATCGTAGGGGCCTACATGGAGCATTTGAACGCAGGTGCCTTCGTGGAACGATTCCAGGGACACGGCGTCGAAGTCTCCTGTCTTTCCCTTGTCCCGCAGGGTGGCGCGTGCTTGCTCGAGATGCTCCTGCGTGGTGAATTCCGGGACGCGAATCACCAAACGCCAATTCCATTCCGATGGGTCGATCTCGGCGATCTCATCGATGCTCTGCCCGTCCACCCCAAAGAGCCCTTCGAGCTTGCTGACCCCGTAGTCCCGGCCGGCGAACTTGCTGTTGAACTTGAGGGTATAGGCCACAGCGTAGAGTGCTTCGACCCTCTGCTGGAAGAGCTCGCTACCCGGCGCGCCGTGGCCGCGGACTCGAATGAAGGATCCGTTCTCGACCTCGACCAGCACAGGCCGGGATGTGGCGCGGTACTCGGCCCTGTGAAGCTTCAAGAGATCGAGCTTCTCACTGGATGACATGGGGTCTCTCCTCTATGACAGGTGGCGCCAACTCGTTGCGGCCGGACGAGCATCGCGCGGCGTCAGCCTCTTGTCCGCGGGGTCCGTCCATCGACTTCCCGCACAGGCTAGCGGCAGGTCCGCGGGAACTCTTGATCATTCCTGCGCAGTCTCGACCTCGCAAGTCCGCAGCTTCGGTCAAGACTCTCCGTCGGATCGTCGCTAATCTCTGCGAGAGCCACGGCAGCGCGAGACCGACGGTGCATGGATCGGACTCCCCAACGCGACGAGCCGTTGTCGGAAGCGGCTCCTGAAACGACGGAGACGAACGAACTTGAAGAAGGTACCGAGGATCGACGAGAGTGCAATGGAGCGAATGATCCCTCACCTCGGCGGATGCATGGTCAGTGACGCAGTAGCCGTCTCCGATGGAGAGATCGGGTCGATGGTTCGGGAGGAGCCCTTGCAACCTGGGGACAGCGGCTGGATCTTCACGGCAGGGACCGAATCGCCGGAAGAGCTCAACGATGCGGGACGCTACTCGATCCTCGAGGTCAACACGGTGGCGAATCGATCGCCGGACATCATTCCCTTCCTTCTTCTTCCTCCAGGTAGCGAAGTTCGACGGAACCCCGACGGTCGACTGACCTTGGCGAGAGGCTCTGAGGGGCCGCCTCCGGTCCAACTGCTGGCCGCCGCAAAGCCCGGATGGGTCCAGCTCACCGAGTCGTGGGGTTTCGACATCTCGTCGCGTCTGCTCCGCAGGCTCGAGAATGGAAGTCAGGTGCTGTGGCGACCAGGGCTGACGATCTGGATCGATGTGTACCGCGACGAAACAGTCAGACCCGCGGAGGAACGGTTGGAGCAAATCCTTCGCGACGTTGCGCCGCAGCACTACGCACAAGAAGTGGTGAGGGACGGGGGAGATCTACGGTTTCGATATCGACTGGAAGAAGAGGGAGACGACGGATCGAGACGGTCTGCGTGCTATTGCTTTGCGTTGTCGGATCAAGAGGAGCTGCACATCGCTTTCTTCTTCGAATCTGACGAGCTGCCGAGCGATGTCGAAAGGATCTGGTCGTCGATCCGCCGGCGGCCACTGTCGGCTTGAGAAGCCAGGGCGGTCCGGGTCTTCGCGACCCGGCCGCGCCCTGGCTTCAATCGATCAGCCGATCAACCGATCACTCACAGATCGACACTTCGTCGATCCCACACTCGACGAGGTCGCCGGCGGACGGACCGTCGGCGCACTGGACGCGCAGCTGGACCGACGAGCCAGCCGGGATCGGCGCGGTAGCCTGGGTCCAGCTGGCTGTCGAGGCTGAGTCGCCGTTCGACGCCAGGTCGCTCCAGTTTGCGCCACCGTCGGTGGAGACCTCGAGCCGGAAGAAATCGCCCGACGGATCGTCGTCCGGGTCGCGCTGACCGTGCCAGTACCAGACCGAGAGGGTCGACGCGTTGGCCACCGACCAGGTCGGTGAGTCGAGGATGCAGGTGCCACCGTCGACGTCGTCGGTGCCGGCCGCGGTGTTGACCGCGGTAAAGAGCGAGCCGGTGCCGGAGAAGGAGCCGACGATCTGCTGGCCGCCGCCCGGGTTGGTGGGATTGCCGACGACGAAATCTCCGGTGGAGCAGGTCGACCCGCTGTTGTTCGTCCAGCCGGTCGCACCGCTCTCGAAGCCTTCCTCGACCGTGCAGGTGCTCGGTGGGGCGGGGCAGATCGAGACGTTGTCGATGCCGCCCTCGACGATGTCGCCCGCGGTGGGGCCGTCGGTGGCGCGGACGACCAGCTGGAGGTTGCCGGGGTTGTTCACCGTCGTCGTGACGCGGGTCCACACGGCGTTGTTCGTGACATCGCCGATGTCGACCAGGTTCTCGATCACTGCGCCGTTGTTGAGCAGCTCGACCGTGAAGCCGTCGCTCGGATCGTCGCCGGCGTCGCGCTGGCCGTGGAAGTAGTCGAACGCGACCTCGACGGCCGCCTCGCCTCCTGCGGCGACGACGGGCGACAGTGCCTCGCAGGTGCCGCCGTCGACATCGTCGGTCCCGAGGCCGCCGAGGTTGGGCTGCGTGTAGAACGCATTGCCCGGGTTGCCGCCGCCGACCTGCCAGGCGGTGGCGTCAGGCGTGCCGACGATGAACGCGCCCGTCGCGCAGTTGTCGTTGCCCTGCAGCCAGCCGCTCGCTCCGCTCTCGAACGTCGCCTCGTGCAGGCAGCCGCTGGGATCGTCGCAGGTGTCGGTGGTCTCGTTGCAGGTCTGACCGCCGCTGCACGGCGGCGTGCCGGCCTGGCAGCTGCCGGCGTTGCAGGTCTCGACACCGTTGCAGAAGAGACCATCGCTGCACTGTGCGTCGGACGTGCATCCGGTGTTCGTGATCGTGAAGTTCGCGTTCGAGATGTCGAAGAAGACGTTGCCCGCACACTGGACGCGCACCCGCGCCTGCGTCGTCGCGACCGACGGCACGACGATCGAGCGCGAGCCGTTGTTCGACACCCCGGACGCCAGCGTGAGACCGTAGGTCGTGCCGCCGTCGGTGGAGAGGGTGATGTCGACCGACGAGCAGCTGATCGGCGACAGGTCGGTGCCGGCGACGTCCCAGGTCACCGTGCGCGAGGCGCCGCCCGGCCAGGTGACGGCGGTGTTCGGCGCGGTGACGCGGAACGGGCCGGTGCCGCTGGCGGCGGTCACAGTCCGCGCGTCGTCGGCGACGCCGCCGCCGCCGGAGCGATTGTCGCGCACCGTGAGGCGGAAGTTCATCGTCCGGCCGTAGGTCGGCAGCAGCTCACCGATCGTCTGCGTGTTGTTCACCAGGTCGCTCCGCTGCGGGAAGGTGCGGCAAGGTGAAGATGACGGCGAGAAGCTGCGGAAGATCGGTGCGTTGCCGCTCGGGCTGTTGGGCGCGCCGGCCGGCCCGAGGTCGAACTGCTCCCAGGCGTAGGTGAGCGAGTCGCCGTTCGGGTCGCTGGCAGCGCCGCAGAGCTCGAACGGCGTGTTCAGCGGGATCGTGACGTTGGCGCCGGCGTTGACCGACGGAGGCGTGTTGCCGGTGGCGGTTCGCACCGGGCAGTTGTCGCCGCTGCCGTTGGCGGAGTAGGCGATGATCTCGTCGAGGCTGATGCCGTGGAAGTGGTCGTCGCTGTTCGACTGGATGTTCTGGGAGCCGCAGATGCCTGCATAGGCCTGGATCGTCGTGCCGCTGCCCGGCTCGTAGGCGGTCGAGCCGTTGCGGTTGCCGCCCGCGCAGGATCCGGCGCTGCCGTTGAAGGTGTGGTTGCCGCCCCATTGGTGGCCCATCTCGTGGGCGACATAATCGACCCAGAAGGGATCGCCGGTCGGTGAGCCCAGTCCAGTGACGCCGCGCGCCTTCGAGCCGCCCCGACACGGGACGCGGAGCGAGGCGATGCCACCGCCGCCCGTGCTGAAGACGTGGCCGATGTCGTAACTGGCGCTGCCGATCACCGAGTCGAGGTTCGACTGGTTCTGGCCGAGCATCGTGCCGCCGCTGTTGTTGGTGTAGGGGTCGGTGCTGCCGTTGGTGTAAACGACCTGGTCGTTGTTGGCGACGAGAACCATGCGGATCGCGACGTCGCGCTCGTAGATTCCGTTGACGCGATTCATCGCGGTGACGATGGCCGCTTGCCCCTGGGCGCGCGTGCCGCCGTGGAAGGCGGTGTACTCGCCCGTGGCGGCGACGGCGAGACGGTAGGTGCGCAGCGTGCTGCCGGACAGTGCCTTCGCGGAGACTGCCTTGAGGGAGCCTGCCGTGGCACCGGCGTCGAGAGACGCCAAGGGCGCCGTCTTGCGCGGACCGATCGGGTCGTCGCCGGTGACGCCGCACGACCAGCTGCCCTGGCGCTGGGCGTCCTGTGCGCGGTAGCTGATGTAGTGCGCGGTCGTGTCGCGTGCGTAGGGATCGATGTAGACGTCGCCGCGCGGCGACAGGATCATGGCGTGGAAGCCGGCGGGCGTGAGGTCGAAGCGCAGCGTCGCCTGCGGATCGTCGATGCCCTGGCCGCGGAAGGTCTTGATCTCGGGATACTTGGCCGCCAGCTCAGGGGCCATGATCGGCGATTCGACGATGCGGAAGCCGCCGAACGTGCCGTCGGGGAGCGGCAGCTCGAGGAGCGGCCACGCGTCGCGGGCGTCGCTCGTGCCGATCGCGGATTCGAGCGGCACGTCCGCGAGGAGGCGTTCCATCGCGGGCAGGTCGAGCGCCAGCGCGCGGTAAGCGCGGGGGACGATCATGCGGTCGGAGCTCGCCTGGAGCGGTGCGTCGTCGATGTCGCTCCACAGGCTCTCACTCGGCACGGCGGCGACGGCGGGGAACGTCGACACAGTGACCAGGACCACGAGGGTGAGGATCGGGAGGAGGGCGCGCAGCGCGGCTGCGCACGCGGCACAGGATCGGGTTCTCATGACAGACCTCCATGAGAAGGCCTCGAAGCGAGCCCGTGCGCTGTCGCATGGGCTCGGACAGCTCGAGGCGAGGTGGGGGCTTAAAGTTCACCTCCAATTGGAGCAAGAATGCTGCCATCTCATGCGCGAGCTGCTATGACTACGCGAAGAAGCCCGTCGGGACGCCGTCCTGCGGTGATTCTTCGGGTGCGACGAGACCCGCGGTGGGCGCCGCGGGTCTCGTGGCTGAGAATCCGGTCTGGATTCGATCGTCAGTTGTGAGACGGACGGTCTGGGGCTTATCCCACCGTCGCGGTCGCGACGCTCTCGAGCGTCTCCGCGTCGACGTGCGGTGCGAGGCGAGTCGCTTCGGTTTCGGGATGCTGCTCCGCTCCGGCGGATCGCAGCATCATGAGCTGGTCGGCGAGCGTGAGCTCACGCCAATCCTGGGGCGCCTCGGACGTCGCGCCGAAGGTCGGGCAGCCCTGATGCCAAGGGCAGCAGAAGAGATAGAAGTACAGGCCACACGGGCCGCTGCCGAGGTCGCGGCCGGCCCTACACTCGGCATAGGGATTGGCATAGCAGAAGTCGCAGTCGCACGAGATTCCGATCGGACCGGGTTGTGCGGTGCCGGCGCTCGGCAGGACGAGGGCGATCGCGAAGGCCAGGGCGAGGGGGAAGAGGTACTTCATCGTGAGCTCCTTCATGAGGGGCCGGTCTCCATGAGCGGTCCCACAAAGATCACCGCGAATCGCGAATCGATCCCCTCAGGGTTTCTCGAATCGGCGCCGTGCTGAGACACTCTGCCGCATGAGCAGCATCATGACGGGCGATTCACGCGATCCTCTGGACGATCGGGAGGCCGAGCTGACAGAGCTGCTCCGCTCGTGGTCCGAAGGGGATGCCGAGGGGCTCGAGCGCCTCGTGCCGCTGGTGATCTCCGACCTCCACCGCCTTGCGCGGCGTCACCTGCGTGCCTTGGGCTCGACACCCACGCTCCAGCCGACGGCGATCGTCAACGAGGCGTACTTGCGCCTCGCGCGGCACCAGGGGGCGTTCTTTCCCTCGCGCGGGCACTTCTTCGCCTTCGCCTCGAAGCTGATCCGCGATCTCCTGGTCGATCACTTGCGTCGCCGGCAGACGGCGAAGCGTGGGGCCGGGATCGAGCTCGTGTCGTTGATCGACGACGCGAGCGATCTCGTCGCACCGGCGTCGGCCGACACCGTGCTCGAAGTGCACGATCTCCTGTCGACGCTGGAGCGCAGGGATCCCCGGCGTAGCCGAGTGGTGGAGCTCCGCTACTTCGGCGGCCTCACGATGGTCGAGATCGCGGACGTCACGGGTCGCTCGGTGGCGACCGTCGAGCGCGACTGGCAGGTGGCTCGGCGGTGGCTGGCACAGGAGATGGGGCCCCGAGATGAGCCTCGAGGCTCCGCGCGGCCGCGGTGATCGGACTGTCCTCGCCGAGGTGCTCGACGATCTGGGGCAGCAAGGATTCATACCGTGCACGCGCTGTCGCCAGGTCGCCCGCGCGGTGCTCGAGAGTGATGAGGTTGAGCCGGCAGGCCAGCACGTCGCGATGGTGCTCGCCGAGGAAGCGACGCCAGATGTCGAGCGCCTGCTCGAGAAAGTGGCGCGCCGACTCGTAGTCACCCTCCACGAGCAGCAGCGAGCCGAGGTTGTTGAGCGAGACGGCGACATCCGGATGCGACTCTCCGAGATGCTGCCGACGGAGCTCGAGGCCCTCTGCGAACAGTGCCTCGAGCTCGGCGGCCTCGGTGTGCGGGTCGCCCATCAACACATAGGCGAGGTTGTTGACGCCGACGGCGACCTCGAGGTGATCTCGCCCCCACACCTGGCGGCGCAGCGCGAGATTCTCGCGCGCGAGCGTCTCTGCCTGCTCCTGGCTACCCTGGTGCTTGCGCGCCAGCGCGAGGTTGTTGAGCACCGCCGCGAGGGCGATGTCGTCCCGCGGTGTCTCGCGGCGTCGGCGCTCGAGCGCGTGCTCCAAGTGGTCGATGGCGAGATCGTGCTCGCCGACGGCATCGAGCAGCTGTCCGAGCAGATCGCGGGTCGCGGCCACTTCGAGGCTGTCCTCGCCGTGGTGCTCGCGATGCGCGGCGAGGGCGCGTTCGAGGAGTGGCCGGGCGCGATCGAAGAATCCCAGGTTGAGGTAGACCCGGCCCAGGACCTGCGAGAAGCTGGCCTGCAGTTGCGGCTGGTCGCCGAGGCTCTCGACCCGCTCGATCCCTTGCTCCAAGATGTCGCGAACCTCGAGAGAGCCGTCGTGGCCGAGCCGTGGATCGGCCTGGTCGAAGACCTCGACGAGAAAGTCCTGGACGGCGAGCGCCTGGTCGCGCTGGCGCTGGAGATCTCGATGGGTACGCTCGCGCTCCCAGGCCGTGACCAGGACGAGGCTCGCGGCCAGAGCCGCGACGAGCAGGAGGCGCCGCTGCCGGCGGACCAGTTTCGCCAGGCGGTACGACCAGGCGGCGGGGCGCGCGAGCACCGGCCGGTCGGTCAGGTGGTGCTCGAGGTCGGTGTCGAGTTGCTCGACGGAGCCGTAGCGGTGCTTCGGGTCTTTCTCCAGCGCGGCGAGGACGATGTTGTCGAGATCGCCGGCGAGCCGTCGGCCGTCGAAGCGCGTCGGCTCGGCCTTGCTGGGGCGGGGCGGTGGCTCGTCGAGAATGCGCTGCAGGAGACGCTCGGCCGAACCGTCGAACGGCCTTCGTCCGACCAGGAGCTGATAGAGCACGACGCCGAGGCCGTAGACGTCGCACGAAGTGGTCGCCGGCTCGCCGCGGATCTGTTCGGGGCTAGCGTACTGCGGCGTCATCATCTGCCAGCCCTGGCGGGTCACGGTCAGCGGGCTGCGCGAGTCGGCGTCGAGCAGCTTGGAGATTCCGAAGTCGACGAGCTTCGGCTCGCCGTCCTCGGTGATCAGAATGTTCGAGGGCTTCAGGTCACGGTGGACGACGAGATTGCGATGCGCGTAGGCGACTGCTCGGCAGACGTGCTGGAAGAGGCGCAGCACCTGCCCGAGCCTCAGGTGGTGACGCCGGCAGTGGCGATCGATCGGCTCGCCCTCGATCGCTTCCATCACCAGGTATGGGCGGCCGTCGTCGAGCGTTCCGCTGCCGTAGAGCGCGGCGATGTGCGGATGGCGGAAGCGGGCGAGAATCTGGCCTTCGCGTTCGAAACGCCTGCGGACTTCGTGGTCTTCGAAGCCGCGATGCAGTAGCTTGATCGCGACGATGCGTGGATCCTCACCGTCGCGGCGCGTCGCGCGAAACACGGTCGCCATGCCGCCCCGACCGATGACCGAGAGGACCTCGTACGGGCCGATCTGCCGCGGGGTCTCGAGGCCGAAGACGGGCGGTGCGAGAGTCTCGAGCTGCGCCGAGTCGAGCTCGATCATGGCCCGAGCCTCGCGGAAGAGCTCTGGCTCGTCGGCACACTCCGCCTCGAGAAAGCCGAGGCGTTCTTCCGCGGGGCGCTCGAGAGCACGGTCCACCAGATCGGCAAGGCGGGGCCAGAGATCGGTCGAGATCATGGGGAGTCTCGGTGTCGGTTCGATGGGTGAAGAGTCGGCCCGAGTTTACGGTGCCCGGGCCGAGGCCCCGGGGACAGTGGTCGTGGCGGTGGTAGTCTCGCGTCTCCTCGGCGGCCCGGAATCCTGTGTCGGCCCGAGACACTCCCATCGACTGCAGGCAGGTCCACGATGGCATTTCCCAGGTCCGACGACGCGGCTCGACGCGCCGAGGACGCCGCCGCGCTCGACCTCGGGCCGGAGGCGCGACGGGCTCTGCTCGACGCGATGCACGAGATGGTCGAGACCTACTTGGCGGGCCTCGACGTCGACTCGCCGTCGTTCGTCGAGGCCGGGCCCGACGAGGGGGCTCTGGCGGTGCCGGAGGAGGCTCTTCCGCTCGATCGGGTGACCGCGCTGCTCGAGCGCGAGGTTCTGCGACCCGGGGGACACGCGGCGGCGCCGGGACACCTGGCGTACATCACTGGTAGCGGTCTCTTCGCGTCGGCGGTGGCGGACTACGTCGCGGCGGCGACCAACAAATTCGCCGGCCTCGAGGCGACCGGGCCAGGCCTCGCACGCATGGAGCGGGCCGTCTTGCGCTGGGCCGCCGACCTCGTCGGGTATCCGCCCGGGGCCGGCGGATATCTCGCGTCGGGCGGAAGCCTCGCGACCTTCGCCGCAATCGTCGCCGCGCGCGACGCGCACCGCCTGGGCGCTGCCGACGTGCCGCGCGCGGTGATCTACACGTCGTCCCAGGCTCATCACTGCGTGCACAAGGCGCTTCACCTGGCCGGCCTCGGCGAAGCCACGTTGCGCCCGTGCGACGCCCCGAGAGACGCTGGACGAACGGGCTCCGCGGGTGACGGCCGGCTCGACCCCGCGACGGTCGCCCGCGCGATCGCGGACGATCGAGCCGCGGGCCGCCGACCGTGGCTGGTCGTGGCGACCGCCGGGACGACTGATACGGGCGTCGTCGATCCGCTCGAAGCACTCGCCGATGTCGCCGTGGACACGGGCTGCTGGCTGCATGTCGATGCGGCCTACGGTGGTGCTTTCTTGCTCACCGAGCACGGTCGCCGCGTGCTGCGCGGCATCGAGCGCGCCGACTCGCTGATTCTCGATCCGCACAAGGGGCTCTTCGTGCCCTGGGGGCTCGGCATCGTGCTGACGCGCGACGCGCGGGCGCTCGCCGCGGCGCATGCCGGCTCGGGCGCCTATCTCCAGGACGCCGAGGAGCCTGACGATGTTTCGGGCTCGTTGGGTGGCGCAGACTCCGCGGCGAGCTTCTCGCCCGCCGACCTCTCGCCCGAGCTCACCAAGCCGTTTCGCGCCCTGCGGCTGTGGCTCCCTCTGGCCCTCGCGGGCGTCGCCCCGTTCCGCGACGCGCTCGACGAGAAGCTCGCTCTGGCTCGCCATGCGTACGACCGGCTCGGCGCGGCCGGATTCACGATGGGACCGGTGCCCGATCTCTCGATCGTCACCTTTCGCTGGATCCCAACCGGGCTCCGGGACGGTGCGGACGATGCTGCGATCGAGGCCGCGAACCGACGCATTCACGAGGCGTTGCGTCACGACGGACGGATCTTTCTCTCGTCGACCCGCGTCGACGGACGCTTTACCCTACGGCTCTGCGTCCTCGGCTTCCGCACCCGGCGTCCGAGCGTCGATCTCGCCGTTCGGCTGCTGACAGACGCTGTTCGTTCCTGAGAGACGAAAGACCGCCGATCGGTCGATCGGCGGTCTCTCCAGGCGCGCATGCGCTAAACCAGGCAGCGATCAGTCGCCGATGCGCTCGCCGGTCGCGGTGCCGGAGGCGGTCGCCAGGACCGTTCCGTCGAGAGTCTGGACCGAGGTCTCGAAGGTGGCGCGGAAGGTGTTGCCACTCCACGACACCCGGAACGTGATCTCGGTCTCGAAGATCTGGGTCGCGACGCCGTTGGAGTCGTAGACGAAGGCGATGTTGGTGGCGGCGAAGGTGCGGCCGGCGAGGCGCTTCCATGTACCGTGACCGTTGCCGGTGGTGTCGGTGTTGTTCGACGCGATCAGGGTGCCGCCCTTGGCGAAGGTGAAGAGCCCCGGGGTCGACTCGGTGGCGCCATCGAGGGTCGAGGTCGTACGCCACGAACCCTCGAGAGTCGGCGGCGAGGCGAACGCCGCGGGAGCCGCGAGGAGGACCACGAGAGCGAGCAAGGCGAGCTTCGTCGAAAAGACCATCATCGATTGACGCATGGGGGAATCTCCGGATCAGTGGGTGGATCGGCTGATTACACGGAGAAAAGTGTCGGGGACAGGCGTTACGCCGATGATTAAGGCCGAGTGTTTAGAGAATGAGATGAATTCCGGTGTCGAGGACGGAGGGGCCCGTCGGGAGGGAGAGCGCGTGGGAATGCTTCGAGGCCTAGGATCCTTCCTGCGCGGCCAGGCTCACTCGCTCGTCGGACGAAGCCGAGGTCGACACGTCCGTCGGCGCTCCGTAGTACGTCAGGAAGACGTCGACCGCCGACTTCACCACCGTGTTCCGTTCGCTCGATGACGCCGGTTCTTGGCCCGCCATCAGCTCAGGCCAGAACACAAACTCCTTGATCAGGCCGCAGAACTGCGTCTCCGCCCGGTCGAAGTCCGGGATCTGGAGTCGGCCGTCGTCCTCGCAAGCCTTCAGCCAGCTGCGAAGGTTTACTCGAAGCTTGGCGTACGCGGTCAGAGTCACGCCGGCCCACTCGGGAGCCTGGATGAAACGCGACACCACGACTCGGCACAGCTTCATGAAGTCTTCGCCGGTGATCGTCTCGGCGAAGGTCACACCGATTCGTTCGAGCTGGTCTTCCAGCGGCTCGTCCTTCGAGTATCCGTGGAACGGCATCTCGTCCGTGCGCTGTAAGAGCTCCTCGATGATCGCCTGGAAAAGGTCGTCCTTGCTCGGGAAGTGGTTGTAGACGGTTCGCTTCGAAACCTGGGCGACGTCGGCGATCCGGTCCATGCTCGTTCCCGAGAAGCCGCCTTGTAGGAACTCCTCGGTGGCCGCTCGAATGACGGCCTTTCGTTTCGGGCTTTTCCGCCGCGCGGCGGGGGTTTGGTTTGCGATCATCGTGGGCTACTCCTCATGTCTTTCCTGCGTCGGATCCTGGGCCGGATCTCCTGCGTCGGATCTCCTGCGTCGAATCTCCTGCGTTGAATCTCCAGCGTCGAATCTCCTGAATTAGACCTGGCCCTCTCCGATGCACTTGCCGCAGAGCTACGTGAAGTGCACTGGTGAGTGTACATCGTGTGATCGCGCAGGGCAATCGCTGTCTCGGATCCGGTTGGCTGGCCACGCCCGGGCTCCGTCCATCTTCGCTCATTGGTGAGCGAAATGAGTTGATTCGGGCTGAACTCTTCGGTCACGCAGGAGCCCGTCCTGCGACCGATCGAAATCCAGGGTTGACGGCGGCTCGAGAGTAAACTACACTGTGCAGTGTAATCGGAGCGCGGCACATCGCTCAAATGTCGGCCGGGCGGCGTCGCCAGGGCTGCTCCACCACCAAGAAGGACTCCGGCAATGCTCAAACGACTCACCAACTGGTCGCTGAGGCTGTTCACCAAGCTCTTTCCCTCCGAGAAGCCTCTCCTGTTCACTGGCGCCGGCTCGACTTTGAAGTTGGCGTCCCTGGTCCGGGAATCCGGACGCGTTCGGCCCTTGCTCGTGACCGAGAAGACACTTCTCGACCTCGGGCTTCTCGACGAGATGCTCGAGCACTTCGAGAAC
Organism: Acidobacteriota bacterium; assembly: GCA_039194425.1. GTDB lineage: Bacteria > Acidobacteriota > Thermoanaerobaculia > Multivoradales > J023 > JAUIJL01. Next base: position 281,251 of record JBCCVZ010000001.1, on the reverse strand, counting down.
GGCGGCTGCGAAGTGACGATCTTCGACGGCATCATTCCCAACCCGACCTTCGCGGTGATCGAAGAAGGGACTCGGATCGGGCGATCGGCCGACTGCGACAGTGTCGTCGTGGTCGGCGGTGGGTCGGCGATCGATGCCGCGAAAGTGATCGCAGCCTGCTGCGCCAACGGCGTCGGTGTCGAGCAGGTGGTCGGGCTGCTCAAGGTCAAGAAGGCGACTCTGCCGTTCTACGTCGTGCCGACGACGTCCGGCACGGGCTCCGAGGTGACCAACGCGGCCGTCATCTCCGAGACCGAAACTCACCAGAAGAAGTTCGTCGTCGACCCGAAGTTGATTCCGACCGCGGCAGCTCTGGATCCGAACCTTCTGAAGTCGTTGCCGCCGCACATCACGGCCGCCACTGGGATGGATGCCTTGACGCATGCAATCGAGGCGTACACCTCGGTCAATCGGTTCGCGGACGCCGAACGCGATGCTCAGCTCGCGGTCAAGTTGCTGCTCGACTACTTGCCTCGAGCGTTCGAGGACGGCAGCGATCTCGCGGCGCGCGAGTGGGTCGCGCTCGCCTCGTTTCTCGCCGGCTACGCGTTCAACAAGTCCGGGCTCGGCTATGTGCACGCGATCTCGCACCAGATCAGCGCCGAGTACAACACTCCTCACGGCCTGGCCAACGCTGTGCTCTTGCCGAGAGTCTTGCGGTTCAACAAGCCCGTGGCGTCGGACCGGCTGGCGGCTCTCGAGCGCGGGCTGAGCGGAAGCCGCGGTGAACCCGACGAGCAGGCCGCAGACCGTTTCATCGAGCGCATCGACGCTCTCGCGCAGCGGCTCCAGATCCCTCGCGGACTCGACGAGCTTCAGCCGCAGCACTTCGAGACGATGGCGAGGAATGCCCTCAAAGAGGCCCGATCGTTTTACGCGGTGCCTCGGCCGATGAGCCGTGCGCAATGCAAGGAAATCCTTGCGTCGATCGCCGCAAGTGGCACCGCGTGATGCGGGACGCTGCACTGTTCGAGCCTTGTGAATCCACTCAACCGAAGGAGAATGCAATGACGAATCCGACCGACCGTCCGACGCTTTCCGAGCAAGCTGCCGAGCAGCTGGTCGACAGCCTGCGCCGATACTTCAGAAGTCGCGCCACGCTGCCCGTCGAGTTTCGACTGGCGCAGCTGAAGAAGCTCCGAGACCTGATCGTGCGCCATGAAGATGATCTCCATGCGGCGATCGGCAAAGACTTTGGCAAATCGAAACACCACAACCAGCTGACCGAGATCTTTCCGCTCTACGAGGAGTTGGAGATCGCCATCGAGAACCTCGAGAGGTGGTCGAAACCTCGACCGGTCTCGACCAACTTGCTGAACCAGCCGGGCAAGAGCTACATAGTGCCCGAACCGCTCGGCGTGACTCTGGTGATCGGAGCCTGGAACTTCCCCTACAACCTTTCGTTGACTCCGGTCGTCGGATCGATGGCCGCGGGCAATACGACCGTCTTGAAACCGAGCGAGCTCCCCGCCGAAACCAGTCGAGCCATGGCGCAGTTGATCAACGAGAACTTCGACCCCGACTACCTGAGAGTGGTCGAAGGAGGCATCCCCGAAACCACCGCTTTGTTGAATCAACGGTGGGACAAGATCTTCTTCACCGGCAGCTCCCAGGTCGGGCGAATCGTCAACCAGGCCGCGGCCCCGCATCTCACCAGCGTCACGTTGGAGCTCGGCGGCAAGAACCCCGCGATCTTCGACGAAGGGGCTGCCGTGGACGTGGGAGTGAAGCGGCTGATCTGGGCCAAGTTCGTGAATTCCGGTCAACTCTGCCTCGCCCCGGACTATGTTCTGGTCCACTCGAGTCTCAAGGACAGAGTCCTCGAGCGGATGGTCCACGAGATCGAGAAGCACGCGTACTCCGTGGAGAACGGGAACTTCGTTCGCATCATCAACGAGCGGAACTTCGACCGAGTCGCCGCGCTCATCGATCCCGACAAGGTCTACTACGGTGGGGGTATGGACCGCGAAGAGCGCGTCATCGAGCCGACCGTGCTGCACAACGTCGCGCTGGAGGATGCGGTGATGCAGGACGAGATTTTCGGTCCTGTCCTCGCGGTCGTCGAGTACGACTCTCTCGACGAGGCTTTCGAGATCGTCGGGAGCTTCGAGAAGCCGCTGGCGGCGTACCTGTTCTCGAGCGACAAAGCCGTCAAGAAGCGTTTCCTGAGCGAGATTCCCTTCGGCAGCGGCGCGATCAACGACGCGGTGATGCAGATCACCAACACGAACCTACCGTTCGGAGGTGTCGGCAACAGCGGCATGGGTCGGTACCATGGCGAGTACAGCTTCGAATGCTTCTCCCACTTCAAGTCGATCCTGGAGAAAGCCACGTTCCTGGAGCCCAACCTGAAGTACTACGGACACTCCGACAAGCAGATGAAGCTGATGCGATCCCTGAGCTGAGGACTTCGACACTCAGGGATCTGTCGCTCCCCCGTGGGGTTCGCACGCCTCGACGTCGCGTCCCGGTCGGCTGTCGACTCGGCGCCACAGATGAATCTTGGCGAGCTCGCGCCGGCCGATGCAGAGGGCGACGGGGTGCGTGCCCCAGGGGACGAACCCGCACGACTCGTAGAGCCGAATCGCCGGCAGGTTCGACTCGGTGACCGTGAGCTCGACCACGACCGTCTCGGGGGCCGCCGTCGCTTCGCCGAGGGCGGCCTCGACCAGGGCCCGGCCGATGCCTCGACGCGCGAGCTCGGGGCGGACGAACATGCCGAAAAGGGTCGCTCTGTGGCGGGTTCGCTTCCGGCGGTGAAAGCGCAGCCCGGCGACGCCAACGAGGCGCTGGCGCTCGAAGGCGCCGACGACGAGCTGTGAGGCGTCGGGTCGGTCGGAGACGCGATCCGCCCACCAGCCGAGCGGCAGAGAGGCTCGCTCGGACGGCGTCGACGTGAACGCCTCGGGTGCACTCTCGTAGGCCTCGAGCATCAACTCTCGGTAGACCGCGGCATGACGCGGCATGAGCCGAGCGATGGTGATCGGGATGTTCTGCTGCGTATCGGACTCACCCATCGTGGCTTACTCTGGTCTCGGTTCGCGCAAGAGCTCGTCGACTCGTTTCCGGTCGGCCCAGAGCTGGTTGATCTGCCACTGGCGCGCGCCGCTGGCTTCGCCGTGAATCAGGGCTTTGCCGATCGAGGTGAGGGCCTCGCGGTCGCCGAGCGCGGCTTGGGCCAGCGCGAGGCCGGACCAGGCGGTGTAGGACGTGCGGTGCTGCTCGACCAGCCGACCGTAAATGCCCGCGGCCTCGCGGTGCTCGTCGCGTGCCGCATGGTCGGCGGCGAGGGCGAGGTGCAGGAGCGGCAGCGAGAGCGGGAAGTGCTCGGCGACCGACGCTTCGAGCTGCGTGATCTGCTCCGTTTCGCCGTCGCGACGGTAGGCGCCGACGATCTGGCCGAGAACGCGCGGCGGCAGCAGAAAGTCGGTGTCGAGGCGCTCGGCGAGCGCGCGATAACGGCCGATGATGGCCTCGGCACCGGTTGCGGCGCGGAACTCGGCGCCGCTCAGGGCGAAGCCGCCCCAGTCGGCGCGCAGCGCGGTGCGCAACGTCGGGACGCCGACCGAGCCGTGGTTCTCGTCGAGATGGCGTTCGAAGCGCCAGAGCAGGCCCGGCGGCGCGGCGCGGTCGAGCAGATCGGCGAAGCCGAGGACGCCCATGCCACGCTCGTCGGCGACAGTGACGTAGAGTCGCGCCTCGAGCTCGGGCGCCGCGCCAAAGACCGTCTCCGCATGTGCAACCAGGGCCTGCTCCTGCCACCAAAGGCTCGGGCTGATCGCGATGTAGACGTCGAAGAGCGACGGCTTCTCGAGCAGCGCGGCGACGGTGAAGAGGCCGCCCATCGAGTGGCCGACGAGGCCACGGTAGCCGGCGGTTTGGTACTCGGTCTCGACGAGCGGGATCACTTCGTCCTCGAGGTAGCGCAGGAAGAGAGACGCGTCGCCCGGCGCCTCGCCGATCGACGGCGCCATCTGCTGGCGGTAGGCGGTCTTGCCGCCGTCGTCGAGCGCGACGAAGATCATCTCCGGAATCTGCTCGCTGATCGACGACATCTGCTCGATCAAACCGGTGACGTAGTGGAAGCTGTAGTCGCCGTCGACCATGTAGAGCACCGGGTATCGAGCTGAGCGCAGCTCGCTGTAGCTCGGCGGAAGGTAGATGCGGACCGAGCGCTCGGTGGGTGCGTCCGGCGTGCCCAAGACGCGAGATCGAATGGTGCGCGAGTGGCCGATCGCGCGGCTCGGCTCGGCGGTGCGCAGCACGTCGACGCGTGGCGGCTCGTCGGCTCGTGCGGCGACCGGTAGCGAGAGCGTGGCGGAGAGGCAGACGGCGAGGCAGGCGAGCATCGGGAGTCGGTCGAGCATCGGGAGCGGTCCTTTCGGGCGAGGTGAGGCGACGAGCCTACTCGACGACAGTCTCTCGCTGCGCACTTGGGGCCATGAACAAAAAGGCCCGACACGGCGTGCGCCGTGCCGGGCTCGTGAGGACCCTGTCGCGGGAGACGGAGTCGGGCGGATCGGACGATCAGCAGAACTGGCAGCCTTGAACGTTGACGTACCAGGTGGTGATCGACTCGCTCTGGCCGCGCTGCGACGAGTGCAGGACCGGTCCCTGCTCCTGGACGCGCATCTGGACCACGTCGACACTGCCCGCGCGGCCGGCGCGGTGGGTGTACGACGGCGTGGCGAAGGGCGCGACGAACTGCGTCGACTTCAGGACGCCGTTGACATACCAGCGGACGCGCACGTTCGAGCCGTTGGGGCCGAGCACCCGCGCCCGGACCGTGGTCGACTCGAAGTCGCCGACGTAGATCGTGCTCGAGCTCGGCACGCGGGTGCCCGGCTCGATCAGGGAGACACCGGCGCTCGGGCTGCCCCAACCGCCCTGGTAGAGCTTCAGGATGAGCGCCTCACTGTCGACGTCGCAGAAGTCGGAGAGGGTGTTGCGCATCTTGCTGCTGAAGCACTGGCGGTACATGTTGTTCGACTGGTAGCGCGCACCCTCCCAGAGACCGGCTGCGGACGGATCGGTGAGCGGGAACGTGGTCGGGATCGCGGTCGTCGACGCCACCCAGCGGTTCCACTTCAGCGACGAGCGGCTGGTCACGTTGGTCACGTTGGCCTCGCAGTCGTCGCTCGACGAGGCGTTGGTGTCCGAGCACATCGGGAAGCCCGGGAAGGCGGTCTCGTACTCGTCGGCCAGGTCACCGAACGAGTGGCCGAACTCGTGCACCATCACACCCGCGATGTCGTCGTCGATCACGAAGCCCGGGCCGAGCGAGGTGGTGGCGATGGAGCCGCCGGAGCCGCCGCGGAAAGGCGTCTGGACGACGACGATGATCTCGTCCCAGTCCGGGTAGTCGCCGGCGGCGGCGAGCACCTTGGCATTGTCGACCGTCAGCAGGCGCCAGATGTCGCTGGTGCAGAAGGTGGCGTCGAAGTAGGTGTCGACGAAGGTGTTGTTGTCCATACCGTCACCGTCCGGGTCGTCGCACGCCGGGCGATCGGCGCCGTTGTCTTCCGACGGCACGAAAAGGCGGTAGAAGTTCATGAGCGGCGCGTAGAGATCCCACGGCGTTTCGCCGAGGAATCGGTCGGTGAAGATGTCGGTGTCGAACTGGAACCAGTGGTCGCTCGACAGGGAGTAGCCTTCAGCGACGAAGAGGACGTCGAGGCGGTTGTTGCGCGGGCCGCCGAAGTGACCGGGGACGCCTTCGTGGAAGGTGCCCGACGGCAGTGCCTTGGTCTGCGGCGGGAAGCGGCGCTCGAGGTCCGCGAGGTCGATCGTCTCGGTGGCGCGCAGCGCCTTTTGATCGTGGCTTCCGCCGTGCGTCACCTCGAGGGTGGTCGCGCCGTCGAGAACCGGCGCGCGGACGACGAAGGTGGTCTCGGTCATCGGCAGCATGACGCCGTCGATGTTCGAGCCGCCCATGCGCTCGAGGCGCGGATCGCCGGCCGGGATCGTGACCTCACTGCGCATCCAGCGCGGGATCTTGATCGCGGTCTGCCACACGACGTCGCCGGTGACGTCGTCGCGCAGGCGGGCGATCGCCGAGGCGGTCTGCCGGTTCTCGAGCGACTTGGCGAAGGCGTCGAGCGCCGCGTCGTCGCGCGACAGCATCGGTCCCTGCAGGGCGACCTTGCGGTAGTGCGTGACATCGAGCGGCGCATTGCCGACGGTCTGCACGACGACGTAGTGCGCCGGCGTTTCGGTAGCGTCGTACGCCTTGTTCTGCTCGAGGGCGGCGTCGAAGCCCTCGGGCGTCAGCGGGTCGAGGGCCGGCTCGGCCGCGGTCACGGGCAGCGCGGCGAAGGCGGCGGCGAGGCAGAGGGAGAGAGCGCGACGCAGCGGGCGCGACGGGATCGCCGCGGGCCGAGACGTCGTCTGGGTGTGAGAGAAGTGGGACATTGAACGCTCCTGGATCAGTGTTTCTCGTGGTGTCGGCGGGCGATCGAGCGATCTCTCTCGCCGGCTCATCCAGAGATTCGTAGCGCGTCTCCGAGACCCGCCACACACTTTGTCGAGCGTTCGATGTCGAGGCTCGGCCTCGACTGGAGTCAGCTTACCGTGGGTAGAGTTCGTCGTCCCAAAGGAGAACGACTAGAGCGATGCGTTGAGGAATGAGCGCAGATCGGCCTCGTTGATCAACGGCTCACCTGGACTCACGTTGTCGAGGCGTCCGGCCTGCAGCCAGTCCTCGAGCAGGGCGACCTGGTCGAAGAGATGGCCGAAGGAGTCGACGACGAAGAGCAGCGGCTGGTACTTGTCGATCTCGAAGTATTGGTTGACGACCCACTCGAGGCGGAAGGGGAAGCGCTGAACCTTCGGCGAGACGATGCAGTGCTCGATCTCGCCGAAGGAGGAGAGCAAGCCGCTGCCGTAGACGCATAGATCGGTCTCACCCGGTGCATCGTCGGGCCGCCGCATCAGTCCGAACTCGACGGTGAACCAGAAAAAGCGGGCCATCGCCTTGATGTTCGACTCCACGACCTTGACGCGCTCGGCGCGCTCGGGAATCTCGAGGGCGCGCGCCGCCGCGGCGCGGGCCACCTCGCCGAAGCGCACCAGAACGTCCGAGAACTGGCGGTCGGTGTGCATCGGCACGTGGCCGGCGATGTCGTGGAAGATGTCGGGCTCGGGCAGGTAGTCGAGAGTGTTCTTGTCGCGGATCGTGATCGTGGTCGGGAATTCGCGCCGGCGCAGGCAGTCGAAAAAGAGGAAGGCCGGAACGTAGCCGGCGACGGCCTTGGCCTTGAATGCCGACAGCGGTTCCAGAAACTGGTTGATGTCGTCGAGCCGCGGCACGCGCCGGTCGTTGAGCGCGAGCGAGTCGACGCCTTCGAGGAAGCGCGGATGCGCGTAGCGTTGCCAACGCGGCACCATGCGCCTGTACAGGCGCTGCCAGGCCTCCTGGTTGTCGTCGCTGTAGAGGGCGTAGGGCTGCTCGATGAAAAGCTCGCCACGGTCGATCGAGTCTTCGATGAACGGCGCACGGGTCGTGGTGAGGTCGTGGCCGGTGGTTGGTTCGGTCGTCGGGGTGATCATCGGACGGGGCCTCCTGACGAAAGTGCTGTATGAGATTCGGTGCCGGGCAATCGCTGGATGTGTCGCCTGGATGGGTCGCCCGGGCCGATCCTATGGCATGCCGCGCGTCGGTCCATCGCTGCGCGACGATCCCTCGGGCCGACGATTTCTCGATCCGTCGCTGCTAGAGTTGTTGCTCGACGAAAAGGCGCAAACGAACTGTGGGGAGACGACGATGTCCGGAAGGTCTTCGATGGATTCGGCCGGTGCGCGCCCGACCAGGCGTGGTCTCCTCGGTCTCTCGGTGCTCGGTCTCGCGGCGGCTGCTCTGGCCCTTGCGGTCACCCTACCGACAGCGGCCGCGGCGGACGGCGGCTGGTGCCCACCGCTGTGGCGCGCCGGCGTGCTCGGTTCGCTGGAGGTCAACCCCGCGTTCACCACCATCGACACCTTCGACGACGGCGCGGGCGGCGTACGCGACGACCTCGTGGCATCGAGCTTCTTCCACTCGATCAAGGACCCGAGCGGTGTCGATGTCGTGGGGTTCTTCGCCGACGACCAGGTGGTCCGCATTCGAGACATCGGTGCCGTCGATCCCCGCAGCTTCGATCCAGCAACGGATGTCGAGCGGCTCACCGACCTCGGCGGCGGCCCGGTGCGGACCGTGTGGCCGAACTCGGTCGCGCGGGTGCCCGACGGCGTCGTGCCGTTCGAGGCGATTGTCGTGCCCGGGGGGTTCCACACGACGCCGTTGCCTGGTCGCCTGACGCTACTCGATCTCGACGATCCCGCGCGAACGGAGTACATCGTCGACCAGAGCACTCGCATCCTCGGCCAGCCGTGCTCCTTTCCGCGCGATCCGGCGAACGCGCCGCGCTTTTACCACCAGGCGCGCTGGCACGACATGGACAGCGACGGCTTGCTCGACCTGGTCACCGTACGGTCCAGCTTCAAGGTCGCGGGTGGGATCTGCGCGCCGCCGCTCGGTGAGGTGGTGTGGTTCGAGAATCCAGGTGCCGCCCTCGATCCGGCGGTCGAGTGGACGGAGCATCTGCTGGCCGGTTTCCCGTCGGATCCGTTCGCCGCCGAGATCCACCTCGACCTACACGACTTCGAGGGCGATGGAGTGCCCGAGATCGTCGCCACCCACTTTTTCACCGGCGATCTGATCACGATCTATGGCGCGCCCGCAGGCCAGAGCTGGGACGCGGTCGACGTGCTCTTCAACCCGGCGCGCACGCGAAACCTCGTCACCGACCAGGGCCGTCCGTTCGAGATCGAGATCGTCGACCTGAACCGCGATGGCCGCGCCGAGATCCTGGCCACCAACCACCAGGGCGACGGCTGTTTCCCGGTCACCGACGATGCGATTCCGGGCCGTGTCTTCGTCGTCGAGCCGCCGGCCGGCGATCTCTTCGCAGAGCCGTGGGCGGTGCATTTGATCAAGGACGAGATCCGCCCGAATCCGACTTTTCCGGCGCCCACCATGGGCCCCGGCCGCCTGGCGCCCGGGCGCGCCAACGCGTTCTGGCCGGTGCGCTGGATGGAGGGTCGGCGCAAGCCGTGGATCGTGGTCGGCGGCGACGAGGCGTCGAAAGTGTGGATCTTGCGGCCGCGCAGCCAGAATCCGCGCGACTGGCGCTACCTTTCGGCCGTGGTGTTCGACATCAACGACGTCTACGGGCCGGGGACGACGCAGAGCCTGACCGCGCCACCGCCGAGCGCCGGCAACAGCATCTCGACGGTCGGCGGTGTGAGCCGGCGCTACGATCGGCCGGGACCGTTCGGACGCACCGAGCTCTACGTTCCGGTGTTCGAGGGCCGCGCGCTCCACAAGCTCGTCTTCCGGCCGCGCCCGGGAACCGAGCGCGTGCGCTGCGTTGCCGACGAGCCGGTGGCGTGCCCGCAATGACCGACATCGACCCCTACGCGGTCGCCGGTGCCGCGACGACTGGGGCCGAGGGGCCGAAGAGTCGCCCCGCGGCCTTTCTGCTGTCCCTCGTCCTGCCCGGTGCCGGCGAGCTCTATGCCGGTCGGCCTCGGCGGGCGGCGCTCACTGCGTTCGCCTGGCTCGTGCTCGCGGCGGTCGTCGTTGTCGGCTGGGTCGGCGCGAACTTCGCGAGCGGCGTGATCGCCCTCGTCGTCGCGTCGGTGATCGGCCTCGGCAGCCCGATCGCGGCGGCGGTCCTGGCCGGCCGCGCCACCGGCCCCCGGCGCTGGTGGCGGCACGGCGGCATCGTCCTGGTCACGGCGTTGTGCGGCCAGCTGTTGGTGCAGACCGTGGTTCTCGGCGCGCCGCGGCTCAAGACGTACAGGATTCCGAGCGCCAGCATGGAGCCGACGCTGCGTCCGGGCGACCACCTCGTCGCACGCGTCGGCCTCGAGCCCGGCGGTCTTCCGTCGCGCGGCGAGTTGGTGATCTTCCGCTCGCCGCAGAACCCCGAGTCCGAGCTGATCTTCCGGGTCGTCGCGGTCGCCGGCGACCGCGTCGAGATCCGCGCCAAGGTCCTTTACCTGAACGACGAGCCGGTCGACGAGCCGTGGGCGGTGCACCGCGATCCGATCGTCACCCACCCGGGCACCGCGGCGCCGCAGAGGGTCCAACGCGATCACATCCCGCTCTTCGTCGTGCCGCCAGGGCATTTCTTCGCCCTCGGCGACAATCGTGACCTGAGCTACGACAGCCGCTACTTCGGCCCGGTGCCGATCGAGCTGTGGCGCGGCCGGCCGCTCTATCTCTACTGGTCGCGCGACCGCTCGCGCATCGGCGACAGCCTGCGAAGTGACATGAAGGGCGAGACGGAGCGCGCGGGATGACTCCGCAGCAGCTCTTCAACCACCTGAGGGCACGGCCCGCGTACATCGTGCGCTACTACCAGCTGACGATCGCCGGGGGGCCGGTCGACGCGTGGACTCAGTTCGCCTTCGCTCCACGGGTCGGGGTGACGAACCCGCGTCCTGGACGCTTCTTCGGTCGGCTGAACATGCATCGTGCCCAGGCCTTCCGACTGACTCACGCGCCATTGCCTGGTCCGCCGCACGTCTTCCCGGCGTACAACGTGCGGATGCAGAACGCCGGGACCTACGCGATTGCCGCGCTCAACGGCTTGCTTCTGCCGGAACCCGGGCCGCCGGCCCTGATGCTCACTGGCCAGCTCAGCGGCTGCACGTTCTGCTGCAAACGCGTAGGCGGTGGCGTTCTCGCGGCGCACCTACGCCCTGCGGCCGGCGGCGGCGCCGGTCTCGCGCTCAATCTCTCCGTGCGGAACAACGGCCGATTCGCCGGCCATGCTGGCCCCCTCGACGGCGTCTACGGCCGCATGCAGTACAACGGCCTCGGTGGTTTCGCTCGGGCTGCGGTGGTCGGCAGTCGGATCGGTGGCCAGTGGCAGTTCTACGGCCAGGAGTACAACAACGCCACTCATCAGATTCTGTCGACGATGCGAATTCTCTAGCCGCCGCAAGGCGATGCTCAGCGGGCCAGGCCGTCGAACACGTGGCCCAAGACGCGCTCGATCGCCGCCTCGGGGTCCGTGGTTCGGTCGAGGTCGTGCAGCTGGCCGGCGGCGGCGAGTAGGGCGAGGCCGTGGGTCGCCGACCAGAGGGTCAGCACCAGGTCGCGGGTCGGCAGGTCGCGGAACAGGACGCCTTCGCCGCGGCGGACGGTGGCAACGAGGGCGGCGAACGACTCCTCGATCGCGGCGTGCAGCTCGTCGGAGCGGCGCGCGGGATCGAGGATGCCGCCGAACATCAGGTGCGCGCGCTCGGGGCGGGCCACCGCTTCGGCGACGTAGGCGCGGCAGGCTTCGAGGATCTGTCGACGCGGGTCCCCGGTGAAGCGCTGTTCCAGGTCCTCGAGGCGGTCCTCGAGGACGCGGAACCCGGCGGCAGCGACGGCTTCGAGCAGCGCGTGCTTGTCGCGGAAGTGGCGGTACGGCGCCGCATGGCTGACACCGGCCGCACGCGCCACGCGGCGTAGGCTGAGCGCGGCCGCGCCCTCGGTCTCGAGAAGCGCGCTCGCCGCCTCGACGAGGGCGGCGCGCAGATCGCCGTGATGGTACGGCCGGCGCGTCATCGCGATCGGCTGTCGGACGCGGCGAGGACCGGGAGATCGGCGCGGGGTCTCATGGCGCGAGGATACCGCATGTTGACATTGGTCACATAGGGCGCTACGCTTTCAATGTTGACAACGTCAACACATCGTCCGTCAAGAATCAGCCCGTCACGAAACTTGGGAGCCCTCGATGCAGACCTTGATCCTCACCGCCATCCGCTGGACGCTCCGTCTCGTCGCCGTCGTGTCGCCGCGGCGTGCCGGACGCATGGCGCTGCGTCTCTTCCGGACGCCACGCGGCCGGCGCCCGGTGCCGCGCCAGGTCGGAGAGGTGATGGCGCGCGCCGAGCGGCTCGGCGTCGACGTGGACGGCCACCGCGTCGTCGCCTATCGCTGGAGCCCTCCGGCGGGTGCGGCTGGTTCGGGTCGCGTGCTGCTGGCTCACGGCTGGGAGTCGCGCGCGGCACGACTGGCGGTGTGGGTCGAGCCGCTGCTCGCCGCCGGCTTCGAGGTGATCGCCTTCGATGCGCCGGCGCACGGCGACTCCGAGGGTCGACGCACCGATCCGACGGGCTTCGTCGCAGCGATCGACGCCGTGGTGGCGCGCTGCGGCGCGCCGACGGTGGCGGTCGGCCACTCGCTGGGGGCGCTCTCCCTCCTGCTGGCGACGAGCGCGGGTGATTGGCTGGGACGGCCGAATCTCGACCTCGAGCGGCTGGTCGTCGTTGCCGGTGCCGACAGCGGGCGCGACGCGATGGCGATGTTCTGCCGAGTGCTCGGCCTCGGCGACTCGTTCCTGCCGCTGATCCTCGACGCCGCCGCGGTACGTTTCGGCCATCCGGTCACGACTCTCGACGGCCACCGTGTCTTCGCCGCCCGCCACGTGCCGACGCTCTGGCTGCACGATCCGGCCGACGACGAGGTGCCGCTGGCCGCCGCCGAGCGGGTCGCCGCAGCGTGCCCGCATGTCCAGCTCGAGCGTGTCGATGGCCTTGGCCACCACCGCATCGCCCGCGATCCGGGGTCGATTCGGCGCGGCGTCGAGTTTCTCTCCGCGCCCCAGACCCGTCCGGTCGCCATGCCGCAGGGAGCCGCCGTGCGGCCAGCCGTCTGACCAGCGGGCGGAGCTCCGTCGCGGCCCGTCGCGGTCGACGCGTTGTCTTCTTCTTCGTCGTCGTCGGCGGCGGCGTCGATCGTTGCTCAGGTGCGCACCATACGGTATGGTATGGATCATGGGAACAGGAACGCACCGTTCAACACGACAAGATTGGCTCGACGAGGGGCTGCGGCTGCTTCGAGAGCACGGAGACCAGGCGCTGACGATCGAGGCGCTCTGTGCCCGCATGGGCCGCACGAAAGGGTCGTTCTACCACCACTTCTCGGACCGCGAGGACTTCGTCGGCCGGTTGCTCGAGCATTGGGAACGAACCTTCACCTTGGTGATCATCGACGAGCTCGCGCCGGTCGTGGGCCCCGTCGCGCGCCTGCGCGCGCTCGGAGAGCGCACCAGCCGTGAGGTCGACTTGAGGCTCGAACGAACGATCCGCATCTGGGGCGACCGCGAGCCGGCTGCACGGGCCGTCGTCGAACGGGTCGATCGTGCTCGAGAGAACTACCTCGAGGAGTTGTTTCGGAGCGCCTTCGGCGACTCTCGTCGTGCGCGTCTGGCGGCTCGAGCTCACATGGCAGTCCTGGTTGGCACCGAGATGCTCTACCAGGATCTTTCTCGCGCCGAGCTGCGCGAGCTGAATGCCTTTGTCGAGACGCTGGGATTCGGCACAACACAGCAACCAGACACTCCGAGCGAGACCTGATCCGAGAAGGAGACTCCGTGGATCTGTACGACGATTGGAACGAAATCCGGCATCTGTTCGCGCATTCGCGCTACGCGTCCATCGCCTCGGTCGATGCCGAAGGATCGCCTCACGTCAGTCCGATCGGTTCCTTGGTGCTCGATCGGGAGCCGGGGCGAGGGTTTTGGTTCGAGGTCTTCACCCGCCAACTGCCACGAAACCTCGACGCCGAGACGCGCTTCTGCGCGATGGCAGTCGACATGCGCCTCGGTCTTTGGGCCCGCGCGCTGCTGATGGGCCGGTTTCCTTCGGCACCGAGTGTCCGCCTCTCCGGCGTCGCCGGTGTGCGCCGCGAGCCGACAGCGCGAGAAGTCGAGCTGTTCGAGAAACGAGTCCGCGCGGTCCGCTGGACGCGCGGGGCCAAGCTGCTGTGGCGCGACTTCAAGTGGGGGCGCGAAGTGACGTTCGACCGATTGCTGCCCGTCCGTATCGGTCGGATGTGGCCAGGCCGGAGGCCCGCGACCGCTTCCTGACCACACCGCGACCTGTCGAGCTCACCGAGCGGGCGGCCGCTCAGTGTGCGTCGAGGTACGCGCGGATCGCGTCGACGAAGCGCCGCCCGCGTTCGCGGCGCTCGATCGCTCCGGCGGCCACCAACTCCTGCAGCGCGTCGCGCACACAGCGCGCGTACTCGGGAAGCGTGAGCTCGGTGGTGTCGTAGCTGCACGGAATCTCGACCAGTCGGGTGACGCGGCCGGCGCGGGCACGGTACGTGCGGTTGCGAACGCCGCCCGGCCAGAGCACGTCGACCGTGGCTCGTCGGGCATCGCCGAGGCCGAAGGTGAGCGCCGTGCTGTGCTGCGAGGCGTAGGACGAGCCGCCGACCACCGGACGCAGAGTCGGGGCCGGTGCGCTCGGTCCGCGCGGCGTCACCTGGACCACGGCGCCGATGCCGTCGCGCGGCGCCCGCGCGCCGGTGGCGAGGCCGGCTGCACCGGTGAGCTCGACCCGCAGGGTGCGGTTCGACGTGCCGCCGTTGAGCTCGACCGCCAGGCTGCCGTCGTCGAACGCAATGCCGCTGAAGGTGAACTCGTCGGGGCCGGGGCCGGGCTCGAAGGTCGGGATGAAGCGCGCGTCGTCGAACTCGGGCGCCGGATTGTTCGGCACCGGCAGGAGCGGCGTCGGCGTCGGCGCGTCGAAGCTCGACACCGAAACGACGTCGTCGAAGCCGTTGCCGTCGAGATCGCCGACGGCGACGCCCTGGACGTTGCGGCGGCGATGGTCCCGACCGCCGGCGAGAGCGGCGGTATCACGCGTGAACCGCGCCGAGCACTCGTCGTTGCGCAGCACGACGCCGGCGTTGGCGGCGTCGACGAAGAAGATCAGATCCATGCCGCCGTGGTACACCACATCGAGATCGCCGTCACCGTCATAGTCGAACACGCCGGTGCCCCAGCCGAAGGGCGTGGTGACCAGCTCGCCCAAATCCGGCGCCGAGTAGCCGCCGTCGGTGGCCAAGACCCAGCGCGACGGAAAGACGCCGAGCGGCGCGCTGCCGCCGCTTTGCACGAGCGACGTCAGGTCGCTGAAGTTGGAGGCGAAGAAATCGAGGCGACCGTCGCAGTCGAGGTCGCCGAAGTCAAAGCCCATCCAGCCGCCGGGCACGTTCAGACCCTTCTCGACGGTGACGTCGGTGAACTGACCCGTGCCGTTGTTCTCGAAGTAGTGGAAGAAGCCGCGGTCGACTCCGCCCTGCGCCGCCTGCGGCACGCTGCCTTGGTCGTCCGCCATCAGCACGTCGCCGTCGCCGTCGAGATCGAGGTCGACGATGCTGATCGCCCAGGTGATCGCCGGCGCGCCGAGGAAGGGCGGCGGGAAGCCGGCGTTGTCCTGGATGCCGGAGGCGGCGCTGCGATCCTCGAAGACGCCGGCACCGCGGTTGACGAAGAGCAGGTTCGGCTCGTCGAAAGTGAAGGGCTGGAAGAGGCCGAGCGGCGTCAGCCAGCTCCACGAGTTGGCCACGACCAGGTCGAGCAGGCCGTCGCCGTCCACATCGCCGAACGAGCAGCTGGTCGAGGTCAGCGCGCCGCCTCCGACGCCGGCCTCGGCGGTGATGTCGACGAAGGTGCCGTCGTGGTTCTCGAGCAGGCGGTTGGGCTCGGCGTTGCCGAGCACGTAGAGATCGGGGTCGCCGTCGTTGTCGATGTCGCCGAAGCAGACGCCGGTCGAGTCCTGGTCGGTGACGTCGGCGCCGCGCGCCAGGCCGACGTCGACAAAGCGCAGCACGCCCGTGTCGGCGAGCTGGTTGGCGAAGAGGCTGTTGGCCGTTCCGGGGCCGTTGGTGACGTAGAGGTCGAGATCGTCGTCGCCGTCGAAGTCGAGCAGGGCGACTCCCGGGGCGCCGCGCGACTTCAGCGGCGCGCCGAAGAGTGCATTGAACGGGATCGTGCCCTGCGCCTTCAGCGCGTCGAGCGTCGCCGAGGATGCCGAGGGCGTCCGGGCGTACTCGAGCCCAGAGCCCGGGTCTAGGGCAAGGTCTGTGAAGGTCGGAGTGTCGTCGGCGAGCAGGCAGGGCGTGACCAGCAGCGACAGCGCCAGAAACCCGACCAGGTGGGCGCAAAGCGTCGGTGAAGGGAAGACTCGATGGTCGTCTCGGCCCGAGTGCAATGGAGAAGTGGGGGGCATGAAGATCTCCTCGTTTTGCGAGTTGTGCTGAGTGAATTAGTTTCAATCATATCGCCATCACGATTGCTCTAGGCGTTTGCCGAGCATGGAGCTGCCCAAATACGAGATCGAATCGATCGAAAGGAGTGAACGGACTCGCGTTCAATCCAGCGAAGTGCCCTGCGGCCGGCTTCCAGCAGCCTCTGGCGCAGCGCACGAGGGGTCCGAATCGCTGGTGCTGAGGGGTCTCTGGAAGAGCCTCTGGATCGCCGACGTCGTCCGAGTCGCCGGCGCGGTTCTCGCCACGCCTTCGCCCGGCTGTGCTCGAGCCGCGCGAGACGGCGCCGGAGGAGATCGCGGTGCGGTTCAAGCAGCCGTCGTGCGCGCCGCCGGCAGCGCGCCACGGCCGATGCTGCCGACGTGCTGCTGCGCGTCGAGCTCGCCGACGGGCGGGCGATGCGCCACTCTTGACCTTCGATCGGCCACGCTCCGCCATCGGCATCCACTCCGTCGCGTGGCGTCTCGAGCGGACCCTGGCCTGAGAGCCGGGTGCGTTGCGGAGGGTCTCCGCGATCGAGAGCCTCCGGGTGGTCGCTCGGTCAGCTCATTCGTACTCGGCCCAGCATCCCTCGCTTTGGCTGCATCGCAGCACGACGACCGAGGCCTCGCAAAGATTGATGCTGTTCCAAGTCACCGAGTTCTCGTACTCGTCGATCACCATGATGTCCCACAGGCAGGCGCGGCGACCGTGGAACGAGATGTCGAGGCGGGCCCCATTGTCGAGCACGTCGCGGCCGAGGACGTCTTCTTCCCAGTCGTCGTTCGACGTCTCGGAGATGTAGATCTCCCATAGGGTGTCGCCGGTCTGGTTCACGAGTGTGAAGTCTTGGGTCCCGGCCATTGCAGTCGGCGCCACGCACAGCGCGACGCAAGCCAAGACGACGAGCCACAGAGTCGTTCTCGTGTGCATTCCTCATTCTCCTCGGACAGTCACTGGATCTCGGAATCGATCGCTCGACTGTATCCGAGGAACCGAACGAAGGACATGACGATTCGCCCGTCGCGTCAGGGGCCGGGGGTCGAGTGGCTGAGATGGCGAGCGAGCCAGGCGCGGGCGAGCTTGACGTCGCGCTCGACCGTGGCGTGGCCGACGCCGAGAGCTTCGGCGGTCTCGTCGATTGTCAGGCCGCCGAAGAAGCGCAGTTCGATCGCTTTCGCTTTGCGCTCGTCGTAGCGTGCGAGGTCGGCGAGCCCGTCGTCGAGAGCGATTAGCTCGGCCGGGGTCTCGTCGGCGCCGTCGAAGTCCTCGAGGGTCAGCCTGGCGTCGCCGGCGCCACGTTTCTTGCTGTTGCGACGGCGCGCCTCGTCGATCAGGATGCGCCGCATCAGTGAGGCGGCGAGAGCGAAGAAGTGGACGCGGTCCTGCCAGTGGACGTCGAGGTCGACGAGCCTCAGGTACGCCTCGTTCACCAGCGCCGTCGGCTGAAGCGTGATCGGCCCCTCGGCGCGCATCTGGCGCCGCGCGACGCCGCGCAGCTCGTCGTAGACCAGCGGCATCAGCTGATCGAGCGCGTCGCGATCCCCGCTGCGCCAGTCGAGCAGCAGGCGGGTGACGTCGCGCCGGGTCGAGCCGTCGGGTGCTGGAGGCGAATCGCTCATAGACAGAGACTACCGCCTCGAGTGTATCCGCCGTGCTCCGGCGCGGCCGCGCCGCGTCGCCGGACGCGCGACCACGCCGTCCGGCCGCGACTCGTGCTCAGGCCCCGGCCCGCCGAGGCGAGCCGAGGCCGGGTCGTCGCCGACCCTGGGGATCAGGGGTCGACGACGCGATAGCGGAACGTGTTGGGCACCACGTACGGATCGTCGTAGGCCATCAGGAAGAGCTCGAGCTCGCCGTCTCCGTCAATGTCGTAGAGCTCCGGAGCCGCGCCGTCGGCTTCCCAACCGACTCCGCCGAGAATCGTCGTGCCGGACCAGGGCGCGGTGCCACCGGTCGATACGTCCCAGCCGATGCGGTAGCGGAAGGTGTTGCCGTTCCACGGGTTGTCGTACGCCATCATCAGCAGGTCGGTCGTGCCGTTGCCGTTGATGTCTCCGGCCGCCACGCCGGCTCCCTGGCCTTCCCAGCCGACGCCGGGGATGATGGTCGTTCCGGACCAGCTGGCGACTCCGAAGGCGTTGACATTCCAGCCGATGCGATAGCGGAAGGTGTTGCCGTTCCACGGGTTGTCGTAGGCGACGAAGACCATCTCGTCGGTGCCGTTGTCGTCGATGTCGACCAGCTCGACGCCGGCTCCCTGGCCTTCCCAACCGACGCCGGGGACGATGGTCGTGCCGGACCACCAGGTGGCGGCGCCGCCGACCAGATCCCAGCCGATGCGATAGCGGAAGGTGTTGCCGTTCCACGGATTGTCGTACGCCATCAACACCATGTCGGGCGTCCCGTTGCCGTTGAGGTCGCCGATCTCGACGCCGGCGCCCTGGCCCTCCCAGCCGACGCCGGCGACCGTGTGGACGCCCGACCAGTTGACGGTTCGGCCCGCGGTGTCGAGGTCCCAGCCGATCTTGTAGCGGAACCAGTTCGGTCCCGCCGGAGCGTGGTACGCCATCAAGACCATGTCGGGCCGGGCGCTCGCGCCGAGGTTGGCGATGTCGAGACCGGCACCCTGGGCGTCGTTCGAGACACCGAGGATGTGGCTGGTCGGGCCGTCCCACCAAGCCCAGCCGAGCCAGCGCGGCGACTTGCTGCAGCGTTCCTGCAGTACGCGAATCGTGTAGGTCCCGGCGGTCGGCGAGATGAACTCGACGATCTCGTAGGTGTTGTCCCACGAGCTCGACGAGGCGACGACGGTGCCGCCGGGGCCGAGGACCCGGAGGTCGAGGTCGGCCGAAGGACGCGACCGATAGCGCCAGTAGTCGGTACGCTGGTTCCACACGATGGCGACGCGCGCGAGTCGGTTGCCGCCGAGGGTGAACGACTGGACGTCGAGGCTGCTCGGGCTGGAGCACGTGTAGCCGCGGCCGCCCCACTGCCGCGATCCGCCGTCTCGGGCGACGGTCACTGCCTGATCGAGCACCACACCGCCTGCGCCGTCGCGGTCGGAGAGCCGCGTCGCGCCCTCGACGTTGTGCGTCGCGGTGACCATGAAGATCGCCTTGACCGCCTCCGGCCACCAGCGCAGTGCGCCGTGGCGATCGAAGAGCAGGCCGGCGCCACCGGTAACCACCGGAGCCGCGTAGCTGGTACCGCTTCCCACCGCGCCGGTCCATGGCGAGGCGTTGGTGGTGCTGTTGATCGTGGTTCCTGGCGCCGCCACTTCGGGCTTCTCACGGTCGTCGTGGCGCGAATTGGGATCGACGAAGCTGGAGCAGGCGTTCATTTGGTCGTCGCCCCAACCGATGCTGTTGCGATCGTCGAAGTTGCCGACGGTGAGCACGTTGTAGCCGCGGCCGGGGCGCGAGATCTTGCCGGTTTGTGAGCGACATCCGCCGGCCTCGTTGCCCGCCGACTTGACGACTGTGCGCCAGTGCTCGGACACGAAGCGGTCGTAGGTGCGGTCGAGCGAGCCGGGCGATCGTCCTCGGGCGCTGCCCCAGCTGAGGTTGATCGCCCGCGCGCCCCAGTCGATGGCGCGTGACGTCGCCTTCTTCAGCTGCCGGCTCCTGCCGTTGCACGAACCTCCGATGCGCAGTTGGGCGTCGGGAGCGAACCCGGTGCGCGTGCCGTGCGAGCTGCCGACGATGCCGGCGACGGCGGCGCCGTGATTGGAAACACACGACTTGGTGTTGTCGACGGTGATCGCCAAGAACGGGTTTCCGGTGTCGACCCGCCCGCCTCCGGTCTCGATGACCGCGAGGCGTTCGCCGGTGCCGGTGGTGCCGCCGGTGTGGACGTCGTCGGCGTTGGTGGTCGCCAAGGCGATCTCGAGGTCCGGCTCGGCGATCACGGCTTCGGAGACCGCGGCGACGTCCGGCCACGATGCGATCTGCTCGATCTGCGACGCGGGAAGTGTCGCATAGACCATGGGCAGGAGGTCGACGGTCTCGGCGTCGTTGGCGTACGGTGCGAGAGCTTCGACGAAGCGTGTGGCGACCTCCGCGGTGCGCTGGCGCTGGTAGGTGTCGACCTCGGCGAACAGAAGGTCGGTCTCCTGGCGACTCAGGTCGATCTCGGGATCCGGCCGTTGCGGTGCGTCCGGATTGTCGTCGTCATCCGGGAGCGCCAGCCAGAAGGCGACCTCGATCGGATCGTCCGGCGCGCTGCCCTGAATTGTCTCGAGCAGCGACGGCTCGAGCGTGCCGTAGAGCAGATCCTCGGCGGCTTCTTCGTCCAGAATCAGCTGTTCGGGATCGACCGTGAAGCCGTTGGCGTCGAGGGCGAGCTCGAGCGAGGGGGCCGACGGGTCGTCCGGAAGGAGCTTGAAGGCCCAGGCTTCGGCGCCGGTGAGCGGCAGCGAGAGCCGGGCACGCCGCGTGATCGCATAGCCCTGGCCGGCGCTCTCGAGCGCTCGCGCCTCGAGCAACGCGGGCTGGAGAATGCTCGAGAGGTCGACCGCATAGACCGACTCCGCCTTGACGCGCTCGGCGCTCGGCGGAGGCTCTGTATCGGACTCGTCGCCGCGCGGCGGATAGGCATCGGTGCTGATCGACGCCCGCACGTAAAGAGCGCGTGCATCGTCGTGGTGCACAGCCTCACCGATCGGAGCCGACGCGAGGGACGCCAGGTTGCCCTCGGCCGGCGGCTGCAGCTCCGTGGTGTCGAGCTGCAGGGGCTTCCAGGTGAGCTGCTGACTTTCGAGCTCGCCGAGCAGTGAGGGCGGGCCGAACGCGAACTCCGCGGAGTCGATCCGCACGCTCCGCGGCTCGGACTGGCTGAGCGCGACGTGCAGGTCGAAGCGGCCGTCGACCCGGAGGGTCGGCACCAGCTGGACGCCGAGGGCCGGCAGTGCCGGCGCCTCGAGCACCGCACTGTCGCCGACGAGCCAGTACTGCGCGCCGTGAGTGCCGACGGGCGCCGACTCGAGTTGGGAGCCATCGAAGCAGAGAGCAATTCGTACGGCCTCGCCCGGTGCCACAGTGGCTCCGCCAAAGCGGACGTGCTGCGCGCCTTCCGGGTCGGTGCCGGCGTGGAGCGGGGCGCCGAACGGGTTCCCAGCGCCGCGATCGACTTCGAGAAGGGCATCGGGGCCGTAGACGACGAGGTGCAGGCCGTCGACTTCAATCCCTGTCTCGTTGGTGAGGGAGCGGACCAAGGCCTGTCCTTCACAGACCGCGGGTTCCGGAATCGGTTCGGTGGGATCGCCTTCGATGACGGCGAAGGCCGGCCAGGCGAGAAGAGTCGAGACAACGATCGGCAGCCAGACGGCGCGAAGTTTGCTCGGAGCAGTAGCGGATCGCGGAGCCATGAAGTACCTCCGGGTCGGATGGACGTGAGGTCGACAACTTGCTCTGAATAGCGCAGCACGACCGCTGAGTCCCTCAAAGAGTTGCCTAATTGATAAGCTTTTTCATCTGAAAGATTCAATTCTCGCCCAGATTTTCTGTCGCTTTCTTGGATTTCGAGACAAAATGAGGGATTTCGCCGTGGAATTGCGCTGTGCACGAAGGACCTCCGAACGATTCGTCCGAGCCCGCGACGTTGGCTCGGTTTTTTTCAAGGAGCTCACAATGCGATGTTCTCCTCGCGTCGGCGTGCCGAGCCGGCGGGGTCGGCTCGGTACGCTGGCTCTGCTCGTCGCACTCTCCGCGCCGCCGGCTGCCGAAGCCCTGCCCGCGAACCGTGCCCAGATCCACCTGTCGAACGGCAACCAGTCGATTCACCAACTGGTTGTCGGCGACGATCTCTACGTCGGCGTCTCAGGAGCGCCGCCCGAAGCCCCCCTGCACATCGACCTCCGCGATGGCTTCGGCCAAGTGGTCGCCTCGCGGGTCGCCTTCACCGAC
Organism: Acidobacteriota bacterium; assembly: GCA_039194425.1. Classification (GTDB taxonomy): domain Bacteria; phylum Acidobacteriota; class Thermoanaerobaculia; order Multivoradales; family J023; genus JAUIJL01. The sequence goes on along the minus strand of JBCCVZ010000001.1, from coordinate 259,231 downwards.
CCCTTCGGTGCGCTGCCGCCGCTGTCACTCTGGGCTCGCTCGGGAGTCGTCGGCTGTGATCCGGGCGTGATCGTGAGTCCTGCCAGCTACCAGTTCCGCGACTTCGACCAGGCGGAGGCCTTCCTCCACGGCGCGGTGTTCTCGGTGGTCGTGCGGCGGGCGGCGGCGCAGCAGCCGCTCGCTACGGTGCCCCTCCCACTGGTTGCCGATCCGACGGTCGGCCGCTTCTTCTTCGCCGACGGCAGCGGTTGCCCGCGCGGGAAGATCACGACGATCGAGACGCTCTACCTCGGCGGTCGCTTCCTCGACTCGAAGACCGGAGGGTGGACGGTGTTTCTGATGGAAGGAGCGCGTCCAGACGCCGGGTCGCCGCTGCACGATGTCCGGCCGGACTATGCCCAGGTGCCGCAGCAGTTCAAGTCCGACAGCGTGTATCTCCTCGAGTTGCTGTGGGTCTACGGCGTCGCCGGCCGCTACGGCGCCGTGATTCGCGACGGCTTCGATCCGACTCCGAAACTCCTGCCCGGTGATCTGTGGCTCGGCGACGAGGCGTGGTCGAAGAAGATCTTCAACACCTCACCGCACGGCATCACGATCCAGGATTGGCCCTGCTCGCCGTGCGTCAACGCGCCGGATCGTCGCTGAGCGCCGCGCGCCAGGACGCGGCTTGGCGGCTCTGGGGATGGTCGGCGCCGAGGGCGTCGACGAGCGCCGATTCGGCGTCTCGGAGCAGGCGCGCGGCGCGCGGCGGATCGGTCGTGGCGAGGCAGTGTCCGAGCCTGGCCCGAGTCCAGGAGATGGACCAGTGGTCGGCGCCGAGCACCTGGCGCCGCCCCTCGATCGATTCGAGCAGGTAGGCCGCGCCGCTCTCCGGGTCGTGCGCGCACACCAACAGGCCGAGGCGCTCGAGCGAGAAGGCCAGGCTCGGCTCGCCGGCGCGTCGCTGGATCCCCACCGCGTCGCGAAACAGCGCCTCGGCGGCGCGCGGATCCCGGGCTTCGAGCACGCCCGCGAGCCCGAAGAGACTGTGGGCGGTGTCGCGGTGGTCGTCTCCGAGGCGCGAACGGCGGAGCGTGAGCGCCCGCCGATGGAGTGCCTCGGCACGCTCCCGATCCCCGTCGGCGAGCGCCAGCTGGGCGAGCGCGTAGAGCGTTTCGGCCACCGCCGGATGCTCGGGGTCGTAGACGTCGCGGTAGACCTCGAGGGCCTGTTCGAGGAGCGCGCGAGCCCGTGCGTGGGCACCGCGGCCGGCCTGCGCCATCGCCAGGTTGTGGAGGGACTGGGCGACGGCGCCGTGGCGCTCGCCGTAGAGCCGCCGGCGCATCGCCAGCGCTTCGTCGAGCAGCGCCTCGGCGGCCTCCGACTCGCCGCGAGCGCGCAGGATCGCCGCCAGGTTGTTGAGCGAGCGTGCAATGTCGGGATGGGCGTCGCCGAACACCCGGCGGCGGTCCTCGAGCGCGCTCCGCGCCAGACGCTCGGCGGACTCGTAGTCGGCGTCGAGATAGTCCATCTGTGCCAGGCGGTCGCGCGTCTCCGCGACCTCTGCCGAGCCGTTGCCGAAATGGCCGAGGCGGGCCGCCAGCGCACGCTCGAGCAGCACCCGCGCCTCCGTCCGGCCGCTCGAGTCTTCGACTACCATCGCCAGGTCCTGCAGCATCTCGGCGCCGTGCGGCGTTCCGGAGCCGCGTGCAGCGAGCTCCGCGTCGAGCGCGGCGCGAAGGTGCGCCTCGGCGGCCTGTGAGTTGCCTTGCTCCCAGCGCAGGAGACCCAGCTCGCGGCGTGTTTGGATGACGCTCGGGTGGTCGACACCGAGGGACTGCGCCTGGATCTCGATCGCCTCGTCGAGCAGTGATTCGGCGTCGCCGAGCAGGCCGAGCCGGCGGTAGACGCGGCCGATCGTGCTCATCAGCGTGGTGCGCAGCACCGGTCGCTCGCGCAGCTGCCAGCGAATGCGCCGCGCACCCTGGTCGAGCACTTCGCGGGCGGTGATCGTGGCGCCGCGCGCGCGGCCCGGATCGGAGATCTCGAACAGGTCGACCAGGAAGTCGGCCACCTCTTCGGCGCGCGCCCGCTCGGTCTCGGCGATCTCCAGGCTGCGTTCGGCGCGCGCGCGTTCGACGCGCGCGATGCGTGCTTGGTGCGCCGTGATCACCGTCGCCGCCAGCAGCGTGGCGACAATCACGACCGCCGCGGCCACCGGGACGCGGTTGCGCCGCACGAAGCGGTTCAGGCGATAGCCGAAGGTGTCGGGGCGGGCGGCGATCGGCCGCGCGTCGAGAAAGCGGCGCAGGTCCTCGGAGAGCTGGTCGACCGAGGCGTAGCGCCGGCGCGGGTCCTTGTGCAGCGCGGTGGCGACGATCGTGTCGAGGTCGCGGCCCCACGGCCGCCGGCCGCCGCGGCGCGCGATCGCGCTGGGGCGCACCGGATCCTGACCGCAGACGACGCGCTCGATCTCGGTCGGCTGGCGGCTGGCAAGGCGATACGGCGGCTCGCCGGCGAGGATCTCGTAGAGCACCACACCGAGCGAGTAGACGTCACTGCCGGTGGTCAGCGGCTCGTCGCGCACCTGCTCCGGGCTGGCGTACTCCGGCGTCAGGAGGCGCATGCCGGGGCGGGTCAACGGCGCGTCACCGGTGACCGGATCGGTGCCGTTCTTCGGCTCGGGGTGCAGCAGCTTGGCGATTCCGAAGTCGAGCAGCTTCGGCGTGCCGTTCTCGTCGACCAGGATGTTCGATGGCTTGAGGTCGCGGTGCAGCACCAGGTTGCGATGGGCGAAGTGGACGGCGCCGCAGACGTCGCGAAAGAGCTCGATGCGGCGACGCAGAGGCAGGTCGCGGCAGGCGTCGGTGATCGGCCGGCCGTCGACCAGCTCCATCACCAGGTAGGGGGCACCGTTGTCGCTCGTTCCGCCGTCGAGGATGCGGGCGATGTGCGGATGGTCGAGGCCGGCGAGAATTTGCCGCTCGTAGCGCAGACGCCGCTCGAGGCGCGGGCTCCGCACCTCGGGCCGAACGACCTTGATCGCCACCTGCATGTGGAACTCGTCGTCGTCGCGTTCGGCGTGGTACACCGTGCCCAGACCGCCGCGCCCGATCTCGGCGAGAATCCGATACGGTCCGATGCGCTCGGGCAGCGGCGGTGCGTCGCCGAACCACGAGAGGCCGGACTGCACCGCGGCGTCGAGGCGCTCCGCGGCGCCGTCGGAGTGGTCGAGCAGCTCGAGAATCTCAGTGGCGAGCACGGGATCGTCGGCGCATTCCGTGGCGATCCAGGATCGCCGGTCGGACGGCTCGAGGGTCATTGCACGCGCGAAGAGATCGTCGAGACGCGCGAATCGATCGGGATCCAGGTCACGCATCGAGAACGTCGGGACGGTCTCAGCCGATCATATCGGCTCGCTCAGGCCTCGCGCAGCGCCTCGGTCGGCTCGGTCCGCGCCGCGCGTCGGGCTGGCATCAGCATGGCGCCCGCGGCGAAGACCACGAGCAGCAGACCGGCGCCGAGGAACACGACGGGGTCGTGCGCCTCGACTCGGTAGAGGAAGCTCTCGAGCAGGCCCGCGGTGGCCACGGCGACGGCGAGGCCGACAGCGATACCGGTGACGGACGTCCTGAGCCCGCTCCCGAGCACGAGTCGCAGGAGATCGCCGCGGTCGGCGCCGAGAGCGGCGCGAATGCCCAGCTCGCGCACGCGCTGCGAGAGGGTGAACGAGAGCAGGCCGTAGATGCCCAGGCAGGCGAGGCCGAGGGCGACCGCGGCGAAGAGGCCGAGCAGGCCGAGGATGGCGCGACGCCGCGCGAGCGACGCGTCGACCGCCTGCGCCAGCGTGCGGACGTTGGCGATCGGCTGGTCGGAGTCGACATCGAGCACCGCGGCGCGCACTGCCTCGGTCAGCAGGGCCGGCTGCCCGGTGCTGCGCACCACCAGACTGGTGTTCCAGGTGAAATGGGCCTGCGGGACGTAGACCGTCGGTCGCGGCTCGACATCGAGATGGATCTGCCGGATCGGCGCGACCACGCCGACGATCGTCCAACGCTCGCCGAGAACATCGACGCCGCGTCCGATCGGGTCGGTGCTTGGGTACAGCGCGTCGGCGAGCAAGCTGTCGACCAGCGCGGCGCGATCGGCGTCGAGCGAGTTCTCGGCCGCGGAGAAGGGCCGGCCGCGCACCAGCGTCATGCCCATCGCGTCGAAGAAGGCGTCGTCGACGAAGTTGGTGATCGTCAAGGTCGCGTCCCGCTCGGGCGCGTCGCTCGCCCGGGCGCGCTCGGTGCGACCGTTCGGACCCAGCGGTACGGCGAAGGTGGTTCCTACTGTTTCGACCCCGGGCAGCTCGGAGAGCCGCTCCTTGAGCGCTTCGATCGCCGCCAGGCGGTGTGACGGAGTCGGGTACTTGGCCTCGGGCAGCGAGAGGTCGCAGGCGAGGACGCGCTCGGGCTCGAATCCCGGATCGACATCGACGAGAACGGCGAAGCTGCGCAGCAGCAGTCCGGCCGCGATCAGCAAGACGGCGGTGAGCGCGTACTGGCCGGCGACCAGCCAGGTCTGCGCGCGCCGTTTCGACGCCGACAGCGAGCCGCGCGCCGAGTCCTTGAGCTCTCCGCGAGTATCGTGACCCGCGGCGCGCAGGGCCGGAAAAAGTCCGAAAAGCAGGCCACAGGCGCACGACAGACCGGCGGTGAAGAGGAGCACGGTGACGTCGAGCATGGGCTTGGTGGCGAGCGGCATCTCGGAGACGACGAAGGCCGCCAGCAAGTCGATGGCGAATTGCGCCACGAGCAGCCCGAGGCCGCAGCCAATGAGCGCCAGGAGCAGGCTCTCGACCAGCATCTGCCGCACGATCCGCCAGCGGTGGGCGCCGAGCGCGGAGCGGACGGCGAGCTCGCGGGCGCGACTGTGGCCGCGTGCGAGGAGCAGGTTCGAGACGTTGGCGCAGGCGATCAACAGCACCAGCGTCACGGTGCCGAAGAGCATGCCCAGAAGCGGCCGCACCTCGCGCACGTAGGCCTCCTGTGCCGGCACCACGGCGACGCTCCAATCCTGCTTGAATTCCGGATACTGGTCGTTCAGGTGGCGCTTGATCGCGCGCAGCTCGGTGGCTGCCTGGTCCACGGTCGCGCCGGTCGCGAGACGTCCGATCACCGAGCGCCAGTGGCCGCTGCGGCGCCACATCGAAGGGTCGTGACCGATCGCCACCGGCGCCAGGTACTCCGCTCCGTTCTCCAGCTCGAGGCCCGCGGGCAGAACGCCGACCACGGTGTGCGGCACCTGGTCGAGCATCAGCACGGTGCCGAGCACGTCGCGTGCGCCGCCGAGATGCGTGGTCCAGAAGCGATGAGTGAGCACCAGGCTCTGGGCACCCTCGCCGCCGCGGTCGTCGCCGGGCGCGAAGCCGCGGCCGAGCACCGGCTCGATGCCGAGCGCCGGCAGGTAGTTGGCCGATACGCGCAGGCCGGACACCCGTTCGGGGGTGGCGAGGCCGGTGAGGTTCTGCTCCGTCCACTCGTAGAGCGCCAGGTGCTCGAAGTGCGTCTGGTGCTCGACCCAGTCGAGGTAAGCACCACCGGCGACCGAATTCCAGCCGCCGTCGGGAAGGGTTTCGAACACCAACACGACCCGATCGGCCCGTGGATAGGGCAGGGGCTCGAGCACGATCGAGTCGATCGCGCTGAACACCGCGGTGTTGGCGCCGATCCCGAGCGCGAGCATCAGGACGGCGAGAACGATCGGCAGAGGCTGTTTGCGCAGCTGGCGGCCGGCGACGCGGACATCGGAGCGGAGATCGGCGAGGAGTGGAACCATAGAGGTGGATTGAAGCAAGGTCGGTGCCAGCCGTCGGCGACGATCGCTCGCGGCGCGACCGCACGGCGGACGACGACGCCTGTTCGGATTCGGGGCGAGCCCGTCCCACAATCGGGCGACGGTTCGACGTCCCGGCTTGATAAAGTCGCTGCCTCGCCGACCACGAAGCCGATGACTCACGATGACCTCCAGCTCGGCGTCCTGAAGCTGCAGGAGCGGCTGCGGGCACGCCTCGACGACGTTCACGACCCGCACAAGGCGCTGGTGTCGACCCTGCGCTCGGCGCGCGAGCTCTTCGCGGCCGACGGCGCGGCGGTCGCCGTGCGTCGCGCCGGGCAGACGCTCGCCGACGTCTTCTTCTCGCTGCCCGCCGAAGCCGACTGGGACCTCGAGTTGCTCACCGCCTACCTGGCCGAAGAGCGGCCCACGATCCCGTCCGATCTGCTGCTCGCGCCGGTCGAACGGCGGGGGCGCAACTGGGCGGTGATGGTGCTGGCGCGGCAGAGAGGATTCGAGTCGCAGGATCTGCGCTCGCTCTTCGCCATTGCCGAGACGGCGACCGACCTGGTGCGCCGACTCGACGAGCGTCGCCTGCGCCGCGTGCGGCGCAAGATCGAGCAGAAGATCGCCGACCGACAGGAGCCGAAGGACGTCATCTACGACATCCTGCACGGTCTGCGCACCCTCACACGCTACGATCATTCGGCGTGTTTGTACTCGGCCGCGGGCCGCGGCGCGCCGCTGCGCCTGGTCGCCGAGCAGATCGCGTGGACCAAGGCGCGCAGCCGGCGCATCGGCCAGGTGCTCGAGCTTTCGCCCGAGACGCGCGCCGAGCTGCGCCGCGGTCGCGTGCGCTGGTTCCATCGCGCGCCGTGGGAGGCCGACGGCGCCGAGGAGATGGAGTCGGAGCGCAGTGCGTGGCTGCCGGCCGACGGCGGCGAGCCGTCGTCGATTCCGCCGTTGCTGGCGCATCACGGGCAGAACGCGCCGCCCGAAGAGACGTTGATCTACGCGCCGATCGCCCAGCGCGAGGGTGCCCTGGCGCTGCTTCAGATCTCGGCTCGGCGCACCGGTGTGCTCGACGCCTACGAGGCCGCCCTGGTGGCCGAATTCCGCGCCCTGGTCTCTCTTGCGGTGCAGTTCTCGATGCGCACAGAATCGCTACAGGAGCGGATCCTCAAGTCGGAGCGCAAGCACGTCCTGGCCAATCTCACCCGCGGCATCGCCCACGACATCAACAACGCCCTCGGCGCCATGCTGCCGCTGGTGCAGGAACTGAAGGTCGACGCCGCCGCCGACCAGCTCGATGCGCGCCGCGTCGGTGCCGATCTCGAGGTGCTCGAGACCTCGCTGCAGACCTGTCGGCGCATCTTTCGCGGCATGCTGGCGATCGCCCGCGGTGCCCGCGAGGGGCTCGGTCACGGCAACCTGCGGCGCTCGATCGACGCCGCCCTCTCTGTGCTCGAGGACAGTCTGCGGCGTCGCAAGATCGCCGTCGAGCTCGATCTGCCCGACGAGCTGCCGCTGATCTGCGGCAACCAAGGCGACCTGACGCAGCTCTTCCTGAATCTGTGCAGCAACGCCCGCGATTCGATGAACGGTGGCGGACGCCTGGGCATTCGGGCGACTCCGGGCGAGCGAGCGGTCGAGGTGGAGGTGGTCGACAACGGGGAAGGGATCCCCGCGTCGCTGCGCGAGCGCGTGCTCGAGCCGTTCTTCACCACCAAGAAAGACGGGGACGGCCATGGACTGGGGCTGGCGATCTGTCGTTCGATCCTGTGGGACATCGGTGGCCAGATGCACTTCGAGGACATCAGCCCGCACGGCACGCGGGTCGTGTTGACTCTGCCCGTGCGGGACGGCCAGCCGCGGAGCCAGCCGGCGTGAGTTCCGGGCGCGGGGCGCGGATCCTGGTGGTCGACGACGACGCGGCGATGCTGCGCGCCGTGGAGCGTGTGCTCGAGCGGGAGCACGAGGTGGCCTGTTTCGCCTCGCCCTGCAGGGCGCTCGAACGGGCTCCGGCGCTGCGTCCACAGGTCGCGGTGGTCGACGTGCAGATGGCCGAGATGGACGGCTTCGAGCTGACCCGTGCGCTGCGTCTCGCCGACCCGCAGCTGCGCGTGATCTTGATGACTGGCAGCGCCTTCGGCACCGACGAGAAGCTGGTGCGGGCGATCGAGGAAGAGGCGTTCTACTTCATTCACAAGCCGTTCGACCGCAGCGTCTTGCGCACGCTGGTCGCCCGCTGTCTCGAGCTGCGCCGGCTCGAGGACGAGAACCGCGGCTGGCTGCGGCATCTCGAGGCGCAGATGGCCGAAGCGCGGGCCTTTCAGCGCACGATGCTGCCGGCACCGTCGGCGGTCCTCGAGGGCATCGAGATTCACACCGCCTACCATCCGTCGACCGAGCTGGCGGGCGATCTCTGCGACTACGCGGTCGCCGGGCCGGGGCAGATCGCCCTGGTGGTCGCCGATGTCGTCGGCCATGGCGCCTCCGCCGCCATGCTCACCGCGCTGGTGAAGTCGGCCTTCCATGCCGCCCGCGCCGACACCTACGAGCCCATGTCGATCGTGCGCCGCGTCTCCGAAAGCCTCGCCGCCTTCGACTCGAGCCGCTTCGTCACGCTGGTCACCGCGCGCCTCGACCTCGCCGCCGACCGCCTCGACTACGTCGTCGCCGGTCACGAGGGCGCGCTGCTCGCGCCGGTCGACGCCGGGCCCCGACGCCTCAAGTCGACAGGCCCTCTGATCTCCTCCTCGCCGCTGCTCGCCGCCCTCGACTGGTCCGCCGCCAGCGCGCCTTTCCCGCCCGGCGCCCGCCTCTTGTTCTACACCGACGGCATCACCGAGGCCGCCAACGGTGACGACGAGCTCGGCCGCCAGCCCCTGCTCGACCGCCTCGCCGACGGTCTCCACGGCGACGAGCTGGTGCGGTCTGTGCTCGACGCCGTCGATGCACACGCCCCGGAGGCGGACGACGACCGCACCCTGCTCACGGCCCGCCGGCCGGCCGACTGAGTCTCACCACCGCGCCAGCCTTCCCGCCGCTCGTTCCCGCCGCCGGTGTGCAGCCCGCCTGACACCGGTGGCTCCGATCGTGAACAGTCGACGGCGCTGCGGGGTCTGACCGCTTGCCCGGCGAGGTGCGCCGAGTCTGTAGGCAGCGTGTCCAATCGATAGGAGGCACTGAAGATGCGTCGGATTCCCGGCGTCGAGCTTCGCCCTGGTCTCGGGTTTGCACAACCGAGCGGCGATCCGTTCGTTCGACGACTCGCCCCCCCAAGGCTCACGCAGCAAGGAGTCCATCGATGTACGACTCGCCTCCCGCAGAGCATCCTCTCGCAGAATATCTCGACCGCCGCCCGCTCGTGGTTCTTTGGACCTACGACCCCGACGCCGCTTCGGCACGCCATCGCCTGCGCCCGGTCTTGCGCGCCCTCGGGCATCGCTGGGAGGTCAAGGTGGATCGGTTGCCCAAGGGGCGCTACTACCGTCGCGTTCTGGAGCGACGGCGCGACCTGGAGCGGGCGTCGTTGCTGATTCTCGGCAAGACCTCCCTCGGCCTCGGTGAGGCCCGGCTCGCTCGCGCGTTCAGCCGACGGATCCTCTTCGATGTCGACGACGCGATCTACCTGCGGCGTCAACGCTCGGCCGCGGAAGTTCCTGGCCAAGGCGCCGTCCGCATGCTGAAGTTTCGCCAAACGTGCAGCGCCGCCGACCGTGTTGTCGTCGGCAATGAGACCCTCGCCGAGGCGACTCGGCGCAACGCCTCCGCCGTGCGCGTATTGCCGACCTCCGTGATGATCCCTTCGTGGCGCGCGCTGAGCTCGACCGACCGACGGCCGCGTACCCTCGTCTGGATCGGGCGTCCCGAGAATCTGGTCTACCTCGAGCCGCTCCGCCCGTTGCTCGCCGAGCTGTGCCGCACGATGCCCGATCTCGTGCTTCGGGTCGTCAGCTCCGAGTTCCCGGACTGGCCGGACGTACGCCTGGAGAAGATCCCGTGGTCGACCGCCACTGAGGTCCAGAGCCTGAGCAGCGCCGGAATCGGCATCATGCCGCTGAGCGACGACGACTGGACTCGCGGCAAATGCGGCTTCAAGCTCTTGCAATACATGTCGGTCGGCCTGCCGACCATCGCGTCGCCCGTCGGCGCCAACCAGACGATCGTCGACGACCGCGTCACCGGCTACCTGGCCGAGGATCTGAACGGCTGGGCCGCGGCGCTGCGCCGCCTGCTCGACCATCCGGGGCATGCGGCAATGCTCGGCGAAGCCGGCCGGGTGCGGGCCGAGACGCACTATGGGCGCATTCGCTACGTGAGCCAGTACCTCGGTGTGATCGGCGATCTCTTGCTCGACCACCAGCCGGTGCAACCGAGTCGCTGGCCGGCGGTGAGGACGTGGGCACACGCCGGGAGAGGGTGAGAGCCGGCTGGGGGAGGAGCCGAGGCCGGCCAGGCCCGGCTCTTCTCGGCCAGCGTCTCGCGTCAAAGGCCTCGAAAGCATCGTCCGGGGGGGACGCGTCGGGCGCGGCGAGAGCGAGCTACACTACTGCGATGGGACGCTGCGTGTGCGCGCGCAACACCACGTGTTGGCCGATCTGCTTGTTGGCCGATCTGCTTGTTGGCCGAGCATGCGGCCGAATGGACAACGGTGGATCGTGCGCCGTGACGATCGCCGGAACGAAGACGGTGGTTTCGACGACGCCGAGGCTGAGCCGAGGGACCGCGAGGTGATCAGGACATCGAGTGGCTGGGGTCGAGAGGAGATCGGCTCGTGAGGCGCGTCGTTCCCGTTCTCCTCGGAGCCGTCCTCGCCGCGGCCTTCCTCGGGCCGGGGACGATCACCACGGCCGCCCGCTCTGGAGCGTCGCACGGACTGGCGCTTCTCTGGACCTTGGTCTTCGCCACAGTCGCGTGTTTGATCCTCCAGGAAACCGCGGCCCGCCTTGCCATCATCTCGGGCCACGACCTCGGCACTGCTCTCCGTCGACGGTTCAGAGGTCAGCTCCCGGCTCGTTGCGCCGCGGGCGCTGTCATCCTCGGCTGTGCTGCCTACGAAGCGGGCAACATTCTGGGCGGAGTGGCGGGAGCGGAGCTCGTCACCAGCCTCGACCGGCGCCTGCTCGTCGCCATCACCGCCGGGGCTGCGGGTCTGCTCCTGTGGTTCGGCACGACACGCGGGGTGAGCACCGTCCTGAGCGTCTTCGTCGCCGTCATGGGCGTCGGCTTCCTGCTGACTGCGACGCTGCTGCGACCGCCAGTGGGGGAGCTGGCTCCAGGGCTTGTTCTCCCGACCGTGCCTGCGGGAGCGGGCCTCCTGGTGCTGGGGCTCGTGGGGACGACGGTCGTCCCCTACAACCTCTTCCTGGGCTCCGGCATCGCGGGAGGTCAGACCGTCGGAGAGCTCCGCTACGGCCTCGCTCTTGCGATCGGGCTCGGCGGAGTGATCTCGATGGGTGTTCTCGTCGTGGGCAGCGCGGTGGTCGGCGAGTTCTCCTTCGAGGCCGTCGCCACCGTTCTCGCCGACCGCCTCGGTGCCTGGGCCGCGCCGCTCTTCGGCGTCGGTCTCTTCGCCGCCGGCTTCACGTCGGCGGTGACCGCCCCATGGGCCGCCGCCATCGCCGCGAGGAGCTGCTTCGGTGACCCGGACGATTCGGCGTGGGGCCACCGGGGGAGGCACTTCCGCGGAGTCTGGTTCGGGGTGCTCTTCTTCGGCACCTTCGCGGGCTTCTTGGGAGTCCGTCCGATCCCCGTGATCCTCCTCGCTCAGGCCGCGAACGGCATCCTTCTTCCGATCGTCGCCGTCTTCCTCTTCGTGGCTGCCAATGACCGCCGCCAACTCGGCGACGAGGGCATGAACGGCCCTGTTCTCAACCTCCTCACCGCTCTCGTCGTCGCCATCACGGTGGCCCTCGGATTCCGTGGTCTCCTGAACGCCGGTGCCGGCGTCCTCGGCCGGCCGGTCCCCGGCCCTGGACAACTCCTCGTCGCGACCGCCATCGTTCTGGTCGCGGTGGCCTGGCCGACGTGGCGCTGGATCCGTCAAGGGCGGCGCAAGCTCATCGATCCGGCGACCGCATCGCGACCGCCGCGCTGATCAGCGCCAGGGCGTGTCCTGGGCATCGCGTGCCGGGGAGTAGGACGGAAAACGCCAGTGGCTCGGCGAGCCGGGAGAGCGCTGCTCGAGCTCGCGATCTGGCGCGGGCGTCGGGTAGGATCGCGAGCCTCCGCCTCCAAGTGCTCGACCGCCAGAGAACCGAATGCCGACCCAATCCGAAGCTTCGGCCCCCGAAGAATCACCGAGATCTCGCGTCGGGGATTGGCTGCTCCCATGGCTGGTGATGGTGCTCGGGCTGGGTCTCACCCTCGGCCCGATGTGGACCTCTCGCCTCGCGCAAGTCCCGGGAGACTCCCTCGATGCCAGGCTGGTGCACTTCTCCCTGGAGCATGCCCATCGGTTCGTCCTCCAGCAGCCGGCCCACGAGAGCTTTTGGGATCCTCCCCTCTTCTATCCCGCCAGGAACGTCGCCGCTTACACCGACACGCTCCTCGGCTTCGTGCCCCTCTACACGCCGTGGCGACTGCTGGGTGCGACACCGACCACCGCCTTCCAGCTCTGGGTCGCCACGGTCTTGGCGCTGACGTTCTGGGCCGGCGTGTGGACCTTGCGCCGACTCTTCGATGTCTCGCTTCCTGCCGCCTGCGCGGGAGCGTACGTCTTCGCCTTCGCCGGCCCGCGTGCGGCCTCGGTCGTTCATCCCCAACTGCTGCCCTGGTTCTTGTGGGCCCTCTCACTCCTGGCGTTGGGGCTGCTGCTCTCGGAGACGAGCCGGCACCAGCTGGCGAGCCGAGGGCGCAAGACCTGGATCGGTGTCTTGACGGCCTCCTTGGTCGCCCAGGCCTACGGTGCGTTCTACCCGTTTTTCTTCTTCGTCTTCGTGGTCGGCCTCGGCTGTTTGCTCGCGCTCATGTTCTTCCGCGGGCGACACGCGCTGCGTCGGCTCGTCGCGTCCGAGGGGCCGGCACTGGCCTTCGCGGCGAGTGCCGCTGCGCTCCTCCTCGCGCCGTTGGCCCAACGCTACCTGCTCACTGTCGAGATGGTCGGCTCTCGCGAGCTGGCGCAGAGCCTGGAGCTCTTCCCGCGGCCCTTGTCCTGGCTGACCCCGCTGTCGTCCAGCCACCTCTTCGGCCGCGTCTGGCACCTACCCTTGGTCCGCGAGGCACCCGAGCTCTTCGGTGCGCCGCATCTGGCGCAGGGCCTGGGGCTGCTGACGCCGGGTCTCGCTCTCGTCGGCCTGTGGGCCCATCGTCAGCGGCAGGTCGTCCGCCTTCTGGTCGCCCTCAGCGTTCTGCTCTTCGTGCTCACCGTTCGCTGGCCCGGTGATTTCACGCTGTGGCAGTGGGTCCACGCCGTCGTTCCCGGCGCCTCGGCCATCCGGGCGACCTCTCGCTTCGGCCTCTGCCTGCTGGTTCCCGCGGCACTCGGCGTTGCTCTGCTCTTTCAGCGACCGGTGATTCGACGACGCCCCGTCCTCGGGCTGCTCCTCTTTGCGGCCTTGGCGGTCGAGCAGCGTGTCGCGATGCCGTCGTACTACCAGGCCGTGTACACCCCGCGTGTCGAAGCTCTCGCCGCCGCCATCGGACCCGAGTGCGAGGCCTTCTATGTGATCCTGGACGGCCATCGCCGGCCGCTCGCGGCGTTCGAGGAGAACGCGATGTGGGCGGCTCTCGTCAGCGGCACACCGACGCTGAACGGGCGCTATGGCAACGAGCCACCCGGTTGGCAGCTCGCCCTGAGGCATCATCCACCGGGAGTCCGCGGTCGGCACAAGACCAACGATGCCGCGCTGCGCCGCTGGCTCGACCACTACTGCATCGACCGCAGCACCGTGTGTCGCCTACTGGTCGACCACACCGGACTCAACGTCGTTCCCGCGCCCTGGGGCGATCTCGAGGAGGATCAGGCGTCGTGCGCACCCTGACGGCCTATCTGCCGGCGCTGTTGGTGAGCGTGGCGGCCTACGCTGTCTTCTCGCATCCGGGGCACCGACGACCGTTGGTGCAGATCGAGTCGCCGATCGCCCAGCTCACGCTCGCGCCCGGACGCCACGTGGATCTCGATCTCGACCTCCTCGTGCTGCGGCAGACGCCGCGGGTCGGTGCATGTCCGACCCTGTCGATGCACCTGCGCGACACCGCAGGCCAGGCCATCCGGTTCTTCGATCACCGCCTGAAGAGTTGGCTGGGCTCTCGGTCCCAGTCGGGCCTCTGCGTGCGTGACCGCACGACGCTCGTCCAGTCGATGCTCGACGAGCCTCTTCCGCCGGGTGACTATGGGCTCTTCGCGGGCCTCTGGGAACCCGCGAGCCGCAGGACGTTTCGCCTTCTCCGCGCCGGGGATTCCGGGGGCGCACGGCGCGTCCTCGTCGCCGAGGTGGAGGTCACCGACCGTCGAGACAGTCCGTCTCTAGCTTTCGACGACGCATGGGGGCCGATCGAGCCCTGGGATTCCGGTGCGGCCGCCACCCGACGCTCGTGGCGAGACGCGGCGAGTCTCACGCTCGAGAGATGGCCAGAGACTGTCGAGCTCCGCTTGTTGATCGACCTGCCCTCGGATGCCACGACGCGCGACGACGCGCCGCTTTCGGTCGCGTGCACGGGAGAGACAGTGCGCCTGCGCCCGGGGGCGCAGGAAGTGCGAGTCCAGGTGCCGAGCAGACTCGACGGTGACTGCCAGTTGAGATTCCCTGCCGTGGATTCGTCCGGAAGCCAAGGAGGGGCACTGGACTCCGTGTCCTGGGCGCCCAAGGACACCGCCCGCTCGCGGTGAGAGCGACTCCGGGCTCGGCGGCCGAAGGCCCGCGGCGGTTGACAGGTTCGTGCCGATCGACCAAGGTGCCTCGGGTGCTGGGAAGGCTGGAATTGAACCGAAGGATCCATCGATCGGCGCGATGTGCCATGGCGCTGGCCCTGACGCTCGGGATCGGCATGATCGGCGTCTCGACGCTGGCCGAGGTGGCAGAGAGCAGCAACTCCGAGGCATCCGCGACGCAAGAGCGGACCTGGGTTTACCGCGAGACTCTCGGGGCGGAGGATCTCGAGAGCTGGCTGCGCTACGGTTCCGCCGACACGCCTAGCTCGGAACGCGAGTCCGAGATCGAGCAGCTGGTCCTGGTCCGGACCCTGGCTCGTGAGGCCGTGCGCCTGGGCCTGGACCATCGGCCGGAAGTTCGGATCGCGCTCGAGCAGGCCAGAGGCCGACTGGCGGTGCAGGCTCTGCGGCGTCATGTCAGCGAATCGATCGAGATTTCCGACGACCTCGTCGACGCCGAGGTCCGGACGATGGTGCGCGAGATGGCACGGACGATGGCTCGCGAGAGGTTCGGCACCGACGCGCTGCCTCGGCGGGTGCGGCTGCGCAATCTCTTCAAACGCTATCCCGCGCGGGTGTCCGCGGAGCAAAGGGCGGTTCTGCGCCAGGAGATGGAGCGGCTTCGCCAGCTCGTGCTCGAGGGCGGCGACTTCGCCGAGCTGGCCAAGGCGGAGTCGGACTCGCACACACGACTCCGGGGCGGACTGATCGGCAACGTCCGGCCCGGCACGTTGCGACCCGCGATCGATCGCGTGGCGATGCAGCTGGAAGCCGGTGAGGTCAGTCCGGTTCTCGAAGAGCCCGAGGGACTGACGCTGCTGTACTGCGAGCGGATCCTCGAACGCCGGCGCGTCCCGGATGATGTGAAGCGAGACGACGCACAGCGTCGGTTGAAGCACCGAGAATGGCGCCGGGCATGGTCGGCCATGGAGACCCATCTGCTCGAACGAGCGGACGCGACGTGGCGCTGGCGAGTGCTCGAGCAGCCGGTGGACGGCTCGGTCGTCTTGGTCGAGGTGCTCGGGGATCGTCTGACCGTCGACGAGGTGCGGGCGCTGGTCGCGCCGCGGCGATCGCTGGCCGAGCTCGCGTCGCTCGACCGCTCCAGGATCAAGGCGCGCGCGGAGCCGTTCTTCCGCACACTGATGGCGAATCGCGAGGTCGTCGCCCTTGGCCTCGACGACGAAGCCTTGGTCGAGCGCAGCCGGTGGACGCGCTCGAAACTCTTGGCCGGGCAAGCGATCGCCGAGCACGTCGCGCGGCGCCTCGACCCGGTCAGCGACGCCGAGGCCGACGCCCTGGCGCGCACCGAGCCCTGGCGATTCGACCGTCCGGAGCACGTTCGATTGGCCGTGATCGCTTTGCCGTTCGATGCGGCTGATCCGCGACCCGCCTATGCTCTGGCCGAGCAGCTGGAGCTCGCGCTCGGCTCGCCTGCAGCGACCTTCGGCGAGCTGGCGCGGCGCTATTCCGCCGATCCGAGCGCGGTCGACGGCGGCGAGCTGCCCGCCAGGCCGCGCATCGGTCTGGCGGGACGTCTCGGCATCGACGCCGCCCGTGCTGTTCGAGACATGGTCGAACCGGGGGACCGGAGCGGCTGGGTGCGTGACGACGATCGGTCGCTGCTGTGGTGGATCGAGCTGCGCGACGTCGAGCCGGCGCGGCTGATGACTCCCGACGAGGCGCGCGAGCCGGCAAGCCGCCTGATCGGTCAAGGGCGGGTCGAGCAGTTGGAGGCGGCCTTCCTCGCCGAGTGGATCGAGCGTCTCGATCTGCGACCGATCGAACCGAGTGATTGAAGCGGCTAGGGTGAGGCGAGGCGATCCAGCACCGCGTCGTGGAGCTCGAAGTCGGCCTCGGCCAGCAGGTCCTCCGAGAGCTCGCGAAAGAGCGCGGCAGTGTCACGTGCGAGGATCTCGTCGATCACGTGATCGCGCACCGCGTCGAAGGGCAGGGGCTCGGGCGCCTGGCGGTCGATGAGGCGCATCATCGCCACGTCTCCGGCGGATCGATAGGGCGGCGAATGCTCACCGACCTCGAGGCGTGTCACCAGCGGCACCGCCGCCGGGTCGGAGACGCGGAGCGCGTCGAGCGGCAGCGGGCCGGTTGCTCGCACCTGGCCGCCGAGCTCGGCGGCCAGGTCGGCGAGGCGGGTGCTGCGCTGGTTCAGCGCGTCGCGTTCGCGTTCCAGGCGGGCCATGACCGACGGATCGACGACGGCCGAGGGCAGAGTCAGACGCTCGAAGTCGAGCGTCAACGGCGTGACGAAGCGCCGTGCGTTGTCGGCGTAGTAGCGATCGAGGCGTGCCGTCTCGCTCGCCAGGCGCTCGCGCATCATGTGGCGCGCCTGAAGATCGACCAGGGCTTGATCGACCGCCGCCTCGACGCCGTCGAGCGGCACCTCGAAGGACTCGCCCGCGTGCTCCTGGGACAGCATGTGCTGATACAGGATCTCGCGGGCTTCGACCTCGTCGAGCCAGCGCACGGCCTGTTCGACGTCGGCCAGGTCGCCCAGCGCTCGACCGAGCTCGGCAAACTGCTCGCGGAATCGTCCGACCGTCAGGGTGAACTCGCCGACCTCCAAGACCGTGAGGTCGGAGGGACCATGGTCCAGAAAGCGCAGCGCCGTGGCATCGTCGACGCGCGTCGTCCGAGGTCGGTCCGGAAGCTCGGCGACGTGCGCCCGTAGCTCGTCGAGTCGACGCAGCAGGTGGAGGTCGCGGAGCACCAACGGACGCAGCGCGGCGAGCTCCGGCCGCCGGGCCTCGAGAATGTTGGTGACCATGAAAAGGTGTACGCCATCGTCGGTCGAGACGACCTCGCTGGGGACATGGGCCTCGAGCGCGAAGACGATGCGGTCGAAATCTGGAGGGAAGACGCCGCGTTCGACGAACCCAAGGCTGCCGCCGTGGTGCCTGGATTCCGACTCCGACACGTCGACGGCGACTTGTTCGAAGGGCTGGCCGTCGAGGATCGTGGTGCGAATCGCCTCGAGGCGCTCGCGCACGGCCTTCGGATCGTCCTCCGGGTCGTAGCGCAAGTAGATGTGCGCGACCCGACGCCGCTCGGGCCGCTCGAACCGCTGCTTCGTCGCTTCGAAATGCTCCGAGAGCGCCTTGTCGGTGATCGGCTCCGGGGTCGATCGCGTCGCCAAGAGGTGCTCCGAGTAGGCCGTTCGCAAGAGCTCGCGCCGCGTGGCGGCGATCTCAGGACGGTCCTTCAGGCCCTCTGCGTGCGCTCGATCGAGCACGAGGCGTTCGAGCGCGACACGGCGCGCGAGGTCGACGTAGCGCGCGCGCAGATCGCCACCGCCGGGCGACTCGGTGCCCGTGCGGCCCACGAAGCGATCGATGTCGGCGACAGTGATCGGCTGGCCGTCGGCGATGGCGACGGCCGGTGAACCGGCGTCCGCCGCCGGCTGCTCCTGCCGGACAGGCCGTTCCGGCGAGCAGGAGACCCAGACGACCGCGCAGGCGAAACTCACGACCAGGCCGGCGGCTGCGCGGTCCCAGGGAACGCCGAGGTGTCGGCGGTGCGGGCTCACGACGCGGCCTCGATCCTCCGGCGAGCGGTCTCGGCCTCGGCGCTGCCGGGCGCCAGCCGTTCGAGCTCGACGGCGTGTCCGGTGGCGGCATCGAGACGACCGAGATCGACGAGGATCTCGACCAGGGCGGCGCGCGCCGCGTGGTAGTGCGGGCGTAGTTGCACAGCGCGGGTGATGGGCTCGACGGCCTGCGCGGCTCGGCCGGTTTCCACCAGGAGCACGCCGTAGTTGAATTGGCCGCGGGCGAAGAAGGGGTCGGCCGCGAGCGCGTCTTCAAAGTAGATCTCGGCCGCCGCCCGATCGCCTTCGAGGGCGAAGCGGATGGCGCGATCGACCAGCGCCGGCACGAACTCCGGGTCGAGCTCGAGCGCCGCGTCGACGAATCGAGTCGCCGTGGCGACCTCTCCGAGCTCCTGGTGGATCGACGCCAGGCGGTAGCTGCCAGACGCGGAGGGCGCGATGGCTTCGGCCTCGATCAAGCGCTCGAGGCCCTGGCGCGTCTCGCCGCGTGCGATCAGGGCGCTCGCTTCGAGGGTGAGAAGCTCTTCGTCCGGTGGATGGCCGGAGTCTTGGCGGCGCAGCTCCGCGATGTCGGCCAGCGCGGCCTCGTAGTCGCCGAGCTGGATCGACGCCTTAACGAGCATCGCGCGATGGTGAGGATTGCCGGGATCGCTGCGCAGCAGATCCAAGAGGACCCCCCGCGCATCGAGGGCTCGGCCGGCGAAGAGAAGGTGCCTGGCCTTGCTGCGGGCCGAGATCGTCGACGCGTGATCCTGGGGCGGCTCGCCATCGTCGCGCAAGCGCTCGTCGATGACGCCGACCCGATCGCCGGTCGCCTGGAGATACCCGAGCGCCTGGAGCCGCCGGAGCGTTTCCTCGTCGGCGGCTACCGACCCGTCGAGTCCCGCGACTGCGTGCTCGGCGAGGTAGCGCTTGAGTCGCTGCCGCATCTGCTCGGCCAGCTCGGGTTGCTCGGTCATCAGGTCGTCGAGCTCGCTGGGATCGTGGTCGAGGTCGTAGAGCTCGGGTCGTGGGCCGTGGATGTACTTCTTGCCGTCGAGAACCAGCGCACGGAGCTCGCCCCAGCCCATGCTGAGGCGAGACGAGAGCGTCTCGGCGTAGATCGGGCGCGATCGGTGGGCCGTGCCGTCGCCATCGATCAACGGCAGCAAGCTGCGGCCTTGGATCTCTGCCGGTGGAGCGAGGCCCAGGACGTCGAGCACCGTCGGCAGGATGTCGATGGTCGAGACCCGCGACGCGACGCGACGCCCCCGCGGCCCGTCGGGCAGCCGAACGACCAGGGGCACGTGCAGGGTCGACTGGTAGGTGAGCAAGGAGTGCGTTTCTTCGTCGTGCTCGCCGCGCCCCTCGCCGTGATCCGACGTCAGAACGATCACGGTCCGGTCCGCGACTCCCAGGCGCTCCAGGTGCTGGATGACCACGCCGAGGCTTTCGTCGGCGTAGGCGATCTCGCCATCGTAGAGATCGTGTGCGAAGAGCTCGTCGTAGGGCGCCGGCGGTCGGTGCGGGTGGTGCGGGTCGAAATAGTGCAGCCAGAGGAAGAACGGCTGCTCGGCGTGCGCCTCCAGCCACGGCAAGGCCGCGGCGTTGACGTCCGAGGCCCGGCGCTCGTCGAAAAAGGCCTCCTGCTTGGGAAGCGTCCGCTGGCCGTAGAGGTCCTCGTAGGGAGAGGCGAGGTGGTCGTCGAAGAGCTCGAAGCCCTGGTCGATGCCGAACTCGGCGGTGAGCGGGAAGGCGCCGATCGCCGCGGCGGTGCGGTAGCCGGCCGAACGCAGAATCTCGGCCAGCGTCGTCTGCTCGTCGCCGAGCACGAAGAGGCCGTTGTCGCGCACGCCATGGGCGAAAGGCACTTTGCCGGTCATCAAGCTGGAATGCGACGGCAACGTGATCGGCACCGGCGCGATCGCATGTTCGAAGAGCACGCCCTCGGCGGCCAGACGATCGACCACCGGCGTGTCGGCTGCAGCGTGCCCGTAGCAGCCGATGTGGTCGGCGCGGGTGGTGTCGAAGGTGACGATCAGGACGTTCCAGCGTTCGGCCCGATCGCCACAGCCGGTGCAGAAGAGCCAGAAGAGCGCCAGGCTGATCAGTGCCAACGTGCGCCGTGCCATCCCGTGATGGGCCACCCTCATGTCAAACGCCGCGCTCGCGAGGCCTTGTCGACGGCCAGAGGACAGGGGAGCGTCGTTCTCGATCAATCGCCGTCGGTCGAGGGCTTGACCTCGAAGTGCATCAGCTCGACCGGCGTCACGACGTTGCCCCGCACTCGGAAGACCACGTTGCGGTTGCCGATCGTCTGGAAGTCGGTGCCGAAGGCTCCGCCGCCCATGGCCGTGTTGTCGTTGATCTCGATGCCGTGGAAGCCCTGCCCCAGGGTCGTGCCTGTGTCGACGCCGACCGCAGTGCTGTTGACCTGGAACTGGAAAATGCCAGCGAGAAACGTGCCGTTGGAGTACTGATTGTCGGTCATCGTCGAGTTGAGCGTGTAGGTGTGGAGGCCTGCACCCACTCCTGTGACCAAGACCTCGGTAACCCTGCGGGCGGTTGCCCCCACGAGGTCCGACAGCAGCGTGAAGAAAACCCCGGTGTAGAAGTCGTTCCGCACCATCTCGAACGTCACCATGGTGATCGTGCCCGAGTTCTCGACCGGCGCACCGGCCGCCGTGTCGAAGCGGTTGCCGACCATGCGGCTCAGGGAAGTGGCCGTATAGGTACCGGTGACCGTGCCGCTGTCGTACTGGATCGAGGTGCCGGCGACTTTGGGCCGCGGGCGGTTGGGTTCCCCGATCGCTCTGGGCTCGTCCAGCGGCCGATAGCCGGCCGGGCCCTGGTCGACACCCGCGCGCCGGGCTGCATCCAGGCGAGCCTGACGGTGGGCCTGAATCGCTGCACGCCGATCCTCCTTGCTCATCGCGCGAAGGGCCTCGGCATCGAGCCTCTCGACGGCCGCCGGGGCGTCCTGCCCAGTCGGCGTTTCGGCCGATTGACCGGCGAGGGAGAACGCGAAGAGTGCCGCGCCGAGCGCGAAGAAACCAAGGACGGCGCAGAGACGGAACGAGGGTTGGGCTGTCGACATGGCGCGGACTCTAGCATCGAGCCCGACGGCCGACAAGTATGCAAGAATACCTATATTCACCGAACACTCTGCTCGCCCGACGAGTCAGACGAGGCCCATGACGACGCACCGACACCAGCTGGCGCTCCCCTCGACAGTCGCGCTGAAGTGGGTTCTCGCCTCCTGGCTCGTGTGCAGCGTCGCGGGCTGCGCGGCGACTCCACGCAACGCGACCAGCGACG
This sequence comes from Acidobacteriota bacterium, assembly GCA_039194425.1. Taxonomy (GTDB): domain Bacteria; phylum Acidobacteriota; class Thermoanaerobaculia; order Multivoradales; family J023; genus JAUIJL01. The sequence continues at coordinate 237,692 of JBCCVZ010000001.1, read as the reverse complement.
CCACGCCAAGGCCTTCGTCGCCCATCACCATCCGCTGGACGACCGCGAGCGAAGTCGATAACTACGGCTTCCACGTCTACCGCGGGCTCGATGTCGACGGGCCGTTCGAGCGCCTGACCCGGCAGATCATCGCCGGTGCCGGCACGACGGATCTGCCACGACGCTATGCCTACGAAGACCGGACCGCACGACCCGGAGAGACCTACTACTACTGGGTCGAGACCGTCTCTCTCTCCGGAGTTCGTCGACAACTGACTCCGATCCAGGCCGCGAAAGCTCCGGACAGCAACGACAGATGAAGAAAACTCCGAAAAATCTCAGGGTCCGTTGCAAAGCTCACGCGATTCTTGCGCTTGACACGATAGGCCGTGTTGTCTGAACTCATGACGACGCTCGAAGGCGACCCACTTCACTCCCAGGAAAGGTCTCGACGTGCACCATCTTCTCCCTTCATTTCGTCTCGTGGTCGTCGCGAGTCTCTTGGCGCCTCTACTGGCGCTGACACCCGCGTTTGCGGGTATCGGGATCTCCGAGCTGTCGATCACCAAGACCGACGGCGCCACCGTCTCGACCATCGGCGGATCGATCACTTACACGATCGTCGGCACCAACGCGGGACCGGACGACATCTTCAATGCCACGGTGACCGACACCTTCCCGGCGGATCTGACGGGATGCACCTGGACCTGCTCCGCATCGGCCGGATCGAGCTGCTCGGCGTCCGGCTCGGGAGATCTCAGTGACACGGTCAGCCTGCTCGAGAACGGCACCGTCACCTACACCGTGAATTGCTCGATCTCGGCCTCGGCCAGCCCCGGCACTCTGTCGAACACTGCATCGATCACCTCGGCCGCGGTGGACACGACGCCGGCGGACGATATGGCGACGGATACCAACTCGCTGTGGCCGGCCGCAGATCTGTCGATCACCAAGACCGATGGTCTCACCTCCGCCGCCCCGGGTGACAGTCTGACCTACACGATCGTGGCGTCGAATGGCGGTCCGATGGCGAGCTTCGGCGCGACCGTCACCGACACCTTCCCCAGCGCGCTGACCTGCACGTGGACCTGCTCCGCGTCGCCCGGATCGAGCTGCTCGGCCTCGGGTACCGGCAATCTCAGCGACAGCGTCAGCCTGCTGAGTGGTGGAACCGCGACCTATACGGCGAACTGCGCGATCGCCCTGACCGCGACCGGCACCCTGTCGAATACGGCGACGATCTCGGGCATGGTCGTCGATTCGAATGCCTCCAACGATTCCGCCACCGACAGCGATACCGTGCTGTCTCCGTCGACCGACCTTCAAGTCGCTCTCGCCGACACCCCCGATCCGGTGGTCGCGGGCGAAGACATCACCTACACGGCGACGGTGACCAACAACGGTCCGTCGAATTCGACCGGCGGCACCCTCACCTCCGCGGTGCCGGCCGGCACGACGTTCTCGTCATCGGCCGACTGCACCGAGGCTGGCGGCACGATCACCTGCGCGATCGGTGCCCTGGCGCCGGCCGGCAGCGAGATGGTGAGCTTCGTGGTCTCCGTCGACCCGGCGCGCACTGCCGCCGTGGCCGCTTCGGCGACGATCGCCGCCAACGAGACCGATCCGACCGCGGCCAACGACACGGCGACGGCCAGCACCGCTGTCAGCGCGGAAACCGATTTGTCGATCGCCCTCGCCGACGCGCCGGATCCGGTCACCGCCGGCCAGGACATCACCTATACGGCGACGGTGACCAACAACGGCCCGTCGAGCTCGACCGGCGGTGCCGTTACCGCGACGGTCCCAGCCGGCACAGCCTTCTCGTCGTCGGCCGATTGCACCGAGGCTGGCGGCACCGTGACCTGCGCGATCGGCGGCCTGGCGCCGTCCGGCAGCGACATGGTGAGCTTCACGGTCACCGTCGACCCGGATCGCACGACGGCGATCGCCGCGTCGGCGACCGTGACCGCCAATGAGACCGACCCGACTGCGGCCAACGACACGGCGACGGCCAGCACGGTCGTCAGCGCGGAAACCGATCTGTCGATCGCCCTCGCCGACGCACCGGATCCGGTCGTCGCCGGCCAGGACATCACCTATACGGCGACGGTGACCAACAACGGCCCGTCGACCTCGACTGGCGGTACCGTCACCGCGGCGGTCCCAGCCGGTGCGGCCTTCTCGTCGTCGGCCGATTGCACCGAGGCTGGCGGTACCGTGACCTGCGCGATCGGCGGCCTGGCGCCGTCGGCCAGCGACTCGGTGAGCTTCGCGGTCACCGTCGACCCGGATCGCACGACGGCGATCGCCGCGTCGGCGACGGTCACTGCCAACGAAACGGACTCGACCGCGGCCAACGACACGGCGACGGCTAGCACCGCGGTCGATGTCGAGACCGACTTGTCGATCGCCCTCGCCGACACGCCGGATCCGGTCGTCGCCGGCCAAGACATCACCTACACGGCGACGGTGACCAACAACGGCCCGTCGAGCTCGACCGGCAGCACCGTCACCGCGACGGTGCCCGCCGGTACGACGTTCTCGTCGTCTTCGGATTGCGCCGAGGCTGGCGGCACCGTGAGCTGCGCGATCGGCGGCCTGGCGCCGTCCGGCAGCGACACGGTGAGCTTTGTCGTGACCGTCGATCTAGGGACGTCGACGATCTCCGCGTCGGCGTCTGTCGCAGCCGACGAGACTGATCCGAATGCGGCCAACGACACCGCGACGTCGAGCACCACCGTCGACGCCGAGACCGACGTGTCGATCGCCCTCGCCGACGCACCAGATCCGGTGGTCGCCGGCCAAGACATCACCTACACGGCGACGGTGACCAACAACGGCCCGTCGGCCTCGACCGGCAGCACCGTCACCGCGGCGGTACCGACCGGCACGACGTTCTCGTCGTCGGCCGACTGCACCGAGGCTGGCGGCACCGTAACCTGCGCGATCGGCGGCCTGGCGCCGTCGGCCAGCGACTCGGTGAGCTTCTCGGTCACCGTCGACCCGTCTCGGACGACGGCGATTTCCGCGTCGGCGACGGTCACTGCCAATGAGACCGATCCCGACGCGGGCAACGACAGCGCATCGGCGACGACCGCCGTCCTCACTGAAGCCGACCTCTCGATCACCAAGATCGACTCGGCCGATCCGGTGGCTCCGGGTGCCGCCTTCAGCTACACCCTCACGGTCGCCAACGCCGGACCGTCCGACGCGGTGGACGTCGTGGCCACCGACACGTTGCCGGCCGACGTCGGTCTGCTGAGCACCTCGGGATGCGCCGAGGACCCCACCGGAGTGCCAACCTGCACTCTCGGTACGGTCGCCGCCGGCGGCACGGCGAGCTTCACGATCAACGTCACCGCGCCGAGCACTGCCGGCATGGTGACCAACACTGCCAGCGTCAGTACGACGACGACTGACACCAATGCCGGCAACGACTCGGCCTCGGAAACGACGACGGTGACGCCGTCGGTGCTGAGCGCCGATGTCTCGATCACCAAGGACAACGGCGTCACCGTGGCGGTGCCGGGCGGCTCGGTGACCTATACGATCATCGCGGCCAACGCCGGGCCGGACGACGCTGCCGGTGCGACGGTCACCGACCTTTTCCCGGCGATCCTGGACTGCGCGTGGACCTGCGTGGCGTCGGGTGGATCGAGCTGCAGCGCGGCCGGCAGTGGCGACATCGCCGATACCGTGACGCTCCTCGCCGGCGGCTCAGCGACCTACAGCGCGGTCTGCGCCATCGACTCGGCGGCGACCGGCAGTCTGGTCAATACCGCGACGATCTCGACACCGACCGGCGACCCGAATCCGGGCAACGAATCGGCGACGGACACCGATACGCTCGAGCCATCGGCCGACCTCGCCGCATCGGTGGTGACAATGCCGGATCCGGTCGACTTCGGCGAGGCCGTGACCCTGTTGGTGATGATCGACAACCAGGGCCCCTCGGACGCCGATGCGGTCGTCGTGACCACCACCTTGCCGAGCGGCTTGACCCTCGATGGCACCGTGGGCTGTGTCGAGGATCCGAACGGGATCCCGACCTGCTCCCTCGGCTCGATCGTCGCGGGAGATGTAGCCACCTTCACCATCGACGCCACGGTCACCGGCGAGTCGTCGACCGGCAGCCTGCTGGTCGAGTCGGCGACTCCCGACCCGAACGGCTCCAACGATGCCGCGACGCCGCAGGTGACGGTCGCCGCCACGATCGTCGAGGTGCCGGTGCTCGACACCTGGGGCCTGCTCATCCTGATGCTGCTTCTCTCCGGCGCCGGCATCGTCGCCCTGCGCCGCAGCTGAGACGCCTCGCGTGTCGCGACCCGTCGCTCAGCGGATGCCGAGCGACGGGTCGCCGAGCAGATTGTAGAGCGCGCTGGTCTCGGCAGAGTCGACCTCACGTTTGGCCGCCACCACGGCGTCGCCGATCGATCGCCCGTCGAGCAGCGCGCGAACGATGAGCTCACCGAATCGCGGCTGCGTGTAGAGCCGGGCCGAGGCGCCGAGGAAAGCGATGGCACCACCGTCGGGGCGCAGGACCATGCGCTCACCGAGAGACTCGGCGCTCGGGTGATCGAACGGCGCCGTGGCGCACGAGACGCTGACCACCATCGGCGGCCGTCGCGTTGCGGGCAGCCGCGCGACCTCGTCGCGCTCGAAGAACGCGGCTCCGGAGACGCCGAAGGAATCGCCCAGCTGCCAGGTGTGCCGGCTGCCATGGCCACTGAAGTGGACGATGGCCGGCATGGGGTCGAAGGCTGCGATCAACTGCCGATCGAGAGGCTGCTGCGAGTCCGCCTCGGGGACCCGCACCGACCTGCCGCGTTCGACCAAGCGTTCGCGCACGCGACGCGATCGACCCAAAGAGACTCGCGTGCTGTCGCTCACCATCAGGACCGTCTCGTCGCTGGTCGGTGACTCGAGGTAGGAGCGGATCTTGTCGACCCAGGCGTCGAGCTCGGCCGCGTCGGCGATCGGGAGCCGACCGACGGCGAATCGTGGGCTCGTCGAATCCTGGTCGGACGCCGCAAAGACGTGATCGCTCGCCGCCGGACCCGATTCGGAGAATTGGATCCCGGAGGGTAGCTCCCACGACTCGTCTGCCCCGACCGCGTCGTCGGAGGGAGTGAACCAATCGGCGTCGCCGAGGAGGAGCACGTAGCGTAGGGCGGGCGAACGGCCGAGCTGTGCATCGAGAAAGGCTCGGATCGCCTCGGGGCTCCGCCGGCCCCAGTCGTAGGTGTCGAAGACGGCACGCGCGTCGACCACGTCGACGGCCAGTCCTCGACGCTCGTGGATCGCGGCCAGGGTGCGCGCGCCGTCTTGGAGAGCCGACGGCGCGATCATCAGGTAGTCGACGCCGGCTCTCGGCGCCGGTGCCGGCGCCGTCGGCGAGATCGCGAGCGGCTCGCGCAGCTCGCCGTCGCCGACGATCCACACGTCGGTCGCCGCGGTCGGCGGCAGGGCCCAGCCGCCGTGTTCGAAGGTCGCCGACCAGCCGGCCTCGGCCAGCAGTCGGGCGTTCGCGGAGTCCTCGTCGCCCGGCAACCAGCGCGCCTCGGCGCTGGCGGACAGGCGAAGCGGAGCCGACGCATGGCGCGTCCCACGATCGACCCGGTACTCGACCTCGACCCAGTCGACGTACACCAGATCGATGATCGGATCGCCGGCGCCGTCCGGCCGAGACGGTACGGCCAGAGTCAGTCGATGTCCGGAGTCGTCGAGATCGCGCTCTGGGAGGCCGTCGGACTGTAGCCCACTGAATCGGAGGTCGTGGGCCCGCCGGCCGTCCCAGCGACTCGCGGTGATCGGCCGCTCGTCGATCCTCAGCTCGACATGGTGCTGCGTCTCTCCTACCGGCACCTCGGGGTTCGACCAACCGACGACCCGCGCTCGGATCTCCAGGTCCAGCGGATGCGAGCGCGCACGATCCGGGAGGGAGCCCAAGTCGATCTCGTGGGCGGCCGACGAGCGCTCGCTGATAGTCGCCCAGAACCACAGTGACTCCAGGCCGTCGAGAGGCGCTTCGCGGGTCGCCGGCAGGCGCAGACGATCTTGCTCGAAGCGCAGCAGGCGACGCGGTGCCAAGGGTTCAGTTTCCGGGGTGGTCGCCACGGTCCCTACTGTGCTCGCCGCGGTCTCCGCCGTGGTGCCGTCGAAGGTTCCAGGGCCCTCGAAGTTCTCAGGGCCAGAGCCATCGAAGTGAAGCTGCAGCACGGCTCGTGGCGTTTCGTACCGAAGCGACGGTGGCCACAGCCGATCGTGCGGCGCGAGGAAGACGACCCGTTCGCCCGGGCCGAGCCGGCCGTCCCCGCCGTCGTCGATCCAGAGTGGCAGGCTCTGATCGCGGAACGTCAGCTTCAGCGACGCCGAGGCGACACCTCGGTGCTCGTCCTCCGGGCCCTGCATGTACGGCGCGATGGCTTCGAAGGCGACCGAGTAGGCCCCGGGCTCGGCCACGTGGATCGCGAGCGGGCCTGCTGATCCCCGAGCCGAGGGCACTGCCGCCGCCAGCACTTCCGCTGCCAGCACAGCCGCTGCCAGCACTGCCGCTGCCAGCACTGCCGCGGTCCATGCGATCCACCAAGAGGCTGTCGAGAGTCGGCTACAGACCGAGCGTGGCGCCATGGCGACACGGTACGGAGTCCAGCCTGCCGGGTCAACCGACGAGCACGGGGAGAGATTCTCGACAGGTTGGAGAGGAGATTCCCGCTCTCGCGATGGCCGTTGCGGGTGACTCGCCGCTGGCCGAGCTCACTCGTTCGGCTGGTGATCCTCGACGGCGTCGGACCATGCGGACGTGCTCCCCGCCTCGAATCCGTCGCGGAACACCGTGCCGCGGACCATCGCATCGGCGCGCTCGTTGATGTACTCCTCGATGGCGGTGTAACCGGACGGCATCACCGTCGTGTGGTCGGTGCCGTCGCTCGGATCGAGGCCGCGCTCGAGCTCCCAGCCGTCGGCCATGCCGTCGTCGTCGGCGTCGCCGTCGTCGGTCGGCGGCGACTCGACGGGGGAGAGTCCCTCCATCCAGTCGGACGGGCGCCGGTTGCCCCCGGCGCCCGAGCGGCCGGCGACATCGTCGAGCGCCCAGCGATTGACAATGTCGCGAGGGAACGCGCCGACGCGGGCGAGCACCGTGGCCTCGGCCTGTGCTCCCGGCGTGACGGTGATCGGCACGTAGCCGGCGAAGCCGCTGAAGTCGAACGGGCCGACGGCGTTGAACTGGCCGGCGTCGATGCCGCAGCAGTAGAACGTGTAGGCGGCATCGAAGCCTGGCGTGGTGAACGGATTGTCGACACGCCCCTCGAAGACGCCCGGGTCCTCGACCAGGTTGTCCCACACCCAATAGCGCGTCGGGATCGTCGGCGTGCCGTTCTCCGGGTCGAACCAGAAGGGTGCCAGCGAAATGCTCGGGCCTTCGAGGAAGACGTTTCCGATGAGATTGAAGTCGCCGTCGGCGATGTTGTGGTGCACGAAGCCCTCGCGACCGTTGTAGACCACGTTGCTCACCATGTCGGCCGGGCCCACCGACAGCGCCGGCGTGCGGTTGCGCGCATGGGCGAAGAAATTGTGATGGATCGAGATCCGCCCGCCGGGCGGGTCGCCTGCATCGCAGCTGCCGGAGTCGAGGCACGGGCGGTGGTTGATGATGCCCTTGTTGTGCGTCCAGCCGCTCGCGGTGTCGTAGATCGGGTAGGTGATCGCGGACCACTGGAGCGTCACGTCGTAGGCGCCGCCCCACATGTCGATCGTCTCGTCGGCGCCGTGCGAGGCGTCGATGTGGTCGAGAATCATGGTGTGCGCGGTCGAAAACTGGATCGCGTCGTGCTGCGCCGCCGGCCAGTCGGCGTCGGGGTCGGGCGAGCGGATGCGCAGGTGGCGAATGATGATGTTGTTCGTGTCGGCGCCGAACGAGGTGTAGAGGTGACCGTGGATGGTGATGCCGGCCTCGCCCGGCGCCGTCTGGCCGGCGATGGTGACGTCGCCGTGCGGGATGCGAAGGTCGCCGTCGATCACGCCGGAAACGGCGAAGACGATGATCCGCGGCCCCGGCTGGTCGAGCGCCCACTGCAGGCTGCCGGTGCCCGAGGCGGCGAGCGTTGTGACTTTGTGCACGTCGCCGCCGCGTCCGCCGGTGGCCTTGGCGCCGAAACCCTCGGCACCAGGAAACGCGGGAAGGGAGCCGGCGACGGCGGCCGAAGCGCTCAGCAATGAGGACAGGAGCAGCGTCCCGAGCGAGGTCCGGAAGCGACAGCGTCGGTGGCGAACGAGAACGAACGGCGAGATGGAGAGCATGGGACACCTCGAGAGTCGGTGGTGAAGCGTAGATCGAAACATGCAAACATGCAACGTCATGCACTGAGAGTGCGCGAGCCAGACTGTAGGGTCTACCTTCGACTACGCAGTCTGAGCCGCGATCCCGCCAACTCTCTTCGTTGGATTCTCGGCAGGCTGCGTGGTCGTCCGGGAACTCGTGTCAGTGGCCGCTCGTAGTGGGAGACTCGATCGCTGCCGACCCACTCTCTGCAGGAGACACCATGCCGATTCGTCCGTCAGCTCCCTCCACGTCAGCATCCCGAAGGGACCCCGCTCGCCGTGCCGACGTTGCAATCGCCGTCGCGACGGTGCTCCTGACCGTCGCGCTGGCGATGCCCGCCGTCGCCGACTCGCTGCTTCTCACCGGTGCCCGTGTGCTGCCGGCGCCGGGCGCCGAGGCGCTCGACGACGCTTCGATCTTGGTCGTCGACGGAAAGATCGCCGCGCTCTCCGAGGGTGCGCTCGAGCGATCCGAGGACCAGCCGCCGGCGCGCACGATCGACGCGTCGGGGCTCGTCGTGGTCGCCGGCTTCTGGAACTGCCACGTCCACTTCACCGAGTCACACTGGTTCGGTGCGGCCGCCCGGCCCACCGCCGAGCTCGAGTCGAAGCTCGAAACGATGCTGACGCGGCACGGCTTCACCAGCGTGGTCGACACCGGCTCGATCGCGGCCGACACGGCGGCGCTCCGGACACGGATCGGTGCGGGCCTGCGCGGTCCATCGATTCGCATGGCCTCGGGGAGCTTCGTCGCCGTCGGCGGTTCGCCGGCCTATCTCGAGGTCGGGCTGCCGGAGCTGCGAACGCCGGAGCAGGCGCAGGCGGTCACAGAGTTTCTACTTGGTCTGGGTGTCGAAGGGGTCAAGATCTTCACCGGATCGTACCTCGGTCCGGGGCGCGTGGCGCATCTCGACCTGGAGCTGGTGCGGGCGGTGACCGAGGCGGCCCATGCGCGCGGTGGCTTCGTGATCGCCCATCCGCAGACACGCCTCGGCGTCGAGCTGGCGCTCGAGGGCGGAGTCGACATCTTGGCCCACACCGCGCCAGGAGACGGCCTGTGGCCGGGGCAGCTGATCGAGCGGCTGGTCGCAGCCGACGTGGCGCTCGTGCCGACGCTGAAGCTGTGGCGGTGGGAGTTCGAACGAGGCGGCGTGCCGGCCGACGTGGTGACGACCCTTGAACGGCACGGCGTCGGCCAGCTGCGGGCCTTTGCCGCCGCCGGTGGCACCGTGCTTTTCGGTACCGACGTCGGCTACATGACGGAGGACGATCCGGCCGAGGAGTACCGCCTGATGCAGCGCGCGGGTCTCGACGCCGATGCCCTGCTCGCGGCGCTCACCACTGCGCCGGCGGCACGCTTCGGCGGCGGCACGACGTCGACCGTCGAGGTCGGTCAGCCCGCCGACCTCGTCCTCCTCGGCGCCGACCCGCGCCACGACCCGAGCGCCTTCAGTGACGTGCGCGCGACGATTCGCGGCGGCCGGGTGATCTTCGAGGCACAGGACGAGCAAGGCTCCGGAGCGCCTTGACCTCCGCCAGTGGCCGACTGCAGATATCATCGAGCCCTCTTCGATCATCGACCACGCCGTTCCGCCGGTGGCGAGCGGCCCGCCACCCAGGAGACCTGCTCCGATGTGTAGCCTCGACGTCCGACCGCATCGACCGATCCTCTTCGTCCTGGCGATCCTCGTCCTCGCGTTCGCGGTCTCCATGCCCGCGTCGGCTGCGACGATCGAGAAGGACTTTCCGTTCGAGCTCGACACCTGGTACGACCTCGATTTCGAAGACGGCTCGCTGACGGTGCAGCGGGTGCGGGTGGCGCACCTCAAGAGCAACCTGAAGTCGCGGCTCTTCCGCGGCTCGGACACTGAGTTCGTCGAAACCGTGCAAGTCCAGGTGGAGTACGTCAACAACACCGGCCGCGACTATGAGGCGGCGCTCGACATCGTCTGGGTCGATGCGAAGGGACGCGAGATCGACGGCTATCGCGGCAAGGAAGAGATGGACGAGGGCGAGCACGACGAGATGACCGCCGCGCTCTCGACGTCGAAGTACGGCCTCGAGAGGGCCAAGACGCTGAAAGTCAAGATCGTTTTCTGACGCGCGCCGCGCGGAGCGCGGCCGACGACGGTTCGGGGCCACCCTGTTCTCGACGCGCTCCGCGACGGCGCTCTCGGCGTGCCTGCCGACGCCTCGATCGTAATCTAGAGAGCGCCATCGGAGCCGTGATCGACTGGCTGCGCCAGCGTCCCTGACCGTGCCTTCCTCGACCCCGATCAACCCTCGCTCGGAGAGTGCCCTGATGATCCGTGTCCCTTCCTTCGGTGCCCGTTGTCGTCTTGCCCTGCGTCTTGGTGCGTGCGCTTGCCTTGTCGCCACCTCTGTGACGCCGTCGTTCGGCGCGTCCGGCGACGCCGACCAGGTCGTGGCGCGCCGCGGCGACGAGCTCGTTGGGCTGTGGTCGGCCGAGCGGCGGAGCGGACCGCGGCTGCGGGGCTCGTTGGTGGTGGAGCGAGACGGCGCCGACGTGCTGGTACGGCTCGGCGGAGTCGCGGCGACGGCGCGCTTCGACGGCGACCGGCTCGACGTCGCGATGCCCCACGACCTTGGCCGGCTGCGTGTGCGTGTCGACGGCGACGGTTTGCGCGGGCATTGGATCCAGCCGCCCGGCGAGTTCTTGAGCGGTTCCTGGGCGACGCCGGTCGTGCTCGATCGACTCCCCTCGACGGCACCGGGCGACGCATCGCCGGCGACCTGGCGCGGGTCGGTCGAGCCGCTCGACGATCGCCTCACACTCTTTCTCGCCATCGAGCGCGATCCGGCGCGCGGCGACGGCGCCCTGCGCGGTTTCCTGCGCAATCCCGAGCGCAACATCGGTGTCTATCTGCGCCTCGGTGCCGTCGTTCTCGACGGCGGCGAGGCGGTGCTCCAACGCGCCGATGGAAGTGAGCTCGGCCGTGCCCGCAGGCACACTGATCCCGAACGATTGTCGTTGCATGTGCAGGGCACAACCTTCGACTTCGCCCGCGTCGATCCGGCGGCGGCGCTCGGCTTCGCGCCGCGTATCGAGGCGCCGCCACTGCGCGGTCTCGTTCGGCCCACGGCGCGCGCCGATGGTTGGCGGGTGGCCGCGCCGGCCGAGGTCGGCCTCGACCAAACGCGGCTGAGTGCCTTCGTCGACCGCCTGCGCGCCCAGGTGCCACGCGGTCTGCGCGAGCCGGCGTTGCAAGCGCTGCTGGTCGCCCGCGGCGGACACCTGGTGGTCGAGGAGTACTTCGGTGGCTTCCACGCCGAGCGCCCGCACGACACGCGCTCGGCGGGAAAGACCCTGTCGTCGCTACTGGTCGGAACGGCGGTCGACCGCGACCTGGTCGCCGTCGACGATCATGTGCTCGCTCACGTCGGTGCTCGCTGGCCGGTCGCCGATCTCGAATCCGAGCCCGACCCGCGGCTGGCGGCGCTGCGGGTCGAGCATCTGTTGACCATGTCGTCGGGCTTCGACTGCGACGACGACGATTCCGAGACGCCGGGCAGCGAGGACCGCATGCAGAGCCAGGACGCGCAGCCCGACTGGATTCGTTACATCCTCGATGTGCCGATGGTGCGCATGCCGGGCACACGCGGCGTCTACTGCACCGCGGCGTTGAATCTGCTCGGTGGCGTGCTCACCGAGGCCACCGGAACCTGGCTGCCGCGCCTGGTCGACGAGCGCCTGATGCGCCCGCTCGACATCGAGCACTACCACCTCAACCTGATGCCGACCGGCGACGCCTACCTCGGTGGCGGCTGGCACTTGCGCCCCCGCGATTTCTTGAAGTTCGGTCAGCTGGTGCTCGACGGCGGCGAGTGGAATGGCGAGCGCGTGGTGAGCGCGGACTGGCTGGCGCGATCGCTCGAGCCCGCCGCATCGCTCAACGAGGCGGACGACTATGGCTACGCCTGGTGGCTCTCGACCGCCCCCTACGGTGAGCGCGAGGTCGAGGTCGCCTACGCCAGTGGCAACGGCGGCCAGCTGCTTCTCGTCGTGCCCTCTCTCGACCTCGCCGTGGTTTTCATGGGCGGCAACTACGGCGACTACGGTACCTGGCGCGCCTTCCGTGAGGAGTGGTTGCCGCGAGAGCTCCTGCCTGCAGTGATCGATCCGCGCGGCCTCGGCTCTGAACGCTGAGCCCGAGCGATCGTCATCAGCCGACTACCCGGCGCTCACCGTCGTGACCGGGACATCGAGCAGCCGACGAAGCGCCTTGATTTCCACCTGCAGCCGATCGAAGAGGTCTCGCGTGGCGACGATCGAGTGGTAGTACCAGAGGTATTTGGCGCGTAGCTTGCCGCTCTCCGGATCGTAGAAGAGCTCCGCCTCGGGCGCGGCGCCGAGCTCGGGCACCAGGACCGTGCGCACATACGCGTTGTACTCGCGCGAGTTGTCGGCGATCCAGCGCGAGGTGCCGAGGACCGCCTCGACAGCCTGAATCAGCTCGATGTCGAGGACGTCGAGACCACCGGCACCGAGAATCGCGTTCCAGCCCTGATCACCGTCGGTCGCCGCCAGCGGAATCGGCCGCAGGAACGGCTGCTCGCCGGCCTCGAACGGTGTGAGAAAGGCGTCGATGAAGTTCTTGTCGAACCATGCCCGGGCCTGGACCAACTGGCTGTCGAGCTCGATCAGATCGTGGCGCAGGGTGTCGTGGATCTGCTGGCGCCGAGCCTCGGCGACCTGGCGCTCGCGGCAGCCGTCGAGCATGAATGCAGCCCATACGCCGAGAAAGACCACCAACGCCTCGGCGGTGAGAAAGCCGAGGCGAGCGAGGGGTGAGGTCTTGGAGTCGGCCATTGGCGAGTAGCGTAGCATTCGGCGATGACGACTCGGCCGACTCCCGGAGACCAGCAGCGAATCGACGGCGAGGCAGACATCCTGGCGCTGATCTCTGCCGATCCCTGGCGCCTGCGCGTTCTCAAGGTCGCAGCGCGGGAAGACCTTCGCGACTGGTGGATCGTCGCCGGCTTCGTCCGCTCCGCGGTCTGGGATGCGCTGCACGGCTACACCGAGCCGACGCCGCTCGGTGACGTCGACCTGGTGTTTTTCGATCCGACGCGCGCGGCGCGCGAAGACCGTTCGATCGAAGAGCGTCTCCGCCGCACCGCACCCGACGTCCCCTGGGAGGTCTACAACCAGGCGCACATGCATGAGTACAACCACGACACGCCGTACACCGACGCGGTCGATTCCTTTTCGCGCTGGGCCGAGACCGTATCGACGGTTGCGGTCCGCATGGAGGCCGACGGCAGCCTCCGTCTCGCCGCCCCTTGTGGCCTCGACGACCTCATCGGCATGGTGCTGCGTCCGAATCCACACCCCGACGCCCGGCGCGACATCTTCGAACAGCGCCTGCGCACCAAGAAGTGGCGCGAGCTCTGGCCGCGCGCGCAGGTCGTGCGTGATTGATCGACCATCGAGGGGTCGATCCTGCCGGCGCCTAGGGATCGGTCTCTGCGAGGAGATTCTCGAGCATCGCGATGACGGCGTCGCAGACGGCGGCAAGGAAGGGGAGGTCGAGAGTGTCGACGGTGTCTGAGGTGCGGTGGTAGTGCGGGTTGCGATACTCGGAGGTGTCGGTGAGCATCAGCGCCGGGATTCCCGCGGCCCAGAACGGTGCATGATCGCTGCGCAGCAGGTCGGGCAGGGCGTCGGCGTCGACCGGGGCGGTGAAGGGGACGATCGGCAACGTCGGTGCGGCGTCGGTGCCGGCGGCGACACACTGTGTGAGCAGGGCCTCCGAGCCCGAGTCGGCGATGGCGGTGAGGAAGTCGCCGCGCCAGGAGCGCGCGTCGAGCCAGGCGGCGAGGTCGGGGAAGAGATGCGTGAAGCCCGGCGGCAGACGCTGGCTGTGCGGGGCGCGGTCGGTGTAGCCGACCATTTCGAGGCAGAGCATCGCGGCGATCGGGTCGCCGTGCCGGCGCCAGGTGCGGCAGGCGGCACGGCTACCGAGCAGGCCCTCGCCGTCCTGCGCCTCTTCGAGATCGAAGGCGACGAGACGCAGGCCACGTCGTCGGCTCGCCGCGGCGCGTGCGCCGAGGCGGCGTCCACACTCGAGCAGCGCGGCGACCGCCGAGCCGTTGTCATCGGCGCCCGGGGTGCCTTTCACCGAGTCGTAGTGGGCGCCGAGAACGATCCAGGGCGCGCTGTCGGTCGGCGAATCGGCCGAGCCATTGGCCGGTAGGTCGCCGACCAGGTTGACACCCGAGTGCCCGGCCTCGGTGAACGGCTCGCGACGCACTCGAAAGCCGGAATCGGTGAGCGAGCTCTCGATCGCCGCGGCGACCTCGGCGTGCGCGGTGGGGTTGGCGCGCGGATGACGCGGGACTGCGATCCACTCCAGGTCGCTGCGCAGGCGATCGACGGTCTGGTCGATCGACAGGTCAATGGGCTGGGCGTCGGTCGAGGGGTCGAGATCGGCGGTGAAGCGTCGCATGGCGGGCTCCTCGTGTATCGTCACGCTGTGATCGCGCGCAGGCTGCGTGCCAGGGAGCCTCTCATGAAACTCGGCGTGTTCTCCGACATCCACGACCAGCTCGACCACCTCGATCGCCTGCTGCGCGTGCTCGGCGACGAGCACGGGATCGACGTGGCGCTATTTCTCGGCGACTTCTGCTCGCCGATCCCGGCGCGGCGCCTGAGCGCCTTCGCCGGGACGGTCCACTGCGTCTTCGGCAACGGCGACGGCGACCGCTTCGCCATGCACAAGATCGCGCTGCAGCCGGAGAGCGCGCTACGTCTTCACGGTGAGCACGCCGAGCTCGAGCTCGGCGGCCGGCGCCTGGCGCTCACCCACTACCCGCTCTACGGCCGGGCGCTCGCTCGCACCGGCGACTACGACGCGGTGTTTTCGGGCCACACGCACCAGCGGCACCAGGAGCGCTTTGGCGACAGCCTGTGGCTGAATCCGGGCGAGATTCTCGGCGCGATGGGTCCGCCGTCGTACGCTGTCTACGACTGCACGCGGGGCGAAGCCGAGGTGCTCGACCTCCTTCCGTCGGCCTGACTACGAAAAAAGCCCGCGGCGGGCGCCGCGGGCTCGGAGACAGCGGCCAGGAGACCGCCGGAGGTGAGACGTCAGCTCAGCACTTGTTGGTGCAGAGGGTGAACGGCTCGGCCGGACCGCTGTACCAGTTGATGCGCCAGCGGTAGGTGCCGCTCGTGCCGCTGTAGCCGGAGACCGACTCGTTGCAGCCCGCGCTGGTCGAGGAGGCGACGCTGCTGAACGAGCAGCCGAACCAGCCGCTGCAGCTTTCCTTCTCGAGGTAGAGGTCGAGATCGGCCGCGCCGTTGTCGCACACCAGGTTGCCGGTGAAGCTGCCGCTCGCCGAGCAGTTCGGCGTGGTCAGATTCGGGGTCCCCGAGGACGCCGTGCCGACCCAGACGTTGGTGCCGGTGCAGCCACCGCCGCCCGGGCCACCGCCACCGCCACCGTCCGGCACGCCGACGGCGTCCCAGGCGGCCTTGATCGTGGCCTCGGCGGAGGCACCGAAGATCGACAGCGCGGCGGCCTCGGTGCAGTTGCGGGCGGCCTCGAAGTTCGACGACGGCGTGAGGCAGTTCACGTTGGCGTCGTAGAAGATGTCGGCGGCGATGCCGAGGGCGGTGTCGAAGTTGCCGCTCAGCGCGGTCACGTTCACCGACGTGGCGCCGCGGGGGTGCGTGCCACCCTCGACGGCGAGCACGAAGGCGAGGTTGGCGATGCCCGAGTTCCAGTGCACTCCGCCGTTGTCGGCGCTGCCGGTGTAGCGGGTCGGGTAGTAGTCGTAGTCACCCTGCGACTGCGGGTCGGCCATGTTGCGCAGCGCGTCGCCCGGGGTGCCCGGCGTGTAGATGTCTTCGCCGATCAGCCAGGTGTCCGTGACGTTGGCGCCTTCCTGGCGGTCGACGAGAGCGCCGAAGATGTCCGACAGCGCTTCGTTGAGCGCGCCCGACTCGTTCGAGTAGATCAGGTTCGACTCGCGCTCGGTGACGCCGTGGGTGAGCTCGTGGGCGACCACGTCGGCGTCCTGCGACAGCGGCACGAAGGTTGTGCCGTCGCCGTCACCGTAGGTCATCTCGGAGCCGTTCCAGAACGCGTTGTTGTAGTTGTTCGAGTAGTGGACGCGCGAGCGCAGCGTCATGCCGGCGTTGTCGATCGAGTCGCGGCCGTGATTGGCGGCGTAGTAGTCGTAGGTCGCGATGGCGAAATTGTGCGCCGAGTCGATCGCCAGGTCGCCCGTGTTGATCGGGTTCGGCGAGCTCGAGGCGAGGCTGCCGCAGCTGGTGCCGTTGTTGCAGTCGTAGGTGCGCAGCGAGCGCGCGTAGTGGTACTGCGGGTGACGGGCGACTTCTTTACCGGTCATGGCGTCGGCGAACACGAGATCGCGCTGCGGGTTGCCGGCCTTGTCGGTGTACTCGACAGTCTGCTGCCAGGCGAGGTAGGCCTGGCCGTCGTGCGCGCGAACGTAGACCAGGCGGGGCTGGTCGGCGGCCGAGGTGCCGCGGCTGAAGGAGCCGGCCAGAGCGCTGTCGGCGTCGAGGGCGGGCGAGAAGGGCAGGTCGCGGCCGGGCACGAACTCACCGTTGACGAAGAGGATCTTGCCGGAGTCGGCGTCGACGTGGAGCATCAGCTGCGCGCCGACCATCGGCAGGCCGTTGTAGGTCTGGGCGAAGCGGAAGTGATGCTGGCCGTTGGCCTGACGGCTGCGGATCAGCTCGAGACCCTCGTCGCCGACGGCGCCGAAGTGCGTCATCACGATGTCGCGCAGGGCGTCGGTGGCGGCGGCGTCGAGGTTGCCGCCGAGAGCCTGGTTCATCGGCAGCGCGCCGAGATCGCCCTGGACGAAGGTGGGCACGCCGTTGTCGGCGCGGCTCAGGACGGTGGGCGCCGCGCTGGCGAGCGCCGGCACGACCAAGAGAGTGATCAGAAGGGTCAGACAACGGTTCCGTGACATTGCAGCTCCTCATGGTCAGAGACCATCGGCAAAGAATAGTTGTCGCGTATCGTGCGACGGTCGTCTGCGGGGTGCTCAACCTGAGAGCAAACCGCATGCCAAAGCCTCTCGCAGACGGCGACATCCAGCTTGGATCGCCTTCGGCGCAGAAAAGTCGGCTCTATCTGCTGGCTTCGCCCGGCTGATGAAATTGGATTCGAAAAAGTCCGAAATTTCTTCCAGCGGATCGGCGCAAGGCAAAAAGTTCAACGAATTCTCGCTTTTGAAACGGCCGGTTCTCAAGTCTGAGAATCGGCGCGTCGCGTGCCGAGCTCGTCGAGGCGTCAGGGGTCGTTGTGCAAGTCGGGCGGCGTGTAGCCCTCGGCCGCCAGCTGCCAGCCACCGTCCGCGTCGCGCCTCCACACGGCGAGGAAGTCGCCGCCTCCGGTGTGCTCTTGCTCGCCGTCGTCGAAGCGAGCCGTGTAGGTGCCCGCAACCACCCTGAGCTCGCCCGACGAGGCGTTCTCGACCTGATCGGGCGTCCATTCGAGCGTGATCGCCGAGCCGACCTGGTCGGCGAGCCGTGGCCAGGCGGTCATCAGCCCCGAGCGCGGCTCGCGCGCGGCGCCGAGCTCGGGATGAACGACCAGGGCAGTGCTGGCGGCGAGCCGCCAGCCGGAGTCGTCGTGGCGCCACAGATTCAGATAGTGGCTCTCGGTGACGGTTTCCTCGTCGAGTCCTGGGCGCCGAAAGCTGGTCGTGACGGTTCCGAGGGCGTAGCCGAGCTCCCCGGAGGCGGCGACCGTCGCCTCGAGCGTCGTGGCGCGGTAGCTGAAGTCGTACTTGGCGGTCCACAGTGGCGCCCAGGCGTCGAGGAATGCGGCTCGCCCGCGGTGTGTGGTCTCGGCGAAGAACACCGCGTCGTCGGTGAGCAGGGCGCCGAGACCCTGGCGGTCGCGTTGGGACGCCGCGGCGTTGTAGGCGCGGTCGGCGCTCTCGAGCGCCTCAGTCGGAGCTGCCGAGGCAGCCGGTGCCTCGGCGCTGGACGAGGTGTCGGGCTCGGTGCCTCGGGACTCGGCGGACAGCCCGGCAGCGACCGTCAGGAGCAGGCCGAGCCCGAGCAGCCCCGGGGTGAACGAGCGGAGCGCGGAGCAGACGGGGACTGAATACGGCATCGAGGTCTCCGGAGAGGTGGCTTTGGGGACGACTGAGGGCTGGCAGAGAGGATGGCGAGGCCCGGGACCGGCGACGCGCCGACCCAGAGACTGGGAGCAGAGCCCGGATGGTATGATGCCATGTCTCCCTGTTCGATCGACGACGACTGTTCATTCCTGCCTCAGGTCTTACGATTTGTCCTGCGATTCGCTGTCCGAGCTCTCGGCCTTTGTGCGGCCACGACTCGCTGCCACGCGGTCGACTTCCGCGAGGCTTCGGTCGGCGGTTCGGTTGACGGCGCTTTGGCTCGGGGTCGCGACCTCCGGCGTCGCACTGGCGCAAGCCGACGCGCCGCCCGGCGGTGAGGCGCTTGTCCAGGAGATTGAGCAGGAACTGGCTTCCGGCGCGGCGGCGCTGGAGCTGGCGGAGGTCGAGCGCGCGGAGAGCTCCTACCGGCGGGCTCTGGAGCTCGCCCAGACGGCGCAGCTCGAGCCGTGGGTGCAGCGGGCGCACGCGGCGGTCGAGACTCTGCCGGCGTCCGCGATCGACGTCGTGCGAGGCCGCATCGGAGACGATGCTCCGCCTCTCGACGGACTCCGTCGCGCCGCGGAGCTCGGGCCGCTGGCGCGCGACGAGGCGTTGCTGCTCGCGGTCGCCGAGCGCGACGCGGGGCGGCTGGCGGCGTCCAACCACCAGCTGCGCTCGCTGGTCGAACGCTTCGCGTCGACCACGGCGCAGCTCGAGCTGGCGCGCAATGCCGCCGCGTTCGGCAATCGAAAGGTGGCGTTCGACCATGCGCGGCGCGCGGCCGACGAGGCGCCGTACTCGCCGCGCGCACTGCGCGTCTTCGTCCGGCTCGGACTCGACGCCGGCCTCGCGTCGGCGGTAGCGCCGTCGGTCGAGACCTTGGCTCGTCTCGAGCCGGACGACGCCGAGGTCGCGTTTCTGACCGGGAGGATGTGGACGGCGGTGGGCGACAGCGGGGAGGCGTCGGAGGCGTTGCTGCGTGCGACGACGCTCGATCCCGACCACGTGCCGGCGCGCCGTGCCCTGGGCCTGGCGCTGGCCGACGAGCGTCGCTTCGCCGAAGCGCGCGCGCATCTCGAGGCGGTGCGCTCCGCGGCCGATGAGTCGGCCGACGATCTTGAGCTCGAGGCGACGCTGGCCGAGGTCGAGCTCCAGCTGGGTGAGGCCGACGCCGCGACCGCGCGCGCGCATCGCGTTCTCGAGCAGTCGTCTCGGCTGCCGCGGGCCCTTTTCGTGCTCGGCCTGGCGGCGAATCGGTCGGGCGACTTCGACGCCGCGCGCGGCTGGCTCGAGCGGGCGGTCACTGTGCCGACCGCGCCACCGCGCGCGCACTACCAGCTGAGCATCGCCTGCAGCCGTCTCGGCGACCGAGCCTGCGCCGAGGAGCATCTCGAGATCTACCGGCGCATGCTCGAGGCGTCGGAGAGCCCGCTGCGCGCCGCCGAGGCGCCGACGTTGATGCAGCGCAAGACCCCGGCGAGGGCCGGCGGCGAGACCAGCGACGAGACCGGCAGCGAGGCCAGGAGCGACGGATGACGCGGATCGCGCGGGTCGCGGCCTCCGTGTCGGTGCTCGTGTCGGCGGTCGTCTCCGCGTCCGAGGTCGTCCCCGCCCCGACATCGAAGCCCACCGGTCCGTCCGCCCCCGCGGCGTCTCCGCCGGCCCTGGCGCTCCGCGACGTCACAGCGGGCTCCGGGGTCGACTTCCGCGGTCCGCATTCGGCGGAAAAGCGATTCATCCTCGAGTCGGTGAGTGGCGGCGTCGCGCTGCTCGATCTCGACGGCGACGAGCTGCTCGACCTCTTTCTCGTCGGCAGCCTGACCGTCGACACGGCAGATCGGCCGGAGCGCGGACGCAGCGCCCTCTATCGCGGCACGGGCGACGGGTCGATGTTCGACGACGTGTCGCGGGCGGCGGGCGCGGATCTCGCCGGCTGGGGAGTCGGCGTCTGTGCGGGCGACGTCGATGGCGATGGGCGCATCGACCTCTACGTCACCGGTGTCGAGCGCAACTGGCTGCTACACAACCGCAGCGGCGCGCGCGGCCTGCGTTTCGAGGAGATCGCGTCCGACGTGGGCGTCGCGGGCGGTGGTTGGTCGACCGGCTGCGGCTTCGCCGACGCCGACGGCGACGGCGACCTCGATCTCTTCGTCGCCCGCTACCTCGACCTGCGGCTCGACGACCTGCCGGAGTTCGGCGTGGGGGAGGCCTGCCACTATCGCGACGTGCCCGTGCAGTGCGGGCCGCGTGGTCTTCCCGGCCGCGGCGACCTCTTTTTTCGCAACGACGGGCCCGGCGACGGGGTCGCCGTGCGCTTCCACGAGATGGCGCGCGAGGCGGGCCTCGACGATGCCGCGAAGCTCTTCGGCCTCGGCGTCACCTGGGTCGACGTCGACCTCGACGGCCGGCTCGATCTCTACGTCGCCAACGACACGGGGGCCAACTTCCTCTACCGCAATCGCTCCCGAGACGGCGCGCCTCGATTCGAAGAGAGCGCCCACTTCGACGGAGTCGCGGTCACCGAGGACGGCAAGGAGCAGGGGTCGATGGGAATCGCGGTCGGTGACTACGACAACAACGGCTGGCCGAGCCTCTTCGTGACCAACTTTTCGGAGGAGCAGAACGTGCTCTACCGGAGCCAGGGCGGCGACTACTTCCAGGACGCCTCGT
Source organism: Acidobacteriota bacterium (assembly GCA_039194425.1). Classification (GTDB taxonomy): domain Bacteria; phylum Acidobacteriota; class Thermoanaerobaculia; order Multivoradales; family J023; genus JAUIJL01. Next base: position 216,590 of record JBCCVZ010000001.1, on the reverse strand, counting down.
TCTCGTCCGGGCTGGCGGCGGAGAGCCTGCCCTTCGTCGGCTGGGGGACCGCCTTCGTCGATTTCGACAACGACGGGTGGCTCGACCTGGTGGTGGCCAACGGGCACGTCTATCCGCAGATGGACGAGATCCGGCTCGAGGCGTCGCGGCCGTACCTGCAGCGCGGGATGCTCTACCGCAATCTGCGGAATGGTCGATTCGAGCAGATCGTGGCCGACCGCGACTCGGACGATCCGCTGGCCGCGCGGCGCGCCAGCCGTGGGCTGGCGGCGGGCGACATCGACGGCGACGGCCGGGTCGACCTGGTGATCACCGATCTCGACGCCGAGACCCGCGTCCTGCGCAATGTCACCACCGGCGCCGGCCACTGGCTGAGCGTGCGCCTGCTCGGTCGAGGGCCGCGCCGCGACGCGGTCGGAGCCCATCTCACGCTGCGCACCGGCGAGCGGCGGCAGACGCGGCAGGTGCTGAGCGGGACGAGCTATCTCTCGCAGCATCCCCTGCGCCAGCATTTCGGCCTCGGCGACGCCACGCGGGTCGACGAGATCGAGGTGCGCTGGCCCGATGGGTCGACTTCGAGCCACGGGCCGTTCGCGGTCGATCGCCGCGTTGTGATCGAACAGCCGGCGCGCTCGTTGGCCGGTTCCGGCGACACGCCGACGGCGAACGATACGACGGAGCGTCGATGACACGTCGTGTGGGGGGCGGCCTCCTCGGGTGGGTCGTCGGCTGGGCCTGCGTCGTCGTGGCCATGGGCGCTCCGATTGATGTGTCCGAGGACGGCAGCGGCAGTGAGCTCGTCGAGCCGCTCGACGCGGCCGAAGCGGCAGGCGAGGCGGGTCCCGCGCGAGCGGTGGAGCTCGTGCTGCCCGCGGATCTGCGCGGCGAAGAGATCTCGGTCGAGTGGCGGCGCTTCGGAGCGTGGGGTGAGGGCACGGTCCTCGTCGCGGCGCGTCGGATCGCGGTTCCGGCGACCGTCGACCCGGCCGGTGGTGCGCGCGTCGTCGTGCCGGTCGCCGTCGCGGAAGATCGTCTGCTGCGGTTGCGGCGCCTCGGCGGCGCGCCCGAGACGTTCTATGTCCCGGCTGCCGACTCCGAGGACTTGGTCGACGTCGAGCTGGCGCCCACCCTGCCGGTGGTGGGCGGCGAGGTCGTGGGCTTTGTCGAAACGCCGGATTTCCGCCCCGTCGCTCTGGCGCTGGCGGGCATCGGCGAAGCCTCGGGCGGCGAGCGCGTTCCGGTCGGATTCGAGCGCTCGAGCTTTTTCGTCGCCAGCGGAATCGCGCCTGGGCGCCACCGGCTGGTCGCGATCTACCGCGGTGGCGTCGAGGTCTGGAGCCCGCCCTTCGAGGTGCGCGCCGGACAGAGCACCGAATGGGTGCCGTGGGAGCTGCCGCCGCGGGGCGCGCTCGACGTCGGGGTCGATGAGTCGCTCTGTCTCGAGGTCGATGAGCTCGTGCTGCTGGCCGAGCCGGTCGAGAGCGCCGAGCCGAATGCTGCGCCGCGATACCTCGGGCTGCCTCGGGATCGCTGCGACGCTCGCTTTGAAGGGCTGGCGCCCGGGCGTTGGCGCCTGTCGCTGGTCGACGCGGCGCTGCTCGACACGGCGCTGCTCAACACTCCGTCGGCGGGCCGCGCGGTAACCCTCGGCGAGCCGCTCGAGATCGAGATCGAGCCCGGTGCGCTGGCCGGAATCGTCTTCGAGGGCAGCTCGAGCTGGTTGGAGGGCGTCGTCGGCCTGTCGGCGGAGCAGCCGCTCGCCGACCTCGTCGTGCGGGCACTGCTGCCGATGGACGAGGAGGAGGCGGTCGACGCGGTCCCCGCAGAGCCCGTACCGCTCGCCTCCTCGGCGACCGACGCCACGGGTCGGTACCGTCTCGAGCTGCCCTTCGCTGGGCCTGTGACGCTCGAGATCACCACGGCGCGCGGCGTGCTCGTGCTGCGCCGTGCCGTCGATCTCGTGTCCGGCGCCAATCGCCTCGACATCGATCTCGGCGATGCCGCGCTGCGTTTGCGCGTGGCGCGCGCGGACGGGCAGGTGCTCGACGAGGCCGTCAGTATCGAGCTGCGGCGTGCCGGCGAGGAGCACGTGGTGCGCACGGTGGTGGCCGAGCCTGCGGTGAGTGAGGCCGGGATCGATGAAGCGCTCCTGGTCGACCTCCAGCCGACGGCCTACGACGTCTCGGCCTTCACCACGTCGGGTTGGGTAACCGCCAGCCGCCAAACGGCCGAGCTCAGCAAGAGCGCACCGATCGCCGAAATCGCCCTGGTGCTCGAGCGGCGGCGCGCGGTGGCGGTCGTCCGCGATCTCGCCGGGCGAGCCGTCCCCGGCGTTCTCGTGGCCCTCGACCGGCGACCGCTGCAACCCGACTCAGGCCGATCGACCGACTATCCGCTGGTCGGTGCCGGCGACGGCGCCCAGCTGCGTGTGCAGCCGCCGCCCAGCCATGTGCCGGTCTGCCGCGTGATTCGCGGCGCCGAGTCGCTCGAGATCGTGCTGCAGCCTTCGGCCGGTGAGGCGGTGCTGATTCCGCCGACGGGTGGTACGCCGCCGGTGGGGACCGTGCTCGGCATGCTCGACGGGCTGCCGGAGAGCGAGTGTCCGATGCCCGTGTCGCTCATGTGGGAGCCCTTCGTCGACGAGCACGGCCGCGAGCGCATCCGCATCGTCGGTCTGCCGGAGGGCACGTTCATGCTCCATGGGCCGAGCGGCAGCGTGTCGATCACCGTGCCCGGGCCCGAGGTTCCCTTCGGCGGTTGACGCGCTTGGAGGGGTGGTGCGCCGCCGCGGGGTCGAGTCCCGACTCTGAGCCGCGCCGTCCCGCGCGCGAGACGCTGTGAGGCTCTCGCGCCTCCAATCGTGCCGTGAACCCTGGAGTCGGCGTCGATCGGCAGCGTGGCACCGAGCTTGCTCTGGCGTGTCGTCGAACCTCGACCAGGAGCTCACCATGCCACGGATCATCCTTCGCCGTCTCGTCCGACACGGCTTCGTGCTTGTCGCCCTCACGCTCGCCCTCGCCTCGCCGGGTGCCGGCGTCACCTTCGTCGTCGACTATTGGGACGACTTTCCCGATGGTGCCACCGGCGACGGAGTGTGCGATGCCGGAGGGACGATCGGCTGCACCCTGCGTGCTGCCGTCGAACAGGCGAACGTTCTGCCCGGGCCCCATGTGATCGAGGTGCCGCCCATGCCAGGCGGTGGAAATCCCGCCCTATTCCTCACGGATCCGGTGTGTGTGACCGCCGAGATGACAATTCGCGGAACCGGCAGCGAGCCGACCGTGATCGACGGTCGCGGCGCCGCGTCCGGCATGATCGCCAACTGCGGTGCTCCGTCGTTGACCCTAGAGAACCTCGAATTCGTGCTGATCAGCGCGCTGACTGGAGTGCAGACCGATTTCGACACGACGATCCGCGACAGCATCTTCGTGCCCGGTCCCAGTGGCGACCAGGTCGGCCTCAACGTGTCCGGCGGGCTGGCCGTTTGCGAGCGCTGCACGTTCCGTGACGGCGGGTCGCCCGGCGTCTTGGTCGAGGGTGGAGAACTCCGATTGATCGACTCGCAGGTCCGCGATCTCGTGGTGACCGAGACCAGCACCGGCGGCGGCCTCCGTCTGCTGGGCGGTATGACCTATCTGGTCCGAAGCGCGGTCACCCGCAATACGGTGGACTTCTTCGGCAGTGGCCGGGGAGGTGGCATCTATGCCCGCAACGGCGACCTGGTCTTGATCAACAGCACGGTGGCGGAGAACACGTCGGCCGAGCGCGGCGGCGGGATCTACATCGAACGGGGCGCGGTCACTTTGCGCAACGCGACCATCGCGCGCAATGAAGCGCTGAGCGAAACGGGCGGCGGCATCCACGCCGACTTCCTGGGAGCGGTGAGCGCCGCGAGCTCCGTCGTGGCCGACAACGTCGCGCCATGTACCCAGAGCGGGCAGCTCTGCCTGCCGATCGGCTATGAATGCTCGGGGAATGGCATCGAATCGCTGGGCTACAACTTGGTGCGTTTCTTCCTCGGCTGCTCGATCACCGAGCTGCAGAACTCCGGAACCGATCAGCTCGCTCAGGATCCCGGTTTGGTGATTCTCGGTGCCTGGGGAGGCTTCTCGCTCAGTGTTCCGTTCTTCTCCGACTCACCGCTCGTCGACGCCGGCAATCCGGACGGCTGTACGGCCGACCAAGATTTCAACCCCGGAACCGCCGAGACCGAGCTTCTGCACGATCAGCGGATCTCGGCCCGTCCGACCGACGGCAACCTCGATGTGGTGACCCGCTGCGATATCGGAGCGGTCGAAATCAGCTGCTCCGAGATCGACGGCACCGATGCCGACGGCGTCGGCCTGTTCTGCGACAACTGTCCGGACGATCCGAATCCGTTCCAGGACGACATCGACCTCGACGGCGTCGGCGACGCGTGTGACAACTGCGCCGAGGATCCCAACGCCGACCAGATGGACGGTGACGGCGACGAGGTCGGCGATGCCTGCGACAACTGCCCGAGCGATGCCAACCCCGATCAGGCCGATGGCGACTTCGATGGACTCGGCGATGCCTGCGACCCTGTGACCGACGTGCCGCTCTTCGTCGACGGCTTCGAGTCGGGCGACTTCTCCGCCTGGAGCGGCCCCTGAGTGCTTTGATGGGCGGAAACGAGAGAGATCGGTCCGGGTGCTCCGTGGCGTCAGCCCGCCCGAGTGAGTCGCCCGATCGGTTGCTTCGGCCGGGATTGGCGACTAGACTTCATGGTAAACGAGATCCGATGTGGACATACCGCCTCAGCCGAGGATCGACTTCGAAGAGGTCTTCAAGAACCATTACAACTCGGTCTTCGGGTTCTTTTACAGTCTGGGCGTCAGGAGTCAAGATTGCCACGACCTCGCGCAGGAGACCTTTCTTCGCGTCTACCGAGGTCGACGCGAGTTCCGCGGCGACGTGGCGATCACCCACTGGATCCGCCTGATCGCCGGCAATGTGTGGCGCAACGAGTTGCGCCGGCGCGGCGCTCAAAAGCGGTCGACCCAGGAGGTTTCGCTCGAGGAGATCGTCCGCTCATGGTTCGAGAGCGAGAGCTTCGATCCTCCGGACGTGACGACTGCGCTCTGTCCCGAGGGCCGGGCCTTGGCCGCCGAGGACGCGGCGATCTGTGTGCGCGAGCTGGAGCGCTTGCCGGCGCGGATGCGGCAAGTGGCCGTGCTGCGCTTCGCCAAGGAGCGCTCGTATCGGGAGATTGCCGCGCTGTTGAAGATCTCGGTGCAAACTGTGAAGTCGCAGCTGTTCGAGGCGCGTGAGAAGCTGCGTCGGGTTCTCGCCGACAGCCACAGCCGAGGGGCCAGCCATGGGGCGCACGATGACACTGAGCACGAAAAGGCCTGTTGATGGAGCCTATGACCGTCCCACCGCGTGACGAGCACCCTTCGGTGGAGCAGCTCTGTGCCTACTCCGAGACTGAGGCGCCGGCTCCAGGGCACGATCGGATCGCAGAGCATCTCGTCGCTTGCGACGAGTGTGCCGACATCGTGCTCGGTTTCGAGGCGATGGATCGGGCCGCCCTCGAGCCCGCGGCGGATCACGACGTCGACGCGCGCTGGCGGAGCTTTCAGGAGGTTCTCGACGCAGAGGACAGCGCCTCCCGAGTCGCTGCGTTCCGAGAGCCGACTGCGCGTGATCGATCGGTCGTCTCCGACCCGCGCATCGCCTGGGTCGCGGCAGCGGCGGCGACCTTGGTCGCTCTGGGCCTCGGAATTTGGGGCGTCTCGCTCGACCGAGAGATGCGCCGTCCGCATGCCGAGTTGCGCATTCACGACGTGATCTCGCGCGAGGCGGCGACGATCCGCGGTGCAGCCGGGACACGGATCGAAGTCCCCGCGTCGGCGGATCTCGTGTTGCTCTTCAATCTGGCGAGCACGACGGCGCCCGAAGTCGTCGCTCTCCGTGCCTTCGATGTGCGCGGTCGCGAGGTGCTGGCGCTCGACGATATCGAGCGCAGCCGAGACGGAAACTATGTGGTGTCGCTACCTGCCGGGTGGCTCGGCGGCGGTTCGTACCGGGTGGACCTCATCGAGACCGGGAGTGGTGTCGAGGCCACTGAGACCACGGAGACTGCGGCAACGTACCGGTTCGACCTGGAGCTCGTGCTCCTCGATGCCGAGCCGTAGCCCACAGCGCCCGGCTCACAGCGCGCATCGTCGTCTGCTGCCTCTCGCGCTGCTCGCCGGTATTCTGTGTGCCGGCTGTAGTGCCGACATCGACGGGCTGCCGCAGCCGCCCGGCGCGCCGCCGCTGATCGTGCTTGCGCCTGGAGTGCCGTTCGACGGCCGAGTCGAGGGCAGGTCGGGAGCGCGGAGCAGGACGTACGCTGTCGATGCGTCCGTCGGCGACGTGCTCCACGTGGAAGTCGAGCAGCGCGGCATCGACCTGGTCGCCGAGCTTCACGGGCCGGACGGGAGACGGCTACATCGCGTCGACAGTCCGACGGGTCCGCGCGGGCGTGAGCACCTGATCGTGGTCGCTCGCTCGGAGGGCCGCCACCAGGTGCGCGTCGAGCCGTTCGCTGGGTCGTCGGGAACCGGTGAGTACCGGATTCGCCTGGTACGGCGCCGAGCGGCGACGGTAGCCGACCTCGGCCGGGCGGAGAGTGCGCGCTGCATCGCCGCGGCCGAGCCGTGGCTCGAGCACGGCGACGCCGCGAGTCTCGCCCTGGCGCGTGCCGAGCTGCTGCGGGCGCCGCATGCCTCTCCGATCGTCGCCACGACGGACACCGACGAGGAGCTGACTTTGCAGATCGAAGGGCGCCTCGCCCGCCTCGCCGTGCGGCTCGGCGAGTCGAACCGCGCTTCGACGCTCTACGCGCGCGCGATCGAGCGGGCACGGCGCCGGTCGCTGGACGCGATCGAGCTCTGGCTGCTCAACGACAGTGCGTCGCTCCTGCGCCGCGCGGGTCGCATCGACGAGGCGCTCGTCAACTGTCGGCGTGCGGTCGATCTGGCTCGGCGGCTCGGCGACCCGCGCGCGGAGATCGTGGCGATCAACAACCGCGCTCTGCTGGAGCGTCGCCGCGGTAGGCTGTGGCAGGCGCTCGTGCTCTATCAGCAGGCGCTCGACGGCTGGACTCGGCTCGGCGACCGCGGCGGCGAAGCGGTGACGCTGCACAATCTCGGCACGATCGAGCTCGAGCTGGGGCGCCTGCCGGAGGCGCGTGCGGCGCTGCGGCGGGCGATGGAGCTGCTCGACGACGTGGATCGCGCCGGCGAGGCCGCCGGACTGACCGCGCTTGCCGCCGTCGAAGCGCGAGCCGGAGACCGCCGGGCGGCACATCGCCTCTTGCAGCGCGCGCTCGGCCTGCGTCGGACGCTGGGCGACCGGCGGGGTGAGGCGGTCACGCTGGAAGAGCTGGCGTCCCTGGCGCTGGCGGACGACGATCCCGGCGCTGCCGAGGCGACTCTCGACCGGGTGCTCGAGATCTTTCGCGAGGTCGAGGATCGCTCGGGAGAGGCGTACGCGCTCGTGCGACTCGGCGTCGCGGTCGGGCGGCAGGGACGCTCGCCCGAGGCCTTCGACCGTTTCCTCGATGCCGAGGCTCTCTACCGGGCTCTCGGCGACATCGAAGGCGTGGCCGAGGTCGACGCCGAGCGGGCTCGCCTCCTGCTGGCGGCCGGCGCACCCGGCGCCGCGCTCGAAGCTCTCGAGTCCGCCCTGGCAGCGGTCGAGGCGGTGCGCCGAACCGCCGCGCCGACACATCTGCGTTCGCACTACGCCGGTTCGTTCCACGCCCTCAACGAGCTGCATCTGCAGAGTCTCCTGGCACTGCACCGTCAGCAGCCTGACGCCGGGCACGACGCGCGGGCTTTCGAAGCAGTCGAAGCGGTGCGTGCACGCAGCCTGCACGAGGACCTGGTGACCGTCGACGTGCCGGACGTCGGCTCGCCGCGGGCGGAGGCGATCGAGCGACAGATCCGCGCCCTGGAGTTGGAGCGCATGCGGCTCGAGTCGGTGCCCGGCACCGCGGGCGCGCGCCGAGAGGAGCTCGAGCTCGACATTCAGCGCCTACTCTTCGCGCGCCAGACGACGCGCCGGGCCTCGCCGGTGCAAGGCCTCCAGACACCGACCTCGACGCCGCCTCGGTGGTCGACCGTGGCGACCCTGCGCGACGAGATTCTCGATGCCGACACACTGATTCTGGCGTACGCTCTCGGTGAGACCGAGAGTCATCTGTTCGCGCTCGATCGCGAGCGGCTCAGTGTCCACCGGTTGCCGCCCCGCGATGAGCTCGCCGCGTCGATTCATGCGCTGTATCGGCTGTTGGCGCGCGCGCCGCGGCGCGCCGCGCGCGTGCCGCTGCGCGTAGCGACCGCCGAGCTCGGGCGCCTGCTGCTCTCGCCGGCGAAGGCACGCCTCGGCGCCCGCCGCCTGGTCGTCGTCGCCGACGGGCCGCTTCATCTGGTGCCCTGGGCGGCGTTGGACGATCCGGCCACGGTCGACGATCCGGTCTTGGTCGACGCGTCGGAGACCGTGGCTCGGCCGTTGATCGAGTCCCACGAGCTGGTCCTGGTGCCGTCGCTGTCGACGCTCGCGGAGCTGCGGCGCAGAAGCCCGCATGCGGTGGCCGCGCCGCCGGCGGTCGCTGTCGTCGCCGATCCGGTGTTCTCGCGCGACGACCCACGCCTCGCGCGCTCCGCCGACGCCGCCTCGAGCCCCGCGGCCGAGCTCGCGGCGACGGGATCGCGCGGAGGATTGGCGGGCGTTGGCGACGCGACCTGGGCGCGGTGGCTCGGCGACGCCGCGCGGGGCGGCGACGAGCCGTTTCGGCGTCTGCGATTCTCGCGCCGAGAGGCGGAGACGATTCTGGCCCTCGTGCCGCCGACGCGGCGCTGGGCCGCGCTCGACTTCGACGCCGACCGCGAAGCGATCCTCGCCGGCGCTCTCGACGGCTTCGACATCATCCACTTCGCGACCCACGGTCTGCTTCACGAGGAGCCCGAGCTGTCCGGCCTGGTGCTCTCTCTGGTCGATGCCGAAGGACGTCCGCGCGACGGCTTTCTGCGCTCATTCGACATCGCGGCCCTCGAGCTCTCGGCCGGTCTCGTGGTCCTTGGATCGTGCCGCAGCGCCCTCGGTGAGCACATCGACGGCGAGGGTGTCGTCGGCCTGCCTCGCAGCTTTCTCCGCGCCGGGGCGGCCCGGGTGATGGTCAGCCTGTGGAACATCAACGATGCGGCGACCGCCGAGCTGATGCGCCATGTCTACGAGGCCATGCTCACGCGCGGTGAAAGCCCGGCCGCTGCCTTGCGCGGCGCGCAGCGCGCCCTGCGCGCCGATCCGCGCTGGAACGAGCCCTACTACTGGGCCGGGTTCGTGCTCCAGGGCGACTGGCGCCCGCTCGACTCGGACTGAGCTCGAGGCGGGCTGAATCGGGCGAATCTCGCCGGGCGTCCGAACATCTCGATTTCTTTCGGGTCTCCTTCCCCGACTCGCGCACGGAGCGTGAGTCCTGAGGCAATGTGTTGCATGCAACGGAAGGAGCGAGCGATGGCCCACGATGACCGCAAGATCAGACCTCGGGACAGCCACGACAGCGGGGATCCGCGCGCCGATCTGCCTGCGGGACCCGAGCCGGATCGCAAGGATGACCCCGGGACGAGATCGCTGGGCGACTTGAACGAGGGCGCCGACGGCTCCGACGCGTCGCCCTGATCTTCGGCGCCGCGGTGGTCCCACCGCGGCGCCGCGGCCCCTGGTCGAGACTCCGGAGGACTCCGATGAGACCACCAGTGACACCGGGTCGGCATGCCGTGATCGTCGGCGTCGACCGCTATTCCGTCCTGCCCGCGCGCTACCGACTGCGCGGTTCGGTGCGCGATGCCCGCGCAGTCGACTGCTTGCTGCGCGATGCCTTCGGCTTCCCCGACGACGCGGTGCGCCGCCTCGAAGACGAGGCGGCGACTCGCGACGGGATTCTGGCGGCGTGGTGGGCGACGGCGGAGCGCGCGCGCGCCGGCGACATCGTCGTCTTGTACTTCAGCGGCCACGGCTCGCAGGTGCGCGATCCGTCGCGGCCCGCGGGCTGGACCGAATCGCTCGTACCCCACGACAGCGGCCGCGGCGAGGCCGAGAACCGCGACATCCTCGACATCGAGATCCGTACCCTGCTCGGGAGTTTCGAGCGGCGAGGCATCCTGGTCACGTTGGTCATCGACGCTTGCTTCGCGGGCGGCGCGAGTCGGCGGGGCGGCGGTGCGAGGATCCGGAGCGTCGAAGCTGATCCGCGTCCGCGTCCTGAGCCCCGAGAGCTCGGGCCGGTGTCGGAGGAGTCGGTCGTTCGACGGCCTGTCTTGCGAGAACCCGTCTTGCGAGGACCCGTCTCTCGAAGACGGTACGTCCTGCTCGCCGCCTGCGGCGCCGACGAGGTGTGCTGGGAGCTGGCAGTCGCCTCGGACGAGAGGACGAGTGGCCGTCCGCACGACGAGGTCTACCAGGGTTGCTTCACTCACCACCTTTGCCGCATGTTCGGCGCCCTGTCGACCGCGACCAGCTATCGCGCGGCCTTCGCGTCGGTGGCGCGGGCGGTCACCCGGGAGCGGCCACGGCAGCGTCCGCGGCTCGAGGGTGCGCCGGATCGCGTCGTCTTCGGCCATGCCGAGCGCACGGTCGATGGAGTGCGCGCGCGGGTGCTGCACCGCGACGGTCTCACGGTTGACCTCGACGTCGGAGCGGTGCACGGGCTCGCTTCGGCGGGCGAGATGCGGTGGAGGGTGCGTGGCGGCGGGTTCGGTGGGTGCAGATCGGCGGTGCTGGGAAACCTGCGCACGACGAAGGTGGAGGCGTTTCGGTGCCGAGCCGCGATCCTCGACGAGCGTGTGGCCGACGGCATCGTCGCCGACTCGGTGGCTCACGAAGAGGTCGATCCCGCGGCCAACTACCGGCGTCTGCTCGCTGCCGACAATCGGGATTCGACGAGCCGGCTGCCAGCCTGTCTCGAGGTCGAGCTCTGGCATCGTTCTCCGGTCCGCGGATGGCATGTGATTGCGCCGGACGACCCGCCGCCGCTCTTCGCACCGGGTGACCGGATCGCGATCACCGTGCGTCATCACCATCCCGGCCCACTCTTTGTCCACGTGCTCGATTTCGGCCTCGCCGGGCGCATCGCGCAAATCGTTCCCGAACCGGGAGGCGCGCAGCGGCTGCTGCCCGGTCGCGATCTAGAGCTCGGGCGCGACGATCTCTGGCCGATCGAGCTCTCGGTGCCCGATGCCGGGTCAGGCTCTCTCCACGATCGTCGCGAGATCGAGTACCTGAAGATCGTCGCCGCGACCAGGGCGCTCGACTTCAGCGGCGTCGAGCAAGCGAGCTTCCTCGCCTGCGGCGGCGGGATCCTGCGCCACCGCCGCGAGGACGCACGGAGCACGGCAGGGAGCGTCGCCGACGATTGGGTGGCCGTGCGTCGCGCCTTCCGCCTGCGGCTCGAGGGTTGACACGATGAGTGGAGAAACTGTCCACATCGCGGTCGATGTCCAGCGCGCTCTGGACACGCTCAGCGGCCATGTCTTCGCCGGTCCCAAGACGTGTGTGCGCGAGCTGATCGCCAACGCGGCCGACAGCATCGCGGCACTGCCTCCGGAAGACCTCGGCAACGTCGAGATCCGCCTCGAGCGTCGGCTCGCCGAGAGCAGCCTGAGCCTCACCGATTCCGGCGTCGGCATGACGCGGGCCGAGGCCAAGGCTCGGCTGGGCACGATCTTCCACTCGTCGAAGCTGCCGCGCAGCGGCGCGATCGGCCAGTTCGGGATCGGCTTCTACAGCTGCTTCCCGCTCTGTCGCCGACTCGAGGTGCGCACCCGGACCCGTCAGCCGGACGATCCGGGAACCCGCATCGTCTACGACGGCGGCGCGGCCTTGCGCTACGAGGAGCATGCGCTCGAGCGCCCGGGCACGACGATCATTCTGCACCTGCGGAGCGAGTATCGCGAGCTTCTCGATGGCGACGTGCTCGCCGAGTTGGTGGCGCGCGACTGCGACTTCGTGCCTTACCCGATCTACCTCGGCACTGGGTTCACCGTGCTCAACCGGCTCGACGCGCCGTGGTACCACATGGGCGCGTCGCCTGACCGGATCGCCGACGCGCTGCGCGACATCTTCGGCTGGGGCGAGCTGCTCGCCGTCCTGCCGCTCCAGCGTGACGAGGCTCCAGGAATCGTCCGTGGTGCGCTCGCCGTGCCGGCTCGCGGCGGCGACGCCACGCTGCGTCTCTACTCGCACCGAGTGCTGATCCGCGAGGACGCGTCGTCGCTGCTGCCCGAGACTCTACGGCCGTGGGTCGCCGGCGTCGTCGACGCCGAGGATGTGCCGCTGGTGCTCAGCCGCGACGCCGTGCTCGAGGACGCGGAGAGCACCAGGTTGCTGCGCAGCGTTCTGCGCGAACGGTTCGGCGACGGGCTCGCCGACCTGGCGCGGCGCGCGCGGCGCGACTTTCGCACCCTACTCGCCCACCACGGCCGCGCGGTGAAGGAGGCGTGCCTGGCGGAGCCGCGCTGGATGGATCGCCTGCGCGATCGGCTCGAGTTCTCGACCTCGCTGCGTCCATCGGTGACCGTCGACGAGGTTCTCGCGGCGCACCCCGATGGCGCACGCAAGATCATCTACGCCGACGACCACAGTGCCTGTGCCGCGCTCGTGCCGCTCTACAACCGGGCGAATCGCGAGGTCGTGTACATGACCGATCCGGAGGACGCCCGCCTGCGTGCGGCCTGGTCGCGGCACGATCCGGACCTGGTCTTCGAGCGGCTCGACGTCGATCCGCCGGCCGAAGACGAGTCCGACTCGGGCGTTGACGCACCCGCGCGCGAGGCACTGTCGATCGAGCACGATCGGCTCGAAGCGCTCCGTCAGCTCGTTCACGGCGCAGTCGATGCGCGCCTCGAAGTCGAGGTGCGCGGCCTCGGCGCCGAGGCGCCGGCTGCCCTGCTCGCCGTTTCGGACCACGATCGCCGGATGCTCGGCTTCGCCGACGAGGTGCGTCGGCTGGCGCGCCGGGGCCAGCTCGACCGCCTGCCCGACGAGCTGCGCAGCGCTGCCGAGGCCGGCCTGGTCGACCGCCTGATCGAAGACGCGCGGCAGACCTTGATCCTCAACCTGTCGGACTCGGTGGTCGTCGAGCTGCTCGCACTCCTCGGTCACTCCGACCACGAGTTCACCCGCAGACACCAAAGCGATCGTCTGCTCGGCCAGCTCGCCCGCTTTCTCCACGCTCAGGCGCTGCTCGGCAGCGGGCGCCCGCTCGACGGCGACACGCTGCGCGATATCGCCGGACATCAACGAGCCCTGCTGACCCACCTCTTGCGACGCATTCGACCCGATGACCGACCGACCGAGGAGGACCTCTCATGAGCTTCGATCACAAAGGCATGAAGGCCGAGAAGATGGAGATCAACCTGGAGAGCATCCTGCCTTCCCTGGCCAAGAACCTCTACGGCGACGATTGGCGCATCGCCATCCGCGAGCTGTTGCAGAACTGCCACGATGCGCTCGCCGAGGCCGAGGCCAAGGGCTTGATCACCGACGGCGTCGGCATGATCAAGATCGTGCCCGACCCGGGCGCCGGCACTCTCACCTTCGAAGACAACGGCATCGGCATGACCGCGGCGCAGGTGAAGGAACACCTCGCCACGGTGGGCGCCGGCAGCAAGCGGCAGCAGCTCGAGGCGATGAGCCGTGAGGGAGAAGGCGATCGACGCCTGCTCGACCAGCTGATCGGCCAGTATGGGATCGGCTTTCTTTCTTCGTTCATCATCGCCGACCGTGTCGAGGTGTCGACGCGCAGCCTCGAGCACCAGGGCGAGGTCGGGGTGCGCGCGCTCTTCACCGGCGAGACGCAGTGGTACAGCCAGGAAGACCCCTCGGCGGCCTACGGGACGCGCATCACGCTGAAGCTGAAGCAGGCGAAGATCTCCGATCCGATGCGCGGCACGGAGGAAACGGTGCGCGAGCTACTGAACTTCGAGCAGCTCAAGCAGGAGGTCCGCCGCTTCGGAGACATCTTGCCGTATCCGATCCATGTCCACAGGAATCCGGACGATCGCACCGGCGATCAATGCAACTCGGTGACTGCGCCCTGGGAGCGTGACACCTGCGTCGAGAACGACCTGATCGACTTCGTGCGCGGGCGCCAGCCCGAGGAGAACGAGCCGCTCAGCCCCGAACCCTTCGTCTTCACCCGCGGCACGCACGACGTCGACGCACACGGCATCCTCTACTTTCCGCGGCCAGCCTCACACCTGCGTCAGGCGCCGCAGTCGGTGGCCAAGGTCGAGCTCTTCTGCCGGCGCATGTTCATCAGTCAACAGATCGAGGCGCTGTTGCCGGCCTGGGCCAGCTTTGTCGGCGCCGTGGTCGAGTGTCCGGACCTGACGCCGATTCTCAACCGCAACGATGTGATTCGCCACAACCCCGAGTTCGTCGCGCTCAAGGGCGCCCTCGGGCGAGCGATCACCGGGCGCATCGAGGAGATCGCCGAACGTCACCCCCAGCGCTTCAAGGAGCTGCGCAACGAGCACGGCGAGCGGCTCTACTCGGCGCTGCTGGCCAACTTCCGCGACGAGAAGGTCGGTCAGGAAAGCTTCTTCCGCCACGTTGTCGAGCGCCTGCCGTTCACGGTGATCGACCGCTCGCATCCGTCCGGCACCGCGATGACCTTGACCAAGTATCGCGACGAGGCGCGCAAGCGCACGCTGCGCAGCGACGACGACACGCTCGAGCGCATTTTCTTCCTGCCCAACAGTGCGTCGATCGGCCAGTACCGCGCGATGGTGCTGCAGAAAGACCTGCCGGTGATCGAGGCGCTGCACCCGGCCGAGCCGGCATTGCTCGACGCCTACGGTAAGGCGAAGTCGAGCGAGGTGTCGGTCGAGCCGGTGACGTCGGTGCTCGATCTCTACGTCGACGAAGTGCCGCAGGAGCCGTACGAGCCGCTCAAGCAATTCCTCGCCTCACTCGACGGCGGCGGTCCCGACGACGTGCGCGCCTCGCGCTTCGCGCCGTCATATGTGCCGGCGATCACGCTGGTGCAGGCACATGCCGACGAGGCGCAGGCGGCGATGATCGAGCGCTTCGTACAGGACGCCGGCGGCGTGCTCAAGGGCAAGATCCGCGAGACGTTGCGTCAGGAAGTGCTCGATGCGCGCCACGGCAAGGCGAAGGTGACCGTCTTGCTCAACGACAGCAACCCGGTGATCCGCGCGATCCGCGATCACTGCACCGCCGGCAAGAACCTCGCGGGTGCCATTGCCGATACGCTGCACGAGATCTACCACGTGGCGCGCGCCTACACCGACCCGCGGGTGGCAGAGAGCGAGCACTACTTCGAGCATCGCAACAAGATTCTCGACGCGGTAGTGCGTCTCGACCAGGCGCTGAACGTGGCGCAGGAGGAGCAGACGGGCCTCAAGCTGCGGCTCAAGACGATCGAAGAAGACCGTGCCGCGCTGCGCCACCAGGTCGAGAGCCTGCGCGACGAGGACCCGGCGGACGTCGAGTTCTGCCGCCGCCGCTGCGCGCTCCTAGTCACCGACCTGCGGGGTTCATCGCGCATGGTCGGCTTCCTCGGCCGCACCGACAGCGCCGAGATCCTGCGCGACTACGCCGGTCGCGTGCAAAGGATCGTCGAGGACCACGGCGGCCGCGTGGAAAAGTTCACCGGCGACGGCATTTTCGCCTACTTCGAGGCGTCCGACGGTCGCGAGCTGGCGATCCAGGGCGCCTACGACGCGGCGGCGCAGATCCAGGTCACCACGTCCGCGTTCTTCAACCGCGCCGAGGTGAACAACACACTGCAAGCCTCGGGCGGAATCCGCGTCGACGGCTGCCGCACCGTTCTGCACTACGGCGACGTGATGCTCGGCAGCATCGCCGGCAGCCGCACCTTGGTCGGCCCCCAAGTGGTGGCGGCGTTTCGCGCGGTCGCGCACAAGGACCTGTTCAAGGAATGCTCCACGGTGCTCTCGGGCCCGTTCTTCAACTCGCTCCAGGGAGTCCAGAACGTGCGCTCGGTGGCGACCGCCGTGAAGCTCGACGACAGCCTGCCGGCGATGGACTTTTTTCCTCATCCGGGCCTGTCGAAGCCCGCGACGGTGAGCTGAGGAGGCCGCGATGGATGCCCTACTCCCGATCTTGCAGGACTGGAGATTCGCCGCCACCGTCGCCTTCGTCGGCGCCTGGCTCGGCCACGCCATTTTCCTGCACACGCCGCCACCGAGCAGCGCGGCGGTCCATTTCCGCAAGATGATGCAGGCGGGCAACGCCAATGCCGTCGCCCGCCGGCTCGGCCCCAAGGCGGCCCCCGTCGCGCTGCTGACGTCGATGGCCGGCGCCCAGTCCGCCGCCGCCCTCAGCCACGCCCTGCGCGGCCAGCGCCGCCGCCACCTGCTCCTCGGCCTCGCTCTCGCTGCCGCGGCGGCGATCCCCGTCTTCCTCGGCGTACCGGCGATCCAGGCCGTTCCCGACTGGCTCTACGGCGTCGTCGCACTGCTCGGCGGTTTCCGCCTGTGGAAGTCCTGGTAGGTGAGCAGCGATGCCGTACACCCGAGTCGCGGTCGTCCAGCTTCCCGAAGACCTGAGAGCACACTTTCTCCCGGCGAGCTTTCGAAGTCTAAGTCTCGAAACCCAGGCAGCGACGGACGAGGCGACCAAGTTTCTGGAGCAGGTCGCAGGAAAGCTCGATCAGCTCGACCGCGAGATCCACCGGCTCGCCGAAGAGCGGGAGGCCGCGTGTCTCGAAGCGATCGTCGAATTCGCGCGCGCTCGGGGGGTCGACATTCTGGCGCTGCCCCAGCTGACGCCACGGTCGAGATGGATCGAGAGACTCCGACGTGTTCAACAGCAGGCTCAGATCCCTGTGATCACGCTGGGTCCGACGTTCTTCCATCCGCGCGGGAACGAGGACCGTTCCAATGAACCCGTTGAGCACCAGGTGGTGCTCAACGGCAGCTCGGCTCGGGTGTACTGCATCGATCCTCGCCAAATGATTCCCGACCCAGGGGACCGGCAAAGCGGCTTCGTGATCGTTTCGGGGAGCTCTTCGCAGGGGATCGACGACACGCTGCGCGAGACGCTCCATCGGCATCGGGTCGAGAGAGGCATCGCGAGTGCAATCTGTGCCTCGTTCGATCCCCAGGTTGCGAGCCGGCCCGCAGCCGGTCACGGAGAGTGGCGTGGTTCTAGCTTCATCGCGCGCACCTGGCGTGAGCAGTCCGGTCGCTGCATTTCGGAGCGGGAGCCGCTCGGAGCGCCCCTCTACGAAGTTCCGCGCCCGTCTTTGGGCGTCAACATCCTCGACATCGACTTCGCCATGCAGCAGGGTGCTTGGCTTCAGACGGATGGGTTCCACACTCGATCGGTCACCGTCGCGCCGATCATCGCAGAAGAAGACTATCCGGAGTATGTCGGCTGGCTCTGGCAGGTCAGCTCGACGCCTTGGTTCCAGAGAGTCTTGAGCAAGCAAGCTCAGATCGTCCGCCGGCAGACCCTCAGCCGTCTTGCGGACGATGGCGTTCGAGGCAACGAAGTCCTTCGGCAGAAGCTGCTCGAGATCGACCGAGCGGGAGGAGACGCCGACAAGCTGAGCGAGCTCAATCGCTACAGCGACCCCGAAGACGAGCAACGACTGGTCGATGTCGTGATCGTCTTGAGGCAGGCTGAGCGGGCCCTTGTCGGGTCGATCCGGGAGTCGCTTCAGGGCCTGTTCCGAGTCCTCGAGACCGAAAGTGCAGCAGCGGTGCCACGAAGTGTGGTGGAGAAGGTGCAGGCTCTGACGCTCGAGTACGAGCCTTCGGAACGACACGGGACAACCCATGGCGTGCACTTCGAGCCGACGCGCCTCTGGCGCGTGAATCACGACCTCGAGCTGATCCGTTCCTACATCGAGGCCTGGTCGCCAAAGCCATTGCCGGACCTCTTCACGACAGACCATCTCATGCAGTGGCCCAGTATCGGGGCGCTCTCGAACGAGATTCTGTCGTTCGTCGCGGCAACGGTCGATTACCTCACGGCCGGGCAGTCGACTTCGATGGACATGGAGTATTTCGCCGCGGAGTGGTCGATTCTGTCTCGGCTCGCAGCGATCGACGACCAGCATCTCGAGGACGACTTCGAGGCGGCGGGGATCGGGCCGTTGGATGATGTGCCTCGAGGCGAGACTGAGATCGTGGAGGTTGATCTCGAGCTCTTGAAGCGTCATCCACAGTCGTCGCCGCCGGCTCACGAAGCTGCCGCCAAGACCCCGGAGCGGTCCGAGGCTCAAAGTCGGCTGCTTCAGATCGTGGACGCGGAACACCGCCGGCGCGAAGCGGCCAGAGATAGCCTCGGTCACCATGCCGGTGAGGCTGTCGAGCGTCCGAGCCCGATTCCCTGGCTCGAGCGCCAGCTCATCCGGCGAAGGGCCCTCGCCCTGCACAGGATGCTCGACGATCGACCCGCGACGATTCTGCTCGGTCTCTGCGATGAGCTGGCCGCTCTGATGGTTCTTCTTGTGCTGGGGCGGCGCGAGCGGCTCGTGAGGCTGGCCGGCCTGCCGCGCGAAGTGCGCGACGCACGAGCCGCTCGCTTGCGCTCGAGGCACGAGCGGCTCTGGGCCCGCTTGAAGGGTGACGTCGAGTCTCTTCTCTCGGATCCAGAGCGCCATTGGCGCAAGATCCCGGAGATTCGCAAAACGCTGGACAAACTCTTGTGCACTCGGGAAGAGGTCAATGCGCTGGCTCGACTCCTTCTGTTGGACGAGGGGCTACTGCCGAATGAGCCAGTGTCGCTAGAGGACGAGAATGGTCAATCGGAGTGAAGGGTCGCTCGACTTTCACATCATCGTGTCGCCGCTCGCCGGCGACGACGAAGTATTGGTGACGGCGGTGGTGCGGGCGCCGGTGTCGCGCTGGGGAGATCGCTTCGATCGCTTCGCCGCTGCGAGCTCGCTCGACGAGCTCTTTCGGCGTTTGGAGGGGATCGAGCTGCGGCGCGGCGAAGGGCAGCGGCTTTGGCTGCATCGGGTAGCGAGCTCGCGGCGGGCGCCGGGCGCGGCGACGCGGGACGCCGACATGTGCCGGGGGGCGGCTGACCAGCGGGCGCTGCGCGAGCGGCTGTTCGAGACGCTCTTTCCGCCGGATTCGCAGGCTTACCACCTGCTCGGGCGCAGCTGCCAGCAGGCCAACAGCGAGAGCTGTCACCTGCGCATGTTGCTCGAGGTCGATCCGCGGCTGGCGAATCTGCCGTGGGAGACTGCGCTGTGCCCGGCCGACGGCATGTGGGCAAATGAGATCGCCAAGGCGCGGATGACTTGGATCCGCTACTTCGGCGACGTGAGCTCGTTGCGCCCGTCTCCCGAGCCGGCGCCGAATG
Source organism: Acidobacteriota bacterium (assembly GCA_039194425.1). GTDB lineage: Bacteria > Acidobacteriota > Thermoanaerobaculia > Multivoradales > J023 > JAUIJL01. The sequence continues at coordinate 197,213 of JBCCVZ010000001.1, read as the reverse complement.
CGGAGCCCTGCGTCGCGCTGGTGGTCGCGAGCCCCGAGGAGCTGCGCTCACCCGAGCTCAGCTCCTCGTTCGAGCACGAGAAGATGAGGCTGAGCAGCCTTTTTGGCGGCCTCGGCCTCGACTGCGTCGTGATCGAAGGGCGCGACACTTTCGGCCAGCTGCTCGATCGGCTGCCCGAGCTGGAGCGCGCGAATCGTCCGATCGTCGGTTTGCACTACATCGGCCATGGCGCGATCGACTCTCGAGGCGGAAGCCTCGTCGGTGAGGGAGTCGACGGTCGCGCCCAACGGATCGACGAGGCCGACCTGCGCGTGGCGCTCGAGAGGTCGACGGCGCTGCGCTGGATCTTTTTCAACGCCTGCGACACCTCCAACCTCTCGATCGGTCCGCCACTCGCCGGGCTCTCTGTGGCCATGGTGGTCCTGGCCAACGTGTCGACGGTACTTGCCTACCAACGCCCGGTCGCCACCGACGACGCCGTCGGCATCGCGACCAAGCTCTACGAGCTGATGGCCGAGCACGGCTGCTCGTTGGAAGGCGCCCTGCGCCTGGTGCAGCATCGGTTTCGGCATGCCGGCGGTCTGGTCGCGTCGATGCGCTCGCGCAACGGACGAGCGTTTCGCTGGCTGCCGCGCCGCGGCACGGAGCCGAACGAGACGACCGGGGCCGAAGGGCCGCGCGCGCCCACCGTCGACACCTCGAAGACCCGCCGTCGGCCCGCCCGCGAACAGACGCCGAGCGACGATGAGCTGAGGCGGCGCGATCCGGGCGAGATGGTCGTCGTGCCGGCGGCGCGTCTGCGCGCCGGATTCGACGCCGACGAGGCCGAACGCTTGATCGGCCAGGTACGCCATCGGCGGCTAGCGTTCGACCTGGAGATGCTGCGCCAGTCGCTCACCCGCGGCAGCGACGAGGAGATCGAGGTTGCCGCGTTCACGCTCGACCGGGCGCCGGTGACCAACGCGCGCTTCGCCGTCTTCGTCGGCGCCACCGACTACCTCACCGAGGCCGAGCGCGCTCGCTCGCCACAGACCTGGCGCCTCTACGACCTGCCAGAGCTGCGCGACCATCCGGTGGTCCACGTCTCGTCGTTCGATGCGCGCCAGTTCTGCGCCTGGGCGGGCAAGCGGCTGCCGACGGCGGAGGAGTGGATGCTCGCCTACCGCGGCGCGGAAGGCCGCCTCTACCCTTGGGGCGACGACTTCGATCCCGCCCGGTGCAACAGCTTCGATCTGCCGCACGACCACCAGACGACGCAGGTCACCGCGCACGAGGCGGGAGCCAGCGCCTGCGGCTGCCTCGACCTGGTCGGCAACGTCGAAGAGCTGACTGCGACCCGCGACCTCCAGGGGTCCTTTCGCGTCGTCGGCGGTTCCTGGGCGATGCGCTGCCAGGTGTCTGGTCTGCCGACCTTCCAGCGCTTCGTGTCGCGGCATTTCTCGTCGAACGAGCTTGGCTTTCGGTGTGCCCGCTGACGAGAGCACCGGCGCAGACAGGACATCCGGCTCGGGCTCCGACTTCGTGGTAGAACTCGAAGTCGAGCGACCGGAGTATGAGCGCACGATACGAGACCGCCGTCCCGATCGGATCGGGTGGCATCAGCGAGGTGATGAAGGCGTGGGACGCCTCGCTCGATCGCTGGGTGGCGCTGAAGTTTTTGCGCTCGAGCGACCCCGAGCATGTGACCCGGCTGCAGCTTGAAGCGCGCGCGCAGGCGCGGGTCGAGCACCCGAACATCGCGCGCATCTACGAGGTCGGAACGCTCGACGGGCGGCCGTACATCGCAATGCAGCTGATCGAGGGCGAGACTCTCGACCGCGCTGCCGAGGGCTTGCCTCTCGAACAACGCGTCGAGCTGCTGCGCACGGTCGCGGAGGCGGCGCATGCGGCCCACCGCGTCGGCCTGATCCACCGGGACCTGAAGCCGAGCAACGTGATGGTCGAGACCACCGACGACGGCGCGCGCGTGCCGTGGGTGCTCGACTTCGGCATCGCACGCGAGCACTCCGTCGGCGGCCTGACGGTGACCGGCCAGGCGCTCGGCACGCCCGGCTATATGGCGCCCGAGCAGGCGCGCGGCGAGACGACGGCGCTCGATCGCCGCGCCGACGTCTTCAGCCTCGGCGTCATGCTCTACGAGCTGCTCGGCAGTCGGCCGCCGTTCGACGGCGAGAGTGCCATCGAGGTGATCCTCGCGGTGCTCCAGAACGAGCCGCCGAAGCTGCGGACGCTCGATGCGTCGATCCCCGAGGACCTCGAGACGATCGTCGCTCGTTGCCTGGAGAAGGAGCCGCAGGATCGCTACGCCTCGGCGCGTAAGCTGGCCGAAGACCTCGGCCGCTGGCTCGACGGTGAGCCGGTGCACGCGCGTCCGGTCGGCTTTGTCGGCCGACTGCAGCGGCTGACCCGGCGGCACCCGGTGGCCAGCGGTCTGCTCGCCGGCGCCGCGGCGCTCATCCTGCTGCTGGCCGCCGGTCTGGCGCTCGGTGCTTGGCAGTCGGCGCGCCAGCTCGAGCGCGAGCGCAACCAGGCGGTGGCGGCGCGCGAGGAGGCCGAGGAGGTGGCGAGCTTCCTCGTTTCGCTGTTCGAGACCAACGACCCCGACCGCACGCGCGGTCAGACGCTCACCGCCCGCGAGCTGCTCGAGCGAGGCGGGGAGCGGGTCGCCGACGAGCTCGCCGATCGGCCGGCGGTCCGGGGACGGCTGCTCGAGACGGTCGGCCGCGTCGAGCGCAAGCTCGGTCTCTTCGACGCTTCGGGCGAGCGACTGGACGCGGCGCTCGCGGCGCGCCGCGCGGCGTTCGGGCCGCGGAGCCTCGAGAGCACCGAGACCCTGCACGAAATGGCCCTGCTGCGCCACGACATGTCCGATTTCCCGGCGGCGCGCGCGCAGGCCGAGGAAGCGCTGGCGATTCGCCGCGCAGCGCTCGGCAGTGACGACCCGCGCGTCGCGGACTCACTCGTGGCCCTGGCCAACGCCATCCGTTACGGACGTCTCGACGGAGACTTTCTCGCGCTCTATCGCGAGGCGCTGGCGATCCACCTGCGGACCGTCGGTGCCGACGACCCGCGCACTGCCTGGACGCGCAACTACCTGGCGCTGGCGCTGTCGTCCGAGGGACTGCGCGCCGAGGCCGAGGAGCAGTTCACCGCCGCGCTTGCCGCCTTCGAGGCGTACCACGGCCCGGACCATCCGACCGTCGCGATGGCGTTGCACAACTTCGGCAGCTACTACGGCGCGCGCGACGCGCGCTCTCTGGCGATGCTCGAGCGCGCACTCGAGATCCGGCGCGAGGTGCTCGGCGCCGAGCACCCGCACGTCGCCTACAGCGAGAACAACCTCGGCATGGTGCTCTCGCAGCGCGGCCGCTGGCGCGACGCGCACCGTTGGTTCGAGCGCGCCCACGCCACCGCCGAGCGCGCGCGCCTGGCGCCGGACAACAGCTTCTGGGCGGTGGTGCGCTTCAACCGCGGCGAGGCGCTCGGCACCGAGGGACTGTTCGCGGCGGCCGAGCCGTTCTTCGACGACGCCCTCGTGCTCGCCTACGAGCTGTTCGACGGCGAGGAGTCGATCTACTCGGCGACGATTCTGCTGGTGCGCGCCAAGCTTCTACGCTATCGCGGCGCCGGGCGCGAGGCCGAGGCGGGGTTCGAGCGCGCCGAGCGGGCCGCGACGGTGATCGGCGCCTCGGGGACGTCGCTCGCCGTGTCCGCTGGCCTCGGCCGTGTCGAGGCGCGGGCCGACCAGGGACGTCTCGACGCCGCCGACGCGTTGTCGCGCGACCTCTACGACGCGCACGGCGCGGGCGACGGACAGCTGGCGCGCTCCGTGCGCCGGGTGCGCGCCGAGGTGCTGCTGGCGCGCGGCGAGGTCGCGGCGGCGCGGGCCTTGCTCGCGCTCTCCGAGCCCATCGCGCCGCAAGAGCGGCGCGACGTACCGGCCGAGATTCCGCTCGCGGGGGTGGACCCCAGCGACGGATCCGCCGATCCGTCGCAGGCGGAGCGCTTCCTGGCGGCGGGCGACCAGGCGCTGCGTGCGCGCGTCGCGTCCGCCAACGGGGACGCGACGACGGCCCGCGAGCGCTGGCTCGACGTCGTTGCATGGCTCGAGCCGATGGTCGAGCACGAGCACTACATGCCGCTGCGAGTGCTGCACGCGCGCGCCCTGCTGGCGCTCGGAGAGGTCGAGCGCGGGCGCGACCTGGCGACGGCCATCCGGTCCACGGGCTGGCGCGACCGGCATCTCGAGGCAGCGCTCGAGGCGGCGTCGAAGACGACAGGAGGCGACGCATGAGACCAGACCGGCCCGAGCTCGGAGACGGCCTTCGGCTGATCGTGGTCGACGGCGAGCGCGAGCGGGTCCACGACCTGCAGGCCGGCCCGCAGCTCATCGGCTCGGGCGACGACTGCGCCGTGCGCGTCGCGCATCCGGCGGTGTCGCGTCGTCATGCGCGCCTGGCGGTCGACGAAGATGGCGCCGCGCTCACTGACCTCGGCTCGAGCAACGGCACGTTCGTCGCGGGGCGCCGCACAGACGGTACGGTGCGGCTGGAGTCGGCCGCGGCGCCGCACGCGCTCGGCTTCGGCCCGGTGGTGGCGCGTCTCGAGGCGGTGGCGGCGGGCGACCGCGAGACAGCGATCGCGTTGCCCTCGCCGGCAGTCGTCGAGGACGGGGCGACCGAGACGAGACGCCGCGGGCGCACCGAGACGACGATTTCGACGGCGTCGATCCAGCGCCTGGTGATCGAGATGCTGCCGCGCTGGCTCGATGCGCTCGACGAGGGTCTCGGCGCGCTGGCGATGGCGCAGCGGGTCGGCGCCTCGCTCTTCGACACCCTGCCGGTGCGCTCGGTCGAGCTGGTTCTACGGGGCGACGGCAGCGAAGTTGAGGATGATCGCGGGGGCGTCGCGTTCCGCGCCTCGCGCGGCGCCGGGGACGACCGGCCGCAGGCGGCGGCCGGCTCGAGCGCGGAACCCGAAGACGCCGACGCGACGGAGATCTCCCTCGAGCGCGCACGGATCGGTTGCCGGGTGCTCTTCGTCCACGCGCTTCAGGCGCGGGCGTACCGCGGCGTGGTCGAGAGCGCGGTGCGCTTTGTCGAGCTGGCGGGCGGCGGCGAGCGTGCACGAGAGGTCCGCGAGGAGCCGCCACCGCTGCCCGAGCCGGTCACCGTCGAGCCGGCGGTGCGTCGCCTCTACGCCGACGCCGCCAAGGTCGCGCGCGGCGACGTCAGCGTGCTGATCACCGGCGAGTCGGGCACCGGCAAGGAGGTGCTCGCGCACTACCTGCACCGCGCCTCGGCGCGCCGTGACCACGCCTTCGTCGCGCTCAACTGCGCCGCGCTACCGCGCGATCTCCTCGAGTCCGAGCTCTTCGGCATCGACGACGGGGTGGCGACTGGCGTGCGCGCTCGAGCCGGTTGCTTCGAGCGCGCCGATGGCGGCACCCTCTTCCTCGACGAGATCGGCGACATGGCGCCCGAGACGCAGGCGCGCATTTTGCGCGTGCTGCAAGAGGGCACCGTCTATCGGCTCGGCGGCCGCAAGCCGACCTCGGCCGACGTCCGCATCCTCGCCGCCACCAATCGACCGATCGACGAGCTGCTGGAGCGTGGTGCGTTTCGGGGCGATCTCTACCACCGCGTTGCCGACTGGCGGGTGGAGCTACCGCCGCTGCGCGCACGCCGCGGCGATATCGGCAACCTCGCCGCGCACTTTCTCGCCGAGAGCTCGCGCGAGCGCGGCATCGTGCCGGCGGGTCTGTCGCGCCGCGCCGTCGAGCTGCTCGAGGCGTACCCGTGGCCGGGCAACATTCGCCAGCTCGAGCGTGAGATCGCGCGCGCCGTGCTGTTCCTCGAGTCGGGTCAGCTGCTGCAGAGTCACCACCTGCAGGACGTCGTCCGACGTGGCGCCGAGCCCGAGGCGACGACGTTGAAGGAGCGCCTCGAGCGCGCGGAACGCGAGATTCTCGAGGCCGAGATCACGCGCCACGGCGGCGACGTTCCGCGTGCCGCCGAGGCACTCTCGATCGGTCGTTCGACTCTGTATCGCCGAATCCGCGAGCTCGGCCTAGAGATCTGATCGCCCGTGACGTGAACGCCCCGGTTGGTGGGTCGAATGGCGTTGTCGTCGACCGGTGGCTTGTCTAATGTCGTCCAATGGACGCTCGAGATCTAGCGGGGCGCCGCTTTGGTCTCCGCTTCTGGTTGCTCACCAGCGCCGCCTGGGGGTTGCTGGTGCTCGCCTACAGCGGAGCGGTCGCCGCAGACCTCGTGCGCGGTGGCCGGCCGGTCGAGTGGGCGCGCATCGTGGGCGGCAACCTGCTGCTCTACTCGCCGTGGGTACCGATCACCGCCGGCGTCTTCTGGTGGCTGGCGCGCCATCCAGTGCCGCGTCGGCGGGCGCTTTGGCCGCGCTGGCTGTGGGCCCAGCTGGGCCTGCTCGCCGCCTGGATCGTGCTCTATCCTCCGGTCGCATCGGTGCTCACCGCTCTCGCGCGCTTCGGCTCGCCACGTCGCGCGCTCGAGGTGATGACGACCATGCCGGCGACCGCTTGGGTGCTCGACTCGATCCTTCTCTTCGCCACCGTCGGTGTCGCCTCGACGGCCGGAGTCTGGACCGCGGCGCGTCGGCGCGAGCGCCAGGCGGCGCGGCTCGCGGTCGAGAACGCCGAGCTGGCGGCGCGCCTCGCCGAGACTCGACTACAACTCTTGCGCGCCCAGCTCGAGCCCCATTTTCTCTACAACGCCCTCAATACCGTCGCGGCCCTGATCCGCAGCGCCGAGCCGGCGACTGCGGTGCGCGCGGTCGGTACGCTGAGCGAGCTGCTGCGCTATGCTACGCAGGCTGCCGCGCGGCAGCGGGTGCAGGTCGCCGAGGAAGTCGACTTCGTCGAGGCGTATCTGGCATTCCAGGAGTTGCGCTTCGGCGATCGGCTGAGCACCGAGCTGACGATCGATCCGCTGGCTCTCGAAGGGCAGCTGCCGCCGCTGGTACTGCAGCCCCTGCTCGACAACGCGATCCGCCATGGGGTCGAGCAGATCGAGGCTGCGAGTCGCATCGAGCTGACGGTCGAGCGGCACGGCGAGCGCTTGGAGCTGCGCGTGCGCAACGAGCCGGTCGCGTCGGCATGCGCGGACGATGGCCTCGGCGTCGGCCTCGAGAACACGCGGCGCCGGCTCGAGGCGACGTTCGGTCCCACGGCGACTCTCGGCCTGCGCCGAGACGCGAAGGCAGCCGTCGCCACGCTGGAGGTGCCATGGTGCGGGTGAAGGACGATGCGACGAAGACGATCGGCGCTCTGATCGTCGACGACGAGCCGCCGGCGCGCCGGGGTTTGTGTGCGCTCCTCGACGCGCGGGCCGGCTGGCGCGTCCTCGGTGAGGCGGCGACTGGCCCGTCGGCCCTCGGTGCGCTCGAGACGCTGACCCCCGACGTCGTATTTCTCGACATCTGCATGCCCGGTCTCGATGGCCTGGCCGTGGCGCGGGCGCTCCGCAGGTGGTCGCGGCCTCCCCTGGTCGTCTTCACCACTGCCTTCGAGGAGCATGCGCTCGCTGCCTTCGAGGTCGAGGCCGTCGACTATTTGCTCAAGCCCTTCGACGACGAGCGCTTCGCCCTCTCGGCCGGCCGCGTCGAGCGACTGCTCGCGGCGCTCACACCGGCTGGCCGAGGCTCGGAGGCCGAGACGCCGCGGTCCCAGTCGACGCCGCGGTCTGGTACGCGCTCTCTCGCCGTCCGATCGGTCGGCCGGGTGCGGCTGGTCGACGTCGCCGAGATCCAGTGGGTGGCGGCTGCCGGCAACTACGTGCGGCTCTACCTCGGCGGCCGCTGCCTGCTGCATCGCGCGACGCTGGCGTCGCTCGAAGCGACCCTCGACCCCGATGCCTTCGTGCGCATCCATCGCTCGACGTTGGTCCATCGTGATCAGGTGGTGGAGCTGCGCACGCCGATTCCGGGGCGTGCCCAGGTCGTGCTGCGCGACGGCACCGAGCTCGAAGTCTCGCAGCGCCACCGTCGCCGCGCGTTCGCGCTCCTCGTGCCCTGACCCAACGCGCTCGTCGCCTGGGGTGATGCGCTCGCCCCACCGGATGCCGCGCCCGGCCCGCCGGGTCTGCCCCGCGACGTGGCCCGGTCTCTAGGGTGGCCGAGTCGTCGTCGGGGCGGGTCTTTCGCGCCGGTGCCCATGCTCATCCGCCGCGAACTCTGCGTTCGCGGCACGGTCCACGAGGTTCTTCCATGATGTTCATTCGCTACTTCAATGTCGGCGCGCGACGCGCCGCGTGCAGCATGCTCGGAGCGGTCGCCAGCGCTGCTGGCTTCGGCCTGCTCGCCGTGGCGCCGCCGAGTGCCGCGCAGGCCCCGCCGCCCGCCTTCCTCGAGCCTGATGTCGAGCTCGTGCGCAGCCTCGACGGTACCCAGGTCGGCGACTACTTCGGCTGGGTCGTCGCCGACGCCGACGATCTTGACGGGGACGGCGTGCGCGACGTCGTGGTGCCGGCGATCGCCTTCGACGGCTTCTCGGGCCGCATCGCCGCCTTCTCGGGCGCCGATGGCGCGAAGCTTTTCGAGGTGATCGGTGTCCCGGGAGCCGCGTTCGGCTACAGCGTCACCCGCGCCGGTGACGTCGATGGCGACGGCGTGCCCGACGTGATCGCGGGCGGTGGTCAGACTCTGGTGCTCTCGGGTGCCGACGGTGCGGTGCTGCTCGATCTCGGGGCCGTCGTCGGGTTCGCCGACGCGGTCGCGGGTGCCGGCGATCTCGACGGCGACGGGCTCGACGACCTGGTGGTCGGCTCGGCCGGAGCGTCGGTGTCCGGGCCCGGTGCCGGCCGAATCGTCGCTTTCTCCGGCGCCGACGGCTCGGTGCTCTGGACGCGCGACGGCGCGGCCGAGGGCGACGCGCTCGGCTCGGCTCTCGGCCGGCTCGACGATCTCGATCGGGACGGCGTGCCCGAGGTCGTTGCCGGCGCGCAGGGAGCCGGGCCCACGGATGGAGGCGAGGCGTTGGTGCTCTCGGGCGTTGACGGCTCGCTCGTACGCACCCTGCGACCCCGCCGGCCCGAGGACGCGTCGGTCTTCGGCTCGTTCTTCGCCTCGGGAACTCCCGACCTCGACCGCGACGGCGTTGGCGACATCTACATCGGTGATCTCGACGCGGCGACCGAGAAGGGGCCGAGCACCGGCATCGCGCACGTCTTCTCCGGGCGCACCGGCCGCTTGCTCCACGAGCTGCGGGGCCTCTCCGCCGGTGAGGGCTTCGGCCTCGGTCGAGGCGTCGAGGATCTCAACGGCGACGGCTTCGCCGACCTGGTGATCGGCGCCTTCAACAACAGCGCCGGCGCGCCGAGCGCCGGCGCCGTCTACGTGTTCTCGGGTCGCAGCGGCGCGCTTCTGCGGACCGTTACCAGCACTGTGGTGGGCGAGAACTTCGGGGGCGACGCGACGGCGACCGACGATCTCGACGGCGACGGTCTGCCCGAGCTGGTGGCTACTGCTCCCGGCCTCAGCTTCGTCGGAATCGCACCGGGGCGGACACTGCTCGTCGCCGGCACGCGGCTGCCGTGCCCGTCGGACCTGACCGGCGACGGCCGCGTCGGCCTTCTCGATCTTCTGCAGCTGAAGCGGTGGCGAGGCGCAACTGGCGGCCCCGCCGACCTCGACGGCTCGGGCCTGGTCGACGTGCGCGACCTCATCGTCCTGGTGCGCGACCTCGGCCGCTGCGCTCCCGGCGCACCGCGCTGATCGCGGGCCGCGCCCGCCCCGCGGCGCGTCTCGAGCGCGAGTGCAGTCCCGAGCCGTCACTGTCAGGCGGAGAGGTCGTCAGACTCGAAGCCGTCGGTGAAGAGCGCCTCGACCAGCGGCGCGGTGTGACTCGGGTCGGTGTTCCACGCCACCCATTCTCCTTGATGCTTCCACAGTCTGGACGTTGCTGGCCAAGGATCGGCACATTGCCACGGCCTGAGCGCGAGATGAGCTGGTCTTGAGCCGCTCTCGTCTCGCCTCATCCCGAGCCGAGATCTTCGATTCCAGGCCGATTCGTTGGGGCTTTTCGGCGCGGTGACGACTCACGCGGATCTCATCGCGAGCTCAGGACACGAGATTCGGATTCCGGTTCGACTAGGTGGCACCGTGGCTCTTCAAGGGCCGCGGGAGGAGCTCACTGACGAGCGCCTGACAACCTTGCGGCGCGAGCCGCGAAAGGAAAACCCATGAAAAGCAGAGTTGGAAGAATCGTCTCCCTGGCGGCAATTCTCGCGTTGTCTCTCGGTGTCGGGATGAGCTCACCGGCCGACGCCCAAGACTACTGGTCCTGTGTCCAATGGTGCCAACAGGAAATGGCGGGCGAGCTCAATGCCTGTGAGATGTACCTGGTTCCCGACGGCAACGGAGGCTGGCTCCCGAGCACCCAGTACGAAGGCTGTGTGACGATCGCGCACATCGAATACGAGATGTGTGAGAGCCTCTGCATCATCCAGTTCCTGTACTGAGGGCTGCGTTCGGAGAACTCGCCGCCGGTGGCTGGCTCGCGGGCGGCGGCGAGTTCCGCGCACGACCTCGGTCGCGCCGTTTCCGGTGCGCGATCAGGCGCCGATCGGTGTCACTCCTCGCCGAGACGGCCGTAGATCGCCTCGCGGGCGCGGCGCTCGCCGTCGGCGTCGCCGCGGAGGAAGAAGACGTCGGAAAGCTTGAGCAGGGCGACTACCGCGGTCGAGCGATGGCCGCGCAGATGCTGGTAGATCGCCTCGGCGGCGTCGAGCTCGCCCACGTCAACGAGCCGATCGGCGGTCGCCTCGAGCATGTGGAGCTGTGCGGCGTCGAGCGTTTCGGCAGGGGCGGTCGCGACCAGGTCGGCGGCCTCGAGCGCTCGCTGTTCGAGCGATGGCGCCGGTCGCTCCGTCGCAGCAGGTGGTGTGCGGCGCAAGCTGTCGACGAAGAGACTGCGGCGCCCGGGCGCAGTGAACGGCTCGAGACGCAGGGCTGGATCGGCCGCTGCCAACACCTCGTCGACGAAGTACGACGGCGCCGTCGCGTCGTCGAGATCGCCGATGAACGAAAGGAAGCGCACCGCCGAGCCACGCGTGCCGGTCGGGTTGGCGACGCCGCGCACATCGATCAGAGGTGTTTCCAGGCCCTCGGCGAAGAGGGCGAGGTCGTAGATCCCGCGGTCGATGTCGTAGAGCCAGTCGACGAAGTACCAGGTGAAGGGCGTGACCTCGACCAGATCGACCCAGCCGTCGGCGGTCCGATGTCGCAGGCGGCCGTCTCGCACCTGGAGCCAGAACGAGTGGCCGTGGCGCTCGAAGTTGAGAAACCAGCGCTCACCCGTGGCGCCGAAATCGTGCGTGGCGTCGACATCGGTGAAGAGAACGTAGAACTGCCAGAAGAGAAGACCGTCGGCGCGTCGCGGCAGATAGGCGAGAAACTCGGCGAAGTTGCCGTCGCCTGCGACATCGGTGATGCGCAGGCTGCGTTGGCCGCCGACTCGGAAGGCCGACGAGAGATCGACCCGCAAGTCGCCCCTTGCATAGACCCAGAAGGTGTCGGGGCCGGATGGGTGGGCGCTCTCGAAATCGTAGTGAACGAGCACCGGATCGGCCGCGGCGCCGGTCTCCGGGTCGGTCTGGGCCGACACCGTGGCCGCGGTGACGGCGCAGAGGGCGATCAGGCCGGCTGCGATCGCGCGGCGGGTCTTGGCATGCGGTACGCGAATCGATGAGGTCGCGGACATGGTCGCTCCTGTCGGTGATCCCTGCTGGAGCGTACGCGGGATACCGTGCGTGGCTTTGCCCTGCTCAGGTCGCTGGGTGGATGCCGCCGCGCAGCGCGCCGGGCTCCACCGCGCCGAAAGTGCCGGCGAGCTCCGGCGGCAGGCGGCGGCTGTTCGGAACCGAGAGCCAGATGCGCAGGATCAGGCGTCGCCGGTCGGGGTCGGGGTGGTCCTCGAACTCGGAGCGCGAGTGCAGGGTGGTGAAGTTGTTGGCGAAGAGGATGTCGCCGGTCTCTTGGCGGAAGCGGGCGTGGACGTCCGGATCGGCGCACAGCGTGTCGACCAGGTCGAGCGCCTCACGCTGGCGCGCGGTCATGTCGGGCAGCTCGGGCAGCTCGTAGGCACGGTCGATCAGGACGCGCAGCAGGTAGCCGACAAAGCGTCCGTCGACGCGGGCGAAGATCGGCTGGTGGCACCAGCGCTGTGGGTTGCCGCGGTCGACGTTGTGGGTCTTGTAGTACCAGTTGCCGTAAAGCTCCTCGAGTAGGTCGGGCCGTTGCTCGAGGATCGCGTCGTGGATCGTCGGGGTCGACACCAAGAAGCTGTCGCCACCGGTTTGCGCCGGGCGCACGCAGAGAAAGCCGAGCACGTCGCAGCGATCGCTGTGGAAGCGCAGCGCGCGGCTCGAGCTCGGGCCGCGGTCGCGCGGGTCGGTGGGCGCGTAGCCGCGATTGGTGACGTGGAAGATCGTCTCGCCCTGTGCGCTCTGCGACACAGGCGTTCCGAGGTGGCGCGACAGGCCCCAATGCACGCGCCGGTTGGCCCCGACGCCGAACTCCTCGGCCGGCCAGCCGCGCAGCAGCACCGCGCCGGAGCCGTGTTCGAGCGAGTGCTGGATGCGCTCGAGCCGCGGCGCCACGGTCGGCAGCACGAAGGTCTCCGGCGTGATGCCGTCGAGCGGCAGGCCGGCCTCGTCGACCCGCGTCAGCGCGCCCCGGATCTCGGCGACTTCGTCGTCGCGCAAGGTGTGGAGGAAGTCGTCGCGGGCGAAGAGCTCGGAGCCCTTCCATGCGGCGTCGGAGGCGATCTTGTCTCTCACGATGGGCTCCAGGGCGGTCGTGGGTCGGTCGAGTCTGCCAGGCCTCGACGGTGAGCCTACAGGTTCGTCGACCTCGACGACGACGCGCCCTACCTCGAAGACACCACTGGGCGCATCGAGTACTACAACTTCGGCGTCGGCTGGAGCTTCTGAGCTGGTCAGGTCGTCGGCGTCGAGCGCGCCCGGCGGTCGGCGCGCGTGCGTCGCAGCGTGCCGCGGAAGTTGACCGGCAGCGGCACCGACGCCATCACCATCTCGACCTGCTCGAGATCGTGCGGTTCGAGTCGGTACACGGTGGTGACGAGGCGGGCGAGGAGCATCAGCTCGACGAGCCCGAGGCCGGCGCCGATGCAGCTCGTCGGCGCCCAGCCGAAGGGTACGAAGGCGCCGGCATGGGCCGGACCGCGACCCGAGCCCGGCAGCCAGCGGTCGGGGTCGAATTGCTCGGCGTCCGGCCAGGTCGCGGGGTCGTGGTGGACGAAGTAGCTGCTGAGGTGAAAGAGCTCGTCGACCCCGAGGGCTCGATCGTCGACCGCGAGCGGCCGCCGGGCGACGCGCGTCAGAACCAGGGGCGCGCTCCACAGCCGCAGTGTTTCCTTGACGAAGCGATGCGTCGTCGGCGCGGCGCGAGCGGCGGCTTCATGGTACTCCGCGTTCGAGATCGCCGCCTGTTCGTCGGTGAGTTTCGCGCGCCACGCGGGCCGCCGTGCCAGCTCGAGCAGCAGGCAGACGGCAACCGCGCCGGGCGGCCCGGCGACCGCTGTGAGCACGCTGGTGAGTGCGTGGGCCGCGCGGTCCATGCCCAGGCGTGGCAGCAGGTCGACCAAGGGGTCGGCGAGGTCGAGGCGCCGCGGCCGGCGACCGCGTGCACGGCTACGGAGCACGCGGCGCGCAACACGCCCGGTGCGGATCTGCAGCCAGGCCGAGCGCGCCGCTTCAGGCAGCGTCTGCTCGCGCGGCTGCGGACGCATCAAGCGATCCAGCTTGTCGTCTTGGTCGCGTACGACGCGCCGCCGCTCGGCCGGAGACAGGTCCGCCATGACCGTCGGGATCAGGGCCCGAGTGAAGGCCTCCTGGATGCCTCGGGACAGGTCGAGCGGGCGATCCAGCCGCGCGTCGAGCTCGGCGCGCAGGCGCAGCTCGAGCGCCGCGACGTGCTCGGAAGCGCCGAGTCGTTTCATTACCGGCATCCAGGCGGAACGCACTTCGTGCCAGCTGACTCGCGGGCTTGTCCGCCCGCGCAAGAGATCGATCAGGCGATCGGGCAGGACGGTGTCGGCGTAGTTCTCGGCGTTCAAGCGCTGCGCGGTTTCGGCATCGAGCACAGCGACGCCTTTCGATACCGGGAAGACTCGCTCACCCAAGTCGAAGCGCGAGCGCAAGCTGGCCATCGAGGCGCCGTCGCGGATCGGGCAGCGACCGACCTCTGTGGGAGCTGCGGCGACCGGCCGCCGGTCGTCGGAGCGGGTGTCGAGGGTCGGCTGGGGCAGCGTATCGGTCGGCATGGGGGCTCGGAAAGGTGTTGGTGGATCAAGTCGGTCGAAGGCCAGTCGCCGAAGAGTAGGGAACGTCGGCCGGCGGGAGCCCGGTGGCTGGCTCCCGCCGATCGATCGCCGAGCGGCTCAGACCTGGCTATAGATGTACCAGTACTGACCCGCACACTGCTGGAGGCGCAGCGACAGGACGCGCCGGACCGCGTTCTCGAGTTTCTTCATGAGATGTCCTCGGTTCGGAGTGGGTCGGAAACGGAGGCCGCGGCGAGGTCGCCACGGTCTCCGTTTAGTCGAGTGGCCTCAGACCTGGCTGTACAGGTACCACCAGCGGCCGTAGCCACGGGTGCGGATCGAGAGGGCCGTCTTCACGGCCTGCTTGATCTTCGCCACGAGCGATCACCTCCTTTGCGATACGCGGATCGTGGGGGTCGGGGAGAGGTCCAGCCGAAAGCGCGGTGGCGCCAGCGACGGACCGGTGAACGGCTGCTGCGTGTGGTGCGTGGTGGAGAGCCTTCGATGGCGCAGCAGGTCGACGATGTCGCGCGCCACCTCGAGGCTGAGCGCAGCGGCAGCGCAGGTGTGAGGGCCCCAGCCGAAAGGCAGGTACGCGGTGCAGGCCGAGGGCCGCGCCCAGCGCTCCGGGAGGAAGCGCGTCGGCTCGGACCAATAGGCCGGGTGGCGATGAGTCACGTAGGGCGAGATCAAGACCGTGGTGTCCGGCGTCACCTGCTCCCCGGCGAGTCGATGCGATCGCGCCGGAAAGCGCGCCATCTGCCAGGCGATCGGCCACAGGCGCAGTGCCTCGCGGACGATCCACTCGGACGGAGCGTCGACCGCGTCGTCGTCGGCCGAGGCGAGCAAGTGCAGCGCCCAGCCGACGGTGAAGCCGATCGAGCTCGTGACAGCGAAGAAGAAGGGCAGGTACAGCTGGCCCAGGTCGCTCGGGCGGATTCCGGATTCGTTCGCCTCGGGTCCGGCGACCGCCGCCAAGACATCGAAGAGATCGCGCGACTCGCCGGGTGGTGGTGCTGCGATCCGGTGCTCGATCTCGCGCCGCAACGCACGGAAGAGGCGGCGGCGGAACAGCGCGCGCACGATGCGCGATCGCCGTTCGCGTGCGCCGGCGAAGACCGCCTTCTCGAGCACCTGCTCGAGCAGGGGTTCGAGCAGCTCGGCGCGTTCGGGAGTCACCAGGGTCGGCTTGAAGTGCTCGTAGAGCAAGCGATTGCCGGCGTCGGGCCACTCGCTCGTGGAACGGACCACGCGGTCGACGGTGTCCGGCAAGCGGTGCGCCCGGGCCGCTGCATGGGCGCTCAACAGCTGGCGCCCGCCGCGCGCCAGCACGACTTGGAGCAGGCGTGGGCCGAAGGCGCCCCGCGTGGTGTGGAAGAAGTCCGAATGCTCGCGGAACGCCCTGCCGCGATTGGCCAGCACGGCCTTCGCCGCCTCCGGCTCCGCGACGCAAAGAAGCGCCCGATGAATCCAGAACGACTCGTCCGCAGACTCGAGGCGATGATCGAGGTAGCGCAGGGGCTCGCGTCGGAAGCTCGGCTCAACGTCGGATCGGCGATCAGCCGCACGGGAGGGGAGTCGGTGGATTCGGAGTGCCGTCATTGTGGCCAAAATCTCTCACATACATCGAAACATGTCAATAAATAGATTGCGAAGATTCGCTAGATTGCGCAGAGACAGAGGGCATCAGAGGTCGTGATAGAGTTCTTCGCAATTGACCTGTCGTCATGATGAAACCACTGGCAGAACCGACCCGCCGCTACCACCCGCGCATGCTCGAGCAGCCCCTGCTCGAAGCCAGCGCCGTATTCCCCGTGGTGCTCGTTCAAGGGCCCCGCCAGGTCGGCAAGACGACGCTCCTCGACACTCTGCGCGAGCTCGAAGACCCCGAGGTCGAGCGACGCTACGTGACGCTCGCCGACTTCGCCGCCCGCGATCTGGCGATCGAGAACCCGACGTTGTTCCTGCAGGACCACCCTCCTCCCGTTCTGATCGACGAGATTCAGGCCGCGCCCCACCTGATGGCGGCGATCCGGGAGTGGGTCGACGCGCGGGGACGGCCGGGAGAGTTTTGGCTCGTCGCGTCGCGCCGTGTCGAGGCGATCGACCGGGTCCTCGAGACGATGACGGGACGGATCGCGGTCGTCGAGCTGCTCGGCTTGTCGCTTCGTGAGCTGGCAGGACATCGGCTCGACGTACCGCCGCTGCTGCCGGTCGCCGAAGTTCTCGCTCCGCGCAGTGAGGAGGCGGATGACTGGTCGCTCGACCGGGTGTTCGAGCATCTGTGGCGCGGCTCGTTTCCGCTTCTCCACTCGGGCTCGTTGGCCGATCGGGACCGTTTCTACCGCTCGTACGTCGACAGCTTCCTCCGGCGCGACATCCGGCGGCTCGACACGGTGAACGACCTTTCGGCGTTCCGGCGCTTCCTGACGGCGTGCGCTGCCCAAACAGGTCGCGTGCTCGACCTCGCCGACTTGGCTCGACGCGTCGACATCCCGGTCGCGATCGCGGAACACTGGCTCGCAGCGCTCGAAGCGACGTTCCAGGTGCGCCGACTCCCGGCCTATGTGAACGGAACCTCGCCCGAGTCAGCCGACGCGCCCAAGCTCTATTTCCTCGACACCGGGTTGGCCGTGCATCTCGCCGGGTGGTCGAGCCCGGAGGAGCTGGCCGAGAGTGCCATGGCGCAGAGGGTGTTCGAGACGTTCGTCTTCGGCGAGATCTGGCGCAGTTTCTGCCACCGTCGGAAGACTCCGCGCATGTCGTACTTCCGCGCGGCGGACGGTCATGAAGTCCAGTTCCTTCTCGAGCACGACGGCCGGGTCTACCCGTTGGCGGTCGAGTTGGAGACGACCCCTCGGACGACCTGGGCCCGCGTGTTCACCGCGCTCGACGGCCTCGGGCATGCGCTCGGCGAAGGTGGCGTCGTCTGCCTGGCGTCCGAGCAGATGCCGCTCGACGAGCGCACCGTCGCGCTGCCGGTCGGCCTGCTCTGAGCCACCGCCTCGTCCAGCCTCTCCTGTTCGGCTCCTTCAGTCGACGCGGACGAGCAGGCCCTTGAGGTAGCGTCCCTCGGGGAAGGCGAGCGCGAGCGGATGGTCGTCCGGGTGGCCGAGGCGCTGCACAATGCGTCCGAAGCGCCCGGCGTCGAGCGCGGCGTCGGCGACGATCTTCTGGAAAAGCTGCGGCTCGAGCATGCCGGAGCAGGAGAAAGTCGCCAGCAGACCGCCGGGCTCGAGCAGCTGGCAGGCCAGGAGGTTGATGTCCTTGTAGCCGCGCGCCGCTTTCTTCACCCGCGCCCGCGAGTCGGCGAACTTCGGTGGATCGAGCACGATGGTGTCGAAGCGTCGGCCCTCGGCACGGAAGCGGCGCAGCACCTCGAAGACGTTGCCCTCGATCGCCTCGCGCCGCGCGTCGACGCCGTTGCGCTCGGCGTTGCGTGCCGCGAGCGCCAGCGCGTCCGCCGACGAATCGATGTCGAGCGCGCTGGTGACCGCGCCCTCGCCGCGCTCGGACGCGACCAGCGCCGCGACCGAGAAGCCGCCGGTGTAGCTGAAGGCGTTGAGCAGGCGACCCGAAGCACGGGCAGCGACCGCCGTGCGGCTTTCGCGCTGGTCGAGATAGAAACCGGTCTTGTGTCCCCGGCGCACGTCGACGAGGTAGCGGCAGCCGCGTTCGTCGATCTCGACCAGCTCCGGTGGCTCGACGCCGCGCAGCAGGCCAGTGCGTGGCTCGAGGCCCTCGCGCCCCCGCATCGACGAGTCGGAGCGCTCGAAGACGGCGGCCGGCTCGAGCGCCTCGACCAGGGCGTCGATGATCACCTCGCGCCAGCGCTCGGCGCCGGTCGAAAGAAAACTGCAGACGAGCACGTCGGCGTAGCGATCGGCGATCACGCCGGGCAACCCGTCCGACTCGGCGAAGATCAGGCGGCAGCCGCTCCGCTCGTCGCGCAGGTGCTCGCGGCGCAGCGCCAGGGCGCTGTTGACGCGTGCCCGGATCAAGGCCTCGTCGACCGCGGGGTCCTGGTGCCCGTAGGTCCACATCCGGACCGAAATCTTGGAGCGCGGCGACCAGGCGCCGCGGCCGGCGACTTCTCCGCGCGCGGCCCGCACGACGACGGTGTCGCCGGGAGCCGGCTTGCCTTCGACGCGGTCGATCGCCGACTGGAAGAGCCACGGGTGGCGCCGGCGCAGCGACGCTTCACGTCCGCGCTGGAGCACGACGACGGGTTCGGTCGAGGATCGAGTGGCTTTGGCTGTCATGACGAGCGGGCTGGAGGCTGGACGGGAGCGAGACTCGGACGGTCGCGACGCCGGGCGTCGAGCACGGCGCGACCGTAGCCGCCGCGCCGCGGGCTGTCAACCCGAGCCCTCGCGTCTGCCGGCGTCTCGGCAGGTTCGACGACGCGCTCCGCGACGGTCAATCGCCGCCGCGGCGGAGCTTCTCGAGCTGGCGGCGCTCGCGCTTCGACGGTCTGCCGGCGCCGCGATCCCGCAGCAGCGGCGCGCGGCGCATCAGCCGTTCGAGCGGATCCATCTCGGGCTTCGGCGGGCTCTCGTCGTCGAAGAGGCGCGGCACCTCTTTCTTCGGCAGCGGCTTGTCGTGCAGCTCTTTGACTACGACGATGCGCTTCCAGTCGCCGATCTCGACCTCGATGCGGTCGCCGATCGCCAGGTTGCGGTGCGGCTTGGCGACCTGACCGTTGACGCGCACTCGGCTCACCGAGCACGCTTTGGTCGCTTTCGAGCGGGTTTTGAAGACGCGCGCCACCTGCAGCCACTTGTCGAGACGGACCGAGTTCGCCATCGCTCCGATGATACCGAAGGGCCGGGGTCGATGTGGCAAGATGCGGCCACCATGGCCCTTCAGCGTGCGCGTCAGCGAATCCTCCTGCTGCTCTCGGCTCTGCCCGTCCTCCTCGTCGGGACCGCATGGATCTACATGTTTCTGATGGATCGGTTCGAGGCCGATCGCCAAGGATTCTGGGACGCCTTCGAGTTCGTCGCCGAAACCATCACCACCACCGGCTATGGCCACCAGGCGAGCTGGGATCACCCGGTGTCGATTCTCTTCGTCGTCGTGCTCCAGTTCTTCGGTGTCTTCTTGGTCTACATGCTGGTGCCGTTCCTGCTCTTGCCGCTGCTCGAGGATCGCTTCGAGATGCGCCTGCCGCGCGAAGCTCCCGATCTCGAAGATCACGTCGTGATTTTTCGCTTCGGCCCGGCGGTCGAGACTTTGCTGGAAGAGCTTGTGATGGCCGACGTGCCGTTGGTGATCGTCGAGCTCGACGACGATGAAGTCCGCGCTCTGGTCGAACGCACTGCCGGCGACGCCAAGCGCTATCGCGGCGTGTATCCCGTGCACGAACGTTCGATCGCCAAAGCCTTCGAGGGTGCACGCCTGGAAACGGCGCGGGCCCTGATCCTCAACGGAAATGACGAGGAGAACACCGCCGCCGCCCTGATCGCCGGTGAGTTTGGCTTCACGCGCGACATCTTCGCCCTGGTCGAGGAGCCACATCACCGCCGGGCGCTCTCGATGGCTGGCGCGACCTCGGTGGTGACTCCGCGCCACGTGCTCGGTGCTGCCATCGCGGCGCGTGCCAGCCATCGCATTCAGCCGCGGGTGGATGGTATCCAGCAGCTCGGCAAGAGGCTGCGCGTCGCCGAGGTGCGCATCGATCCGGAGTCCGAGCTCGCCGGCAAGACGCTGCGCGATGCGGATCTCGGGGGCCGGACCGGTGCGACCGTGATCGGTCAGTGGGTGCACGGTGAGCTGCAGACGCGGCCGCGTGCCGACATGCGCCTCGAGCCGCGCGGCATGCTGGTCGTGATCGGCTCGTCCAAAGCGGTCGACGCGCTGAGCGAGCTCGCCGGAGGCGGACGCGTCGGGCTACGCAGAGGGCCGTTCATCATCGCCGGGTACGGCGAGGTCGGGCAGAAGGTGGCGCAGCTCTTGCGCGACGTCGGCGAAGAAGTCGTGATCGTCGACCAGTCGGCCGACATCAAGGGCGTCGAACTAGTCGGCGACATCGCGGATCCGGAGATCTTCGAGCGCCTCGAGCTCGACCAGGCGAGGGCGCTGATTCTGGCGCTCGACAACGACAGCGCGACCCTCTTCGCGACGTTGATCTTGCGCGGCGAGTCGAACGACCTGCCAGTGATCGCGCGAGTGAATCTCGCCGAGAACATCGACCGCCTGCACCGCTCCGGCGCCGACTTCGCGATCTCGATCGCGCAGGTGGCGGCACAGATCCTCGCCCAGCGCCTGCTGCGGCGCGACACCCTGTCTCTCGGCACCGACCTGCAGGTTCTCCGCGCCAGCGCCGAGACGCTGGTCAAGAGCCATCCGTCGGTACAGAAGATCCGGCGCAAGACCGGCTGCAGCGTGGTCGCCGTCGAGCGCGACAACGAGCTGCGCACCGAGATCGGCGCCGACTTCGAATTCGAGGCCGGCGACGTGATCTACGTCTGCGGCCATCGCGAAGACACCGAGCGCTTCATCGACCGCTACGGCGGCCGACTGCCGCCGCGCGCCGCGAGCTGAGAGCGCTGCCGGAGCAGGCATCGGACTTGCTCTCCTGGAGATCGCCGAGTGATCGCACGCCGCTGGATGTCCACGGCGCGACAGCTCGCATCTGAGCAACTCGCAGGAGAGATCGTATGTCCGATTCGACCGAAGCCAAGAAAAGTGCCCAAGAGATCGAGAGCTATTGGACACCCGAGCGTCGCGCGAAGGCGAAGGGCATGTCCAATCGTCCGGCGATCGAGCACACCGAGGACGCCCGCGAGCCCGATGGGCCTCAGAAGACTTCCCCGGGATTCGATCCGGAAGCCTCTGACTCGAAGGCACGGCACCGCGACCGTGCATCGTCGGCGCTGGTCTTCACGCCAGCGACCCGCGTCGCGGATCCGACCGCCTATCCGTGGCGCACCGTCGGCAAGCTCTACTTCACCGCCGGCGGCGAAGACTTCACCGGCTCGGCGTCGGTGATCTACACCAACACCTTGATCACGGCCGCGCACAATCTGTGGAGCGGAGGCGTGTGGTCGTCCGACATTCTCTTCGTCCCTGCGTTCACGGACGGCGTCGAACCGTTCGGCAGCTGGACGTGGCAGCGCGCGTCGGTGATGCCCGGGTGGCAGCGGAACGAGAACGAGGCCTACGATGTCGGCACGATCGAGATGCGTACCGGTGGACACGATCGTCGCTCGATCGGCGCCGTGGTCGGCTACCTCGGCTACACCGTGAACCGCACCCTGCCGCGCGAGTGGACCGATGTCGGCTATCCGCGCAACTACCAGGACAAGCGCTTCATGTACAAGCAGCCGGGCATGTACACGCGTTCACTCGACCGCGGCTCGATCGTCGGCAAAGAAGGCGACATGGCCGGCGGCGCCAGTGGCGGGCCGTGGCTGATGCCGCCGGGAGATCTCGATCTGGTCAACGGCATCCACAGCTTCCGCAACGAGTCCCGCTACCCGAACGAGGTCTTTTCGCCCTACTTCAACACCGCGATCGGCGACTTCATCGCCGCCCACCGGCGGTAGGTCGGTCCACTCGCGCGCCTCGCCAGTCCGTCCGGCCCGGCCCTCGGGATGGTTCCATCGGAATCGGTGGCATGTCGTGAGGGTCGGTGCCTCGGCTCGTCGCCAGGCAGATCGCTCCTCTCTGAGGGCGATAAGCTCGGGCGATGGGCCCGGTCGAGATTCCGTCGTTTGCGGGGGATGGAGATGAATTCGAGCGCCTCGTCGGCGAGATCCTCGCCGACGAGGGCCGCATGTTCCATGCCTTCGGAGCGCACGGCCGCGATGGCGGCATCGACCTCACGCGTGGCTTGGTGCGTGCCGGTGAGGTTCACGCGATCCGCGAGGTCGTGCAGTGCAAGGTGATCGGCGAGCCAGGCCACGAGGCGGCGTGTCGGCGTTGGCGCGATACCGCGTCGGTGCTCGACAAGCACACCGCGTCGCCCGATGGGCCGGGCCAGGCGCAGTACGCGCCGTGGTACCGCTCTGCACCGCCGATCGGCCGTTTCGTCTACTGCATCAGCTCGACGTTGGCCAACGAGAACCACTTCGACACGGTGCGCGACGCGATTCGCGAGGACTTCAAGAGGCTCGCACGGCGCCCGCACCTGCGTCACCTCGAGACTCTCGAGATCGAGGTGCTCGACTGGTCGCGGCTGCGCGACCGCCTGACGCGTGCGCCGCGGCTCGCCTTTCGCTGGTTTCCGGAGCTGATCCCGCGCGGCCTGCGTCGGCTCGAGCAGGGAGCACGCCGGCACACATTCCGCGCCTACCTGTCGAGCGACACCCTGCCGTTCTACAGCCTCGAGCAGCACCTCGTCGCGCAACCGAGTGCGGACTTCGTCGCCGAGTCGGCACTCCTCGACACGCTCTTCGACGAGCAGTTTGCGACCGGTCTCTTGATCACCGGGGCTGGTGGTGTCGGCAAGAGTCGCCTGGCGCTCGAGCTTGCGCGCCATGCGGAGCGGCGAGGTCTCCTCGTGCTCAGCGCCGCCCGCGCCACCGCCGACAGCCTCGAGGCCCTTTGCCGGCATCTCCACGTCGACGATCGCGCCCTGCTCCTGGTCGACTATGTCGAGACGCAGCCGCGCTTCGCCGACCTGGTCGAGTGCGTCGCCGAGCTCGGCGAAGACCTGGGCGTCATGCTCCGATTGGTCGCCACGTGTCGCACCGCCTACGCCCCCCAGCTCGCGGGCCTCGAAGGTCTGCAGCGGCTCGACCTGTCGCCGCCGTCGGCTCAACAAGCGGCCTGGCTCGACGGCTACCGCGACGCCGCGATTCGTCACATTCTCGCCAGCACGAGCGTCACAGTCTCGGCCGAGCTGCTCGACCAGGTCAACGGACGGCCGGCGCTGGCGGTTTTCGTCGGCTACTTGCAGGAGCGCGGCGACTCTTCGCTCGATTTCGATCAGCTCTACGCCGAGCCCGATTTTGGGACCTGGTTCAGTCGGCAGGTGCAGAAGACCTTCTCGGCGCGCGGCGTGGCGGAGGAGCTGGCTCTGTGGATGGGACTTCTCCCGCTGTCCGCCGAGGTCGCCGCTTCGCTCCACGACACGCTGGATCGACGCCTCTTCGATCGCCTGGCGACCGACCGCTGGATCGAGCGCGTCGACGACGAGACTGGCGAGCGCTGGTTCGCCGCGCACGACCTTCTCGCCGACCAGGTCGTCCTGTCGTACCTGGCAGGCCAGCGCCAGCTCGGGCAACGCTTCGTCGCCCGTTGGCTCGAGATCGCCCGCCGCCACGGCGTGCTCGACTCCGCTCTCGTCGCCCTGCAGCGCCTCGCCGATTCTGCCGCATTCGCCGACGTCGACTTCCTCGCGGTGCTCCGCGGCGAGCTCGCCGACCATCCGCATGCCTGGCGTCCACACCGTGAGGCCTTGCTGCGCACACCGCTGCTGACGCCGGACCAGATCGTCGACTTGCTGGACAAGGAATCGCCGGTATGGGCCGACGCGGTCGACGATTCTCAGCTTCACTTCGCCTTCGGTGGGCTGGCACGGACGATCGCCCGGGCGAACACACGCTTGACGGCGCGGCGCCATCGCAAGCTGGTCGCATGGCTCGAGCGCCTTGCGCCGCGCGGTGAGGGCAGCTTTTTCATCCTCGGCTGTGCGCTTCTGCTCGACCACCGCCGTTTCGCCGACAAGGCATTGGCCTGGCTGCAGGCCAACCACCTGCGCGATCGCGCGTCGTTCGTGCTGAAGACGTGGCTGAGGGCCGGAGGCGCGGTCGATGCCGTCCGCGTCGAAACCGAGCAGTGGCTCTCGGTTCACGGCACCAAGGAGTCCGCGCACTTTGTGCTGAAGGCGTGGATGGACGCCGGTGGTGATGTCGATGCAGTGCGCGTGGTGACTGCACGCTGGCTTCAGCTGCTGGGAACGAGGGCGTCTGCGGGCTTCGTTTTGACGAGCTGGCTCAGGGCCGGAGGCGATTTGGAGCAGGTGCGTGAGCCGATCGCGAGGTGGCTCGCGTCCCACAGATTGGGGGAGCCCGCGCGGTTTGTGTTGACAGCATGGTTGGATGCGAGCGGCGCCGTGGACAGCGTGCGAGCGGCGACGGAAACGTGGCTCGTGTTGCACGGATCGGGAGAGTCTGCGCAGTTTGTGTTGAAGTCTTGGCTGGACGCGGGCGGCGCGGTGGACAGCGTGCGGGCGGCGACGGAGGCTTGGCTTGCATCGCACGGTTCGGGAGAGTCCGCATCGTTCGTGTTGAAGGCTTGGCTGGACGCGGGCGGTGCGGTGGACAGCGTGCGTTCGGCGACGGTGACGTGGCTCGGGTTGCACGGTTCGGGAGAGTCCGCGCAGTTCGTGCTGACGGCTTGGCTGGACGTGGGCGGTGCGGTGGACACCGTACGTGGCGCGACGGCGACGTGGCTTGCTTCGCACGGATCGGGAGAGTCCGCACCGTTCGTGTTGAAGTCTTGGCTGGACGCTGGCGGTGCGGTGGACAGCGTGCGCGCGGCGACGGCGACGTGGCTCGCGGCGCACGGATCGGGAGAGTCCGCGCAGTTCGTGTTGAAGGCTTGGCTGGACGCTGGCGGTGAGGCGGACAGCGTGCGTTCGGCGACGGCGACGTGGCTTGCTTCGCACGGTTCGGGAGAGTCCGCGCAGTTCGTGTTGAAGGCTTGGCTGGACGCGGGCGGTGAGGCGGACAGCGTGCGTGCGGCAACAGAGACGTGGCTTGCGGCGCATGGGTCGAGCAAGCCCGCAGACTTCGTGTTGAAGGCTTGGCTAGAGGCTGGGGGATCATTCGACGTTGTGCGTGATTCGGCTCTCGCATGGTTGGCGGTGCATCGTCTTGATCCAGGTGCCGCCTTCCTGACCAAGTTCATCGTCAAGCAGCACGACCTACCGCCCTCGACCGTGGGCGATGTTCTGGCCTGGTGTGAGGCCAATGCCTCGAACGCCGATGCGGTCTGGCGGCTCAGTGGCTTGTCGAGGCATCTGTTCGAGCCTCAGGAGCTTGAGTCTGCGGCGCGAATTGCCGAGCGCATTCTACCGACCTTGCTGGATTCTGAGGAGGCGTTGCAGGAACTGGTTGCACCGACGATGGGTGTGGTCCTGCAGGTGCTGCGGGCACGTGGCTGCGATGTCGCCGGGCGTCGTACGCGCGCCACAACCGACGCTCTTCTGGCTCGCTGGATTGGCCGGCGCGGAACCTTGGCACATCACCGATCAATCCCTTTTTGGATTCAACGGCCGCTCTGGGTGCTCAAGCTGATCGACTTGCTGGATCAAGGGCGGCTCGATCTCGAGCGAGATCAGGACGCTCTGGCCGAGTTTTGGACTTGGCTCGGGCGTTGGGAACCACAGCATCTCGCCAAAGTGAAGCCGCTCGTCGCGTACCTCCGCCGGCGCTTCCCGAGCGGTCTCTGGGACCAGCCGCTCGGGCCGGTCGAGCCGCTGACATCTTCGGCTCAGCCGGCGGTCGAGAGCGGGCCGTAGGTCTCGAGGTAGGGGCCGAGTTTGGTCTTCCGACGGGTCGAGTCGGATGACATGTAGCGGATCTTGCCGAAGATCGGGCGCTCGGGGCCCCAGGCGCGATCGTAGCGGCCGAGGCACCAGAAGATGCCGCTGTAGGAGTTCGGGTCGCGGCCGTCGATGGCGTATTTGTCGTTGAGGTGGATCATTCGCTCGGCGGCGGCGCGCGGCGACGGCGACCATTCGAGGATCTTCTTCGCCCACAGCATGCGCAGGTAGTTGTGGATGCGACCGTCGACGAGTAGCTCGCGCTGGGCGGCGTTCCAGATCTCGTCGTGGGTGCGGGCATGCTCGAGCGTTTCGAGGTCGTAGAGGTCGGGGCGCTCGTCGCCCGAATGCTCGGCGAGGCTCTGGCGCGCCCAGCCGGGGAGCGAGTCGTAGTCCGCGTAGTCGGTGCGGTGGTGGCACAGGTTGTGGCCGAGCTCGCGCCAGGTGACGAGCTGGTCGAGGAACGACTCGGCCTCCGCCGACATGCCCCACCAGCCCTCGCGCGCGCCGTTCGCCCGCTCGCCCAGGCGGCCCGGGCTCCAGTCCTCGCGCGCGGCGACGGCGTCGAAGACCTGGTGTGCGCCGAGGTGGCCGAAGTGCAGGTGGCCGGAGAGCTCGCTGGTGGCACGATGCTCGAGATCGAGGCGGTCGTCGAGGTAGCGCGGCAGGCGTTCGTAGATAAAGTCGGCGAGCTGCTCGGCGCCGGCGGCGCAGCCGCCGCGGGTGTCGATCGGACGGACCAAGTGGTCGATGGGGAACGTCGCCAGGTCGACCGCGTCGTCGAGGATCCGCTGCCGCCAGCTCGGCCAGCGCGCGGTGACGTGGTCTGGAAGCAGACCGTCGGGCGACGGCAAGTCGACGCCGTCGAAGGGCTCGGCGCGCGGCCGGTCGAGCAGATGGTCGTGCAGCACACTCTGGAGGTGGCGCCGCAGGTCGACCGCGCGCTTGTAGATCTTGTCGGCGCAGCGCAGCGGCAAGAGTCCGCACGAGTCGACCGTCTCGACGCGGACGTCGAGCGCGTCGGCCGCCGCGGCCACCATGCGCGGCAGGAAGAAGCACGGCCAGTCATCGGTGACGACCACCGCCGCGCGCTTCGCCATCGCCTCGAGCAAACCCTGACCTTCGCCTTCCTCGCTCTCGAGCCACGGGTAGTACAGCGCCGGGGCGTCGTCGAAGACGCGGGCGTTGGCCTGCATGCCATCGACGACAAAACGGTGCAGGCGGTCGCTGGCCCACGGGTAGCCTACGCGCAGCGGCTCGAAGACGACGAGCGGCTTGCCGAGCTCCCGCGCGCGGCCGATGGCGTGATCGAGGGCGAAGTTCCAACGCGGGCGCCGCGCCGCGATCATCCAGTAGAGGACGTAGTCGCGGTCGGCGAGGATCGCGGCGTTGTTGGCGTAGGCGAGGCGTTGGTGAGGAATGTGGGGCGACGCGTCGAGCGCGACGTGGGCGGCGGGATTGCGTGCGTTGTGGCTCACACCAAGCGCTTCGCGCCGAGACGCCGGCTGGATGAGGCGGTGGCCGGGTCGGCTCAGCGCAGGTCGGCGCCGCCCCAAAGCTTCGAGTACTTCTCGCAGTGGATGATCAGCGAGACATAGCTCGCGAAGTCGCCCGGCAGCGGATAGCGCTGGGCGCCGCGGTTCGACTTGAGGCGGGCGACCAGGACCGCGCCGTCGGTGGCGTTGCGATTCTCGAGCTGCGCCAGCGGCTTGGGCGAGAGAAAGATCTTGAGGTCAGGGGCACTCTTGGTCGAGAAGCCCTCGTCGAGCACCAGGACGGCCTGGCTGCCCTCGTTCACGATGCTCCACGAGCCGTCGATGTCGAATCCCTTGGCGGTCCAGCTGCCGCGTTGCACTTCCTGGGCCTGCGCCGGTCTCGCCAGGAACACCGACGCCAGGAACACCGACGCCAGGAACAGGGCCGGTAGAACCAAGTTCGCCGACAGCGGGGTCGGACTGAGGGCTGCGTGCCGGAGCGGCAGAGCGACGACACGCGGGCGCGTTGGCGCGCTCGCTCGGTGGGCGGGCGGGGTATGGAGCTTCATCATGGGGAACCTCGAGGTCATGAGTCGCGGGTCAGCTCGTCGAGGAGAGTGTGCAGTCGTTCACGCCCGCGTCCGCCGGCGGCGGTGGGCGAGCCGTCGAGCGACTCGAGATCGCTCTGGGTCAGATCGAGGCGCGGGGCGAAGGCGGCGTCTTGGAGCTCGAGCGCCAGGCGACGCCCGAGCGCGGCGTCGTCTTCGCCGGCGCGTACGGTCACTTGAGAACATGCAAGACGTGTGCCGTTGGGGCCGAGCAGGCAGGCGTCGGCGGACGAGGGAACGCCCTCGATTTGCACCACGAAGCGGCTGGCGTCGAAGCGGTCGAAGCGCGGCGAGGCGGCGAGCGAGCGCGCGGCGGCGCGGGCCACCGGGGTCGGCGCGGCGTCGATGCGCACCGGCAGCGCCAGTCCCAACAGCCGGAGGGTGCCCGGATCTGACTGGAGAGCACGGTCAAAGAGCTCGGCCGCGCGCCCGCGCTCGCCCAGCCGCAGCGCGGCGCGGGCACCTTGGGCGGCGACGCGGGCCCGCAGCAGGACGGCGACGCCGGGCAGCGTGTCGAGAGCGCGGTCGGCCTGCGCCAGCGCCGTGCGCGCGTCGCCGCCGTGGGTCGCGATCTCGACCCGCCAGGCGGCGAAGAAACCTTCGGCGCCGTCGACCGTTTCGATGGCTTCGGCGCGCTCGAGGGCGGCCGCCATCACGCCGTCGCCGAGACTGGCCACCAGCTCGGGCTCGAGCCATTCCGGCAGCTCGGCGGCGCCGGCGAGGTAGGGGCGCAGCGTCGCCAGCAGCATGCGCTCGGCCGAGAGGTGGGCGGCGGCGCGGCGCGAGGACGACCAGGCGCGCAGGCGCAGCCGCGTCTCCACCAGGCGGAGGCGCAGCGCGTCGGTCCACGACGAGGCCGCGATCGTCTCCGCCGTGCGCTCGGCGGCGAGCCGATGGGCAATGCTGTCGAGGAGCGCCGCCGCGACTTCCATCTGCTCACTCTCGGACGAGGTGAAGCCGGTGCGGTCGGGGCGCGCCAAGGTGCGGCGGGTGATGCGCAGGGCGTCGTGGGGACGGCCGGCGACCAGCAGGAACGCGGCGGCCGTCATCTCTGCCTCGGCGCGATTCTGCTCGTCGATCGCCGCCGGTTGGCGAAGGCGCCAGCGGTGCATGGCGCGCACCGCCTCGAGCGCCTCCGGCGTGCGCCCCTGACTGAGGTAGAGCTGCGTCAGGTCGAGCCAGGGGTTCGACACCGTACCGACGATGAAGTTCTCGGTCGCCTCGAGCAGCAGCGACTCTGCCTGGTCGAGGCGCAGCAGGCCGAGGCTGGCCTCGGCGGCGTTGGTGAACGGTGTCGGGCCTCCGAGGTCGTAGCGTCGCTCGTGCTCGGCCGCGGCGAGGCAGGCTTCGAGACTCGCGTCCCGGTGGTGTTGCTCGGCCTCGATGGCGCACAGGGCGGTGAGCGCCGACGCGGTCTGGTCGGGGTCGTCCATCGCCAGCGCCTCCTCGACGGCGCGTCGGGCCTCGTCGTAGCGGCGCAGGCGCATCAGCGGCCAGCCGCGCTCGGCCGGCGAGCGCGGCTCGTAAAGCGCGTCGCGCACCGCCAACAGCTCCAGCTTCTGCTCGTGGCGTCCCATCTCGCCGCTGACCATCGCCATCTCGCCGAGAGTCAGCGCATGCCAGATCCACGGGCCGTCGTCGCTCGGCGCCGGTCCGAAGGCATCCTCGATCAGCCCCCGGGCGCGCCGCAGATGGTAGAGCGCGCGCGGCAGATTGCCCTCGGCACGGTGGTGCACGGTGCCGACCAGATAGTGGCCCTCGATCGAGTCAGGATCGTGCGCGAGCAGCTGCTCGGAGAGCTCGCGCGCTCGCACGGTCTTGTCTTCCTGCAGCGCGTCGAGCGCCGCCCAGGCCCACAGGTCCGGGTCGACGGTGTCGGTCGGCAAGTCGGCCAGGTCGCCGTCGCGCAGCAGGTCGAGCACGCGCAGCTCCGCGCGCAGGTCGTCGTCGTCTCCAACGTCGCTGCGCACTTGCGGGCCCTGGGCACCGAGCATCGCCGTGTGCAGCACGAGCAGCGCGAGCAGGCACAGGGCGCGGCGCAGGCCGGGCGACATCAAGAGGTCCGGAGAGTCGAGCGCGCCAGCTCTTCGAGCACCCCGGAGAGCGCGTCCGCGATCACCTCGCCGGCGTCGGCGATGCCGGGCGCCAGCTCGAGGCGGTGTCCGAGCACGCGCGGCACCAGGGTCTCGAGGTCGTCGCTCGACACGTAGTCGCGTCCGCGCAGAGCGGCCTGAGCCTGCAGCGCCGGCAGCATCAGCACCAGGCTGCGCGTCGAGCAGCCCTGGATCACGCGCTCGTCGGCGCGCAGCGCCTGGGCGAGGTCGACGAGCGCGGTGCGGATGCGCGGGTCGAGGGCGACGCGCTCGTCGATCGCGGCGCGTGCCGCCAGTACTTCGTCGCGTGTCACCTTCGGCAAGTCGGCGCGCTCGACGTCGCGGCGCGAGCGCCAGGTCTCGAGCACTTCGAGCTCGGCGGCGCGGTCGATGTGCTCCATGCGGATCTTGAACAGGAAACGGTCGAGCTGCGCCACCGGCAGCGGATAGGTGCCCGCCAGGTCGAGCGGATTCTGTGTCGCGATGACGAAAAACAGACGGTCGAGCGGGTGGGTGACATTGTCGACCGTGACCTGCTTCTCGGCCATCGCCTCGAGCATCGCCGCCTGCACCTTGGGCGATGTTCGATTGATCTCGTCGGCGAGGACGACGTGGGCGAAGAGCGGACCGTGGCGAAAGTGGAAGGCCTGGCGCGTGGCGTCGAAAACGGTGACGCCGGTGACGTCCGACGGCAGCAGGTCGGGCGTGAACTGGATGCGCCGAAAGGGCGCGATCGGCGCCTCCGGGTCAGTCACCTCGTCGACGATCGACTGACCGAGGCTCTTGGCGAGCGTCGTCTTGCCCGAGCCGGGAAAGTCCTCGAGCAGCACGTGGCCGTCGGCCAGGAGGGCGACGAGGACGAGGTCGATCACTTCGTCGCGCCCGAGCACCTGCGCGCGCACGCGGGCCTGGAGACGGCCGAGAACGTCGATTGCCGCCTCGAGCGGGTCGACTTCCGCGGTCGGCGGACTCGTCGAAGGCGGTGCGGCCGCGGTCTGCACCACCGTCGGCACCTGGAACTGCTCGGTCGCGTCGAGGCCCGGCTCGGTGTCCGGAGCCGCCGGCGGAGGCGGCTCGGAGGCGCTGGTGACCGAGCGCTCGCGGTATTCCTCGCGCACCGAGTCGACCGTCGCCTGAAGCTCCGAGATCGGGTGCTGCTCGGTCGGGAGCTGGTCGTCACCGCGGGCTGCTCGTCGACGCGCCGCCGCGTGACTCGCTTCGCTCGCTTGCGGCGCGGTATCAGGGCTCGGCCCGTCGGACGGCATGCCGGACGTTGTTGTGGGGGACTGGGAGTCGTCCATCGGGCTCATGGTACCAGTGCCGGGGCGTCGGGGTCGGGGACGGTGCGGGTCAACGAGCGCGCAGCCACGAGGTCGGATCGAGGTGGCCGAGGAGGCGCCGCCACCACGGCACGGCTTGGCGCAGCTCGGCGCCGACGCCGTGCAGCGCGCCGAGGATTCCGGCCGGGTCGGCGCCACGGTGCGAGCCGAGGGCGACCGCGAGGTGGCTGGCGGTGAGGCGATGGAAGCTCGGGCTGAGGTCGGCGACGCGGCGCGCGAAGGCCTCGCGGCTCTCGCCCGCGCGGCGCCGGGCACCGAGCTCGGCCAGCCGGTCGAGCGCCGCGCGATAGGCGGTGCGCCAGGCCGAGGTGCGGGCGCCGACGCGGGGCGCCAGCGCCCGCCACAGCTTCACCAGCCAGCCGACTGCGGCAAACAGCGCGAGCAGAAGCGCCAGCCGGCGCACCCAGGCGGCCCAGTCGATCGGCGCGTGCAACGGGTCGCGCAGCTCGTCTTCGCCGGCGCCCTGACGCAGCATCTCGCCGAGCATCTGCTGCAGGCGTTGGTCGGGCGCCTGGGTCGGTTCGTCCAGCGAGGTCGCCGGCGTCAAGTCGACGACCACCCAGCCGACGCCTTCGAGGTGGATCTCGGGCCAGGCGTGAGCGTTGGCGCCGCGGACCAGGATGGTCGACGCGCTGCCGCGCTCGCTCTCGGAGACCGCATAGCCGGCGGCGACGCGTGCTGGCACATCGAGCGCCCGCAGCAGGTAGGTGGCGGCGTGCGCGAAATGGACGCAGTAGCCGGTGAGGTCGCCGAAGAGGAAGGAGGCGGCAGGATCGTCGGCGCCGGCGTGGCGGCTCTTGCGGCTGTAGATACCGTGGTCGTCGAGGTACGACTTCACCGCCAGCGCGCGGGCCAACGGGTCGGCGGCGTACTCGGCGCGCAGTGAGGTTGTCAGCCGTGCCGCCAGCTCGGCGTAGCGCGGGTCGGTCGGCGCCGCGGTGTAGTGGCGCCACACCGCGTCGCTCCACGCCGGATCGCCGCCGCGTCGACCGAGCATGGATGGGTAGTCGAGCACCGGCACGTGGCTGCGCACCTCGAAGGTGCGCTGGAAGCGCATCGGATTCGGATTGCGCGTCGGCTGCAGCAGCACCGGTGCGTCGAGGGCGAAGGGGCGCACATGGTCGACCATCAGTCCGATGGTGGTGCGCAGCGCGCGGCGCTGGTCCGAGGTCGGTGGCGCCTCGGCGACGGTCAGCGGCTCGACCGGGAAGCGGCGCACGATGTCGCGGTCGACATCGTCGCGCGTCGCCTGCACCAGGCGCCGACCGTTGTACTGCGAGAAGGCCGACTGGCGGAAGTAGAAGGCGCCGGCGGGCGGCGCGTAGTCGTCGTGCAGCAGGACGACGGCGACCGGCGCCTGTTGCCCCGACTGCCCGTACTCGTCCTTGAACTCGAGGTCGCCGAGCTGGTCCGAGCGTCCAGAGCCCTCGCCGCCCTGCGCACGCTCTCGCCCCTCGTCACCCTCCTCCGGTTCGCCGGTGAGACCGAGGTCGCTCGCCGGGTCGGGCTCGGGTAGCCCCTCGACCCGCACGAAGACCACGAGCAGCGCGCCGACCAGAACCAGCACCGCGAAGTGCACCGGCAGGCGGCTGCGCCGCGTCTCGCGCAGCATCAGCGCCGCCAGCAGCAGGGTCCCGAGGCCGCCGAGCACCAGGAAGACGAGCGCCGGATCGAGGTTGCGCGACCAGGCCCAGTCGCCGACCGCCAAGGGCCGATGCACCGCACCGTCGCGGTGCGCGGCGAAGCCGGTGGCGGCGGCCGAGGCGACGGCGATGACTTCGAGCAGGCCGAGCGGTGGACGTCGCGCCGCCGCGAAGCGCAGCGCGAAGGCCGCCGGCAGCGCCAGCGACGCCCACAAGGCCGCCTCGGCGACGTGCAGCAACAACACCGGGCCGACCAGGCGTGCCAGCCAGGCGGCGTCGACCAGGGCGCGCGAGAGCACGACAGCGAGTAGGCCGAGGGCGCCCGCGCCGAGCAGCCCGCTCGAGAGCCGGAGCCGCGAGGCGGCGGCACGCTCACCAAGCACGACACCGAAAAAGGCGCCGAACGCGGCGGTGACCAGGCCGGCGGGGACGGTGAGCGACCAGGCGGCGACGACCGCGGCGATCGCCAGAACGACGGCGCGGAGGCCGATGCCCGTGCTCATCCGGCTCTCCGCAGCGGGCGGGAGGCCACGGGACCGGCGCCGAGGGACCCGTGGCTGCGTCCGGTTCGGCGATCGACGAGCAGCGCGGCATGACCGGCACGCTGCAGGGTCGCGAGCAGCGTACGCAGCATGTCGACCGGCGCGCCGTCGACCGGCTCGTCGTCGAAGAGCAGGCGACGCCACAGCGGACGCGGTCCGCTGTCGACCGCGCCGTCGGTGGCGAGCACGAAGGACACGGCGCCGCGCGAGCCGGCGGCGGCGTCGAGCGCGTCGGCGAGGAGCTCACCCGTGCGCGCGGCGGCGAAAACGAGGCAGTGGGACTCGCCCTGTACCGCCGGGTGCGCGAGGAAGGCGCGCAGTCCGTCGGCCGGAGCGGTTCCGGCGGGTGGCTCGAACGAGCCCGAGGCGGCGATCGCGTCGAGCGCCGGTTCGAGGGTGTCGGTCGGCTCGGGCGCGCCGTCGGCGGTGAACAGCCAGCGCTCGCCGAGCAGGCCGCGCTCGAGGGCGACGCGGGCCGCCGCTGCCGCCGGTTCGTCGCCCGGCCCGGTGAGCAGGTAGGCGATGGTGCGCTGCGCACGGTCGACGGCGATCTCGGGCAGGCGCACGTTGAGCTGGCCCGTGCGGGCGTAGGTCTTCCACAGAATGTGGCGCACCGAGTCGCCGGGCTGGTAGCGGCGAATCTCCATGCGGTCTCCCTCGGCGGCGCCGGAGGGGTGGGGCAGGGCATCGCCGGCAGCCATCGACGGCACTGGCGGCATGGCGCGCAGGGCGCCGATCGCGGGCAGCGCGCGCACCCGTCCGCGCGTCGTGTGGCTCCAGGCGATGCGCGAAAGGCCGAATGCGCCCTGGACGACGATCCGTCGTTCGACCGCGTCGGCGAGCAGACGACGGCGGGGCGTGACGCGTTCCTCGAGGCGCCCGCTCGCGTCGACCTCCTGGGAACAGTCGACGCCCGCGGGATGTCGCCAGCTCCATTCGATGCGCACCAGCGGCAGGCGCAGCAGACCGGGGGCGGTGAATCCCGACGCGTTGGCGCGGCCGGCCTCGAGCTCGAGGGCCGGCGCGTCGTCGAGACCGCGGCCGAGGCGCCGCGACAGCCAGAGCCCGGCGCCGGCAATCACCAGGCTGCTGGTGAAGAAGAGGACGAGGCCGGCAAGCGCAAAGACGAAGACCAGCAGATCGAGGGCGCCGTAGCCCCAGCGCCAGAGCGCGGCGCTGCACAACGCCGCGAGCGCCCAGCCCAGGACCGTCGGCGGCAGACGATCGCGACAGTGGCGCACGAGACGCCGCACCACCCCGCGTCCGCCGCCTCGCCTCGCGTGCGCCATCGCGGTCCGCTCAGGGCCCCAGGTGGACGACGACGTCGCGTCGCCCACGGTGGTGGCGGTGTTCCCAGAGAAAGATGCCTTGCCAGGTGCCGAGGGCGAGCCGTCCGCCGACGATCGGGATCGACAGCGAGACGGCGGTGAGCGCCGCTTTGATGTGCGCCGGCATGTCGTCCGGCCCTTCGGCGGTGTGGGTGAAGAGCGGGTCATTCTCGGGCACCAGGCGGTTCAGCCAGGCCTCGAGGTCTCGGCGTGCCGACGGGTCGGCGTTCTCTTGGATCGTCAGGCTCGCCGAGGTGTGGCGGAGGAAGAGCGTGCACAAGCCCTGATCGATGGCCGCGCGCGCGACCAGGTCGGCGACGCGGGAGGTGAATTCATGCAGGCCTTGACCGTCAACCTGGAGATGAAGGGTTTCGACCATCGCAGATGCAGGATAACGCATCTCCGCGGCTGAGCTAAACTGCTCGCATGGTCAACGAACGCCCCCCCTCTCGGTCCGCGCGAAGCAACCGGTGGACCCTTTCGGCTTCGATCGTTCTCGCCTGCCTCGCCCTGCTCTGCGCTGGCTGCGACTCCTCGGGTGGTAACGCCGGCGGCGGTGGCCAGACGCCGACCGACCCCGGCCCGATGATCGTGCTCACGCCCGAAACCGGCGAGCCGCCGCGCATCGTGCTGCGCAGCGGCGGCGGCAGCGCCGACACGCTGCTCGAGCTCGAGGTCGTGGCCGAAGGAGTCGAGCGCGTGGCCGACGTCGCGTTCGAGCTCGCGTTCCCGGTCGATCTCTTCCGCTTTGAGCGCATCGAGCCTGGCACGTTTCTCGGTGCCACCGTGCCGACGGTGAGCCAGGTCGGCAATCGCCTGTTGGTGCTTCTTACCGGCACGACCGAGGCGA
This sequence comes from Acidobacteriota bacterium, assembly GCA_039194425.1. Classification (GTDB taxonomy): domain Bacteria; phylum Acidobacteriota; class Thermoanaerobaculia; order Multivoradales; family J023; genus JAUIJL01. Next base: position 161,523 of record JBCCVZ010000001.1, on the reverse strand, counting down.
GCGGCTCGGGGGTCCTGGTGCGCCTGCGCTTCACGGCGATCGACGAGGGCAGCGGCCGCTTCGACTTCGTCGCCCCGGAGGCGACGCGGCGCGACGGGTCGACGATCGACGAGATCACCTGGCACGGTGCCGGCGTTCGGGTCGTGCTCTGAGCCCTCCGCGGCGGACGATGGCGAGAGTGGCTTCGCGGTGGCGGACTCGGGCTCCGGCGACGGTCGCAGCCGTGCTCGCGCTGCTGGTGTTGGCCTGCCTCGTCGCCCTCGCCTCGGTGCGGGTCGCGCCGTCGACCGTCTGGGCCGACGAGGGAACCTTTTTGGCGATGGCGGAGAGCCTGGCTCATGATGGCGACCTGCGCTTCGACAGTGCCGACCTGGCGCGCCTCGAAGGCGCCGAGCCGGCGCGCGCGTCGTTGATCCTGCAGCGGACGGGCGAGGGGGTCCACTACTCGAAGCCGATCGTTTATCCGCTGCTCGCCGCGCCCTTTGTGCGCTTCGCCGGCGACCTCGGACCGATCGTGCTCAACTTGCTCGCCTTGGTCGCCGCGCTGGCGCTGGCGCTGGCGTATCTGCGTCGCCTGGCGCGACGTGGCGACGCCGACCCGGGTCTCGGTGGCCTGGTGCTGGTTACTTTTGCGGGCGCCGCGGTCGTCGTGCCCTATGCGCTCTGGCGCATGGCCGACAGCCTGCAGTTTTCATTGGCGCTCGCCGGCATGGTGCTGGTGGCGGCGCAGCGGCTCGAGGGCTCGCCGTCCCGCGGGCGGCTCGAGGCCTGGCTCGCCGCGCGCGCCGCGCCGCATGTCGGGGTCGTCGCGCTGGCGCTGCTGGTGCCGCTACGGGTCAACAACGCGGTGCTGCTCGTGCTGCCGCTCGGAGCCGCGGCGCTCGCCCGCCGGCCGCGGCGGCTGCTGGCGCTGGTCGGCACGGCGGCGGCGACGCTCGGGGTCGCGGCGTTGCTCAGCGTTGCGCTCACCGACTCGATCAACCCGTACCGCGCGCCGCGGACCTCGTTCACGCCGACCACCGGCTATCCTGCCGGACCCGACGCGGCGCAGGCGCTCGAGCGCTTCGACCGCTTTCTCGCCCGCCACCACACCGAGCTCGATGATGTCGCCGAGCCGCGGCGCGTCGCCTACGCGGCTGGGTACTTCGTGATCGGCCGTCACACGGGCCTGCTGGCGTACTTCCCAGCGGCGCTGGTGTTCCTCGGCATCGCGCTCGCCGCCGCCTGGCGCGGCGTCCGGCAGCGGCGGCTCGGACAGCTCGGCGCTGCGGACCGCGAGGACGGCGCACTCGCCGACGCCGTCACCCTTGCCGCGCTCGCCGCATTCGGCGGTGCCGCGCTCTTCCTCGTCGGCTGGAAGCCCGAGAACTACTTCGGCGGCGACACCTTCCTCGGCAATCGCTACCTGCTGCCGGCCTATCCGGCGCTGCTCGTCGCCCTCCCGCGCCTCCCACGCCCGCGTGTTCTGGCTGCCGCCTGGGCGCTCGCCGTGCTCGCTTACGGCTCGGCGCTGGTGTCGTCGGCGCGCGTCGACGCGCTCGGTGCCGCGCCGACGAGTCAGGCGCACGCCTATGCCGGTCTCTATCGCTGGTTGCCCTTCGAGTCGACCGCGCAGCCGATCGCCGGCACGCGCGACCGGTACTGGGCCGGTCAATTCGTCCGCTTCACCGACCCGTACGCGAAGGTCGACCGCGGCAGCTTCGAGCTGGTCGCCGGTCGCCCGGCCGCCGAGCTCTCGATCGCCCACTGGCAGGAGGTCGAGACGATCCGCCTTCTCGCCGTGCCTCAGCTGCCGCCGGGCCACGGCGCGCGCCTGGTCGTGCGCGACTGGCGCCGGACGCAGACCATCGAGCTGCCGACCGATGGCCCGACGACGCTCGATCTCGGTCTGTCGCCGCCCTGGCGCTACCACCGCTTCTGGTTCGAGGACCGCCCCTTCCACGTGCGCGCGCTGCGCCTGGCGCTCGAGGTCGACGGCCTCGAAGACTCGATCGAGGGCAGTGAGCACGACGCGTCGAGGCCGCGCGTCCGCCTCGTCTACCTCGGCGCCCCCGGCACCGCCGTCGGCGCTATCGCCCACGACCTGCAGTCGATCGACCTGCCGCCGTCGCCGGTCGCCGGCACCACCTCGAGCGTTCGCCTGCGGGTCAAGAACGCCAGCGCTCGGGTCTGGGATCCCGACGACTCGACGCCGGTCACCGCGCGCTGGCGCCTCGCGCGCCTGTCGCCCGAAGGGGCAGGCTCGGTTGCAGGCGAATGGGTCGCAGACGGGGACCGTATCGATCTCACGACCCGCGTCGGCTACGGAGAGGAGGTCGAGATCGTCCTCGCCGTCACCTGGCCCGCCGAATCCGGCCGCTACCGCCTCGAAGTCGACCTCGTGCTCGAGCACGTCGCCTGGTTCGGTGACGTCCTCGGTGCTCCGCTCTGGTCTGGAGAGGTTACGGTCGAGCCCTCAGGCTGATCGTCCGGCTAGCCAGCCGCGTGCAGAATCAAGGGGCGGTTCTGATCTCGCGTAGCGCAGCGAGTTGCGCACCTCCACCGGTTCACGAGACCATCAGAGCAGACTCCAATCTTCAGCCGCAGTCCCCCTGAGGAGCCCACCATGTCCAACGATGCCGCATCTGGTTCGAGCTACATCGAGCTCGCCTACTCTTCGATCAGAATCTTCGCCGACGACGGCACCGTCGACATGGCGGAGCTGAACTTCCTGCTCGGTCTGGCGCTCAAGGACGGCCGGATCGACGACGACGAGCGCCGCGTCCTCGGAAAAATCTTCGACCAGGCCGCGAAAACCGATCTCAGCATGGCAGTCCGCGCGCGCATCCGCGAAGTGCGCAAGAAGCACTCGATCTAGCTGCTTCGAGTTCGAAGGGATCGGTGTGGCATACTTCCACGATGAGTACCGCGTCCCTTGTCCTCGATGACAGGATTCTCTCTCAGCTGAGGGAGCTTGCGCGAAAGCAGGGCAGAGACGAAGCGTCACTCTTCGAAGAGGCGATCGAGGCCTACCTGGAACAGAATCGTAGGCCCATGCCGAAAGGAATGGGCGCCTACAACAGCGGCCGAAGCGACATCTCGGAGCGTTCTGAAGAGCTACTCGCGTTTCCAGATGAACGATCCTCGGCCGGGTCCGGGCCGAGAGTCCGCAAAGACAGGCAAGATCGTTCGTAGACGATGGATTTGGTCGCAGATACCGGCCCGCTCTACGCGATCTTCGACGCCAAGGACAGGCACCACGAGAGAGTCCGTTCGGTCTTCGAGAGCTACCGCGGATCGATCGTCGTGCCTCTCCCTGTCGTGACGGAGGTCGACTACTTTCTGTCACGATACTTGGGCTCTCAGGCCGCACTGGACTTCGTGGAGAGCCTCTCGACGGGAGCCTTCGAGGTGGATCACTTGGAGCCAGGCGACCTTCGACGCTGCCATGAGCTGATGGGTCGATATGACGATCTCGGTCTCGGATTCGTCGATGCCTCCGTGATGGTGGTTGCGGAACGGCGCCGCACCCGCGAGATCTTGACTGTGGATGAACGAGACTTTCGGGCGGTCGGTCGGCACGATCACGGAACCTTCGTTCTGTATCCATTGGATCTCTGAGTCGGAGCCCCGAGCCTGTTGATTTGGGCCCGGACGGCGCGAGACGATGAAGTCATGGAGCGCGAGCGTATCGAGGCGCTGATCAACGCCGGGTTCGAGCATGTCGAGACCCACATCTCGCATGTCTTTGTGGGCGAGGAGTCGGTGTGGAAGGTGAAGAAGGCCGTCGACTTCGGCTTTCTCGATTTCTCGAGCCCGGCCAAGCGACGCGCGGCCTGTGATGACGAGGTGCGGCTGAATCGCAGGCTGGTGGGCGACGTGTATCGAGGCGTGGGTGCGCTGATCGACTCCGGCGACGGGCCGCGCTTCGTCACCGCCGAGGAGGCCAATGAATTAGAGGACGAGGTGCTGGGCGACGCCGCCCGAGACGAGCCCGAGCCGGCGGTGCTCATGCGCCGCCTGCGCGAGGACGACCGCGCCGACTTGCTCCTGGCGCGGGGCCGCCTCGACGCCGCGGCGCTCGAGCGCGTCGCGGTGCGGCTCGCGGCGTTTCATGCCGCTGCGCGCAGCGACGAGGCGATCCGCCGGTACGGACGACTGGCGGCGGTTCGTCGCAACATCGAAGAGAACTTCGAGCAGACGCGCGACACGATCGCCGAGCACTTCGACGCCGAGCAGGCGGCCGAGCTCGCGCGCCGGCAGCGCGCCGAAATGGCGCGCCACGAAGGGCTGTTCGCCGCGCGTGTGGAGCAGGGCCGCGTCGTCGAGGGCCACGGTGACCTGCGTCTCGACCACGTGTACCTCGAAACGGGCCCCGAGGGCGACGAGCGGATCACGATCGTCGACTGCATCGAGTTCTCGGAGCGCCTGCGCGCTGTCGACGTCGCCTGTGACATCGCCTTTCTGGCCATGGACCTGTCGGTCGCCGGCCGCCCCGACCTCGCCGAGCGCTTTCTCGCCGCCTACGCTCGCGCCGCGGGTGACTTCGACCTTTACGCTCTGGTCGATTTTTACGAGAGCTATCGCGCCCATGTCCGCGCCAAGATCGCGTCCTTTGTCGTCGCCGACCCTGCCGTGCCGCGGCGCGTGCGTGAGGCCAAGCACGAGGAGGCGCGGCGCCACTACCTGCTGGCGCTGGCGAGCGAGCGCCGGCCGCTGCGCCCGCCGCGCCTGATCGCCGTCGGCGGGGTCATCGCGTCGGGCAAGAGCACCATCGCGCGCGCCGTCGCCGCCGCGCTCGACGCACCGTCGCTCGATGCCGACAGCACCCGCAAGCGTTTGCTCGGCGTCGATCCGCGCGCGTCGCTGCACCATGCACCGTTCGCCGGCGCCTACACCACCGAGACGACGCATCGCATCTACACCGAGCTTCTGCGCGCCGCTCGGATCGTCCTCGGCAGCGGTCGAAGCCTTGTCGTCGACGCGACCTTCCGCTCGCGGGGCGAGCGCGCAAGGTTCCGCGCGCTCGCGGCCTCGCTCGGCGTACCGTTCGTCTTGGTCGAGTGCTGCTGCTCGCCCGCAGTGTGTCGCGCCCGCCTCGAGCGTCGCGCCTCCGACGACACCGCAGGCGCGAGCGACGGGCGGCTCGAGATCTTCGACGAATTCATCGCGTCCTGGCAGCCGGTCGACGAGCTCCCCGCGGCAGAGCACGTCATCGTCGACACCGAACGTCCACTGGTGCAGACTCTGCCGGCGCTTGAGGCACGGCTCGGTCTCGAGGTCGGACTCGATCGAGCGAGGGAGCACGCATGACGACGATCTTCGACGACGCAGCGCGCGCCGAGTTGGTGGCGCGCCTTGCCCGCCTGACGCCCGAGGCGTCGCCGCGTTGGGGTGGGCTCGACGCGCCGCGCGTGTTGGTTCACCTCGCCGACAGCGTGCGTGCGGCTCTCGGCGAGGTCGAGAGCACCGTCGGTACGGGCCCGACCTCGTGGCCCGGACTCCGCTGGCTGGCGATGAACATCCCGCTGCCGCGCGGCGTTACCGGACCACCCGAGGCTTTTCGTACGCCGCCCGGTGACTTCGAGGACGACCGACGCGAGCTTGTCGGGCTCCTCGAGAAGCTGGTCGTGCACGAGTGCGAGCAGTGGCCGGGCCATGTCGTTTTCGGCCCGATGACACGCGATGACTGGGGCTGCTTCACCCACAAACACCTCGACCACCACCTACGGCAGTTCGGGGTGTAGCTACTCGAACCGGCTCAGTTCGAGGCGAGGCGGGTATTGTCGCGCCGGGTGGGCTCCGCGAGGTCGTGGTCGACGAAGATCAGATCGTCGACGTCGAAGCCCTGCTGCTCGGCGATCACCAGAAGCTCGTCGACGATTCCGGGTTCGAGCACGGGTTCGCGGGCGAGAATCCACAGATACTTGTGGTTTGAGCCGCAGACCAGCATGTAGGAGTTCTCGTCGGTGTCGTGCGCGAGCACGTTGTAGCCGATGTAGAACGGTCCGAAGAACGAGACCTTGAGCCGGCCGATGTCGTTCGGTCCGACGAACTCGGCGCGGCCGGTCGACTCGGTCCACTCGCCGCTTGCGGTCTTGCGGCCGCGGTTGCGGATCTCGATGTCGCCGTTGGGCAGCGGCGAGTAGGTCGCGGTCACGTTGTCGAGGCCGCGCTCCCAGCGGTTGTCGGAACGTGCGATCTCGTACCAGCGGCCGTAGAACTGCTCGAGCTCGAAGCCCTGGACTGGCTGGGCGCCGTCGGGCAGGCGGGCGAAGCCGAGAAAGAGAAGCGAGACGGTGGCGACGGTGAGAGCGAGCGCGGTGCGTTTCTTCATGGCACCTAAGCTTTCGCCCGCGTCGCCGCGCTGGATGCGGTGGCCTTGATCCGGGCAGAGATCGGGCGTAGGCTCGCAGGGTTGTTCCCAATGAGCCCGTCCCGATTGCCGAGGAGGCATCATGGCCCTCGTTCGCCCGACTTGTGTCTGCCTGTCGTTCGTCTTGCTGTGCCTGCTCGTGCCCGCCGTCGGCGCGCAGGAGAACACCCTCACCTGCGACGCCGACCGTGGGCGTCCGCTGCTGCCCGATGCCGCTCAGGCGGCACAGTGCGACGCACTGGAGACGACGATTCGCCGTCCTGCCGCCTTGCCGCTCGATGAGTACGAGCAGGCGCTCGGCGACTATCTGCGCATGTTCTGCCACCGGCGCGAGGGTGCGGGTTGGGAACGCGACCAGAGCGTCCGCGACACCGGGCCGTTCACCGCCAGCTTCGACGCGGCGGCCAAGGAGTGGGTCGGGGCCTACCACGGCACGCATGCGCCGGTGGTGATCTGGTACTCCGAGGAGATGGTCGACTGGCTGCGCGCTGAGCGTGCGGGGGACGACAGCACGGGCGACGTGACGCCGGTGCCCGACGGCGCGGTGATGGTGAAAGAGATGTTCCCGGCGCCGGCGGTGCTGTGTGCCGACGTCGACCCGACGCATCTGCTGCCGACCAGCGGCGCGGCGGTGATGGTGCGCGACCGTGAGGCGTCGTTCGACGGCTGGTACTGGGGCTGGTTCGGCTGGTCGGGTTGGGATCCCGATTGGCCCGCGTCGGCCGGCAATCGACTGCCGTACCAGGGCTTCGGACAGTACTGCGTGAACTGCCACGCGTCGGCCGCGGACAACCTCACCTTCGCCGACCCGAACAACATCGACGGCGAGGCGCTGGTCTTTCTCAGCCAGACATTCTTCGAGGTCGAGCCGATTCCGAGCCACCATCGCCTCGTCGGCCTGTCGAGCGACGACTCCGGCCGCCTCGGCGCGCCGCTGCGCTCGTACGACCCCGCCTTCGTCGATGCGCTGCCGGCCGACCCATTGCCCAAGCGCGGCTGGGGCGACGTGCCGAAGATGCCGTCCGAGACCTACGACAACGTGTGGGTCGAGGCCGGCGGCCCGAGCATCGCGAGCCAGTACCTGACCAGCGACCAGTGCATCGGCTGCCACGACGCCGGCGGCACCGGCCTGCAGTTCGATATGACGGTGCCGAACCCCGGCGGTGACGCCTACCCGTCATCGGGCGATCTGCTCAACGTGTCGCCTTACGCCACCTGGCGCAGCTCACCGATGGGCCTCGGTGGACGCGACCCGATCTTCTATGCCCAGCTCGCCAGCGAGACCGACACCTTCCATTCCGAGATCTCGACCGTCGTGCAGGACACCTGCCTGGGCTGCCACGGCATCCTCGGCCAGCGGCAGTTCGGCATCGACGAGCCGAAGAAGGACGGCGAGTGCGCGCCCTTCCTGCGCACGATGGCGAACGCGACACCGTGGCCCACCGATCCGCGCGAGAACCCCGAGGTCCTGTTGGCGAAGTACGGAGCGCTGGCTCGCGACGGCATCTCGTGCACCGCCTGCCACCACATGCTCGTCGGCCAGGGCGACGATCCGCTCGACCGCAAGCAGAACGAGTGCGTGAAGGAGCGCCAGGCGTTCCTCAACCCGAAGAACACCGGCTTCGCCAAGACGTTCACCGGCAGTTTCCTGGTCGGCGCGCCGGACGAGATCTACGGGCCGTTCGGTGCCGGCCCCGAGGCCGATCCGGCGATCCGCCCGAAGCCGATGGAGCATGCGCTCGGCATCACGCCGCAGTTCGACGCCAAGGTGCAGCAAAGCGAGCTGTGTGGTAGCTGCCATACGGTGCACCTGCCGGTCTACGACGGCGGCACGCAGGTGGTGGTCGATGGCGAGCCGTACTTCACCTACGAGCAGACGACCTACCCCGAGTGGGCGTTCAGCGCCTACCGCACCGGCGAGACGCCCGATGGTCGCGGCACCTTGCCCGGTGGTGCCGGCGCGCTCGCCGAGTCGTGCCAGAGCTGCCACATGCCGTCGAAGGACGACAACGACACGCCGTACCGCAGCAAAATCGCCGGCATCCAGGAGCACAGCAACTTCCCGCAGGTGGAGAACGGGCTCGGCGCCGACGCGATCGACCTACCGATCCGTGAAGGCTTCTCGCGCCATACGCTGGTTGGTTTGAACGTCTTCTTCATCGAGATGGCGCAGCAGTTCCCCGACGTGCTCGGCATCCGGACACAAGATCCGATGCTGGTGTCGAAGGGGCTCGATCCGCTGCTCTTCACCGAGCAGGCGATGGTCGACCAGGCGCAGAACGACACCGCGAACGTGACGATCAGCGACCTTCAGCGCCGGGGAACGGCGCTCGAGGCGTCGATCGCGGTCGAGAGTCTGGTCGGGCACAAGTTCCCGTCCGGCGTGGGCTTCCGCCGCGCCTTTCTCGAAGTCTCGGTGCTCGACGTTGCCGGCGAGGTGCTGTGGGCATCCGGCCGCACCGACTCGACCGGCACCCTGGTCGACGAGACGGGCGCGCCGCTCGACGGCGAGCGCTGGTGGACCGACGACTGCGCACAGCGCCTGCCGACCGCGTACCAGCCGCACCGCACGACAATCACAGCGCAAAACCAGACGCAGATCTACCAGGAGCTGGTCGCCGCTCCGTCCGACGATCCAAACGCCACCTGCGGTGGCCACTCGCCAACGCCCACCGGGCAGCTGACGACCAGCTTCCTGTCGATCTGCACTCACGTGAAAGACAATCGCCTACTGCCGCACGGCTTCCTGCCGCTCGAAGAGCGCATCAAGATCGCGCGAGCGCTCGGTGCGCAGGACGACCTGGCCAAGGAGTCGGGCTCGTACCTCGGCGGCGTCGATGATTCGGACTTCGGGCCTGGAGGTGACACGACGCGGTACGTCATGGATCTCGGCGGATCGGTCGAGCGCGCGGCGAGTGTCGAGGCGACGCTCTACTACCAGGCGATTCCGCCGTCGTACCTGCAGGACCGCTTCTGCACCTCGACCAGCGACGACACCCAGCGCCTCTACTTCCTCGCTGGCCACCTCAACCTCGACGGCACGCCGGCCGAGAGCTGGAAGCTCGAGGTGACGGGCGCGAGCGCTGCGGTTCCGTCCCCAGCGCCCCGCCAAACTGCCCGCTGATCGCTCGTCGGTCGAAACAATGTCGCTCGCCGATGCAGTGCGATCGGTGGCCCGAGATCGGCCTGTGTTAGGATAAATCGCTCAAGTCTTGCGGCACGTCTCTGGGGGCTCGATGGACGGATCTCGCGTAGTGACACCGGTGCTATTGGCGCTCCTGGCACCTTGGACATGGGTCGCAGAGAGCCAGCCAGTCTCGTCGGAACGAGACCTGGAGGGACGTCCTGCATGGGTCGCTCTCGACTCGGTACTCTGCGAGGACGCCCTCGGCGACCAAGTGCTGGTCGAGGAAGCAGAGTTCGACGAATTGTTCGATCAGCGGACAGCGACAACTCTGCGCGAGATGCTCTTGGTGGAATCGCCGACCGATGGGTCCTGCACGGCCGAGTATCTGACGCTTACTTCGCATACTGGAGAGGATCGCCCGCCGACCTCGATCGAGGAGCTGGCCCAATCGGCCACCTCGATCGTTTCTGGCGTTGTGGTCGAAGGGCAACCGGGATTCTTGAGGGGGCAGCCCGGCACGCGGTACGAGTTCCGCGTCGAGCGCTGGCTCAGGAAATCTGACGCCGGCCGACACGCTGTCCATCACGAGACTGGCTCTACAGTCCACTTTTTCTACGCTGCGGCGAAGATGCATGTCGAGGGTCGTCATTACTGCTTCGAAACCGGGCGCGGCTTCGAGAGGCCACAAGTCGGGCGACGTGTCGCTCTCTTCCTGGACGACCGAAACCCTACTCCCGCCATGCAACGGGTGTTCAATCACCAGATCGTGTTTGAAACCGAGTCCGGCGATCTCGATGCTCCGACTCCGGCACTGGCACAAGGCCTCGAGTTTTCAGAATTCCTAACTGCGATTGAAATTGCGATCTCGGAGCGCTGGCCGTGAGGAGTATCGCTTTCTGTGTTGCTCTCCTCGTGACTTGTGTTGCAACCACCCTGACCCTCCCCAAGGCTGTGAAAATGGGCAAGACCTGCCTGGCTCACCGATCGTGATCGACCTGGACCGGAACGGTTTCCGCTTCACCGGCCTCGACGACGCGGTGCACTCGACATCGACAGAGACGCTCACCGCGAAGTGATTTCCTGGACCCAGTCTACGTCTCTCGATGCGTTCCTGCTCTTAAATCGGAACGGGAACGGTGTCGTGGATCACGGTGGTGAGCTCTTTGGGAATTTCACGCTGCTCAGTGATGGAACAGTTGCCCCACACGGATACGCTGCCCTCGCGGAGTTCGACGATGCGTCTCTCGGCGGAAATCAAAATGGCGAAATAGATGCCGGTGACTCGGTGTTCGCCAGTTTGCGGCTGTGGATCGACGTCGATCACGACGGAGTGTCAGATCTGCAGGAGATCCTCTCTCTTGAAGAAGCCGGTGTCATCCGGCTCGATCTGGACTACCGAGAGAGTCGCCGGCGCGACCGCCACGGCAACCTGCTTTGGTTCTGGAGCGCAGTTTGGCTGGATTATGGTCAAGGAACACTCAGGAGCCGGGCGGTCGATGTCTTCTTCCAGATTTGGACCGACGATAGTAGACCAGACTAGAATCCGGCAGTTGCGGGACAGAACGGCCTCGCTCGGTGATCTCAGCAGGCTGTCATCTCGTCAGGCGTCGGTCGGGGAGCGGCGACCGTGCCAGGGGAAGTCGTCGAAGAAGCGCTCCGTGGTGACGAGCGGCGAGGTGACGTCGTCTCGCACGGGGTCGTAGTCCCAGCGGACGCGGTCGAGTAGGTCGGCAAGAGTCGAACCGCCGGACCGCTTCGCGCGGGGCGGAGTCTCGTCGCGGATGCTCATGCCGAGCCCGGAGCGTCGGTGACGCCGGCGTCGAGGAGGCCAGCGCGGAGGTCGGCGTCGGTGGAGCCCGGCTCGGCGTCGAAGAATCGTTCGACGCGCGTCTCGACGCCGGCGACGAATCGGCACGGCGTGTCGTCGCGTCGGCTGCACGAGACCTCGCGCGCCACCAGCTCGCGGCCCGAGAGGTGGCTGAGAAACGCGGCGTGAAGCCCTGCGAGCACCGCGCAGCGCGGCTCGTCGTGCTCGAGCGGCGTCGCCGCGAAGGGGCTGTGATGGTGGTTGATCAGCAGCAGGCCACGGTCGCGGTAGTCGAGCTGAACCTCGAAAGAGCCGAGGCCGACCAGCCCGAGAGAACCCGATAGGCTCTCGAGAGCCACGTGGAGCTCGACCTCACGCAGCGTGCGCTCGTGGCGTTTCTGGACAAAGCTCTCGAGCTCCTCGACCTTCCGGCGGCCCCACGCGCGCCCGAGGCGGTGCAGTATGTCGCGGCGCTCCTGCTGACTGCGGCCGGCGACGAGCTCGTCGAGCGCGGTGAAGAACTCGAGGCCGAGCGGCACAACCGGCGCGCCGGCGGCGTCGTGCCAGCGGCCCTGCACGGGATCGTGCGCGAGCCTGGCCTCGAACGGCAGGCCCGCAGTGCGCAGTCGGTTGACGGTGACGATGACCTCGCGCTCGAGCGGCGAGCGGACGAAGCCGATGCGCACCTTCTGGGTGCCGTGGCGGAAGCGAAACTCGAAGTCGAACGACAGGGTCGAGGGTTCGGCGTGTCCGCTGGCGAAGGCGTGGAAGCGGCCCTCGAACTCGCGGACCTGCGTGCACGGGGCGACCTCGCGAAAGAAGTTCTTGCCCAGCACGTCTTGGGGATCTTTGCGTGCCAGGTCGGCCTCGTAGCGGTTGTATTTCCGCACCGTCCCGTCGGGCGCGAGAGCGATGTAACCGAAGGGCAGACCGTCAATGTCTGAGGTCGCGAGATGGGAAAGATCTTGAGTCACGCGGGGTCTCCGGTGGCAGTGTTGGTCTCTTCGAACGACCAGGCGAACGCGCGAGCGAAGCCGACCTCGCGCAGGCTGTCGCGGTGCGTGCCGGTGAGCTCGGCGAGACGTTCGAGAGAAAAACGGCCGGGCATCGAGCGTTCGACACCCGCATAGAGGCGATGGAGCCAGGCGGCGACCGCGTCGACCAGCGGGTCGATCTCGTCGCTGGCCAGCGGCTTGCCGACCCATGCGATATCGGCGGAGTCGCTGTCGACGGTGAATCCCTCGAGCTGAGGGTGTTCGGCGGTGAGCTCGTCGCGCAGGGCGAGAAGGCGCCGCGCGAGCAGCGGCCGACGCAGCAGGTCGCTCATCCAGGACGTGCTCACGTTGCCGAGGAGGAGTGCGAGGTGCACCGCCTGGTCTGCCCGCGTCGGTGCCGGCGGCTCTTCGGGCAAGCCGGCGTGCGGCGGCTCCTGCGCTTCGTCGTGTCGCCGCATCGCCTCGAGCAAGAGGTAGCTCAGCGAGAGGTTGATGCGGTGCGGTCGATCGACCGGCTGGATGTCGACCCGAAAGTCTCCCGCCGTGCGGGTCACCAACGCGTACGCGGCTTCGCTGCCGAGCAGGCCGCCGTCGGTGGTGGCGTCGATCACGTGGCCGTCGGCGAACCAGACCGTGCCGCCGCCGTCTTCGCACCGGATGTCGATGCGTCCGCTGCGGCCGTTGGGCACAGTTGCCTGGAGCAGGTCGGGCATCGACATCTTGTCCAGGTCGCCGCTGAAGTCGGACTCCTGACTTTCGCGCAACACCAAGTCGAGCGTGAGAACGATGTCTTCGGACTCGTACGGCGGCCCGACGAGGTCTGCAAAGCCGGCGCGCAGCGCGTCGCGCCGCCGCGCCGTGAGCACGACGATCGGAATCGCGCGCGTCGCCGCGTCGGCCCGCAGGTTGCCGCCGACCCAGTCGTCCATCGAGTCTTGCGTCGAGAAGTGGAGGATCGCGGCATCCGGCATCGCCTCGCCGCGCGCCAGCCGCCAGGCCTCGAGGCTCGAGGCCGCGTCCATCACACGGTGGCCCGCGGCGGTGAGTGCGTCGGCGAGCGTCGCGCGCGTCGCGGGATCGGAGTGCAGGAGGAGAAGAGTCAATGGGCTCATGAGACGGGATGCGGGGACGGTGAGTGTCTGCGTTCTGCTCTCGTTTCGCCGAGGTACCTCCAGCAGATGCCGTCCAATCTCTCTGCTCGACGACGGGCTGGAAACCGTGCAGCGTGTGGAGCGACACGTTGCCGACCCAGACGTTTTGTCCGGTGAGGGTATCGAGGGTCACCCACCAGCGGCGCGCGCGAGTGACTGCGAGAACGCAGAGGCGGTGGGGGCTAGAGGATTGGGGCTGTGAGGCGCGCGAAGCGAGCGCCGACGCGGAACCACCAGGGCTTGCGTTCGAACTCTCCCTCGACCATCTGACGAGAGTTTTGGAAGTCCTCGACGAACATCGTTTCGACCTCGGACGCGAAACCGGGGTCGGCGACGATCGTCGTGATCTCGAAGTTCAGCCGAAACGACCGGTTGTCGAAATTGGCCGTCCCGACCGCGGCGACGTCGTCATCGATGAGCAAGGCCTTCTCGTGAAGGAATCCATCGGTGTAGCGATAGAAGCGAATGCCCGAGCGGGTCGCCACGTCGAAGAACGAGAAGGCGGCCAGGTAGACCAGCGTGTGGTCGGGGCGATCCGGGATCAGGATACGCACGTCGACGCCACGGAGGCTCGCTAGTTGGAGTGCGACGAGAACCGCCTGGTCCGGAACGAAGTACGGGCTGGCGATCCAGATCCGGTTCTCGGAGATGTTGATTGCGCTGACGAACATGAGGTTCGCGGTTTCGATCGAGTCCGCCGGGCCGCTCGGGAGGACGAGTGCGTGCGTGCTGCTGCCACTGGCGGCCGGCACCGCGGCCCACTGCAGCTCGGGCAGCACACCCGCCGACCAATACCAATCCTCGACGAAGGAGACCTGAGCACCGAGCGCCGAGGGGCCTTCGATGCGGACATGAGTGTCTCTCCAATGTCCGAATCGTGCGCTCTTCCCGAGGTACTCGTCGCCCACATTGTGACCGCCGATCCAAGCGACTCGGCCGTCGGCGACCACGATCTTCCGATGGTTGCGGAAGTTGAGCTGGAAGCGATTGCGGCGGCCCTTCCGGCTGTTGAACGCGAAGATCTGGATGCCGGCTGCGCGAAGCTCTCGTCGGTAGGATTCCGGAAGCTCGTAGCTTCCGACTTCGTCGTAGAGGAAGAAGACGCGGACTCCCGCCTCCGCTCGAGCCATGAGGCGCTCTTTGAGGGCTCGCCCGAGGCCGTCGTCGCGCACGATGTAAAACTGGATGAGGAGGTAGTCCTCGGCCTGGTCGATTCCTTCGAAGATGCTCTCGAAGGTCGCCTCGCCGTCGATCAGGAGGTCGACCTGGTTGCCACTGAGAATCGGCAGACCCGCGAGCGCCTCCGCGGCCCGTGCGGCAGACGCTCGTTCGCGCGGTGGAGGGCGGTAGGGCGCGGTGGTGGAGAGGAACACCTGCTCGGTCTCTGGATTCCGGAGATCGGCGTTCTGCCTCGCGACGACATATCCCTCGAACTTGCTGCGTCCGAAGACCCAGTAGGCCGGAACTGCGGCATACGGCAGAGTGTTGAGGCTCACCGCCCAGGCGATCGCTCCCTGCGAGGTCCGGGTGTTCATCACCGCGTGAATCGAGGAGACGAATCCGACGAGGTACGTGAGCACAATGAGAGCTGCGATCATCCGACGTCTCCTCCAACCGGGGTGTGTGGACCGGGTCGATGGGCGTGCGCCGCGTCCGGGTCCTCCGTCTCGTCCGGCCACGATACAGCGGCCGCACGACCCGGTCAGGGTGCGCGTAGCGCGGCGCGCCCGGCGCCCGGGAGAGCGAGGGGATCGGCCTCGAGCTCTTCGAGCAGCTCGAGCGCTTCGTCGACGGCCGGATGCTGGCCACGGAGCAGCGCGTCGTAGGCTTGAAGCGCGATCCGTTCGGCCTCCTCGCGGTCGCCGAGCTCGAGCTCGACCCGCGCCAGGCGGAGCGAGAAGGCGGCGAGAGCCGGGCTGTCGGCGGGCATCGCCTCGAGGCGCATAGCGTACGACTGGCGCAGAAGCTCGCGCGCCCGGTCGAGCTCGCCGCGGTCGCGGTGGACGCGGGCGATGCTACCCAGGGTCGCGGCGACGCGGGGATGAGACTCGCCGTAGATCGCGCGCGCCAGGCGCAGGACTTCGACCAGCAGCTCCTCGGCACCGTCGAAGTCGCCGGCGTCGAGGCGCAGTACCGCCAGGTTGTTGAGCGCCAGGGCGACGCGCGGATGCTCGTCGCCGAGCGCCCGTCGCTTGATCTCGAGGCTCTCCTCGAGCAGCTGGGTGGCGTCGTCGAACTTGCCTTCCTCCTGCAGGAGCAAGGCGAGGTTGTTGAGCGAGCGGGTGATCCCGAGGTGGCGATCTCCATAGCGCTCACGATCGGCGGCGAGCACGTCGCGCAGCAGCGACTCGGCCTGCTCGAGCTCGCCCAGCTTCCACAGCGTCACCGCCAGGTCGTTGGTCGTGGTCGTCGATTCCTCGTGCCGCGTCCCCAACTCGCGAATTCGCAGCTGGCGCGCTTCCTGCCACTGCTCGCGGGCGTCGGCGTAGCGGCCGAGCGAGAAATTGAGCGTCCCGAGATCGTCGAGCGATTGCGCCAGGTCGAGCGACGTACCGCCGCTGCGGCGCAGCGCGAGAGCGGTCTCGGCGAGCGGCAGCGCCTGCTCGTAGAGTCCGAGGTTGCGGTAGACGCGACAGATCGTCGCCAGCAGCCTGGCGCGCAGCTCGGGCTCGTCGCGCAGCTCGTCGTCGAGCCGCTCGACGCCGCGGTCGAGGATCTCGCGAGCGGTGAGGTCGGCACCGGGCGACGTTTCGGGGTCGGCCACCTCGAACAAGTCGACCAAGAACTCGGTGACGCGCTCGGCGCGGTCGCGCTGGAGCTCGGCCTCCCTCTCTTGCTCGAGCCGTCCGGCGACGCCGACGCCGAGGGCGACGAGGGTGAGGAGTATCAGCAGTGCTTCCCGTCGCCGTCGCTGCAGCAGTTTGCTCATGCGATAGCCGAGCGTGTCGCGCCGAGCGCTGATCGGTAGGCCGCGCAGGTAGAGCTCGAGGTCTTCGGCCAGGCGCCGCGCCGACGGATAGCGTCGCCGAGGCTCCTTGTGCAGCGCGACCTGGATGATCGTGTCGAGATCACCGCGCAGCTGACGCCGCAGGCGCGGCGGCGTCGTGCTGCGTCGCTGCGCGAGGGTCGAGGCGGTCTCGGTCGAAGGTTCCTCGGGCGGCCGTTCGACGCGCGACGAGGGTCGTTCCGGAATCGTGTGGCAGATCGTGCGATGGACCGAGCTCTGCGAGCGGCGCTCGATCTGGTAGGGCCGACGCCCGGACAGCAGCTCGTAGAGCAGAATGCCGAGCGCATAGACGTCGCTGGCGGTGGTCACCGGCTCGCCGCGCACCTGCTCCGGGCTCGCGTACTCGGGCGTCATCATCCGCCAGCCGGTCTCGGTGACGGTGCCCGCGGCGCCGGTGGCCGGGTCGAGCAGCTTGGCGATACCGAAGTCGAGCAGCTTCGGTTCGCCGTCACTGTTGACCAGGATGTTCGACGGCTTGAGATCGCGATGCACGACCAGGTTCTGGTGCGCGAACTGCACCGCGTCGCAGACCTGCAGGAAGAGCTCGATGCGCTGACGTACCGTGAGCGCCTGCTGGTCGCAGTAGCGATCGATCGGCAGTCCTTCGACCAGCTCGAGGACGAAGTACGGCCGGTGGTCCGGAGTCGTCCCGCCGCCGTGCAGCTCGGCGATGTTCGGGTGCTCGAGGTTGGCGAGGATCTGCCGTTCGGTGCGGAAGCGGGCGACGATCTCGTCGGTGTCCATCCCCCGCTTCAAGATCTTTACGGCGACTCGATGTTCGAACTCCCGGTCGTCGCGGACACCGAGATAGACGCTGCCGGTGCCGCCCTGGCCAATGACCTCGACCAGGCGGTAGACGTCGACCCGTTCGGGCGCGTCCGCGGCGTCCTCGTCGCGCAACGAGACGGCGGGCTGTTCGAAGGAGTCGAGCTCGCGGGCGTCGACCTCCACGAGCTCCTGCGCTTCGCGGCGCAAGGCGTCGTCGTCGCCGCACGCTCGCTCGAGAAACTCCGCTCGCTCGCTCGCCGGCAGGGCCAGAGCCTTGTGGACGAGGGCATTGAGCCTGCGCCATTCTTGATCGGTCATTCGCAATTCTTCTGTTCAATCAAAGCAGTCGGCGGGGTAAATCATGGATGGATTCGGCGAATTCTTGCACGTTTCGGGGGCGATCTGCTAAAATTGTTGTATCGCTATGCTGCTATCGATGCCGCGCTGATTCCAAGCTGCTCGTGATGCAGTGATTCCCGGTGCGTGCCGAGATCGAACGTCGAACGACCAAGGTGGCCTGTCGCAGGCAGGGTCGGAGAGCCTCTGCCGGACAGGGGATCGAGCGTTCAGCGACTCATCGCGCATGCCCCCTTCGCACCTCGTCTGCGGGGTGCCTTCGGATCTCCAGGCACTCGTTCCCACCGACCCCCACGACGTCACCCCGAGTCCCCTACGCCGGTTGCCCTTCAATCGTCGGCCTGCGCGCCGCGCGCGCCCGGCCGGCTCGCATAGGAGCTCACGCCGTGTCCCGAGTCCCCTCCCACGGGTCGTCGCATCCCGACCGCGAGCGACCGAGCCTCGCCTCCCGCCCCGAGCCCGAGATCACCGCCCTGCTCGAGAGCTGGCAGTCGGAGTCCACCGACCGCGCGTTGCCCGCGCTAATGGCTGCTGTCACGGACGATCTGCGCCGGCTGGCGCGTGCCTACTTCAGCCGCGAACGTCCCGGCCATACGCTCGAGCCGACCGCGCTCGTGCATGAGGTGTACCTGCGGCTGACGAAGGACCAGGTCGGGCCCCTCGAAGACCGCAAGGCGTTCTTCTCGTTCGCCGCGCGCTTGATGCGCCAGATTCTGGTCGACCATGCCCGCGCGCGCATGGCGCGCAAGCGCGGGGGAGAGGTCGAGCGAGTGGCGATGGACGAAGCGATGAATCAGCCGCACGACCAGGGCCTGTCGGCGGAAGAGATGCTGGCGCTCGACGAGGCGCTCGAGCGCTTGGGTAGCCTTGACCGTCGGCAGCGCAACGTGGTCGAGCTGCGCTACTTCGCGGGGCTCACGGTGCCGGAGGTGGCCGACCTGCTCGGCGTCTCTCGTGCCACCGTTGAGCGTGACTGGTCGTTCTCGCGCCGCTGGCTGGCGCGCGAGATGGCCGCCGACGACGTCGCTCGCGACGCAGTGGCAGCGTCTGACGCAGTGGCTGCGTCCGCCCACGCCGCCTGATCCCGCGACGGGGCGGCTGCACCCGCTCGGGCCGCCGTCGGCTCGAGCGGGTGCCGGAAGAGCGAGGGCTCAGACCGAGCCCGACCAGCCCGAGAGATTGCCCGACTCGAAGCCGTCGGCGAAAAGCTCCGGGCCGTAGATCGGAGGCAGGTCGGGCCCGCTGACGACGCCGAGCGGCGCGTAGCCCGAGTAGCCCGGGAAGATGGCGCCGAGATTCGGGTTTCCCATGCGCCGGATCAGGATCTCGGACAGCACTCGGCGATAGTCGGTCGTGACCTCGAGGTCCGCGCCGTCGAAGAGCTGCTCGTTCGACAGGCCGGGCCACGTGCCGTGGACACCACCCGTGGCGGCGCCTGAGAGCACCATCATCATATTGCCGTGGCCGTGGTCGCTGCCGCGGTCGGCGTTCTGCCGCAGCCGGCGGCCGAATTCGCTCATCACGACGATGGTCACCTTGCTCGCGTAGTCCTGGGAGCCGGCGCCGTCGAGGTCGGTGTAGAAGGCGGCGAGGGCGTGGGCGAGCTGGCCGAGGTGGCCGGCGAAATAGCCGCCGCCGTCGTCGCCCTGCCCGTTGTGCGTGTCCCAGCCGCCGAAGTCGACGGTGGCGACGCGCAGGCCAAGGTCGAGCTTGATCATGCGCGCGATGGTCTCGAAATGGTCGCCGAGGCTGCCGTTCGGGTACACCGCGCCGTTCGCCGGCGTGTAACCGCCGTCGCTGTTCAGCTGGATGATGTCGATAGCGTCGAGCGCGCGCGAGCCGGATGTCTGCAGCCAGTCACCGCTCGCCCGGTAGAGGTTGCGCAGCGCGATGCGCCAGGTGTCGCGGTATTGCGACGGGCCGACATTGAGCGAGAACGAGTCCGGGTTGGTCATGTTGACCGCTTCGGTCGAGCCGCGCAGCGAGGTCTGCTGGATGTTGCCGACCGCCAGCGCCGGCATGATCACCTCGTCCGGAATCGCCGAGGTGGACTGCAGGTGGCGGGTGAGCCAGCCGGTCGGGGTCACCAGGGTGCCTGGGGTGCCGAGCTCCATGAAGCTCATCGAATCGAAGTGACTGCGGTTGTCTTCATGCATGCCGGCGGCGACGATCAGCGAGAGCTTGCCGTCCTGGTAGATGTCCCACAGCGAGCCCGGCGGCGACGAGCCGTTGGGGACGGTGTTGACCGCCGGATGGATGCCGAGGCCGCTGCCCAGGCCGAGCGACGCGTTGGTGCCGCTCACCGGCACCGCGAGGTCGGGACGCGCGGTCTCGTAAAAGCCGCGGTCGGCGCCGCTGCGCGGCATGATCAGGTTGAGCCCGTCCATGCCGCCGCGCAGGAAGACCGAGACGAGGATATTGTCGTTGTCGCCCTCGGGATCGCCGAAGGCCAGAGTGTTGAAGTTGGTGCCGGCGAATGCCGCGACGGCGGACGAGCAGCCGGTGACGAAGCCTCTGCGAGTGATGGACATGATGCGGATCCTTTCGATCGCCGTCAGCGGTAGAGGAAGTCGGGCGACATCATGATCAGGCCGACCATCGCGCGCAGCCGGTCCGCGGTGTCGGGGTCGCTCAGGTTGAGGTCGAAGTCCGGATTGATGCCCTCGCCGATGAAGTCGACGATCTCGTCGCGCGCCTCGGGCGCCATCGGGCGGCCGAGAATGCGATCGATCCAGTAGTCGGCGAGCTCGTTCGGAGTGCGCACCCCGGCCGGGGTGGCGGCCACCACTGGCAGGTAGAAATCACCCTGGGAGTCTTCGAAGTCGATCATCCAGCCGACCAGGCGCCAGCCCATCACCCGCGGTGTCATGCTGGTCCAGGCGCCGCGCACGTCGGGGAAGCCGTTGGGCGCGGGCCAGTGGAACGGCTCGTGGCCGGTGTCGTCGAAGCGCCACAGGAACGAGTTGGTGTCGCTGTCGTCCATGCGCGGCGTGAAGTCGGCGCCGGTGGCGCGCAGGGCCGAGACGGCGATCTCGAACGGCCGTTTCACTTTCTCCGCCCAGGTGGTGCGGAACTCGTCCGAGAGCAGGATCGTACGCACCACCTGGCTTAGCTGGTCGGGGGCCTGCCACTGTGCGGTGAAGACGGCGGCTGCTGCGTCGACCACCGACTGCGGCGGGTCGTCGGCGATGAAGCGTCGGCACAGCCTGCGCGCGATGTGCCGGCCGGTGCCGGGATGCGCCGCCAGCCGGTCGAGCACGTCGCGGCCGTCTTTCAAGTCGGGCTGGTCCTGCGGGATGAAGAGGCCGAGGACGTTCTTCTGGAAGCGGTCGTGCCAAGACGGCCGATAGTGGAAGAGACCGGTGTCGCCGTCGCTGTCGACGCCGTAGGAAAAGCTCCAGCCGGTGAAGCAGCGCACCGCCTCGAAGACGTCGGCGTCGACGTAGCCGATCGGTAGACCGTCGCCGTCGGTCGGCACGTCTTGCTGCTGCAGGACGCCGAGGTAGTTCTCCGCACCCAGCGTGTGCAGCTCGAAGAGCTCGCGGCAGAAGTTCTCGTTCGGTCCGGCGTTCGAGCTGGTGTAGTTGTCAAGGTAGTAGAGCATCGCGGTCGAGCGCGACACCGCCTCGAGCATCGTGCGGAAGTTGCCGAGCAGGTTTTGCCGGATCACCAGGTCGAGGTGCGCGAAGGTGGCGCGCACGAAGGACGAGTGCTCGATGTGCACGTTGAAGTGGTCGTGCCAGAAGTCGGCCAGCACCTCGACCAGCTGAGCCTCGCTGTAGGCGGCGCGCAGGAAGGTGGCGCGGATCATCTCGTCGCGCGCCCAGCCGGTGTCGGTGCTGTTGCCCGGCGGTGCGGTGTCGTTGATGTACCAGGCCCACAGCGTCGCGAGATAGGTGTCGGGGTTGTCGGAGAGGCCGATCGACTCGTAGCCCGCGGCGTTCATGCGCGCGACGAGCGCCGAGTTGTCGATCGAGCCCGGGTCGAGCTGCTGGTCGACGTAGGCGGTCAGGCGGTCGACATCGTTGCCGCCGAGCGCATCGAAGGCGGCGAGATCGCCGGCACGCGGTCCAAACGCCATGCGGTTGAGCGCGACGATCGCGGCGCGGGGCACCGGCGGCCCGCCGGCGATCGGAACCGGCGCGCCCGGTCGGCGCATGAGAGGGGTTCCGGGTGCTGCCGCGGCGGCGCGGCGTGGCGCGGCAAGAGCTCCAGCGCCGGCGGTGGCCGCGGCGAGAGCGGCACCGCCAGTGCCGGTGGCGGTCAGAAAACGTCGCCGGTCGAGCCGTGGCCGTGGCGCCTCGGCGTCCGACTTCGGCTCGGGAAAGAGCGAGTCGCGGGTCATGGTGCCTCCAAGAGCGGATCGTCGATTCTTGAATGATCATATCGAAATGGGTGCATTCAAGCCAATCAGCGGGATCTGATCACTCCGATCTCTCGTAGCTCTGGCGACAGGAGCGCGGTAACCTGGAGCCGCGCTCAAGACAAGAAGACCGTGAGCTCGCGGCCTCCGCTCGGTGGCTCGCGTTTCACGCCCGCCTCGATGAGGAGCAGCATGCGGAAGATCGTCATTCTCGGCAACGGCATCGCCGGCATCACGGCGGCGCGCCATCTTCGCAAGCGATGCGACGACCCGATTCTGGTGATTTCGGGTGAGTCGGATCACTTTTTTTCGCGCACCGCGCTCATGTACATCTACATGGGCCACATGAAGTACGAGCACACCAAGCCGTACGAGGACTGGTTCTGGGACAAGAACCGCATCGAGGTCCGTCGTTTGTGGATCGCGAGTCTCGATCTCGGGGCGCGTTGCCTGGTCGCGGCGAGCGGCGAGCGCATTCCGTACGACGTGCTGGTGCTCGCCACCGGCTCGAAGTCGAACCGATTCGGCTGGCCGGGGCAGGACTTGCGCGGCGTGCAAGGCCTCTACAACCTGCAAGACCTCGAGACGATGGAGGAGCACACTGCCGGAGTGGACCGCGCGGTGGTGGTGGGTGGTGGCCTGATCGGGATCGAAATGGCCGAGATGCTGCGCACCCGTGGAATCGACGTCACCCTGCTGGTGCGCGAGCCGCACTGGATGAGCCATGCCTACCCGCTCGAAGAATCGCAGATGATCGAGCGAGAGATCCGCCGCCACGGCGTCGACCTGCGGCTGTCGAGCGAGCTCGAACGCATCGAGGGCGACGCCGTGGGACGTGCCGAAACGGTCATCACCAAGGACGGCGCCGAGATCCCAGCGCGCTTCGTCGGCCTCACCGTCGGGGTCTCACCGAACATCGACTTCTTGCGGGGCTCGGGGCTCGAGCTCGATCGCGGCATCCTGGTCGACGAGTATTTGCGCACCAGCGCGCCCGACGTCTACGCCGTCGGCGATTGCGCGCAGGTGCGCGAGCCGAAGCCCGGTCGCCGCCCGGTCGAGCCGCTGTGGTACACCGGCCGCATCATGGGCCATACCGCCGGCCTGACGATCGCAGGCGAGGAGACGAAGTACGACCCCGGCGCCTGGTTCAACTCGGCGAAGTTCTTCGACCTCGAGTGGCAGGTCTACGGCAGCGTGCCGGCGACGCCCGGCGACGGTGAATCGACGATCGTCTGGGTGTCGGACGACGAGCGCTATGGCCTGCGCCTCAACTACCGCGACGAGACTCTCGCCGTCGTCGGCTTCCAGACGATGGGCATCCGCTATCGGCAGGAAGCCTGTGAGCGCTGGATCGCCGAGGAGCGCCCGATGCCTTGGGTGCTCGCCAACCTGCGTGCGGCCAATTTCGACCCGGAGACCTACGCCACGCACGAGCAGGGCCTGGTCGACGTGTGGAACGCGGCCCACCCCGAGGCACCCGTCGAGCTGCGCGCCAAGCGCGGTCTCGGTCACTTCCTCAAACTCCACCGGCCGAATCTGCACCGCCGCAGCGCCTGACTCACCGACCACCGATCACCAGATTCGAGAGCTTTATGAGCACCACACACTCTCCCGCGCTCACCACCCTGCGCCAGGTCGGCCTCACGCTCTTTCTCGTCGCCTTCGCTCTGTTCGCCGCTCTGCCATTCGTCGGCGACTATCAGCTCACCGACGAGGTGCTGGCGTCTCTGCCTGAGCGCGGCGTCGGCAACGAAACCTTTTTGAACGAGCTGCAGGCGCTCAAGGGACGTGAGTACGGTTCGGTGCACGCGTTCGTCGGCGACGTACAGCGCAAGATCGAAGAGGCCGACGAGGCCGGAGCCAACGTCGGCGAGTGGAACGTCACGCCGTACACCACCACGGTCGTGCGTGCCGTCGAGCGCGGGCCGGCAACAGGCGGCGAAACGCTCTGGTTCTGGCTCACCTTCGGCCTCGGCAGCTTGGGCGCGGCGCTCTACTTCCTGCCGCGGATGGCGCTCGAGACGCCGGGCATCAAGAACGACGGCATCTGGTTCTCGTCGATGAAGGCGCGCGGCTGGCTGGGCATCGCCACCGGCGTCTTCTTCACCGCGTTCTACATCGTCCTCTACTTCGCGCCGTACTACATCACGTCGTGGATCCGCCTTGCCGACCCGGTGAGCCACTTCTTGCGCAACACGCCGGCCGACCGCTGGTTCTTCTACGGCCTGATGTACACGTTCTGCGTCGGCGTGATGGCGATCCGCTTCGCGATGGCCTACCGGCACAGCCGCTACCAGCTGGTGCGCAACGCCTCGGTGGTCTTCTTCCAGCTCGGCTTCGCCTTCCTGATCCCAGCGATCCTGGTGGCGCTCAACCGCCCGTCGTACGACTTCAAGCTCGCCTGGCCGCTCGACTACGGTTTCTTCGCCGACTACAACGTCGACGCCCTGACCTCCGCCGGCCTCTACGGCTGGGTCGTGCTCTTCTGGGGCATCGCGCTCGCCTTCCTGGTCGTGCCGGCGCTCGCCGCGTTCTGGGGCAAGCGCTGGTACTGCTCGTGGGTGTGCGGCTGCGGCGCCCTGGCCGAGACCCTCGGCGATCCCTACCGCCAGCTCTCAGACAAGAGCCTGAAGGCGTGGCGCTGGGAGCGCTGGATTGTGCACGGCGTGCTGGTCGCGGCGGTGGCGATGACGGCGCTGGTGACCGCCGAGTACTGGACCAGTCTCGACGAGTCGGCGATCCTGGGCGGCAACTCGTGGAAGGTACGCGAGTGGTACGGCTTCCTGATCGGCGCCTGGTTCGCGGGCGTCGTCGGCGTTGGCTTCTATCCGTTCATGGGTAGCCGCGTCTGGTGCCGCTTCGGCTGCCCGCTGGCGGCGATTCTGGGACTCGTCCAGCGCTTCAAGTCGCGCTTCCGCATCACCACCAACGGCGGCCAGTGCATCTCCTGCGGCAACTGCTCGACCTACTGCGAGATGGGCATCGACGTGCGCTGGTACGCCCAGCGCGGCCAAGACGTTGTCCGCTCCTCGTGCGTCGGCTGCGGCATCTGCTCCCAGGTCTGCCCGCGCGGCGTCCTCCGGCTCGAGAACGGCCCGATGAGCTCGCGCGTGCTCGAGGCCCGCGACATCGATATCGCTCGCGGCCACATCGAGGTCGGGTGAAGCGATGGGAGCGCCGACGGGACGACCCGAGCCGGGGGAGTATGCGCCCTACGCCGGCGACGATTTCGCGTGGGTGCCCGAGGACGATGCGCTGGCGGCGCTCGAGGGAGCCCTGCAGGGCACGCTCGAGCGCCTGCGTCCGCTGAGCGACGCGCGGGTCGCCGGCGTGCGCTACGCCGACGGTAAGTGGACGATCAAGGAGATCGTCGGTCATCTCGCCGACGACGAACGCATCTTTCTCTATCGGGCGCTGTGCGTCGCCCGCGGCGAGCCGCGACCTCTGCCCGGATTCGACGAGAACGCCTACATGGCGGCGGCGCAGTTCGAGCAGCGAGACCTCCACGACCTGCTCGACGAGGTCGAGGCGACGCGTCGCGCGTCGATCGCGTTCTTCGCTGGCCTGCCCGTGGACGCCTGGCTGCGCGCGGGCGACGTCAACGGCTACCGCGCCACCGTGCGCGGTCTGGCGTTTCACATCGCCGCCCACGAGCGCCACCACCACCGCGTGCTCGACGCGCGCTACCTGCCGCTCCTCGGCTGAGCTCAGCCGGCAACCGGGACCACCTCAAGACGGGCGTTGCTCGCGCCGAGGCCGCGCCAGCCGGCGAGCTGGATGAGGCCAAAGTCGAGCACCGCCAGGGCCTGGAGCGCGACGACCCAGGTGCCAGCGACAGTCAGGGGCGACGTCGGCGCCAGCAGCAGGGCGACGCTGGCGGCGACCCAGAGCAGGTCGAGCACGGCGATGGCGAGCACGGCGTAGCGCGTCCACGGACGCTCGGGGGTCAGACGCCAGGCGACGAAGCCGACGGCGAGGGCGAAGAGGCCGAGCTCGACGCCGAGCGAGCGCAGCAGGGCCGGCTCGGCGCCGAGCCACGGGCCGAGGGCCGAGGCGAAATCGATGGCGAGGATGGCGGCGAGGCCGGAGAACGTGGCGTTGGTGAAGAGGGTCGGACGCAGCCAGCCGACGGCGCGCTGCAGGAGCGAAGGGGAGTGAGTCATCGAGGGCTCCTCGAGAGTCGACCGCGCGGGTTCGTTCCCGACGCGTCGTCGACCGGAGAGAGCGAGAGTCGTGCCAGCCAGAATCTTTCGCGGAGATCCCGCGTCTGCGCGTGAGGCGTGTCGGAATGATGCAGTTTTGCATCGACGACCTTGGTTGCTGTTGCAGATCTGCACCCTGTGCGCTCTGGGCGTACCGTGACGCGCTCGCGTAGGATGGGCGCGCCTCTTGCTCTTCTCGATCGCCATGACGACTCGACTCGACGCACACCCGCTCGACGCCTCCAGTCCCGACCCATCGGCTGGTCCCGCGCAGACCGTCCGGCGCATGACCCTGCGGAGCATCCCCTTGCGCTGGCGCTTCGCTGTCGGCGGCTTCCTGGTCGGAGTCGTCGAGACGACGATCGGCTATCTCGTCGGCGTGCGGGCGATGCTCGGCACGCACGATGTGACCTGGCTCGTCGGCGGCCTGGTCGAGCTGTCGTTCGGCGTCTTTGGCTACCTGCTGGGCCGGGTCGTCGAGGCGCGGCGGCGCGAGCGGCGCGACGCGGCGACCATCGAGGCGCAGCTGCGCGAGCTGGCGGCGGCCCGCGCGCGCCTGGCGCAGGCAGAGAAGCTGGCGTCGCTCGGCCAGCTGGCGGGCGCCATCCTGCACGAGGTGCGCAACCCGCTGGCGATCTTGCGCTCGATGACGCAGAACCTGCGCGAGAGTCTGGCGGAGGCCGAGGACGGCGGGCGACCACCGACCGACGACGAGACTTCGCCCGACGCGATCTGCGCCCAGCTGGTGGAAGAGGTCGACCGGCTGAGCCACGTGACCGCCAGTCTCGCGGCGTTCTCGAGCGCGCCCCGCCTCGAGCGCCGGCCGATTGCGCTCGCCGACCTGCTCGAGCGCGTGCGTCTGCTCGGCGCCGAGATGCTGCGCGAGCGCGGAGTGCGGCTGGAGATCGAGACGGGCCCGCCCGCGGCATCTCTGACGGTCGACGCCGATCTCGTCGTCCAGGCGCTGCTCGGTCTGCTCGACAACGCTGCCGTCGCCATGCGCGAGGCATCCTCTACGCTCGACTCGACGCGTGGCCCCGGCGTCGTCCGTCTGCGCGCTCGGTCGCCGGAGGACGCGGCCGACGACGCGGTGATCCTCGAAGTGGAAGACGCAGGCCCGGGGATCGACGCGTCGGTGCGCGACACGCTCTTCGAGCCCTTCATCACCACCCGCGCCGACGGCCACGGCCTCGGCCTCGCCGTCGCGCGCCAGATCGCTCGCGCCCACGGCGGCGACCTCGATCTCGTCGATCGGCCGCCTCCGGGCGCCACGTTCCGGCTGCGCTTGCCGGCCTCGCTCGGAGACCCGTCGTGACGGCGCAAGGCGAAACCGGCAGGATCCTGATCGTCGACGACGAGCCGCGAATGGCCGAAGCCGTCGCCACGGCGCTGCGGCGGAGCGGTCACGCCTGCCGTGTCGCCACGCGCGGCGACGATGCGCTCGCTCTCTTCGCCCACCACGGCGCCGACGTCGTGATCACGGACCGCCGCATGCCCGGCCTCGACGGCCTCGAGCTCATGCGCCGCCTGCTGGCGCAGGCGCCGGAGCTGCCCGTGCTCCTGATCACCGCGTATGCCGATGTGCGCTCGGCGGTGGAGGCGATGCGCGACGGTGCGTTCGATTACCTCGCCAAGCCCTTCGACAACGACGAGCTGCGCGCCCTGGTGGCGCGCGCGCTCGAGCTCGGGCGCCTGCGACGCGAGAATCGGGCGCTGCGCCGTGTCGCCGCGGAGCGAGTCGCGTTGGTGGCCGAGAGCGCTGCCATGCGGCAAGTGCTCGAACTGGTCGACCGCGCCGCCGACAGCCGCGCGTCGGTCCTGGTCACGGGCGAGACCGGCACCGGCAAGGAGCGCATCGCGCGTCGTCTGCACCGCGGCAGCGACCGCGCCGACAGTCCTTTCGTCGCCGTCAACTGCCGCGCCTTCGCTCCGGGAGTGCTCGAGAGCGAGCTCTTCGGCCACGAGAAGGGCGCCTTCACCGGTGCTGCGACGCAGCGCATCGGCTGCTTCGAACGCGCCGACGGCGGCACTCTCTTCCTCGACGAGATCGGCGACGTCGAGCCCGACTTCCAGGCCAAGCTGCTGCGCGTACTGCAAGAGGGCGAGCTGCTGCGCGTCGGCGGGGCCGAGTCGGTGCGCGTCGACGTACGCATCGTCGCCGCCACCCACCGCGATCTCAAGGCCGAGATCGCCGCCGGGCGCTTTCGGGACGATCTCTTCTATCGCCTGGCGGTGCTGCCGGTGCACTTGCCGCCCCTGCGGGTGCGCCGCGACGACATCCTGCCGCTGGCGCGGCACTTCCTGCAGCGTCACGGCTCGGGGCGTCGCCTGGCGCCGGCTGCCGAGGAGGTGCTGTTGGCGCATGCCTGGCCGGGCAATGTGCGCGAGCTCGAGAACACGATCGAGCGGGCGATGGTGCTGGCGCGCTGTGACGCGATCGAAGTTCATGATCTGTGGCTCGATCAACCGACCGAACCGGACGAGGACGCGTCGACCGTGCAAAGCCACGAGGGGAATGGCACGCTGCAGGAGACCCTCGATCGCGCTGCGGCCGTACGGATTCGCGCCGCGCTCGCCGCGCACGACGGCCGCCGCGCCGCCGCCGCGGCCGAGTTGGGCGTCGACCGTTCGACGCTTTTTCGCATGATGAAGCGACTCGCAATCGACGATTTAGACACCGGATGAGGGAAAACGACGGCGGACTGCGCGAGTCAGGAAACGACCAAGGAGTTTCCCCATGCAGACCACGACCCCTCGATTCGACCAATCCGCTCGTCCCGCCCGCCGGCTGCTCGGCGTCGCACTGCTTGCCGTCGCGACTCTGCTGCTCGCCGCGCCGGCCTTCGGGCAGTGTGTCGCGCCGCCGTCGCTGCTCTATGCCTGGTGGCCGATGTCGCCGACCAACGTCTGGACCACCGACGAGGTGATCGCCGAGAACGACGCGATTCTCAACAACGGCCCGGTTCCGGTGTCCGGCCTGGTCGGCGACGCGATGAGCTTCGACGGCGTCAACGAGTACCTCTCGGTGCCCGATTGTGACTATTTCGATCTCGGCACGGGCGATTTCACGCTCCTTGCCTGGGTGCGCACGAACGCTGCGACCGGCAGCGTGTTGGCGAAGCGCACGCGCTCTGGGGCCAACTACCGGGGCTACCTGCTTCAGGTCAACGGTGGCCGTCCGCTCTTGCAGATGGCCGATCCCGCGAACAACTGGCAGAACTTCCCGGGCAGCAGTCTGCCGCGCGTCGACGACGGTGCCTGGCACCTGGTGGCGGCGTCGGTCGATCGCGACAGCACGACCGGCGGGCGTCTCCATGTCGACGCCGGCGCGCCGCACGTCTTCAATCCGACCGGCCGCCAGGGCGACCTCTCGACCACCAGCGAGCTGCGCATCGGTCGCAGCGCCGCCGAGGCGCCGTTCCAGATCTCCCAGCTCTATTTCGACGGCGAGATCGACGAGGTGATGGTCGTGCGGCGCGCGATGTCGACCGCCGAGATCCAGGCGATCTTCAACGCCGGCGCCGACGGTCTCTGCCGTCGCCTGGCGCCGGCGCTGCAGCTCTGCCACGGCCCGAGCGATCAATGACCGTCGCGACTCTGGCCTGACGACGTCTCGTCAACACACTGCGTCTCGTCAACATACTGCGCCCGGGTGGCTTCGCCTGCCCGGGCGCTGCGTTCACTCGTCCCCTCGAGTGCTGGGCCGCGGACGAACCTGGGCGGCGGACGGTGGGATCGTGACCTGGACGGTGTCGCCCTCGCGCCAGCTGCGGCGTGCGAGGTCGTAGCACTTGAGGTGAGTCGACGGATCGCTCGACGCGGTACCGTCGAGGGCGACGACGAGCCGAGCGAGGGCGCCTTCGATGCGGGCGCGCAGGATGCGGCCGCGGAGGCCGCCGTCAGGGGAGGTGGCGGAGTCGGTCGGGGCGAGCTCGATGGCGCTCGGGCGGATATGGACCTCGACCTCGGTGCCGTCGCGCTGGTCGGGCGCGGCGAAGCGGCCCCACGGCGTTTCGACGTGGCCGCCCAAGACCGTGGCCTCGACGGCGTTCACGGGGCCGAAGACCTCGGCGACGCTGCGGGTGGCGGAGTGGTCGAAGACCTCGGACGGTAGACCGGTCTGGATGATGTGACCGTCGCGGATCACGCTGACCACGTCGCCCGCGAGCAGTGCCTCGCGCGGGTCGTGCGTCACCAGCAGGGTGGCGACGCCGGTTGTGCGCAGAATCTCGAGCGTCGTCTTCCGTACGGCGGCACGCAGATGGTCATCGAGGCCGGAGAACGGCTCGTCGAGGAGCATGATGCGCGGTTCGGGGGCGAGCGCGCGGGCGAGCGCCACTCGCTGTTGCTGGCCGCCGCTCAGAGTGTGCGGCATGGCGGTGGCGTGGCTCGACATGCCGACGCGCTCGAGCCAGCGGTCGGCCGCCCTGTGCCGGTCGCGGCGCGAGCCCCGGCGCAGGCCGAACGCCACGTTGTGGCGCACGTCGAGATGCGGGAAGAGGGCGTAGTCCTGGAACACGAAGCCGACGGCGCGATCCTCGGGCGGTCGGTGGAGCGCACGCTCGGCGTCGGCGACGACGCGGCCGTCGATGGTGATCGATCCCTGTTCGAGGGACTCGAGACCGGCGATCAGGCGCAGCAGGGTCGACTTGCCGCTGCCCGACGGTCCGAGCAGGCAATGCACCGCGCCCGGGCGCACCCGGAGGTCGACGTGGTCGGCGGCGACGAAGACGCCGAAGCGCCGGCAGGCGCCGCGGACCCGGAGGCCTTGGTGCTCGCCGGAGGCAGTCTGCGTCATCAAGGCGCGACCTCGGGAGCACCGTCGGCAGCGCCGAAGACGTTGTCGGTGTTCGGGGTCGGTACCGAGCCACCAACGCCGCCGGGGCGCGAGCGGTCGAGCATGCGCGAGAGCACGATCACCGGTATGAGGCCGACTAGGATGATCGCCAGCGCGCCGGTCGACGCTTCGGCCAGGCGCTCGTCCGAGGCCAGTTGGTAGACGCGCACGGCCAGCGTATCGAAGTCGAAAGGACGCAGGATCAGCGTCGCCGGCAACTCCTTGATCACGTCGACGAAGACCAGCAGCGCGGCGGCGAAGAGGCTACCGCGCAGCATCGGCAAGTGGACGGAGGCCACCGTGCGCAGCGGCGAGCGGCCGAGCATGCGCGCGGCGTCGTCGAGGGTCGGCCGGATGCGGGTCATGCTCGCTTGGAGCAGGTTCAGTGACACTGCCAGAAAGCGGACCTGGTAGCCGTAGACGACGGCGAACGCGGTGCCGCTGAGCAGCAGCCCGGCCGAAACACCGAATGGCGACAACAGGTCGCCGAGGCGACGATCGAGCCAGGCCATCGGAATCAGGACGCCGATGGCGATCACCGCGCCAGGAATGGCGTAGCCGATGCCCGCGGTGCGCGCCAGCAGGCGGGTGATCGGCGTCGTGCGGAGGCGCCGCCCGCAGGCGACGAAGAGCGCGAGCAGCACCGCCAGCAGGCTGGCACCGAGCGCCAGGACGAAGCTGTTGCGGCCGATCTCGAGGAAGGTCTCTCTCGCGCGGGCGTCGCCGCCGCGCCAGGTCTTGAGCGCGAACACCACCAGCGGCACGACGAAGCCGAGGATGATCGGCAGGCTGCACGCACCGATGGCCAGCGCCGCGCGCAGTGGCGACAGCGGCCACGAAGGCAGCGCGCGGTGGCGCGTCGACAGGCTGTAGAAGCGCGCGGTGCGCCGTGCCAGCGCCTCAACACCGAGCAGCAGGGCGACGAGCAGGAGCAGGCAGGCCGAGAGCTGTGCCGCGGCGGTGAGCGCATGGCGATCGGGCAGGGTGAAGGTGCGGTAGATGCCGGTGGCGAAGGTGTCGACGGCGAAGTAGTGCACAGCGCCGAACTCGGCCAGTGTCTCCATCAGCACCAGCGACAGGCCGGCGAGGATCGACGGGCGGGCGAGCGGCAGAGCGATGCGCGCGAAGCTCCGCCAGGGTCCGAGGCCGAGCGTGCGGCCGACCTCGAGCACGCACACCGACTGCTCGACAAAGGCGGTGCGCGCGGCGAGGAAGACATAAGGGTAGAGGCCAAGCGAGAGCACCACGATCGCGCCGCCGAGCGATCGAATCTCGGGAAAGGCGTAGTCTTGCGCCGTCCAGCCGAAGGTGGCCCGCAGCCAGCTCTGCACCGGCCCGCTGAACTGCAGCAGGTCGGTGTAGGCGTAGGCGCAGAGGTAGGTGGGGATCGCCAGCGGCAGCAGCAGGGCCCAGCGAAAAACGCGTTGCCCGGGGAAGCGGCAGAGCGTCACCAGCCAGGCGGTGGCGACGCCGATCCCCGTGGTGAGCACGCCGACCCCGAGCGCCAGCCAGAGCGTGTTGCGCAGATAGTCGGGCAGGACAGTCTGGGCGAGGTGCTCCCACAAACCGCCCGAGTCGGCGCCGATCCTGGCGACGACGACGCCGATCGGCGTCGCCACGAGGGCTGTCACCGCAGCCACGGTGACGGTCGCGGCGAGCGGTCCGCGCGCGCCGCTCAGCGCCAGCCGCAACGGTCCATGAGCATCAAGGCCGCCCGGTTGTTGTCGCCGTAGATGGAGGCGTTCAGCGAGTCTTCCTCGAAGTCACCGAACGCCTCGAGCTCGGGAACCGACGGCACGCCGCGAGCCGCCGGGTACTCCTTGTTACCGCCGGCGAACACCGCCTGTGCCTCGGGGCTGGTGAGGTACTCGAGGAAGCGCACGGCCTGATCGCGGTGCGGCGCGCCGCGCACGACGCCGGCGCCGGAGAGATTCACGTGGGTGCCGCGATCGCCCTGGTTCGGGAACACGACGGCGACCTGCTCGGCGGCGGCGCGGTCTTCGGGCGACGCGTCGTCGGCGAGCATCTTGGCCAGGTAGTAGGAGTTGACCACGGCGACGTCACCCTCACCGGCGGCGAGGGCGCGAATCTGGTCGCGGTCGCCGCCTTGCGGCTTGCGAGCCAGGTTGGCGACCAGGCCCTCGCACCAGGCGAGCGCCTCGTCTTCACCGTGCGCTGCGAGAATCGAACCCATCAGGCTCTGATTGTAGATGTTCGACGAGCTGCGGATCAGCACGCGGCCGCGCCAGGCGGGGTCTGCGAGCTGCTCGTAGGTGGTAATCGCTCCGGCCTCGACGCGGTCTTTGGCGACGACGAGGACGCGCGCGCGCTTGGTGAGACCGAACCACAGGCCCTCGGGATGGCGCAGGTTGTCGGGAATCCGCTCCTCGATCACCGCCGACTCGATCGGCTGGAAGACTCCCTCGGCCTCGGCTTGGGCGAGACGGCCGGCATCGACCGTGATGAACAGGTCGGCCGGACTGTCCTCGCCCTCGCGTCGCAGGCGCTCGAGCAGCGCCGCCGAATCACCCTCGATGACCTGCACGTCGATGCCGGTCTCGGCCTTGAAACGTTCGATGAGAGCATCGTCGGTGTCGTAGTGCCGGGCCGAGTAGACGTTGACGACGGCGTCGCCGGCATTCGGTTCGCCGGCATTCGGGTCGGTGGCTTGATCGGCGGTCCCGGTGGCGTCGCCGCTCGATGCGGACGGGTCGGTGGCGGTCGACGCGTCCTCGGCCGGTGAGCAGCTGACGAGCAGAAGGAGAGGCAGCAGAGCCGCGACCGCGAGCCACACGAGCGTGATGCGATGCGGGAGCGAGGGGGGCAGACGGTCGGAACGAGAGATCACTGGGTACCTTCCAGAAAGAGCGCGCGCGGTCGCGCATGAGCCGGTAGTTGAGACGGCGTCTCAAGACGTGACCAGCATATTGGATCGGCACGGTCCGCTTTGTCAATCGACGCTTAGTTCCTCCCCGTGGCGCCATGTGCCTGTGGGAGAATCGCAGCGTCCATTCGAGAGGAGCGATGACCCGCAATCCCGATCCGAAGACGTCGGCCGGTGAAATCACGCGCCTGCTGCACGCCTGGCACGAAGGCGACGAGGAGGCCCACGAGGCGCTCTGGCCGATCGTCTACGACGAGCTGCGACGGCTCGCCGGCACCGTCTTGCGCGGGCGCGACCGCGTCGGGCGCCAAGGACGGACGAGCCTGGTTCACAAAGCCTACCTGCGCCTGCTGGGGAGCGACGTCGAGCTCTCCGACCGGCGTCACTTCTTCGCGGTCGCCGCGCGTGCGATGCGCTTCGTCCTGGTCGACGAGGCGCGGCGCCAGCTGGCCGACAAGCGCGGCGCCGGAGCCGTGCTCTCGCTCGACGACGAAGTCGCCGAGTCGACCGTCGAGGCCGAGCCGTTGGGGCGCCGGGCCGACGAGGTGCTGGCCGTCCACCAAGCGCTCGGCCGCCTGGCTCGGATCCAGCCTCGGCACGAGAAGCTGGTCGAGCTACGCTACTTCGCTGGCTTCTCGGTCGACGAAGCGGCCGAGGTGCTCGAGGTCACGCCGCGGACCCTGTCGCGCGACTGGAAGGCGGCGCGCACCTGGCTGCGCGGGGTGCTCGAAGAGACGGCGAGCGACCGCGCCTCATGACGTCGCTGCGCGACGACGAGTCGGTGTCGTTCGACGCAGCGCTGTTGCAGGCGGCGTCGCTCGACGGGGCGGAGCGTTCCGCGTACCTTCAGGAGCTCGCCGAAGAGCATCCTCGCCTCGCCGAGCGAGTCGCTCACCACCTCGAGCGCGCGGCGCGGGCCGACGACTCGTTCCTCGACACGCCCGCTGTCGAGCGACTGCACGGCGGAGCTCGCGCCAGCGACGGCCGATCGGTGGAGCCGACCCTCGCGTCGCCCGACCGACGAGAGTCGGCGGTGATCGCGCTCTCGCCGGCTCAGCGCTACGACCTGGGTGACGACGAGGACGGCGCCGAGCTCGGCGCTGGTGGCATGGGGCGTGTCGTGCTCGCCTACGATCGCCAGCTCGAACGCTCGGTGGCGCTGAAGCTGCTCCACGCCGACGATCCACGGCGCCAGCAGCGCCTGCTCGACGAAGCGCGGGCGCAGGCGCGCGTGCGTCACGACCATGTGCTCGAGGTCTACGACAGCGGCGTGGTACCGGTCGAAGACGGGAGCGAGCGTCCGTTCATCGCCATGCGTCCGGTCGACGGTGGAACGCTCGCCGATCTGGAGTCCTCCGAGCCGTTGGAGGAGCGTGTGCGGCTACTGGCACAGGCCGCCCGTGGGCTGCACGCCGCGCATCGCCAGGGCTTGCTGCATCGCGACATCAAGGCTTCGAATGTGTTGATCGAGACGACCGACGACGGCGAACGCCGCGCTCTGGTCGCGGATTTCGGCCTGGCTCTCGATCTCCGTGGCGCGGTGGCCGACACGGTGCTCGACGACCAGCCGCTCGCTGGCACGCCCCAGTACATCGCGCCCGAGCTGTTGCTCGAACCCGACGCCATCGCCGACCGACGCACCGACATCTACAGCCTCGGGGTCACCATCTACCGTGTGCTCACCGGCAACCTGCCGTTCACCGGACCCCACACCCTGGCGGTGCTGCGCAGCGCCGCCGCGGCGGATCTGCGCCCGCCGCGCGAGGTGGCGCCGACGCTGCCGGTGGAGCTCGAGGCGATCGTTCTGCGTTGCCTGGAACGCGATCCGTCGGCGCGCTATCCCTCGGCGCGTGCCGTCGCCGACGACCTGCAGCGGTTCCTCGACGGCGAAGTGGTCGAGGCCTACGCCGCCAGTCTGGCCTATCGCCTGACCCGCTTCGTGCTGCGCAACAGGGTGCTGGCGACGATGGCGGCGGTCACCCTGCTGGCGCTCGTCGTCGCCGTCGTCCTGGTGTCGCTCTTCGCCGTACGCGCCGACCGGGCACGCGAGCGCGCCGAGCTGCGCCGCGAACAGGCGGAAGAGTTGATCCGCTTCATGGTCGTCGACCTGCAGGGCAAGCTCGACTCGCTCGGCCGGCTCGACATCCTGCGCGATGTCGGTGCGGCGGCCACCGACTACTTCCGCACCGTGCCTGCGGCCGAGCTGAGCGACGACGAGCTGCTGCGCCGCTCGCGCATGCTCTATCAAATTGGCGATGTGCATTTGCGCCAGGGTGATCTCGCCGCGGCGCACGAGCCGATGGTCGAGTCGCGACGCCTGGCGCGGCGCCTGGTCGAGCTCACGCCCGACGATCCGGATCGTCTCTTCGCCCTCGGTCAGAGCGAGTTCTGGGTCGGCTATCTGCACTGGGAGCAGGGCGACCTCGACGCGGCGGGGCCGCCGTTCGAGGCCTATCTCGACATCTCCGAACGGCTGGTGGCGTCGGATCCGGAGCGGCTCGACTGGTTGCGCGAGCTGGCCTATGCGCGCAGCAACCTCGGGTCGCTGCTCGATGCCCGGGGCGACTTCGCGGCGGCGCTCGAGCATTTCCGCGCCGCGCTCGCGCTCGAAACGCGGCTGGCCGAGGCTGAGCCGTCGGCCGCGGCGCGGTCCGAGCTGGCGGCGTCGCACAACACGGTGGCGCTGGTGCTGCAGAGTCTGGGGCGGCTCGACGAGGCCGAGGTGCACTTCCGCCACGACCTCGCGATCCGGCGCGCCCTCGGCACCGCGACGCCGCGCGACCGTGAGCTGCTCGCCGGCAGTCTCGGCCACCTGACCGCGCATCTCCTGCTGCGCGGGAGGCCCGACGAGGCGTCCGAGCTGGCCGACGCGATGCGCGAGCACCTGGAGCTCTTGGTCGCGCATGACGGTGAGAACTCGCGCTGGCTGTATCAGCTTGCGTGGAGCCGTCTCCACGGTGCGCTGATCGAGTCGGCGCGGGGCCGCGCGGACGCATCGCAGACCGAGGCAAGAGCCGGGCTGGCGCTGATCGACGACGCGATCACGTCGCAGCTCCGAGGCGTCGCCGCGCCCCGCTGGCGCCGCTCGCAGGCGATCGCGCGGTATCTGCTGGCTTACCTCGCGCGCGAGGTGCCGGCGGAGCGGCTGCAGATGCTGGTGCACCTCGACGACTCGATCCGCGCCCTCGAGGAGCTCCTCGGCGCCGAGGGCGACGAGCGCTCGGTGCGTCGCTGGCTCGGCCACGCCCTGCTCCTGCGCGCTCGCCTCGCGCCGGGAGACGACGCCGCGCCAGGGGATGACGCAGCGCGCGGTGGCCTTGGGCGCTCGGCGGACCCTGGGCGCTCGGCGGACTTTGGGCGCTCGGCGCGAGATGACCTCGAGCGCGCGGCGGAAGTTCTCGAGCCGGTGGCGCGCGGCGCGCGGGACGGCCGGGTGGTGGCGCCCTGGGTCGAGGCCCTCGGCTGCCTGGGCCGCGTCGATGAGGCGACGCGCGCCCGTGCTGCGCTCGATGCGACCGGCTTCCACCCGGTCGCCATGGTCTCACCCTGCGCGCGATGAGCTCGCCGCGCGGGCTGCTCATTTTGTCTTCGCGGTGTCCGCCGCGCCTGACGCAATCCGATAGTCCGACGACGACCGATTCAACAACAACTTCCCGGAGGAGGACGCCATGTCCACAGGCCTGATCTCCAGACCGCCCACTTGCACCATCGTCGTCGACCTGCATCCGCACGTCGACGGTCCGGGCGCGACCTTCTTCTACACGTGCGCCAGCTGCTCTCCGACCTGGCATGTCGCCGCCGACGGCACGATTGCGGTGCCGAGCCGCCGCCGCGCGCTGGAGCTTCGGGTCGCCGATCCGTCGACCCAGGCGTTTTCCGGGGTCTACCTGGTGCACGACCACGTCAATCTCGGCACCGACCCGGGCATCCACGACCACACCAAGCGCTTCGTCGCGACCATGTCCGCGGCAGGCGACTCGATGCATCTGGTCGATATCGCGACCGGCGAGCTCGAATCGCCGCTCCACATCTTCTACTCTCTCGGCCTGACGCGCGACGGCAGGACTTACTGGGACGATCCCAAGATCTACCATTTGCCCGATCAGTGAAAGGCGAACACGACGATCGAATGGCCGATGACCCGAGGATCCGTCTCGCTGTGCGTGAGGACGCCGCAGCGCTGGCGCAGATCTACAACGTCTATGTTGAAGAGACGGTGGTCTCGTTCGAGCTCGAGGCGGTCCCGGTCGCGGAGATGGCAGCGCGCATCGAGGCGGTGCGCGCCGCCGATCTGCCGTGGCTCGTCGCGACAAGGCCGGGTGACAAGGCGTGCGACGAGATGGTCGGCTATGCGTACGCCACACCATGGGCGAGTCGCCCCGCGTATCGCCGCACGGTCGAGGTCAGCGCGTACGTTCGCCGCGGCGACGGCGGGCGCGGCATCGGCAGTCGGCTCTATCGCGCGCTGCTCGCGGACCTGCGCCGGCGCGGCATGCATGCGGCGCTCGGCGGCATCGCGCTACCCAACGCCGCCAGCGTCGCCCTGCACGAGGCGCTCGGCTTCGAAAAGGTCGCGCACCTGCGCGAGGTCGGCTTCAAGCACGGACACTGGGTCGACGTCGGGTACTGGCAGCTGATTTTCTAGGTTCGGTACGGCTGGTGCGGATCGTCAGGCCAGCAGGCCGATGGTTCAGCCGAAGGCGCAAGGGAAAGCGTGCATCTATTTGCATGGCGGCGGCGAAAGGGTGTTCGAGTCCAGAGATTAAGTCTGTCACTGTCTGAAGAAGAAGGGATTTGCCATGAAGCAACTCGCTCTTGCCACCGTCCTTGTGATCGCCTGCTCGCTGCTCGCCGCGCCGCTCGCCGCCAAGACCACGGTCACTGGATTCGATGCCTCACAGCTCGAGGCGCTGCAGATCCTCGGCCTCGAAACTCCGACCTGGATGCTCGGCACGACGCAGCTGCGCCCCGTGCCGACGCAGCACCCCGACTTCCCGCTCACCTGTTCGGACTACAACAGCAGCTGGTGCACCTTCCAGTGGGACGGTGGCTGTTGCTGCGTCGCGGCGTGGTCCGCGCCGGGCGCCTACTGCGGCAGCATCTGCGTCTGAATCGCGGCTTCCGACGTTCGCCTCGGGGCGGGACTCTCCCGCCCCGTCGGCAGGCGCTGCGGGGTGCCTGTGCGTGGCCGTCGGATCGTCAAGGAATCGACGGCGCCGAAGCCGTCGGCGTCACGCCGCGCCCGTGACGCGCGAGCCAGGTGCGGACGAAGTCTTCTTCGCCGCCCTCGCCGACGAAGACCGGCATCGTTCCATTGTGCGTGTAGTAGGCGGGCATCTCGTCGCCATAGGGTCCGGGAACCAGCTGATCCGGTTGATGGCTGATCAACTGCGCAGCCCCCATCTTGCTGGTCCACGCCCAGCCCAGCCCGGCGACGTTCAGGTAGACCGCGACATGCGACACGGAGTCGTCGGTCGGGCCGTAGCTGAGCACGTCGTACTGCTGCATGCCTTGGAGTGAGCCCGGCTGGACCTTGGTGTAGCCGAAGGCGGCGTAGAACTCGTCGACCCCGGCGATCGGAAAGGGATCTTGGTCCTCACCGAGCTCGACATCCTTGACGCCGAGGGTCCAGGCGACACAGTTGTAGTCTTCGGTCGACGGGCCCAGCACCCACCACGGATAGTAGCCGGTCTGACCCGGAACGAGCTTCTGGAAGCCAGCGGCGCCATAGTACAAGTATTCGTTCAAACCGGGCTGTAGCGGCGGGTTAGTCTCGTATCGCGGCATCGGTCTCTCCTCGTGGGAAGTGACTGCCGGTCGTCGGCAGCCCGTTGACGAGAAGAGCAAGCCCCGTTCCAGGCTCGAGCCTGCCTAAGCCTGAATGGAGCGTCCTGTGAGGGGTCGATCCGACGTCGCTCGACGTGCCCCGATCAGGCTCGACGTGCGCGCCGACGGCTTCTTCGGCACCGCCCAGGCGCGGTGTCAGTCGTCGCCGAGGCGGTGGCGCAGGGCGTCGAAGTCGGAGCGCAGGCGGTCGAGCTCGTCGCGCAGGATGTCGACCGTGGTGATCAGGTCGTCGACGGAGTCTTCGAGTGTCTCGAGGCGTTCGAGCGCCGAGGGTCCGTGGGCGACCGATTCGAGTGCCTCGGCCGGCGGCGAGGTGGACGCGGAGGAGGACGGAGCGGGAGCCGCCGGGGCCGCGGCTGCTGGCGCGGCGGCGGCCAGCATGGCGGTGACGTCGTCGGTGCCGACGAGGTGGATCCAGCGGTTCTGCCGCGCGCCCGGGCCGCGCGGTAGCTCGCGCACCAGCGTGTCGAGGTCGTCCGCCGGCCCGGCGAGCGAGGAGAGCGTCTCCTCGACCTCACCGAGGGAGGCGAAGCTGTGCATCCGCTCGGCGCGGCTCTTGAGCTCGCCGGGGGTCTGTGCGCCACGCAGAACCAGGAGAGTCATCACCGCCTTGCGTGGTGGCGTCAGGGACCAGCGGCGGTCGAGGCGCTGCTCCCAGCGCTCGGCGCGCGCGCCCTCGGAGCGCCAGGTGAGCGCGTCGAGGCGTAGGCGGTCGAGAGCCTCGACGACCTCGGTCTCGGTCAGCGCGGTGACCGGGTCGCGGTTGGTCTTCTGGTTGCACGCCGCGATCAACGCGTTGATCGTGAGCGGATAGTGATCGGGCGTCGTCTGCTCTTTCTCGAGCAGCGCGCCGAGGACACGGAGCTCGACGGCGTCGAGTGGGCGAGTGCGCGGCATCAGGTCTCCTAGCGACGGGTCTCCTAGGGACAGGTCTCCTAGGGACAGGTCTCCTAGGAACAGGTTACCAGGCCGGTGGCTGAACCCGGGCGCCGTCGGCGCGTACAATCAGTCTCCTACCTGAGTCTCGCGACCACGGTGGTCGCGTGTCCCCTCTCTCGTCTGGCGGCGTTCACGCTCGCCTCCCTTCGCCCGATCGTTCGACCCATCGATTCCGAGATCCTCCCGGAAGAACCACGGAGATTCCTATGACCTGGATCCGATCGCGATCCGTGCGGCCTGGGCTCGCCGCGGCGGTCGCTACCGCTCTTGGCCTGTTCGGCGTTGCCCCGGTGCTGGCGGAAGACGCCGCGCCGCGCGGGCCGCAGCTCCATGCCCTGGTCGGCGCGCGCGTCGTCGTCTCACCCGGCACGACGATCGACGCCGGCACCTTGATCGTGCGCGACGGTGTCATCGAGGCCGTCGGTGCCGAGGTAGCGCCTCCCGCCGGTGCGCGCGTCCACGAGCTCGACGGCGTGACCCTGTACCCCGGCCTGATCGAGAGCTTCGCTGCCGTCGACTGGCCGTCGTCCGACGAAGACGATGCGGCTCCGGTCGCTGGCCACGAGAATCCCCTGGTTCGCCCGGAACGCGACATCGTCGATCTCGGGGCCGACCACGCGACGGTCGAGGCGCTGCGTGGCGCCGGCTTCACCACGGCGGTGTTGGTGCCCGCATCCGGGCTGCTGCGCGGTGAGAGCGCCGCGGTCAACCTCGGCGCTGGAGGGGTGCGTGCCAACCTGCTGCGCTCCGGCGTGGCGCAGAACGCGCACCCCGCGATGCTCGACGACGGCTATCCGAGCTCGCTGATGGGCTCTGTCGCCCTGCTGCGCCAGACCCTGCTCGACGCCGACTGGTATGCCGACGCACAGGCCGCCTTCGCGGCGCGTCCGAGCCAGCAGCGACCGACCTACGACCGTTCGCTCGAGGCGCTCGGTGCGGTGGTCGACGGCAGCCAAACAATCGTGCTCGAGAGCGAAGATCTCCTCGGCCTGCAGCGCCTTGCCGGTCTGGCGCGAGAGCTCGGCCTCGACGCGTTGGCGGTCGGCAGTGGCCACGAATGGCAGCGACCCGAGGTGGTCGCGGCGCTCGGCCTGCCGCTGATCCTGCCGCTCGACTTTCCCGATGCGCCCGAGGTCGGCGACGACGGGCCCGCGCTCCACGTCGGCCTCGACGCGCTCCGCGCCTGGCAGCAGGCGCCGAGCAACCCTCGCGTGCTCGCCGACGCCGGGGTGCGCTTCACCCTGACCAGCCATCGGCTCTCCGCACCGAAGAACCTGCATGCACGCGTCGCCCGCGCCGTCGAGGCCGGCTGGAGCGCCGACGCCGCGCTCGCCGCGCTCACCGTCGTGCCGGCCGAGCTGTGGGGCCTCTCGGGCGTCGCCGGAACGCTCGAAGCGGGCAAGATGGCCAACCTGCTCGAGGTCGACGGAGATCTCTTCGTCGACTCGCCGAAGATCCGCGCCGTGTGGGTCGACGGTCGGCGTTATGAGCTCGCCGAGAGCGCACCGCCGACGGTCGAGCCGGCGGGGACGTGGAGCCTCGAGCTGATCGCCGGCGATGCGGGCAGCCTCTTCGCCGAGGTGCGCTTCGAGGGCGAGGCGACGGCGCTCGGTGGCGTCTTCATCGCCTCGGGACAGGAGATCGCGCTCCGCGACGTCGTGGTGTCGGGTGACACGGTGCGGTTCGCCTTCGACGCCGCGCCGATCGGCCTGCCTGGCCGCGCGGAAATGTCGTTGTCCGTCGATGGCGACATGGCCAAGGGGGCCGGCACCGGGCCGGTCGGGCCGTTCACGATCAAGGGGCGGCGCACGGCCAGCCCCGACCCGGAGGTGGCCCGATGATGCGCCTGGATTCTCTTCCGTCTCGTCTCGTCCTGACGCTCGGCCTCGTCGCCTGGGCGGGGTCGACGCCGGTCTTGGCCGAAACGGACTCCGAAAAGCCTGCTGAAGAGATCGCGGAGACCACCAACGAGTCCGTGGTCTCATCCGCCACCGACGACGTCGTCGTGCAGCTCGATGCCGGGGAAGAGTCGGCCTGGGCGGTCGAGACGCCCGAGCGTCCCGCCGCCGTGCTGGTGCGCGGTGCGACGATCTGGACCAGCGGCCCCGAGGGCCGCCTCGAGAACGCCGACCTGCTGGTGCAGGACGGTCGCGTCGTCGCCGTCGGCGCCGGCCTCGAGGCACCGCGCGGCGCACTCGTCGTCGATGCTGCCGGCAAACACGTAACGCCTGGTCTGATCGACGCCCACAGCCACACCGCGATCGACGGGGCAGTGAACGAGGCGACGAACATCACCACCGCGGAGGTGCGGATCGGCGATGTCGTCGACTCCGAGGACGTCAACATCTACCGACAGCTGGCCGGCGGCGTCACCGCCGCGAATCTGCTGCACGGCTCGGCCAACGCCATCGGTGGCCAGAACGCGGTGATCAAGATGCGCTGGGGCGCGACGCCCGACGAGCTGATCTTCGACGCCGCGCCCCAGGGCATCAAGTTCGCGCTCGGCGAGAACCCGAAGCAGTCGAACTGGCAGCCGGACGAGCCGCGCTATCCGCAGACTCGCCAGGGCGTCGAGCAGGCGATCCGCGAGCGCTTTCTCGCCGCCGTCGACTACCGCGACGAGCTGGCCGGCGCGCGCAGAGGAGCCGGTGCGGGCACGGTGCCGCCACGGCGTGACCTGCAGCTCGAGGCGCTGGTCGAGATCCTCGACGGTGAGCGGTTGGTGCACGCGCACTCGTACCGCGCCGACGAGATCCTGATGCTGCTCGACGTCGGCGCGGACTTCGGCTTCCCGATCGCCACCTTCCAGCACGTGCTCGAGGGCTACAAGGTCGCCGACGAGCTCGCGGCCTACGGCGCCGGCGCGTCGACCTTCAGCGATTGGTGGGCCTACAAGTTCGAGGTCGTGGACGCCATTCCGCACAACGGCTACCTGATGTGGGACCGCGACGTCGTGGTCTCCTTCAACTCCGATTCGAACGAGCTGGCGCGTCGACTCAACCTGGAGGCGGCGAAGGCCGTGCGCTATGGCGGCGTGCCGGAAGACCAGGCGCTGCGCTTCGTGACGATCAATCCGGCGATCCAGCTCGGGATCGACGACCGCGTCGGCTCGCTCGAGGTGGGCAAGGACGCCGACTTCGTGGTCTGGAGCGGCTCTCCGCTCTCGACCTACTCGCGGGTCGAGCAGACCTGGCTTGACGGGCGCAAGTACTTCGATCGCGAGGACGATCTGGCGCGGCGTGCGGTGCTTGCCGCCGAGCGCCAAGAGCTGATCGACGCGGTGCGTGCCGCGGCGGAAGAGGGTTCCGGGGGCGACTCGGAAGGTGACGAGTCCTCGGACCCGGTCAAGACCGACGCCGGAGATCCGCTGCACGGCGGCTTCGGCCACTACCATCCGGAGGTGAGCCAGTGATGCAGCCCGCCCGCTCATTCGCGGCCGCCTTCGCGGTCGCATTGCTTCTCGCGCCGTGCGCGGCATGGGCCGCCGAGTCCGAGCCGATCGTCGTGCTGCGCGGCGCGACGGTGCACCCGATCGTCGAGGCACCGATCGAGAACGGAGTCGTCGTCGTGCAGGGGGGCACGATCCTCGATGTCGGCACCGACGTCG
Source organism: Acidobacteriota bacterium (assembly GCA_039194425.1). GTDB lineage: Bacteria > Acidobacteriota > Thermoanaerobaculia > Multivoradales > J023 > JAUIJL01. The sequence continues at coordinate 117,277 of JBCCVZ010000001.1, read as the reverse complement.
CGGTTCCCGCGGGTGCTCGCATCGTCGACCTCGAGGGTCTGCACCTCTACCCGGGCTTTGTCCATGCCGGATCGACCCTCGGCCTGGTCGAAGTGCTGAGCGTCGCCGGCACGCGCGACTTCTCGGAGATCGGTGACTTCAATCCGTCGCTGCGCGCCGAGGTCGCCTTCAACGCCGACTCGACGTTGCTGCCCGTAGCGCTCTCGGGCGGCGTGCTCACCGCGCACGTGATGCCGCTCGGCGGCGTCGTCGCCGGCACCTCGGCGGTGATGAAGCTCGACGGATGGTCGTGGCGCGACATGACGCTGCGCACGCCTGTCGGCCAGCACCTCTATTTCCCTTCGCTGCCGCCGCCCGGCGGCGACAGCGATGACGCCGACGCGATGGAGAAGGCCGTCGAGAGCCTCGATCGTCTTCTCGACGATGCCCGCGCCTATGCCGCGGCGCGCGAGGCCGGTCTGACGCAGCCGGTCGACACCAAGCTCGAGGGTCTAGTGTCGCTGGTCGGCGGCGAGCAGACACTCTTCGTGCATGCCGACGAAGCGCGCCAGATCGACGCCGCGCTCGACTGGGTCGAGGAGCAGGGTTTCGACGACGTGGTGCTGATGGCCGGGCCGGATGTACGCCACGCCGCTCCGCGCCTCGCCGCGGCCGGGATTCCGGTCGTGCTCGAGGGGGTGTTGCGCCTGCCCGAGCGCCGCTGGGAGCCCTACGACTATGCGTTCACGGCGGCCCAAACGCTGCACGAGGCCGGCGTGCGTTTCGCCATCAGCGACGGCGGCAATCCGTTCATCGCGGCGAATGCGCGCAACCTGCCGTTCCATGCCGCGATGGCGGTGGCTTTCGGGCTGCCGCGCGAGGTGGCGCTGGCGAGCGTGACGCGGACCGCCGCCGAGATTCTCGGGGTCGACGATCAGGTCGGCGCGATCGCGCCCGGGCTCGACGCGTCGTTCTTTGCGGTCGACGGTGATCCGCTGGAGATCCTCAGCCGCATCGAGCGGGTGTGGGTCGCCGGCCGGGAGATCGACCTCGAGGTCGATCCGCAGCAGCGCCTGTTCCGGCGGTACGACGCGCGCCCGCGGATGGCCGGCGGCGCGGAGCGTCCCGACGAGGGGGCGGCTCCGTAGCGAGCAGAGGGCGGCGTCGAGCAGACGCCGTCGAGTGACCGCGGGCGGACAGGTGTCCGCTCGCGGTCAGCTTCGGTCGGCTGGAGGGATCAGCCGGAGGTGATGGGTTCGAGGCGCGCAGACCGATTGTCGTTGGCGGCGTAGGTCAATCCGCGATGGCGCCGATCGATCGGATGACGATGGGGTTTGGGCGACGACCGCCGTTCGCCTGCGGGTCCGGAGCGCGCGGCCAGTGACGTCGACGTTCGTAGGGCCGACCGATGGCCACTGTCGTCGAGATGCTGAAACCAGGTCATCGAAGCTCCCTCGAGAGGGTCTTGAGCTGTCCGATCCGAAAGAAAAGACGAGGCATGCTCTGGACTGATGCAAGATGCCTGCCGCGAAGCTCGTCGCGTGCTCGCCGCATCGAAAATACGAATGAGACGCGTCGAGGATTCGCCGAGAACCCGGACGGACGGGGTGCCGAGTCGCGCTGCTAGAGTGGTTCCAGTTCGTCTCGACAGGAGTAGTCCATGGTCCTCTTCGTCGTCTCCGTCGTCCTGGTTCTCTGCGTCTCGGCCTTCTGCTCGCTCTCAGAGGCCGCGCTGTACTCGGTGCGCATGCCCTACGCGCGTTCGCTTTCCGAGTCGGGCAGCGTCGCGGGCCGCGTGCTCGAGGGCTTCAAGCGGAACATGGAGCGGCCGATCACCGCGATCCTGATCGTCAACACCGTCGCCAACACGGCGGGTGCCTCGATCGCGGGCGCTCAAGCGCGCCTGCTCTTCGGCGAGTCGGCTCTGTTCGTCTTCTCGCTCGTCTTCACCTTGGCCGTGCTGTTCGTCGCCGAGATCGTGCCCAAGGTCGCGGGCGTGACCTTCAACCAGGCGGTGTCGCGCTGGGTGAGCCTGCCGTGGTCACTGATGATCCGCCTCCTCCTGCCACTGGTGTGGGCGAGCGAGAAGCTGGCGCGCGTGGTGCACTCGGGCAAGGAGACACCGTTGGCGCCGGAAGAGGAAGTGCATCAGGTGGCGGCGCTGTCGGCCGAGGAGGGGAGCATCATGGCGCTCGAGGCCGAGCTGGTGCGGAACGTGCTGCGCCTCGACGAGGTGCGCGCACGCGACATCATGACGCCGCGGACAGTGGTCTTCGGCCTGCCTGCCGACGTCACCGTCGGCGAGGCCGGCGATTCGGCCCAGAGCCTGCCGCATACGCGCATTCCGATCTATCGTGACGATCGGGACGACTGGGTCGGCTTCGTCTTTCGCTCGGACATCTTGGCCTGTGCGGCGCGCGACGAGTTCGAGACACCGCTCGACACTCTGTGTCGGCCGCTCGCCTTCGTTCCCGATTCGCTCCAGGGCCATCGCCTTCTCGCCGAGTTCTTGCGTCGCCGGCAGCACATTCTCGCCGTCATCGACGAGTACGGTGGCACCCAGGGCGTGGTGACGCTCGAGGACGTGATGGAGGCGCTCATCGGCTCGGAGATCGTCGACGAGACCGACCTCGTGGCCAATCTGCAGACCGAAGCCCGTCGACAAGGTGCCCTGCGTCTCGAGCGCGAGGCAGAGCCGGACGAGACGACGCAGCGCGCCGGCGACTGAGCCGGCGGCGCCGCGTCGGGAGCCGCGGTGCGCTCGGGGGTTTCGTTCGGACGCGCTCTCCGCTAGGCTGTCTCGACGATCGACGGCCGGAGCTCCCGAGGGCTCCGGCCGTCCTGGCATCCGGCCCCATGCCGCTGTGCGGCAAGAGGCGCGGGAGGACCCGATGAGGCGACCGGAAAAGAAGCGAGAGCTGATCGACGACGTCGTGCGCCACGTCCTCGATCGCACCCCGGATTCCGAACACGAGATCGCACGACGATTGACCACCGCCGCCCTCACCGGGGTGGCTCTCGACGACCTGCGGCACACGGGTGCCGAGGGGCTCGCCGGCGTCGCGCTCTCGCTGATCGACCTGGTGCGGGAGATGCCGCGCGACGAGGGGCACATCCGCATCTTCAACCCGCAGGACGAGGGTCACCACTGGGGGCAAGACCACACCGTGGTCGAAGTCGCGTCGGTCGACATGCCGTTTCTCGTCGACTCGTTCACCGCTGCCTTCTCGCGGCGCGGCCTGACGATCCATCTCGCCGTGCACCCGCAGCTGGCGACCCTTCGCGACGACGACAGCCGGGTGATCGAGTTGCTCGACCTCGGGGCGGAGGGCGAGGGCATCGCCCACGAGTCGGTGATGCACTACCAGATCGACCTTCTGGCCTCCCAGGCGGAACGCGTCGACCTCGAGACGATGCTGCACAAGGTGCTGCACGACGTTCATGCCGCGGTGCAGGACTGGCAGACGATGCGCACGGCCTGCTACGACGCCGTCGAGCGCCTGCGCTCGACCCGCGCCGCCGTTGAAGCCGACGAGATGGCCGAGACGATCGAGTTCCTCGACTGGGTGGCCGACGATCACTTCACGTTTCTCGGCTACCTCGAGTACTCGCTGATCGTCGAGGACGGCGTCGAGTACCTCCGTCCCGACACCGACTCGGGGCTCGGCCTGCTGCGCAAGACCCCGATCCGCGAACAGGCGAGCGGTCGCGAGCCCGCTCCGCCCGACGTGTCGCGCTTCTTGCACGGCCCCGACCTGGTGATGATCTCGAAGACATCGCAGCATTCGACTGTGCATCGCAACGTGCACATGGACGTGATCTCGCTCAAACGGTTCGGCGCCGACGGCGAGGTCGACGGTGAGCTGCGCTTCGTCGGTCTCTTCACTTCGATGGCCTACTCGATCGCCGCGCGCAACATCCCCCTGGTGCGGCGCAAGGTCGAGCGCGTCGTGTCGCGCACCCGCTTCTTGCCGGCGAGCCACAACGTCAAGGTGCTGCGTCACATTGTCGAGCACTATCCGCGCGACGAGCTGTTCCAGATCTCGGAGGACGACCTCTACCACTTCGCCATGCGCATCCTCGAGCTCCAGCTGCGACCGCGCCTGGCGCTGCTGGTCCGCCGCGATGAGGAAGAGCGCTTCGTCTCGTGCATGGTCTACGTGCCGCGCGACCGCCACAACACCGAGGTGCGCATGGAGATCCAGCGCATCTTGGAAGAGGTCTTCGTCGGCGAGGTGACCGCGTACTACACGCGCATCTCGGATCGTCCGCTGGCGCAGCTGCAGTTCATCGTCAAGACGCACCCGGGGCACTTGCCCGAGGTCGACGCCGAGGCGCTCGAGGGACGTCTCACGGAGGCCATCAAGTCGTGGCCCGATCGCCTGCGCGAGGCGCTCGATGCCAGCGGCAGCGACGATGCGCTCGAGCACTGGCGGTGCTACGAAGACGCCTTCTCGCTCGCCTACCAGCAGTACTCGTCGGCCGAGGACGCCCTGCTCGACATACCCCTCGTCGAGCGGACGCTCGCCAGCGGCGAGCTCGGTATGCGCTTCTACCGCCGCCAGGGGGCCCTGGAACGGCGGTTCCACCTGCGCACGTTCGAGCGCGGCGTCCAGATGCCGCTGTCGGACTTCCTGCCGCTGCTCGAGAATATGGGCGTCGAGGTGATCAGCGAGCTCCCGTTCGAGGTGCGGCCGCGCGGCGCCATGCACCCGGTGTGGATTCGCGACTTCGAGCTGGTGGCCGACGGCGCGGTGAATCTCGCCGAGGCGTCGGAGGGTGGTTTCGAGGAAACGCTGCGCTCGGTGTATCGGGGCGACGTCGAGAGCGACGGATTCAACCGTCTGGTGCTCAGGGCTTGCCTCGAATGCCGGCAGGTGACCCTGCTGCGCGCCTACTGCAAGTACTTGCGGCAGACCGGCATCGCCTTCAGCCAGTCGTATATGGAGCAGACCCTGGCCAGCCACCCGGAGGTGGCGCGCCAGCTGGTCGAGCTCTTCGCGCTGCGCTTCGAGCCGGCAGCGCGCGACGGCGTGGCGGAAGACGAGCTGACGCGGCGCGAGACGGCGCACATCGCCCGGCTGCGCGCCGAGCTCGACTCCGTGCGCAGTCTCGACGACGATCGCATTCTGCGTCGCTTCGTCAACCTGATCACCGCCACCCTGCGGACGAACTACTATCGCCGCGACGACGCCGGGTCGCCGCGTCCCTACGTGTCGTTCAAGCTCGACGGCTCCGCCGTGTCCGGTCTGCCCAAGCCGCGGCCGGCGTTCGAGATCTTCGTCTACTCGCCGCGGGTCGAGGCGGTGCATCTGCGCGGCGGTGCGGTGGCGCGCGGCGGCATTCGTTGGTCGGACCGCCTCGAGGACTTCCGCACCGAGATCCTCGGTCTGGTGAAGTCGCAGATGGTCAAGAACGCGGTCATCGTCCCGGTCGGGGCCAAGGGCGGGTTCGTGGTCAAGCGGCCGCCGGCCGACGGCGATCGGGAGGCACTGCGCGCCGAGGGCGAAGAGTGCTACCGCATGCTGATCCGCGGCATGCTCGACATCACCGACAATCTCGAGGCCGGAGCCGTCGTGCCGCCCGCCGACGTCGTGCGCCATGACGACGACGATCCGTATCTTGTCGTCGCCGCGGACAAGGGCACCGCAACGTTCTCGGACCTGGCCAACGCGGTGGCCGCCGAGTACGGCTTCTGGCTCGGTGACGCCTTCGCCTCTGGCGGCTCCAAGGGCTACGACCACAAGAAGATGGGGATCACCGCGCGGGGTGCCTGGGAGGGCGTGAAGCGTCACTTCCGCGAGCGCGGTCACGACATCCAGGACGAGCCGTTCACCTGCGTCGGCGTCGGCGACATGTCCGGTGACGTCTTCGGCAACGGTATGCTGCTCTCTGAGCAGACGCGTCTGATCGCCGCCTTCAACCACCTGCACATCTTCGTCGATCCGGATCCCGATCCGGCGCGTTCGTTCGCCGAGCGTCAGCGACTCTTCGAGCTCGAGCGCTCGACCTGGGACGACTACAACCGCGAGGCGCTGTCCGAGGGCGGTGCGGTGTTCAGCCGCAGTGACAAGCGGCTCGAGCTGCACCCGTCGGCCGCCGCGGCGCTCGGTCTGAGTCGCCAGGAGATGTCGCCCAACGAGCTGATCCAGGCGATCCTGCGCGCCAAGGTCGATCTCCTCTGGTTCGGCGGCATCGGCACCTACATCAAGGCCAGCGACGAGTCCCATGCCCGAGCCGGCGATCGCGCCAACGACGAGATTCGCGTCGACGCGGTCGAAGTCTGCTGCAAGGTGATCGGCGAGGGCGCGAACCTGGGCGTCACCCAGCGCGGTCGTATCGAGCTGGCGCTCGCCAGCGGGCGGGTGAATACCGATTTCATCGACAATTCGGGCGGCGTCGACTGCTCGGACCACGAAGTGAACATCAAGATCGCGCTCGACGAGGCGATCGACGAGGGCCTGCTCGACAGCGCGCAGCGCGATCAGCTGCTCACGGCGATGACCGACGAGGTCTCGCGCCTGGTGTTGCGTGACAACTATCTGCAGACCCAGGCGATCACGCTGGTCGAGCAACAGGGCGTGGCGCCGATCGAGGAGCAGATGCGCTTGATGCGGACCCTCGAGCGCTCGTCCGGTCTCGACCGGCGCCTCGAGGACTTGCCCGACGACGCGACGCTCGCCGAGCGCAAGAAAGACAAGCGCGGCCTCACGCGTCCCGAGATCGCCGTGCTCTTGGCCCACGCCAAGATCGACCTCTTCAACCAGCTTCTCGAGTCGGACCTACCGGACGATCCGGCGCTGGTGCGCGACCTGGTGCGTTACTTCCCGGTGCAGATGCGTCACGCGTTCCGGCCGGCGATCGAGCGGCACCGCCTGCGGCGCGAGATCATCGCCACGCACGTGACGAACTCGATCGTCAACCGCGTCGGTCCGAGCTTCATCGCGCGCATGGCCGAAGAGACCGGCCGCCGAGTCTCCGATGTCGCCCGTGCCTACACCGCGGCGCGCGACATCTTCGAGCTGCGTGCGCTGTGGGAAGAGGTCGAGGCGCTCGACAACCAGATTCCGGCCCAGGAGCAGACGCGGATCCTGCACGAGTCGACTACGACGCTCGCCGCCGCGATGCGCTGGTTCTTGCGCTACGGCGGCCGTCCGCTCGATATCGGCACGATGCTCGAGAAGTACGAGTCGAACATCGTCGTCGTCGCGGCCCAGCTCGAAGATCTGCTGCCGCCGAACGCTCGCCGCAACGTGCGCCGCCGCCTCAAGCGCCTGCGCGGCCACGGCGTCTCGACCGAGCTCGCGACGCGCCTGGCGACGCTGGCGATCTTGCCCTCGGCCTGCGACGTGGCGCGCGCCGCCCTCGTCTCGGGCGTCGCGGTCGAGCGCGTCGGCAAGGTGTACTTCGCCGTCGGCGAGCGCTTCGGCTTCGATCGCCTGGCGCGCGCTGCGGAGGCGGTCCGCTCCAAGAGCGCCTTCCACCAGCAGGCGGCGACCGCGATTCTCGACGATCTTGCGAGCCACCAGAGCGAGATCACGCGCCAGGTGGTGAAGTACCCCGGCCGCGCGCGGGTCGCCATCGAGGCCTGGGTAGCAAGCCGCAGCGAGTCGGTGCACCGGCTCGAAGAGCTACGCCAAGACTTCGAGGACGCGGCCCGAGTCGATGTCGCGATGCTCACCATCGCCGAGCGCGAGCTCCGCCGCGTCGTCTCGATCTGAGGCCAGCTCCGCCGACACGATGCTTGCTGCGCGGAGCGGCAGAACTCATGCGGTGCCGGGAGGCTCAGGTCTCTGGATATGGCAAGCTCAGCCCGTTCTCTCGGCACATCCTCTCGTAGTGTTCGATGCGTTCACTGAGCTTGTGAAAGAGCTCTGTCGCCTCGTCGACCAACTCTTGGTTGTCAGTGCCTTCGGTGCGGCGAACGATCGATTCTGAAAGGTCTCGAAGGAGCTTGAGCGAATCTCCCGGTATCAACGCTCCAGGAAACCTCCTGTCCGGGAGCTTGAGGATTGCGTAGTTGTCCTGGCCAGTGAGCAGATCTACATTTACTTTCTTCAAGATCAGTTGCCTCCGCCTGGCAAGAAGACGATGTGCGGTTGGCTGAAATCGACTCGGCCACTGAAAATGTCTTGGTTCCTAGGTTGACCAATACCGAGACGTGGCCCTGCCGGCAATGAGCTCGCCGCACTGTGGCGTACTCGGCTACTGGCTCCGACAACGACGAAGTCAAAGTCTGAGAGTGCTTGCGCAGTTCCCGATGCTCGACTGCCCACGAGTGTAATTGGCTGCCGGAGTCGTGTTGCTGCATTCTGAATGCGATTTGCCTGACCAGCTCCGAGATGAAGCAAAGAACCGCCGCCTCCAGCTAAAGGGCTGCGATTCAACAGTGCGTAGGGCCCCTCAGGACCCTTGCTCAAGAATCCACCACCAGCTGCCCCAAGAAAGATTCCCGAGAGTCCAAACTCCATATAGGTGACTGCCGTTGCGCTCTCCCCGACGTCTGCAAAGATCTGGCACCAGGCATCGCAACCGCCACCCGTATCCCAGGCCGACCAGGCGTCGAAGGTCCCGTTCGAGACGGCGAAACGGCCTCCGTCAAAATGTGGTGTGACGTCGAGATAGAAGTTGTGGAACAACCAGGTCGGAACGTCGAGGCTGAATCGCTCGGCTCTGGCGGTTACGGTAATGGAGTCGAAGAAGGTTTCCTCAGGCGCGAGTCCCCTCGGGTCGGTGAAGCGCAGAGGATTGTTGAGTGTGTAGGTGTAGCGATTCCACGATTGGGGGGTTCGTGGGTTCCCTCCGAGCGGGTCGAAAGACAAGAACCGACCCAGGACCGGGCTGCAATGCCGGGCGTGCATGTAGTCGAGCAGGCCGGCTCCGCCGCCGTTGCGCTCGCGTTCGTGGCCGGTGAACTTCAGCTCCAGGTCGCCCGACGTGGTCGAGGTCGCTTCGTCGCCGAAGGGATAGTAGGTGTGACGGGCGACTTCGACGCGGTTCGCGTCGGTGACCTGGCGCGTCGAGCCCAGGTGGTCTAGGTGGATGTGTTGGGTCGCTTCGCCCGTGTCGGTGGCGCGGACGGCGGCGAGGAGTTGGGCGCCTCGGTAGACGTAGTCTTCCTGCCACTGCAGGCTCGCTAGATCGGGGCCCTCATAGACTCGCAGGATCTCGCCGCCCAGGCCGCGCACGGTCCAGCGCTCGAAGGTCGAATTCGGGCCGCAGGAGTCCTGCGGGCAGTCCCAGGCGAAGAGGCGTTCGTCGTTGGCGTCGTAGAAGTAGACGCGGGCAAGGTCGCTCGACTGGAACGTCTCCATCATTGACAGCGGGTCGTAGCCGTAGGCGAAGTCGGCGCCGCCGTCGCGCAGGGCGGTGAGGTTGCCGGCAGCGTCGTAGGCGATGCCGGCGCCGGTGAGACGGTTGGTCGAGGCGCTCGGGGCGAGCGACTGCGCCTGGCCGTCGGTGGCGAGACCCGTCAGGTTGCCGTAGACGTCGTACGACGCCGACTGCACGCGCTCGCCGGCGCCGAGTGGGACCTCCCCACGGGTCAGGCGGCTCAGGCCGTCGTACTGGAACTGCTGGGCGCCGATCTGCCAGATGTTGCCCGCGGCGTCGTACTGGTACGTGCCGGTGGCGAAGCTCGTGCCGACGACGTTCGACGTCGCGATCGTGTGCGGGCGGGCGAGGCGGGCCGTCGGGTCGAAGGTCTGCGTCCAGGTGACGCCGTTGCTGTGCGCGATCGTGTGCAGCATGCGGCCGCCGAGCTGATAGCGAATCGCGTCGGCGAACTCGTCGACCTCGGTGAGATAGCCGTCCGAGTAGCTGAAGTCGATCTGGCGCGCCGGGTCGCGGTCGCGGCACGGCCAGGTGCGGCAGCGCGGGTACTCGAGCGACGAGACGTTGCCCAAGGGGTCGTACGTCCAGCGGGTGCGCCACGCCGAGGTGCCGCGATCGAGGCGGAAGCTGGTGACTTTCTCGGAGATGCGCCCGTCCCTCCCCGCGAACTCATAGCGATCGGTGACGGTGCCGCTCACCACGCCGAGGAGAGCGAGCGGACCGGTGGGGCTGACCCAATTGTAGCGCCGTGCTTGGACCAGCTTGCCGCGGCGACGGTCGAGGCCGACATTCTCGGAACCGTAGGCAAAGGTCTTGAGCGGTCGTCCTTGACCGTCCTCGACGCGGAGCAGCCGACCCGCGGGGTCGTAGGAGTAGTCGAGATCGAAGGCCGCACCGCCGGCGATGCGGCGGGTCAGGACGTTGCCGCGGCTGTCGAAGCTGTAGCTGGTCGATCCGTTGCCCGACGGACCAATCTCGGGGTGTGTCTCGCTGAGAAGAAAGCCACGCCCGTCGTAGGCGAAGGTGCGCGTCTGTCCGCAACCAGTGGAGTTCTGCGAAGACACAGCCTGGCAGACGCGCACCAGGCGATTCTGCTCGTCGTAGGTGTAGCGCGTCAGCAGGTCCTGGCAGCCACCGCTGAGCGTCGAGTCCTGGTCCTCGCAGAGCGCGATCAGGCGTCCGAAGTGGTCGTGGACCTCGCTGGTGAAGACCTGCGACGACGCACCGTCAGGACCGTCGACGATTCGTGTCTCACGATGCGTGACCCGCTCGCCGTCGTAGCTGAAGTGGGTCGGCCCGTTGGTCCCGCCCGATGGGTCGAGGGTGCCGACGCGGCCGAAGCGGTCGTAGTTCGAGTACGTCGTCGCGCGGCTTGCGCCGCCGCCCCAGGTGCGTTCTTCGAGTATCCAGCCGAGCGGGTTGTAGACGAAGGTCTTGTCCTCGAAGGTCGTGAGGCTCGAGACGCTCGGGTAGCGCGCGCTCGTGATCGTCCGGCGGCCGAGCTGGTCGAACTCGTGGTACTCCCACGACAGGGCCTGCGAGTCGCCGCAGCTCGGCACGCCGGGCGGGCAGGACTTCGTCTTCACCGCGTTGACCCGGCTCGGCTGCGCGGTCGTCGGGAAGGTGTAGACGGTTTCCACGATGGCGCTCTCGTCGGGTGTCTCGCGCACCCGGCGGCTCATCCGGTCGTAGACCAGGCTGGTGCCGACGCCGGCGACGTCGAAGACGCGCGACGGCAGGCCTGTCGAGGCGTCGATCTCCTGGTCGATGCGCGAGACGATGTCGGCGCCGCTGCACGGATCGACGAAGAACGATCGCTCCACGACGCCGCTCGCATACTCGTGGCGGAGGCGGTATTCCTCGTCTTGGTTTGGCAGGCTCAGACCGCACAGACCGCCCGTGCCGAGGATCGCCTGCCCGTCACCGCCCCAGGTGCGCTCGAGCGCGACGCGGCCGGTGGCGCCGGCCTCCTGGCTGAACACTGTCACGACGTCCCGCGCCGCCGGTGCGGTGCCGGCGAGCTGGCGCTGCCGTTCGAGGAAGCCGGTCGCGCCGTCGAAGCAGAACTGGCGGACCGACGTCTGTGCGCTGGCGCCCAGCGTCTCCGTGACGCGCGTTTCGTCCCAGCGGTCCCACACCCAGGGCGTCGTCGCTGCGGGGATCACGAAGGTGCTGGCGCCGGTCTGCGCGCCCGTGCCGGGGTTAGTGAGGAGCGTGCCGGTTTCGGGATGGTAGTCGGTGGTGAGGGTCTTGCTGCCGACGAGAGTCGTGAAGTCGCCCGTGCGCTCCACGGTGCGCCAGTGGCCGAAGCCGGCGAAGTCGCTGAACGTGGTGGTCGTCGTCTTGCCGCCGTCGTCGTCGTAGACCATTTGGCGGACGGTCTGGCGCGCGTTGCGGGCGCGCTTCTCGCTCGGCACGTCGCCGTCGGCGGTGTAGTCGGCGCGCACCGTGCGCACGCGCATCCCTGCCGCGACGCTGCCCTCGTAGAGCTCTTGCGACAGGTAGGGCGCGCTCTCCGAGGTCCCGGTCTCGTCGCACAGCCGGATCGGCAGGCCGTAGGCCCAGGGCTTGAAGGCACGGACGGTGGAAAAGTAGTGCACAGTCTGGTGGCCGAGTGGGTCGGTCACGGTCTGGCGATGAAAGCACGGCACGTCGGGGTCACTGAGCGGGCCGGCGAAGTTGGTTTCGTAGGCGTAGGTCCAGGTGCCCAGCACGGTCCCCGGATCGTCGTCGAGATCGATCGAGCGGGTCGCGATGCCGTACGAGATCTTGTACGGATTGGCGTCGAGCTCGTCGGGCGCGAAGCTGTTGAAGTCGTAGTCCTGGTAGGTGTAGCGATAGGCGCCGCCGGTCGGCAAACGCATCGCGAGCAAGCCACCGGAGAGCACGTCGCCGAGTGGTGCGTCCGAGGTCGAGTATTCGAGGTCGTAGAACGAGTCGTCGGGCTGCTCGATGCGCGTGAGCAGGGGAACAGTGAGAGTCTCGGTCTGGTCGGGCGGGGCGCAGGCCGGACGGTCGAAGCGCTGGCGGTCGATTGTCGTCGGCGTGTGGGTCAGCGTCCAGGTCGAGGTCTGGCCACCGAACGTCTCGAGCTCGACCGACGCCACGCGTCCGCCCGGGCTGCCGGGCTCGGGGAAGCCGCCGGTGAAGCGGACGAAGTGCACCCGGCCGTGGACGTCTTCGAGGCGCCAAGTGTTGAGGTCGGGATAGCGCACGTCGAGGTCGTTGTCGAAGCGGTCGACGACGCGTGTGAGCCTCCAGGCGGGCGCAGCGAGTGTGCCGAAGTTGCGGAACTCACGGGTGAGACCATCGGTCGACTCGACCGTGGCGCACTGGTTCGTCGTGCCGACGACCGCTTCGCAGGCACCGTCGCCGAGCAAACGCAGGCGCAAGTAGGTACCGTCGGTGGTGAACCAGGTGTCGGTCTGAGGCGGCGACGGCGCGTTTGGGTGCAGCTCGGTGGAGAAGGCGTGCTGGCCGCCGTCGGGAGAGACGAAGACCCAGTCGAAGTCGCGGTCGTTGAACGGCTTGGTCTCCGGAGGGTAGAGCTGGCCAAGGTGCAACGTCCAGCCGAAGCCAGCGGTGGCGCGCGGATCGTCGATCGGCAGACTGTAGCTCGGCCGGTCGATGCAGCCATTGTCCTCGTCTTGGTCCCAGCCGTTGCTGGCGTAGGCGAGCACCAGCTGGTAGGAGAAGCTGGGTCCGACGGGATAGCTCTGTCCGATCGGCAGAGTGACGGTGAGGGCACCGTTGAAGAGGTTGACGTGGTCGAGGTCCCCGAGCTGGTAGGCGGTGTCGGCGGAGAGACCGCGGCGCGCGGCCGGCGGTTCCTGGGCGTCGGCGGCGGAGGCGACGAGAAGCGTCACCAGAACGATGGCGACGGGGCGAAGGATCGATCGAGTCGTCGTCATGCCCTCAGCAGCCCGTGCCCGTGCACATCGACCACGCTCCGGTGCCGCCCGACTCGAAGCCGTCGGCGAAGAGCAGCAACTCGTTCAGTGTATATGTCACCGTGGCCGTCCTCGTCGCCACGCCGTCGCTCACGCGGTAGGTCGCCGCGCAATTGCGCGGCACGCCGAGTTGCGCCGGTGTGAGCAAGAGCAGACCGTCCTCGACGGTCACTGTTCCCGGGCAGGACTCGCTGACGATGGTGAGCGAGAGCGCGTCGCCATCGGCGTCTTCGTCGTTGGCGAGCGCGTCGAAGAGTGTGATGCGGCCGGAGTGGTCGGTGATGTCGGCCACGGCGACGGGGGCTGTGTTGCAGCCCTGCGCCGCGGCGGGAGCTGCGCTTAGGGGAATTCCGCTGGCGAAGAGGAGAAAGATGCCAAGGTGTCGAAGATCGCAATGCTCCACGGTGTCCTCCCGATGTGACGACGAGATGAGATGCGGTTTGCGTTAGAACCTTACATTATCGGATAAATCGTGCGCAAGATCTCTGCCTCGCGTCGAGCTTCAAACGTCAACCTCACCGCTTCCGACGCTCCGAATGTAGCGTGGGCGCCAGCCCACAAATCTCTGCATTGCAACATGTTGAAGATCTAATCGTACTCGATCGTCCACGGGATGCTCCGAGCACGACTCTGCGTGCACCCAGAGGCATGGAGGGTTGGAGCTCACGTTAAAGAAAGGTAAAGACTCGCACTATCGCCTGAGGCTTGCCCACGACGCTCCGCGTCTCGAGGCCAGCCCCAGGCTCTACGCAACGGCCCCTTCAGGGCCACGCCGCCGAACCGACCACGCCGGTTCGCGACCCCGAAGGGGTCACCCCGTAGAGCTTGGGGCTGGCGACGCGGAGCCCCAGCGACGCGGAGCGAGCCCCAAGGCGCTCTCGAGCACGATCACACCCGCAGCAGGACGCCGCGTGCCGGTCGGCCGTCGAGGCGGGTGAGGGCGTGGACGTACCAGGCGAGCTGACGGCGATAGGCGTCGAGGGCGTCGCCGTCGGCAGTGCCGGTTTTGAAGTCGATGACGGTCCAGCGGCCCGGTGTGCCGTCGGCGGCGGTGTCGTCGGGGTCGAAGAAGGCGAGGTCGAGGCTGCCGTCGAGATCGCTGCCGTCTTCGAGGCGGAGCTGGAGCGGAAGCTCGCGGCGTAGGTTTTGGGGGTCGACGGCGGCGACCGCGGCGGCGCGGTGCAGCAGGGGGTGGTCGAGCGCGGCGGCGACAGCGCGGGTGGCGGCGTCGATCTCTTCGGGGCGGGCGCGCAGCATGCGGCCATGAAGTCGGGCCAGGGCGGCGATCGACGAGTCGTCGGCCGGTTCGTCGGTGTCGTGGTCGCCGAGCTCGACGTCGCGCAGCAGAGTGTGGACCAGGGTGCCGAAGCGACGGCCCGAGGGCCGAGCTGCGGAGCGCGTGGCTTCGACCGTGGATTCGACCGTGATCTCCAGCGCCTCGACGTCGGGCGGTGGCGCCAGCGTCTCGGTGACTGTGGCGACGCGATGGCTCGGCCGCACGCCGGCCTCGAGCGCCTCGGCGCGTGCGTCGCGCCAGTCCTCGTAGCGTTCCAGGCCGCGGTCGGCGGCGTCGCCGCGCTCGGCGGGGCGGATGAGGCGCTGGTGACGGACGCCGACGCTCGAGCGCGCGCCGAGGCGCAGCGTCGCCGGGTCCCACCAGGCCACCACGTGGCCGCCGGCGGCGGCGCGGTGCAGTCCCGGACGGATCGGCGGTGCGCCAGTCGGCAGCTCGTGCGGTGGCTGTAGCACCGTGGTGGCGCCGAACGGCGGTGCGCCGACCACAGGCTCGGAGCGGGCTGGCTCGGCGGGCTTCAGCGCGGTGTCGAGCGGCGACAGCCAGCCGTCGACCCAGGTTCCGGCGCCAAGACCGGGGACGACGAGCAGGTCGCGCGCGCGCGTCGCGGCGACATAGGCCAGCCGCACCGACTCGGCGCGGTCGCGCTCGCGCTCGAGCGCGGCCTGCTCGCGCAGCTCGAGCGGGAGCAGGCCGAGGATCTTGTGCGCACACAGACCGCGCGCCGAGTCGATGAATCGATCCGGGTCGCGTCCGGTGAGGTTGCAGGTGAGGTCGGCCAGCACCACGACCGGAAACTCCAGCCCCTTGGCGGCATGGACCGTCATCAGGCGGACACCTTCGGCGCCCTCTTCAAGCGCCGGTGCCTGGCCCGCGGTGGGCTTCGACGCCTCGCGATCGAGGCGCTCGACGAAGCCGCGGAACGAGATGCCACCGCGCATTTCAAACGAGCGCGCCAGGTCGACGACATGCTGGACATTGGCCAGCACCTGCGGTCCGGCCGGGCGCAGCGCGAAGCCGGCGTGGGCGCGGCAGTGCTCGAGCAGGCGCTGGATGGTCTCGGCGATCGGTCGCTCGTTGCGTTCGAGGTGGAGCGTCGCCAGCCGGTCGAGCGCATCGGCGACGGCGGCCAGCTCGCGCGCCGGGTCGTTGTCGTCGACCGTGTCGGCGGCTCGGGCGTCTGGTGCATCGCCGTGCGCGAGCGTGTCCGGTGGCTCGTTGGGATGCTCACGGAGGGGCTCGAGGTGGCCGGCGAGCATGCGGTAGCGGAACAGAGCGGCGTCGGTGAGGCCGAACAGGTCGCCCCGCATCGCCGCGTAGACCGCGATGCCGTCGTCCGGGTACTCGATCGCACGCAGCGCAGCGCGCAGCGTCTCGACTTCTTCGCGCTGGTGGAACGAGCGTCCGCCGATCAGCAGGTGAGGCACGCCGCGCGCCTCGAACGAGCGCAGGTAGTCGGCGGTGACGTCGCTGCCCCATGAGGTCATGCGTCGAAAGAGCAGACAGACATGGCGCGGACGCAGCGGGACTTGTTTTCCGGGCTGCTCCGGATCGTCGACCTGCCAGCCGCTTTCGCGCACCAGCCATTCGACGAAGGCGGCGATGGCATCGGGCAGGCACGCTTCGATCGCTTTCTTGGTCGCACGCCCGCGATAGCCGAAGGGAGACGGCACCGGCAACGCCACGAGCGACGGCCGGCGCGTCGCCGGTGTGCGTCCACCGGCGAGTGGCACGTAGGTCGGCTGACCGCTGCGCGCATCTTCGGTGATTTGGCCATGGAACGCGGCGTTGACCGCGGCCTGTAGCGGGGCCAGCGCACGGAACGAGCGCGCGAGCACGACATGGGCGACGCCGGCCGCTTCGAGCTGGTGCGTCAGGTCCTGGTAGAGCAAGACGTCGGCGCGGCGAAAGCGATAGATCGACTGCTTGGGGTCGCCGACCAGGAAGAGCTTGCCGGGCGCCGGTCGCACCGCCCGCCAGTCGTCTTGCGCCGGGTCGTCGGCGGCGAGCAGCAACAGGATCTCGGCCTGCAGCGGATCGGTGTCCTGAAACTCGTCGACGAACAGCAGGTCGAAGCGCTGTTGCAGGAAGGCGCGGACGTCGACGCGGTGGCGCAGCAGGTCGCGCGCACGGACCAGGAGGTCGAGGTAGTCGAGCCGACCGGCGGCGCGCTTGGCTCGCTCGTAGCCGTCGAGCACGCCCTGGAGCTCGGCGTGCAGCAGCGCGGCGAGGTCGGCGTCGGCGGCGTCGGCGAAGGCGGCGAGGTCGTCGAGCAAGCCGTCCCGGGCGTCGATCACCTGCTGGCGGGGCAGGCCCTCGGCGAAGTCCACCGTCCGGCCGGTCCAGCGCGCCTCGCGCCGCAGCTGGCCGAGCAGTTGCACCAGGCGCGCCTCGAGCGCGTCGTTATCGGGCGCCGACTCGTCGTGCGCATCGACCCACGACAGGACGTCGCCGAGCGCCTCGAGGGCGCGTGTCAGCGAGTCGGTGGGATTGCCGCGGCGGCGCAGCGCATCGAGCCGTCGGAGGTCGCCGAGGAGACGCCCGAGCTGGTCCTCGCGCGACGCCTCGAAGGCCGGGTCACGCCGCCACGGTGCGTCGAAGTCGCGCCAGTCGACCAGGCGCTCGGCGGCCTGGCGTAGGCGGTCGAGCGGCGTCGAATCGTCGAACGAGCGCCGCAGCGCCTCGCGCTCGATGGCACGCCGCAGGCCGGGCGGCGGCGCTTCGAGACGCTGCTCGAGCCAGTCGTCGAAAGCGCGGTCGAGGACGCGCGCGGCCTCGTCGTCGTCGAGCTCGGTGAACAGCGGGTCGACCTCGGCCTCCACCGGTCGCTCACGCAGAAGCTCGGCGCAGAACGAATGGATGGTGCCGATCTGCGCCTCCTCGAGGCGCGCGACGGCGTCGACCAGCCGTGCCGCGGCGTCCGGCTCGAGCTCGTGCCGCGCGATGCGGGCTCGCTCAAGCTCCTGGCGCAGGCGCAGCTTCAGCTCGCCGGCGGCTTTGCGCGTGAAGGTGACGGCGACGACGCGCTCGATCGTCGTCCGACCGGCGGCGAGCATCGCCACCAGGCGTTCGATCAGCACGGTGGTCTTGCCGGTGCCGGCTGCAGCTTCGACGAGCAGACTCTCGTCGAGACTGGTGCGGATGCGCTCGCGCGCGGCGGCGTCGTTCGCGAGGACGGGATCGCTCACGGCAGCCCCCGGAGCGCGCCCAGGCGCTCGAGACGATCCGGCCGCTTGCGCGCCACGCGCCGCTCTTCGCGGTCGCCGCAAATCGGTCGGTAGTCGCACCAGCGGCAGGCGCCCTGGCGCGGCGCGGCGGGAAAGAAGCCGTCGTCGATCGCGGCGCCGACGGTGCCGAGCACCTGGCCGACGGCGTCGCGGCCCCGCTCGTCGAGCGGCACGTCGACCGATTGGTAGCCGCCGCGCCGAGTGCAGTAGAAGAGGCGACCCGAGGTGACGTGCCCTTCGAGGCGCTTCTCGGGCGGCACCGGTGCGCGGCCTGCGGCGTCGAGCGCTGCGTCGTCGTCGACCATCGATTCGACCGCGAGGGCGTAGAGCAGCGGCTGCAGCACCTCGCCGCCGCCGACCCGCAGATGACGACGCAGGCGGCGCACCGCGTCGGGCGGTCGGCCGGTCTTGTGGTCGGTGACGCGCAGGCGGCCACCGCCGGTGTCGCGCTCGAGCAGGTCGATCGAGCCCCGGAGGCGCCGTCCGCCGTTGATCTCCACCGCGTCGCTGCGGCTCGCCGGATCGTGCGCCTCATCCCTTCCGAGGCCGAAGGCGAGCTCGAAGCGGCTGGGCGTCCACGGCCCGCCCTCGGCGTGGGCGGCACGCAGCCAGCCGCGCAGGTCGAGGCGCAGGCTCTCGATCTCGCTGCGCCAGATACGGGGCACCGCCGGTGCCAGCTCTTCCTCGTAGCGCGCGGCGACGCGGTCGAGGGCGTCGTCGGCGCGGCGTACGATCTCGCGGGCGCGGGCGTCGTCGAGCGGCAGCAGGCCGTCGTCGCGCAGCTCGGAGAGGAGCTCGAACTGTACCTCGTGGAAAAGCGAGCCGCGGGTCAGCGGGTCCATCTGCTCGAGGCGCTCGGGCGCTTCGAGCTCGCGCAGGCCGTGCAATGCGTAAAGCAGAAAGCGCAGCGGGCAGAGGGCGAAGCTCTGCAGCGCCGTGGGCGAGAACGAGCGCGCCGTCGGCCGGTGTGCTGCGAGCGCCGCGTGGGTGGCGTCGTCGGCGTCGACCAGACCGTCGGCGCGGGTGAATTTGCGGCTCTCCCAGCGGCAATAGCGGTTGCGCAGGGCGCGGCGCAGGCGCTCGTTGGCCTCGAGCAGGTAGCGCGCGGCGCCGATCGGTGCTTCGTCGCGGCGCGCGATCAGGTCGGCGAGGACGGCGAGGTCGTACTCGGCGGCGTCGACGGCGAGCGCGGCGTCGCGCGGTGCCGGCCAGCCGAGGCGCGCGGCGGACGCGTCGGCGGCGCGGCGTTCGAGCACGCGCACGTCGGGTAGCCGGCCCTCGGCGGCGCGCAGCAGGTCGAGGGCGTAGAACGACGGCACGCGCGCGCGCCCTTCGGCCGCGTCGAGCGTTGGCCAGGAGAGTGCCAGCGTGGTCTCGGCGGCGCCGACGGCGAGATGCAGCAGCAGGCGCTCGCGCGCGGCGCGTCGTCGCCGGGTCGGCAGGCTAGCGGCGAGCGCGCGGCGGTGGACGTCGAGCAACAGTGGATCCTCGCCGATGCGGCGCGGAAACTGACCTTCGGCGAGCGACGGCACGAACACGGTGTCGAAGGCGCGCCCGCGCAGCTCGTCGAGAGTGCAGACGAAGACGCGGCCCCAGCGGCGCTCCGGCGGTTCGGCGCGCAGAGTCGCCAGACGCTCTTCGAGCGCGCCGCGCACCTCGCTCAGGCCAACCGGGCCGACCTCGGCCATCGGCCGCAGCTCGGCGAGGGTCTCGAGCACGCGCTCGGGGCGGCGGAGGGCGCGCGTCGCCAGCGATTCGAGACTCTCGAGCCAGACGCCCCACGGTGCCGTCTCGGGCAGCGCGTCGAGCGCATCGACCAGCGGCAGGGCGAACGCGGCGAGCGCCCGCAGGCGCCGCAGCTGGGTCTCGACCCGCCGACATTCGGCGGGCTCGCCGTCGGCGACGGCGCGCAGGCGCAGGCGCAGCTCGTTCTCGGCTCCGCGCAGCCGACGCCGCCAGCGCTCGCGTCCCTCGATGACGGCGGCGTCGACCAGCAGGCGCTGCCACTGGCGCGGTGCACGCAGGCTGCCGGCGACGACCGTGGGGTCGGTGTCGGCCCCGACCCCGGCATCGAATCCGGCTTGGATCACGGTGTCGTCGCCGATCGCATCGTCGATCGGCGGCGTGGTGAACGACTTGAACACCAGTTGGTCGCCCTCGGTGGTCACCCAGGGCACCTCCTCGGGCTCGGGAGGCGCGCCCGCCGCGTCGACATCAGGTGCCTCGCCGAGGCTGAGGTACTCGGCGAAGCGGGCCGCGGAAAGGCGCTCGTCGGCACAGGCGAGGAGTGCCAGGAGGGCGCGACCGGCCGGGTCGGGACGTCGGCTGCCGCGGCTGCAGTAGGCCGGCACCCCGGCGCGGCCAAGGGCCTCTTCGAGCAGTGGCAGATAGGTGTCGGGATCGCGCAGGGCGATGGCTGCCCGGTCGAAGGGCAGGCCGCGCCGCGCCAGGTCCTGCAGGCGGCGCGCGATCTCGGTGCATTCGCGCCCTTCACCGGCGGCGGTGAAGACCCGCACCGAGTGATCGTCGTCGCCCGAGTCGGAGACTTTGTCGTCGGAGGCCTCGTCGCCGGAGCTCGCGGGGGAGGCGAAGAGGCGCTGCCGCAGCTGATCGAGGCGTCGGTATGTTGTGGCTGGGCCGGCGCCGCCGACTTCGGCGGTCCAGGCCTCGAGGCCGCGGACGGCGCCGCCGAAGAGATCGTCTTCGTCTGCCGCGTCGGGCTCGCTCGGCGAGTCGAAGCTGCCCGCTTCGTCGACGGCGACTGGGTCGTCGAGATCGTCGATGTGCAGGGCCACATCCAGAGCCTCGGCCGTCTCCCGCAGCCGTTCGAGCGCCTCGCTGTCGGCGTGCGGCGCGGTCAGCAGCGCGTCGTCGGCCGCGGCGGCGAGGGCGATGATCAGCTCGGCCTCTGCCGGCGCGCTGAGCGCCGGGTCGAGCACGAGCAGCGGCAGGCCGACCAGGGCGTGGCGCGTCGCCGTGCCCGCCGCGGCGGCTCGCACTGCATCGGTGGCCCGACGCAGCACGCTAGGCGGATCGTCGAGGTGGCTGACGGCGAGCTCGTCGTGCCAGGCACGCAGGAGCCGCGCCAGGTCGCGGCCGGGCGCGTCGCCGCGTGCTTCGAGATCGTCGCGGGTCACGCCGTGGGCGCGCAGCTCGAGCAGGGTGCGCGCCAGCGCGCGGGGCATGCCCGGCGTGTCGGCGACGGGCTCAAAGTAGGCCAGGGCACCGTCCTCGCGGCATACGGCGAGGGCGCGCGCCGCCAGCGCTTCGACCGCCAGCCCGGCGAGCGGTGCCAGACCGTCCCGCGCCAGAGAACGAACCGCGAGCTCGGCGGCGAGCTGGCCGAGCGTGCGGCGATGGACGCCCAGGCGGCCGGCAGCGAGGTGGCCGGCGTCGAGCCGGCCAGAGGCGATGGCCGTGGCCGGCGTGCGTAGCAGATCGTCGGCGGCACCCCGTGTCGGCGCCACCACGAGCAGCTCGCGACCGGCACGCTCGTCGAGCCAGGCGCGGGCGGCGTCGAGGCGGCGGCGAGCCTCCTGCGAGCGGACGAGGGCCGGGGAATGGGCGACGACCTTGGACATCGATCGTGGGAGGTTACCAGTCGTGTACAGTCGCCACGTGGTGGAGCAGTCGTCGACGAGTCGTTCGGCCGCGGGGGAGGGCCCGCGCGGCGCTCTCGAGCGTGAGTGGTGTGTCCGCCTCGAGGCCACCGATGCCGGCTCCGAGCTCGTCGGCGCCACGCGGTTCGACGACGATCTTTGGTTGGCGTGCACAGGCCTCGACGCGCCGACGGTTCTAGGTGCCTATCGGCGCCGCGGTGTCGACGCTCTTGCGGCCCTCGAAGGACCGTTCTCCTTCGTGCTCTTCGACGCGCGCCGGGGTCTCCTCGTCGGTGCGCGCGACGCTCTCGGCGAGCGCCCCCTCTGCTACCGGCGAACCGAAACAGGCATCGCGCTGGCGACTTCGCCGCTCGAGCTGCTCGAACCGGCCTCCTCGGGGGCACGCACCGCGGCACCGGCGCTCGACGACGGGAGCCTGGCGCGCTTCTTCGCCGTGCAGGCGCCGCGCCCCGGGCGGACGTATTTTCGCGACGTCGCGGACCTGCCACCTGGGCACCTGCTCGTCGTCGAGGTGGCGGGCTCAGGTGCGGTCGGTCCGATCAGGTCACGACGCGTCTGGCCGTCGGACCACGAACCGGTCTTCGACTCCTCGCTGCGCCACGACGACCGGGCCGTCGTCGACCGCTTTCGGCATCTGCTCACGCGCGCGGTGCACCGCCGGATCGAGCACGGTCACACCAGCGTGTTGATGAGCGGCGGCCTCGACTCGACCTCGGTGGCCGCCTTCGCCGCGCGCTCGGACGCGCGCCTGCATGCGGTCTCGTGGGTGTTCGACGACTTTCCCGGCGCCGATGAGCGCCGATGGATTCATCCGACGGTCGAACAGCTCGGCCTGCGCGCCGATGAAGTGGTGGGTGATCGGCAGTGGCCGTTACGCCAGCTCGACGACTGGCCGATCGATCCCGTCGCGCCGTGGCAGGGGCTCTACTGGTGGCTGCAGCGCGCGGCCTACGAGCACGCGCGGGACGCCGGCTCGCGCGTGCTGCTCACTGGTGAATTCGGTGACCACCTCTTCACCGAGCGCGCCTTCTGGCTGCGCGACCTGCTGGCCGCTCGGCGCCTCGCCACCGCCGGGCTGGGTGTCGGCCGCGAGCTCGTCGGCATCCTGCGAGGACGACCGGTCGGACCGCTGCGCGCCGCCGCCAGCCGGGCGCTTGGCTGGCGTGGTCCTGCGACGGTTCCTCGGCCCTGGCTGACCCGCGAGGCGGCCGAGCACGTGGCCGCGGCGGAGCGGGCCGAGGCGGCGGCGGCGCCGTGGCCGGCGCGCGAACGCTGCCTCGCCTCGCCGCCGCTGGTCGATCCGATGATCGCGCTCGCCAGCGCGCTCGAGTGGCGAGCGGCGCGGCGTTTCGGCCTCGAGCTGCGTCGGCCATATCGCGATCGTGCGTTGCTCGACTTCGTGCGCGCCGCGCCGGCGTCGCTCCAGTACCGCCCCGGAGAGAGCAAGTGGGTGCTGCGGCGCGCCGTGCGCGGCCTGCTGCCCGAGGCGGTGCGCCGCCGCCGCGCCGTGACGTCGCTGCTTCCCCTGGCGCGTCGCGGCCTGGTGGACGAGGAGGCCGCGACGGTGCGCTCGATTCTCGACGCGCCCGACGCCGAGTGGCCGCGCTACGTCCGGCCGGAGTGGCTGCGCGAGAGCTTTCCGGCGCGTCTGATCGCCGGTCGCGACGGCGTCGAGGCGGTGATCGCCTGGCAGTGCGTGTGCTTCGAGCTGTGGCGTCGCCGCCTCGCCGAGGGAGGGCTCGTCGGCGAAGCGTGACATGCAGGGAAGGCTCGGAGTGGATCCGACGACGGTGCCTGTATTCGTCCCGCTGCGGGACGAAGAATGAGCCGGTCTATCCGGGCGGACCGTCCTCGAGGCGCTCGAAGACCTCGACCAGCGCCTCGGGGCGCCGGGGCACCCGCAGGCGGCGCATTGGCACCGTAGCCGCCAGCGCCGAGCAGGCGTCGAAGTGTCGTCCGAGCAGGCTCTTGTGGAAGAGCGTCGAGGCGACGGAGTGGCGCAGCAGGGCGAGAGCGCCCTGGTGGCGCGACAGGCGGGTGTCGACGACCCGGCCGTCCGGCGGCGCCGGCTCGAGCAGTACCAGCTCTGCGAACGGCAGGCGCTCGGGCAGCCGCAGCGACGGCTGCTGGTCGG
Source organism: Acidobacteriota bacterium (assembly GCA_039194425.1). Lineage (GTDB taxonomy): Bacteria > Acidobacteriota > Thermoanaerobaculia > Multivoradales > J023 > JAUIJL01. The sequence continues at coordinate 93,740 of JBCCVZ010000001.1, read as the reverse complement.
TCGGGTACTTCAGCTGCGGGAAGCGCGGCAGGGCGAGATCGGGTCCGGGCCACCAGGGCAAGATGTCGTCGGCGGCCAGCCGGACATCGCGCCATGCGTTCAGGCCACCGGACGACAAAGCGGCAATGGTCGCCGCGAGCGTCGACTTGCCGGCCCCTGAGTCGCCGAGAAAGGCGACGATGCGCTCACCCTCGGCGTCGCCCACGGCGAGCGCGCTGGCGTGCAGGCAGAAGACGCCCTGGAGCGCCAGCGCCAGCACTAGGGGCGGACCGAGCACGGCTTCGGCCGCGAGCTCGTCGACCGTCGAGCCCGCGGCGCGCCAGCGGATGCTCCGGCCGTCGGCGGCGACGCGGAAGCTGCCGAGCCCGGGGCTCGTCAGCACCACGCCGGATGCCGACCAGCGGCAGCGCAGGTCACGCTCCCGACGGGCGACGTGGCCTCGTCGCACCAAGTCCTCTCGCCGGGCGCTCGAGAGCGTCGGCGTCGGAGACTCCGCGCGGCCGGCGCAGGACGGCCCGGCCGGCGAATCGACGCGGAACGGCTCGAGCGCGGCGAGGGGCCGCCGCGGCGTGATGAACCGTTCAGCGAGGAGATAGTGGTGCGCGCTCGACCGGTGGTCGACCGGCCCCGGTGTCACGGCCTGAAGAGCGTGGGATTGGCGCTGTCGCCGACTCCCGGCGTCGCGCCGAGAGTCACGCCGCGGACGTCGCCGTGCACCTGCAGCGAGGGCGGCTGGTAGGGCCGTCGCCGCGTCGAGAGTTCAGTGTCTCGAGGTGCTTGCTCGGCGCTGTCGATGCGCTGGCGGTGAGTCGTCGATCGCACGGAAACTCCTTCTGAGGCCTCTTGGGGGGAGGGTGGTCGAATCGCCGAGGTTTGTTCAGTCGCCGGGATCATCGCTGGGCTCCGATCGTCTGGCTCCACCCGTTGGTCGAGCCGCTCTCAAAGCCGTCCTGGAAGAGTAGACCATTGTCGACTCGACCGTCGAATCCTCCGAGCGTCGGATCGCCGAGCAGCGTCCAGCCGAGCAGCACGTCGAGCACCGCCGGATCTTCGAGCGCCGCGAGGCGCCGCTTGGCGTCGAGCACCGCGCCACCGAGGGTGGCGCCGGGCTCGAACAGGCGGCTGTAGATCTCGAGCGCTAGTGCCCGCTCGGAGCGCGCCTCGGTGAGCGTCGCCGCACCGAGCACGGCGGCGGCGCCGTGGTCACCGGCGAGCAGCAGCTCGTGCGCCAGCGTCTCGGCCGCGGGCGACACGTAGTAGGTCGTCCAGCAGCCCCACTGACTGACCACCGTCGGTCGCCCGGTGTTGCCGAGCGCGGCGGCGTCGGTGGCACTGAACAGGCCGTCGAAGGTCCAGGTGGTGGGACCGGAGTGGCCCATGAAGCTGGTGAGCGCCGGTCCGCGGTCGAGCGCGTCGAGCAGCTGCGGACGCGCGACGTCGACCGACTCCTGGTCGAGCAGGATGCGCTCGCGCGACCACTCGGCCGGGATGCGGCGCGCCAGCTGCTCGCTGGCGGCGGTGAAGTCGAAGCGCGTCGGCGCATCGTAGCCGTCGGCCGCGAGCACCAGGGAGCGCCGGTCGGCGAGCGCCTCGTAGGCGATCGTCTTGTCGATCACCGCCTCGAGCTCGTTGGTCGTGCGCACCGGGAAGCGGCCGATGGCCAGGTCGGGAACCTCGTCACCGTCGATGTCGGCGTAGAGGCCGTCGCTGGGCGCGAAGCGGACGATGTCACCCGTCTGCGCGTAGAGCGACGGGACGAAGCTCACCGCGCCGAGGCCGAGGTGGTCGAGCGGGTCGTAGGTGTCGCCGCCGACCAGGAGGACCGCCTCGGTCGAGATCTCGCGCGCGGCGTCGGCCAGGTAGTCGCGCAGTGCCTGCGGATCGACGATGCCTCCACTGTAGGCGGCGTAGACGTCGGCGAGGTCGACGACGCGTGCCGTCCAGCCCTGGGCGCGGCGACGGTCGGCGAGACGCTCGATCCCGTCGACGAAGTCGGCGTGCGCGATGATCAGCAGGCGCGCGTCGCGGTCGAGCAGGTCGACCGCCGGGCGCGCGGGCTCGATCGCCGGGCTGCGCAGCGCGGCCGGAGTCACCAGTCGGTACGCTGCCGCTCCTCCGGGGATGCGGGCGGTGAAGCCGCCCGCATCGGCGCTGACGGTCAGCCCGGTGAGTCGCTCGACGGTCGCGCCGCCGGTCACGTCTCCGCGGATGCGGTAGGCCGCGACCTCGGACGACGGCAGGCCGGTGATCTCGAAGACTCGCCCGGAGGCGTCGAATGCGAGCTCACCGCTCGCGGCGCCGAAGCGGCGCGGGTACTCGGCGCGGAAGCCGTCGACGTGAACCAGGTCGAAGGCGTTGCCGGTGTCGCCCGGCACCGTGATCTCGAGTGTCTCGACGCCGCCGGTGAGCAGCGCCGCCGGCACGTCGACCGCGAAGGTGCGGGCGACCAGGCCGTCGAAGCGCTCGTCGGCGACCACCGCGCCGTTCAGGCGCACGACCACGTGGTGGTCGGGCGACCGCGCGAAGTCGGTGACGCCCCAGAGATCGACCAGCAGGCGCACGGGATCCGCGCCGGTCCAGCCTTCGAGCGTGAACGGGAACGAGGCACGCGCCGGTGCGCCGGAGGCGAGCAGCGCGGTGTCGAACCACGGGTCACCGTTGGGCGCCGCGAAGCTGTACTCGCGCTCGCGTTCCCACGCCGCCTCGTGGCGGTGGCTGTTCGGTGCAGCGCCCGGTGCCGGTACGCTGGCGTCGACCGCCATACGGCGCGCCGCCGCCGCGTCGACCGTCAGGCGGTAGACCGCGTCGCGGGTCGCCAGCGAGTCGATGCCGGCACCGACGAAGTCGAGGGTGCCGCCCGGGCCGAAGGTGGCGCCGACGCCGCCGACGTGGATCGGCACCGGCACGCCGCGCCGGGTGAGCGCGAGCGCGTCGCTGCGGACGCCGGCGAAGTCGACTCCGGCAGCGGCCAGCTGCTCGTAGGTGACGCGGTAGACGCCGTCCGTTTGCACGATCAACCGTGCCTCGGCCACGCCACCCGAGGCCAGCGACTGCTGGCTGAGCGCGTCGAGGCGCAGACGCGCCAGTCGCTCGGTGGTGGCGCGGATCGACGACCAGTCGATCGGCGTGGCGACGACGTCGCGGCGGCCGAGCTCGCGGTCGAGCGGGAACGGGCCGTGGAAGCGCGAGCGGCCGAAGATGTCGACATCTTCGAGCATCAGCTGCGCACCCGCCGCCGGCACTCGGTCGAGGGCGACGGTGCGGCGATAGCTGCGCAGCGAGATCGAGTCGCCGCCGCTGCTCGCGATCAGGCCGTTGTCGATGCGGCGCCAGGCGCCGTCCTGCTGCAGCCACAGGTGGAAGCCGATGTGACCGACCTCGGTCACCGTCTGCCAGCTCACCTCGAGGCGATCCCCGTCGACCTCGGCGTGCAGGAAGGAGAGCGTCACCGGAGTGGTGGTGACGCCGCCGTCGAAGAAGCCGAAGTCGTTGCCGCTGGAGTTGCTGGCGACCAAGGTCACCGGCTGGATACCGCCGGTGGTGGTCTGGGTCGTCTGCAGGAAGCCGTCCGCGCCGGTCGCCGTGGTGTCGACGTGCAGCTCGTAGTCGCCCGGCGGCAGATCGCCGAAGCTGTAGTTGCCGTCGACGTCGGTGCGCGTGCGGCCGACGAGCAGCGGCGTGCCGTCGACGATGCGGTAGAGCAGGATCTCCACGCTCTCGACCACGCCCTCGAGCGGCTCGTCGTGGAAGGCGTCGACGTCGTCATCGAGGAAGACGGTGCCGTCGATCGACAGCGAGCCGCCGGCCGGCACGTCGCGATAGCCGAAGTCGGCTGTGATGTTGTTGGGCGTGCCCGCGCCGAGGGTCACCGCGTACGGACCGGACTGGCTGTTGCCGTCGGTGCCCGGGCTCGGGCCGACCGTCGGCGTGAAGCCGGAGAGGACGCCCGCGGTGTCGCTGACCGACACCAGGTAGTCGCCGAACGGCAGCGCCTTCACCTCGTAGGCTCCGGTGGTGTCGGTGACGTCGCGGCGTACCAGGTTGTCGACGCCCGGCGTGATCACGCCGTCGCCGTCGACATCGAGCCAGACGTCGACCGTGACGCCCTGGATCGGCGGCTCGCCCGGATCGAGCACGCCGTCGAAGTCGAGGTCGTGCCACACCGTGCTGCCGATCGAGCCGGTGCCAGCGGCCGGCGCGTAGCCGAAGTCGGCGTCGTTGAAGTCCTGGCCCGCGGCGAGCGCGATGGTCGCCGTCGGATCGGTGCCGCCCGAGAGCGACAGGCCCGCGAGCACGCCGTCGAGGTCGGTGACGTCGACGCGGTAGTCGCCCGCCGGCAGACCGACGAAGTCGAATGCCCCGTCTGTTCCAGTGGTGGTGGTGGCGAGAATCTCGTCGTCGGCGTCGCCGAAGATGCCGTTCGGTCCCGGCCCGAGGAGATTCACTGTCACGTTCTCGAGGCCGCCTTCGCCGGCGTCCTGCACGCCGTCGCCGTCCTGGTCGAGCCAGACGCGGTCGCCGATCGAGCCGAAGGTGCCGCCGTCGAAGCCGAAGTCGAGCTGGCCGAAGACGTCGCCCGCCGCGGCCGTCACCTGGTAGGTGGTCTCACCCGGCGGTAGGTTGGTCGGTGCGGTGACGACGCCCGCCGGCAGGCTCGAAGCGTCGAAGGTGATGAAGTACTCGTCGGGCGGCAGGCCGGTGAAGAGATACGAGCCGTCGGCCGCGGTCGTGGTGGTGAACGAGCTGTCGTCGCCGGTACCGAAGGTACCGTCGGGGCCGGCGCCGAAGAGATCGAGCGTGACTCCGCCGATGCCCGCCTCGCCGGGATCCTGCAGACCGTCGCCGTCGGCGTCGTACCACACGAAGTCACCGAGAATGGCGGTGCCCGGCGCCGGCACGTATCCGAAGTCGACATCGTCGACGCGCGCGCCGTCGGTGAGCGCGACCACGGCCGACGGGTCGACGCCCGCGGGGTACGTGGTCTCGACCAGGTTGGTCGGCAGCGTCGAGCCGTCGACATCGACGAAGTAACGCCCGGCGTCGAGGCCGTCGAAGAGGTATCGACCGTCGGCGTCGGTGACCGTGCTGGCGATCGCCGCGCCGTCGTCGCCGCCCGGCTCGAAGATGCCGTCGCCGTCGACGTCGAGGTAGAGCTCGACCGTGACGCCAGGAAGCGGCGGCTCGTTCGGGCCCGGGAGCCCGTCGGGACCGTCGGGCCCCGGCGGGTCGACGTCGATCCACAGCTGGTCGCCGATCGAGCCCGTGCCCGTGCCGCGTGCGTAGCCGAAGTCGAGATCGGTGATGTCGGCGGCGGCGACGGTGATCGGCAGCTCGTCGAGGCCGCTGGTCAGCGTGTAGCCCTCGAGCACGTTGCTGCCGCCGCTGCCCTCGCCGTCGCGCACCGCGACGCGGTAGTCGCCGGCCGGCACGTCGGTGAACACGTAGTCGCCGTTCGCGTCGGTCGTGGTGGTCGAGGTGATCACGTCGTCCGAGGTGCCGAAGACGCCGTCGGGGCCCGCGGTGACGAGCGCGATCTGGACACCGGTGATGCCGAGCTCGCCGACGTCCTCGAGGCCGTCGCGATCATCGTCCTCGAACACCGTGCCCGAAACGTCGGGCCGCGCCGAGTTCTGGTAGCCGAAGTCGAGGCTGAGGTCGACTGTGCCGAGGTCGACGAGGGTCTGTCCGGTGCCGTCGCAGGCGCCGCCGCAGGCGCCCACCACCGACGGGTCGCCGGTCTGGGTGAAGCCGGTGAGCACGTTGCCGGTGTCGGTGACCACGGCGCGATACGAGCCGCGCGGCAAGTTCTCGAAGCGGTAGGCGCCGTCCGAGCCGGTGGTAGTCGTCGCCACCACGTCCCAGGTCAACGTACCGGGGTTGAAGAACTGCAGGTCGACGGTGACGCCGGCGATGCCCGGCTCCCCAGGATCCTGCACGCCGTCGCCGTCTGCGTCCGACCAGACGACGTCGCCGACCACGCCCGGCGCCGAATAGCCGAAGCTGACGTTCGACACATTGGCGCCGGCGATGGTCACCGGCAGCTCGCCGGCGAGCGCCGGCGCCGTCGTGCCTTCGAGCGCCGAGAGCACGCCGGCATTGTCGCTGACGACCAGCTCGTAGTCGCCGTTCTCGAGGCCGGAGAAGCTCACCGTGCCGTCCGGGCCGGTGGTGGAGGTACCGAGGAAGACGCCACCGCTGGTGAAGAGATCGACGGTGACACCGGCGATTCCCTCCTCGTTGACGTCGCGCACGCCATCGCCGTCGCGGTCGAGCCAGACGACGTCGCTGAGCGTGAAGCGTGCCGGGTCGACGTAGCCGAAGTCGAGCTGGGTGATCACGCTGCCGGCGGTGACGGCGACCGGGTCGCTGGTCGTCCCGCCGATGCTCTGCGGTCCGGAAGTCGGCGTCAGGCCGTCGAGCGCGGCGCCGCCGCCGAAGTTGCTGGCGTCGAGCTGCACGAAGTAGTCGCCGGCGGCGACGCCGGTGAAGAGGTAGGAGCCGTCGGCGTCGGTGGTCGTGGTCGCCACCTGCACGTCGTCGGCAGTGCCGAGCACGCCGTCGGCGCCCGGGCCGATCAGGTCGACGACGACGCCGCCGAGGCCGAGCTCTCCGGCGTCCTGGACGCCGTCACCGTCGGTGTCGTGCCAGACGAAGTCGCCGAGCACGCCGCCGCCGCTGGCGGTGAAGCCGAAGTCGACGTCGAGCACGCGCTCTTCAGCGGTGATCACGACGCTGGCGCTCGGATTCGCCAGGCCCGGCGACAGCGCCAGACCGGCGCCGCCTGCCGGCAGCGTGGTGGTGTCGACGAAGACCGTGTAGGTGCCCGGCGGGAGCTCGTCGAAGAGATAGCCGCCGTTCGCGTCGGTGGTCATCGTCGGGCAGTCGACGCTCGGCGTGCAGACGCCGTCGCGCAGCTCGACGGTGACGCCAGAGATCCCCGGCTCGCCGACATCCTGAACGCCGTCGCCGTCGACATCGAGCCAGACGCGGTCGCCGATCGTGCCGCCGATCGACACCGGGTCACTCACGGTGGAGGTCACCGGCGGCGTCTGCTCGTGGGTCGTCGCGGTCGCCGAGTTGATGATGCGGGTCAGTGCCAGCGGATCGTCGAGAACCACCTGGAAGGTGACCGACAGGCTCTCAGTGGGCGCCAGCGCGAAGCTGTCCGCCGGCCGCATGAGCAGGCTCGGCACGCCGTCGACCAGGTCGTCGCCGCCGCCCGGCACGTTGTTCTTGGTGGTCACGACCTGCTCGCCGGCGAGAATCCTCACCTGGTCGAGTCGGAAGAATTCGCCGCTGCCGGCGTAGTTCTGCTCGACGCGGAATCGGATCGTCGTGGTCGACGAGATGAACGGAGTCAGGTCGTAAGTGCGCGTGATGACCGTCGTCTGGTCGTCGAAGAGCGGCTCGAGCACGCTGAGCGGTCCGGCCGCAGACTCCGACGCTTCGATGGAAAAGAAGTCGCTGAAGTCGACCTGTGCGGTCGTGTCGTACTGAATCTCGAGCAGGGCCGTGACGTGACCACTGAGATCGACCGTCCGGCTCGCGCCGTTCGGCGTGCTCGATCCCGAGCCCTGGGCGGTGACGGTCAGTCGGTCCGACCCGTCGACCTGGACGGCTCCGGCGGACGGATCCTGGGCCGGCGTCGCAGTGAGGTCGTTCTCGACCCAGGCACCGGCCCAGCCGGTGCCGCCGCTATAGCCGAACGAAGTGAAGTCGTCCTGCGCGGCGACCGCCTGGTCGCCGACGGCGCGGATCTCGAAGTCGTCGATGTAGAAGAATTCCGTGCCGCCGGTGTAGCCGGCGGAGACTCGGAACCGCACTGTGGTCTGTGCCCCGATGAAGGCCGAGATGTCGTACGCACGGCCGCCGCTGACGAATGCGTCGGCGTCGCCGTCGAGGCCGGTGAAGGTCTCGAGCACGGTGAACGGGCCGGCCGGGCTGGTCGCCGCCTCGACCACCAGGGCGTCGGTCGTGTCGACGCCGGCGTCGTAGCGGAAGTCGAAGCTCAGGTGGGCGAAGGGGTTTGGGTCGCCGGCGATTTCCGAGAGATCCACGGAACGCAGCAACGAGGCGGCCGGCCCGCCGAGATTGTTCGTGATCCGCAGCTCGCCGAGCACCAGTTGGACCTCACCGGTAACCGCGCTGTCGGCGGCGACATCGGTTTCGTCCCAGTCGTTGAGGAAGTCGTCGGGCCCGTTGTTGTTGTCGAGGCGCGCGATGCGGAAGCGGTCGGCGACGAAGATCTGGCGCGGACCGGTCACCGACGTGCTTTCGGCGACGTAGGTAGTGCCCGTCGGCAGAGCGTCGACCAGCTGGACGCCGGTCACCGGACCGTTCGAGGCGTTGGTGATGTCGATCGTGTAGGTCAGCGTTTGGCCCGGGGTGACGTCGCCGCCGGCGTTCGACGACTTGACGATCTCGAGTCCCGCGCCGGGCAGCGGATCGACCGACGAGTCGGCGAACGTCTCTTCGCCGTTGGTCACCGCGACCTGGTTGACGATCGGATCGACCGCCAGGTTGTTGACCACGACCTGGAAAGTGAGCACGACCTCTTCGCCCGGCTCGAGGACGGGCGGCGGAGGCTGCAGCGTGTAGCCGTTCGGACGGCTGGTGTCGGCGTCGAGCGGGAACACGGTGTCGCCGCCGAGCAGGAGCGCGTCGTCGGGCACGGTGTTGCCGTCGCTCTGCGTCGAGCCGGCGACGTAGTCGGTGCCGACGTCGAGGGTGTCGATCACCGAGACGTCGACGACATCGATCGGAATGATGCCCGTGTTGACGATGCGGATGGTGTAGAGGAGCGTGTCACCGACGTCGATGCCGCCGTTGTTGTTCAGGTCGGTGAGCAGAGTGCCTTCCTTGAACGAGGCGAGGCTGGCCGCTGGCAGCACCGTCGTGCCCATGTCGAGCTGCTGCGGCTGACCGCTCGACGCGAAGCTCGGGTCTTGGCCCCAGGCGGCGGTGATCTGCGTGCCGTCGACGGTGTAGATGCGCATTCCCGTCTGGTCGCAGTCGCCGCCTCCGCAGCCGCCGCCGGCCGCCAGGTCGTTGACGCGGATCGACTCGAGGTCGGCGGCGGTGAAGCTGAGGTCGTAGCGGTTACCGATCGGGTCGACGTTCGGGCCGGTCGCCGGATCGCCGTCGAGGTCGACGTAGAGCGTGGTGGAGCCACCGGCCGGGTCGACCGCCGTTACCCACACCGGGCTCGCGTTCTCGGTGAAGTTGTTGCTTCCGGGGGCCCAGCCGACGACCGCCGACGGCGTCAGCCGGCTTTGCGGGATCAGCGTGAAGCCCCAGTCGTAAATCTGGTCGTCGCGATCGACCGCGCCGACAGCGAAAAAGGAGCCGCTCGTCACCGAGCCGCCGCCGCAGGCGAGGCCATCGCTGAGGAATCGCGCGGCCGAGGTCGGGGTCGTGATCGAGAGCGCGACCTCGCGCGTTTCACCCGCCGGCACCACGACGTCGGTGCAGCCGGACAGCTGCTCGGCGCGGATGGTGATCGCCGATCCGCCCGGGTTGTGCAAAAAAATCTGGGTCTGCCCGTCGCCGGCCGTGGCTCCGACCGGGCTGTAGTACGAGGTGTCCCACTCTGCCGTCGGCACCAGGCTGTACCAGCGGCCTTCATAGGTGGTGCCGGCGTTGGCGGTGAGCAGGTGCGCCTGGATCGGTGCGCCGTTGGTGACGGTGAGCGTGGCGCCGACGTCGACGCCGGATAGCTGCTCGACCTGGCCCTCATCGAGCACCAGGGTGGTGTCTGTGGCTCCGTCGGCGTCGAGGTCGACGGCGATCACCGTGCCGTCCTCTTGCGAGGTGATCTGGAAGGCGACGAACTCGAAGGCCTCGCCGGAGGCCGGCACTTGCGTCACCAGGTCCTCACCGACGGGAGAACGGAAGGCGAGACCCCAGTCGCTGGTGGGGAAGGTCTCGACCGCGCCGCCGAGCTGCGACTCGACGCCCGTCGACGGCCAGGCAGCCGTCGTCACCGTGATGCGCTGGGTGGTTGCGATCTTGTCGCTCGGATCGGTGAAGATCTGCGTCGGATCGCGCGGGTTGGCCGGCACGTCGGCCTCGAGCACGAGAATGTCCCCCGCGTTGATCACGTCGTCGGAGTCGACGCTGCAGGTCCCGAGGGTCGGCGTGAAGCCATTGGAGCAGTCGCTGTCGCCCCAGATCTGTGTCGTGCCCGTCGGGAAGGGGTCGAGAGGCAGGGTGATGTTGGGCTCGAAGCCGTCTTCCCAGTGGTCGTAGTAGATCACCGTCTCGTCGGTCGTGGCGGTGATCGAGATCACGGTCTGGATCACGTCGTTCTCGGGCAGATCCTGGATCACATCAGCCCACGTGCGGACGTCCTCGACCGTCATCGGCACGAAGAATGTTTGGCTCTGCGCCGCGGCGTCGCGTGGAGCGAACGTCAGTCCGAGAAGCAGGCAGAGGCCGACCGAGAAGATGGCCTGTTGGGCAGGCAGACCAAGGGGGAACGAACAGTTCGATCGTGTCATCGCATCAACTCCGAACGGAGCTCAGAGACCAGCTAACGTGGACCTGCCACCGCGTGAGAAATGCTCATCGAGTGGAAGTGTGTGAGTCAGCCTGGGTCAGGTTGGGGGAACGAAGAGGGCTGAGAGACAACACATCGAAGCGGATGCATACCAGAGCGGACACGCACACACTAGCACATTGTGATGCGCGGAGGAACTGGTCCCTCTCTCCCTATTCCTCTGAAATCTCGAGGGATTCGCTGAGCTTCGTCCGTCGTCGATCTGTGCGAACGATTCCTTCGGCGGTTTGTCCAGGTGATTTCATTTTCGAGACGAGGGCGGGGAGTGCTTCAGAATGGTTTGTTGCTTTTGTCTGAACTGTTGTCTAGTCTCGGCGGTACTTTGAACGATCACAGGGAGCAGGTCACGATGCACTGGACACTTCTACTGATGACGCTGGGACTCTTCGGATTGACGCCGGACGCGACGATCGAGGCGACGGTCCAACCGGCCGCGTGGGTCGCCGACGCCGCGACGCCAGCCACGCTCGACGCTCCTCACACCGACCTCTTCCGGCGCGGCGGCGACGGCCTGCCACTCATGGTGCCGACGACCTCCCTCTACATCTGCGACCTCGAGGACTGGAATCCGTGCGACCCTGGGTGCTTGTGCATCGTGGTCCGCAACGAGGTCCAGTGTCGCTGCTGACGACGCGCGGCGTGAAACCGCGGAGGATCCCACGGCAAAGGAGCGTGTGAGACACTTCTCATCGCTCCACCGACACCGTAGGGTCCTCCGTGCATGAATCCGCGATTCTGACGCTCGCGCTCCTGGTCCTCGTCTACGGCCTGCTCTCGCGGCGCCTGGGCGAAGGCCTGGTCACGCCGCCTCTGGCGTTCGTCGGCTTCGGCATGCTGCTGGCGCCCCAGGCGCTCCATGTCGTCGGGCTGCCCAGCCCCTTCGACCATGCCGACGGACTGGAGACGCACGCCGAAGGCCTGGAGACGGCGATCCACTGGCTCGGCGAGCTGACGCTGATCATCGTCCTGTTCGCCGACGCCACCCAGATCGACCTCCGGGCGCTCAAGCGCGGCGCCGGACTGCCGCTGCGCCTGCTGGCCCTCGGCATGCCGCTGACCGTCGCCCTCGGGGCCGCCGCCGCTGCGCCGCTGGTGCCCGGCCTCGGGCCCTGGGAGCTCGCCTTGCTCGGCGCGGTGCTGGCACCGACGGACGCCGCGCTCGGCCAGACGGTCGTGACTAGCCCGAAGGTGCCTCTTCCCGTGCGCCAGGGGTTGTCGGCCGAGAGCGGTCTCAACGACGGAATCGCCGTGCCTCTGGTGGTGATCTTCGCGTCCCTGGCCGGGATCGGGCAGGTGATCGGCGGCGAGGAGCGGACGACGCGGGAGTGCGTGGAGTTCGCCATCGGTCAGGTGACCCTCGGTCCGCTGGTCGGATGGGTCGTCGGGGCGGCAGCGACCTGGGCTTTGGGCTGGGCGATCCGCGAGCATGCGATGGACCACGCGTACCACGAGCTCGCGGGCATCGCGATCGCGCTGATCGCCTTCAACGCCGCGGGGCTCGTCGGCGGCAACGGCTTCATCGCAGCCTTCGTCGCCGGCCTGGTGCTGGGTGCTTCGAAGACCCCCGAGATCTGCCGGCGCCTCTACGACTTCGCCGAGGCCGAGTCGCAGCTCTTGATGCTGCTCACCTTCTTCCTCGTCGGCCTCGGCTTGGCCTGGCCGACTCTGCTCGAGGCGCCGCTCTCGGCCTGGATCTACGCGCTGCTCAGCCTCACCGTGCTGCGCATGTTGCCGGTGGCTCTCGCCCTCGCGCGCTCCGGCGAAAGCACGCGCACAGTGCTTTTCGTCGCCTGGTTCGGACCGCGCGGCCTGGCGTCGATTCTCTTCGGCATTTTGATCCTGGAAGAGCTGCACGTGCCGAATGCCGAGCAAATCGTGCAGGTCGTCCTGCTCACCGTGCTGCTCAGCGTCGTGGCACACGGCGTCACCGCAGCGCCACTGACCCGGCTCTATGCACGGGGCCTGTCGACAGAGGAGCGCGCCGCGGCCGACGCGGCGATGGATGCGATGCTCGAGCGGCCGGGGCAAGACCCGGTCCGCAAGCGGGCCCTCACCGGCTAGCGCTCGTCGACCCAGCAGCGATCATCGATCGACTTCCTGCTCACCGCCGACGGTGAGCGTCATCCGACACTCACGAGGCTCAGACACCCGATGACTCGAGACACAGGTCCTCAGACTACAGGTCTGCAAGCTACAGGTCCGCAAGAGAATGGTTCGTTGGACTGGATCGCCGTCGGACCCGTCGACGACCTGCCCGAGGGGCGCGTCAAGACGGTCAACATCGAGCGCGGAGACTCCGTGCTGCAGATCTGCCTGACGCATGTCGACGGCCGATTCTCGGCGCTCGACAATCACTGCCCACACCAGGGTGGTCCGCTCGGAGAAGGGTCGATCGAGTGCGACGACGAGGGCAACTGCTATCTCCGCTGCCCGTGGCACGGCTGGGACTTCGACCCGGTCACCGGCAAGCCGCCGGGCGGCTACGACGACGGCGTGCCGACGTATCCGGTCGAGGTGCGTGAGGGAGGGGTCTTCGTCGGACTCGAGACCGAGGACGCCCACCGACGCACGGTCACCGACGTGATGGCCGAAACGATGGTCGCCTGGGGCGTGACCTCGGTCTTCGGCATGGTCGGTCATTCGAACCTCGGCCTCGCGGACGCGCTGCGCCGGCGCACCGAAGCCGGCGAGCTCGAGTACGTCGCGATTCGCCACGAGGGCGCCGCCGCCTTCGCCGCCTCGGCCTTCGGCAAGCTCACCGGGCGCCCGGCCGCCTGCCTGACGATCGCCGGCCCGGGTGCGACCAACCTGCTCACCGGCTGCTGGGACGCCAAGGTCGACCGCGCGCCGCTGCTCGCGCTCACCGGCCAGGTGAACCAGCAGGTCTTCGGCCCGGGGGCGTTCCAGGAGCTGCCGCTGAAGGACGCCTTCAGCGCCGTCGCCGCCTTCAGCCACCTCTGCCTGCCGGGCTCGAACCACGCCGAGCTGATGGGCAACGCGATCAAGACGGCGATCAACGAGCGTCAGGTCGCTCACATCATCTTTCCCGACGACACCCAGACGCTCGAGGCCGCCGACGACGCCGCGGCGGGGTCGCCCGACGGTCGCTTCGGCGATCCGGCCATCCGGCCGTCAGCCGCCAGCCTCGAGCAAGCCGTCGGCATGCTGCGCGCCGCCGAGCGGCCGATCCTGGTCGTCGGCCATGGCGCACGCTTCGAAATGGACGCCGTCACCGCGCTCGCCGAGGAGCTACAGTGCCCGGTGCTCACCACGTTCAAAGGCAAGGGCATCCTCGGCGACCATCCCGACCCTGAGATGCCCGACCGCCCGGGCCATGCGCTCGGCTGTGGCGTCCTCGGCCGCTCGGGCACGCCGATCGCCAGCTGGTTCATGAACGAATGCGATCTGATGGTGGTGTTCGGTGCGTCGTTCAGCAACCACACCGGTCTAACGCCGAAAAAGCCGACGATCCAGGTCGATTCCGACCGCGCTCAGCTCGCCCGCTTCCACGCCATCGACTGCCCGCTGTGGGGCGATGTCGGCGAGACTGCGCGCGCTCTGCGCGAGGCGGTCGCGGGCCGCCATGCTTCGCGCGATCACCGCGACGAGATTTCCGAGCGCTGGCGCATCTGGCGCGCCGAGAAGGCGAGTCGCCTGGCCGATCGCTCGGACCGCGGCGTCAGCTCGATCGCGGTTTTCGACGCGATGAACCGGGTGATCCCGCACGACGCGATCCTCGCCGTCGACGTCGGCAACAATACCTACAGCTTCGGCCGCTATTTCGAAGCGTCGGGCCGGCAGGCGGTGCTCATGTCGGGCTACCTCGGCTCGATCGGCTTCGGCTACCCGGCGGCCCTCGGCGCCTGGGCGGCGACCCGCGCCCACCGGGTGAACGACGACGCGTTCTGGCGTCAGTTCGCCGACCGCCCGGTGGTCTGTGTCACCGGCGACGGGGGCTTCGGGCAGTACCCGTGGGAGGTCAACACCGCCGTGCTCCACGGCATGAACATCACCCACGTCCTGCTCAACAACGACGAGCTGGGCAAGATCAGCAAAGAGCAGCGCGCCGGCCATTGGGCCACCTGGCAGACGAAGCTCAACAACCCCCACATCGCCGACTACGTCACCTCCTGCGGCGGCCTCGGCCTCCGCGTCGAGCGCCCCGAAGACCTCCAAGACGCCCTCCGCCAGGCCCTCGCCCACGACGGCCCAGCGACGGTCGAGGTGATCACCGACGTCGACCTGATCTGAGGCAATCGACTCCAATCGGGTCGAGGGACTGAGGTCGGGACGCTCTGTAGGTATAACGTGTGTTATCACGAGTTCGGATTTCAGGCGCCGCTCCTGTGCGTCCGATGCCCGACGGAGACCTCGATCCATGAATCTCAAGCTCACCTCGATCGGCAACTCCACCGGCCTCATTCTGCCGCGGGAAATCCTGCGGCAGCTTCGCGTCGAGAAGGGCGATGTCCTCCATGTCGTCGAAACGGCTCGTGGCACCGAGCTCACACCGTACGATCCGGAGTTCGCCAAGCAAATGGAGATTGCGGAGCAGATCATGCGCGAAGATCGCGACGTGCTGCGCAAGCTGGCGGAGTAGCGGGTGACCGCAGCGATCGGGGTGCGCCGGGACGTCTTCGTCGCGATCCACGGCCGTCAGATCGCCGAGCACGGGGGTGTCGAGGGATTCGAGACGATGGGCTCCTGGACTCGGCGCTGGCGCGTCCGCACAACTTGATGGTCTGCGCGGACCCGCCACCCGATCTGGCGGCTCTTGCGGCGGCCTCTGCCTACGGTCTGGCCAGGAATCGTCCGTTCGCCGACGGCAACAAGCGGATCGCCTTCATCGCCTGTCGCCTCTTTCTCGAGCTGAACGGCAAGCGGCTCGACGCCGGCTAAGAGGAGAAGTACTCCACGTTCCTCGAGCTGGCGGAAGGACGTCTCGCCGAAGATGAACTCGCGCGTGGCTTCGCGAGCGCCTCGTCCCCCAGGCCCTGACGAGTATCCCGACCTTGCCGCAGTCGCCTTGGCCGAGCGCTGCTCTCTCAACAGTCGCAGTAGGTTGAGCTCGGGCCGGTGACGGTCGCGGCGACCGATCAGGGCTCGAGCTGTGCCAGCGTCTCGCTCCAGCGAGAGACCTTCGCCGCGTGGCCCTGAGCGGGCTCGGCCTGGTGCCAGGCTTCGTACAGCTCGAGGAATCCTCGGGCGACGAGCTCTGGGCGCTGGTCGATCGGCTCGACTTCGGCCAGGATCGTGCGCCCCTCCTCGAGGGCGACCTCTGCCTCGTCAAATCGACCGAGGGCGGCGAGGGCGCAGCCGGAGGTGACGAGCGATTCTCCGACGACGAAGCGATAGATCGCGTCGAGCCGGCGAGCGGACTCGGCGGCTTCGCGGCTGAGAGCGAGCGACTCGTTGTGCTGGCCGCGTCGGTGGAGCAGGCTGCCCAGGCGGCTGGCCGCGGTCACGGTCGACCAGTGCTCGTCGCCCAGGACGCGGCGCATGCCGTCCAGCGCTTCGCGGCGGTGGGCCTCGGCCTGCTCGAGGGCGCCTCGGGTTTCGAGCAGCGAGGCGAACGAATCAAGGGCTTTCAGCGTGCGCCGGTGCTCGTCGCCCAACACGCGGCGCATCCCGTCGAGGGACTCGCGAAGATGGGCTTCGGCCTCATCGAGCTCGCCCAGTCGGGTCAGAACGATTCCCATGTAGCCGGCGCTGATCAGCGTGTCGGGATGCTCGTCGCCGAGCTCTTCTCGGTGCCTCGTCAGCGCTTCGCGATGCAGGGTCTCGGCCTCCTCGAGTTGGCCTCGTCGGGTCAGGAAGACGCCGAGATTGTCGATCGCCTTGAGGGTGCTCGGATGCTCGTCACCCAGGATCTTGCGCCGACCCGCGAGCGACTCGCGCAGCAAGGCCTCGGCTTCGTCCCAGGCTCCGCGAAGCTGGAGGAATGCGCCGAGATTTCCAATCAGCACCAGCGTGTCGGGATGCTCGTCGCCCGACACGCGGCGGATGCCGTCGAGCGCTTCGCGCAAGAGCGGCTCGGCGTCGTCGATCCTGCCCAGATTCTGCAGCAAGACGCCGAGATTGTTGATCGTGGCGATGGTGCTCAGGTCCTCGTCGCCGAGAACCTGGCGATAGCCCGCCACCGCCTGGCGGTAGAAAGGCTCGGCGTCCGCGAGCTTGCCCCGGCTGCGTACCACTGTCGCGTAGTCGCTGATCGTGGTCAGCGTGTCTTCGTTCGACGCACCGAGGACACGGCGCTGTGCCTCCATCGCTGCGCGCAGGTCGGCCTCGGCGTCGTCCAGCCGCCCCGTCAGGAGCCGTAAACGACCGCGGCTGCGCAGGGACTCGAGGGTGAGTGGGTGCTCAGAGCCGAGCTCGTCGCGGCGCAGGGCGAGCGCTCGCTCCTGGGGCTCCACCGCGCTCTCGTACTGACCCAGTGCCTGCTGAGTGTCGGACACCGACTGCCAGAGGCGCGCCTGGAGTTGCGGGGTTTCCCCGTAGTCGTCCTCGATCGCCGCCTCGGCGCGGTCGAAAATGTGCTCGTCGAGGAGCGCGAGCGAGAGGTCGGTGAAGTTCGCGTGCTGCAGCAGCGCGTCGAGCGTGGCGAGGTCGGCCTCGATCGCGCCAGGCTCGAGGTCTTGGTCGGCCAGGCGACGCCGGACGCTCTCTTGGAGGTGAGTGCGCAGTCCTGCTCCCATCGCCGCCGGATCGATCGACTGCAGCTGCTCGACCTGAAAGTCCGCGGCGAGCCGTGCTTCCTCGGCCGCACGCTCGGCGCGCACGAAGCCGACCACCGCGGCGGCGGTCGTCGCCAGGAGGGCGACGGCCACGAGGCTCGCCACGGTCACAGCCGTCCGGTGACGCCGCACCAGCTTCTGGAGTCGATAGAACCCGGTCGTGGGTCGTGCTTCGATCGGTCGGTCGTCGAGCCAGCGCTCGAGATCCTTGCGTAGCTCGGACACCGAGGGATACCGGTCTTCTGGGCGGCGCTCCAGGCACTTGAGCAGGATCCAGGCGATGTCGCCGCGCAGCCGCCGCTGCATCTGCTCCACCGAGAGCGACCGTCGCTTCGCGATTGCTTCGGTGTCGCCTTCCCCTGTCGAGAACCGAGAGATCGGGGTCGGCGGCTCCTCGTCGCTGAGCATCTGGACGATCTCGAGCTGCGTCTTGCCCTCGAAGTCGTCCAGACCGTACGGCGCAGCGCCCACCAACAGCTCGTAGAGCACGACCCCGAGCGAGTAGATGTCCGAGCGCGTGTCGGTCTCGACGAACCGTCCCATGATCTGCTCGGGGCTCGAGTAGACCGGAGTTCCGACGAAGGTTCCCAGCTGGGTGTGCGCGGCGTGTGCGCTCAGCTTGCGCTGGAGCGATTTCGCGACGCCGAAGTCGATGATCTTCACCGTCGCCGGCTCCGTCATCGAGCTCTTCACCAGGATGTTGCTGGGTTTGAGGTCGCGGTGGATCAAGCCCTTCTGGTGCGCATGCTGGACGCCGTCGCAAACCTGGAGAAAGAGCCGGACGCGACCGCGGAATCCCAGCTCGGCGCGATCGCAGTGGGTGGTGATCTCGTGCCCCGGCACGTACTCCATCGCAAAGTAGGAGCGGCCCGCGTCGGTGCACCCCGCGTCGTAGACCCGGGCGACGTTGCTGTGGTCCATGAGCGCCAACGCCTGGCGTTCGCCTTCGAAGCGGGCCAGGACCTGCTCGGAGTCCATGCCGGCCTTGATGACTTTGAGCGCCACCTTGCGTTCGACCGGCTCGCTCTGCTCTGCCAGGTACACGGTGCCCATGCCGCCGCTGCCGAGTTGACCCATCAGCCGGTACGGGCCGACGCGCTGATCGCTTCCGCCGACCAGCGCGTCGACTTCGGCGGCGGCGAGCGGCTTGGCGAGAAAGCTGTCGTCCGCGTCGTCGAAGGCCAACAGTTGTTGGACCAGCTCGAGCAGCTCGCCGTCGTCGCGGCACGCCTGCTCGAGAAAGGCGGCCCTCTCCGCCTCGGGAACCTCCAGGGCTCGAGCGAAGAGGCGGTCGGCCTGCTGCCAGCGATCGGCCTCCACGGGGGGTTCGTGGGGCCGCACAGCGGGCTCTCGAGGTTGCGCGGAGGGGCGCTGCAGCGTCTCGTCGGTGGGCTGGACGTCGCGGTTCTCGGTCGTCATCTCGCTGGCTCCACGTCGGGGGGCGACGGCTTGGCGCCGTCGAGGCAGAAGGCCATATGAGCTGATGAACACAAGGCTATCCCATGGGTTTCGCTCGATCCAGCGATGGGCCGCGCAGATCGTCGAACGTTCTTTATCCGGTCGGCTCGGTGTTTTCCGCCCTCAGGGACAAGACAGCCTTCAAGACGAAGCCCCCGTTCAACTTGCTCCCCATGAGGTCGACCATGAAGAACCCAACGCTCTCTCAGCTCGAGCCCTCCCTCGGCGCGACCGGTCCATTCGCCGGTGTGCGTCATCGCTTTCTTCGGACCGGGGTCCGGAGCGCGCGCCGGGTCGCGACGGCCGGGCTGCTGCTCACAGCCTTCGGTGCGTCGCCGGTCCTGGCCAACGCGGTCTACAACGCGGCGCTCGGCGCTCCGCACTGCGCCACGGCCGGCCCGAGCTGCGACTCGACCAGCCTGCTCGAGCGCTCCGGGCACCAGAGCCCGTCCGAAGCGAACCATCCAAATACGGTCGGTGATTCTTGTCTGGACGGAAGCGAGAGCCTCGTTCACCTCAAGGATGAGTCGATTGAGCGTATTACGGTCAGCAGTCTCGATGGCGACGACATGGCCAGCGGCGCCACAGTCCGCGTCGACGTCACCTTCTTCCCTTACGGCTCGGGTTCCAGCGACACCCTAATTCTCTCCTACACCGGCGACGGAGCGAATTCCGCGGCCGCGTTGCATCCGCTCGCAACCTATGCGGTCACTGATCGCGGCATGCAGACTCGTTCGTTCACCTACACCCTGCCCGAGGGCGGCGTCCAGCGCGTCCGGGCACGCCTCGCCGACAACAACTACCTGACCCGGTGCGACGGCTACGGGTACTACGACGTCGACGAGCTGGTCTTCACCGTGCGCGGCTGGGCGAATCCCTGGTCGATCCCGGAGACCACCAGCCGAGCCGGTGATCGGACCTGCGGTGCGTTCGAGGACTCGGCCTACCCGCCGGCCCCGGGGGTTTCCTTCGCCGTGCCTCAGGTTGCCGGTGGCACGGGCTTCGTCCGAGAGAGCCCGGGTGTGCTCGTCAGCCAGGACGGTTCGCTGCTCTGGGGTGGCCTCGGGTGCGGTGGCTACTGCACCGTGTCGCCGGGCGACGACACCTACGCGGGCTGCTCGTTCATGGAACAGCCGGTCGCCATCGAGGCCGTGCGTAGCCTGTGGCTCGATCCGTTCTTCACCGCGGGCTACACCGACGACGTGGCGTTCTACGAAGAGCTCTTCGCCCACGCGATGGGAGACGATTTCCATCAGCCCGCCGGCGCCGGTCACAGCCTGAGCAAGACGGAGATGACGACTCGCTTGCTCGGCGTCGTCGACGGGGTGTACGGCACACAGGAGCTCGAGCCGGTGCTTTACGAGAGTGCACTTCTCGAGGGTCGCTCGGCGGCGTTCCTCTTCGACGACTCGGAGGCACGGATTGCGCTCGGGCTTCCGATCGACGATCTCGACGGCGGCGAGAGCTCGCAGGCGCTCTACCTCGAGCAGCTCGGTCATCTCTTGAACTGGGCGCGCTGTCGATTCACCGCTGCGCCGGTCGAACTGCCGGACGAAGAGAGGGACGAGGCCTGCCCGACCACTCCAGGCGGCTCGGCCGGCGCTCGTTTCCGCGACGCGGTGATGACGATGGGCGCCTCGCGCGACCTGCAGACGCTTCGAGCCATCGTGCCCTATCTGCCTTCGCGCGTGCAGGCGGTCGCGTCCCCCGACCACTACGAGCTCGGCGACCAGATCACCATTCTGGGCGACGGGCAGTCGAGCATGCCGCCGATCCACGTTATCGAGAGCCGAGACGAGCATCGCGGCACCTACACACGCTCGGCCGTGCAAAGCCTGCTCGCCGAGGGTGGCATGGCCGGCGATCTCTTCGCCTTCTTGGAGCAGGAGTACGGGCTCTCGGCGCCGACCTTCAGGTTCGCGGGGCCGAGAAGCACGCCCCACTGGGCGGGCGTCGTCGTCGACGGGCGGCTCGACGAAGTGGTGTATTGGCTACCGGCCAACACGAGCTCCGACAATGTCGAAGCACGAGAGTTCTGGTACCTCGTAGGGCAGGCTCTGCACGACACGATTTACGGTCCGCTGCAAAGCGACGATCGTTGCGTCCGGAGCGGTGGAGTGTCCATGCACTTCGTGAAGCTCTCGGACATTTTGGCGACCGATCAAACCCCGGAGTGCGTCAAGCGCGACTCGGTCGCCCACGTGCTCGCCGGCATGCTCGTCCATGAACAGGGCTTTACGTCGAACGAGACTCTGATCGATCAGATTCACGGTGAGTTCGGAGTCTTCCCCGCCGAGGGCGAAGGCCGCTCACTGCCCGGCGTTCGCATGCTTCTGAGCGAAGCCCTTGAGAGCTGCTCAGAGCCGTTCATGCCGATTTGCATGCAGGTTCCGGAGGCTCCCAAGGAGCTGACCGACGACGAAGAATACGAGGCGGTCTTCGCGCCGACCAACCAGACCAAGCACGGCCTCGCGCAGCATGTCCGTCTGCAGGACTCCTGTGAGCCTGAGGTTCTCGAAGTCTTCGAGAATCCTTCGTGCTACGAGGACGAAGAGGTCGATCACTGCGTCGTGTTCCGGGACGGGGACGACGACGGCACGTGGGACGCGGCCGTCGAGTCCTGCGACGACACGTACCGAATCCTGTGCCAGAAGGCGATTTCCGTCAGCCCTCCGGTCTACGCGACGTACGATTCCGCGGTCGTCCAAGTCACCGAGGGTCAATACCCGCTGCGCTATGCCGACGAAGCCTGTGCTCTCGAGTTCGGAGCGAACGGGCCCGAAGTCTGGACCGGAGCATGGAAAGAGGACGGCCGGTTCGATCTCAACCTCCCAGCGGTCACCACCGTCGGGGCTGGAGCTCAACAGTGCGCGCGGGGAACCAAGCGGCCCTGCGAAGAAGATCTCGTCATCACCGACCACGTCGAGAATCCGGGCGGTCCCCCGTCGGTCGAGGAATACACCGTGGGCCGCAATCGAGAGCGCGAAGCAATCTATGCCGTCGCGACCGCAACCACCACCCAAAACCCGGAGAACTTCGACGCGCTGCGGGTGCATTCGATCAACGTCGGCGCCGGCTCGTGTCACCTGGTCCAGTGCGAGAAGCGCCGCGAGGGCGAAGAGCCGGTGTACGAGAATGTCTTGGTCGACTGCGGCTCGATCGGCCGTGGCGCCACCGGGCTCGATACCGCCGGTGTCGTCGCCAGGCTCTTCGCCAAGGGCTTCTACTCGAGCGAGCAGGCGCCGACGGTCGTGGTGACTCACGCCGACTCCGACCACTTCAACCACATCCCCAATCTTCTGCTCGGTGGATGGGCGTTCCAACCCGGCGCCGGCGCCGTGAAGTGGGCCACCGACATCCAGAGGATGTATCTGGGCGGCTGGCCCGAGGAGTATGTCGGCCGCTACGCCACCAACGAGGACGTCACCGAGGCCATGAGGATCCCCGTCGCGCCGTCGCCGTACACGTGGGCCCTTGGCAATGGCGGTGGACGCGGACCGATGTCCGCCTACCTCCTGCATCGAGCGACCGATCGTGGTCTGAGCATCAACGGCGCGACCTTGAACGAGCCCATTCTGCCGACCTGGCTCCGAGACCACGAATGGCAGAGCCCAGAACCGGCCGACGACTCCACGATCCATCAGTTCGCGAACTGCGGCGGTGCCCAGCTCGACGTGGTCGTCGTCAACACGCCGGCCGGGACGACCGAGGAAGAGCCCAACTCCCAAAGCGTACGGCGAAACCGCGCCAGCGCAGTGCTCGAGCTTCGATACCCGAGCCCGACGTCACCGGGAGACTTCTTTCGCGCCATTCTTCCTGGCGACGCGCTGGGTACGACCGAAGAAGCCGCGCTCGACGCGCTCGACGGGGGCTCTGTCGGTAGCTGGGCCTTGGGAGCCTCACACCGCCTTCTGCTCGCCTCGCACCACGGTTCCGGCCGCCACGGTTCCAACCACGCGCAGTGGCGCCAACGGATCTTCCCGACCCACGTCATGTACTCGGCCGGAGAGCGATTCAAGCATCCCCGGATCGATGTCGTCGAGGGCTACCACCACGACATCTTCAACGGGACTTCGGTGCCTCCGCATGTGATCAGCAGCGGTGCGCTGGTCTTCGACTTCCCGATGTTCAACGATGGCTTCACCGACGCCGATGCGTTGACCGACGACGAGGAGGCCGCCATCGACGAAACGGGAGAGTACGAAGACTTCTTCCATCAGAACTGGCAGTACATCAACCTCGTGACGCAGAGGCAGCACTACAACACGCGGGACAACGGCTCGATGGCCTACTCGGTCATCATCCCGATCAACGAGGACGGCACTCCGGGGCAGCCTTCTCCTCCGGCCCTCTCCGTGGATCGGCAAAGCCCGCCGCCGGCCCCTTGAGCCGCCGACGGCGCGTTGTCTCCGGCATCCTGAGCACCCCAGCGTGATGACGAGCGGTCGGTCGGTTTCGACGCCGGCCGGCCGCTGCGCTAGTCCTCCAGGTCGAGATTGGTGGACCTATTCAGCCCAGGTTCGAACTCTTTGGCGCCTCAGATCGAGGCGCTCTTGTCGTTCCGTTCGACCCTAGCTGCGTGACTCTTTGACGCCTCGAGTCAGTCTCTTGGTACCCCCAACAGACCCAGGTTCGAAACTTCGGAACTGATCTGCGGGAGCTGCTCGCGGCACAGCAACTGCTCGCTGCCTAGCGTGCCGGGAACGCCTCGATCCAGGTCGCACCGCCCGCCTATTGCTCCTCAGCCATGGCCTTGAGCAAGGCCTCGAGCGTTTCCGGTTCAACCCTTGGCCTTGGTCTTGGCCTTCGAGGTACCAGATCGGGACTTGCTGGTGCGGCGAGGTCGTCCGGCCTTCTTCTCTTGTTCCCCATCGCCTTCGACCACGGAATCGTCCTCGCCGGAGGCGACATCTGATTCTGCTTCATTTTCGCCTCCTAGCTCTTCTAGAATTGACGCTACTGCCCCCGAGACGGTATCACGCTCTGGAGTAAATGCGCTATCGCCCAGTAGCGACACAATCGTCGCTTCGTGTTCGTTTAGATGGCGAACCTCGTGGAACAGCTTCTCGGCCTCCTTCTTGTCGATAATAAACCTGTGGTCAGGAAAGCCATGAACGAGTCTGTCTATTGCGCCCATCCGAGGATTCCCACGCTCAAGCGAGTTTCCGTAGTGGGCGGCAATGTTCATCATACGGTCGGCTTCGGCCAGCCTATAGGGGTCAATCTGTGCCGCAATAGGTTGGATCAATGCGTCGACTAGACCAGACGCCAACTCAGCGGCCATCTTGGTAGAAATCAACCCGCCACCGCTTTGTACAATTCTCAGCAAATAACTTTCGAATGCTGAGAATGTTCGCCGACTCAGCGCATTGAATGCCTCCGTCGTATCTAGACCAGAATGCCTGGTCAAAGACAGCTCGTCAGGTCGGAGAACCTGAATGTCCATGGGACCAAGTTCACCGACAGGGCTGACTACGATCTCGTCGGCCGCGGTCGCAACAAGAGTCCCAGCACTAGCACATGGACCTGTCACGACAAGTCTGAAGAAGGAAAACCGCTGCTGCATGGCTTTGGCAATCCGGGCAGCCGCATGGAGGTCACCACCATACGTAACCAAGAAGAGGCAGCCGCGACCACGTCGCTGGCCGCTGCTCTCGCGGTGGCTCAGCACCTCACACAAGAACCGGATGGAATCTTTCTCATTGATCTCTCCACTGTAGAAAAATGCTTCGCAGTCGTACTCGTCTAGAACGTCCTTCGCTTCCACGCTCATGAATTCTCACCCCTCTGATTCGTTCATTGCTCTAATCCGTCAGGCTTTTCTCCATAACGGGCATCGACAACCATCACGGTAGGTCTCGCCGCTTTCGGCCAAGGCGAGAGAGGTCGTAGACCACTAGGGCTTCAGGCCTAAGCCGTTCAATCCTCCAGGATCTCCAGTCCTTCTGCCTCACAGAGGGCTCGGACAGCAGATCGCTGGGGATCAAGTGGCTGATGAGGCATGCTGTTCCGGTGTTAGGCGACGACGCGCCGTAGATTGAAACTACCAATATTTCGTTCTTCCACTCCAGACCATACTTCAGGGAGAGTGCCAGCCTAATGCGCCTCGGAGAGGGGCCGGGCCTTTAGGAATTCTCGGACTCTATCACCCTGACGCGACAAGACTTGAGCCGCCTACGAGGTGTTCCCAGAGGGACCCCCGGCCGTAGACATATCCACTGGATCGCCTACGCCTGAGAATGCGTGTTTACAAGCGTCGACGCGCCTGAAGCTGACGCCAAGAGGTGGCCGATCTCCTCGACGAGACCGACGGGTCGACGGGACGTGTCGAGCCGACGCCGACCGAAGAGACCACGCGCCAGCGTGGCTTCCTCGCGGGCGTGCGCGTAGACCTGCGTCGAGCTCATGTCCCGGTGCCGTAGCCAGCGCTGGACGTCCGGGACGCTCGCACCGTCGTCGACGAGATGCGTGGCCACCGAGTGGCGCAGGACGTGCCACGTGAGGCGTCGTCCTCGCTTGCGGATCCCTGCCTCGCGCCACGCTTTCTCGAAGACCCCCCGGGCTGCATCGGCCGAAAGCGGACGACGACGACGCGACGGGAAGAGCCACGGACCGGGCGACACGATCTCGTCGCGCAGCACCAGGTATCCCTGGATCTGCGCGCAGACGAGGGGATCCAGGACCACCCGGCGGACTACATCGCCACCCTTGACCCCGGGCACCGCGACCGACCACCCCCCGGTATTCGTCGGCAGCAAGTCGCGGACCTGGATCCTGCCGACCTCGCCAGCTCGCGCCCCGCAGTAGTAGCCGACACCGAGGAGCACACGATCCCGCGCAGCCCAGGGTGACGCGGGGATCATTCCGGGCTCACGCCCATAGAGCAGACGGGCGACCTCCTCGCGCGTGAGGTGCGCTGCCTCACGACGCCTGGCCCTCGGACCGCGCAGCCGCCACGCTGGGCTGCGGTCGACGAGGCCTTCAAGCTCAGCCCAGCTGTAGAACGTGCGCAGCGCGGCGACGGCTTGCCGCTGTGTCGACGTGGCGTACCCCTTCCGGTCGAGCCAGGCCATGTGCCTGGCGAGCCCCGCGCGGTCGACCTCGACCGCTGGCGCCGACGCCTGCCGCTCGAGGCGACGGACCGCGTGCACGTACTGCCGCGCTGTGCTCGGCGCCACGCGGCTGATGTAGAGCAGGTCGCGCCGCCACTTCTCGAGCGAATCTGACGAACCATAGGTCGACCTATGGTTCGTCAGATTCGCCAAGTGGCGTTCATCTTGTGTCCTATCAACGCTTTGCATGGTGTTCTGCGGCCTCCGGAGCCTTGGCGGTTGACTTCTTCGCAGCGACCCTCTACCCATGATGGACGAGGCGACCGCCAGCGCAAGCGCAGACCGCGACCAGGTGCACCGCCACCTGGTCACCGTGCCCGGCATCGGCCGGGCGCTGGCGCGCTCCCTCCTCGACGCGATCCCCGTCGACGACCTCGTCCGCGCCCTGCGATCCCAGGACACCGCCACCCTGTGCTCGGTGCCGAGGGTCGGCGCCTCCACCGCGCGAAGACTCGTCGAAGCCCTGCACGACCGCGACCTGGCGAGCGCACCGCCGCGAAAACGGCGCCGCGACTACACGATGTCGCCGGCGGCGACGGCGCAGCGGCGATCGGCCGCAGTGAAGACCGGTGAGCACGCAACCAGCGCTGCCCGTCGCGCTGTGCCACCGTGCAAGCGCTCGGCCTGCCCGAACGCCGATGGCTTCCCGTGCTCCATGCGCCGAGAGGTGACCGAGCAGGGCGGCGCTCTCGAGGTCTGTGCACGCTCGCTCGTGGTCGACGACGCCGTCGCCGAGCGCTTCTCCAAGGCGCTCGCCGGCGACGTCGACAGCCTACGCCCCTTAGCTGCTAGAGCCTTTGCAGCGCAGACCGCCCACCTGCTGCGCTGCTACGAGGCCATCGAAGACGACAAGCCCTGGGAGACGGTCGAGCTCCTCGGCAAGGACGGCGAACGCCTCGGCACAAAGCGAGTGCCCCACCCAGCGGTTGACCAGGCGCGCGAGCTCGAGCGCCATCTCGGATACACCGCGGATGCCTACATGCTGACCCCGAAGGCCCGCGGCGACGCCGAGCGCGACGGCCAGATGGTGTCACTCGTCCAGCTCCTGACACGGGGCCGAGGAGAGGCGACATGAGCCTCTTCGCCGACCTGGGCAATGGCCTCGAGGCGATCCACGAGGACTTGCCGCGGTGGATCGCCGACGACGCCGCGGCGCGCGGGATCGCTCCCGACGACATCACCAGCGATCGCTGGTGGGGCGACGCCTCGAAGGGGCTCGGCGCCTTCCCCGACGCCGACGCCTATCTCGAGTTCCTGATCTGGTCCACGCCGTCGCGCTTCGGCGAGGTCTTCTTTCGGGAGTACGACCAGCTCGACACGTGGGGCCGGCCGAAGCCGTGGCGCCTTTTCGACTACCAGCGCACGGCGATCGACTACATCGCCGCCTTTGCGCCGGCCGCACCGCCCCAGGTGGTCTTCCAGTGCGGCTCAGAGACCGGAAAGACCCGCACGATCGTCCTCGGCGCCGTCTACCTCGCCACCGTCTTCCCCGGCGAGCAGCTGATCGCCGCCGCCTACGACAGCCAGGTGAGCGGCCTCCACGACGCGCTCATGCAGCAGGTCGAGGGCTCCGACGTGCTACGTCGCCGCATCCTGAAGCGCGACACCAAGCTTTCGCCCTACAAAGTCGTCGGAATCGCGGGCCGAGACGGCGCCTCGAAATGCCTGCTCAAGTTCCGGCCGGCGACCAAGGCGATTCGGTCGCTCCACATCGGCGTCGCCGCCTGGCTCGACGAAGCGCCCGACGTCACCAGCCGCCGCGTGTGGGACGACTTCTACGCCCGTCGCCTCCCCGGCTGCCGCACCATCGTCTCCGGCGTGCCGAACGGGCAACCGTCCGAGTACGTCGAGCTGTGTGAGCGCAGCCCCGAAGTCGACCCGCTCGCGATCCCTGCCACCTCGGGCTTCATCACGCTGCGCTGGCCGAAGAGCATGATGCCGCCGCCGTTCTGGACGCCCGAGCGCGACGCCGAGCTGGCGACCAAATACGGCGGGCGCGACTCAATCGGCTACCTCCAGAACGTTCTCGGGCTCCACGGTGACCCGGTCGAGAGCGTGCATCCGTGGTCATCCGTGCAGCACTGCGTCGAGTCGATCGACGGCTATCGCTCGCTCGAGCTGCTCCACGACGAAGGCGCCGACCGGCTCTACCTCGAGGCGCACCGGATCCGCGAGCACCTCCACATCGGCGCATCCCTCGCCGACTCGGAGCTCGAGATCGAGAGCACGACGCCGCGGATTCCGATCGCCCGCGAGGATCTCCAGCTCGACGCCCTCCATGTCGCCGAGTCCGAGCGCCACGAGCGCGTGGCGGGCTGGATCGAGCTACTCGAGCGCTACATCGAAGCGCCCGAGGGCGAACTCGTCGTCGGCGTCGATGTCGGCGTGCAGCGCGACCCGACCGAGATCCTCGTCGCCCGCGTCGACGGTGCTCGCACCACCCTCGTGCTGCGCATCCAGTGCCGAGCGCTCGGCTATACCGCCCAAGGCGACCTGCTCTACGCGCTCGAGTCGATCCTCCGCCCGGCGCTCGGCTGGGGGCTCGACAGCACCGGGGGCGTCGGCGTTGGCCTCGTCGAGCAACTGCTCAGCTCCGAGCAGGCCAGGGTCGACGGCGCAGCGATCACGCTCGAGCACACCGGCTACCTGCTCAACACCACGACCCAAGCGCTCGGCGACGACGGCCGCGCGCTGGAAGACGAGGACGGCAAGCCGCTCAAGATCGGCCTCAAAGAAGCCGCCGTCCAGGCGATGGAGCGCGCGATCTCCGCGCGCAGGCTGCGCCTGCCGCCCGACCCGGTGCTGCTGCGGCAGCTGACGCGCTACACCGCCCGCCCGGGGCGCCACGGCCGCGCCTTCAACCCCGTCCAGGCTCCCGACCACCTGGTCGTTGCCCTCCAAGTGCTGCACCTGCGTCTGCGCGACCAGATGCGCGGCCACGACGACCCCTGGGGCCTGATCGCCCTGCTCCAGTCCGGCCGCTCGGCGCCGCGTGGCGCCACCGCGCGCCGCACGGCGCCGGATGTCGACGGATGGCGCCAGGCGGCGACGCAGGGCGCCACGCGTCGACGCATGCGGCCCTCGGCGCGGATGCTTCAGGAGCTCCGCGATGCCTGACCCGCGCCGCTCCACATGGCTCGGCCGCCAGATGGCCGACGCCGAATCGACCACCGAGTGGCGCCTGTGGGGACCGCGCACCGGACGCCTGTGGGAAGAGCCGCACCCGTCCGAGATCCTGGCGACGCGCTCGAAGCCCGGGCAAGCGCTCGGCGGGCTCTACGACGAGATGGAGCGCGACGCGATGATCGCGGCCGTCTCGATTCGCCGCGCCGACGCCGTGCTCAGCCTGCCGCGGCTGGTGACTCCCGGCGGGCCGCGGCCGATCGACCGCAAAGCCGCCGACTTCGTGCGCCACCTGCTCGGCGAGACCGGCATCGATCCCGAAGACGCGGCGATCCCCGACTTCGACACGGCGCTGCACAAAGGTCTCGTCGACATGCGCGGGCGCGGCATCAGCTTCACCGAGCTCGAGTGGGGCGAGATCGCCGACGGCCCCTGGGCGGGCCGCTGGGCACCGCTCCGCGTCTACGACCGGCCGATGCGGCGCTTTCTCTTCCGGCGGCGCGACTTGCATGTCCGCCGCACGACGAGCGAGCCACCGCGCGCCCCCGAGCTGAAATTCCTCGTGATGCGCTCCGGCAGCGTCGACTCTCCCTGGGGTGGCCCCGGACTGCTCGATCGCTGCTATCTGTCCTGGTTCGTGCTCAAGCATGCGCGGGCATTCTGGGCAATCTTCCTCGAGAGATACGCGCAGCCAACGCCAGTTGGCAAGTACCCGCGCGCGAAAGGCCAGGGCGACGAGGCGAAAGCTGCCGACGCGAAAATGCAGCAGGCAGTCCTCGCTGCCGCCGAGTCCTTCCAGACCGAGCAAGCCATTGCTCTCCCCGAGGATGTCGAACTCGTCTTGCTCGAAGCCATGCGCTCGAGCAACGGCACCTATGCCGAGTTCTGCGACGCTCTGCGGCGCGAGATTGGCCGCCTCTTCAACGGCGAGGTGAACACGCTCGGCCTTCGCCCGGGCGTCGGCGCGTTCGCCTCCGACAAGGTCGCCTCCGAGATCAGGAGCGAGGCGATCGTCGCCGACGCGCGGACCCTGCAGAAGACGCTGCAGTGCGACCTCGTCGCGCCCCTCGTGCGGATCAACTTCGGCCCGCGGGTCGCCGTGCCCGACTTCGCCTTCGACACGCTCGAGCTCGAGGACCGCGAGCAGCTCTTCAACGGCATCGCTGCCGCGCTCGCGCACGGTGTCGCGGTGCCCGAGCGGCACGCGCGCAAGGTCTGGCGCGTCCCTGCCCTGCGCGACGGCGAGCCCGCCGTCGAGGGCGCCTCGCAGGTGGTCCCCGCCCCTCCCGCCGCCGACCCGCCACCCACCGAGGAGATCGCTGATGCCGCGTAACCTCGTCCGCCGCGCCGCGGAGCGGCTCGGCCTGCGTCCGAATGCCCGCCCGATCGCACCGCCGCCGGTCATGGCCATCGCCCACTGGGCCCTCCCGAGCCCCGATGCGTTCCTGTGGGACGACCCTCCCGAGCGCGACGAGTTCGAGGTCTACCGCCAGCTCGCCCCGGGCGTGGCGCAGATCCGCGTCGCCGGCGCGCTCGACCGCCGCGACCCGCCGTGGTGGTCCTCCCGCGTCGCGACCACCTATCCGGCGATCGTCCAGGCCGCCGAGCGCGCCCGCGCCGACGACTCGATCGAGACCGTCCTGCTCTGGTCCGACGACTCGCCGGGCGGCTCGACGAGCGGCCTGTGGGGCGCGATCCATGCCGTCGCCGAACTCGCGGCGACCAAGACCGTCGTCGGATTCGCCGACGGCGCGGCGACGTCTGCAGCCTACTGGCTGCTCTCGCCGTGCACCGAGATCGTCGCCGAGCCCACCGCCACCGTCGGCAGCCTCGGCGCCTATTCGGCCTTCTGGGACAGCTCGCTCCACGAGGCGTCGATCGGATGGCGCCGCGTCGTCGTGCAAACCCAGCGCCGCAAGGCCGACTTCGTCCAAGGTGCCCCGGTTACGGACGCGATGACGGAGAACTACCAGCGCTTTGTCGACGAGACCGAAGCGCAGTTGGTGCAGGCGCTCACCCAGCACCGCGGCCTGTCGCAGGCCGACGTCGACGCGCTCGAAGGCCGCTACTGGACCGCCGCCGCGGCGCCGCCCGGCCTCGTCGACCGCATCGTCCCCTCCTACTCGAGCTTGATCGCCGAGCTCACCGGCGCGGCCTCGCCGCCCGAGGAGCCCATCACCGACGACGACTCCACCCCGGAGCCACAGACCCGAGGAGCCCGCACCATGAGCACCCCGACGACGTCCCCCGAGTCGACGCCGGCGCCCGCGGCCCAACCACCGGCCGCCGAGACGCCCGCAGCGACCCCGCCTACACAAGCTGCACCCCCGCGGCACCACCACGCGCCGCCACCCCCCGAGCCGCGGGGCTCGGCGCGTCTCGAGCAAGCGCTCGCAACCCGCGTGCCCCAGGACGAGCACGCGTTCATGCGTGCCGCGCTGCGCGGCATGGCCCCTGCCGACCAAGACGCGCAGATCGACCGCCTCAACGCGCGGGAGCCCTTCGGCTGGCTTCAAGCCGATGCGCACGCAGCAGCACAGGGCCACGTCGACCGCCTGACCGCGAGCCATCAGCTCACGCCAGCGATGCGGGACGCCGGAGTGCCGCAGCTGCTCCATCAGCTCGAGCTCGCCGCGCGCGCCGGCGACTCGTCCCACCTCCTCGACGCCGCGACGCTCCGGGACCAGGTGGTCGCCGCGCTCGACGCCGCCCCCGCCTTCGAGGCGATGGGCGCTGGCTCGCTCGCGGGCCCCGAGCACGACGCCCCTCCGGTCGCCTCCGCCCACGGCCTGGCGCCCGAGAGGGCCGCTGAGCTCGCCCAGAAATACCCGCTGAAGGGGGACGGCTGATGCTCCAAGCAGCCTTCGAACGGCCGTACCAGCTGGGCCGCGCCATGCGCTCGACCCATGCCCATGTCGCCGCCGACACCCTCTTTCACATCGGCGCCTTCGTGATCCTCGATGCGCAAGGTCTCGCCAGCCCGGGAGCCGACCTCGCGGGCCACCGCTGGGGCGGCATCGCCATCCCGCAACGCTTCCCCGACGACCCCGACGCCCACCGCAACGTGGCCTTCAACAACACCGGAGGCCCATCCCACGCCGGCGTGGTGCGCTTCGAGACCGACCGCGTCTTCCTCGCCGAGGTCGTGGGCGGAGGGACTCCCGGGGCCGGAAACCTGCTCTACGTCGTCGACGACGAGCAGCTCACTTTCAACGCGGCCGGCGTCACGAACGCGATCGTGGCGGGCCGTGCGCTCTACCAAGAAACCGTCGACCTGCCGCGCGGTCTCGACCGCACCAAGACCTGGTGGTACGTCGATCCGGTGGCCGCTGCGGCCCAAGGAGTCCCCTGATGAGCAGTAGTGCAATCACCAATCTGCAGCGACTCGTGCAGTCTCGAAATCTCCGGCTACTGGGACTCGACGGGTACGACCGCCAGGAAGTGAACATCGAGTCGCTGATCGCGGCGGGCATCGTGCACTACATCGACAGCACGACAGGCCCGCGACCGAATCCGCTCCAGCTCGAAGACTTCTTTGTCTTCCCGCAGGTCTTCAGCTGGGACGAGCAAGTGGCCGTCTTCGCACAGCTCAACGCCCTGAAATGGGACGTCGCAATGCGCGGCTGGTCGAGCTACATCGCCATCGACGAGGTCAATGCAGATCGGGAGCAGACGGTGCTCCGACTCGCCAACGCGATGCCTCAGATCGGCGCCGAGCTCCGCCGCGACGAGCTGCAGCGGACCATCGAGTTGCTGAACAGCAATCCGACGGCCTATGACGGGCAGGACTTTTTCGACACCGACCACGAGCACCCCGACGGGCAGAGCTACAGCAACGCCATCCAGATCACCGAGGCGATCACCGACAGCGTCGCGTCGCCGAGCTCGTCCGACGTCCGCCGGCTCCTGCAGTCCGCCCGCCACCGCCTCCACCACAACACCCACTTCCGGTCGCGAACGACCCGGATCGTCGGCCGCTCGCAGCTGACCATCTATGTCTACGACGAGGAGTACTTGAAGGCGTTCCAAACCGTCCTCGTCGAAGAAGAGCTCGAGACCCCGACTGGCCGCATCAAGAACAGCGATCGCGGCACGTTCGATCTCTTCTACAGCCCGATCTATCCGGGACCGGCGCGCAAGGTCCACGTCTTCGCGCGCAACAGCGGATTCCCGGCGGTCTTCTTCGTTCGCGACAGGAACCCCTGGCCCGATACGTGGACCGGCGATCAAGTTCCGAGCGGAATGATCGCCACGGGGTTGAAATCGATCTACGGCATTCGCGTCGGTCTGCCGCAAGGCGCCGTCGAGTACGACGACTACCAGGGAGGCTGATGATGGAGTTCTTCCTCGTCCGCGCCTCTCTTCACATCCTGCGCACCAAGGCGGGCACACGCCGCCGGACCGTCTGGGACCGACAGATCGTCTTCGGCTCCCGGCCAGTCATCCTGCACTGTGACGTGCTGCCGCAACCGATCGTGCGCGATCCCCACCTGGTCGCCGGGCCAGTCGACGCCGCGAAGCTCCCGCGCGGCGACAGCCTGAGC
The DNA here is from genome assembly GCA_039194425.1 of Acidobacteriota bacterium. Taxonomy (GTDB): domain Bacteria; phylum Acidobacteriota; class Thermoanaerobaculia; order Multivoradales; family J023; genus JAUIJL01. The sequence continues at coordinate 60,211 of JBCCVZ010000001.1, read as the reverse complement.
GTCGAGACGCCCGAGGGTGTCGAGGTCCTTCCGCGTGCACAGGTTCTCGGCCTCGAGAGCGAGATGGCGGAGAACCCGGACCCCGGCCCAGAGACCAAGACGGCCGACCGGGACCCCGAACCCGAGCCGGATCCCGAGCCGGACCCGGGCCCCGAGCCGGACCCGGACCCCGAACCCGAGCCGGAGCCTGACCCGCAACCCACGCCGAAACGCCGTCGGACGAAGAAAGCCTCGTGATCCTCACGCCCGAGGGCCTCTTCGTCCGCCGCGGCGGCGAGGAGCGTGTGCGCCGACGCCTGGAGCACCTCGACCCTGCGGAGCAGGACGCGGCCATCGGCCGCGCCCTCGACGCCGCCGACGGCGAGGTGCGCCAGGCGCTGCGCGCGCGCTCTCCCGACGACGCGCGAATCGACGCGCTCGACGAGGCGACGACGCCCGAGCACATCCTGGTCACGGCCACGGCGATCGCCTGGTACCGCCTGTTCGAGTCCGTCGTCGAGCAAGTGCCCGACGACGTCACTGTTCAGCTACGCGACGCGCGGGCGTACCTGCAGCGGATCGCCAGCCAACAGACCGACCCGGGGCTCACGCCGCGGCAGACCAGCGATGCGGTGCGCCCGCGGATCCTGATCAGCAAGCCGCCGAGCGGCCGTGTCTTCCGCGCCGAGGACCTGGCATGACGCTCGAGGTCCACGGCCTCGAGCCGATCGTCTCCGACCTCGCCGCCATGAGCCGGCGGACGCACCAGCTGCGCCCTCTGCTCTCGCGCATCGCCGTCGTCGCCGAGCAGGGCGCGCGCGCCAACCTCCAGTCGTCCGGGCGCCGCAACGCGGCAGGCTGGCCGCCGCTCCACCCGATGACGATCGCGATCCGCCGCAGCTATGGCGACACGCGTCTCGCGCCGCTGCTGCGCGACGGCTCGCTGCTCGACTCGATTCGCGCCGCACCCAGCGGTGAGGGCGTCGAGGTGATCGCCGCGCACGAGGCGGCGGCGCTCGTCCAAGAGGGCGGCAGAGCGCCAGGGCCTGGAGGCCGCGGCACCGTCGTGATCCCCGCCCGGCCCTTCCTCGTCCCGGCCGTGCCCGACCTCGACCAGATGGCCAACGCCGGCGCGCGCTTCGTCGTGGAGGGCGCGAGGTGACCCCCTGGGATCGCATCCTCGAGGCCCACCTCGAGCGCCTGCGCAGCGACCCCGCTGTCGCCGACCGCTTCACCACCTTCGGCTACGCGCCCTCGCGCGACGTGCTGCAGAGCGGCAGCCTGTCGGCCTGGAGCTGCCTCGTCGTGCCCGATGCGCTCGACATCCGAGCGAAGGCGGGCGACGTCGACGGACACCTCGTCTACGTGATCACCGCTGTGCTCACCCCCGCCGGCGACTCGCTGAGCAGCACACCGCCGCCCTGGGTCGGCGCCGTCTGGGACGTCTACCAGGCGCTCTCGACCGACAACGGGCGACTCGTCGATCCCGCCGGCGACGCGCTCACCCTCGCGCTCACCGATTTTCAGCGCCTCTCGCAGCCGACCCTGCTCGGCGGCAGCGGCCTCCAGCTCTCCGAGACCGTCGCCGTCTACGACACCGAGATCCAGCGCAGCACCGGCGCGGTGCTGCCCAGCCACTACGTCTGAGGAGACCTACCCCATGGGCAAACAACCCGCCACCGGACGCTCGACGCGCCTCCTGCTCGGCCCCGAGCTCGCCCTCGGCCAACCCGACGACACCGCGACCCCTGTCGAATGGCAGTTCATCCCACCGCTCGGCGCCGGGCTCAAGCACACCGAGTCCGAGTCGGCCGAGATCACCCGCGGCGGCTTCAAGAAGAAGGGCCTTCCGGGGCCGGTCACGGGCGAGGCGTTCGACTTGGCGACTGCGTTCTCGGCCGGCCGCTTGATCGAGCCGATGGTCCACCTCATGGGGCACCTCGAATCCAAGACCGAGGTCGAGACGGGCGCCTTTCAGTACGTAGTGCACCACGTCAAGCAGAAGACCCACCTTCAGTCCTTTGGTGGCTACTACGACCTCGAACCCATCCGCCGGTGGCGGATGTACGGCATCAAGCTCCAAGAGCTCGGCTGGTCGATCGGCGACAACAACGAGATTCCGGTCCGCGCCAAGGGGCAACAGCTCCACGGATCCGAGCTTGGCCCCGGCGTCGCCGACGTGGGCAACGCCGGAACGTACGCCTATACCCCCGTGGTCCGCGGGCCGCTGCTCGATCGCGCAGGCGGTGCGATCCATGTGCAGGTCGCGTCGACGAGCCCGCTCACCTTCCGCGTCGAGCAGGGAGCCGCCCCGACCTGGGCTGGGCCAACTCACGAGCAGCTCTACGACGAGACGGGCGAGAGCCTCTTCGTCGAGTGCCGCGGACCCGACGGATTCGACCTCGGCATCGTCTCCGGCGAGAACAAAGACCCGCTCGAGGCGGTCTTCCCGGGCCGCGCGGCCGACCATGCGGATCTCGCGGTCGGCGACACCTGGACCTTCGCGCCAATCGGCGGGTGGCAGCTCCCGGCCGCGACTCAGATCGCGACGCCGCGCATGACCTCGGCGCATTGGCGATTCCGGATCCAAGCACAGGGCGCTCCGTCGTTCTCCGAGGTCAAGCTCGAAACCGGCTCCTACACCATCACCGACGCGATGCAGCGCCGCGGCGGCAGCGGCAGCCGCTACGCCCACGATCTCGAGCGCCAGGCCATGGGTGGCCACAGCTGCGAGCTGAAGCGCGGCCTCGTCAGCGACTATTTCCTCGACGGCCAGCAGCGACGGACCCAATACACCGCAGAGCACCGCTTCGAAGGTCCGCAGATCGGCACCAGCGGCACCTATCGCGAGGGCATGGTGCTCACCTGGCCCAAGGTCGGCCTCTATGAGCACGACGCCGCGGTGGCCAACGCGGACCGTGTCGAAGAGACGATCAAGCTCGAGGCGGAAGACACCGAGGACGGCTCGCCGTCGGCGATCGCCGTGATCACCACCACCCGCAACATCGACATCGCGAGCTGGATCTGACGCCGCGATGACCGACCGCCCGGCGATCACCGCGCCGCCGTTCCTCGACGGCTACCTGCTCTCCGCCCCGGCGGAGAGCTGGAAGGTCCGTCCTCTCGAGGCGCGCGCGCTCACGCGGACGCAGGGCCTCGGCCTGGTCGAGACGACGGTGGCGCCGGTGGGCCGTCGGCCCGAGCGGACGATGGTCCATACCTTCGCCCTGCGCTACGCCAACGCCGGGAAATCGCTGCCCCGCATCCGCGAGCTGCTCGCCACCACCGGCGCGCACCGCCTCATCCTCTGGCGCACCCACCGCCTGGCCTGGCGGGGCGACGGCTCGAGCGACCTGGTGGAGCTGCCGCGCGGCTGGCGGCTCGCGCAGCACGCCGCGCTCGAGACCGCCGCCCCGCCCTCGGGCGCGAATACCACCCTCGCGCTGCGCATCGGCTACGACGGCACGCCGCTCGACGTCCAGACCGTCGACCAGGCGACCTGGGACGCGGGGCCGCCTCCCGCCGGCGTCGCCCACATCCTCCACGGCGGCAACACCTTCCGGCTGCCGAGCGTGCCGAGCGTCGACGACGTCGTCTACGGCGCCGTCGTGCCCGAGTACCGCGTGGTGGAGGCATCGCGCGACGACGAAGTCGAGCTCACCCAGCCCGTCGGCGAGCCCCTCGAGCTCGTGCTCGAGGAGATGTGACATGCCCGTCGGCGCCTGGCTCGACCTCGACGCCTTTCTCGACCCCGGCCCGCTCGGCGGCACCACCGTCGAGCTGCACGCCGAGCTCGCCGACGCGCCAGGCGCGACCCCGCCCGTCTTCGACGCGGTGCTCGAGCGCACGGACGCCGCGGCCCACGAGGCCACCGCGCGCGTCGTCGCCCTGCGCATCACCCTCGACGGCGAGGACGTCACCGCCGACCTCGGCGGCCCCGTCACCTGGACCGAGAGCGTCGACGCGCCGATCCGCACCGCCTCCGTGCCTCTCCACGGCCGCCACTGGCGCCCCGAGCGCAACGCCGCGACCTGGACCCGCACGCCGATCGAGATCGAGGTCACCCTCGGCCCGCGCGGCGCCACCCGCACCTGGATCGCCCTGCGCGGCCACGTCGCCCGCGGGCGCTCGACCCCCGAAGGCGTCACCCTCGACGCCGTCGACCAAGGCTCGCAGTGGCTCGAGCAGTCGCCGTGCCTCGAGGTCGCGCCCCACGCCGGGCTCACCACCGGCGCCGTCTGCCGCAGCCTGGCGGCGCTCGCCGGAGTCCCCGCCACCGACATCCCCGACGGCGCCGAGCGCAGCCGCCCGTTCAGCACCGGCGGCACCCTGCTCCAGGCCCTGCAGACCCTCGGCCGCCGCCACCTCTGGAGCTGGCGCACCGACGACGACGGCACCCTCGTCGCCGAGCGCGTCCGCCTGCGCCGCTGGCCCCTCGCGGCGGATCACACCTGGCACAACCGCGACGCCCTCGAGCGCCCTGGCGTGACCCCGCCGGACCCGATCGCCAGCCGCCTCGTGCTCCGCGGCCAGACCGCCGTCGCCCCCGCCGTCGACGGCCTCACCGTCACCGTCGACACGAAGACCACGCGCGGACCCTACACCCCCGCCGTCGCCACAGAGCTCCAAGCCACGGACGGCACCACGTCGCCCTCCGGCCTGTCCACGTCGACCCTCCTCGACACCCCCCTCACCATCGACGAGGTGCTCACCGTCGCCCGCGGCGACCTCGTCGTCCGGCGCGAGACCACGCGGTTCCGCTGGCGCACCCTCGAGACCGGCGTGCACGAGACCTCGCAGGGCGCCGGCGCCGCCGGGGGTGGCCCCGGGCCCGACGGCCTCTACCCGCGCGCCGTCTGGCTCGCCGAGGGACGCGCCGTCGTGCTGCCGCGCGAGGCCTTCCTGCGCGACGAGCGCCTGGTCGAGGAGTTCACCCACGACGCCGACGGCACCGTCACCGGCGCGCGCCTCCGCGTCTACGGCTGGCGGCGACGCCGCCGCGCCGTGCGCACCGCGGGCTCCGCGACGATCGACCTCGCCGGGGCTCACGTGGCCCACGACGGGGCCTCCTATGAGCCCGCCGAGGTCACACCGTGGGGCACGACGATCGAGGCGTGGGGGCTCATCGAAGAGCGCGAGTCCTCGTATGTGTACGACGAGGACACGGGCGCCCGCGTGCGCACCCTCACCGCCACCTGGCGCTGGGACTCACCGCGCCGCGCCGAGACCTCGCCGGGCTACACCAACGCCGACGGCACCACCCACTTCGACTTCGTCGACGGGTGGCGCCGCGTCGCCGACGAGGTGCTCGACGAGACCCCCGACCGCGACGGCCTCGCCGGCTCCACCCGCCGCGTCGAGTCCGGCGACGTCGCCCCCGTCGGCGTCACCGGCCCGTTCCCCTGGGGCGGCGAGGATCGGGGCTACACCGAGGACTCGGTGTACACCGTCCGCAGCACCGAAGAGGCGACGATTACCACGCTCGACGCCGACCACTACCAGGTCGAGCGCCGCGTCGACGGCCGCGCCGCGCCGCCCGAGGTCTACCGCGGGCGCCCGCCCCTCCCGGCTTACCGCGCGAGCCCCTACACCCGCCTCCGCCAAGAGCCGCTCGAGACCGTCGTGGAGCTCCCCGGCGTCGAGCGCTGGTGGGGCGCGCGCGAGGAGACTCGCGCCGACGACGAGGCCGAGACCCTCGGCGAGCTGCGCGCCCTCGTCGCCCACGACCTCGAGACCGACCAGCTCGCCCACGAGATCAGCACCCGCCGCCTGCTCGCCCAGGCGCGCGCGGGGCAGACGATCGACCACATCGACGACGACACCGGCACCACGCACCGTGCCCTGCTGTGGTCGCTGCAGTGCACGGTCGACGTCGTCGGCACCCCCACCGCCGACGGCCGGTACACGCTGCGCGCCCCGGTGGTCGACGTCGGGTCCGCGCTCGGCGCCACTGGAGGCGACGCGTGACCCGCCGCGGCGACACCGTCGACCAGTTGCGCCGCTGGATGAGTCGGCGCGAGCGTGCCGCGCGCCCCGTGCTCACTGCCCGCGTCGTCGGCCGCCGGCCCGACGGGCTCGAAGAGCTCGAGCCGGTCGACGGCGGCTGCGTGCGCCTCGGCGGGCGCGGCGGGGGACGCGGCGGCGAGCTGCGCCTCACCCCCTCGAACCCCGATCCGTCGCGCGCGGGCTTCGGGTCGACGCCCGCGAGCGGCAGCAGCCTCCGGATCGAGCCGCCGGCCGACACCACCGTCGTCGACATGCCCGAGATCACCGCTGTTTCCCCGCGCGAGCTGGCCCGCGATGCCACCCACCTCGTCACTCTCACCGGCCGCGGCTTCCGCCGCTACCGCCTGCACGCCGAGTTCCTGCGCAGCGCCGAGCGCCGCCACCTCGGCGTGCTGCTCGACGGCGTGGTCGACGTGCAAGACGACACCACCGCCACCGCCACCGTGCGCGTCGCCGCCGATGCCGACCGCGTGCGCGACGCGCCCCTCGCCTACGGCACCCAGAGGCCGATCTCCTCGGTTCCCGACCGCCGCCTGCCGCTCACCCTCGAGAACGCCTACAGCGTCGTCGACGCGGCGGTCGGCGGCGCCGACGGCCCTGCCGCCTACCTCGGCGTCGTCGCCGCCGACTCCACCCTCCGCGCCTGGACCTACAACGCCGCGGGCGCGCTGATGGCCGAAGTCGGCGCCGCCTCCGCCAGCTCCTGGCACGCGGCGCGCTCGGCGCCCGTACTCGACGGCGGCGCCCTGGTGGGCGCGCACTCCGTCCTCTGGGTCGCCGCCTCCGGCTCCCGCGTCTACCTCGCCGACCTCGCCGGCGGCGTCGTCCACCAGGCGAGCGCCACCGCCGGCCGCATCGCCGGCGCCGTCTGGCGCTCCGGCCGCGTCTGGTGGCTCGAGTGGACCCCCGGCTCCGCGCCGACGTGCGCGCTGCGCCTCGTCTCCGCCAATGCCGTCCTGGGCGACATCCGCCCCGAGCGCTCCGGCGCCCTCGAGGCGCTCGACGGCGCCGGGCCCTACACCTGGGACACCGTCGTCTCCGGCGTCGGCTTCGGCTCCGAGGCCGCCTGCCTCATCGTCGATTGGGTCGACGCCTTCAGCGCCACCGGCGCCTCGCTCGGCGTTCTGCCCTACCTCGTCGATGAGGTCGAGAGCAGCGACGGCGCCGGCGTCGGCGCCGGCTCCGCTCTCGGCCTGCCGCGCTCGGTCGGCGGCGCGGTCGACGGCGTCCACCTCTGGGACGGAACAGCCGGCGGCGAAGGCGGCGACGGCTGGACGCGCTGGGCGCCCCCCGGCTACGGCCTCGGCGACCGCCGCGGCGCCCCCGTCCCGGCGAGCGGCAACGCGGCGCTCTACGACCCGCCCACCGGCCGCGTCGTCACCGCCAACGTCGGCGCGCCGCCGCCCACTCCCTCCGAGCTCGTGCTCGAGAGCCACCCCGACTTCGGCTGGCCCGAGGTCGTTTTTCCCACCTGACAGGAGATCCTCATGACCCTCAGATCCGTTCTCCGCCCCTTCGCGACCCGCCTCGGCAAGGGCGTCCCCGCGCTTCTCATCGCGCTCTTCACCGAGTACGGCGACGACATCGCACGCTGGCTCGCCCAGCGCCTGCGCCAGGCCGCCCGGCGCGATGCGCCCGACCGCCTCGCCGTCGCCTTCGACGGCCTGCTCACCCAGCGCGCCCTCGAGCGCATCCGGCCCTACGAGGGCGCGATTCTGGCCGCGGCCGACGGCCTGCTCGACGCCGCCGAGGCCTACGCCCGCGCCACGCCCGACACCCGAGACGACCAGCTCGTGGCCTTCCTGCGCGCACTCCTCGAGCGCCTGGCCGACGGCACCGAGGCCGCCGCGGCGACGGTGCAGACGATGAAGCCGGAGCGGATCCAGGACGAGGCGACCGGCGGCGATCCGGCCGGAGCGACAGCGTGAGCTTCACCTGGACCTCTGCCGACGGCGTGCAGGAGCTCGCCCAGGGCGGGCCCGAGCCGTGGACCGGGCTGCAGGCGGGCGCCCCGTCGGCGCCCGAGGCTCTCGCCCTCTGGTACCGCCGCGGCGAGAGCACCGGCGAGCCGGTGCGCGACCTGCTGCTCGTGGCGGAGGTCCAGGACCCCCAGGGGCGCTGGGTACGCTCCGGCGTGCCCGCGCTCGACCAGCAGTGGATCGAGCTGCGCGTCACCGACCAGATCGCCGACGCGCGCCCCGAGCAGCGCCGGCTGCGCTCCGAGTGGACCCCCGTCGGCGCCGGGCGCGCCCTGCGCCTCGCCGACGTCTACCCGGGCGACGCGCGCCTCATCGAGCGCCGCCTGCGCGCCCCCTCGAGCCAGCAGGGCCAGCACCTGCCGATCCGCCTCGTCGTCCTCTACGACGAGCACACCATCCCCCTCCCGGGCCCGCCGGCGCGGCGCGGCATCGTCCCCGTCTACGGCGACGCCGCGCAGACGGCGATCGTCCGCTCCAAGCTGCGCGTCTTCGCCAACGGCGGCGCCTCACTCAGCATCCCGCCGCGGATCGCCGTCCACCAGGGCACCGCCCGCGGCTTCCCCTGGCACGACGAGCCGCTCGACCAGGCCGACGGCGCCGCCGAGCCGCTCGCCGCCGGCGAGCACTACCTCGCCCTCCTGTCGCAGGCGCCCGGCGGCGTCACCCTCACGAAGGGCCTGCGCGCCGCCACGCCCGCCGTTCCCGCCTGGCCCGACGACGAGATCCCCCTCGCCCTGGTGCGCGTGCACCACCAGCCGGGCGGCGTGTCGCAGGTCGTCGAGGCCGACGTCGACGACTGGATGCTGCGCGAGCACCTCGAGGCGGCATGGGACACCGGCGAGACCACCCTCCACCTCGACGCCGGCGAGGCGCTCGGCGCCGAGACGCGGCGCGTGTGGTCGCGCCGCGTGCCGTTGCCGCTCGCGCCCGAGACGACGTCGACCGTCTGGCAGCTCGACTCGGGGCTCTACGACGTCACCGACGGCGCGCCACCCACCCCTGGCGCCCTGGCGCTCTACCGCGCCACTACCGATGCGCTCGGCGTCGTCGACGTCGTCGACCTGCGCCCCTGGGCGGGCGAGACGCTGCACCTGCGCATCGCCGCGGCGCCGCCCGGTGCGCCCGGGCCTCTGGGCGCCCCGGCCGTCGTGCCCGAGGCCGGCTACACGCTCGACCGCATCGTCCTCGCCGCGGCCGACTCCGGCGCCGGCGCCGGCGAGACCGTGGTCGAGGTCGACCTCGACGGCGTCTCCCTCTTCCCCTCGGCCGCCAGCTTCGACGAGCGCCCCCGCATCACCCCTGGCGGCGCCACCCTGCACCGCGACGCCTGGCCCGAGGGCCTCCTCTCGCTCGAGCCTGGCCAGCGGCTCAGCGCGCGCACCGTCGCCCACGCCGACACCCCGCCGAGCCACCTCGAGCTCGTGCTCATCCTCCGGAGACGCTGATGCGCCGCAGCCCATACCGCACCCCGCGCCGCCGCAGGTCCGACACCGTCCTCGACGGCGCCGCGCCGCTCGCCCTCGGCCTGGCCGCCCTCGCCGCTGTCGCCCTACGCCCCGCGCCGCCCGACCCGTGGCGCCAGGTACGCCAGTGGGCGCCCGTCGTCGCTGTGGTGCTCACTCTCGCCGGCTCCTGGGCCCTCGTCACCCAGCAGACCAAACGATCCCACGCCGACTCCTACACCCTGGTCCGTGTCGCCGAGCAGGTGGCCGGGCTCGAGGAAGAGGTCGAGCGCGTGCGCGTCACGCTCGAGTCGCAGACACAAGACCGCTACACCGCGACCGAGGCGTCGCGCGACCGCACCGCCGCGCGCCGCGAGCGCCTGCAGCTGCAGAGCGAGCTCGACGAGCTGACGCGCCGCGTCGCCGTGCTCGAGGATCCACGGTGACTGGGCGCCCGCCCTCGCTCGACTGCCCCGAGGCCGGCGCCTGCGGCGCGCAATGCGCCTGCGCCGACGCCGCGCTCGATCTGCGCGCCCACGCCGCGATCGACTGGGTGCTCGAGCACGAGGGCGGGCTGGCGGACCATCCCGCCGACCCCGGCGGCATCACGCACTACGGCATCAGTCTCCGCTACCTGGCGCGCCGCGGCACCGACCTCGACGGCGACGGCGACGTCGATGCCGACGACATCCGCGGGCTCACCCGCGCCCAGGCCCGCGCGCTCTACTACGCCGACTGGTGGCAGCGCTTCGGCTACGGCCGGATCGCCGACCCCCTCGTCGCCCGCAAAGTGCTCGATCTCGCGGTGTGGAGCGGTCCCGGCCGCGCGCACCGCATGCTGCAGCGCGCGTGCAACGACCTCGGCGCCACCCTCGCCGTCGACGGCGCGCTGGGCCCGCTCACCGTCGCCGCGACCAATGCCGCCGAGCCGGGCGCCCTGCTCGAGCGGCTGCGCGAGCGTATGAGCGCCTACCTGCGGCGCCTCGCCCAGCGGCGTCCCGCCCTTTACGTCTTCGCGCGCGGCTGGGAGCGGCGCGCACGCGCCTGAGCCATGAGTGAGAGCCGCTTCGGCATCCGCGGCGAAGTCTCCGTCACCGGCGGAGACGAGCTCGACAAGCTGAGCGAGGGCGCCAAGAAGCTCGGCTCCGAGGCGAAGACCGCCTCCGGAGACGTCGACAAGCTCGAGCAGGAAACGGAGCAGCTCGGGCAGGCCGCCTCGAGCGCCGCGGGCGGCGTCGAGCGCAGCGCCCAGGCTACCCGCCGCAGCGGCGCCGCGGCGAATGCCGCCAGCGGCGCCAAGCGCGGTCTCTTCGGCGTGTTACGCCAGATCGCCACCTCCGCCGGCTCGGCGGCCACCGCCGTCGGGAGCCGGCTCACCTCGGCCTACTACCGCGCGACCGGCGCGGCGCGCGCCTTCACCGCCGGGATCCGCGAGCAGGTTGCGAGCCTGGGCGGCCTCAAGACGGCGATCGCCGCGCTCGGCTTCGCCGGCTTCGCGCAGCAGATGCGCTCGGCGCTCGGCACCATCTCCGAGTTCAGCGGCCAGATGGGCGCCGTGCAGTCGATCCTGCAGGCCAGCGTTAAGGACTTCGATGCCCTCGTCGAGCGCGCGAAAGCGCTCGGCTCCACCACCCAGTTCAGCGCCACCCAGGCCGCCGAGGCGATGGAGAACCTGGCGCGCGCGGGGTTCGACGTCAACGAGACCTACGAAGGCGTCGAGGGCGTGCTCGAGCTCGCCGCCGCCGGAGGTCTCGATCTCGGCCAGGCTGCCGAGATCGCGTCCGACGCCCTGCGAGGCATGGGCTTGCCGGTTTCCGAGCTCGGCCGCGTGGTCGACAATCTCGCCGCGGGAAGCGCCAAATCGGCGACGACCGTGAGCCAGCTCGGCGAAGGCCTGGCCAAGGTCGCGCCCGTCGCGGCCGCGCTCGGCATCCCGCTCGAGCAGGTGATCGCGACCCTGGGCACCTTCGCCAACGCGGGCATCAAGGGCGAAGAGGGCGGCACCGCGCTCCGCAACATGCTCCTCAACCTGGTCGAGCCCACCGCCGGCGCCAAGCGGGCGCTCAGCGAACTCGGCCTGAGCCTCGAGGACGTGAATCCCGAGGCCAATGGCCTCATCCCTGTCATCGAGAAACTCGCCGTCGCGGGGATCGACGCCGGGCAAGCGTACGAGATCTTCGGCAAGCGCGGTGTCGCCTCGATCCTGGCCGCCGCCGGCGCCACGGGGCCGCTGCGCGAGTTGCAGAAGGCGCTCGAAGACAGCGCCGGCGCCGCCGGCGAGATGGCCGAGCTGCGACTCGACAACCTCGAAGGCGACGTCACCAACCTCAAGTCGGCCTGGGAGGGCGTCACGCTCGAGGTGGGCGAAGGCGCGACCCCGGCGCTACGGGCCTTCGTGCAAGACCTCACCGGCGGGCTGCGCCGCGGCGGCAACGCGGCCTTCGAGCTCGGCCGCGCACTCGGCACCATCGTCCTCGCGATCGGCGGCACCGTCGCTGCCGTGCGCACCGGCGCGAGCGTCATCACCGGCGCGATCAAGGCGCTCGTGGGCGGAGTGCTCACGGCAGTCGGCGCCGGAGTCGAACAGCTCGGCAAGCTGATCGGCCAGGTCCCCGGACTCGAAGACCTGGGCACCAACGTCGAGCAGGTCGCGGCCTCCATCAAAGAATCTTTCCAGGGTGCGGCCAAAGAGGGCATCGACCTCATCGTCGAGAGCTCGAAAGAGGGGAAAGAGAGCCTCGAGCGTTTTGGCGATGCCCTCGCCGAAACCTGGACCCAGAATCGCGACGCGACCACCGGCGCGATGCGGGACATCCAGGAGGGCCAGAACGACCTGACCCGCGGTGTCGAGGACGGCGTCGATCAGATCCGGAGCCTGTGGGACGGGCTCACCGAGAGCCAGAAAGAGGCGGGGGAGAGCGCCCGCAAAGCGATCCTCGACGCGCTCGGCGTCGACGAGATGCTCGAGGACAAGGCCGCCGCTGCCGAGGCGCTGCTCCAGCGCTTGTCCGACAACTACACGGCCATCCTGCAGCTGCCGATCGAGAAGCAGCGCGCGCTTGGCGAGGTCGTGCAAGAGCAGGTCCAGATCATCCAAGACGCCGGCGGCGTCATCACCCAGGAAGTCGCGAACCTCAACAACGCGCTCGGCAACGAGCTGGTCACCCCCACCGACGGCGCTACGACCGCCATGACCCGCCTCCAGGGCAGCGTCCGCGCCGCCGCCGATGGTCTGCTCTCGGCCGGAACCGCGGCCTCCGACATGGGCGCCTCGATGGACGGAGCCGGCGGCGGCACCGTCACCCTCAAGAACGAGATCGAGCAGCTGGGGACCCAGGCGCAAACGACCGCCGAGCAGGTCGAGGACGCCGCACAGCGGGTGTCTGACTCCTCGTCGAAGGTCGAAGAGAGTGGCGCCGCGGTCGAGCGAGCCGCCGAGAACTACATCAAGCTCGAGGACGGCACAAAACACCTCATCCCAACCGTCGAAGAAGCGGCCCAGGCGATCCAGCAAGGCGCCGACGCGACGTCCGAGGCTGCGAACCAACTGGAGGCCGCGGCCAACCGCGGAGGTGAGGCCGGGAAGGACCTGGCCGACGGCAGCAAGGCCGCGGCCGACGAGGCCGCCAAGGCCGCCGAGGAAGGCAAGCGCGCGGCCGATGAGGCCGCCAAAGCCAAGGAAGAGAGCGACCGCGCCGGCGATGCCGCCGAGGGCGCGCTCGCCGCCGCCGAGGAAGAGCTCGACCGCGTCCAGACCCTCATCGGCGAAACCAAGGCCGCCGGAGAGGAGCTGCAGGCGACCCTTACCGGCCTCGGCCTGCCCGACACCCTGCGCACCCAGGTCGGCGAGCTGCGCGGCGACCTGGTCGACCTCGAGGGCCAGGCGCCCAAGCTCGAAGAAGCGATCGGCAGCGCCATCGAACGCGGCGTCGAACGGGGACGCACCGCCATCGGCCTGGCGCGCACCGAGCTCGCCGGCCTGCTCGAAGACCTGCAGCGGCTCGACGCCGAAGTCGCCGACGTCGACCTCAGCGATTCCGACACCGCGGAAGCCGCCTGATGGGAGCCCTGCAACGCCTCATCCGGGCCACCCAGAAAGCACGCGGCGACATCAAGGCCGCCGGAAAGGAGGCCGAGCGCGCCGCGGGCAAAGCCATCGAGCTGCAGGCCGTCTACGTCGAGACGCAGCGCAGAGTCGAGGCGATGGAACGCTCGATCGAGCTCCAGCGCCTCCACCTCGGCACCATCGAAGGTCACATCCAGCGCAACCGCGAGAGCCTCCAAGCCGTCCAGCACATCGCGCAGGAGAACAACGCCGTCGTTCAAGCCGGGCTCGACCTGGTGCAAGCCGGCCTCATCGACACTCGCGAGCTCGGCGCCCAGCTGGTCGGCAACGTCGAGCAAGTCGCCGGACCGCTGGCGGAGATGATGACGAACCTCCGCCAGGCGGGCGTCGAGGTCGCGAACCGCAAGCAGGAGCTTCAGGCCCTGCTCGCCGACTTCCAGAGCGGCACCGCCTCGATCAGCGACCTCCTGAACGGCCTTGGCGACGACAGCAACCGCATCCGCCAGATCCTGGAAGGCATCGTGAAAGACCTCCAGAACGGCGTGATCAACGCCCAAGAGCTCGAGCGCCGGCTCGACAAGCTCAAAGACCTCGACATCCCCGGCCTCGACCCCGTCGCCGACGCCATCGCCCAGGCCGCCCTCGCCGGCGAGATTTAGGAAGGCGCTTCGCAGTTTGACGAACCTGCGTCCGCAGCGATACATTGGAGCTAAGGGCAAGTTATGTTCCCACTGGGAGTCGCAATTCCCATGATGAGTGTGTCAAGCCGATCCAGGGCTCACACTTGGAGAAAAAGGATCCCCCCGAACCGATGCCATGTGGGCATTGAATGCTCCAAGCCGGAGACTCCGGCGTCACTTTCACATTGGACTATTCGACGCTCCTTGGGCACGAGCTCGCCCCGAATCCCTGTCGAAGTGACAAGGACCGACCGCACCAACCGACCGGAGAGAACAGGAGAGAACAATGCGATCGTCGAAATTACCAATAGAGATCAGATGAAGCTCGGCACACCCATAGGCTAGCGTTGGGCTAGCCTAGCGGACGCCGCATGCGTTCCATACCACGGGTTATGGTGCGCAGAAACTGAAGACCCGAAGGGGGGTCGCCACGAGATTCGAGCTCATCCATGCGGGAGGGGCTCTTCTCTTACATCCAATGAACCTTTCGACTCATTGCCAATTGCTGTCTTGAGTCGGTCAAGCCAATCGCGCTTGCCCTCGTTGTAGTGTCGATTGAGGATCCACCCAAGATAGCGGCCGACCTCAAGAAAGATGGTGGATTCTTCAGTCGCCTCAACGAGTTCCACCGTATTCGACCTATGAGGGAACACACTCTTTATATCTTGCTTGGTAGTCTTCAGCAAGCTGTTTCTCTTGGGATCTCCGCCTTGCAGCTTCAAGTGGAACTGGTCAACTTCAAGCCGTTTATGCATGTCGAGCAGAGGGAAGAGAAACAGGTCCAAGAGCACTCTGTACGCTAGATCCGGTCTGCGTCTACCTCCGCTCAGAAGCGCTGCGGGGGTTGTGACTGCGACTGTGAAGCACTCTTCGAGGATCTCTGCCGCAATTGACAAGAGCAGTTCTTTCTCGGAGGGCCAAAGCTTGCTAGGACGTCTCTTGGCAACTGAGAGCGCTCGGTCACCGAACAATCCCCTGGTAGAATTGACCACTTCTTTAGGGCGCAGCGTGCACAGAGCCACCAATGGGGTAAAGGGCTGAGGCTGCTTCATGTAATCGCTGTGTGGGATCCAGAGGAAGGCAGAGACATTCTTTTCAACTCCGACGCTCGTTTCGTCGGTCGGATCCGCGGAAAAGCGATAAGGGTTCTCGGTGAGTTTCGAATCTAGAAGACCCCTAGCGCTGAGCTTTCCATAGATGAAGGCCGGCGACTGTAAAAAGCCTGCGGCAGGTGCATCGAGATCTCGAACTGCTGCCTTTGATGAGACCGCAGGCGGGCTTTCCGGTGGCAGATGCGGAACCCTTCCTCGCGTTGGAGGAATGTGCCTTGGCTGATTGGTGATATGTCGCAAGAGATCTTCATAACTTCGGTCACGGTCGACTCGATAATAGGTAAAACCCTTTAGCGGCCGAACAATGTGCTCTGGCGACGAATCGCTGAACAAGATCGGAATGAACCTCTTGTTGACCATCGCAGAATCATAGAGGTCCTGAATGATGAGAACACACTCGAACCGCACGCCAGAGGGTTTTCTTTGTCCAGTCGCTCGTTGCAGATACTCTTCTGTGCAAACGACGAGAACAAACTCCGCCTTTTCGATCTGAGAATTCATCCACTGCGGCCAACCGACTTCAGGTGGGGCAGTCCATTGATCCAGGATGCAGACGCATCCGTCATCGGCGAGCCGCCGTGCCAGGTTTCGAACACGCGCAGAGTGCGATTCCGACTCTTGGCAATAGCTGAAGAACAGCCTCGGGGCAGTCTTGCTTCCCATTCCTACTCCACAAGACGTCTCTCGAGATAAGGCCTCTTCGCCGCGATCAGATGCGGCGCCCTCAAAACATCCAGCCGATCCCCGCCCAGCGCTCAAACGCCTCCCGAATCTCGGTGGAGCCTGACTCTATCAAGGCATCTGGGCAGAACCGCTGACGGGAATGCCTGGCCAGCACCTGATGCCCGAGTATCCTCAACTGACTCAAGGGCCTAATTGGGATGCGCGGAGGCCGCGAGCCAGCGAGTCTGTTGAATCGGCGGGCAGGCCAGTCTATGATGAGACTAGATGTGAGCTCGGGACAGGCGGCGGCCCCGCACTATGCAGCGACGCCGCCGAGCCCGCTCGTTCCTTGCTCCGTTGGTCGCCCTTTCAACCAATGAGCACCGTCGGTCGAGAGCCCTATGACTCGGAAAGCACTCAAAAAGAGAGTCCGTGCGCGACACCTCGCAGCCCCCGGCAAGACGAAGCCGCGATCTCGAGAGCTCTCGAAGTCGACTAGCATCGTGCTCCTGATCGCGGTCATCGGTGCGATTGGCCCGATGACCGCCGCCATCAACGGCCTGTTCAAGACTGCCGTCGAGAATCAGAGGGCGCAGAATGAACTGCAAATTCGTTACCTTGAGCGGATCATTGGTACTAAGCAGTCGATTGACAACAAGGAAGATATCTTGGATTTCCTTCTAGCTACCCTGGATCCTGGAGATCCAGTCCATTCCTGGGCTTTGGGCGAGCGAGAAGAAGTGCACAGAGTGGCGATCCTCAAGAGGCAGGTTGATGAACTGACTCTAGACCAGGAGAAGGCCCGAGCCATCATTGCCGAATATGAGAGTGATATCGTTCAGCTAGAAAGTCTTGCTGAGCCTAGATCAGAGGCAGGCCGCGCGGCGAAGAGAAAGGAACTCGCAAGGATCGAGAACGCGATTGCGACACTCCTTGAGACGTCCAAGGCTTCCGGAGACCGGAGAGAGTCTCTTTCCTTCCGACTGGGCCGAGCTGCACAGAATGCAAATATCAGAATTCCAGAAGCTTCAACAGTTGACACGTACATCGAGTGCTTTGCTCACAAGACTTTGTGGGATCGCCCGAGTACCACCGTTGAGATTGTCGTGACATCAGCCGCCTACGCAGACATCGCAATCTTCGTGAATAGGGAGTTGCGTAGGTCTTTTGGCGGCGACCTGGACTCTCCCTTTAGGGCCCCTCCTAGATTCAGGCCCCCTCCTGGCTATGAGCCAGGTCCCACTAGTATCCGTGGCAGCTATAGGATAGTCGGGCTCACAGAAAGCAGTACCTTAGCGCTGATTCAGTTTACTGGAGAAATTGAGATCCGAGGGGACAGCCGAGCCTATCTGGAGTGCAATTCAGACAGAGTTGATCTCTTGCCGCTTCTCCCCCGACTTGGCGAGAGGGCGGCGATTGACATTAGTGTAGCAGTCAGGTTTCTCCAGCACCCTTCGGCGGCTCTTGACTTTGAGCTCCTGTCGGATGATCAACAATGAAGACGTTTCTGAGCTGGTCCGGCACCCAGAGCCATCAGATCGCACTCTCACTCCGAGACTGGCTGCCGTCGGTGCTCCAAGCCCTGAGACCCTACGTCTCCTCGGAAGACATCGACAAAGGCGCGCGCTGGAGCTCGGATATCGCCGCCGAGCTCGAAGACGCGAGCTACGGCATCATCTGCGTCACCCAAGAGAACCTGAGGGCCCCATGGGTCCACTTCGAAGCCGGGGCCCTGTCGAAGAGCCTCGACAAGTCGCACGTCGTACCGTTCCTTCTCGGCGTGAAGCGGTCCGAGGTTCCGGGGCCGTTGATCCAGTTTCAATCCGTGATTTTCGATCGCGACGATGTGCTGAAGATGGTCCGCAGTCTCAACCAGCGTCTTGGCGAAGAAGAGCGCCTGACCGAAGAGCGCGTGCGGGATTCTTTCGACGTTTGGTGGCCTCGACTCAAGGCCGACCTTGAGAACATCGCATCAGCCAAGCCAGCTACTGAGCCGGCCAAAGAGAAACCCTCGTCATCAGAGGCGATCCTGGAGGAAATCTTAGAGCTGACTCGCGCCAACCAGAGACTCCTGAGCGACCCAAAGCAGCTCGCTCCCCAAGAAAAAGTCTATGTGCGACTACCTATCGTTCATGGCCAAGACCTTGTTCGCACGCTCGATAGGCTCCGCGAATTTGCACTTCATCTTGCGCACCTTCTAGATATGGATTCCCCAGTGGACCGGGATGCGCTCACCCCAGTGACCGCGGAACTCATGAAAGATATCAATAGGATTGCAGAAATACTTTCTAACGAGAATTGTATTCCCCGGTCCGACCTATATTGGCTTCAACCGAGACGCAGCGAAGGTCCGGAGTGAAAACGGCTATGAAGACCTTTCTGAGCTGGTCCGGCACCCAAAGCCATCAGATCGCACTCACCCTCCGAGACTGGCTGCCATCGGTGCTCCAAGCCCTGAGACCCTACGTCTCCTCGGAAGACATCGACAAAGGCGCTCGCTGGAGCTCAGATATCGCCGCCGAGCTCGAAGACGCGAGCTACGGCATCATCTGCGTCACCCAAGAAAACCTGAGGGCTCCCTGGGTCCACTTCGAAGCCGGTGCCCTGTCGAGAAGCCTCGACAAGTCGCACGTCGTGCCGTTCCTCGTCGGAGTGAGACGGTCCGAGGTCCAAGGGCCCTTGCTCCAGTTTCAGTCTGTAGTCTTCAATCGCGACGATGTGCTGAAACTGGTCCAGGGGCTCAACCGGCGCCTCGGCGAGGCGGAGCGCCTCACCGATCCGCAGCTGAAGAAGACATTCGATGTCTGGTGGCCCGAGCTCGAGGGAAACCTTGATGCGCTCCGGGAGCGCGAATCTCCGGTAGAGGCATCAAAATCAGATTCGTCAAGTTCGTTGGAAGCAATCCTGGAGGAACTGCTGGAGTTGGCACGAGCCAACCAGAGAAGACTAAGCGGCCCTGACTATTTTCGCCCTCTCGGGGAGCAACTCAGAACAGAAGAATTGAGATTCCGGGCGGAGCAAGTAGCCCGTGCGGGAGTTGATTTGGATCCGAAGTTGGTGAGCGCAGCT
This sequence comes from Acidobacteriota bacterium, assembly GCA_039194425.1. Lineage (GTDB taxonomy): Bacteria > Acidobacteriota > Thermoanaerobaculia > Multivoradales > J023 > JAUIJL01. The sequence continues at coordinate 41,215 of JBCCVZ010000001.1, read as the reverse complement.
GCCACGTTCCCTGAGCTATCTCGGCTAAGAACCAAGCTGGTGTCTCTTACCGACTACCTACGGGCTGCCGAAGCCCGTTCACGCTTGGCCAAGGAAATGACCCAAGAAAAGCATCATTCGGATCGCACGCCAGCTCCAGACGATCCACGCTGACAAGTGCCCTCAACCATCACCTACAGATCGGGTCTCCCACAGCGAGGCCGGAATGCTCGTCAGCTTCTCGAGCCGCTCGGCCTTGTCGCGCGGCATCGGCCGCACTCCATTCAGCACACGAGACAGGAAGGGCCGCCCCACCTCCAGCTCATCGGCCACGGAGGCGGCGGTCAGTCCGGCGGCGCCGTACCACGCGCGCAGCTGCGCTGCGGGATCGAGCGACGCCCGCGCCTCGGTGGTGAGCAGTCGATCAATCGGGAGGTACTCGGCCATGGCGGAATCATTCCACAGCGCAGCAAGACAAGGCAACTTTCTTGCCCTCGAAGGTTGACACTCGAACCCGATTGGGCAACAATATTACCCATTGATAGCGACTGACCACCCCAACGGAGACCCAACCATGACGACCACCACCTACACCGACGCCCAGCTCGACGCCTTCACCGCCGCCGGCCGCGAGATCATGCAGGGCCACCACGAGCAGGGCGCCACGGACCGACTCACCGAGGTCTCCCTCTCCGGCGACATCGAGCTCCTCGAAGAGACCGCCCAGGCGCAGGGCCTCGACGAGATGCCGAACGGCTACTCCGGCGACGCCGCATGGAAAGCCGTCTTCGAGGGGATCGAAGCCTACGCGGACGAGCACGGTCTCGCTTGACGCGTTGCGAAGCTCGACTGCCAGCTGGACCAGCCTCGTCGACCTGGTGAGCGACTGCCTCCTGGTCCCCGCACCGCCCGCGGCCCTTCCGCAGAAGTTTCGCGCGGCCTCGACGGCGGAGCGAGTGTGGAAGAACAAGGCGTTCGCCGTCCCGGAGCTGATCAACATCGCGGCCCTGGCCGAGGCGATGCGCGCGACGCGCCAGGAGGTCCACGTCGTCACCCACGACGCTGCAGCCCTCGTCGACGCGACCGACCTGCACGCCCTGCCCTCCGAGCCGCCGCGCCTGCTGCGCGCACCCGTGATCGTCCAGGCGCGCCACCCCCTGCGCCAGCTGCTCGTCGGCTCCGTCGTCGAATTCGGCCTCTACGCGGGCGAGGGCGAGGAGTCCTTCGTGGTCGCCCTTACCGACGACGGCGGCGCCCTCGTCGGCACCTGGCGCCCGCGCTGGACCGGCGAAGACCTCGACGAGACGGTCGCGCTCGACACGTCGCCCCTCATCGACGACGTTTCGGCGCACCGCGACACCATGCGCCAGATCACGCGCTGGCTCGTGGTCTACGCCATGCTCCTCGAGGCGCAGTCCACGCCGCTGGCCGAGCACACCCCGCGGCGAGCGAAGGGTAAGCGTCGGCGCGCCGCTTCGCCCCTCACGGAGTGGGTCGAGCGGCGGATCCACCTCGACGACTCGGTCGCCTCCGGCCTCGGCTCACCGGGCGGCGCGGCCCGCGCCGACGGCCTTGTCCCTGCCGAGGTCCCCGTCTCCGGCTACATCCGCCGCCAGCCCTACGGCCCCGGCGGCTCGCTCCGTCGACTCGTCTACGTCCGCGCGACCACCGCGCGGCGCTGGGTGTCACCACGCCCGCGGCGGACGCTCACCCGCGCCTGAGACCCTCGCGACGCTCAAGACCGGAGTCGGGAAAGGACCGCGATCAGGTAGAGCACCACCCCAGTTGCTCCGAGAAGGACTAGGTCTTGGGACCGTCCTTCACCTGCGCTAGCGATGCTCCAAACCAGCATGGCCACGAGAGTCGCGATCGGGATCAATTCGGGCCCCTTGGCGGACAGGCGACCAAATCCGGTCTCAAGTCGAATCTCGCTGCTGCGAGCTTCGCCCGAGTCCGATGTGGGAGCCGTTTCGGATTTGCGAGAAGGGAGTCGATCATCGGTTGAGTCCATCCGATTCCCCGGCCTACGCCAGGGGACCGGCTACGCGATTACCCTAGCGCCGGATCTCGGCTCGCGCCTCGATCCCTGTTCCTAACTGAAGAGTAGAGAACCCTGGTTTGGGCTCAATGGCACTCTGCTTCATACTGACTCCCTTCATACGTTCCTCTATTACACCACAGAATCACGTCGTCGTCGACGGCGATCGTGCGCGAGGCGCTTCGTCGCTATCAACACTCTCCGACCGACGACACCCGCACCTCGCGCACGGGCTGACGCCGAGCCGGCCTGCAGGCTCTCAAGCCGACTCGTCTGTATCAGCGTCGCTTTCAACCAGTCGCAGGGCCGATTCTGGCTGGCCCAACTGCGCTGGGTTGTTGTCGCCCAACACAATCAATGGCTGGCCTTCCACTTCGATGATCTGTCCGCCGGTCGAAGCCACGAGGCGATCAATCTCAGCCAAGGCCTCGGCGCGAGAAAGGCGCCTCCGCCCGTCAGACAGTTTTCCGCTTGGACCGCCAGAATCAGGATTGTGCCTGGAACCACCAGTACTAAAGGTGATGACCTCAATGAGCCGAATCACCCCTTGGAGCAGCGTAGCGACAATACCGGTCGGCGCGGTGGCTATTGACAGCAGATCGAGCCAGACTTGTTTCTTGACATCGGCAAGACTTCTCGGGCCTGCAGATTCTTGAAGGTCTCGGCTTATGCGGATCGATCCGAGTGCAGCCTTGAGCTCTATCTCCTGCCGATCGTGCTGCTCGCGCTCATTCTTAGGGCTCATGCCGCACCGCCGGCTGCGGAACCAGAACCCCGCCCCTCGTCTTCTTCAATAGCTTGCACCAGCTGGTCAAGCGCCCAAGTGATGCGATCAATCATCTCCATTGAGGTGCCAGAGGGCGAGATGATCGCAATATCGGCAAGGTCGGGAACAGCGGCTAGCCGGTCGACAGAAAACTCCTTCCTGTGTCCGCGAACTAGCATGAGGGCGGAGAGCTTGTTTCGCAAGATGCCGTGCCGGATGTAGGCGCCACCAAAGCTTGCGCCGACGATTTTGGCGCCCGAGAGGTTGACTCTGGTGAGGTCCGCACCCATGACGCGAGCAGCGAAGAGGTTGGCGTTGCTGAGGTTCGCGTCGCTAAGGTTGGACCCGATGAGACTGGCGTCGCTGAGGTTGGCATCGCCGAGGTTGGCGCCACTGAGGTAGGCTCCGCTGAGGTTTGCTTCGCTGAGATTCGCTCCGCTCAGGTTGGCGTCGCTGAGGTTGGTGTCGGTAAGATTCGCTCCGCTGAGGTCGGTGTCGGTAAGGTTCGCGCCGCTGAGGTTGGCTCTCGTGAGGTTGATGTCGCTGAGGGCCGCCAGGCTGAGGTCGGCCTCGGTAAGGTCCGCTTGCCAGGCCGAGTGATTCCGCCTCCTGAAGTCGTTCCATCTCCATGGACTCGATCGCAGGAGAGAGACAAGCTCTGGATCTGCCACTGTCCTTCTCCGATTCCGGCAGTCGATTCTTCCAGTCTAGAGGGAAAATAGCTGGAGAGCGAGGTCAAGGACCGATTAGGGAGAGTCTGAAGTGTACACAAAAAACGACGTACGCCGGCAAATAGTATCCCGCTGATGCCGCAGCAAGATTCGCGCCCGGGCGTTGCGCGCCGCCGACTACTGGACAGTCCGAGTCTGTCCAGTAGCGCGTGATGTCCGAAGCACGAGCGCCCCCTCGTCCGGCCGCGCCTCCACCTCGAGCTCGGCTCCGATCGTGAAGCCCAGCCGGACGAGCCAGTCGCCCGAGATGCGCACGTACGGCACCGCACGCTCCCTGCCGCCGGGAATCGATCGACCGAAGACATACCCTCGGGATTCGTAGATTCTTCGCCCGACACGTAGATTCTTCGGAATCACGGCATCGTCTCGAGAGCTTTTTGCAGAGCCTCGACACGCGCCTCGAGCGCGGCCAGCTCCGCCGGCGCCGGCGCCGTGACGCGGCCGAGCACGAAACCGACGAGGAGAGCGAGCACGAGAAGGACTGCCAGCGCGGGGCGCTGGCGGGGGCGGGGCCGGGGGAGGAGGGTCCGCATACGGGGCGAGACCCCGGAATGCGGAAATGGTTGAGAGCCTGAATCAGGCAGGCAGAGACACCGTCAGGGACAGCCACTGAGCGGTGCTGTAGGCAAACGCCACCACCGCGACGACGAGAAGAACCGTCGCCACTCGGTGAAGGTAGAAGAGCCAAAGGTACGAATCGAGCGCTGGCGTGGTGTCCGTTCGCTCCTCCTCGTCCCGCAAAGGTCCCACCTTCCAGGTCAGCACGCCACGCAACAGGTTGTAGAGTAGGACGGCGACCGTCAACATCCATCGCTCGACGCCCTGGTCCACGCCAAGGAGTACCTCCCAAACATAGAACTCCTTACATGTTTCCGCCAAGCAGGCTTCCATCTGACCGAGACGCTCGGCGATCTGCGCCACGGCTTGAGCGTTTGGATCTGCGGTGGTTTCGAGATTGTTAGCAACAGCCTTGAGCGTCAACGTCGAGTGTTCAATTGCCCGTTGGGAGTGGTTCACGCCCACCCACATCAGAGACCGAGCTATGTACGGCAGCACAAAAGCCACAAGGAGGAGAAGGTGGAACAGTAGCCGCGAACCTGTATAGTTCCGACGCAGCACAGACCACGGATCGGCGGCCTTCGGAGAGAAGCGTGCACCGCGGATGAAGTTTCGGTCAAGTCGAAGGTCTGCCTGCCTTCTACTGACTCTCACATCCTCAAGGTTCGCCCCACGAAAGTTCGCGCCGGCGAGCTCTCCTCCGAGCTGGGCGCCCCGAAGGTCTGCCTTCTCGATCCTAGCGTCCCGAAGGTTGGCATCGACAAGAAGGGCCTTTCCGAGCTTTGCGCCCTGGAGACTTGCGCCGTGGAGATCGGCACGCGCGAGATTGGTGCCCTGGAGCTGGGCACCCTGGAGCTTGGCGTGCGCGAGACTTGCGCCTTGAAGATCCGCGCGCGTGAGAACTGCGCCCTGGAGCTTGGCGCCCTGGAGCTGGGTGCCCTGAAGACAGGCGCCCTGGAGCTTGGCGCTCTGAAGATTGGCGTCGTGAAGCGCAGCCCTCGAGAGCTCGGCGCCCTGGAGATCGACGTCCCGGAGAACTGCGCCCTGGAGCATGGCGCCTTTGAGAACGGCGCCCTGGAAAACGGTGCCCTGGAGATTGGCGCCCTGGAGCTTGGCACGCGCGAGATTTGCGTCTTGGAGATCGGCGCCCTGGAGCTCAGCGACCCGGACCCTGGCGCGCGCGAGATTGATGTGCTGGATCTCGGTCATCCAGGAAGTGAAGCCTTCGCGAGGGGCGGACAGCGTAGCGCCCTGAAGCGTCGCGCCCTGGAGATTGGCGCCCTGGAGCCTGGCGCCCTGGAGCGCGGCGCGCTGGAGCGCGGCGCGCGCGAGCACGGAGCCCTGGAGGTTGGCATCCTGGAGATTCGCGCGCGTGAGAATTGCGCTCTGGAGATTGGCGGCGGCGAGCGTAGCGCCCTGGAGCTTGGCGCTCCGGAGATTGGCGCTTGCGAGGTTGGCGCCCTGGAGCTCGGCCCGCTGGAGCTCGGCGCCCTGGAGCTTGGCGCTCTGAAGATTGGCGCCCTGGAGATCAGCGCGCGCGAGCTCGGCGCGCTGGAGATTGGCGCCGTGGAGATTGGCGTCTGCGAGCTTGGCGCCGTGGAGATTGGCGTCTGCGAGGTTGGCGCCCTGGAGCTTGGCGAAGTGGAGGTCGGCGCGCGCAAGCTCGGCGCCCTGGAGATCGGCATCCTGGAGACTTGCGCACGTGAGAATTGCGCCCTGGAGATTGGCGGCGGTGAGCGCAGCGCCTAGGAGCTTGGCGCTGTGGAGATTGGCGCCGTGGAGCGCGGCGCGCGCGAGCACGGAGCCCTGGAGGTTGGCATCCTGGAGATTCGCGCGCGTGAGAATTGCGCCCTGGAGATTGGCGTCTGCGAGGTTGGCGCCCTGGAGCTTGGCGCCGTGGAGATTGGCGTCTGCGAGGTTGGCGCCCTGGAGATTGGCGCATATGAGGTTGGCGCCCTGGAGATTGGCGTCTGCGAGATCGGCGCCCTGGAAATTGGCTGCCTCGAGATCGGCGCCGTGGAGATTGGCGCCTGCGAGGTTGGCGCCTGGGAGATCGGCGCGCTGGCGCTCGACGCCCTCAAGCTCGCCCCTCCGATCCAACCGGAGGACCACCTTTTCCCTACACCAGCTGTTCCACGCCTCAGCGCCCTCCTGCAGTCTCTCCAAGTGTTCAGGGTTTGGTTCCGGCAAGACATCTCTCCCCAATCCTGGCTCTCCTCGAGCCCACCGATGAGAGTACAGCCTCTTGCTCCTCATTGGAGGCAGCATGACGCCAGCACCACTTAGGCATCGTTGTAGTCCCCCGCCTCGATGCGACAGCTGGACGCTCCGCTCATCGAAATTGGAATCGAGAAGCGGGCCTGGTCGCCCGGCGAGAGAACCATGCCTTCAGCGGTTCGGTCCATGCCGAAGTCGAGAGTGCTCCCGTCTTCGCCCAGAGCGAACCCCAGCACAGACACATCCCGGACGGGGAAGGTTCCGGTGTTCACCACCGTGCCTTTGATGGGCGGGCCACACGTGTCGAACTCGACGTCGAACGTGGCTTCAGGCAGTGGAGGCGGTGGCGGTGGAGGCGGAGTCCATCCAGGCGGGCCAAGATCTCCCGCTCCAGCGCTCGACGGCGTCGGTTTCGACGGCAACGACGCATCGACCAACACCATGGCAACCACCAGAAGCGAGAACGCCGCCGCGCCGCCGACGAGAACGAGCAGGCGCCGCCCTTTCATCGGCGCGCCTCGCCGGCGAGCTTCGGCGCGCAGAGAGGAAAGCCAGGGACGGACAGATATTTAGATCGATGCATTGAACCCTCTCAACCTTCTGTGCGGATGGGGGTCTGAACCTAACAGAACCGCCGGAGAGATCGCCGCAACAGTCCTTGACGCGGAGCCGACGCGCAGGCAAGATGTCTTGACAGCAGATCGCGGGATCAAGCGTCGAGGACGATGCGGCGATAGCCTCCTGACCGGCACGGTCGAGCGACCGAGCATGCCGCCCGGTCGGCTACGACCACCAGGAGAGACTCATGCGCACCCACACGACGCGTCTCATCGTCCTCATCGCCTTGCTCCTCTTCATGTCGCCGTCGGCCTTCGCCGACGACGCCCAGACCGTCGAGGACGTCGTAATGGACGTCCTCTGCGAGATCTACGAGGTCGTCACTGGAGGCGAATGCAACACCGAGTCCATCGACGGCGACGATGACCCCGCGGACCCCGAGATTGGCCCCGCGCTCGTTCCAGGAGGATGACCACAGGTGGACCCAGAGCAGATCGAAGAGCTCATCATGTGGCAGCCTCATGCTGCCTACGATGCAGCGAGAGCTGCCCTGGTAGACGATAGTGCAGGCGAGCCGCTCCGTCGGCGGCTCGCCTTGTTCGGATCTGCGTGCCGAGCAACTGGACGACTCCGCCAAGCTGGGACCTCTCTCGCGGCAGCGGGCAACCTGACCGCTGGCCGCGCCGACGAAGAGCGCGACCTCTTGATCCGCTTTGCGTCCCTTCGCCTAGCAAAGGGCGACTACGAGCGGGCCGTAGTTCTCGCGCGGAGAGCTGTACTGCGCGGAGCGCTCGACGAGAATCGCCGATTGGTGGACCTCGGCGGAGTGTTGCTATATGCGTCTCGGCCCAAAGAGGCAATCGAGGCAACCGAGATGAGCAAGCCAGACGGCTTTCCGCGACGATACTCGATTGTTCGCACCTTCAACCTCATTGCTGCACACGCTCGCCTTGGCAACACGCATGAGGCGACGTCACGACTCGCAGCCGCCCAGCGCGAGATACCTAGCGACGAGCATCTCGACAGGGCCCGCCTCTCCTGGCTCGTCGGATCGATTCTTGCTACCGCGGACGCCCTAGAAGGCGCTGAAGAGGCCGTTTCGACCGCAATCGACTCTTTCCTCGAAGCGGGGTTCCCCATTGACTCGGCGCTTGCAGCAACCGATTTGGCAGCAATACTAGTTGCTTCCGGCCGCCAGAAATCCCTCAGTACGGCGGCTTGGGCCTTCAGACTGCTCGGACGGCTCGGGGCAGACTCTTATGCACGCCGCGTTCTCATCTCACTGATGAACCTGGCTGATAGAGGACGCCTCGACACCGCAGCCATCCAGGAGACACGAGACCGCCTGGAAATACTCAAACGCTAATTCTTAGCGCTTTGACCGCTTCGACGATCTGTCGAACCTCGTCGGCCAAATTGGCCTCGAGACGATCTAGCCGCTCGAGAACGAGGGTCTCGAACACTCCATCGCCTGCGGCGTCCTCAACCTCTTCTCGCAGCTCGTCATGGACGAACTCGCCAGTACCATCTGGGCCCAAAGCTGCGACCAGCAGACGTTCCGGATGCGCCCCAAGGGCCCGAGCGACGCGAACCAGGTTCTCGACGGAAATTCCCCGGGAGCCTGTCTCCCAAGCTGAAACCGAACTGATTGCGGCCTGACCGAGGCGGTCAGCCAGATCCCGCTGAGTTAGCCCCGCGGCCTCGCGCTTTCTCGCGATTTCGGCTCCAAGCTTTCGGGCGAAGTCCATTGCCCAAATGGTACGCGGGTAGAGGCCGGTTTTGCAATTGAGATACCTCGATTGTGGTATTCATGGTTGATAAATACCACAATCGTGGTATTTTCCCTCTATGGACACCACCCCTCTTCGCCAACGTCGCCTCGACATTAACCTCCAGCTGGCTGAGATGGCCGAACGGGTCGGAATCAGCGAATCGAAGCTGAGTGCGATCGAACGCGGCCACCGAGACGACCTCAAGCTCGAGGACGCTCTCGCCATTGCGGCGTTCTTCGAAATCACGGTCGAAGAGCTCTACCACCTTTGGAAGAGCGCAGAATGAAGTCGCTCGGCCTGCTCCTCGTCGGCTTGAGCACCCTCCTCGCCGGCGTCGCCACCCTCGCCGCCCTGGCGGTCGGCCTGGTGCTCGCCGCGGTGCTGGCGCTCACGTGGCTCCTCGTCCTCGCCGTCGTCGGCCTCCCCGGCGGCCTGGTCGCGGCAGTCCAGGGCGCGCGCTGGCTCGACGCCTCCGCGGCCCGCGCTGACGCCGAGCGCGGGCGCCGCGTCCTGCTCGACATTCAGAAGGCAATCCGCCAGATCGCTGCGGCACCCGCCGAGCGGCAAGGCGCCCTGCTCCAGGCCCTGGCCAGCGGACGACGCCTCGACCCCGAGCCCACCCCGGCCGCCGCGCCTGTCGAGCACCCCGCACAGGAGGCGGCATGACCCGTGCCGATCCCACCCACGCTCCGCCGACCCTGTACCGCGATCTGCGCCGAGCGCTCGAGGCCCCGACGCCCGACCGGCCGCCGACTCAGCTCGAGATCCTCGTGTATCAAGCCCTCTACCTCGCGGCATGCTGCACCCTGCACGACCCGCCGAGCTTCGGCTTCACCCAGCGCCTCCAGCGTGCCGCCGTGCGCTCCGCCGTCTGCGAGCTGGCCTGCTTGGCCGCCCAGGCGACCGATCGGTCCAGCCTCACGCGTCCCTCCGCGCTCGTAGAGAGACTCGAGCTGCTCTTCCTTCCCGACGTCACCCTGTGCCAGCGGGCCGTGTACGCCATCCGGGAGCTGTCGCGGTCTGCGCGATGCGGCGACCACCTGCAGTTCGCGCGCGCAGACCTGCTCTCCGTCGTCGAGGCCTGGCTCTCCGCGCTCGACGCTGCAGCCGTCCGGCACATCGAGGCAGGGCGCGCCCTGGCCGACGGGCCCGCCTCGGATGCCGCCGCGCGGCGTCTCGCCGACTTCGCGCGCCTCGATGCCGGAGGCGCGTCATGACTTGGAGTCCTCTCCCGGCGGGGGCGGTCCTCTCTTCAGCCGCCCCCGCCTCCCTTTGTCTCACCACCGAGCACCAGAGGGCGCTGCCGCACGCACCGGGCCGAGGTCATGCCTCGGACGGCCGCGGCGCGATGCCCCGGTCGACTCCGCGCGGGGCCACGGCCCGCGCGGCCGACGCCGGAGCGGAGCCCAGGATGAGGTCCCGGGGCGCCTCCGTGGCGGGCGCCCCGGGTTGCACCCGCTCGCGCGTGCAGAGAGGCGCGGCCCCGCAAGCAGCAGCCCGCTCTCTCAACCCGACCGCGGGGCCGCGCTTCTCTGGACACGCGTGTGGGTGCGCTGTCCCCACCGGCTCGGCTCCGGCCGGGTCGGTGCGTCTCTCGCCGGAGGCCGCGTGATGCACCACGTCTCCGCCATCCTCGGCCACGGCACCCAGGTCGCGGCCACCGCGCGGATCCACCGCGACGTCGTCACTGAGCGCCACGTCGTGATCCGCCACGGCGCTGTCGTCGGCCCCCGCGTGCGCTTGCTCGAGGGCGCCCTGGTCGACGTCGACGCGCAGATCGCGCCCGGCGCCGTCGTCGGGCCCGGGGCGCGCATCGGCCAACTCGCGCGCCTCTCGGCGAGCGTCCGCGTCGGCACCGCCTCGCGCCTCGGCTACGGCGTCGCCCTAGCGCTCGAGGCCGCGCTCGAGCACGACGTCGTCGTCGGCATCGGTGGCCAGATCGGGCGCCGCGCACAGATCGGCGCCTACAGCCGCCTCGGCGCGTTCTGCTCCCTCGGCCGCGACACCCGCATCGGGCGCGGGTCGACTCTCGGCCGCGGCGTCGTCCTCGGCCCTGGGGTCGTGCTGCCCCCGCGCACCGAGCTCGCGCGCGGCACCCGCATCACGCGGAGCGACGAGTGGATGACGCTGCACGTGCCTGGGCAGACCGCACCGCTCACCGTCGTCGCCGCTGCAGACGCCTGCCGCCTCCACCTCGATTCCGAGTCCGAGCCCCTCCCTCTCGACGCCGCGGCCCTCGAGGCCGCCACACCCACCCACGCCGCCGCACTCGAGGCCGCGCTGCGCGGCTGGCTCGCGGCGGTCCGCTCCCGGAGGAAAGGAGGCGCACCGATGTAGCGAGAGATCGACCGAGGGATTCAGCCCCGGCCCGGCACCCGCCGGGCCGGTCCCCACCACGACGCAGGCCGTGGCCTGCATCGGGCGCCGGCTCCATCGTCCACGTCGTCTCCGAGAGATCGACAAGCCGAGGACCCCCGAGCCGGCGCCCGATGGAGCCCACCGACACACCCAACTCCACAGGAGGCACCGGATGGCCCAAATGCCCGTCCAGGAACTCACGCTCGACAGCCTCGGCGACGGCGCCGCGGCCGAGATCTTCGACCGGATGCTCCGCGAGGTCATCGTCCCGGACCTGGAAGACCCGTCGAAGAAACACAACGCCCAGCGCTCGCTCACCCTCAAGGTGAAGGTCAGCTGTACTGGCGAAGAGCGCTCCATTTGCGCCATCGCCTGGAACGTCGTCCCGCGGGTCGCCGACCCTGCGGAGAAGGGCAGCACCGGCATCTTGCACCGCGACGACCGCAACCAGCTCGTGCTGGCGACGGGGACCGCCGATCCGCGCCAGCAAGTGTTCGACAACGTCATCGCCCTCTCGGGCGGAAGGAACGAGGATGCTTGAAGAAACCACCACCCTCGCCAGCAGCACCGGCGGCCTCGCCGAGGTGACCGCCCAGATCGAACGCCTGACGCGCGACGGCATGCGAACGGAGGCCGAACACCTGCGGCGCGTCACCGTCGATGGCGTCGAGTTCATGGTCGACACCTGTGGCCGACCGTTCAACGCGGCCCATGCCGCAGCGAAGGAATCGCGAGTGCGCGCCTCGACCGTCCACCTCTCGACTCTCGAAGGGCTCGTCGAGCTGATCGCCGATGAGATCGGCGCGCAAGACTTGCTCGTCCGCATCGCTCCGGATCGGGTTGAGGTTCAGTCGAAGACGCACCCCGAATGGCTCGACCGCGACACGGTCGCCTCTGCCAAGCTGCCCTATGCCCCGCTCGAGTTCGGCGCGTGGATCGGGCTGGAAGCCTTTCGGATCGCCGTTCTCGGCCTTGTTGAAGACAGCACGGACCGCGCGGCCCTCCTCGCGGCGTTGAAGACCGTCAGCCACAAAGAGGTGACGACGATCCGCGACGACGGGACGGGCCAGAGCGTCGCCGTCAGCGCGGGGAAAGAGAGCTCCGATGCATGGATGGCGCTGCCGAGCGAGCTCACGCTCACCGCGCGCCGCACGTTCCCGGAGGTCGAGCAGCCGACCTCCGCGTTCATCCTCCGCGTCCGGACGTCGAGCGACACGGAGCCCGGCGCGCGCCTGATCGAGACCGACGGTGGTCTGTGGCGTATCGCCGCAGTGAACGCGGTCAAGGCGTACCTGGTCGCAGCGCTCGAAGAGCGCGAGATCGAACTGCCGACGTTCGTGGCGTGAGGACTGCGGACATGACACGCCGACTCCTCACCCTCGGCCTCGTCCTCTCCGCGCTCACCGCGACCGGCTGCGGCACCGTCACCTCGATCGTCTCGGCCCTCGCGGACGAGTGGTCCGACGGCGTCGTCCTCGAAGGCGAACGCGCCGTCGTCGCCGCCGACGCCGAGCCGCTCGGCCCGTCCTCGCGCCTCCACGGCCACGCCCTGCTCGTCGACTGCGGCGGCGTGCTCACTCCCGCCATCTGCATCGGCGACGACGCCGACGTCTGCAGCGGCCTTCGCGAGCGCGACGCGCTCGTGATCCAGCGCGCCCACTGGCGCAACGGCCGCGTGAAGGTCGGCGGCGAGTCCCATGACGGCCTCTACCTCGAGATCTCAAAGGCGCACCGACCGATCGGCCGCTGACACCCCACGGAGACCCACACCATGCACCGCACGATCCTCACCCTCTGCCTCGCCGCCCTGGTGGCGATCCCCCTCGTCGGCTGCGACAGCGACAGCAGCAACAATCCCCTCCCGTCGATCCTCACGGCCACGATCCAGCAGACCGACACGGTGCTCACCACCGGCGACTGCGCGATCGACCTACAGCTCCTGGCGTCGGGAGGAACGCCGCCCTATGAGTACATCTGGGAGAGCCCGGCCCTCCGCGGCACACCGAGCGAGCCGCAGGTGCGCATTACCATCCCCGCCGGCACCGCCTTCTCCGGCGAGGTCCGCGGCTCAGTCTTCGACAAAGCAGGCGGCGTGGCACGCGTCACGATCTCGCTCTCGGAGACCTGCGAGGACGGGAGTGCGTCATGACGACGATCCAACGCGTCACCCTCCGCCGCATGCTCCGCGGCGCCCTCGCCCTCGTCGCGCTCGCCGCCGTCGGCGTCGCATCGTGGGCCCTGTGGCCCGCTCAGACGGCCCAGGCCACGTGGGCCGGAGTCCCGAGCTCGAGCGCGACCACCGCCGAGCTCACCGCCCCGCGCCTCGACCCGATCCAGACCCGCATCGCGCTCGCGACCCTCGCCGGCCTGGTCGAGCAGCACACCGGCCGCGACCTCGGCACCGAGGAACTTATCGACGCTGCCGTCGAGGCGATCGCCACCGGCGGCGCGAGTCTCGCAGCCCCGTCCGCGTCGATCGACGTCACCTTCGGCCCCCGCACGATCGACGGCTACGTCGCCGGCGGCGTCACGATCCAGCTCGTCGACAGCGCCGGCACACCGCTCAGCCACAGCACCCTGTGGCGGGTGCGCTTCCTGCGCACTTTCGACCCGTACCGCCCCGACGCCCTCGTCGACCCCGCGGAGGCCTACTTCGACGCGGTCGGCACCCGCGGCTTCAGCCAGCCCAGCGGCGGCACCCTGGGTGCGTCGACCGACGTCTGGGCGAACACCTCCGCCGGCATCCCGCTCGTCCTCGACCTGGTCGACGCCACCCGCGGCACCCGCGTCCTCGCCGGCTACCTGGTGATCGACGCGTACCCCCTCGACCCCAGCACCTACGCCGGCACCTCCGCGGCTCGCTGGGTCAGCCTGGCCGGAGACGCGGGATGACCACCCTCAACCGAGATGAAAAGAGCCTGCTCCTGTTCCTGGAGACTCGGGCCGTCGACTACTCGGGAAGAGTCGCGACCCAGCGGATGAATGCCGACGATTGGCAGATTCTGAAGCGCTGGACGGAAACCGGATTCATCGAGTCCGGGCGAATCGCCTCCGACTACCTCAGTCGGGACGGGAGCCATTGGGTTCTTCTTTCCGAAGAAGCAGTGTCCGTGGCACACCGCCTCCGCCGTGAACGCGCCACGCGATGCTGGGCCAATAAGGCGTACCTGACCACGGCAGAAAAGCGGAACGCGCCTGTCGCGGCGTCGACTGCGTCGGCTCTCGACACCGGCGTCTCAAACTGACTGGAGACCTCGATGCCCGAGCATCACCAGCAACGCAACCCCTGGGGCGCGCCTCTGCCCAACACAGCGCAGATCGGCGAGCGACGTGCAACAGGCGCGCGGGCGCGCGTCTTTCACCTCCTGCAGCGCTCGGCGCGCGAGGGCTACCGTTGGCCGATCGGCCAACACCTCGGCCCGCCAGGCGCGGTGCCGATCTGGGTGCTCCGCGAGCCCTGGGCTGGAGGCTCCTCGGGCGCGCGCCGCATGCGCGACCTGCGGCGCGACTTCGGCTGTGAGATCGAGTCGTTCCGCTTCGACCCGGGCGACGGCTCGAGCTCGACCTTCGTCTACACCCTCGTCTCGACGCCGAGAGCGCGCGACCTGCGCGACCTCGAGGTCTACGCCGGCACTGCGGTGTCCGGAGGCGCGATCCACGACCTCATGGGCGACGACCGGCTCGCCCCGTGCCGCGGTGAGTCGCGCGCCGAGTACGTCGCCCGCCTGCAGGCGATGCCGACCCGCCAGCTGCTGTATCGGGATCGACCGCTCTGCCTCGTGGCAGGGCCTGGATGGGAGCTGTTGCTCGGGTGGGACCCCGTCAACGCCGCGGCCGGAGTGCTCGAGCAGCGCGGCGCCCGCATCCTGCGACCCGAGGAGCACGCCGCGTGACGCAGAGACGACGAGCGATCGAGCTCCGCGACCGCATCCTCCTCGACCTCCACGACCTCGGCATGAGCGTCGCCGACGTCGTCAGCCTACACCCCGAACAGATCTGCTGGACGGCGCGTGCCGTCACGGTGCCCGTGTCGGATCGTGCCGGCACACGAGAAGTTGGCGAGACACGGAGAGTGCTCGACCCGACCACCGCGCGGCGCATGGAGGAGTACCGCCTGGTCCGCCGGGCGCTCCGCCCGCGGTGCGGGCGTTTCTTCGTGAGTGATCGCGGCGGGCAGCTGAGCATCGTCCGCGTGCACGAGATCCACCGAGAGCGCCGCCAGGCGGACGAGGAGGGGAGATGAAACCGCAGGCCTGGCGACACCCCAAGTTCCGGCGCGCGCTGCGCCGCCTGCGCGAGCACAATGTGGGCAAGGCCCAGCTCGTCGGCATGCTCGAGCTCATGTGGCATCACGGCTACGAGCACGGCGCGCGCATCGGCGACGGCGAAGACCTCGCGGACGTCTGCGACTGGCTGGGCGGGATCGACGTGCTCGTCGATGCGCTCGCCACCTGCGGCGACGACGGCCCAGGCTTCTTGCAGACCGACAGCGACGGCGTGCTCTGGATCCACGATCTCGCCGACCACGCCCCGGAGTACGCGTTCAAGCGCATGCTCCGCGACGTGGTCGCCGATGCTGGGCTCAAGGGCGACACGGCCGCCGAGGTCGCCGCGCGCCGTGCGCACCATGCCGGAGTGCTGGCGATCGAGGAGCCCAGCGCCCCATCCGGCGCCGCCGCGCGCGAGATTCTCGAGCTGGTCATGGCGCTCGGCGACGAGGCGAAGAAGCCTCAGGCGATCCTCGAAGCCGTCGCCGCGCGGAGACTTCCGGAGGCCGAGATCGACGCCGCAGAAACGGAGGAAGACCGGTCGGAGCCGCCTGGCGCCAAACGGCGCCCGGCGGCGACTGAGTCCGCCTCCGTCCCATCCCATACCGTCCCTACCCAACCCCCAGAGCCAGAGGCGGCGGCAACCGCCGCGCCGCCGCACACGGTACGTCTCCAGCAAATAGCCGACCGCCTGCGAGCCGCC
Organism: Acidobacteriota bacterium; assembly: GCA_039194425.1. Classification (GTDB taxonomy): domain Bacteria; phylum Acidobacteriota; class Thermoanaerobaculia; order Multivoradales; family J023; genus JAUIJL01. The sequence continues at coordinate 25,267 of JBCCVZ010000001.1, read as the reverse complement.
GGGGGTCGGCTCGACTACGGCGCGCTCTCGCGCATCTCGGGGGAGTATCGCAAGCATCACGAAGGCGACGACGCGGGCACCGAGGCGCTCCGGAGAGACCTCGAAAGCATCGAGCACCAGGCCCTGGCCAAGGCGACGGACCCGCTCAAGTACCTGCTCAAGATCCTGAACGCCAAGCTCCGCGACGGCACGAGCGGCAAATCGCCGCCGGCAAAGGGCGGCGAGCTGGTCGACGCGACGACGGTTGCACGGCTCGCGAGAGCGTCATGAGGACGCTCGACCTCCAGCAGTGGGCGTCGTGGACGTGCCCGGGCTGCGGCACCGCGCAGCGGGCGCCCAGCCAGCCGCGCGAGCTCCGCTGCGATGGCTGCTGCGCGCCGCGCATCGCCGACCGCGCCGAGGCCCTGGTGCGCGCCGGCGTCGGCCGCGCCGATGCCGCCACGCACTTCGAGACGCGCAAGCTCCCCGGCGGGCGCTGGCCGCGCCACATGCGCGGCGGCGAGCGCGCCGCGATCGACCCGCCCGCGTGGCGCGGCCACCCCGCGTTCGTCTTCGCCTGGGGACCGCCCGGCGCTGGCAAGACGTGCGCGCTCGTCGAACTGCTGTGGCTCGCGTACCAGCGCGGCGAGAGCATCCGCTACGCCGCAGCCGGCGTCGCGGCCGAAGAGATCCGTACCTCGGCCGCTGCGGCGCGCGAGCTGCGCGAGGCGGGCGTCGTCCTGCTCGACGACCTGAATACCCAGCTCGCCACCTGGCAGGTCGGCGAGCTCGGCCAGCGCGTCATCCAGCCCCGCTTCGGCCAGGGACGGCCGCTGCTCGTCACGAGCACCGTCCCGCCCGAGAAGATGTACGCCATCTATCCGAGCGTGCTCGACCGCCTCGCCGTCGGCGGCCTGGTGCTCCATTTCGACCGCCCGAGTCTGCGCATGGAGGCCGCGTCATGAGCCGCTTCGTCCTGTGGTCCGCCCTCGCGGTCTCGTGGCCAGTCGTCTGCCTGGCGATCCTCGATCTTTACCGCCACCAGGCGTCGCCGGCGGTCGCCGAGGCGCTGATCCTCATCGCCGCGGCCGGCATCGCCCTCGCGGGAACCGTCGGCGGTGCCTACATCGGCCGCGCGGCCGTCGTCCACCGAGAGCACCGCATCGGCCTCGCCGCGCTCTGGACGGTGCTCGTCGGGTGCCTCGTCTACCTCGGCGCCTGCCACCTCATGGCGCACCACCTCGAGCAGGACCTCGCGGCGACCCTCGGCCCCGGCGGTCTGTGGCTCTACGTCATCGCCGCGGCGCTCATCCCCGAGCTCGCCGCCGCCGGCGCCCTCGCCGTCGGCGCGATCGAAGCCGGCGCCGCCCGCAAGGTCGACGCGCTCGAGGCGGAGCTCGAGCAGGCCGCCCTCGAGCGCAACGCCGCCGAGGCCGCACTACGCGACGCCCAGGCCAGCCCACCCCCCGCGCCGGCCAAGACCCCGACGGAGTCGATCGCCGACACCGCCCTCCGCCACCTCCACGCCGCCGGCGAGCCCCTCTCCCTCGCCTCTCTCGTCTCCGTCTTCAAGGCCGAAGGCATCACCGTCCGCACCCGCTCCCTCCGCACCGCCCTCGAGCGCCGCCGCGCCGCCGGCGAAGTGGTGAAGACCGAGACGGACGCGGGTGTCGTCTACGAGGTGGCGGCGTGAAGCCCGGCCATCTCTACTCCGAAGAGGCCGAGCAAGCTCTGCTCGCGATCGCCTTCCTCACCCCCCACCGCGTCGACGAGATGATCGCGCGGCTCGACGTCGATGCATTCCACCTCGAGCGCAACCGTCTCCTCTGGGACGCGATCTTGTCCGCGCACTCCACCGGCACCGACATCAACTACCGCACAGTGCAGGACGTCCTCGAGCGCCGCGGCACCTTCGAGCGGTCTGGCGGACTCGCCTACATGGCCGGGCTCGATCAAATGCTGCCCGACGTCGGCCGGCTCGACGCGCTGATCGAAATCGTCGTCGATCGCTGGACGCGCCGGAAGCTGGTCTCTCATGCTGAAGAGACCCTGCAGGCGGCGCACGAGGCCGAGGACGCTGCTGACGCAGCCGACCAGGCGCACGCCGAGCTTCTCAAGATCTCGACCGCCGCGGCGCCGCATCGCGCGGTCTCGCTCGCCGACGCCGTCGATCATGTGATCGAGTCGATCGAGCGCAGGGAAGAGGCGCGGCCCGGCGACCTGCTCGGAATCCCGACCGGCCTCCCGTCGCTCGATCGGATCCTCCTCGGCCTGCAGGCGGGGCAGATGGTCGTGCTGAGCGCCCGCCCGTCCGTCGGCAAGACCGCGCTCGGCGTGCAGATCGCAGCGCACGCCGCCGAGCGCGGTCACCCCGTCTTCTATGGCTCGCTCGAGATGTCGTCGCCCGAGATCGCGGCACGCCTCCTCTCCTGCCACGGGCGCGTCCCGCTGCGCTCGATTCGCACGGCGCGCTGGGCGGGCGACGACGTCGAGCGCTTCGTCGACGCCACACGCGCGACGCTCCCTTTCCCGATGGAGATCGCCGACCACCACGCACGTCTGGCCGAGATCGTCTCGGGCGCCCGGCGATTCTTCGCGCGCCAAGGCCGCCCCGGCCTCGTCGTCGTCGACTACCTGCAACTCCTGCCCGCGCCGGCCGGGATCGGCAAGGTCACGCGCTACGAAGTCGTCACCGCCAACTCGAACGCGATCAAGCAGGCGGCACGCTCACTCGAAGCGCCCGTCCTGGCCCTCTGCCAGCTCTCCCGCGACGCCCAGAACCGCCGGCCGACCCTCGCCGACCACCGCGACTCCGGTGCCATCGAGCAGGACGCCGACGTCGTGGTCGCGATCCACCGCGACCCCCACGCTGCCGACCACAGCCAACGCGAGCGCGGCGATCTCCTGATCCTGAAGCACCGCAATGGCGCCCTCGCCGACATCCCTGTCCGCTACGTCGGCGCGCAGACCCGCTTCGAAGAGGTCGACACCTTCCGATGAACGCCGCCGCTGCAGAGATCAGACGCCGCGTCGCGTGCCTCTCGGAGCGCGAGATTGCTGCTGTCGAGGCGTGGCTGAAGACCGCCGACGACGACTTTGTCGAGTTGGTCGAAGAGTGGACGATGCGCACGGCCCGCGAGGTCGTCGGCCGATACATTCGGTCACACTCGACCGCGAGGTAGACTAGGCCCCGTTATGCGGGCGATCGTCTACGCCAGAGTCAGCAGCGAAGAGCAAGCAAGAGGCTACTCGCTGGAGCAGCAAGAGGAAGACGCGCGGACGTACTGCGCGCGTCAGGGCATCGAGCTCGTTCGCGTTTTCATCGAGCCGGGAGTGTCCGCCAAGACGACGGCACGACCAGTCTTCGAGGAGATGCTGGACTGGTGTCGCAGGAACAAGGGGCGCGTCAGCATGCTGATCGTCCGCGACGCGATGCGGTTCGCCCGCGACCAGTACGGGCATCACGTGATCCGCCACCGGCTGCTCACGTACGGCATCACGATTCGCATGCTCGACTCGCCCCAGGTCGACGACTCGCCCGAGGGGCAGCTCTTCGGAGGTATTCTCGCCGCCTACGCGCAGTTCAACAACGACGATCGTTCGCGGACGATCCGTAAGAACATGCTCAAAGCCGCCAAGAAGGGGCGCTGGATCTGGCCGGCACCTGTCGGCTATAGGAACTTCGAGCGTCCGGATAGGCAAAAGTCTATCGAGCCAGACCCCAAGACGGCGCCTCTCGTCGTCGATGCCTTCGAGAGGTATGCCACGGGCGGATGGACCCTGAAGAGCCTTGTACGACACATGGACGGGCGCGGGTTTCGTGGTCAGCGTGGCGGCAAGCTTCACGTCAGTACACTGCGCAAGATACTCACGCACCCAGTCTACTGCGGCGTCATGGACCGCATGGGGCTCAACACCGATGGCGATTGGGAGCCCTTGGTGTCGAATCGTCTCTTCGGCCGAGTGCAGGACCAACTGGTCAAGAATCGGCAAGGAGTCGGAGCGGCCAAGCCGCACGTGATTGAGCACCCCGAGTTCCCTCTGAAGGGCTTTGTGAGCGACGATGAAGGTCAGCCGCTCACAGGCAGTCTTTCGAAGGGGCGAAGCCGAGCCTATGCCTACTACCACCCGCACAACAATGCGTGGCGGATTCGGGCTGACAAGCTGCACGACGCTTGGCTACGTCGTCTGCGTCGCCTTCGCCCAGACGACGCTTTGCTCGCGATTTGGAAGGCCAGCGTCATCACGGCGTGGGAGGAAAGTGCCTCGAAGGTGGGCCGGTCCCGCAAGGCGATCCGACGTCGCGTTACGGATCTCGAACAGAAGATCGACAATTTGGTCGAGGCGCATATCGTCGAGAAGCGCATCGACGAAGCCACCTTTGAGCGTCTGCACGAGAAGTACAAGGATCAGCTCATGCTGGCGAAGATCCAGGCGTCTGAGCTCGAGCTTGATGAGCTCGATATTCAAGGCGCCGTGGCTTTCGCCGCCGAGGTGATCACGAGCGCCGACCGGCTCTGGGAGCAAGGAACCGATGCTCAGCGCCGTGAGCTTCAGGCCCTGCTGTTCCCAGAAGGCGCAAAATACTCTCCAGAATCCGGACTTCGAACCGCCGTAACTAGTAGGCTTTTCAGAGATTTAGACCGGGATTCCGAGAAAGGGTCAGGAGTGGTGGAGCGGAAGGGATTCGAACCCTCGACCCCCACGATGCGAACGTGGTGCTCTCCCAACTGAGCTACCGCCCCTCCGAGGGCGGGATTGTAGCGCCAGGGGCCGGCGATGGCAAGCGCGGGCACTCGATCAGGCCGAGGGGGAGTCGAGCCAGGCTTCGAGGCGTTCGGCGAGGGTGGCGGAGGGTGCTCGGCGGCCGGTTTCGAGGGCCGCTATGTGGGCGCGGGAGACGCCGAGCTGGGCGGCGACGGCGGCCTGGGTGAGAGCGTCGCGGCGGCGGCGGACGGCGAGGCGTCGGCCGAGGCTCGACGGCACCGGGCGCGGGCCGCGGCGACGACGGCGCTCGAGTGAGCGGTAGGCGTCGGGAATCTCGGGCGGCGGCTCCAGGACGACGGGCGCCTCGCGCCAGTGCGCCAGCCAGCGCGGCCGGCCGGTGGCGGGCTCGCGCCAACGCTCGTAGTGCCAGGCGGCGAGCACGGCGTCGTCGACCAGCTGGTCGAGCGCCGACTCGAGCCGATCGCGCACCACCGCCGGACGGCGGCCTCGGGACAGGGCGGCGTCGAGGTCGACGGCGCGGAGCAGGGTGTCGACGCGCAGAGGACGCAGGTAGTCGCCGGCGCGGGCGCGGATGCGCCACTGCCAGGCGAGGTAGCGGCCGAGGCGTTTCTCGATGCTGCGTCGGTAGGGGTCGTAGGCGAGCACCTGGCGCGCCATCCAGGCGACCTGGCGTCCGCGGCCGAGCAGCGGTTGGAGCGGAGGACCGGGGCGCAGGACGATGGCGGAGACCGTGTCGCTCGCGTCACGGTCGTGACGACCGGCGGAGATCAGGACCGGTCCGCGGGGCGCGTCGCGGGTCGGAACCGTCGACTCGTCCGGGTCGTCGGGCAGGGCGTCGGGCACCAGCTCGAGCGCCAGCAAGCGTTCAAGCGCCTCGACGATGCGGCGTCGCTGTGCCGGATGAAAGCCGGCGCCGTGGCCGGCGGCGTTGCGCTTCGGCTGCAGACCGCGCAGGCGCAGAATCTCATCGATCTCGATCGCAACGGTCTGCTCGTCGCTCCGTGCGCGCTGCAGCCAGAGCGCCAGCGTGGCGTCGAGGACGTCGGCATCGAGGTCGGAGCTCGTGCTGTTCGGATCAGCGGCGGTGTCGACAGGCACCGAGGCCCGACGCCGGAGCCGACCGGTCCAGCGACTGGTCTCGAGACGCCCGGCCGCCGACTCGTCCGCGATGTCACTGCCGCGTGCGAGCTCGCTGCGCAGCGCCACGTAGAGCGCGGACGAGGGCGTTCGGACAATCGCCGGAATCGCGGCGTCGCTGCTGGCGCCGAGCCCGGTCACGTCCCACAGCAGCGCGAGCATCGGCGGGGAGCCGTCGAGGGCTACAGCGGAGAAGTGACGCCGGCCGCGATCAGACGGCAGGAGCGTCGGCTCGTCGCCGCGCCAGGCGAGCAAGGGGCGCCGTCCGGGCGCCGTCCACGGGATACCGCGCCCGTCCCAGCCGGCGACGCGGACCTCTTCGATCTCCGAGTCCCGCGACGGCGCGGCCGAGTAGAAGACCTGGATCGCGTCGAGCCGGAACGGGCGCGGAATCTCGAGGCCTGCGTGGGTCGCCTGCTCGAGCATCTCGTCGACCTGCGCCGCGCCGGCCTGGTCAAAGGGGATGACCGCGCTGCCACGAAAGCGCGAATGCGTGTGGGCTGCCGGCCCGCGCAGGGACGGCGCGCCGATCAGGGAGCGCGGGTGGTCGGTAAGTGCGGGTGGTGGCATGCTAGTCGTTGCAATCGATGGCATAGTCGTGTTGATCAGAGACATTAGAGCGTATCAAGGATTGGATAATCAAGCAGTCTCTAGACTAAAAATTCTAGTGCTCCCAAATCGAGGCACACAGTCGACGAACGTCGCGCAGGATCGTGGGCGGCGATCCCGCCGACCTGTGAATCGACACGGAGAACCTCATGACCTCCAGCGCCCACGCTGCCCCACCCGGCGACGCGCCGCTCAAGCAACGGTACTACTACAAGCATCTCGGTGACCTGAAGCGGCGCCTCGGAGTCGCGATTCCGCGCGACGAGCTGCGCGACCTGCACAAGGTCGACGCGCGGCGCCACTTTCTGGTCGCCGGGCGGCATGTCGCCGTCTTCTTCGCCTGTGCCGCTCTGCTCTGGCAAAGCCGCTGGCCGTGGATTTGGCCGATCGCCGCGATGCTCCAGGGATTCAACTGCCTGGGGTTCCTGATTCTCGTGCACGAACAGGTGCACAAGGTGATCTTCGCCAAGAGCCGTCCCCTTCTCGAGCGCATCCTCGGCCTGCTGTACGCCCTGCCGACCGGCATCTCGATCAGCCAGTTCGAGCGCTGGCACATCGACCATCACAACGAGCTCGGCCACGACGAGCACGATCCCAAGCGCGCGCACCTGTCACCGAAGAAGAACTCGCGCTGGCTCAAGATGCTCTACATGACGCCGGCACTCTTCGTGATCTACGCGCGCGCCTCGCGCAAGGAGGCCGCGACATATCCGGAGCCCGTGCAGAGTCGTATCCGCGGAGAGCGCATCTTCACCGCACTCGTGCATCTCGCGGTGGCGGGCGGCATCTTCGCCGTCGGCGGCGGCTGGGTGTTGCTGCGGGTCTACATCGTGCCGTTCTTCTTCTGCTTCCCGCCGGCCTTCGTGCTCAACCGGCTCGGTCAGCACTACGACATCGACCCGAGCGATCCGGCGAAATGGAGCACCCGAGTCGATGGCAACCGCATCTGGCACACGCTCTTCCTGTGGTCGAACTTCCACGCCGAGCACCACTTCTACCAGCGCGTCCCGTTTTACAATCTCACTGATCTCAATCGCAAGCTGCATCCGTTCTACCGCGACAACGACATCCAGAGCCGGACCTACCGCGAAATGATGCATGGATGGATGATCGAGAACAAGCAAGCGCACACCGACTGGCATGCGTGAGCCGACTCGGCGCCTTCCCGGCCCGACGATTCCTTGCTCCTTTTCCCTGGACTGCTGTTGAAACACGCTATGATGCGGTCTGTTCCCGCGCACACCGACCGAGACGACATCCGCATCTGACGGCAAGAGGAGCCACGAGGCGAGGACCTTATGGAGGAATCGATTCTCAAGCGTGTCGCCCAGGGCGACGCGACCGCGGTCCAAGATTGCATCGACGCGTACGGCGGCCTGATCTGGTCGATGGCGCGCAAAAAAGGTCTGGCACAGCAGGATGCGGAAGACATCGTGCAAGAAATCTTCATCGACTTGTGGAAGAGCGCCGAACGCTTCGATCCGTCGAAGGCGTCCGAGACGGCGTTCATCGCCATGATCACGCGGCGGCGACTGATCGATCGCCTGCGCCGTGAGCAGCGCCGGCCGTCGACACAGGTCATGATTCCAGAGCTGCACGACGTGGCCGACAACGAGCATCGGCAGCTCGAGGCGGTGGTCGAAGTGTCGCTCGCCTCGAAGGCTCTCGCCGAGCTGAAGCCCAAGGAACGGCGCGTTCTGCTGCTCTCCACCTACCACGGCATGTCGCACGGTCAGATCGCGGAGCACACTGGCATACCGCTCGGAACGGTGAAGACGTACATCCGACGCGGCCTGCAGCGCGTGAAGGAACGACTCGAAACTCCTCCGAACGCGACTCTGTCGGGAGCTGAGGCATGAGCTCTGCGGCAGAGCGCATCATGGACCTTCAGGCCGAGCGCTTCACGAGCGGCTTGGGAATCGCGGCACGCGCCGAGCTCGACGCCCTGATCGCCGAGCACGGCAGCCGCGGCAGCGAGGCTCTCGAGCTCGCGGCGGCGGCGACCGACATCGCTTGTTTCGACGAGATCGAGCCGCTGCCCGCGAGTCTGCGCGCGCAGATCGAAACGCAGGGTTCGGCATGGATTCGCGGCAATGGCACCGCCGGCGTTCTCGAGTTTCGGCGCGCCGGCGAGGATCGATCCGGCCTTCCGTCGCCGATCGCGAACGACGCGGGGCAGCCTGAGACGAGCCAGTCCCAGGAGGCGCGAGGACCCTGGTTGCCCTGGCTCTTGGCGGCCGCGGCGCTGGTGGCTGCCGTGCTTGGCTGGGCGCGTCCGGGAGTCGGCCCGGTGGATGTCGAGCCGGTTCGGTTGGCCAGCCTGGACGAGAAGCGCGATCTGCTGCTGGCGGCCGACGATGTCGTGACCCTCGAGTGGACCGCGACCGACGACGAGGCGGCGGCCGGAGTCCGCGGCGACGTGGTTTGGAGCACGGCGCGGCAGCGCGGCTTCATGCGCTTCCAGGGCCTGCCGGTGAACGACCCGGGCGAGCTCCAGTACCAGCTCTGGATCTTCGACGCCACGCGCGACGATCGCTACCCGATCGACGGTGGGGTGTTCGATATCCGCGAGGCGGAGCTGTCGGCCGATGGGGCGATACTGGTTCCGATTCGGGCCACTCTCCCGGTCCGCGAGCCGGCGCTGTTCGCGGTCACCGTCGAGCCACCGGGCGGCGTGATGGTGTCGAGCCGCGAGCGTATCGTGACCCTCGCCCAGGTCGGCTGACCTCGGTGGGCTGTGAGTAGCGGCGGGCTGTGAGCAACAGACGCGTTCGTCCGGCTGACGCAGTCGGCTGACGCAGTCGGCTGACGCAGTCAGTTGGCGCGGGCCGCTGACCTGCCTCGCACGCGAGTGACGCGTGGTGGCGGCGCTAGTGCGCTCGCAGGGCCGATGGCCAGGCGCCTCGAGCGGGCGTCGATGGGTCCGTCGGCTTCTTGCGGCCGGGCTCAGAGGAAGGGCTTCGGGCTTGTTGATGGCCTCTTAGCATCAAGATTGGGTAAATCAGCGATTTCCATGTTTCTGTAGCATCCAAAGGGGGCAATGGGACGAAACCCACGACGACAACGCTGCTGGCGTTGATCGATTCGATCCTCCCGCGATCGTTCCTTCTCTTCCGGTTCGCATCGCCGTCGCGGCGGGCGGCCCACTCCCCCTCGAAGATCCGCCCACCTCGTCGCGCGCTCGCTCCCGAGCGCACGGTGGAGGTGCGCCCAGCCCTCAGCTCTGGAGGAACTCATGCTGCAATCCACCGAAACCTCGCGCCTTCGTTCCGCTCTCGTTCTCGTCGTCGCCGCGCTTCTGACGTTCACCCTGGCCGGCTCCGTCCAGGCACAGACTCCTCTCGATGTCGGCCTGAGCAACGATGACACGGTCGATGGTGATGGCCTGGCGCGCTTCCGCGTCGTCCACAACTCGCCGGACGCTCCGAGCGTCGACATCTTGATCGACGACGCGGTCGCGCTCGCAGGCGTGCCGTTCTTCACAGTGTCCGACTACCTTGCGGCGCCTCCGGGCACCTACAACGTGAAGGTCAATGCGGCAGGCACGGCGACGACGGTCATCGAAGCCGATCTCACGCTGGCCGGCGACACCTATTACACGGTGATCGCGCGCGGCACGCTGGCGGAGATCGCGCCCACCGTCTTGGTCGACGAGACCGCGATGCCTCCGGCGGCGGGCAACGCGAAGGTGCGCGTGTTCCACGGCTCGCCCGACGCACCGGCAGTCGACATCACGCTCACGGACGGTACCGTCTTGGTTCCGGGCCTCACCTTCCCGAACGCCTCGGGCTACCTCGAGGTGCCCGCCGGCTCCTATGATCTGCAGATTCGCGTCGCCGGCACGGACATCGTGGCGCTCAACCTGCCGACCCTCGACCTCGATGCCGGGGAGATCTACACCGCGTACGCCAAGGGTCTGCTCGCCCAGGGCGCCGCCGATCGCACCCTGTACCTCCAGGACGGTCGGTTCCGCGTCGACTCCACGTGGGAGGACTTCGACAGCAACACCGGCGTCGGCCTGCAGCAGGGTCTCACCGACGACACCGGCTACTTCTACTTCTTCAACGAGGAGAACGTGGAGCTGGTGATCAAGGTGCTCGACGGCCTCGGCGTCAACGGCAACTTCTGGGTCTTCTACGGCTCACTGTCGAATGTCGGCTACGAGATCGTCGTCACCGACACGCAGACGGGCACCACCCGCACCTTCGTCAACCCGCTGGGTGAGTTCGCCAGCTTCGGCGATGTCGGCTCGTTCCCAGGGAACTGACGACTCGTCGCTCGGTCGGCGCTGCGCGACGCCGACGCGAAGGAACGCCCGCCCGTCGGCCGACGGGCGGGCGTTTTCATTGGAGCCTGTCCGAGGGCGACGCGGCGCAGCGCGGTGTCGCGGCGCGCGACAGATCGGGCGGCTCGGGGCGCGTCGGCAGAGTCACCGGATTGGCCTCGAGCTCGTCGAGCAGCAGCTCGACCGCCGCCTCGATCGACGGATCGCCGCCCTGCGCGAGCTCTTCCGGCAGGTCGAAGACCTCGACGTCCGGCTCGACGCCCTCATTCTCGACCACCCACTCACCCGCGTCGTCGTAGATGCGGAAGGTCGGCAAGATCACCGCGCCGCCGTCGGCGAACGCCGGGTTGCCGTTGAGGCCGATCAGTCCGCCCCAGGTGCGGGTTCCGACCAGCTTGCCGAGACCGAGCTGGCGGAAGAAATAGGGCAGCGCGTCGCCGCCGGACGACGAGTAGCCGTTCATCAGCATCGCTTTCGGACCGATGTGGGTGAAGCCCGGCGTACGCATGCTGTCGATGTCACGCATCGCCCAGTAGGCGAGGCGAGGACGATCGAAGTACTCGATCATGCGGTCGGGGATGAAGCCGCCGCCGTTGTAGCGGTCGTCGATGATCAGCGCCTCCTTGTTCGACTGGGCGTAGAACATCTTCTGCAGCATGCGGTTGCCGTCGATCGCGGTGTTCGGCAGGTGGATGTAGCCGACCCGGCCGTCCGAGAGCTCGTCGACCAGGCGCAGGCGGCTCTTGACCCAGTCGATGTAGCGCAGATTCAGCTCGCTCCCGGTCGGCCGCACGATCACCTCGCGCGCGCCGTCGGCGCTCGGCCGGTCGTTGATCGTCAGCGTCACCTGGGTGTTCGCCTTGCCTTCGAGCAGGCGATAGGGGTTGTCGTCGGTCGACAGGCTCTCGCCGTCGATCGCCAGCAAGTAGTCGCCCTCGGCGACCACGATCCCCGGCTCGGTGAGCGGCGAGCGGTAGTTGTCGTGCCAGTTCTCGCCGTCGTAGATGCGCGCGATGCGGTAGACGCCGGCCTCATCGTCGGCTTCGAACTCGGCGCCGAGCATGCCGCCTTCGACCCGCTCGACGGAGTCGCTCTCACCGGGCTGGACGTAGGTGTGCCCCGCGCCGAGCTCGCCGACCATTTCGCCGAACAGGAAGTCGAGCTCAGAGCGATGGGCGATGCGTGGCAGCAGCGAACGGTAGCGTTCGCCGATCGCCTGCCAGTCCATGCCGTGCATGGCTTCGTCGTAGAAGAAGTCGCGCGAGATGCGCCAGCCGTCGTCGAAGATCTGGCGCCACTCGACGCGCGGGTCGAGCTTGACGCGCAGCGCTGAGAGATCGAGCGGCTTGCTTTTGCCGCCGTTGCCGGCGGACGGGATCAGGTGCCAGTTCGGACCGGACTGGTAGAGCAGCTTCGAGCCGTCGGCCGAGAGCTCGTAGTCGGTGATCGCCGGCGCCAGCTGCGACAGCTCGTGCTTCGCCAAGTCGTAGCGATGGAGCGACGGCGCGCCGTCACCGAAGCGCGCGAGGTAGACCGCGTCGGCTGTGGCGCGGACGCCGGTGTAGGCCGCCGGCTCGACGCCAGGCAGCGCGATGGTGCGGGCCTCGAGGCCGTCGGTGACGAGGCGCACGGTCGGCCCGGTCTCGGTCGACGGAGTGTCGGAAGCGCCCTCTGCGGATGCCGCGTCGTCGGACTCCTTGGTGGCCGCTACTTCGTCGCTCTCGAGCGGCACCATCGGGTCCGCCGCGGGGTCGAGCATCGTGGCGTAGAGACGGGTCGCCCGGTCGTAGACGTAGTTGAACTCGAAGGCGCTGAAGCGCAGGTTGAAGTCGCGATCCGAGAGATAGATCAAGTGCGTTCCGTCGGCACTCCAGGCCGGCGAGTAGTCGTTGGCCTGGCCGTCGCCGAAGCGGGTCACTTCGCCCGAGTCGAGGGAGAAGAGCGAGATGCCGGTCATGCGCGTGTCTTCGCGCGTGCGCTCGTAGGCGAGCCAGCGGCTGTCGGGCGAGAACACATAGACCGTGAAGTCGCCGCGGAAGCTGCGGTCGACCAGGGTCTGCTCGCCGCTCTCGACGTCGATCACGAAGAGCCGCCGCTTGCGATCGCTGAACGCGAGCGTGGAGGAGTCGGGGCTCCACTCCGGCGCGAAGCGCCACACCGAGGCGTCGTTGGTGAGCTGGCGCGGCGCGCTCGAGCCGTCGGTTGGACGCAGGTAGATCTCGTACTCGCCGCTGGCGTCCGAGAGGTAGGCGAGCCAGCGGCCGTCGGGCGAGAACGCGGGCTCGTGCTCGCGCGCAGCCGGCGTTTTCGACAGATTGCGCGTCGGTCCCTTTTCGGCAGGCACCGAGAAGAGCTCGCCGCGGGCGTCGAAGACGATGCGGTGGCCCTGCGGCGACAGGGTGGCCGAGTCGATGTTGTCCGACACGGTCTCGAAACGCGGCGCGGCGTGCGGGCGATCGTCGTGGATCGCCACGTCGATCCGCGACGTGGTTTCGTCGTCGAGGTCCAGGCGATAGAGATCGCCGCCAGCGGTGAAGACGATGCTCTCGGGGCCCTGGCTCGGCCACAGGACGTCCCAGACGTCGAAGTCCGTCACCTGGCGCACGCTCTTTTCGGACGCCGCGGCCCCGGGCTCGAGGTCGGCGCCACTGCCGTCGGCGGCGGCGCGGGCGATTCCGGCGTCGAGGGCGAAGAGCTCGAGTGTGTAGTCGCGGTCGGACAGGAAGTAGATCGTGTCGCCGTGCCACATCGGGAAGTTGTCGGTGCCGCGGAAGCCGGTCAGGCGCTGCGAGCGCTCGGCCTCGAGATCGTAGATCCAGAGATCCTGGGCGCGTCCGCCGAACGAGCGTTTCCAGGTGCGGAACTCGCGGTCGATCGGCGTATAGGCGAGGGCCGTGCCGTCGGCGGAGAACGAGGCCGAGCCGCCGTGCGGCAGCGGCAGCGGCGTCTCGAGGCCGCCCTCGGGGTCGATGCGGAAGTAGCGTCCCATGCGCTCGCCGAAGGGCGTTCGGTTCAGCCGCGCCAGGATCTCGCCGTCCGGCGTCCAGCCGAGCACCCAGCCGTCCCAGCCGCCGCGCGGCGGAAGCGCGCCGACATCGGTGTAGAAGGTGAGCTGGCGCGGGGTACCGCCCTCGGACGGCATCACCCAGATCTGGCGCGAGCCGCTGTACTCGGCCGAGAAGGCGATCCAGCGGCCGTCGGGCGAAATCTTGGGAAAGATCTCGAGCCCGTCGTGCGAAGTGAGGCGACGAGCCGTACCGCCGGCGCTCGGTGCGCGCCAGATGTCTTCGTCGTGCACGAAGACGACGAAGTCGCGGTGGATGTCGGGATAGAGCAGCAGGCGCTGGCCGCTGTCGGTGCTGTCGGCGGCGGGCTGCGCGCCGGTGGCTCCGACAACAAGGAGGCAGGCGACGGCGCAGGCGAGGAGGTGCAGAGGAAGTCTCGGCATCGTCGAGGTCCTTCGGAGAATCGTTGACGTGGGCTCGATCGGAAGTGGTGCGGGCGATGGCCCGGCACTGGGCCGACGGGGTCGGGCGAGGACGTCCGTCTGGAAGAGACGGTGGTCCTGCGAATGCGGTGGGCGCCGAGAAGGCGACGGGCCCTGGAGGTCGAGTCCCGAGAATACGAGATCGAGAGCGCGAAGTTCGGCCTCGGCGGGGCGAAATCGAAGAAATCGATCGCTGACTCGTCCGATTCGGCCGGCGATGGCGTAGGGCCAGTTGAGAGCTCGGACCGAGCTCGACAGCTCGGCGCTCGACACCCCTGATTTCGACACCCCTGATTTCGACAGCTTGACCTCGATCCTACCGAAGGAGTCCCCATGTCCTCCGATCGCCCGAACAGCCCGTCCGGTGCTCCGCACGCCGTAAACCTTCTCGTCCTGCTGTTGTTGGCCGTGGCGTTCGTCACGGCCGACGGCGCCACCGCCTCCAGCCATCGCGAAGCACCGTCGATCCTGAGCACGCCACAGGTCGACGGCACGGATTTCTACATGTTCCGCAGCTACGAGCCCGGTCGTGACGGCTTCGTCACGCTGATCGCTAACTACAACCCTCTGCAGGTGCCCTACGGCGGCCCGAACTACTTCCCGCTCGACGGCGACGCGTTCTACGACATCCACATCAGCAACAACGGCGATGCGGTCGAGGACATCACGTTTCGCTTCCGGCTGCTGCGCCAGTCGCCGTTCGTCGCGCTGCAGGTCGGCGAAGCCGGGGCCACAGAGACCGTGCCGGTGCCGCTGCTGAATGTCGGGCCGATCGGGTCGGGATTCGGTGTCGGTGCGGCGAACGAACGGCGCAGTTTCACTCTGCGGGTCGTGCGCGGCGACATGACGAGCCCACAGAGCGTCGCCTTCGCCTCGCGTGCCGACGATCCGAACCGGCGCCGCTTCCCTCTACCGCTCGACAACGCGGGAGCGAAGTCGTTCCCGGACTACGCTGCCTACGCGGCGCGCCACGTCTACGACATCGCGATTCCGGGCTGTGGCGACGGCCGGGTCTTCGTCGGGCAGCGGGCCGAGGGCTTCGCGGTGAATCTGGGTGAAGTCTTCGACCTGGTGAACACCAACCCGCTCGGTCCGGTCGACGGCGAGACCTCCGACACCGCCGGCCTCAACATCACGTCTCTGGCGCTCGAGGTGCCGACCGCCTGCTTGACCGACTCGAGCGACGTGATCGCCGGCTGGACGGCTGCCCGCCTGCCGCGCACCGCGCGCCGCATGGAGTCGCCCGACTACCTGCAGGCGACCGTCGACGACGGCGACTTCGTGCAGGTCTCGCGCCTGGCCAATCCGCTGGTCAACGAGGTCGCCATCGGCCTGCCCGACAAGGATCGCTTCAACGGCAGCCATCCGCGCGGCGATGCGCAGTTCCTGCGCTACGTCACCCACCCGACGCTGCCCGAGCTGCTCGAAGTGCTCTTCGGCGTCCGCGCGCCTGATCTCTTCCCGCGCGAAGATCTGGTGCAAGTCTTCCTCACCGGCGTGCCGGGCCTCAACGCCGACGGCTCCGTAGGTGAGATGATGCGTCTCAACACGGCGATCCCCGCCGTGCCTGCGGTCGACCAGGACCCGTTCGGCGTGCTCGGCGGCGACCTGGCCGGGTACCCGAACGGGCGGCGCCCGGGTGACGACACCGTCGACATCTCGCTTCGCGCGGTGATGGGTGCGCTGCTCGATCCGAGCGTCGCCCCCGACGGTCAGCTGCCGTACACCGACGGTGCGTTCCTCGACGCGTCCGCCTTCGACGCGGCGTTCCCATACCTCCGCACGCCCTTCCCGGGCTCGCCGGACGCGACGCCGTGAGGCACCGACGTGCATGCGTCGGCGGGCTCGTCGTCGCGCTCGTCAGCGTCGGGCCGCTGATCGCATCCGCGGCTTCGGGGCACGATCTGTGGCTCGAGCCGCCACCGCCGAGCGCACCGGGCGACCTGGTGACGGTCGAAGCCCGCATCGGTCATACCGGGCACGCAGGGGAGGCGCGGGGAGAGGCTGTACGCCGCGACGCTGCGCGCATCGTCCGCCTCGAGGCGCACGGGCCGGCGACGGGACCGAGCGCGCTGCCGGGAATCGACGGCCAGGCGCCGCTCGGCGTGCTGCGACCCGCCGAGCCCGGGCCCTGGGTGCTCGCGTACGAGACGCGGCCGTTCCGGCACACCCTGCCCGCTGCCCGCTTCGCCGCCTACCTCGAAGAGGAAGGCCTCGACCGCGTCGCGCATGCGCGGCGCGTGGAGGGCACCCTCGAAACGCCGGGGCGCGAGCTGGTGTCGCGCGCGGTGAAGATGTTGCTCGCAGTCGGTGACAGCGCGCCGGCCGATCGGCGGATCGGTCTGCCGGTCGAGCTGATCGCCGAGCAGATGCCGGCTCCCGGTGAGGGCGGCACGCTGGCGCTGCGGGTAGAGGTCGGCGGTGCGCCGCGATCCGGCGTGCTCGTCGACCTGGACGCTCTGGATCGTCCGTCAGGCCCGGTTCGGGCCGAGCGGACCGGCGCCGACGGCCGGGTTCGGTTCTCGATCGAGCCCGGCCGCTGGCTCGCCACCGCTGTGCACGCCCGTCCGTTCGACGGAGCGACCGGCCGCGCCGGCGATGCCGAGAGCCCCGCGTGGCGCACGGTCTTCGCCGCGTGGACGGTCGACCTGAGAGCCCCGGGTTCTTGATCCTCGAGTCGGTTGCTCGTCGCGTCGTCCCGACGCGCTCGGCTGATAGCATGCTTCCAGAGATGCGTGTGTCCGAGAGCTCGCCGTCCGGAGTACGGCCTGGACGTGCCGGTGCCCGTTCCGTGGGCGTCACCGCGCCGGTGGGCGACCCGCCGGACGCGCAGCTCGTGGCGGCGACCGCCGCCGGGGATCGCGACGCCTTCCGCGGACTCTTCGACCGCCAT
The DNA here is from genome assembly GCA_039194425.1 of Acidobacteriota bacterium. Taxonomy (GTDB): domain Bacteria; phylum Acidobacteriota; class Thermoanaerobaculia; order Multivoradales; family J023; genus JAUIJL01. Next base: position 8,149 of record JBCCVZ010000001.1, on the reverse strand, counting down.
GCCGGGCGGGTGCTGTCGATTCTGCGCACGTTGTGCCGCGACGCCGTTCTCGCCGACGACCTGCTGCAAGATGTCTTCCTCCAGGTCTGGCGCCGGGCCGAGACCTTCGACCCCCGACGCGGAGATTTCGGCGGCTGGCTGTATATTTTGTGTCGCAATCGCGTCGCCGATCACTTTCGGCGCGCGCGCCCGGCGGTCGACGAGCCCCCGGAGGAAGTCGATCGCGAGCCGCGCGTCGTCGGCGGGCCGAGCCGGGAACTGCAGCTGGCCCTGGCGCAATCGCTCGCCCGCCTGCGCGTCGAGGAGAGAGATGTCGTGCGCGAAACCTATTTCAGCGGTCGGACCTACGACGAGGCCGCGCTACGCCTCGGCATCCCTCTCGGCACGCTGAAGTCGCGCCTGCGCTCGGCGCTGAAGAAACTCTCGGACGGACTCACCTCGTGACCTCGTCTGCCCCCATCGTGTCGCCGCGGCGTCATCCGGGCGACGATGCCCTCGTCGGCGTCGCGTCCGGCGATCTGCCGCGCCTGCGCCGCCTGCTGGTCGAGGCGCACGTCGCGCAATGCGATACGTGCAGCGCGCGGCTGGCGGCGGCCTCGTGGCCCGGTGGTCGATGGCTCGAGGCCGCCGAGCCGGCGACTCCGGCGGCCGACTCGTGGCTTCGCCTGACCGAGCACCTCGACGCCGCAGCGCCTCCACGGACTCGGCCGGCGGCTCGTCCCGACGAGGGCCTGGTTCCGGCCGTGGTGTGGAACGAGCTCGACGACGTGGCGAGGAGCCTCCGCTGGCGACCGCTGCTCGACAGCAGCACGCGCATCGCGCCCCTGGCCGCCGATCGCGCCGACGCGCTCGACCTCTTCCTGGTGCGCACCCCGGCCGGCGGCGTGTTGCCCCACCATCGCCACCTCGGCGCGGAGTCGGTGCTGGTGCTTGTCGGCAGCTACCACGACTGTTGGGGCGAGTACCACCCCGGCGACTACCACCTCTCCGCGGCCGGCACCTCGCACGAGCCGCGGATCGGTGACGAGGCCGAATGCTGGGCGCTGGTCTGTGTCGGCCAGGGCCTCGACTTCGACGCCACTTCGCGATGAGTGCCCCGCCCGCGACTCGCGGCCCGACGCGCGCCGACGCGATGGCGCGCGACGCCGCGCTCGGCGACCTCTCGCGCCGTGACGACTTCGCCCTGCCGCCCGGTCGGCTGTACTTCGACGGCAACTCGCTCGGTCCGCCCACCCGCGCCGCGCTCGTCCGCCTCGAGACGGCGGCGGGGCAGTGGCGGGACGACTTGATCGCATCCTGGAACACGCACGACTGGATCCACCTGCCGCAGCGAGTCGGCGCCAAGATCGCCCGGCTGGTCGGCGCCGCGGACGACGAGGTCGTCGTGTGTGACTCGACGTCGGTGAACCTCTTCAAGGTCTTGGCGACCGCGCTGGTGCTGCGCCCTGGTCGCCGCACCATCCTCTGCCAGGACGACCACTTTCCGTCCGACAACTACATCGCCGATGGTCTCGCGGCGCTGGTGCCCGACGTCGAGGTGGTGCGGTTCCGCTGCGACCAGGGGCGGCTCGAGGCTCTCGACGCGGCCCTCGCCGCGCACCCGGCCGCGGTCGTCAGCCTCGGCCACGTCGGCTTTCGCGACGGACGCTTGCTCGATATGGCGGCCGTCACCGAGCTGGTCCATCACCATGGCGCGCTGGCGCTGTGGGACCTCGCGCACAGCGCCGGCGCCCTGCCGGTCGACCTCGATGCCTGCGGGGTCGACCTCGCCGTTGGATGCGGCTACAAGTTCCTCAACGGCGGCCCCGGCGCGCCGGCCTTCCTCTACGTCGCCCGGCGCCACCACGATGCTGCCGAGACGCCGCTGCCCGGCTGGCTCGGGCACGCTGATCCGTTCGCCTTCGAGCCCGCCTATCGCCCCGCGGCCGGGGCCGCACGCTTCGTCTGCGGCACGCCGCCGGTGCTGTCTCTGGCGGCGCTCGACGCCGCGCTCGACGTGTTCGACGGCGTCGATCTCGAGCGTCTCCGCGCGCTGTCGCTGTCGCTCGGCGACCTCTTCCTCGAGCTCGCGGCTGCACGCCTGGCGCGGTACGGCGTCGAGTGCGCCTGCCCGCTCGACGGGGCCGTGCGCGGTGCGCAGGTGGTGCTACGCCATCCTGACGCCGACGCCGCGATCCAGGCGGCCATCGCGCGTGGGTTGGTCGGCGACCATCGCGCGCCCGACCTGCTGCGCTTCGGCCTGACGCCGCTCTATTTGCGGCATGTCGACGTCTGGGACGCGGTCGAGGGCCTCGACGCGGTGTTCTCCAATGGCGAGCACCGCCAGGAGCGTTTCCGGCGCCGGGGCATCGTTCCGTGAGAGACAGTCCCTTGAATACCAGTCCTGTGGGCGAGCGCCCCGGCGCCCCGCTGCCGTCGGCCGTCGCTTGCCTGCGCGCCGGCCTCGCCGTCTGCCTGCGGCGTCCGCTCGTAGCCTTCGGCGGCCTGCCCGTTCTGGTTCTCGCGATCGTCGTCGGCTGCCTCGTGCCGCTGTTCAACTTCGCGTTTCTGTTGCTCGGCCTGGCGCCGCTGGTCGGCAGCCTTCCCGTGGTGGCGCTGGCGCTGGTCGACGGTGAGCGGATCCGGGCGGCAACCCTGCTCGGCGGGTTCCGTCGCTACGAACGTTCGCTGGCGCTCTTTTGGGTCGGCTACCTGATGCTGATCGTCAGCGCGCTGCCGCTGCTCGTCGCGCTGTGGGTCGACCGGCATGTCACGCCGCCGTCGTGGCAGCCGCTGGTGCTCGGCGCCGCGGTGGCAGTCGCGGTGATTCTGGCCGCGGTGTTGCTCCATCGCTACGCGCTGGCCTTTTTCGTCGCCGTCGATGTGCCGCGAGGTCGCCCCGTGTCGGAGGTTCTGGAGCGCGCCGCGATGTGGATAGACATCGAGCGGCGGGCGATCCTGGTGCGGCTCGGAATCTTCGCCGCCGTCGGCCTGCTCGGAGGCGCTCTCTTCGGCGTCGGATTGCTGCTCACTCTGCCGGTGGCTCTGACCGCCACTGCGGTGCTCTATCGCGCGCTGGAACCGGGGCCGCTCGCCGTCGAGGAGACAGAGACCGGCGCCGCCGGCGTGTCCTCGACGCTCGCGCCCTCCCAGCGCGCGAGCAGCTGACGCACACCAGGGCCGAAGCGCCGGGCGAAGTCCTTGGCGCTTTCGAAGCGCTCGCCACTCTCGGCGTCCTCGAGACGGTAGCCGACGTACTCGAGCGCCGGTCCGACGACGCGCGCCTGGTCGACGCCGTGGACCTCGAGCACGACCAGCGGACGCGCCCGCTCGAGCAGCGCGCCACAGCCGGGCAAGATCCAGGCTTCGATGCCTTCGACATCGATCTTCAGCAGATCGGGGTCGGGCAGACCGTAGCTCTCGACGATGCCGTCGAGGCTCGAGGCCGGCACGGTGACGACATGCCCTGGCTTGCCGAGGCCGAGCCCCGAAGGCCCGCCGGTCGAAAGATGGCTGTTGCCATAGCTCAAGCGGAGGTCGATGCGCGGCGCGCCGTCCGACACCGCGAGCGGCAGCACGGTCGCCCAGGTGATGTCGGCCGCCTCGAGGTTGGCGACCAGGTAGGGGATGCACAACGGGCTCGGCTCGATGCACACGACCTGCCCGCCGGGGCCGACGGCCTGCGCGGCCGGCACGCTCCACAGGCCGATGTTGGCGCCGATGTCGTAGACCACGCCGCCGCGTGGTACCAGTCGCTCGAGGTCGAGGATCATCCGACTCTCGTGGCGCTTGATCATCGCCGCCTCGTAGGCGTTGGGCGCCCAGTAGCGCCCACCGCGAGCCCTTGTTCGCGTCGGTTGACGGCTGCTGACCGCCGGCGAGACCGCGAACTCGAGGTGCTCGCGGCCGCCGTCTCTCGAGCGCGGGTCACGCCACTCGACGATGAGTGTGTAGCGGCCGGGCGCCTCGAGGAAGAAGTCGATCGCGTCCCCGTCCGACCAGTCACGCAGCGGCCACGGGTAGAGGATCGCTTCGTGGCGCAGGAAGGCGCGAGTTTCGAGTCCGTCGTGGCCGCGGCCGAGGGTCACACGGCACCAGGTGGCCGGGGTCGCCCTGCGTCCGGTCGGGTCGAATCCCCGGTCCTGGTGCAGCGTCAGCATCGAGACGCAGTGTACCGCCTCGCGAGGTGGCGTAGAATGACCGGATCCCCGATGAATCTCTCGACTCCCTCTACTACGTCCGACCACGAGCCGACACCCCCCACCATCCGCGGCCGCGGGCGGCGTGTGCTCTTCCCAGTGCTCCGAGCGGCCGATTTTGACGGCATGCTCTTTCTCGCCAAGCTGCTTGCGCGCGGCGCCGAGGGGGCGGAGCCTGGCGAGTTGGTCATCGCTCACCTCATGAGCACCTCGGATGGTGCTTCGTTGGCGTCGGAAACGGCGCGGGCGAGCACGATCCGGCGCGAGCTCGAGCAAGCGCTCGAGCGCCGCGGCACGGCGCCGACCACGGTGCGCTCTGTGGTGCGGGTCGAGCGTCAGGCGTGGGAAGGCGTCTTCGACTTGATCGAGGACGAAGAGATCGACCTGCTGATCCTCGCCTGGGATCACTTGCAGCAGGCCGAGGTCGACGACCTGATCGACCGCCGTCTCGCCTCACCGCCCTGCGATGTCGTGCTCGCGCGCCCGGGCCAAGCCCTGGTCGATGGTGCCTCGTGGCGTGACCTCGAGCGCCTGCTCGTACCCCTGCGTCAAGGGCCGCATGCGCACCTGGCGCTCGATCTGGCGTCGGCGGTGGCGACGGCGGCCGACGCCAACATCACTTGTGTGCACGTGCGTGAGAGCGAGCAGGCCCACGACCAGCTCGCGGAGCTCGAGCCGGCGCTGCGCCGCACGCCACGCCTCGAGCGTCAGCTGGTGATCGACGGCGACGCGGTCGACGCGATCGTCGGCGAAGCCTGTGGTCACGATCTCCTGGTGCTCGGCGCCGCCACTCGCGGGCGACCGTCGCAGCACTGGAAGGGCACGGTGCTTTCCGCGGTCGCCGGCGCCTGCGACGCCACGCTTCTTGTCGCCAAGCGGCGCGGCGGCCCACCGGTCGACACCTTGGCCGAATCGCTCGACGGCGAGACCGCGCCCATCGCCCGGGTTCCCAGGCGCCGCAGCCTCGCCGAACAGATCGACAAGTGGATCGCCGACAACACCTTCCACTGCGACGAGTTCGACGAAGTCGAGAAGCTCGTCGCGCTGAAGCGTCGGCAGAACCTGCGCATCAGCCTCGCCGTCCCCGCGCTCAACGAAGAGCGCCACATCGGCGCGCTGGTCCGCACCTGTCGCCACGCCCTGGTCGACAACTTCCCGTTGCTCGACCAGATCCTCGTCCTCGACGGCGGATCGACCGACGCGACACGCGACGAAGCTGCGGCCGCGGGTGCCGAGGTCGCCGAGCAGTCACAGATCCTGCCCGAGCATGGCAACGGCGGCCATGGGCGCGGCGAGGCTCTCTGGAAGAGCCTCCACGCCGCCTCCGGCGACCTCGTCGCGTGGCTCGACGTTGGCGACGTCCATCCGCGCCACGTCACCGGCGTCCTCGGTCCCCTGCTCAAGCACCCGCGCCTCGCCCTCGTCCTCGGATTCGCGAGACAGCACAGCACCAACGGCCCGACCCCGAGCGTCGACGCCCACCTCGTCGACCTCGTCGTCCGCCCGCTCTTCGACCTCTTTTACCCGCGCCTCTCCGGCATCGTCCAGCCCCTCGCCACCGAATGGGCCGGCCGCCGCAGCGCTCTCGAGTCGATCCCCTTCTCGAGCGGACAAGGCGTCGAGGTCGGTCTCCTCATCGACCTCCTCGAACGCCACGGCCTCTCCGCGATCGCCCAGTGCGACCTCCGCGACCCCGTCCACCGAGACCGCCCCGCCCCCTCCGCCACCAAGCGAGCCCACGCCGCCCTCCAGGCCGTCCTCAAGCGCCTCAGCCGACGCCACGACATCGACTTGCTCGCCGCGTCGGACCTGGCGATGAGCACCCTGCGGCACACAGAGCTGGGGTACCGGCTGGACCGGGCCGGGGTGGAGGAAAGAGAGTTGCCAAGTAGCACTGCGAAGGGTGGGCTGAGTGCGCAAGGAAAGTGTCTCCAGTGACTGCCGGAGACTATGGGGACTAGCAGTTCCCCTGCTGAGGGACTGCTAAGAAGGACTGGATCGAACTAGAGAAGTTTGGTAGAATGAATTTGTCCAGAGGCGCTTCGCGCCAGAGGATAAGGCTCCGTCGAGAGGTTGGCGTGATGCTAGGCTAGGCAGTGTTGTGCTCCACTTCGCACGGCTGTCAATGTGTTGTTTTGGTGAATGAGGAACTGGGTAGTTTTGGTTGTCCACAATGATCCTTCTAAAGTTGCGTGTTGAGAATGCTGATAGTGGCGTCTGCTGTAGAGTGCTTGCAGTTTTCGCCGTATTGAAATATTTTCTATTCTTACTCTTGACTAGTGGTCCAGCATGGTCTGGCTGCTCAGATAGTCAGATTGCTGAGGTGGCAAGAATATGGGAAAGGTTGAGCGGTCCAGGCTCGGCGACACTGGCAGGGATTACACCGTCCGTTCATGAGTTGACCATCGGTCAAAGAGAAGACGGTCGCAGATCCGCAGGCCATTTTGACGATCTGGTTCGCGCATCCCCGTCGCTAGATGGACGCTTGGACGTCAAGAGATTGAAGACAGGTTTCCTTTCTGGCGATAGGCGTAAGGTGATTGTAATCATACCTTCCGCTGCTTCTGCCGAAGTCGCAACGCACTTGCGGTCGAGAGCGCTGTCCGGCGGTGATCTGATTGTTCTGAGATATCATGGTGACCTTGCTGAGGCTCTGGGTCAGGATTCAGGTGGATCAGCGGAGACTATTCCTTTGCCGAGGCTTTCTCTGGAAGCTGATCGATCCCAAGCTGGTTCGCTCTACCGGCACTATGTCCAAATGATAACGGAGCGCGCTCAAGGAGCACTTCGGGACTATGTGCTAGCTAGCTTCCAATCTCAAGATCAGTTCGCTGCTCTTGTGGTGCTTGATAGGAAACTCGGTGTTGAACTCTTCTTGCCGAAGCCTACAATGAGTAGCTGGAGTAGCTGGCTGAGACAGAGCATTGTCCGAGCCGAGATCTTTGTTAACATCTGCAAAGATTCGAAAGAGCGGCCTGAGAGGCTCAATGCCAATGGGCAGGATAAGTCGTCAGAAGAAAAAGGCACCGTTGTTTCGAGATCTATGAGGCAGTCACCTCTCGCGGTACCTTTGCCAACTCGCACCGCTGAAAGGCTGCGAGTCAACATGCTAGATGCAAATGCAATAGCGGTAGATGCGACAGAGTTGGGCACGCCAGTCAAGTTCCCCGGACGGTTCAACTTAAGGCGGTCTCAAGGAAAATGGCTAGTAGTGGTGTTCTGGGGTAGCTGGTGTCCTCCGTGTATTGCCGAACTTCCATTCATTGAGCGGCTCAGTACTGACTACCCCGAGGATATTGCCGTAGTCGGGGTAGCATGGGAAGCAGAACCGACTCGTGAACAGTCGCTAGCGAGAATTCGTAGCACCGTCAAGAGACTAGATCTTACCTTCCCTCAGTATCTAGATCATCAACGAGAGGTATATAAGTCGATCATCGGCGAGAGCATTGCATATCCGCGCACCGCGATCTTCGACAGAATTGGTGAGCTTCATAGGATTACCGAAGAGCCGATAGTCAGTCTGGAGGATACTCAAGAGCTTCTGAGCCTCATGCAGATGGTAGGTGTTGATGATCGAAACTCTGAGGCTGGCTCGGTAGCGGCGGGCCAGCAGGCTCCCGGAGACACCCTGCAGGAAGGCGCTGCCCCGGCATCCCCAACACCCTCTCAGTTCAATTTTCCCGATCAGCCCGAGCAGCCCGCGAGTGAGTCTGGCTCGGTGGAGGCCGAGCAACCGCCGTCTGTGGACGCGGAGTCCGAGGTGGGTGGCATTACGCAGCCTTCCTCACCGCCGGGAGAGGCCGCGAGTGAGTCTGGGCCGGTCGGAGCCGAACAGCAGCCCGCGAGTGAGTCTGGCTCGGTGGAGGCCGAGCAACCGCCGTCTGTGGACGCGGAGTCCGAGGTGGGTGGCGTTACGCAGCCTTCCTCACCGCCGGGAGAGGCCGCGAGTGAGTCTGGGCCGGTGGGAGCCG